>SWDI01000002.1:890184-968460 GCA_005116955.1 Nitrospira sp. | reverse complement strand
TCTAGTGTAGTGATTCATGCTGTTCTTGTCTTATCCAGGGCGGTCTTGGCCCGATTCACTTTTGCGACGATTTCTTGCGCGGATTTGGTCCACATAAAGGGGGTGGGCTGGGCATTGCGCTGGGCCATGTACGCGTCAATCGCCGCAATGAGTTCCGGGACACTCCGGAACACGCCGCGCCGAAGCTGCTTGGCCGTGAGGTCGCCAAAGACACGCTCCACCAGATTGAGCCACGAGCTACTGGTCGGGGTGAAGTGCATGTGGATGCGTGGGTGCCGTGTCAACCACCGTTGGACCGTGGGGTGTTTGTGGGTGGCATAGTTGTCGGCGATCAGATGCAGGGCCTTGTCCTGAGGAATCTGCCGATCAATCAGCCGTAAGAACCGCAGCCATTCCTGGTGCCGATGGCGGGGCAAGCAGGTAGAGATGAGCGAGCCCTCCGCGACATTGAGGGCGGCAAAGAGCGTGGTGGTGCCATGGCGCTTGTAGTCATGGGTCATCGTCCCGCACCGGCCTTTCTTCAGCGGGAGGCCAGGCTGCGTGCGATCGAGCGCTTGGATCTGGCTTTTCTCATCCACGGATAGGACCACCGCATGCTCCGGCGGATGCAAATACAGCCCCACCACATCCTCCAGTTTCTCCTGGAAGTGCGGATCCTGACTCAGCTTGAAGGCTCGTACCCGATGAGGTTGCAGCCCATGCGCGGTCCAGACCCGCTGCACGAACGTGGGATTCGTCCGCAGGTGTCGCGCCAAGGTGCGGGTGGACCAGTGGGTGGCGGCGGGCGGCTTCGTGTGAGTCGTCGTCTTCAGGATGCGCGCGGTCAGGGTCTGGCGCGCCTTGGGGGGCCGCCCCCCGCGAGGGGCATCCTGGGCAAGGCCGAGCACGCGCTGGGTCACGAAGCGCTGCCGCCAGAGCCCCACGGTTTGCCGACTCGTGGCCACGGCGGCGGCAATCTGGTGGTTGTCGTGGCCTGCGGCCGCCAACAACACAATCTTGGCGCGGAGCACCAGTCGCGCAGGCGTCCGTCGTCCACGCGCCCACTGCTCGAGTTGCTGGCGTTCAGGGGCAATCAGCTGAATGGCGGGGGCGAGGCGCATGGGTCGATCCTCCTGGGGGAACAGAGGATACTCACGCTAGACAATAAGTCAAGCTACTTATGACTCACTACACTAGTAGGTCTGTAGATTTCTGAGCATCTCTCAGGCTTACCCGAATCGATCTGGTTCCGTGAATAATGATCCGATTCGTTCCCATTCTCAGCTACAGCAAGGAGAATGCCACATGAACTATTGGACAGGGTAGGTAGAGTTCTTCATTCATCGCGTTGATTTTGAAGGGTAACAGTTCCTCAGACGGACCTTATGAAGCTCAAGGTCCTGTATCCAGAAGGATTCAGAGATGTATCCCAACGTGAGTGTGGAGGGACAGAGGGAGGATCGGCTATAGGATGAACAGGGGGCGTGCCGCCCTAGAATTTCCCTGCGTTCACTTCCCTGACTCGTTCGGCTGGGATACTGAGTGCGGCTAAGAGGTAGTCCTTGAATTGGTCACTGTATGGCTGAACAGCAATGGCTCGTTGCATGCAGAGCAGCCAGGCATCGCGTTCTTCGTACCCGATGGAGAACTGTTTGTGAAAACCTGGGATACTGATTGGACCATAGCGCTGCTGAAATAGCTTGGGACCTCCGAGCCAGCCGCACAGAAAATAGGTGAGCTTCTTGCGGGATTCGGTTAAATCGTGTGGGTGCATGTTTCTGATGATTTCGGCTTCCGGCAGGGTATCCATGTTGACGTAAAATTCGTCCACCAAGCGAGTGATTCCCACAAGTTCCCCAGCTGCCTGATACGGAGTGGTTTGCGTGCTGTTGTCCTGTTCATCAACGGACATAGGTCTTCAGGGGGATGCTGTTACGGCTTGGTATAGAAGGGCAGGGTCTGAATGGTAGCCGGATGTCTGCCACCTTCGAATTCCACGGTCAGTTCCGTCCCCGGTTTACTGAAGTCCCGCAGAGGAAATCCGAACGCAATGGTCTTGTTGAGCTGAGGGGAACGGACAGCGCTGCTGATCCAGCCCACTTCACGGTCGCCGTTATACAGTTTAGCTCCATGAGATGGAACAACTGAATCTTGAAGGACCAGCCCAACCAGCTTGCGGCGCACGTTGCCGTATGTATCCATGCGTGCCACGACTTCTTGTCCTGGATAGCACCCTTTGCTCAGGCTGAAAGCCTTTCCCTCAAGATTGGCTTCGGGCGGGACGATTTCTTCGTTCAAATCCAGCCCGGCTTTCGGGATGCCGGCTTCGATCCGCAAGGCCTCGCGCGCGAGGCTCCCAATCGCCCTGATGCCGAATTTCTCTCCGGCTTGCATGATACTGGTCCACGCGGTCAGGAGACTATCCGCAGGAAGCAAGATCTCGATATCCACTTCTCCCGTTTCTTCGGTGCATAACACCAGAGCATGATGTCCACCGATCTGTGCCGTGACAAACTCAACCGGCTTCAAGCCCGTGACGTCCACGCCGAACGCGGATTGCACCACATGTGTGGCCTTTGGTCCGCTGATCAACAGCAGCCCCCAACTCTCGGCACAGTTTTCCATCTTGGCCGTGGTTCCGTAGAGCAAAAATTTGCGTAGGCCTTGGAATGTGGTGTCCCCGATCTCGCCGACGTCTTCCAGCATGACGGCTTCTGTCTGCATGTACAGGCGGAAGTACGTGAGCATCTTGCCTTTGTGGGTCAACAAGCTGGAATAGCGGCCTTGCCCTGGTTGGAGGGGAAGGATGTCGTTACTAATGACGCTTTGCAGCCACTTGACACGATCCTCGCCTGTCACCCTGAGTTTGCCACGATGTGAGAGATCGGCGATCCCTACGGCCTGGCGGACGGCACGATATTCGGCTGCGACATCGCCATAGTGGGTCGGTATTTCCCGACCGGTGACTTCCTCAAACGTGGCTCCAAGTTGGGCATGTTGCGCGTAAAGACGAGATTGTTTCATATTCAGTTCAGCAAAATAGTCTTCAAGTCGAAAGTCATAGGAGATGACGACTTTCCGGCGTTACGACTTGACGACATGACCGGCCATCAACTCTTCGACTAACGCTCTCGTTCGGGCTGAAAACTCATTGCGGGAGACGATCTTCGTCACACCAAGCGCTTTCGCACGGTTCCACGTATCGACTTCTTCATGATTAGCATAGGCCAGCGTCGGAATGCCCTTTAATCGTGGGTCGGCTTTCAGCTTTTCCAACGCCTGAAAGGCGTTAAGGGTCAGGTCGTTCATGTCGAAGATAATCACGCCTGGGTTCGCCGACAGGGCTTTGTCGACGATATCCTGTTGTGTACGTGCTTTTTCAAGCTGGTAGTCCGGTTGGCGTAATGCGTCACGGACTTTGGTGTAGAAGAACAGATCAGTGATGGCGACAAGAATGGCTTTCGGCATGGACATATGATCTCAGTTCAATGAGCTGACCAACCGTCCGAGCGCTTTTCGGGCCAGCGTGTAGTTTGGATCTAGGGCGAGCGCTTTCTTATATGAGTCGATGGCCTCCGTCCAGTTTCCTTTTCGCTCATACACGCGGCCGAGATTAAGGTGCGGATAGGCCGGATTCTCGTAACGCCTGGCCTGTATCGCCTTCTGAAACCAGGGAATGGCCTCGTCGAATTCACCCTTCTCGATCAGGTAGGCGCCAATATCATTATAGGGGTTGCCAAAGTCCGGGTCTTGCGCGATGGCCTTGTGACATTCCTCAATCGCCTCGTCAATCTGCCCCATCCAGCTGTAGGTCCATCCTAGAAACGTATGAGCCTCGGCCGTGGGATGGGTGGCCAGCGACTTTTTGTATAGGTTGATGGCCTCTTCCAGTTCACGCTTCATCTGTTGCTCATAGGCCTGCTGAAAGAGATCCCACGCTTGGCGCTTATCTTCCTCGCGCCCTTCGCCTTGGATCAGAAAATCTTGAATATCCATAGTCAGGCTGTTGAAAAAGGTCCCCTACATTGCTCTCGGTCGCACGAACTCCTCAACGTACTAAGACGTACGCCGCTGGGTTCGCACTCCTTGCGGACTGTGTAGGTTGATCTTATTGATCAGCCTACAGGCTGCCCATATACCGCTCTGTCTCATGACTTCTGTTTCAGTTTCTTCGCAATCAATTCCGCACCATATCGTCCGGACAACAGCATTGAGCCGAAAGCGGGGCCCATTCTTGGGGTGCCATACACGGCGGCGACAGCCAATCCGATAACAAAGCAATTGGGATACACTTCCCCCGTACGATCCATTACTTCTTCTTCAGATCGGGCGACCCACATAGCGCCGTTTCCCGGTACCTTCTTATACAGGTTCCGTTTGTGAAGGAGTTCGACCAGCACGGCATCATGGCCGGTGGCGTCCACCACGATCTTGCTCTCGAGGGCAATGGGATCGACGTGGATCATATCATGCCCCGCCATCTCGACGGTGGTGCTGTTGACGACGACGCCTTCCAGTGAGCTATCGTTGCGGAGGATCAAGTCCACCACACGTGTCAGGTTCATGATCTTCGCGCCGGCTTTGTACGCGGCCGCGATCAGGGCACCGGTGGCATGTGGGGGATCGACCATGTACATGCCTTCGCATTCTTTGATTCTCTTGCACGGGACACCGACTTCTTCGAGGATCTCATTTGCCGGCTCGCAGATCGTCGCCTTGTTCATGAGGTACCCGCCGGACCAGAATCCCCCTCCGAGAGCCAGGCTTTGCTCGATGAGGAGCGTGCGAAATCCCATCGCAGCCAAGTCGTGCGCGCAAATAAGCCCTGATGGTCCCGCGCCAACGATGATGACGTCGCTTTCGATCAATTGATCGAACTCTTTATAGTATTCCCGGGCAATGTGCCGGGTGATGTCGCGTTCCCGTAACGGAGCTGGTGTTGGCTTTCCCATGCTGATCTCTCCCTCGACGGCTGCTGAAAATGGCCTCTAGCTTCGTTCTCGGCTCGCCCAAATCCTCAACGTACCCCGGAGGGTACGTTTCCGGTTTGGTTTCTCCTGGGGCCTTGCCGGAGGACCATTTCGAGCAGCCTTATCTATAAATCTCAGAGCCAGACTTCTTAAACTCTTCCGATTTTTCTTTCATGCCGATCTGGATCGCTTTTTGTTCATCCACTTGCAACTGTGCAGCGTAATCACGAACGTCTTGCGTGATTTTCATGGAACAGAAGTGTGGACCGCACATCGAGCAGAAATGGGAGACCTTGGCAGCGTTGTCCGGGAGCGTTGCATCATGGAACTGCTGGGCTGTTTCCGGATCAAGCGAAAGATTGAACTGGTCTTCCCATCGGAACTCAAATCGAGCCTTAGATAGTGCGTTGTCACGCGCTTGGGTGCCGGGATGTCCTTTGGCCAGGTCGGCTGCGTGCGCGGCAATTTTATAGGTGATGACGCCAGTCTTGACGTCCTCGCGAGTCGGGAGGCCCAAATGCTCTTTGGGTGTGACGTAGCACAGCATGGCACAGCCGTACCAGCCGATCATGGCAGCGCCGATGCCGGATGTAATGTGATCGTAGCCGGGAGCAATGTCGGTCGTCAGTGGGCCAAGGGTATAAAATGGAGCCTCTTGGCACGCCTCGAGCTGCTTTTCCATGTTGGCCTGAATCATGTGCATGGGAACATGACCTGGACCTTCGATCATGACCTGCACATCGTGCCGCCAAGCCATCTTGGTCAGCTCGCCTAATGTCTCGAGTTCAGCAAATTGCGCGTCGTCGTTGGCATCCGCGATCGATCCTGGCCGGAGCCCATCGCCTAAGCTGAAGGCAACGTCGTAGGCCTTCATGATCTCACAGATCTCTTCGAAGTGCGTGTAGGCGAAATTTTCCTGATGGTGCGCGAGGCACCACTTCGCGTGGATGGAGCCGCCACGCGACACAATTCCGGTCATGCGTTTTGCGGTCATTGGCACATAGGTCAGGCGCACACCAGCGTGAATCGTGAAGTAGTCCACACCCTGTTCTGCCTGTTCGATCAAGGTGTCGCGGAAGATCTCCCATGTGAGATCTTCCGACTTGCCGTTCACTTTCTCGAGTGCTTGATAGATCGGCACTGTTCCGATCGGCACCGGGGAATTGCGAATGATCCATTCGCGTGTCTCGTGAATGTTTTTCCCGGTCGACAAATCCATTACGGTATCGGCGCCCCAGCGGGTTGACCAGATCATTTTCTCGACTTCTTCTTCGATGGAAGAGGCGACGGCGGAATTGCCGATGTTGGAATTGATCTTCACGAGGAAGTTCCGCCCGATGATCATCGGTTCGCTTTCCGGATGGTTGATGTTCGATGGGATGATCGCACGGCCACGGGCCACCTCGTCGCGCACGAACTCGGGTGTGATCACCCGGGGAATGTTGGCACCCCAGGCAAACCCAGGATGCTGCTTCACGCCCCCGCCATGGCCGTTCTGGGATGCAACCTCGGATTCCGTGTGGCGCGATTGGTTCTCGCGGATGGCGATAAACTCCATTTCCGGTGTGATAATGCCTTTGCGGGCGTAGTGGAGCTGTGTGACGTTCTTTCCGTGTTTCGCGCGCAAGGGCTTACGGATATGCTGAAAGCGAAGGTCGGCTAATTTCGGATCGGTCGCACGCAGACGGCCGTACGCCGAGCTCACATCAGGAAGTTCCTCAACATCTTGTCGGCTGAGCACCCAAGAGCGTCGTAACGGCGTCAGTCCGTTGCGGACATCGATTGTTACAGAGGGATCGGTGTACGGGCCTGATGTGTCATAGACGATTACCGGGTTGTTGTCGGAGCTTGCTCCATTCATCCCTTTGGTGTGGGATAGACTAATTTCCCGCATCGGGACATGGACGGCTGGTTGTACGCCATGTACATAGATTTTCCGAGAGGCCGGGAAAGGCGTCGTCGTGAGTGGAGACGATGGGGTGACAATGCCATTCCCATGATCGGACCCGTTTGTATGGTTGTGGATACTCATAAGGAGATCCTTTCGTAATTGGCTGACATCATGGAGCGGGAAGCAGCCTGCGGTATGGTTACAATAAAAAAGCCGCTTCCCTCTCTTAGATGGGAATGCGGCTGATTCCTCACGCGATCCGTTGATGTCCGGCTTCCCTACGCTGGTATTATCCAGGTCAGGTTGTGAGGGTCGTCCGATCATTCGGACTCTCAGCCTTAAGGCTCCCCTAGCGATAGAGCGTTATCGTATTACTCCGAGACCTCGAAGTCAATCGGCTATTAGGCCCATTCCGTTTCCTCTCTTTTGGGCGGGTGACTAGGACTTTTCCTCAATGGGCGATTCGTTGATTGTGGAAGGAGCCTATCGTAGAATGAATTCCCTTACGTATGGAGGAATGATTGTGACGGTTACTTCGACGTTACCCAGACCAATCACTGAGTATCAAGTGCAGTCGGTGGAGGAATTGTACCGGCGGACGGTCGCTGCGAAGCAGACACTCGGTGAGCGGGTCATGATCCTGGGCCATAACTACCAACGGGACGAGGTGATTCAGCACGCCGACTTTCGCGGCGATTCCCTCTTACTGGCCAAGCTGGCTGCTGAACGGTCCGAGCGATCCCACATCGTCTTTTGCGGCGTGCATTTCATGGCCGAGACGGCAGACATTCTTAGTCGTTCTCAGCAAACAGTCATCTTGCCCGACATGGCGGCCGGCTGCTCCATGGCCGATATGGCCGCGATCGAGCAGGTCGATCAGTGTTGGGAAGCATTGGGACGTGTGGTGCCGGTCGAAGAGACTGTGATGCCGGCAGTCTATGTGAATTCGGCGGCGGTGCTCAAGGCGTTTTGTGGCGAGCATGGTGGGATTACCTGCACGTCCTCCAACGCCAAGGCTGTGATTGAATGGTCCTGGGCCAGGCGGGAAAAGATTCTCTTTTTCCCAGATGAGCACTTGGGCCGCAACACAGCGAACAAAATGGGAATCCCCCGCGAGCAGATGATTGTCTGGGACCCATACCAGCCGAACGGCGGGAACACCAAAGACGCCATTAAGCGAGCCACGCTGATTCTATGGAAGGGGCACTGTAGCGTCCACCAGATGTTTCAGCCGGTGCATGTGGATCATTTCCGTAAACAATATCCGGACGGCAAGGTGATCGTCCATCCTGAGTGCCATGAAGATGTCGTGAATAAGGCGGATCTTATCGGATCGACCGAGTTCATCATTCGCACAGTCACCGCTGCACCAGCCGGCACGACGTGGGCGGTTGGGACGGAACTGAATCTTGTGAATCGATTGAAGCACGAACTCACCGACAAGAAAGTGTTCTTCCTATCATCCACGGTCTGTCAATGTGCCACCATGTTCCGTATCGATGCGGCACACCTCTGTTGGGCGATGGAGAATCTGGCTGAAGGCCACGTCGTGAACCGCATTGTGGTATCAGACGACGACAAGCACTGGGCAAAGGTCGCCCTCGACCGTATGATGGCCATCAGTTAGCGAAATCGTGAATAACGTTTCCACCTACGTTCTCGCGGGGCTGAATTCCTCAATGTTCGCAGATTGTACGCCTCAGGCTTTCGCTCGCTGTGAGCTTGCTGGAAGACGTTTTTGACGATTTCGCAAGATTAGGGTAAGGACTAGTACCTCGCCAGTCATTCCTGTATATTCCCTCGATTCCGTTTGATCACCGCGTGAATGCTCGGATCCCAATGTCTATGGACTACAAATCAACCCTCAATCTTCCGAAAACCGACTTCCCCATGAAGGCCAATCTGCCGCAACGCGAGCCTGACATGTTGGCCTGGTGGGAGCAGCAGAAGCTCTATGATCAGATACAAGCGAAAGGGCAGGGACGGCCTCGGTATGTGCTGCATGATGGCCCTCCCTATGCCAATGGCCGTATTCATATCGGACACGCGCTGAACAAGGTTTTGAAAGACATCATCGTCAAGTCAAAGACGATGACTGGTTTTCAGGCACCCTATGTGCCGGGGTGGGATTGCCATGGGTTGCCCATCGAGCATCAAGTCATGAAGGAGTTGGGGGACAAGAAGAAAGACTTAGATGTTGTGGCCATCCGCAGACTCTGTCGCGACTATGCCGAGCGGTTTGTGAAGACTCAGCGAGAGGAATTCAAGCGGCTGGGGGTGTTGGGTGAGTGGGATCATCCCTATCTCACCATGACTCCTGGGTATGAAGCCACGATCATTCGTGAATTCGGAAAATTTGTCGAGCGTGGAGGGGTCTACAAGGGGCTCAAGCCGGTTCTCTGGTGTACGCAGGATCAGACGGCGCTTGCGGAAGCGGAGGTCGAATACGAGGACCACACATCTCCGTCGATCTACGTCAAGTTTCCGGTTGTCACATCGCCGACCGTTCTCAACCACACCTTCCCTGGTGTCTCCTTTCCGGAAGGAATCAAGTTGGTTTCCGTCGTCATCTGGACGACCACCCCCTGGACGCTCCCAGCGAACCAGGCTGTCTGCCTCCATCGCGATTTTGACTATGCCTTTGTTCAGGTCGGCGACGAGTTACTAATTGTGGCGGAAAAACTGTTGGAGAGCGTCGTCAAAGCCTGTGCGATCGAGCGCTATCACGTGGTTGGTGTGAAAAAAGGCGGAGATGGATTCGAAGGGTTGGAGACGCAACGGCCCTTGTCCACCGGTCTGTCACCGATCTTGCTCGGGGACTTTGTGACGCTCGATCAAGGGACGGGTTGCGTTCACATTGCTCCGGGACACGGGATGGAAGACTATCTGCTCGTGCTCGATCACAATGCCAAATCCTCAATAGGGGAGCGTCTTGAAATTGTCGCACCGGTGGACAACGGTGGACGGTTTACTTCGATCGTCACAGAGTTCGCCGGACAGCAGGTCTTGAAGGCCAATCCGAAGATTGTTGAGTATCTCCAGGCGAACGGGCGTTTGCTGGGGCACGGTTCGCTGAACCATTCGTATCCCCACTGTTGGCGGTGTAAAAATCCAGTGATCTTTCGCGCGACCGAGCAGTGGTTCGTGTCGATGGAGACCAACGAATTGCGGAAGGAAGCCTTGGCGGAAATCGAGCGGGTTCGGTGGATCCCAGCCTATGGGCGTGATCGGATCTTCGGCATGATCGACAACCGGCCGGACTGGTGTCTCTCCCGGCAGCGTGTGTGGGGCGTGCCCATCCCAGGCTTTACCTGCGAAGGGTGTCGCCATGTGCTTGCAGACCCGATTGTCATCGAACATCTTGCCGCATTGATGGAATCCACGGGCGCCGATGTCTGGTTTGAACGGGCGGCTCTAGATCTGCTACCCACAGGAACGGCCTGTCCGAAGTGCGGAGGAACCACATTTGAGAAGGAGCGTGACATTCTGGATGTGTGGTTTGAATCCGGGGTCAGTTTCGCGGCTGTTCTGAAACCACGGAAGTGGTGGCCGGCCGATTTGTATCTTGAGGGTTCCGATCAGCATCGGGGCTGGTTCCATAGCGCGCTGCTCGCCGGTGTAACCACGGATCATCGGGCGCCCTATCAGGCGGTGCTGACCCATGGTTTTGTTGTCGATGGGCAGGGGAAGAAGATGTCCAAGTCGGCTGGGAATGTCGTTGCCCCACAGGACGTCATCAAGCAGTCGGGCGCTGAAATCCTCCGTCTGTGGGTGGCGGCGCAAGACTATCGGGAAGATCTACGGATCTCCCAGGAAATTCTAAATCATCTGATCGAAGCGTACCGGAAAGTTCGCAATACGTCTCGGTTCTTGCTGAGCAATCTGTACGATTTCGATCCGGCGATTCACCGCGTGCCCTATGACCATCTGTCGGAATTGGACCGATGGATGCTGTCGCGGCTTGGTGAACTCATCACGAAAGTACGCCGCGCCTACGAAGAGTTTGAGTTTCACGCCATCTTCCATGCCGTGAACAACTTTTGTTCGGTGGATCTCAGTGCGGTGTATCTCGACATTCTGAAAGATCGACTGTATACCTTCCGAGCCGACTCTCCACTACGGCGAGGGTCCCAGACTGTTCTGTGTGAAATTATCGTGACCCTAGCGAAACTCATGGCGCCGATTCTAAGTTTTACTGCCGAGGAGATCTGGCGCATGCTGCCGGACTCTGTGCGCAAGGACGCAATGAGTGTGCATCTCACCTCGTTTCCTGAGGGGGAGCCTGTCTGGCGAGATGAAGAACTCACGGCTCGGTGGGAAACGCTACTGGCCTATCGATCCCGTGTTCAGGGGGATTTGGAAATCCAACGCCGAGATAAGGTGATCGGGTCGTCACTTGAAGCGCATGTCCAGATCGAGGCAGGACCTGATGCCTATCGCTTTTTGACGGCGTATGGCGGAGATCTCAGTGCAATCTTTATCGTGTCGCGGGTGACTGTGAAACAGGCAGAGATCGGACCTGCGGATATTCGGATAACGGTTGAGAGGTCGGATGCCGCTAAATGCGAACGTTGTTGGAACTATCGAGAAGCGGTCGGCAAAGATGCGACCCATCCAACGCTGTGTGATCGCTGTGTGGAGGCTGTCCGTTGAGTCTTCGCCATCTCGCACTCGCTTCGGTGACCGGCGGTATTATTCTGCTCGATCAGCTGACCAAGCAGCAGATCATGCAAACGATGCGGTTGCATGAATCGATTCCAGTCATTCCCAACCTCTTCAGTCTGACCTATATTCGGAACCCTGGAGCGGCGTTCGGTCTCTTGGCCGGGAGCAGCAACGCATTCCGGATGGTGTTCTTCGGCCTGACCTCGATTTTTGCTCTTGGGTTGCTGGGCACGATTCTGCTGCGGATGCCAGAGGAAGATTGGGTGGGCCGTATCAGTGTCGCGGGAATATTGGGCGGGGCGATCGGTAATTTGATCGATCGGCTCCGCTTTGGCGAGGTGATCGATTTCTTAGATGTCTACATTGAAACCTACCACTGGCCTGCCTTCAACGTCGCGGATTCCGCGATCACCATTGGGGTCATTTTCCTCATCATTCACTTTGCCTTCGAAAAACAGGCAGATCCTCCTCCCGAGTCGGAGATATCCTCGATACGTTAGTCCAATCAAGAGTTTTGGTTTTGATGTTGTGAGTGTCGATCGCTCACTCACAATTCAACACTCAACATGACGAACTGGGAATCAGGCTGGCATGCGAACGATAAATCCCCCCTGTTCCTTGACTTGTTTTTGCTGCTCCGCCGAGAACATAACCAGCGGTTCGCTGTGACAGAATTGACACTCCCTCGTGGTGAGTGTCGCAGTCGGTTCCCCGATGCTCACGAGGTACTCCTTGGCTAGTTTGAGGGCGGTGGCTTCATCCGTCGTCATGACGTCGAAGTGAATGCGACCGCTCTTGCCGGTGACCCAAGTGTCGTAGACGTGAATCGTATCCGAAGACATGCACAGCTCCTTTCAGCGGACGACCAACATGACCACAACTCCGAGGATAATACGATAGTACGCAAAGACTCGCAAGGTATGCCGTTGGACATAGGTCAGGAAGACAGCGATGACGGCCCAGGCCACCAAAAATGAGATGAGCATGCCGAGGCCGAGCGCCATATAATCCTGATCGGTAAACGCTCCTCGTGCTTTCCATGTTTCGTAGACCGTCGCAGCGATGATGGTCGGGAGCGCAAGAAAGAAGGAGTATTCTGTAGCTACTTTTCGGTCGAGTCCGGCGAGCAGGCCTCCGATGATCGTTGAGCCGGAGCGAGACATGCCGGGGATGAGGGAAGCGCATTGTGCCAGCCCGATCCAGAAGGCATGGACAGCCGACACCTGATCCAGACTTTTGGCATGGGTGGTCCGTTTCGTCGCTTCCACGATGAGGATGATAATGCCGCCCAGGATCGACGTTAAAGCCACCGTCAAAGGAGTGAACAAATGCGACTTGATCCACCCGTGAGCCAACAGACCGAGTATGGCCGCTGGCAGAAAGGCAATCCCGAGTCCCAGCAGGAACCATACGTTGGGATGATTCCGCATAGAGCTCTTGACGCGGTGGGACCATGCGGCGGGAGGCTGGTTTACCGAGGTTGCACGCAAGGCCTTCTGCTCCTGCCATGCGCCGGACAGCAGCCGGCCGATTTTCTCGCGTTCAAAGACGATCACGGCCAAAATTGCACCCAGCTGGATGGAGATTTCCGCGTTGGCAGCGACGTCACCAGTGAAGCCGAGGGCATGGCCTACCAAAATAAGATGTCCCGTGGACGAGACGGGGAGAAACTCTGTGAGTCCTTCGACGATCCCCAGTATCACGGCGAGCATTGGCCCCCATTCGTTCATGCGTACCCCACGTCAAATAGTAAATGAGCAGTTTCAACCATCACGGCCATCTCCGATAGAATGTGTGGGATGATCACAGAGCAACGACAATCCGTCAAGCGGCAGATGGTTGTCGGGTCTGACCCGAACCGATTCCTACAACGGCAAATATGTTGACAATATCTGGGTGTTGGCATACACACAAGGAAAGAAACCATATGAACCACGGTGCAGCGGGGTGAGCGGAATGTTCCACATGATGCTTGGACAAGCTGTAGGATTTGATGGAGGGAGGATCGCATGAGACGCGAGTGGACGGCGATGGTGTTGGTTGGGGCGGTGTTGGTCACGGGCTGCGTATCCAACAAGAAGTACCAAGGCGCGTTGGCCGAGGCAGACAACGTCAAAATGGAACTGGAGAAGACTCGCCAACAGAAGGGCGCCATGGAACAACAGGTCCGAACCCTCAAGGAACTGAACGTGAAGTTCGGCAATGAGGCACAAGCGGCCCGTGATGAACTCCAGCGCATTGAGCACGGACGTGATGCGGAGCGCGGCACGAGCGAGGGACGAACCAAGGAACTTGAGGAGAAAGTCAAGGCGTTATCAGCGCAGAATAAGAATGTGCGGCAGGAATATCAGGATGTGAAACGTCACAATGACACGCTGAAATCATTGGTCGCGCGTTATCAAAAAGAGCTCAAGGATCGTTCCCATGCCGGGGCGGCCGCTCAAACAGCGACACTGACACCAAGCCAGGCTCCATCCGGAACCGCGACGGTCTCTCCCGTCGCTGCATCGGCGGCGATGAATGTTAATAAGGTTTCAGCAAACGACATGATTCTCTTTCTCGGCCTGAAGCAGGACGAGGCCGATCGCATCGTGAGCAATCGCCCCTATCGCGTGAAGGGTGAATTGGTCGCAAAAAACGTGGTTCCAAAAGAAACCTTTGATCTGATCAAAGATCGAATTTCTGTCAGCCCATAGAAGACACTGAACTTTGTGCAACCGAAACGGCCGTTCTCCATCGGGAGGGCGGCCGTTTTTTTGTTTCCACAGAGAAGCTGTCACCAACCGTGTCTTCTCTCTCAGGGCTTGCCAATGAGAATCCGGACCAAGAGTTCCGGCACTGATCGGTCCTGATTGACGACGTAGGTGGTTTGCTCGTGGGAGCCGGACGCTTCGTCGGTCGTAACGGATTCTTGGAGTTGACCGAGCGATCCGAGCAGTCGATCGACACGCTGTTTCTGGTCGAGTTGAGTCACGGGATCGTCTCCTGTATCGGCGAGCGGCAGACCCTCAACCGATTCTTGATAGTACTCACCGCGACGCAGAGCCTTTCGATGGGCGTCTAGCATCTAGTACCGCAGTACCTGAAAGGCCAGAGGAACGAGCTCAGTCAACTCGCTCACCAGTGGATACTTCTCATGCAGAACCGCCATCGTGTCCTGCGTCAAGTCTTCAGCATGGTCCCTCGATACCCGTGATGTCGCGAAGGCAAGGATCCTTTCACGAAGGGCTGACAGTATCTGATCACGATTCATCGCGTGTGGCTCTGGGGTATTGTGAAAACGGCAGTAAGTCTCTGAGTGAGCGGAAGCCAAGACGGAGCCCGTTACAGACTTCGACTTGCCGATCGAAGCGGTTTTGTGTGCGAATCATGTTCCACAACCTGCCAATGCCTACGCGACCCCACGCGGCCAGGTGGAAGACCGATAACGGATAATCGGTTCCAAAGAGGAGGCGGGAATGCAGTTCCGGGTGATGCCTGAGATGCAACAGCATCTTCAACCGATGGGGTTGGGTGAGGGCCGAAATGTCGGCGTAGAAGTGCGGATAACGCCGCACGAGTTCTTGGAAAGTGGGCAGAAACTTCTCGTACAGCATCAGGCCGTAGCTGCAGGCGTGAGCTGCGATGACGGTCACCCCTTCGTCTAGTGCCAGGCGGAGTCGATCAGGATCGCCGAGTGATTGATCCTTACCGATCAGACTGAATTCATAGCCGACATGACTTAAGAAGGGTAGTTTTCGTTGCGCCAGGGCACGGTAGAACGGGATGTATTTCGGATCAGCTGGGTTGAAGTGCTGGGCATTCGGTAAGACTTTGATCAAGACAGCTCCAGCATCGGCGCAACGATGGACTTCATTTATCGCGTCTTCGCGCTGTGGATTGATCGAAGGGCCGGCCAAAAAAACATCGGGATGGGCCTGCACGGTTTTGAAGACGTAGTCATTGCTGACGAGAAAGTCTGTGTGCTGGCGATTGAGCAGGCCGGTCTGATCGTAGAACCCGTCCATGCCAAGCAGCACTACCTGCGAGACATGTTGGGAGGCTCGTAACTCCGTGAGGAGGTGATCCAGATATCGCTGATTGGCCTCTCGTGGCTCTGTCGGTGAGAGATCATGCTTCCACAGCAGGAAGCGAAAGAGCGGACTTCGGAGGAGTTTCGGGGAGATGAAGCAACCATTGTCGCCATCTGGTAACGCCGCGAGATGGACGTGGCAATCGATGAGCGATTTGGTTGGCTTCATGGTCGCTCGCCATACGGAACGCGATCTTAGCCCTGAATCTCGTCATGAGATGAAAGGCGTTCCACCGCAATGCGCTTCACGCCGCGCAGGTCGAGCTTTCCGGTTCCAAGAACCGGTAACACGTCAACCTTGACGAACTGATTTTTCCCCGGGATGAACAGATTGGGCAGGCCGCTCGCCGAGACGCTTTCTAGGATGCGAGGAATGCGAGATTCTTCCAGGGTATGGAGGACTGCGAGACGCTCTCCTTTTTTCTCGTCGGGTAGCCCGGTCACGGCAAAGACTTGTGTGTCGGCTTCAGCAGCCTGCTGCAAGGCCTCCTCAACCTTAGCGTGGGGGACCATCTCGCCACCAATTTTTGAAAACCGAGACAGCCTGTCGGTGATGGTCAGGAATCCATCGTCATCCAGCGTGGCAATATCCCCTGTGATATACCACCCATCGCGCATGACTTGTTGCGTAAGATCTTCCCGGCCAAGGTATCCTTTCATCACGTTCGGCCCTTTGACCAGCAACATGCCGGGTGTGCCTGGAGGCAGGGGGGCGTAACTGTCAGGATCGACAATCTGTACCGAGACCCCCGGAAGGGGTTGGCCCACAGTGCCACGTCGTGAAGCCGGTTGGTAATAGCCGGCTGCGCGAAAGTCCGGGCAATTCACGGCAATCACGGGGGCGCATTCTGTGACTCCGTAGCCTTCGATCGGTCCGACTCCGAACGTATCTTCGACCGCCTGAGCGAGACGGGTCGGAAGCTTTTCCGCGCCGGTGAGGATCACCCGTACCGAACTGAATTGTTCAGGGGTACAACGGCGGGAATAGAGCTGTAAGAACGTCGGTGTTGTGACGAGGAAGGTGATACGATATGTTCTGATCAGTTCGCCGATGGCCGCCACGTCAAGCGGCGACGGATGAAAGATCATCGGTGTGTTGTTGGACATCACGAACCAGAACACCATGTATCCGAACGAATGGAAGAAGGGCAAGATACCGAGGACTCGTTCATCTTGATACAGATGGAGTATCTGTGTCGCACCCTGGCAATTAGAGTCGACACTGAAATGGGAAAGCATAACGCCTTTGGGTTCGCCGGTGCTGCCGCTGCTAAAGATGATCGTGGCCAGGCTGTCTGGGGTGAGCGGGGTTGTCTGCCCACAGGCTTGTTCGATAAGGCGGCATGGAGCAAACAGTGCCAGCAGGGCGGCCGTTACTTTTATGCCTGTCCCAATCGTCTTGGCTACGTCTTCGAGCCAGATCACCGATGGTCCGTCGGGTAATTCGAGTTTGGCTTTCTCGATGAACGTACGGCTGGTGACGATCGTGCGTAGGTCGGCAAGGCGTACCGCTGCCTCCAGACCTGATTTCCCCACGGTGTAATTCAAGTTCACGATGGTCTTGCCACACAGCGGAGCTGCCACGTTCACCAGCGCACCAGCGACAGTCGGTGGCAGCAGCACGCCCACTCGGTCTTGTCCCTCCCAATAGGGTCTGAGCGTTCTGGCCAAGACAATCGATCCGATCAGGGCCTGGAGGGCTGAGACTCTCGGACGGTTCTGGTCAGCCATGGCGAAGCGGAACGGATAGCGGCGCATCGAGCGGATGAATTCACGATGGAGCGGTAGGCGATGCGATTTCCGGAGTTGCCAGGCCGCCTCACCAAGCTCGCGGATCTTTCCCCGTAGGTCGTGGATGGTCGTGCTTGAGGGAAGTGGTGTGCCGAACGAGACGGTGACGGGATAGGGGAGATGTTCCGGTATCTTCCAGAGGAAGCGGCCGTTATTGAAACTGAAAATGCTCCCCCAGACACGATCCAAGTGAACAGGAATAAGCGGAACGTTCCGTCCCTTGACGATGCGTTCAAAGCCCCGTCTGAACGGTAAGAGCGTTCCGGTGCGCGTGATCTGGCCTTCAGGAAAGATGCAGACGAGCTCTCCTCGGTCCACGGCTGCGCTGGCTTCTCGGAGTGCACGAAGGATGCCCCGCACTCCTCCATGCGTAGAAATCGGGATGACCCCGAGCGCTTTCATGAAGGGTTTGAAGATTGGCTGCTCGGCATATTGGGAATCCACGACGAATCGCACTGGCCGATCCAGACTGGTGATCAGGAGAAATCCGTCGATAAACGACACGTGGTTGGGGACAAGCAGGGCGCCGCCCGATTGTGGGACATGGTGCTCGCCGACGATGCGAAGGCGATAGAGCGTATGTGTCAGGAGCACGAGTACCAGCCGGATGAATGTATCAGGGAGAAACCAGAGCGCCCACAACATGCCAGCCATGGTCATGCCCGCTGTCGCCAAAAAAATACCGGTGGTTGAAAGACCCATGTTGGCCAGTGAACCGCCGGCAAGCGATCCCAGTAAGATTCCCGTGAAGACACAGGTATTTGAAAAGGAAATGACGGCGCCGCGCCGGTCCGGCGGTGATTTCCATTGAAGGATGGCATTCAACGACACAAAAATGAAGGCACTAGAAACTCCAAGGGCTCCCAATAGGAGAAATGTTCCTGATAACGGGGGGGCGACCAGGCCGAGCAACAGGAGGGCCAGAAACACACCGATGGCGCCCAAGGGAATCAACCCATACTCGACACGGTTGCGAGAAATCTTTCCGACCAGGATGGCGCCGATGCCGATGCCGATCGACAAGAGCGTGAGCGGTAAACCTGACATCGCGTCGGAGAGTAGGAGTACCGCTTTCGCATAGACGATCACGTTTTGCATAAATAGACTGGCGATCGTCCAAAAACAGATTTCCATCGGAATGGCCATCCGCAGCATCGGCTCAGTCCGAATCGCCGCCCATGCTTCACGAACTGTTGCATCAATGCCACCGGTTGCACGGGCAGGTAACACCGGGGGGATGGAAAACGATGTGATAAGACCGACCACTGACAGCAGGGTTAACGCGAAGGGGGCCACCCAGGTCTGATCTCCTGCTAGGTGCAAGAGAAAGCCTCCGGCAGCGGTTCCCATTAAAATGGCCGCAAAAGTCCAGAGTTCCAACAGACCGTTGCCGGCTGCGAGTCGTTCATGAGGGATCAATTCAGGCAAGATTCCATACTTGGACGGACTGAACAACGCGCTATGGATGCCCATGCCACAGAGGACAATCAGGGGAAGCACTCCTCCAGCAGGGTTCAGCCAGAGTGCGATGGTTCCAGCTGCCATCAGGAGAACCTCGACGACTTTAATCGTCATGATGACGGTCCGCTTGCTGAGGCGATCGGCCAGAGTTCCACCGACGAGGGAGAGGAGCACCAATGGTAAGGTGAAAATGATGAAGGCCTTCGTCGTTTGTGTCTGAGCGACGGTTTCCAGCTCCGGGCCTGGTGCCATGCCGACAGTGGCTTGCCGTATCGCGAGCAAAGCGACCATCAGCTTCCAGGCGTTGTCGTTGAATGCCCCGCAGAATTGCGCAATCAGGAGGCTGCGAAGGGGATGGGAGAAGCGCTGGGGTTCAGGCCCGGCCGAGGTGGTCATTCGTGAGGGGCATTGTGCCTGATTTAAGGAGCCGGGGGAATAGGCAATCCTTCCAGCTCCATAATCCGCAGGGCGTTC
The DNA here is from genome assembly GCA_005116955.1 of Nitrospira sp. Taxonomy (GTDB): domain Bacteria; phylum Nitrospirota; class Nitrospiria; order Nitrospirales; family Nitrospiraceae; genus Nitrospira_D. The sequence goes on along the minus strand of SWDI01000002.1, from coordinate 949,157 downwards.
GTCGTGGGGCAGGGGCCCGGTCTGACTCGGTAATCGAACTCCAGTGTGCTGGCGGCGACGGTTTCTTGAAAATGGGCATTGATCAAACCGGGAATCGCTTGCTCCAGATCCGCCAACTCCAGATCATGGGTGCTCACGAGGCCGAAGCCGTGTCCTTGCGACAGTGCGGTGATGTAGGCACGGCTGCCGATGAGCCGCTCTCGATTGTTGGTGCCTTTGAAGATCTCGTCGATCAGGAACAGCACTGGCGGTAGGGTGCGCTCCTTCGTTGCATCGAGGATCGTCTTAAGCCGTTTGACCTCAGCGTAGAAGAAGGACAACCCGGCATCGAGTGAATCATCAACACGGATGCAGCAGGCCAGCCGACTCCAGGTCCATGTAAATGACTGTGCGCAGACCGGCCCTCCGGCTTGCGCCAGGCAGAGATTGATGCCGATCGTTCTCAGGAATGTACTCTTGCCCGACATATTCGAGCCTGTGATCAGATGGATCGAGCCGAGTCCGGTGAGACCGACATCGTTTGCGATACGGCTTGTTGTAGAGAGGAGTGGATGGCCAAGGTGAGTGGCCTGCAGAACGGCTGCTGCGCTGTTCTGCTCACCGGTTGAGATGACGGGAGTCGGCCATGCGTAGTCAGGATGAAGAGAGGTAAAGGTCGCCAGAGCCGATGCCGCTTCGACTTCTGCCAGGCAGTCCAGCCACTGCGGGAGAACATGCTTGATCTCGTGCTGGGTGTGAATCAGTTGTCGAGTGAACCAGAGGTCCCATGGGCACAACGCGTTGACGGCCAGATGGACAAGGGGGTGTGCCTTGATGCTAATCGCGTGAAGCGTTCGTGCGGCCTGCTTGAGATGCCGTGTGGGACTGGCTCCTCCCATCAGATTCACACAGACTGAGGCGAGGGTGGTGCCTTGTCGCCGAGTCTGTCGCTCAAGGTAGCCAAGGACGATGGCAAGTCGTTCGGTTTCATGGTGCAGGCCGACCGCGTGTTCCAGCAGCTCTTCTCCTTGATCGGTCATGAAGTAGAGCAGTGCGTACGCCGCGAATGAGAACATCCAATATCCAGGGAGCTGGCCGAACAATGTGGCCAATGCGAGGCCGATTGTGGTGCAGGCTAAGAGGCTCTGGATGACCAACAGCGCATTCAGGTTGGGCAGACCGACTGGGTGTTCAAGCACCGCGGCCAGCCGCTTGCCGTTGATTTCCTGTTCTCCTGTCAGTCTGGCCTCAAGGGTCAACCGATCACGAAATAACGAGCGAGGTGCCAGTTCCTTCACCAACGACTGCCGTGTTTGCCATTGTGCCAGGGGAGGGGGTTGGTTTAGCAACCAGCTGTGCAAGCGCTCTCGGCCATGGTCCGACACGGTGGTGTCGAGAAGATGCGCCAAGGAATGAGTGCCAAAGAGATCGAGGTCGATGGCGTAGGGGTGAGAGGTCGGAGCTTCACCGGGTTTTGGCGGAATGGCCGTCCAATCCAAGGCGACGCGTGCACGATGAACCAGCTTGATCTGTTTCCATTGCCGAAGCCGATGAATCCCGGTTTCCACCCTGTTATGATACGCGGCCACGGCGATGAAGACGGCCAAGAAGAGGCCGAGGGCCAGATTGCCGCTGGGATACCAATCGAGCTTGTAGAGGGTTACGGTGCTGATGAGGCCAATGAGGAAAATAGCCAACCGCCAGCGCGTGAAGGTCGCGCTGACCTGGGTGCCTTGAGCGATCAGGCGATCTGTTCGCCGGACCGCCGTTTCGAGCTGGACTGTGCGGGAGCGTGCCATGATAGGCGACCTTACTGGGAACGGGCGGGGGACGTCAAATCATGATGCATCTCCGGCATGGCCCGACGGGTGTTGCCAATCACGAGTGATCAATGACGATGCCAAAAGACTGGGTTGATATCTGCATCCAGGAACGCCTTGATGCTGGCGAGTTATTGAGCCGGCTCGATGATGCTGCTGTTCAGGGCGCCTGGGAGGACGAGGGAGTGGTCCATCTCTATTGGGCGGAAGATCAATGGGATGATGAAAAGCTGCTGTCGGTACAGTCGATTCTTGCAGATCTCGTGCAGTCGAGTAGGGTGATCCCTCTCTCGGTGCAGCGAGTGCCCTCTCAGGATTGGAATGAGGCGTGGACTCGTTCGGTGAAGCCGCTTCGTATCGGTCGATTGGTGATTCGTCCGAGCTGGGAGCCGATCATGTTGGGCCCAGGAGACATCGAGATCGTGCTGGACCCAAAGCAAGCCTTCGGCACCGGCCACCATGCGACGACGCGTATGTTGCTGGAGTGGTTGCAAACAGATATTCGAGGGGGTGAACATATTTTGGATGTGGGGACTGGGAGCGCGATTCTGGCGATGGCTGCGGTCAAGCTGGGCGCAGCCTCCGCCGTCGGAGTCGAGGTTGATTCTGTTGCGGTCGATTGTGCGCGAGAGTATGTCAAGCTGAATGGGTTGAATGATCAGATCGACATCATTGCCGGCACATTGGCTGATTCACCACAAGGGAGACGGACAACGGCCGATCTGGTGCTGGCCAATCTCGATCGGCAGACGGTCTTGGACCTCGCCGATGATTTGGTCTGTTCTGCGTTGCGAGGGGCGAGCATCTTAGTCTCCGGCGTTCTGGTCGAGCAACAAACTGAGATCGTGGATCGATTGTCCAGTCTTGGCCTCGCGTGTGTGGAACGGCGAGAAGAAGAGGGTTGGGTGGCGATGAAATTCCTCAGACCTGAGTCGTGCGAAGGAGAAGCCTAGCGATGTCCACCAGGCCTTCCTATCCTCATGTGCATCAGATCAGCGTGTCCGATGGTGGGGTTCCAAAGCTTCCCGTGTGGGAAGCCAACGTAAGTGAACAGGGTTTGGATGGAGATAGGCAGCGGAACCTCAAGTTCCACGGTGGCCCGGACCGTGCCGTCTGCTTGTATTCCCTCGAACTGATTGAGCAACTACAAGAAGAAGGCCATCCAATTGATCCTGGATCATCTGGAGAAAATCTTACAATGTCAGGATTGGACTGGGACCAGGTGCGTCCCGGCGTCAGGTTATCCATCGGCCCGGAGGTCCAACTCGAGGTGACGAGCTATACGACACCCTGCAGCCATAATGGACGTTGGTTTCGCGATGAGGATTTCTCTCGCATGTCCCAGAAAGTGAACCCAGGGTGGAGTCGAGTCTACGCGAAAGTGCTGCGTGGTGGTGTGGTACGGCCAGGAGATGTCGTGACAATCGACGAGCAGCTGAAGCCCTAGGAGAAAGCGTGATGGACCGCGTCCTCGAACCAGAACTCATGGACGATCCGACGCAGGCCGAGGCCTATGCACGCGCCGACTTTGCGGAAGAAAATCAAGGATTTGTCGATCGCTTCAAGGAATACTTTCCGGAGTTTTTACAAGGAAAGGTGCTGGATCTCGGCTGTGGCCCAGCTGACATTGCGATCCGATTCGCCAACCTGTATCCAGCCTGCCAGGTTATCAGCATCGATGCCTCGGCGCCGATGATTCAGTTGGGAGAACAGGCAGTACAACAGGCCGGATTGGCAGACCGCATTACGTTGCGGTGCGAACGGTATGAAGAGGTTGCCGGCGCGAGAATCGTGGACGCCGCGATTTCCAATAGCCTGCTTCATCATCTGCCGAACCCGCTGCAGTTCTGGCAGAAGCTTCGCCAGTTGGTGAAGCCTGGGGCACCGGTGTTGGTGATGGATTTGTTGCGCCCGGATTCGCCGGAAGCGGCGCAAGCCATTGTCGATCAGTACGCAGCCAATGAGCCGGACATTTTACGCCGTGATTTTTACAATTCCCTGCTTGCGGCCTTCACCGAAGATGAAATCGGCTCGCAGCTGGCCCGCATGAATCTCACACGATTATTGATTGATATCCCGGATGACCGGCATTGGGTGGTGGGTGGGATCATTTATTAAGCCGGAAGATACGCACACAGATCCTATTGTTCTCAGGCGTTCTAGTCGACGATTCGCTCAGGCTTTTGAAACATGCTAACCTAGGGCGTGACCTATGAGTGGGATCCGAAGAAGGCTGAAGCAAACCGATGGAAGCACGCCGTGTCTTTTGAGGAGGCGGCTACGGTATTTCAAGATATCAACGCACTGACCTTTGAGGACCCAGACCACTCAGATGAAGAACTTCGAGAACTGACTGTTGGTCTATCGAGATCGGGTCGCGTGTTGTTCCTTTCGCATTGTGATCGCGGAAAGCGGATTCGAATCATCAGTGCGAGAAAAGCAACTCTAAAAGAAAGGCAACAGTATGCGGAAGGCTTCCTCTAAAGCAGTGAAAGACGATCTTCGGCCAGAATATGATTTGACCAAGCTGAGAAAGGCTGTGCGCGGAAAATACTATAAGCAAGCCATGACGGGAACAAATCTTGTGCTAGTCGATCCAGACTTAGCAAAAGTATTTCCTGATTCGGCTTCCGTGAATCGAGCCTTGCGGGTCTTGTGTGACGCGGCCGGCAAGTCAACTCAGTCATCTCAACGTTCTGCCAAAAAGTCAGCACATCGGAAACGATCGGCTGCATAGCCTGCAGAGTCATCCAAGGTTCTCAGTCGACCTTCTCGATAAGTTGACATCAATGCGTCGGAATCATACCTCCGGGTTAATCCCCTTCACTAGAGTTGAAATCAGCTCGCAGCTGGCCCGCATGAATCTGACACGATTGTTGATCGACATCCCGGATGATCGACATTGGATGGTGGGCGGAATTATTTATTGAGTGGAGGCTGAAAAGGAAGTGAGATGCGAAGAATTATGTGGTTGACCACTATCTCAGGACGATTCCGTGATCACCTCACCGCATTCGCGCTATTCGCGTTGAGTGTCACAATCCCAGTTGGGTGCAACAATCGTGAGGCCATTCTCGTGATTGAGAAACCAACGGAAGTCCACAGCATGGACCAGGTCCCTCCTTCTTCTGACAATGCCGTTGCCGGCGTTCAGCCAGGTCGCGTCATCGTCACGCTGACGGCAGGTGATACGGCAAGAACCGTTGGCGTCTATCAGGGCAAGGACTTTGACGCGTTCCAAGTCAAGCTGTCAGACGGCACGGAGGGGTTGATCATGGCTGGGGATACCTACAAGGTCGTGTCTCCGTGAGATGCTTGAAGGGAAAGTATTTCCGATCCCTTCAGGTCCGATTCAGCGTGACCGAGTTCAATTGAACCGTGGGGCTGCATTATTCCACAATCAGTTGTGGAGCAAGAGAAAAGCGTCATGCACAGTACAAGATCTGACCTTAGGCTCGCACATACGACACGTGAGGGGCCTGTCCCGCGTGTCTACCGATTCGGCCAGAAGTGGTCAATAATGCCGATTGCACTGACCACAAAACCGAGGAGTGCTACGCTACTATTTCTTATCCTGCGAGCATGCACTGATGAAATCCGCTCAAGGCTCTTCATCAAAACACTCAACGTCCATCTGTTATGTAAGACCACGATGGATCCCAGCGTGAGCGCGACTGGGAAACAAAACGACAGTGCGGCGGGATACATGAGGATTTGATCGAATAGATAATTGGATTTCTTGAGAAGATAGAAAACTGGGAGCGCCGGAGAAAAGCCTCCGGCAAAGAAGATCGCCATAACTAAATAGTTATATATCGCGGCAGTTCCTCCGGGGTTGTCACTCCTGAATTGGGTGCTGCCAAAATACATCAACAGAGCGGGAAGGCCGTATAACACGAGAATTAAGACTGCGAGATTAATTCCCAGATAGATCGTGTTGTTCTGTTGGGTGGCCTTGCTCAAAAAGCAGCGACTGATCCTGTAGGCGCCGTATTCGTACAGATAGGAACCTATGGACCAAATAAATGCGAACGTAAACAAACCCATAACGTTCGACACATCTTCAAATGGCCTGGGGTTCTTATTACCGTCTACATATACTGCAATGCAGCCGGATACAGTAAATACAAATGTGATTGCGAAAAGCTTGAGGTATGAGAGTTTCCCGTGCCGATGATACAATGCGCCAAAGACATGTGCGGTGATTTCGAGTGTGCGTGCGCGCAGAAGCATTGGCGATTCAACTTGGACAGTGAGCGCGGCCCAGAGATCTTCAAGCAGGGTACGAACCTTCTGGTTCTCCAGAATACTGCCGAACACAAAGCCAATCATCGCGAGGAAAACACCCAAGACAATGAGACTGTCGGCCAGGTTAATGAGTGTCATCTACTATGCGGATACATGACGTACAGGGGATCATTGTTGGTAGCAGATTATACCGTACCCGAACAATGTACTCCACCGAACGGAGCCGTGTGGGAGGACGAGCAAGTCTTACGGGTGGGCTCGGTGGCGAAGGAAGGGAAAAGAGTCAGACTGACCTTTGAAGTAGATGCACCGGAGCGGTCGGGGAGTTAATTGACCTCGGTTGTCAATAGTGGACGTTATGAATGACAGTCTCACGCCGCCGACTGTTGACGGGCCCACTGTTGGGCACATGCCGCAGGCGAGCGATTCCCGAGCCGAGAATGCCGCTGCTGACGAGAATGGAATAGGGGTCAGAGAGCAATTTCAACTTGTGATTCCCCGTAGCTCGCTACGGGGAGCTTCATTGACCAGGTGAGGTTCATCACGACCTTGCCTGCGTCTACTGCAGCGCATCTGGCGGAGTCTTGAGGAGCTTGGCGAAGCGATTCTTGTCGATAGATTTCTCGTAGGCCTCCTCGGGCGAAATCCATTTTTTTGTGAGGAGATCCTGAATCGCATCATCTAGGGTCTGCATGCCGACGTTCTTCCCGGTCTGCATCTGCGAGGCGATTTGGACCGTTTTGGCGTCCCGGATGAGATTGCTGACTGCTGGGGTGCAGACCAAAATTTCCAGTGCGGCACACCGCCCTTTCTGATCGATTCGCTTGAAAAGATTCTGGGCCACCACGACGCGGAGCGCCGTGGACAGGGTGTTGCGAATCTGTGACTGCTCTGCGGCTGGAAAGACTTCGATGATGCGGTCGACGGTCTTGGCGGCATTTTCCGTGTGCAGCGTCCCGAAGACCAGATGCCCAGTCGCTGCGGCTTCCACCGCCAATGCAATGGTCTCGAGGTCTCGCATCTCGCCGACGAGAATAATATCCGGATCCTCCCGGAGGGCTCCGCGCAGAGCCGAACCGAATGTGATGGTGTGCAAACCGATCTCTCGGTGGTTGACGATGCAGCTCTTGCTTTGGTGGACGAACTCGATTGGATCTTCGATGGTCAGAATGTGATCTTTCCGGTGGCTATTCGCATAGTCGACCATCGCTGCTAACGTCGTCGACTTTCCGCTCCCGGTGGGGCCTGTGACTAGGACCAGCCCTTTCCGCAACATCGCGGCGCGTGTGAGCACGGGCGGAAGACCCAGTGCCTCGGCTGAGAGGATGGTGGTAGGAATCTTCCGAAACACCGCCCCTATTCCGTATTTGTGGTTGAAGAAATTGGAGCGGAAACGGGCTATGCCAGGGATCTCATACCCAAAGTCCACATCGCCCGTCGCTTCGAATACCTCCTTCTTCGGACTCGGCGTAATCTCGTAGAGCAGGTCATGGAGTCCTTGGTTGTCGAGCACCGCAGTCCCCGGCAGGCGTTCCAATTCACCGTTGATGCGAAAGGTCGGGACTTGTCCTGCAATCAGATGAAGGTCCGACGCCCCGTGGTCGATCATCATGCGAAAGAGTTCATCGATCTTCGGCATTGGTCACGAGTCTCCTTACTCTCTGTCCTCTCATGATATGTGTGTTGGCAGACCACGAAGCAAAATGTGGATACTGGGCTTCTCAGTGTGGTCTCGATCATGCCAAGCGGGAATCTCCATCCCGCGACTCAAGACACAGCAGCACCGTTTCTGCCAGTTGGTCCAGAAGGCAGCACATCACCCGCAGAGCGATACAGCTTCTTCGGAAGGAATCGGGCAAAAGTTGAGGGGGGATGTCCTGTGACAGCGAGACGGTCCCAATAAACCCTCAGGAATTCTGTCGATGAGCCCCTTGTGCGAACTTGGCTCATTCGATTATTGTCACTGTCCATGGAAAAGGAATGCGTAGAAGCTTCGACATCGGATGAGGGGACTGACAAGATTGTCATCTATTGGGAGCGGGAATACTCCACTGCCTTTCCGCCGGAGCGGCTGAAGTTGGATTTTCATCCTCACCGGCCGATGTTGAGTCAGATGACGCTGGATGAGCAACGGGCGCTGGCTGCCAGTGGATACAAGGTGTTGCCGGACGACTGTGGGCCGGTCCGGACCGTGGGCAACTACGGCTGGCTTATTCGTTGTCCGGCCGATATCAAATTACGCCGTACCGCATCAGGGGTTCAGTGGCAATCGCCGCCGATCGCACAGGAAGAGCGTCTGCTCGGTTACAAGACCTTCTCTGGCATGTACGTTGATTTAATTCTGAATAGCGGGTATCCCAAGCTCTGTTGTGGGGTCCGCCTGTACTACCCTAAACATGTCGGCTTGATGATGAAGGATCTGCCCAACCACTTCTATCATCACCCGGACCGGACGTTTACCGTTTGGGAGGGTATCAAGACGCAGGAGTATAAACGCACGCCGAATCAGTATGCCTGGTTGCCAGACTACGAAGCTTTCACCGCCAATTTTCTGTTACAGCTGCACAAGCCCACGACGATCAAGCGTGGCGATCCGATCGGCGTGATTCTGCCCGTCCTGCTTCCGAAACAGTTTGCACTCCAAGAAATTCAGTATCCCTGAGCCATCGCGTCAGGGCTGAGTGGTCGAGAGGTGCTGTGTTAGCCAATCGGTGATGAGCCGGATGGTTCTGTGGTGAGAGCGAGTTCTCATCAGGGAATTATGCGATTACCGTTCAGCCTTGATCTCGATCGCGCTCCGCCGCACGTCGCGCAACAGTCGTTCCACGATCAGCCGCATAAAAAAGAAGCCGAGCTTTGGGTTCTGGTAGTACAGGTGATACATCATCTCATCGGTCATCTTGTAGAGCTCGCAGTCGGTCTCACAGACCACGGTCATGGTGCGCACCTTCTCACCTGAGAAGAGTCCGATCTCCCCGATCAACTCGCCGGGCTCGATGTAGTGGTTGACTTCTTGCAGCTTGAGTCGTCCGGCGGCCACGTAGACAATTTCGTGGGCCTTGTCCCCTTTTCTGAAAAGCACGTCCCCGGCGTTGTGTTTCTTGAGATGCATATGCGGCAATAGCCATTCCGAAATGGGCGATTCCACGGTGGCCTGTTCGATTTGCTTTGTCAACCGGATGATTTCTAGCAGTCGTTTGGAGTTAATCGGTAACAGGATGACATTGAGAAGAAATTCCGGTGTGCCAAGCAACTCAGGGATCTCAAAGTGGGCATGCACCATGCTGTAGGGGATAAAGAGGACGTTGCTGGCCAAGGACAACACACGCAGGCGAATCATATCTTTCTGCGAGTGACTGGCCAGATAAAAGAAGCCTCCCAATAGACCGATGATGGTCACGATGTCGATGTGCACGGGTTGTGGTCTTCCTAGCGATGGCTGATGTGAGTGATATGAATGGTTGTCGCTATTTCCCCGTTAAGGTCAGGTTGAACAATCGGTATCCCATGCGCGGAGACTTGCTTCGGTATGCTCAAAAAAGATGGAGAGCTGGGCTGAGGGGCATTGGTTGTGTGTTCCACAACGTATTCGAGAAAGATCCTCCCCGGTTATTGAATGCAAATTCATCTGAAAAGAGATCAGTGAAATGTAACTGAACGACCTTATCCAGTTCAGTGGGGCGTATGATAGCGCTAATGATGGGAAAAAAGAAATCAGATCCGCCAGGGAGTGTCATCATCGGTTCTGGCATTGGCAAGGATTCATCATCATTGAGAATCTAGCCGCTTCGAAAGTTAGCTCTTGGATAAGGCGAGTGTGAGCGGGGACGTTCTGATGATGTCCGCCCATAAACCGGATCAGGGAAAACTGGAAGCTCATGCTAGGACCAATCTCGGACGAGTTTGCGAGGGCTCGGATTTAATTCAAAATGTGTGTATAGAATTATCACTCTCCGGCACTTGCGCTCTCCCGGAAACGCGTATTTGATTTTGAGATAGGTTCTAGTCATACTTCACGCCCATCCTCGTTGGTGAGCGTTATAAAGTTATTAGGTAGATTATGAACGATCAGCCTCAGAACCACAGCATAGGACGTGTCATGGTCGGCACAGATCGCTCCAAAACGGCGGATCAAGCTGTTCGCTGGGCCGCTCAATTTGCTGATCGTTATGGTGCGGACCTGTTTGTGGTTCAGGTCATCTTGCCGCAACATCCATCCACCACAGAATTCGGCACAGCGGAGCACACGCAAGCCGCAGCCGCGAAGCATGAACTGGCAGATTTTGTACGGCAGCTTGTTGGAGAACGGGGACATGCGCTTGTCGTCATGGATGATGACCCGGCATTAGCCATCGTCCGCGCCGCTGAACAAGAAACCATCGATGTCCTGGTGGTGGGCAATTCAGGTATGGCCGGGAGAAAAGAGTTTTTGCTCGGCAACGTCCCGAACCGTATCAGCCACAATTCGCGCTGTACCGTGATCATTGTGAATACTCAGTTGCTGGCCGATGGGTACCAGGCAGAGGCTCCACCAGTCCTGTCTTCTCAGACCGACTCTCCCGTCTCCGAGCCTCACATGGGATCTCGAGCGATCAAAATCGCTACCGTGATGGCGAAGCATGGCGTACAAGAATTCTTAAGCCAACCCGCTTCATCGGATATCCACACACGTCGTCGGCAAGCCAAGCGTCTCCGTGCCGCGATGGAGGAACTTGGTCCCACCTTTTCGAAACTGGGACAGGTGTTGTCGACTCGTCCTGATCTTCTTCCGGCGGAATACATCGAAGAACTTGCAATGTTACAGAGTCACGTCCCTCCGATGTCTGAGGGCGAAGTCGTGCGAGTAGCTGAGCAGGAATTGCGGGTGCCGTGGGAAGATGTCTTCGAATCGATTGACCCTAAGCCGCTCGCTGCCGGGACCATCGCCCAAGTGCATCGGGCGACACTCGAAACCGGCGACCGAGTGGTCGTGAAGATTCAGCGGCCCACGGCACGAGTGGAAATTGAACAGGATCTGGCCCTCCTGGAGGTTTTTGCTCAGAAAGTCGGCAAGCGTCCCGCGCTCAACCAAGTGGTGAACATGGAGGCCGTGTTCAAACACCTCTCCACGTCGCTTCAGCGTGAACTCGACTTTCGTCAGGAAATCGAGAATATCGGCCGGATGCAGACGGTGCTCAAGGACTATGATCGATTGGCGGTCCCTTCCGTCTACCGGGAGCTGTCAACCGGCCGATTATTGGTGATGGAAGAAATTCAGGGTGTCAAAATTGCTCAGGCGCTGGACGCTCCTGAACGCGTCGAGGCTGCCCGTCAGCTCTTAGAAAGTTTCTACAAACAAATCATCGTCGAGGGTTTCTTCCATGCCGATCCTCACCCCGGCAATCTCATGTGGTGGAAGGACCGTATCTACCTCTTGGATTTCGGGATGGTCGGGGGGGTGGATGCCAATGTGCGCGAGCACCTCTTGTTACTGCTGATGGCCTTGTGGAAAGAAGATACGGTGTTCCTGAGCGACGTGATCCTCATGATGGCCGGGTCGCTCGATCGGAGCGATCTGGATGTCCCTCGGTTTCAGAGTGACATCGGCGAAATGATCTCAAAATACCGTACCGCGGCTCTGGGCGATATGCAGATCGGACCGATCCTCCAGGAAATGAGCTCGATCGGAGTTCGACACGGAGTTCCACTGCCGGCGTCATTGACCCTTGCGGCCAAGGCTCTTGCGCAGGTCCAACTCGTGACCGCGCAGCTTGATCCCAAACTCGATCCGTACGATGTGGCGGGCAAGTTTTTGATGCGATTGATGATGAAACGGATGGGGGCCGCCCTGGATCCTAGGGCGTTGGTGTATCAGTCGCAGAAGCTGAAAGTACGGGCCGAACGGGTCATCGAAGCGATTGAACACCTCATCGGTGCCCGCCCAGGCCAGAAGCTGGTCGTCAATTTCAAGGCCAATTCACTGGAGGATACGGTTCGCCGTACAGGTCGGCGTCTCGCGGTGGGGTTGACCGCTGCTGCAAGTATTCTCGCCAGCGGACTCACGGCGACTTCAGCAACTGCTGCCGATTGGGTCTCAGTCTCGTTCGGGATCGTTGCAGGACTACTGATTGTTGGATTGGGGCTCGATCTCGTGCGCGGACGTTAACCTCAAGTGGTTCTTGGAACCCTTCGTCACAATCACGGTTTTGCTCCACCGCCCTTCACTGAACGGAGGATCATTTTTTCGAGCAGATAGGCCAACACCGACATCCCAATGGATATCAGTAAAAATTCCAACCGGCCTGCAAGAGAGCGGGGTTTCGCCGTCATGCTCATCGTGGGACTATTATCAAGGAATGCCACGTTGCCCGCAACAGGGAATTGACCCGCAGCCAAACCTCCGACTTCCAACCTCGGGCTTCCACCTGTGACCGTTTCACACGTCACGAGATACGCTACCCAGGCAATTTCGCCACGAACAGTAATGAATCGAATAAGATACTGAATCGAATAAGATACACTGGTATCCAGTTAGACTGGTAGCATGATTCACTCAACCGGACGCCTCTCTCATCGGATGTCGTAAGCTGCTGATAGGTAATATATTCTAAGATAACGCTTGCGGTATCTGAGCTGGAGCGGTGATCCAGGAATGAATTATGCTCCTTTTAAGAAAGGGACCTCGACAAACCACGATCTTGTGTCTGTGAGGCACTGCGTGATTCCACGCAGAATGTGTGGATTTACACAAAAGATGCGCGTATGCTACGCATCCAAATATATATACGTTCTTATAGACAGGTGACGGGAACAAAGAGGTGTCACTCAGAGGCGAGGGGCAACTCAGGAGAGTGGCCTTGCTTCGCAAGGATGATAGAGTGATGTGCGTAAACCATATTGCCTTGGATCTGTGGGGGCAGAGAAAGGAGCGATCATCATGAGACGCTTCATGATCATAGTTGGTGCGGCGATGGGGCTTATATTCCCGTTCCCCTGGGGTTCCGTAGCGGCAGAGGGACAAGGAAAAGCCACTCAAGCAAGCGCATCTCAGCCGCAGTCCGATCCTATTACGAAACCCATACTGTATGTTCCACCAAGGAAAGGCGCCCCAGCTGCAGGACTTAGGAGGGGCGGGGGGACGCGCGGAACGAACAAGAGCCTCCCGATGATCAGCCTGTTGGCTCCCGACCATATTGGGTTCACGCTTCAAGAGCAGCCGGTCCTGTTTTGGTTCACCCCGACCAACCACAATCTGTCGTATGAATTCACGCTCATCGCCGACAATGCCGATGCTCCGTTGATAGACGCGAAGCTCGCAAGTCCGGCCAGAGGCGGTGTGCAGCAGATCAGGCTGGCCGACTACAAGGCGAAATTACTACCGGGAGAACGGTATCTCTGGTCGGTGGCGTTGGTTATGGATCCTGATGAGCCGTCCGCTAATGTTGTGGCAAAGGGAGCAATCCAACGGGTCACTCGCGACAAACTGGAACAGCCCTTATCTGGTGACATGACCAAAGCGGATGCTCCGAGGCGCTATGCCGAAGCAGGAGTCTGGTACGATGCCCTCATGGCCATTTCCGAGCTGATACAGGCCAATCCGGCTGATACAGACTTGCCTCAGCAACAAACGGCCTTGCTTGAACAGGGGGGACTTGCGGAGGTTGCGTCGAGTATCCAGCACATGCGCAAACCCTGAGAATTTGCGGTGCGCGTGAAGCGTGAAACGGTTACAGGTGGAAGCTTGAGGGTGGAAGATGGAGGCAGGCCTCTCACACCTCAAACCTCGGGCTTCCAACTCTCCAACGTGCGACGCTTCACGTATGACGTTCCATGTCCGGTGGGACAACACGGAATGCCGACAGTGCCTGAGCTTTTCCTTTCAAAGCCACTTCTCCGATACTTTCTAACTGAAAGCGGTTATCGACTAGCTGAGCCGTGACCTCGCTGATCAGGATCCGGCAGGGGCGGCGGTCCTGCGGTTCCGCAATAGCTCCTCTGCCGAAATTTTCCAAATGAGCGGCGGTGTTGACCGTGTCACCAATGGTGGTGTATTTCATGCGTTGAGCACTCCCTAAGCATCCGGCGATCAACGGTCCTGTATGGATGCCGATCCGCATGCCCACCGTGGGAAGCCCCTTCCGAGCATGTTCATCGTTCAGTCTGAGCATGGTCTGTTCCATCGCTAACGCACAGGTCACCGCGTTGACCGCATCTCTCGCCACTTCTTCGTCGGTCTCGCGTCTGAGCGGGACGCCGAAGTCAGCCTTGATGGCATCACCGGCATAGTCGTCGATCACACCACCGTGGTTGATGATGACCTGCGTCATGGCATCCAGGTAGGTATTGAGCCAACTCATCAAGTCCTTGGGGGACATCGTTTCCGAGACGCTGGTAAATCCTTTGAAGTCTGAAAACAGCACGGTGGCAACGAGCTCATGGGGTTGCGGGAGTCCGCCTTCAAGTACTTGGTCTCGTTCCTGCCAGATCTTGTCGGCCACCTCGCGTGAGACGTGTTGTGAAAAGAGTTGCATCAGCACGGTCCGGTCCTTTTGTTCCCGTGCCAGCGTCGAGGCCACGCCGATGGCGATGGCGAGAAACCAGGTGAATGCAGGCGGGATTTCCGGCACCCACCAGCCTGAGAAGAAGAACAGAACGGTGGACAGGGTGATCAGAAGAAGGCCCACGAGCGTCATGAGAGAAAAACGCCATACGGATCTTGTCCAGCTCCCGAGTACTCCCCCCAGCATTCCCCAGACCAGTGTCCAGGCAATCTCTTCGGTGTCGCCCATCACACGGAGGGGACGCCGGCCATCAATGGCGGCGGCAAGCAGCTGTTCAGTGATGATGCCGTGCAGGAACACACCGGGGAATTGGTCACGGCCCTGTACTCCATAGCGGACGGGGATCTGAAACACATCCGGCACACTCTCCGCCGTCACGCCGATCATGACAATGCGGTTCGTCAGCGCGCGGGGGTCTATCCGCCCATCAAGCAGGTCCGTCAACGAAAATGCCTCGAGCGCCTGGCCCGCCGCACCAAAGTCCAAGAGGATCTGGTAACCGGCATCATCCGCATTCACATACCCCCCATCCGAAGCCGTGAACGGCGGCAGGGTGGTTCGGCCCAAGCGAATCCATTCCGGCATGGCCGGATCTTGTTCCGGCACAATACCGTCTTGGGCTAGATAGAGTGTGGCGAGCTTGAGCGCAAAGGCAGACGCGACCTCATCGCCATCATCTTGAAAGAGGAGCGCTCTGCGGATCAGCCCGTCAGGATCAACGAGGATATCGTTGAATCCCACTTGCGGACTGCCTTGCAGTATCGATGGAGGGGGGATGCGGGCAACCGTCCCGCCTCCCAGCTGGGAAATCAGGATGATCTGGGGATGTTTGGGGAGTAGCGCCATCAGTTCTTTGTGCCCCGGTGGAACCTCGATGTCGCGGTAGAAGTCAACTCCGATGGCTCGGGGCTGGTAGCTGAGAAGGAGACGAAGGGCTTGAACGAGGGTCTTATCCGTAATCGGCCAGCGTCCCTGTCGACGAATGTCCTCCTCGGAAATCGTGATGTACGTAATGCGTGAATGGCTTACGGTGACGACGGGTCGTGAACGTAGCAACCCATCATAGACATTCAGCTCAAGTTGTTGAAGCAGGCCGGTACTGCCTATTCCGAGGATGCCCAGCCCACACAGCAGGCCGATCCCAAGCCGTATGGCTAACGGCGTGTACGCGGTTATTAGAGTGCTGTGCATGAGATGAAATACATCCGTGTGATCAAGGAAGCCCGCATATCACACAAGCAACCAGGCGGCTGTACTTTATCCCATTTAGAGCCAGTTGTTCAGCAGAAGAAACGGCGCCCAGTAGATGGGATGCTGAAAGTCCGGATTCTCCATCACTTTCAGTTGAGCCTGTCGAAGGGCCTGTGCCTTTGACAGGGCGGGGTCCTTCAATTGTCGATAAAACTCGACGACCAATGCCGATGATGCCTCGTCGTTCACGAACCAGAGTGTGGCAAGCGCGCTTCGGGCTCCGGCTTTGATGGCGATTCCCGCTAAACCGAGCGCCGCGCGGTCATCGCCTGCCGCGGTCTGGCAGGCGCTGAGAGTCAATAGTTCGAGTGGCTGGTCTCGGAACCTGAAATAGCCCACGACCTGGCTCAATCGGTCCATCGTGAGTTTCTCATCGAACGTCAGCAGGAAACTGTTTTTCACCTCGCGCTCAAACTTCCCGTGAGACGCGATATGCACGATCGTAAACGGATGCTCCTTCATCTGTCGTTCGAGCTGTGGCACACGAAAGTCCTGGTTCAGGAGTCGATGGGTCTTGTAGAGGCCGCTGATCGCCTCTAACTCGCCCGCCGCGTTTGGGAGCGCTGGGAACCCTTGAACGCTCTCCGTGAGACCGGCGGAGAGCACTTCGATTCGCTCACGGCTAAGCGGCTTGGGATCGGTCAGGTTTAGGCCGGGAGTCGTCGCCACCGCATACTTGGCGATCAGGAATTGTTTCCCATCGTGCAGGGCAGAAAATGGAATCATGCGGAGCGGACCGTCCGGCACGATCACCAGGGTGTTGATATCAAACTTCGCGAACTCCGGTTCGAGCGGACGCAGGAGGAGATCGTAGAGACGCTGGCCTTTGCGAAGATATTCGCGGGTCGTTTCCTTTTGCAGCAGTCGCCGAAAGGCCAGTGCTTCCTGCTTGAGTTCCTCTTGCCCGATGGTCACGGTGATGCGATGCATTCCGTCCGGCAGGCTGACCAGCAGCTCCGTGCGATCCGGCAAGATGATGGGATAGAGGATGGCAGCCTGGCGGGAGACATCTTCGAGCTTTGTGTGGTGCGTTTGAAATGCGTCCACGCACTCATCAGCAAAGTAGTCGCGCAGCTCAGCAGTTTTAAACAGTTCAATGGCGTCTCGAGCTTTGATGAGATAAGGCTGGGCCTCGTCACGTGTGGCGGTCGAGCCTGAACGTTGGAGTAGCAGGTCTGCCAGTTCGAAGTACAGTCGACCGCTCGCCTCCCTAAATGATGCACCAGCTAGCGCAGTGCCCGCGGCCATTTCAGGACGCAAGGTCTGAACGAGATCGGCGGCGCGTTGGTACGAGAGGATCGCCTGATCGATCTTGTCCTGAGCTCTTAAGACACGGCCCAATTGCCATTCCCACTGATACAGGGATTCCGGGGCATGCACCTGCTGGGCATAGCCGAGAGCCAGCCTGGTGAGCAACAGAGTCTCATCGTAGCGTCCATCCAGCTCATACAGGTGGCCGCGATGGCCCAAGGCATAGGAGGCGGCGCGTACGTCGCCGACTGAGTTGGCAACGTGACCAGCTGCTTCGAGGACTTCAGCCGCCTGTCTATGCAAGCGGCGTCCGGTATCCGGGAGGTGGGCCTGAAGACTTTCGAATCCCAGCCCGATGGAAATCAGGTCGTAGGCCTTGTCGTGTGAATCAGGAAAGCCCTGGACCAGTGGTAGTGCCTCATCGAACAATCGTCGAGCTTCGTGCCACTCACCGAGACGCAGAGCGACTTTTCCGCCGTTGATGGTGGACGTTGCCAGCAAGGTGTCGGCATGGACGGATGCTGCGAGGCGTCGCGCTTCTGCATACGAGGCGGACGCCTCTTGGTCCTGTTTGAGTGTGTTCTGGACGGCTGCGAGCGAATGCGCAATCGAGGCTAGACGAATCTGATTATCTGCTTCACTTGCCAACTGTCTAGCCTGTTGAAGTGTTTCCAATGCGGCGTCTGTTTGTCCTCCCGCGAGATAAGCCTGACCGAGCAATTCCATCGCCGCGGCCTGGCGGGAATGGTCCTTCCCCTGGGTGAGCACGACGGCCACATCGAGAGTCTGCGCGGCACGGCTATGGAATCCCAGCGATAAATAGGCTCGCGCGAGGGCCATACGGGCGTCGCTCTCTTCCACAACCTGTCCGGCCTCGTGGTGCGAGCGGACCGCCTGTTGCCAGATTTCAGCCGCCTGCTCGAAGGCACCACGTGTGAATGCATCATATCCCTCGTGCAGCAGGGACCCAGGAGGAAAAGCGGGTTCGGTGTCCGTCGTGTGAGCTGGCGCGGAAGCAGAGATCAGCAACGGGAGAGCCAGGGTAACAAGGGCGATACCGATGGTTGCCATCCTGGCGTGCCTTCCAGTATGGCGAACGGGGCCTGAGGAAGTGACAGGAGATCTGTCTGGAGGCGAGAGGTGGTTTGTCATGGCCATCCTTCCTATCCCATTTCAAAATGGTTGCAGGACTACTTGCAGATGGATCCCATGGTCCTGCATGTTGCCGGTGGTACTATAGGGTGGATCGTTCGTTCCCGCTCCCCGCAACCGGTATCCCCAATAGAGTTCAAAGTACCCTTGATTCTTGGGGAGGAAGGCGGTTCGGAGCCCTACACCTACACTCATCAAACTCTTGGGAGCCTCTGTCGAGTCCTTGGCGGACCAGGCCCTCGCATAATCGAAGAACGGAGCCACTTGCAACAGGTCCTCCCTCGTCCCGAATAGCCAGCGGCCGATCGGAAGTCGTGGCTCAAGCGAGAAGAGAAACGCGTTGTCTCGGAGCAGGCTGAGCTCGCGATAGCCTCGCACACTGTAGCGTCCGCCGACCGGAATCTGTTCGAGCGGAAATAAACGATCATTGGTCAGCTGCAGATCGAGTCGGCCCAACAGCTGCGTGCCGGCATACTGCTCAAATCGGCGCAATCCCTGAAGCTGTCCCACCCAGGAAAAGTACCGGCCATCGGCTACCGGACCGGAATTGGTCGTCGCGTCCAGCACGTCCAATCCGACGGAAAAACGCGACCGGACCCCGATGATCGTATCCTGGCTCCGATAGGTCCAATCTTGAAGGAAGCGCAGCGCGGCGATGTTGGCGACACCATTCTGGTAGCCGACAAAGAAGTCGAACGGCTGGCCCAGCAGAAGATTCTTATTGTACAGGTATTCGCCCTGCACTCCGACATTCACTTGCTGGGTGAGGGTGCGATACACAGGCTGTTGCAGCGTGACACTGAAGATTTCGGTGTGTCCTTCGATGCCCAGGGTCCGAAACGGTTCGGTAACCACTTCAAAATCCGAGCGGCGGTAGCCGACCGCCAGGGTCGTATCGTAGGCGGTGATCGGCAGCACGTAGGACACGTTGATCATCGGTAACACGCCCGTTGTGTTGTTGATGGGAATCGATTGACCATAGGTGACTTGTAACCGGTCTCCGTTTCCCGTGAGACTCTCGTGGGCGAGTGTTGTCTGCCAACGCTCCGCCCGGACCGCCGGTGATTGATGGTTGTTGAACTCGACCCAGGCCTTGAATGGCCGGGATTCCGCCACCCGCACATTCAGCTCATTGCGGCCCGGCGAGATGCCTCGGCGGAGCTCGGCATTGAGACGGTCCACGCGCGGGTCTTGCTGCAGCAGTTGCAACCGTTCTTGGAGCGTATGGATATTGACCGGTGACCCGGCGCTGAGGGCGATGCGCCGGCGGTAATAGTTGGGCCACAACCACCGTGCGCCTTCAATGTTGATGTCAGTCAGCGCGCCTTCGATGATATGGATCCGGATGAGCCCGTCCGTCACAGCTTGATCGGGAATGACGGCTCCCGAGGTAACGTACCCGCGCTGGACATAGAGCAGGGTGACGGCCGTTCGTAAGCGCTCCAGTTCCTCGGTGGTGACCTCGCGGTTTGTGTACGGAGTTGCAAGTGCCTGCAATTCTTGCGTGGGGAGGACCGTCTGGCCATCGAATTGAAATTGCCGGACGAAGACCTTGACTGGTGGAAGGCGCTCTTCAGAGGCGGCAGGCGGTACCGTGGGGGCTTGGTCTGACGGCAATGGCGTTGGTGCGGGAGTTTCTCGCAGTGAAGGTAGTTCGCCGGACCGCCCGCCCGGATCGAAAATAGGAGGGGGCGGGGGAGGGACTTGTGCCGACGCGTTGTGGGTTGCCAGCCAGGTGATCATGACCATCGCGGCGCCCCACGCTGTTCCCCTCTGAATAATCATAGGCACGGAGCGTTGGCCCATTGCCCGGTGGAGCCAGCTGCTCATGAGGAGCAGCCGCTGTGGTCTGAGATGAGCGTGACGGACGCAGGCATCTCTTGCCTGAACAGACGACGCAACTGAATTTCTGATTTTCCAATCAACGGTTTGGCACGGAGCTGGGTCGAGTGTCCAGAGGTGATCGGCAAATACGGGCTAGCGAGCAAGCCGTCTGGCCCGGCTGGGATGCCGTCCCGTCCTCGTTCAACGAAGCTACTGGTCGCTCCCTGCGCCAGCTTCGCTGCGCAGGAGGCGCGCAACAGAGCCTGAACGGCCAATAATGATTCCGGCAGTCGGGCTACCACACTGGACAGATTGTTGATCGGCGCGTTGATTTGCACCGTACCACTGACGCCCAGTGTAGAGGAGGCATCCACCACACTCGCGGGATCGGCAAGGAATAGACCAGCCGTCACGTCGATGGCTCCTCCGGAGCCGGCAAAGGCCCGTGCCAAAATCTGGCTGCCTTGGAGAATTACGAAATCGGGGTCGATCGAGATGTTGCCGCCGTTACTGTCCCCAGCCGCGCCTGCGACAGAGGTACTGATCGGGCTGCCGATCAACCGGATCATACGCGGTGCGTTGATCGTAATCTGGCCACCGCTGGCCTGGCTGGCTTCCGTCGTCACAGAGCTCTGCTCAATCAGAACGGTCGAGCCGCTTTCGATGCGGATATTGCCGGCATTGCCCGTCCCGGTGCTGCTAGCCGTGAGGGATGAGCCACTTGTCATGGTCACCGACTTACTGGCGAGGATATTGATGTTGCCAGCATTGCCTGTATTGGAGGCGCTGCTATTAATCGCGGCCCCGTTCGAAATACTTGCGCTTCCCACATCCAGAATTACATCTCCGCCGCGACCACCGGTCGGGCTTGAGGTGTCGGCTGCAATCGTGCTGTTGTCCAGGGTGAGTTGACCGGCTGTAATGGTGATGGGGCCGGCGTCGAGACTAAATGCACTGCTTGAGATGCGGCTCTGGCTCGCAATGTCCACCACTCCTGCATCGATGGTTATCGTTCCTGCCGATGCGAAGGAGAGTGGAGTGCCAGATTGAATGAGGGCTCCATCCATCATCTTGAGCGTCTCGGTCTGTACTAAAATATTGCCAAGTTGGTTTTGGCCAAATGTGTTGGCACGAATCCCGCTCTCCTGTCCCGCAAGAAGGAGAGACGTCACCTTGCCACCATTGACTCCCTGCACTGTAATGCTGCCGCCTACTAACCCATCGATAATCGAAGACGTATCACTTGAGAAGTGCGATCCACCAGTCAGCCTGGCATCCTGCACACGCACCGTGATGTTTCCATTCGCAGCCGTCCCGGAGGTCGACGAGAGGATGTTGGATCCCCCACTGAGATTCAAGGACGTCGTTGTTATTGTGATATTGCCACCCAATCCATCTCCGCCAGTTGAAGCTCCGATTTGACTGAAGCCTGAAAGTGTCACAGATGCAGCCACACCTCCCTCCCCTGCGGGGCCCTGAATCGCTACATCTCCACCTGTGCCTGGGCTTCCGAATCCAGTTCCTGAAAAAATCCCAGCAACCTGGTCAAGCGTCAGCTGGTTTGCCGTCACCGTGATGTTCCCGCCGCGCTCGGCTCCCTCCGACTGGGTGCTGATGGACGATCCGTTCAGATCAACCTTCGAGGCCGTGAGGTCGACGTTTACACCCAAGTCTGCTCCAGAATTCGACGCGATGATGGAGCTCCCTTGACTGAGAGAGATCATATCGGGCGTGGAGCTTGTGGAGGTGCTGAGCGTGGTATTATTCACCGAGAGTACGAGCTGTCCACCTTTAATCAAGACGGTGCCGGGACCATGGACGTCGATGTTTGATCCGGAAGCAAGGGACATCGATGTGTATGAAGTAAAGCTGGTTCCGTCTCCATTGGGCAGTGAGCCGAGTGATGCGGCATCGAATTCGCCGGGCGAAGCGACGCTGGCAAGCTTGATGCTGCCGCCTGGCGCAGTCAGTTTCGCTCCGCCTTCGATCACGACTTTCCCGCCGATCAGCGAGATTGATTGGCCTGATGGCACGGAAAGCGCGCTGCCCTGGACCGTAATGGTGGGAGTTGGATTGGGCGTGGTCAAAAAGCCGTAGCCAGCCGGTGTGGCCGAGAGAAACTCAAAGGCGGAAGAGTTGATCGTAAGGATGCTGTTGGCCAGTCCATCGTTGGCGGGATTGGCATAAAAATTCGCGTTACCCGATAGACCATCGAATAATCGGATGTACTGCGCAGTGGTGAAACTGATCGATCCACCTACGTTGAGCGAAGCCCCCGGACCCAAGACGATGCCAGAAGGATTCATCAAGAACAGATTGGCATTGCCGAACGCAGTCGTGTCAATAGTGCCATAGATTTGGGAGATGTTGCTGCCGGTGACACGACCAAGGATGTTCGAGGTCGAAAGTCCCGTATTGTTGAGAAAGTTGGCGAGATCTCCACCGCCCACACTGAAGTTTCCAAAGCTGTGAAAGAGGTTGGGGCCGTTGCCTGGTCTGGTGCCTCCAGTGATGTTATAGGAATTGCCAACTTGATTGACCTGGGTGTTCAGACCGGATGATGTGATGTTCGTCGTAACTTGCGTTTCACCGAGTGAGGGGACAAAGAGCATGAGCGCCATGATCACGCATCGCATGCTCAGGCAAGCTGGCCGAATCGAACCAGTTGAGCGTTGCCATCTGGCGTATTTGTTCATAGCGTTCTCCCGCTGGTCAGCGTGGGAGGATTGATCCCCCCACGCTGACTCGCACGTCAAAATGGACAGACGGACGGCGGTGATTGCGCTTTATGGATATGTATTCCGACCGTAACCGTGTCGCCTTGTCCAGAGGAGCTTCTCCCAATGGCGTTGATGAGTACAGGGCCCTTATGTCCTCCTGGACAGCTGATTATTTGCGTATCTGTGGCGAGGATCGTACTTCCGTTGAGGCTCGCTACTTGGAATTGATCCACTTCGTAATAGCTATTGGCGTCTGGTCTGGGCCAAGCGGGGTTGTCATAGTCTGGGAGAATGGCCAGGGGCGCTGGCCCTCCCTCAGCACCGCCATGACCCGTGATGAGGTGATCGAGAGGAGGATTCAGTATCCCGGTCCCGTTCGCCGCTACGGTGACCGTGAACTCTCCACCTCCAGCGCCTTGCACTATGAAGGGAAACACCGTACCGACCGGCGGGCTATTCGTCACATCAATATTGAGATTGAGGATGCCGCTGCAAATCACGTCATCGCATTCGATTGCTGGTTGCGCACCAGAAATGTTGTTTTCGATATCTTCATCGCTTTTCGCCTTCTCATGAAGGGCTTTGATCGCATTGCAGACGCTCGGTTTGTTGGGGTTCGTCGTGGCTGTACATTCGCAACTGGGCAGCGGGGGGCCTCCGCCTCCCTTCTCGTCTGAACACACTCCTCCGCCACCATGGCTGCTGGTTGTGAGACTAATCTGATCTGGACCGAAGATGGTAAACTTGTGGAACTCAGTGATTTCTGGTTGGCAGGAGGGATCGTTATAGGT
Source organism: Nitrospira sp. (assembly GCA_005116955.1). Taxonomy (GTDB): domain Bacteria; phylum Nitrospirota; class Nitrospiria; order Nitrospirales; family Nitrospiraceae; genus Nitrospira_D. The sequence goes on along the minus strand of SWDI01000002.1, from coordinate 925,581 downwards.
CCACCCCTTTGGGGTCAATGACTTGTTTGTTGGTCCCAGTTCGATTGTTCGTGCATTTGAATTTGGTACTGGTATCCACCGATGTAGAGCCGCCCGGATAGTACGCCGAGTTCTGTTGAGAGCTAAAGCTCGCTTGTGTGGATGTGGCGCCGGCGATGTACTGACACATTGGATATTTATTCCCTCCGGCGCTGAGAGGGGTTCCGTAGCATTTGGTATCGGCTGTGCCAGATGCAGGCGTGAAATCGGCATGCGGGTTGAAATTGTTGGCAATATTTTTAGGCTGGCCGCTCGCAGGCCCGAACGGGGAGGTTGCGACGGTTTCGAAGATGCCTGTCCCGTACATTTGGTAGTAATTACCGGCAGGAGAGGGGTTGGTCGCATACGTCCCCCCAACACTTATGCCGAAGGGGAAAAACTTTGTCAAGCCATCCGCAGCTGGATTCGGCTGCGCGTCGAACTTTTGTTTGACGATGAGTTTGACAATGACCTTGTCAAGCGAGCTCCAGGTGGTAGCTGGGACCAGTTTCATGCCGGTTACTATTATGACGTCGGAAGGATTGGTATTGCTGCTGGTGGGTACGTCGTTGACATTCACTCTCACGAGCGCGGTGCCTGAGTAGTTTTGGACTGAGAATTGGTGACCAACTGGACCGTAAAAGGTCGTGTACGCAGAAGCGGCTAGTGCATAGCAGTAGTTAAAGGAAGTGGAACTGCACGTCACTGGTGTTGGGTTTATAGGGATGCTCTGACTGGTACTACTTGTACCAAAAGTAACCTGGATAGTCAGCGTTGGCTTGCTTGCAGCCGGAACCTGTGCCTCGGAAGACATCGGTGCCAGGAAAAGCCCGCCGATCAGGAGACACATTGCAACATGAAACCATTGTGGTGGTCGCATCATTGGCCCTCCTTCACGTGTTTAAACACAAAGAAATGCAAGGAATGCGAACAAATACCAGTAAAAATCTGATGGTAGAGGTCGTGACTCTCTGCGTATTTGTAGTGCTTTTCAATCCCTACTAAAGAGTTAAGGGGTAATAGCTTACAAGTTTATACATATATTGCACTCCTTTCACGTCACGCTCTCAGCATTTAGAACCACAGAACCGCCACGCAAGTCCTGAGCCCCACTTAATTTTGTGCGATTTCTTAGTAATTGCGAGGGTGCAGAAGCGTTACGCGGTTAGGTGAGCTGAAATGTGCTCAAACAGATTCAGCATCTTTTTAGATACACTGAATCTTTTTGGGTACACTTTAGGCGGCTGAGCACGGCGGGGTCTTGTATGTACCATGAACCCTGCAAATCATCTGGAGGATGAGTGTCCGTTTCTTACCCGGAAGTTGTTTTAATCCCCACATTAATTACTACACCTCACGAGTCGGTATTGATGGCGCTGAGACGTCTGCGGAGGGTTCTTTCAGTTGGTGGGTCTTCTCATTACGTCCTCACGACAAATCTTGTTCTGCCTAGACTTCGAGAATCGAGACGCTGGACGATGACAGAGGGAGGCTCGACATGGTATGGTAGCCCCTCCGGCTGGGGTATGATGTAGGTGATCGCAAGATCCTACCCGGCATGAAGCAGTCTCCTGGTGGCTAGCCACATAAATAAAGCCTAGTCGTCTTCACATGCAGATTCGAGTGTTGGGATGCCACGGGGCCGATTGCCTCGTGGATGGAACGGAGAGGTCGGTCCGCCAGGAAAGTTGCGGATTCCTCATTGACAACTCCGTACTTCTGGACGGTGGTACGATTGGCACGCGACTCACCTTGGCAGAGCAGCGTCGTATCCGGTTTGTGTTCCTCAGCCATCTTCATTTCGATCATATCAAAGGCCTACCGCTCCTGGCGGACAATCTCGCTGAATGGTTCATTGAGCCAGTGACCGTCGCGGCCACGGAGCCGGTCCTGCAGGGTTTGAGGGACCATGTGTTTAATGGCACGGTCTATCCAAATTTTTTCGAGCTGCCTAATCGGGAAAATCCGATCTTGCGAGCCCACGTGCTCCAGCCTGGGAAATCGGTCGTGCTCGGACATCTTGAGATCATTCCCGTTGCAGTCAACCACACGGTTCCCACCGTGGGGTATGTGGTGAAGGATGACGAGGCTGCCTTGCTCTATAGTGGTGATACGTACGAAACTGAGGAGATTTGGCATCTTGGTCGGACAACCCCGAATCTCAAGGCCGCTTTCATCGAATCATCCTTTCCTGACGAACTGGGGAAGTTGGCCCAAACATCCAAACACCTGACTCCCTCCCTGTTCCTCAAGGAGTTTCAAAAACTTCGGCGTCCGAACCTGCCGGTCTACGCGTATCACATGAAGCCTCCTTACCAGGCCCAGATCAAGGAGGAAATCAGTCGGTTAGGCATTGAGCGGGTGGAATTTCTCGAAGAAGGTCAGATCATTAAGCTGTAATTGCGCACGGTGGTGAGATTCTCTCTAACCCCGGCTGGCTAGGCTCATCGATTGGCTAGCCTGTGAGATGACTGATTAACCAATCTGCGATTAAGTTCGTCATCCGTCCAAAATCGTCGCCCCTCGTAAACTGATGATCTGCACCAGGTAGGATTTCTAGGCACTTTTGACCTTCCAGTGCCTCATAGAGCCGCTGACTTTGATGGAGCGGGACATGCTCGTCCTTGTCGCCTTGCACAATGACAGTTGGAGCTGTGATCGATCGTGCTGGGTCGTAAGCAATTCGGCGCAGAGCATCTTCATAAAAGGCGTAGCGGAGCCTGATTCTGTCAGGACCACCCATGATATTGGGAATCGTGTCCGTTGCCCTCCATTGTGCCATCTCATCGGGGCCGAACCCCAATCGTAACTCCTCGGCGAAGTCGACGACAGGACATTTCAGGGCGAGACAGGCCAAGTCCGTTCGTTGTGACGCAGTCAGGGTCGCAACCAGACCACCGAAACTTGATCCCATCAGGCCGATGTGTCGATAGCCACGCTCCCTCATGAGATCGACCGCGCTCCGTGCCTGTTCCACTGCTAAGCTGGTGGTCACCAGTTCAAACGGACCCTCGCTTTCCCCCTGGCCGAAGAAGTCGAAGCGAAAGGTGGCGATGCCGTGGTTATTCAACATACGGGTCAGTGTATTGTTCGTCGAGCTAGTTTTTGATGAAAGAAACCCGTGACACAGGATGGCTATCTTGTCTGTTCCCCCGTCAGGGATGGTCAAGATGGCGGCGACCCGATGACCCTGAGGATCGAGAAATGAGAACCGTTCTTCCATGGGAGGGATTGTATCAGAATCGGTGTCTGAGATCAGGAATGGGGATACCTGGCCGGACGTTCAGGCCGTGAGTTTCAGTTCGTCGGTGGAGGTCTGTGCTGTCCGGAGTGTGTCCGGTTTCTTGGCGATCATCGAGGTTAGCTTGACTGAAAAGAGAACCAAGCCGGTCATGAGGAGGCCGAGACTCGTCCAGGTTGCGACATGGATATAGAGTGAGGTCAGCGGCACGTTCCAGGTGAGTGCGGCCAAGAGGCCAAGTCCCATGGTTCCTAACGAGAGAGTGGCGATCTGTACCGATCTCCAGCGGTTCATGATCCCGTTCAGCTGATCGAGATACGGCCCGCGCTTCTTGGTATTGGGGACACGATCAGCTGCGAGGGTGATGGGAATGAAGTAGGAGCACGCGCCCATGATGGCATTCACGATGAAGCCGACGAACGTCATATGTGTATAGGCGACGAGGTGGAGTGTGCCGTACGGCAGTCGCGGGGGACTAGAGAGGCTATTTGCTCCGACAAGCACGCCGAGGATGATGGTGAACAGGAGAAAGAAGGTACTGACCAAAAGATGGTCCGAGGCTGCGCTGCCGGTGTGGGTCGAGGTGCGCCAGGTTGCAAGCAGATTGCCGGTCCAGAGAATTCCGCCTGTGAAGAGCATGGCGCCAGCGATCATTTCAACCGGGACTGATGAGTTCAAGAATCCGCCGATCAAGACAGCCACGCCGAGCGGCATCAAGACTATTGGTGTCTGCGCGAGCCTAGGGCTTAAGAAAGGGCGGTTCCAGATTATCGGGAGGAGATGGTGCATTATGCCGATGATGGCCAGCAGTACAAAACCGAGTACCACCAGATGAATATGCGCAAGCCGCACATAGCCAGAGGATTCCGGCATAAAACCAAACGCCAGGATCTCCCCACAGGCTGATCCGCCGACAAGGCCCAAGAGAGACAGGGCGTAGTACCATGCCTGGTTCAGTGAGGACGTCCACATCCGACGTGCGCGGCTCCACAGGGTAGAGATGACAGTGCAACAAGCGGCCATGACCACAAAGCCGGCGACGCCTACGACTAGGGACTGATGTAGCCAGAACCCCACGAGCATTCCAACCAGCCCGCTGTTCAGCGCCCAGAATGTGAGGGGATGCGAGTCGGTTTCTTTACGGTCAGCCGAGTGAGGGGGAGAGATGAACAGGAGAAATCCACCGAGCATAATCTGGGTCACACCGCCGACCAAGACTGCATGGACATGAAGCATTCGGACCCATGGCGGCAACGGAGTGCCACGAATCAGCCCGATGAGGATTGCCAACCCGAGGATTGAAGCCAGCACCAACCAACCGAGGCCGGTGAAGCAAAACGAGAGGGGTGAATAGGGTCGTGCAAACATGGGTATGCCGCTACCGTTCTAGAAAATAAAAATGATCCGTGGGGCCTTGTCCGTGGCCGATTGCCAGCCCATGACGGATCGCTTCGGTGACGTACGATTTGGCGGCCTGGGCCGCATCCAGGACGGATTGCCCTCGTGCCAGATGCGCCGCCAACGCGGAGGCGAACGTACAGCCGGTGCCATGGGTATGGCGTGTTTCGATGAACTCGCCCTTCAGGACATTGAAGAACCGGCCGTCATAGAGGAGATCCGTTGCCCGTTCGCTGAGCAGATGGCCTCCTTTGATCAGCACATGCTTGCATCCGAATCCATGGATGATCTTGGCGGCTCGCCGAGCATCAGCCAACGAGGTAACCTCAATACCCGACAGCTGCTGCGCCTCATGGACGTTCGGTGTCACGACCAATGCGAGTGGCAACAGTGTGGTCTTGACTGCTTCGACCGCGTCCGGTCGCAAGAGCGCATGACCGCTCTTGGAAATCATCACCGGATCCACGACCAGGTTGATCACCTGCTGAGGTGTTAGCATTCTCACGACGACTTCGACGACGGCCGCCGAGGACAACATCCCGGTTTTCACGGCAGCGACGTCGAAATCATCGAAGATTGCGTCGAGTTGCGAGGCGATGATGGTCGGCGGCAATTCGAAGATATCCGTCACCTCTTCGGTATTCTGGGCCGTGATCGCCGTGATGACGGACATGGCGAACACACCATTGGCGGACATGGCTTTGATATCGGCCTGGATACCCGCGCCTCCTCCGGAATCCGAGCCGGCGATCGTGAGCACTTGTTTCAAGGTCTTCGACATGAGTGATCCTTTACGGTGTCGTTAGCGTAGATTCAGACGGCGAGCCAATTTTCAGTCCATCGATGACGAAGGAGGCATCTCGCCGAGGTAATGTTTCGCTGAAATGAAGTGTGAATTGTGTGGCGGCTGTCTCCGATGAGCCGGTGAAGGTCAGGACGGCCCGTTCCTTCCGGCGAGGGGAGAGTTCGATGCCATGGGTACATAGCCCTTCTCGATTGTCCCCAACGCCTTGATGCCAAGCCGTCCCCTGTTCGTCCTTCAGGAGTGTCTCCTGTAACCGACAGAGGAGCTTCAAATCGCGTCGGGAAAGGTTTTCGATGGTGAGATCCACCTTGGCTCGGTTGGCCTGCAGTTCGATCGATCGGATCACCATTTCGTAGTACTCGTTCCGGTAGGTCCCTAAACCGACCGGCGTCGGGGCCTCTTTAGGACTGTTGATGTTCATGATCGGTTGCGGAGTTTCCTCTTTCTTAAAGAACACATTCAAGGGGCCGGCTTTGGGCAACATTCCTCGTATCGCACGGATCGGCTGGGCATTCGATGGACTGATGAGCCGTAGGGTGACCTGCAGGCCATCGGGCGTGTCGAGGATGACGCCGTCCACAAAGAGGTCGGCGCGCATCGCTTTGGCCGCCTGCTGTAGGGTCTTCGCGTGGGCCGAGTCGATGTGATCAACGTGTAACTTCTTCAGGGTCGAGTACGCAAGGGTGCGATCCACCACCGTCAATTCACCGGCCACCATGATCTGTGTCCCGAGTTCCTCGGCCAGGAACTGTCCCATCGGAGTCGATTCCCCTTTTCCATCGATCAAGTCGAGAAAAGCCAGGCGCTGCTTTTTTACCTTGGCGGCTCCTTCAGCCACCCCGTCAGCCAATTGCTTGAGGCCCTCCTCATACTTCGTCCCAGCCCACGCCGAGGTTGGATGAGAGAAGAGTGTCAGAAGACCGACGAGTAGTACCAGAAGTCTAATCATAAGCATGAATTCATGTCATTATACTCAGGGAAGCCCTGCTGTCTAGCGTGCTATAGAAAATAGAGCGCGCGCGAGGGCCTGGTCTGGAGCGAGAGGCAAGAATCTGGTTCAGATCGGCATCGGCGGCTGGCAGGCGACCCGGCCTGGGGTGAAGTCTGGGAGCGAACATCAGGCGAGTATCATGACCGTGACCGACTGTGTCGGTCCCCCGAATCGCCATATCCTTGTTATCGAGTCGCGCCATTGGCCTTTGACGAGTGTGCCCGCCGTCGCTGCTCGCATTGTTCCGTGACGATCCCCAGCCCATCAGCAGAACAACGTGGGCCGTCCGGGTCATCGCCAGCTGTGGAGGATGACAGAGAATTGCGGCGTTTCGTGCTGAGCTGCCCTGTGGCAGGATCGCGATAGCGCACGGTCTGGTCTGCCGAAGCGGCCGCCTGAGGTGGCCGAGCGGTTTGAGGAGGTTTAGCTGTTGGCGGAGGACTGGAGGTTGAGAAATCACCACTCGAACGAAACGGATTGGCAGAGCCGACCGATGGCGTGAACGCCGACTCCTTGACCCCGGTTGTCAATAGTGGACGCCATGAGTTGCAGCCTCACGTCGCCGGCTGTTGACGGACCCACTGTTGGGCAAATGCAGCTGGCGAGCAATTCCCCAGCCGGGAATGCCGCCGCTGGCGGTTGTAGAACACCTCAATGTACTCCGTAATCTCTCGCCGAGCCTGCTCCCGTGTATCATATCGCCGGTGATGCACCAGCTCAGTTTTCAGTGTCCCCCAGAAACTCTCCATCGGTGCGTTGTCATAGCAATTCCCCTTCCGACTCATGGAGGGGATCATGCCCCACTGCCGCAGCTGATCCTGATAGTCGTGGGCACAATATTGGGATCCACGGTCGGAGTGGTGGATCAAGCCTGGGCGTGGGCGCTTTGCCCCCACGGCTTTTCTTAAGGCGTGACTCACCAAGTCTGTTGTCATCCGGGCCCCCATGGCATATCCGACGACCTCACACGTATACAGATCCTTAACCCCGGCTACATACAACCACCCTTCCTCTGTCGGGACATAGGTGATGTCGGTGAGCCAGGTCTCATTCGGACGCGTCGCGGTGAACGTTTGCGCCAGGCGATTCTCCGCCACTGGCAGGTGATGCGCCGAATCCGTGGTGATCGTGAACCGTTGTACCGGTGTACAGCGCAGGCCCAGCTTCTTTCGCAGCCGCTTGATACGGTTGATCCCAGCTGGAAACCCATCCTCCCGCAGTTCGGCTTGTAGCCGTTCCGGGCCATACGTCTGCCGGGTCCGCACATGGGCGGCCTGGATCGCAACTTCCAGCCGCGCGTTCTCCTGGGTGCGTGTCGAAGGCCGACGGGTGCACCAGGCATAGTAGCCGCTTCGGGACACCTCCAGCACTCGACACAACAGACTCAACGGATACTGGGGACGCAGCGTGCTCATGAGCGCGTACCGGACAGCTGCGCCTTCGCAAAGTACGCGGTGGCTTTTTTTAGGATGTCCCGCTCCATCCGTGCTTCCGCAAGATCACGTTTGACCCGTGACAGTTCTGCTTCCAGCTCTGTCACGGGTCGTCGGCTCGCTCCCACTGTCGCAAGCTGGCCCTGCCGGGCGTGCCCCACCCAGTTCTTGAGCGTTTTGCTCGACATGCTCAGTGTGCAAGGGGCTTTATCTGTAGACGGGTGGCGGCAATCATGGGCGAGCTGGCTGGGGTATGCCCAGCATGCCGATACCTATGGGCTGAGACGCGCTGTACGAGGAACACTGGTTTTACAATGGCGTGAAAAAGTTCCGCCGGAGGATTTTCCGGCCGGAAGGGGACGGGTTGACGATGGCTGTGCTCCGTGGGGGGTCGTGGAACAATCATCCGCAGAACCTGCGATCCGCGAACCGGAACAACAACAAGCCGACGAATCGGAACAACAATATCGGGTTCCGATGCGCGAAGACTCTGCACGGGAGTGATCCTGATCGGCCGGAATTGCCTGAGCGGGGGCTCAGGCGAGCGCGCCACGCGGAGTCTATCGGCCTGTTCCTGTGCTGGAGAGGCCTGCGCTTCTTCAGCCGAATAGGGCGAAGTTCGGTTCCGGCTGGTAGGCAAGGCCGAACGCCGGAATCGGGCGCCGATCGAGGTGGCCAGGGATGGAGACCTATTGCAGTGTGGTGGAGGCGAGGCGGATAGAAATCGTCGGGTGTCTACTCACGTCGGCGGCTTCCGCATGACTACCCTTTGCGTATCCGAGGCGTGGATCGTTTCCGGTAGTAGTCGAGAAATTCGCGTGGCGAGAGTATGGTCATCCCCTGGCGTCTCGCCGAGGGAAAGTGCTTTATATTTCCCGTAATCAAACAGTCGGCTTCGCTCGCCACGGCTGATTGTAAGAATGGTTCATCGCTTGGATCTGGAAGCCTGACCGGCAAGGGGTTGCTCGCCACGCTGAATCCTTCCGCTTGGATGTGGTCCATCAACGCCTGAGTCTGTTCGGCATTGAATCGAAACTTCGGTCGGGCAAGGACCTCTTCATATTCGGTGAGGATTCTGGCATCAAAGCACAGTCTCAACGTGCCCGATGCAACCATGCAGAGGATCTCACCTGGCGGGCCAAACGGAGAGAGGAGTCCCGCGACCAGGACATTCGTGTCCACCACTACCTTCACCGGCGGCGCGCCTTCCGTACCGCCTTGATTTCAGCTGTGATCTCGTGAGGAGAGAGTGAGTCCGTACCCATCTGAACGGACTGCCGCTGCAGCTTTTCCACCGCCGCTACGGCTCTCGCACGTCTGACGGCTGCCAGTGATTCTTCCAGCGTCTCCTCCGACACGGCGGACAGGATGGCGATGGGCTTCCCATTCGACGTCAGGATGACTTCTCGTTCGCGAGCGAGCTTGGTCCAGACTTGTCCGGAACGTCCGCGTAAATCCCGCACCGTAATGAACTTCATAGCGACTCCTTTTGTGGGTGACGATAGAGTATACGATCGAGAGCCGATCGTCAAACATCGAGCATCTCCGAGAGGCGGCGCTGATCCGGCCTTGCCCTCACGAACACGAATCGGACTGGGCTGTCCATTGAACTTTCTCCATTCGCACATGCCGTGTCACACCCTCCCCCCTCAAGATGCGGTAAGGGGCCAGCGGCATAGCCTCGAGTTGCCGCCAGGGCGCATCGGGAGCGATGGTGGAGGGGCGATGCCGGGACCTCGCTAGCGAGGAGTGGCTTAACCTGCCATCGTCCTTCTCACCACAAGCCGCAGGCGCTTCTCCAAAGCCGATACTTCATGTGGTTTATCAACTCCTTCCTCCTTGTTCCCTCGTTCTCGACTGAGTCATTGACACTGCATCATGGTTATCGGTCCCGCGACTAAGCCTTTGGTGGGGTTTGACAAGAGCGCTCGCCAATGGGGTACACTGCTCTCCCTAATAGCCCCCCCTTTTACTCCTACTGTCCAAGGAGGACTCAATGCAGAACCGCTTCTGGGTGCCGATGCTCAGCGCAGCAAGTCTGTTTCTCTTGTGCCTTACAAGTTGGGTCGGTGCCGAAGAGCCAGCTGGCGCCGTGAATGAGGCGCGCCTGGTCGCGCAATATAACTACTCGATTCACATCCTGGCCATGCTGGTCGTCGGGTTCGGCTTTCTCATGGTCTTCGTCCGACGCTATGGGTTCGGGGCTACGACCGGCACCTATCTCGTCGTCGCAACAGGGATACCGCTGTACATGTTGTTGCGTGCGAACGGAGTGGTGGGGCATTCGATACAGGCCCATTCGGTCGAGACCTTGATGCTGGCCGAATTTTCGGTGGCGACGGCGTTGATCGCGATGGGGGCGGTGCTCGGCCGCTTGCGGGTGTTTCAGTACGCGTTACTCACGTTATTGTTAGTGCCTCTCTATGCGCTGAACGAATATTTGGTGTTGGACAATGGTTCGGGGTTGACCAAAGGGTTTCAGGATTCGGCTGGATCGATTGTCATCCACGCATTCGGTGCCTATTTCGGATTAGCTGCGTCTCTGGTGCTGACGACGGCGCAGCAGCGGAGTCAACCGATCGAATCCGATCCGACGTCCGATCGGTTCGCGATGCTCGGGTCCATGGTGCTGTGGCTGTTTTGGCCGAGTTTTGCGACTGCAATTGTGCCGTTCGAGCAAATGCCCCAAACGGTTGTGAATACGATCCTGGCCTTGTGCGGGGCTACGCTTGCCACCTACTTCCTCAGCGCACGTTTTCATCATGGAAAGACTTCGATGGTGGATATGGCTAATGCCGCATTGGCGGGTGGAGTCGCCATTGGCTCGACCTGTAACCTCGTAAGCCCCACTGGTGCGTTTGGGATCGGATTGCTTGCCGGCGCACTTTCGGTGATTGGGTTTGTGTTCATTCAGCCGATGCTGGAATCAAAAATGAAACTAGTCGACACCTGTGGCGTCCACAATCTGCATGGGATGCCGGGGTTATTGGGTGGACTGATCGCGATTGTTGTGGTGCCTGGTGTCGTTGGAGTCCAACTCGTGGGCATCGCGATGACGCTTGCCACGGCAATTGTTGGAGGAGTCATCGCCGGTATGGTCATTAGAGCGACGGGTACTACAGAGCAGGCTTATGAAGACTGCCATGAGTTTTCCCATGTCCCTGGGCCGGAGAGTGAACGCAAGGTAGAGGAGATCGCGTTGGGCGCAAAGGCCGATATCGAAGCCTTGCAGAAAGAACTGCTGGCCCGGGCGGCGGCGCGTAGTTAAGTCGGAACGAAAGTCCACACAGATTGTGTAGGGCATTGTGTTATCCCTTGTTCGGTCAGAACTGGCGGAGCGGGATGCATCCATCCGCGAATTGACCTGTTGATCTGTCGATGACAGGGGGACGGCTGGGTTGGATGAGCCTCCGGCACGAACGAGTGTCAGGAAAGGAGTTCAGCTCACTGGTGGGGTTTATCCGCGCGCGGTACACGCCAAGCTAAAGTATGGTGCGCCCGACAGGACTTGAACCTGTAACCTTCTGATCCGTAGTCAGATGCTCTATCCATTGAGCTACGGGCGCATAGTGGAACAGTACTGCCGCTTGAGGGGCGAGGTGTGAGTCAGTGGGCCAGCGCCATGGTTGGCGTAAGCCTGCCCGTCGTTTCCTCACGAAACATGTCCAACTCAAGCATGTACCAGAGTTAGTGGTTATACAGTCCTCTGGGAGAACGGGTCAAGGGGAACCGGCGGCATGAAAGCAGGGGGCAGGGCAGGTGACGGTGATGAGTCGCATTGCATCGGTACGTGCTCCGGACCACAGGGAGGAGATAATCGCTCCGATCATGAGAAAAATGAATCCACGCGGCGTGGTCTCGAAATGTGAGAACGATCGGACAATCGGATCAGCGGGGAGCACTAAGCCGGTAGATGTCTTGAATCGACGACGAGGCGTCGAAACTGGCGCGTAGCCGCTCGTCACGCAGGCGATAGGTGATGCCGTCAAGCACGTTACGCGCGGCAGCGTATGCGGCGTGGGCCGCATCCGGCTGGTGCCGCTCTTCGTACAATCGGCCGATTGCGGCATGGGTTTTCCAGATTTGGGTCGGATTGCCGGTCATTTTGGCGAAGGTCAGGGCTCGCTGCAGTGCAGTATCGGCGTCGTCCCATCGGTGCCGGGCCAGTTCGATCTCGCCCCGCAGCCGCCAGCCTTTAGCAAGGTTCTTCCTCGAACTCGTCCGGGTGGCGATTTCCAAGCACTGGTCCGCCCACTCTTGGGCCTTGGCGTGATCACCGTGGGCAAGGCTCAGATCACCCAGGGTGGTGAACAGATGCGTCGAGTACCGCCAGCGCATCCAGTCGCTGGTGGCAGGATTGTTCACCATCCGGTAGGTTTCGTCGGCGAGTTCTCCGGCTTCGTCGGTATTTCCCTGGGCCAGCAATACATCGGCAAGGTTGATCTTGGCGTTGGCGCTCGTCTCGGGATCGCCGCGCGTGTGCGCACCGTCCATGCTCCGACGATTCATATCGAGCGCACGCGTGGTGTTTCCACATTCAATCCACAGCCATCCCAGGGTGTTGAGGACGCGAAGGCGGATGACTTCGGCGCCGACTTTTTCACAGAAGATGAGATGCTGCTCAAGATTCTTCAGCGCGTCGTCGTAGGCTCCTTTGCCGATGGCCGCGAGACCTGAGATCCACACGGACCAGAGCAAGGGGACCACCAAGCGATGCGCTCGTGCAATGTGGACGGCCTCTTCGGCTTGCTGCGCCGCTTCCGTGTAGTCCCCTTCCCAGTTCCGATGCAGCGCGAGGCAACCAAGGGACAGTGATTCCGGAACGCGGGCAGCAGTGGCGCGGCCGAGGTGGAGCGCCTCGGTCCATTCCGCTTTGGCCGCATCGAGCCGCTCGGTGACGGCGTAGACGAACCCGTTGATGTAGCGGCCGGCTGCAATAACCGGCTCGGCGCCGATTCTGCCGGCCACCTCGATCGCTTCGCGGGATTCTGCAAGGGCCCGGTCGAAGTCGTGCAACCAAAACGACGAAAAGCCCATGCCAGCCAGGGCGGCCCCTTCCATGATCGGTTCCTTGGCGCGCCGAGCCAGCGCCAGCAGGTGCGTGCCCTCGGCATGGGAATGCATGAACTCGCTCAGGGCAAGATACGCATGTGATTTCCCCTCTCTGATCGACATCAGGATCTTGATGTCAACAGCGTCGCCGAGCCGCGCGATCACCTCAAGCGCCTGGTCATAGAGGACAATCGCTTCATGGTTGGCAAAGGAATGGAGTGCTTTCTGGGCGCTCTTGAGCAGGTAATCGAGCGCCTGCTGCCAGTTCTCCGCGCATGTGAAATGATGGGCAAGGACCTCGTACTGCTCGCTTAGGCGATCCGCATACAGCTCTTCAATGGCGAGTGCGATCGTGCGATGGAGCTCCTTGCGACGTTGCATCAGCAGGGACCCGTACGCGACGTCATGCGTCAGCGCGTGCTTGAATATATACGCCAACTCGGGGGACAGACGTTGTTCGTAGATCAACTCCATCGCTTGTAATACCTGTAGGGAACGTTCGCTGTGATCGGGAAGATCGGTAATGCGGTCGAGGAGTCGGCGAGTGAATGCCCGGCCGATGACCGAGGCGAACTGAAGCGTTTTTTTAGGCGCCTCGTCCAGCCGGTCGATGCGCGCCATGATGATGTCCTGAATGGTATTCGGGACGAAGATGTTCTTAAGACGCCTGGTCAGGACATAGCGGTCGCCCACCATTCGGATGGCGCCCGTTTCCTGAAGGGAGTTGACGAGTTCTTCGACGAAAAAAGGATTACCCTCCGCCTTCGACGCCACGAGGGCGTTCAGCTCGTGCGGGAGAGTTTTCGTGGAAAGCATCGCCTCCGCCATATGGACGCTATTTTTAGACGAAAGGGCCGTCAGCATGAGTTGGCGGTGGTAGGTCCGCTCTCCAAACGGATGCGTGTGTCCGGTCCGGTATGTAAAGATGTCAAGAATCTTGTTGTTTGGGACGCTGTCGGCCGCAAAGTGCAGATACTCCTCGGTCATGGTGTCTATCCAGTGACAGTCCTCATGCACCCGTATCTGCGGCTGTGTCGTGGATGCGCGCACGAGGAGTCGGCGAAGGGCGTCGAAAATCTCACCACGTCGCTGCTGAGGATCCATGGTGAGCACCGATGGGTCGCCGGGATCAACCGACAGCAGATAGCGGAGATAGGGGACGAGGGAGCCCAAGTCTTCTCCATACGGTAAAACGGCGCGCTCTATTTTCTTCGCGATGGTCCGTTCGCTGTCACCGTCTTCGATGTGGAAATTCCGCTTCATCATGTCGACGACCGGATGCAGGGCGATCGACTGACCGAACGAGAGGCACTGCCCTTCGCTCCAGGCGGCGTCGGTTCCGATCTTCCGGCGAAACTCGTAGAGGAGCCGGGACTTCCCGATTCCGGCTTCGCCGACGAGGAATACGACCTGACCGTGACCAGCCTGTGCCTTGTCGAAGCTCTCAAGGAGCGCCTGCATGTCAGGCTCACGCCCTATGTAGGGCGTGAGTCCTCGCTCCGCCACGATATCCATGCGTGTGCGGCCCATGCGGGCTCCGAGTATTTCCCAGGCCTTCACGGGTTCTGCTTTGCCTTTCAAGACGAGACCGCCGAGCTCGCGCGTGTAAAAGTAGCCCTCCACCACGCGATGCGTGGTCTTCGAGACAAGGATCTGTCCACGGCCGGCAGCCTGTTGCAGTCGCGCTGCAATGTTGGTCGTGTCGCCGAGAGCCGTATAGTCCATACGAAGATCGGGGCCGATGGAACCCACAACGACCAGGCCGGTATTCAAGCCCTGGCGGACCTGAAAGCTAATCCCGCGCTGTCGCTGCAACTCTTCCTGGTATGAGTTGATCGCTCTTTGGATCCCCAGCGCAGCGTGCACAGCGCGTTGGGCATGGTCCTCATGGGCAATGGGAGCGCCGAAGAGCGCCATGATGCCGTCGCCGAGGAACTGGTTCACAGTGCCTTCAACGCGATGGACCTCGGCTCGCATCAGCTCGAAGGCACGGGTCATGATGGAATGCACGTCTTCGGGATCGAGTTGTTCGGAGAGCGAGGTGAAGCCGGCAACATCGACAAATAGGACGGTGACTTGCTTGCGTTCACCCTCCAGCGTCGCCCGAGTCATGAGGGTCGTTTCGGCGAGATGCTGCGGGGGATCGCTCGCTGGAATTTCAAAGAGGGGGATGGCTGGAGACGCTCCCGCGCTTGGGCCGTCCGCGGCCTCGAGGGGTGAGCCGCACCCATCGCAGAAACGACTGCCGGGCACAGTTTTCATGCCGCACTTCGGGCACGGTGGCTCCAAGCGTATCCCGCACGCCCGGCAGAATTGAGCTCCCTCGCGGTTCCCAGATCGACAACGAGGGCATTGCATGTTCGTTATTCCCGTCTGTCCTGAGTGAAGGCGACCCTATCGCGCATGGAACGCTCGCCGGTCGTGCTGCTGGATCTCGGTGCCGAGAGGTGGAGCGATGAATTGTGGTGTCTCCACGACAGGCCTGCTTCGTGGAGACCGCCGATCTGTCTTCATGCGCAAGATACTCTAGTCATGAAGCAAAAAAAAGGGCTGATGAGTGAAGGGCAATCGAAGGCGCCATGCGCCGCCAGGTAGAGGTCTTGAGCTACCGCTCTCGCGTGAGGACGATGGGTAAGGATGGCGTCTCGTCTCAGTGCAGACCAGTGTCAGAGGGGATGCAGTTCTCAGTGAGAAGGGGTCAAGAGACGAACGCTAGAAAGTCTGGATTCGAGGTCCGGGGCAGGTGGTTAGGGGATGGTTTTGCTCACTTCGTTTGAGAAGGAACTTTCGGCACCATCCGTATTGTATGCGGTGACTGTGAAGAAATAGGTGGTGCCGGATGCAAGGCCAGGCACAGTGTAGCTCGTGACATTCATGGGGACGGTCGCTATAGGATCTCCATACGCACCTGGCGCTGTTGCCTGATAGATTTTGTGTCCCGCAAGGTCCGCTCGCTCACTGGCATCCCACGAAAGCGTGGCCGTTCCATTGGTTGAGGTAGGGGTAGACGAAGCGCACCCCGTCGTCGCGAGCAGGAATGTACATATCTGCAATACATGGTAACGACGGGTCATTGATTTCGTGAGGCCCATAAGACTTCTCCGCCACGGCAGTCTATTCGGTGGTCCATGGTAGGACTACGGCTTGTACTCATCTCGGCGTCGAGATTCTTGCAGAAGCCAGTGGACATATACAAGAATGAAAGTTGATCGCCTCTAGCGATCAGCAGGATGAGGCTCTGAGATATGAGAGGGTGCGGTCAGAATCGCCCATCTTGGTCACTCTTCATTATCGGTAAGTCGTTGGAGAAGGGTTACGTCTGGTAACGACTGAGAGGAAGAGGATAGGGGTTCTGTTCAGGAGAAATGAAAACACCGAGGGGCTTTCTCCCTTTCGGCAGAAAGCCCCCCAGCGTAGCCTCACCAAACTGAGTCTTACTTGCCGCCCTTGTCCTTCTTCTCTTCGCCGAAGGTGTCGGCATGGCCGCCCTTCTTCTCTTCCTTCTTATCGCCGAAAGTATCCTCGGCCTTGCCATCCTTCTTCTTCTCTTCAGCCATCACCACGTGGCCGCCCTTCTTCTCTTCTTTCTTCTCGCCGGCGAACGCTGGTGCGCTGAAGGTCACTGCCACTGCCACTGCCATGATTGCCATCAACATGCTCTTCATCACGCTCTTCAGCACTCAAGTGTGTGTAGCATTGTTTTAGCATGGCAACACCGTAGCCCATTAGGGCCTGTCGTGTTGCACTTGGATTTAGAACTCAAGGTGTAAGAATTCGAGATTCAAGGAACAGGGTTGTCGACTAGCACAGAGCGGAGTGTCTGCTTTTCGCGTAGATCAAGCCATCTTCGAGTGTTCCAAACTCCCCATCAAGCTGAGCCTCATAACAGTCATCAAGCAGTCGGCCCATGTCAGGACCAGGCTGAATCCCCAATTCTAACAAGTGACGGCCCATGATAATGGGAGGAGGCGTCTGACGGTCCACTTCCAGCTGGCGTGCTCGGGCCAACAGCCACTCACCGGCGGGAAATCCATCAAACTGTTTCGGTGGCCGGCCTGCATGATCGGCCCTCGCCACACGCACCAATCGGTCGATGCGCTGAACTTGCCTTGCCAATCGGCGGATTGCGCTGTCCGAAGCGTTGGCGTCATGCAGGGCACGGGGACGAAGATGGCAACATACCAACGGGACCACCTCATCAATCAGGCCGTGCTGATTGGTCAGTCGCTCAAGAAAACATTGTGTCGGGCCTGCCCCTTCCGATTCATGTCCTCGCGAGCTGACGCGTCCATATTCTTCTTTGGTCGTGGCTGGTTTGCCGAAGTCGTGGCAGAGGACGCCCAACCCGACGGCCAGGTCGTCCGGCTCATCACCGGTGCGCTCCGCAACGAACCAGTCCAGGCAGTGGAGTGTGTGGATCCAGACGTCGCCTTCTGGGTGCCAGATGGGATCTTGTGGACAGCCTTCGAGGGCCGCGAGCTCCGGATAGAAACGGAGCCAGCCGCAGTGACGTAAGAATTGTAAACCCAGCGATGGCGTGCGCCCTTGAAGGAGCAGCTTCCTCCATTCTACCCACAGACGCTCGCTGGGTTGCCCATCCTGGGAGAGTGTTTGACACAGGGCCACGGTTTCCGGCGCGACCGTGAGTTCAAAGCGGGCAGCCAGCTGCATGCCACGCAAGACGCGTAGAGGATCTTCGGCGAATCGGCTCGACGCGTGGCGCAAGATCCGTGCATCGAGGTCGCCACGACCGTTGAAGGGATCGCGCAGTTCCATGGTGTCCGGATCCCAGGCCATCGCGTTCATCGTGAAGTCTCGCCGTGCAAGCGCCTCGTCGATCGGCATATTGGGATCGGCCTGTCTCAGTACACCGGGGATCGAGGTGTCGTCGGAGAGCACGCGGGAGGGAATGGACAGATCGACCGGTAGACCGTGCAGCTTGAAGACCGCGAACGCTTTCCCGACGAATTGGACAGAGAAGTGCTCAGTCAGCAATGCATGAACTTGACCGGGCGGCAGACCCGTCACTTCGAGGTCTAGATCGCGAGGTTGTTGACCGAGCACGAGATCCCGGACCGAGCCGCCGACCAGCCATGTTCTCCCGCCGGCGCGGCGAACCAGTTGCTCAATCTTGCGCAGTGCTCCCGCAAGCGTGGGATCTTCGATGCGCAAGCGGGTCGGCACTTAGATTTCTGCTTCGCGGAGGAACGTCGCGGCTTCCTCCGGTGACACCGGATTGATGTAGAAACCGGTGCCCCATTCGAAGCCGGCGACTTGCGTCAGTTTCGGGATGATCTCCAGGTGCCAATGGTAGTAGTCGCCGGTTTTTTCATGAAGGGGAGAGCTATGGAGGATAAAGTTGTATGAGGGGCGAGCGAGCACTTTGTCCATACGGCGCAACGACTCCGAAAGGATCGGGGCCAGAAACTCGAACTGCGATTTCTGACTTTCCTCAAAATACGCCGCATGGCGCTTGGGGAGGATCCACATTTCGAATGGAAATCGTGGCGCGAAGGGTGTGACGCAGAGGAATTCTGGGTTCTCGGCGACGATGCGATCTCCTTCCGAAAGATCCTGCCGGAGGATATCGCAGTAGATGCAACGTTCCTTCTGCTGATAGTGCGTGCGGCATCCGTCCAGCTCCTCCTGCACGTTGGTCGGGACGATCGGCAGGGCGATGAGTTGAGAATGGCTGTGTTCCAGGGTGGCGCCGGCGGACGCGCCGTGGTTCTTGAAAATGAGAATGTAGCGGAATCGAATGTCTTTTCGGAGGTCGATCATTCGGTCTCGATAGGCCCACAGCACGTCCTCGATCTTCTTGATCGGAAGATCGGCAAGGCCCTCGACATGGGTGGGTGTTTCGATGATGACTTCGTGGGCACCCACGCCGTTCATGCGGTCGTAGAGTCCCATTCCCTCGCGACCCATGTCACCTTCAACTTGCAGCGCGGGAAATTTATTCGGGACGACGCGTACGGTCCAATTGGGAGAATTGGGTCCGCCCGGCTGCGGCCGATAGGCCATGATTTCTTTCGGCGTGAGCCGTTCCTGTCCCGGGCAAAACGGACAGAGGGTCGTTGAAACCGGTCGGGCCGGTTGGAGGTTGATAAAGTCATGTGGACGACCCCTGCGCTCAGTGGAAATAATCACCCAGCGGCCCACAATGGGGTCACGTCTTAGATCTGGCATCTCTTCTCCTCCTACAATCTCAATCCCTTACGATGGTCACACTCTCCACAGTTCGGCCTCAAATTCCGGCCCAGGTACGGTCAGGACGGCCGGATGATGGCCAGGATAGCGAGCGACTTCGAGGCCGTGTTCTCGCACGATGATCGACATCTGGGTCGTATTCCCTTGTTCCAGGCACAGCTCTTTCCAAGGGACGGCCAACTCCAGAATGGTGTGGGCCTTGATTGACCGATAGGAGGCGATCTCTTGCCAGGCATCTGCCTGGGTTTGGCGAGACAAGAGAAAAGCCTCCGGGCCTGGCGAGGTAAGCGCAAATGTCAGCCGAAAAGTACATTGAGGCCCTTGCAACCGAATATCAACGTCGAGGCCCTGTCGTGTCGCACTCGTTTCGTCTGGGTCGAATCTCATCACGAGCTGATTTGAGGTCCAACCGAATTGGATCGCCGTGAAGAGTCCATCGGCTTTCCACATGGCTCCAAGCGGGGGCTGAGTGTTGATGTTTCCCGCGCCACGCCATTCGAAAAAGTCGGTCACGATGCCGTCGATTGTGGGATTCAACAGGACGAGCGGCTGTTGGACTGAATCGGATTCTGAGGCGATGGCCCTCGTGCAGATCGGAGTATTCAGTTGATCGGGGGGCGGGATGCCCATATGCGTCCAGACATTCCGAAGATGGGTGCGGAAGAGCCGGTCGAATTCAGGCTTGAAATCGGTATCGAAATCATCGCCGTACCACCAGAACCAGTCGCTCCCTTCGGCGGCGTAGAGTTCTTGCCAGGCCGCTTGTGCACGGTCAGGCGGAAGACTCTGTGCGAGATTCACCAGTTGTGTACGGGTGTGACCGAGGAGATCCCACCCGCGATTGTCTTCGTAGTGCCCGATCCAGATCTTGTAGTCGGAATTGATCCAGGATCCTGAATGGAGGCAGGGGAGCTGTTGTGTGGGTTGCACGGCAGTCATCGCATCCAACATGGTGGAGGCCTGGACCAGGATCTGTCCGTCGTGATCCAGTTTGTGAGTGGTGAAGGCTTCGTATAGAAGTGAAAGAAATCGTTCCCCGCCGTCGTGATAGTGTTCCCAGGGATTTTCACCGTCCAGGATGATAGGTATGACGATCTTTTCTTGCGGTGCATCGTGGACAATGCCCCGCAGACGCCGCAGGACATCCTCAGCTGCGGATTCGGGCGTTGTCTTGTGGTAGACGAATCCAAATGCGTCTGAGATCTCGCGGTCGCGGAACAGTACGGTCAACGCATGTTCGGGTTCACCGATGCGATAGGGTTGATAGAGCGCGGACTGCCGATGCCATTGGCGGCCGCACATTCCCAGGGAACGCGCGAGGATGCCCTCGTCCGTGGCAAACCAGCGAAGGCCGGTCTGATGGATCAGCGGAAGCATCTCGGGACACACAGATCCCTCTGATGGCCACAAGCCGGTCGGAGCCCGGCCGAATGTGGCCTGATGAAAGTCGACGGCTTGTTGAAGTTGTGCTGCCGCGTCCTCCGGAGCATGGAACCGAGCGGGCAAGGGAAGATCCGGTCTGGCTCTTCGGTTGATCTCGGTGTCGATCACCAGAGGCAGAATCGGATGGTAGAAGGGAGTCGTCGTGAGTTCGACTTGCTCCCGCTCCATGAGTCGCCGGTATAGCGGAAGGATGTCTTGCACGGCCATCCGCTGCAACTCCAGCACTTCCTGTTTGTCCTCCTCGGTGAAGCCGCGATTTTTCTGGCGCAGCGCAGCCAGACGAGGATATTGTTGAACGGTGCCATATCCGAACCAGGCGAGGTTGTGCCAGACTTGGAGATCTAGCAACTCTTGTGTGGAGAATTGACGGGCGACGCGGTGGAGATCATGCCCCGGGACGTCCAGTCCACGTTTCACCAGCAACTCATGGTATCGTGGATAGGGGCGCACCATGGTTGCCCAGTTGGCTGAAAAGAAATGACGGACCAAAAAGGCCTTTTCTTCAAGGGTGAGGCTGGCCGCTGGGCGTTGTGCATGTTCGAGAAACAGATCGAGGATCTTCCCGCTACCGATCTCCTGTAACTGCAAGAGGAGAGACGGCGTAAAATTGAATGTGGCGCGTACACCGGGGAATTTCTCCAACAGATAGGCCATATCGTAATAGGCCTTGGTCGCATGCAGGCGCACCCATGGCATGCTGGCCGATCCGGCTACCGGGTCGGTGTAATAAGGCTGGTGCATATGCCACAGAAAACAGACGTGGACATGCTTCATTGCTGCCGATTCTCCTTCATCTTGGCGAGTATGTCATAGGGGGTATGAGCATGCAATCTGCAGGCGGATTTGTGATGGAACATCTGCACGAGGAGTTGAGATGGTGAACTTTCTTCGGTATTGGGGGCCGGTGTGTGGCTATGCCGGGCTCATTTTTTATTTATCCGCGCAGTCGCATCCGGAAGAGCAGGTGCCGTTCGTTACGCATTTCAGTGATAAGGTGTTGCATGCCGTGGAGTATGCGGTATTCGGTGCGTTGTGCTACCGGGCTCTTCGTGAAAGCGGGAGTAATGCGTGGAGACAACAGGCGATTCCAGTGGCCATTCTCCTGGCCTCGTTGTATGGGGCGAGCGACGAGGTTCACCAGGCGTTCGTTCCATTTCGAGATTCGAATTGGTTGGATTGGGTGGCGGATACAGTTGGAGCTGCGATTGGCGTGACGGTCATGCATCGGGTGTTAAGTCTCAGGCCGGTCGGCTCGATTCCAGAAGTGTTGAGGTAGGGCCGATCGAATATGAGGTGTTCGTGACAAGTCGTGGGATGCTCGCTATAATTTGCTGAGTATGTTGTCGGCCAATACACCCCCGTTGAAAGCTCCACTGTCTCCTCCGGATCAAACCCTCATCGCGCAGGCCGTTGAGACTCGTTTTTCTCCCGGCCTCGTCTTGAAGGCGCTGACGCCATTGGCAGGTGATGCCTCCAATCGGCGCTACTATCGAGCCACCATTGCCGGCGGGCCACCGCATGCGGTGATCGTGATGCAGCTTGCTGAGCCGGAAGGCTTCAAGCAATCTGAAGAGGCGGTCAGTGGGGGGATTCATCAGATCGCTGAACTGCCGTTCATCAACATCATGTCGCATCTGGCCAAGGCGAATGTGCCGGTCCCTGCACTCCACTACTATGATCAGTCCGCAGGGCTGCTCTATCTGGAAGATTTCGGAGATGTGACCTTGGCGGAGGCTGTCAGCCAGGCGGATGCGCCAAGCTTGGAGTCACGGTATAAGCAGGCCATCAATGTTTTGGTACAGATGCAGATCAACGCCACGACGCCGGCGGATCCTGGGTGCCTGGCGTTTCACCGCAGTTTCGATGTGCCGTTGCTGATGTGGGAGTTCGACCATTTTCTCGAGTATGGAATTGTGGCGCGTTGCGGCAACCCGTTGCCTGATGGGGACGCCACGGCAATCAGACGAGAGTTCGAAGGAATCGCGGAACTTCTCGCCGGGCAACCACGCGTCTTTACGCATCGCGATTATCACTCTCGCAACTTGATGGTCGACGGGTTGCGGCTCGGCGTGATCGACTTTCAGGATGCGTTGATGGGACCGGCAACCTACGATTTGGCCTCACTCTTACGGGATGCCTACATTCGACTTGACGAAGCCCTCGTTGACGATTTGGTGGGGTACTACCTCGATCAGCTGGCCGAACAGCGCTTCGTCTGGACCAATCGTGCCGCGTTTCGACGGCTGTTTGATCTGACAAGTATTCAACGCAATTTGAAGGC
This sequence comes from Nitrospira sp., assembly GCA_005116955.1. GTDB lineage: Bacteria > Nitrospirota > Nitrospiria > Nitrospirales > Nitrospiraceae > Nitrospira_D. Next base: position 902,709 of record SWDI01000002.1, on the reverse strand, counting down.
GGCCGGTCGGTTTGTCTACATTGATCGGGTCAAAGGCAACTCGAAATTCTTAGCGGATATCCCCCGCGTCTTGAGTTACGTCAGGCGCAATCTTGAAAAATATCCTGAGCTGGATACCCTCCGGAGGCACCTCACACCGTATGTGTCTGAATTGCAGTAGAGGACTGATCGTGTGAAGGCCATGATTCTTGCGGCTGGTCTTGGCACTCGCCTGAGACCGCTGACGTATACCATTCCTAAGCCATTGTTGCCGGTTGGTGGGGTACCGCTCATCGTCTGGAACCTCCTGTTGCTGAAGCGGCATGGATTCCGTCAAGTCGTGATCAACCTGCATCATCTGGGACCGATGATTGAACAGGCCTTGGGCACGGGTTCGAAATTTGGGATGCGGATCATCTATTCGCATGAGCCGGTCATTCTGGGCACCGGCGGTGGAATCAAACAAGCGGAATCTCATTTTTCGGGAGAGCCCGTGTTGATTCTCAATGGGGATACGCTGGTGGAATTGGATCTTGAGGCGCTCTGTGATTTTCACCGTAGCAGCCATGCGGCGGCGACGTTGGTGCTTCGGGAAGATTCGGACGCGGTCAGCTGGGGGCTCGTTGAGGTGGAAGAGAAGGAGAGGAAGATCCTGCGCATCACCGGAAAAGGGCTTGCGGATTCCGTTCCCACGGTGTCACGTATGTTCGCCGGGATTCACATCTTGCACCCTCGGGTGCTCCGGCAGGTGTCGAAAGGAGTGGCCTCTTCGATCATCGATCCCTATGTGAAGGCCATCGAGCGAGGAGAGCCGGTGCTCGGGTATGATCTGCAGGGCTACTGGTCGGATATTGGCACGGCCGAGCGCTACGCGCAGGCAGAACGGGATGTCCGAGCGGGACTGATTCGTTTGGAAGCCCGTCAGCTAGCCGTATCGCGCGTGCCACTCTGCTAGACCGTCTTGTCCCAGTCGCAACCCTCCGTCGACCAGTCACCTCGTCTCGCCTATTTTTGCTGTTTGAGTAACCGAGCCAGATAGGTTCGCTGAAGCTTGAGCGATTCCGCGGCTTTTGTCTGATTGCCTTCGGCCAGTTCCATCGCGCGCGCGATGATGTAGCGGCTGTGGTGTTCCATCGATTCATGGTAGGGCAGGTTCAGGTACGGGAGGAAAGGGTCTTCGTCTCGACAGGGGCTAGTGTCATCTGCCAGAAGCGCCAACATCTCCGGTTCAATGGTGTCTTTCGGGCTCAAGACGACAGCGCGCGCGATCACATTATCCAATTCCCGAATATTCCCCGGCCAGGGATAGCCGGTCAAGGCCTCGATTGCCGCCATACTCAGCGCCATGCCTGGTCGTTTTGCATCTCTCGTATGCCGATCCAAAAAGAACTGGGCCAGGGCCGGGACATCCCCTGATCGTTCGCGAAGCGGCGGCAGCGTGAAGGTCACGACGTTGAGTCGAAAATAGAGATCTTCGCGGAACTGGCCTGCTCGCACGGCCTGCCGAAGGTCCTTATTCGTGGCCGCAATGATGCGAATATTCACCGAGACGGTCTTGGACCCGCCGACACGCTGAAACTCCCGGTCTTGCAGGACACGTAACAGCTTCGCTTGCAACGGAAGAGACATGTCTCCGATCTCGTCCAGGAAGACGGTGCCCCCGTCGGCCATTTCCAGCTTGCCCTTCTGCTGTCGGTCGGCCCCGGTGAACGCTCCTCGCTCATGTCCGAATAGTTCATTCTCTAGTAACGTCTCCGTCAAGGCGACACAGTTGATGACGATGAGCGGCATGGCACCACGATGGCTCCACTGATGGATCGATCGAGCGAAGAGTTCCTTGCCGGTCCCGCTTTCGCCGAGGAGTAATACACTCGCATCGGATTTGGCGGCCCGTTGTGCCGCTTCCACGACAGACTTGACGGACTGGCTGTTGCCCACGATGGAGGCATAACGGCCGTCGACCTCAGACCGGAGATAGGCGACCTGGCGTCGCAGTAAATCTCGCTCCAAGGCTTTGCGAATCACGATCAACAGATGGTCTTTATCGAGGGGTTTGGTCAGAAAGTCGTACGCCCCTTCCTTCATGGCCTCAACCGCGGCTTCAACAGAGCCATGCGCGGTCATGACGATGACGGGAATATTGTCAGACGGTTTGATCTGGGACAGGCGCTTGAGGACATCAAGTCCCGACACTTTGGGCAAGGTAAGGTCCAGGAGGATCAGCTGGGGAGACTCGTGAACAATGTGGTCAAGCGCCTGTTGTCCCTCGGTGGCCGCGACGGTCTCGTATCCGGAAGCATGGAGCCGGTCCTCAAGCATCATGACGATGTCGGGGTCATCGTCGACAATAAGAATTTTGGCGTTCATCGGACTAATCCTCTGTCTTCGGTCGCCCGCTAGGGCCGAATCGGCCAGGAAGTCGTTATCCATTGACGAGCGGCGATGTGTGAGACATCTCCACCTACCCGGTCATGACGTTGATGACGAGCCCCGTCAACGGCTTCGGGTAAAAATACGTCGATTTGTGCGGCATCCGTTCCCCCGCAGCTGCGACCGCTTGCACCTCACTGACTTTCGTGGCGTTGAGCAGGAATGCGCCGGTCCCTGTTCCGTTGGCCACCCAGTCTAGGGCTTCATGGTCATCTTTGGTGTACAGAATGGCTTCTTGTTCCTGTTGTGTTGGACAGAGCCTGGTCACGATCAGTTGCTGCAGCAGTGAGACGTCGAGTTTTGCTCGAGGTGAGGCCTGAATGGAAGGTCGATGGGCCGGCTTCAGGGTGAGGGTGACGTAGCGGTCGTCGCCTTGACGCGTCAGCCCGAACACCGGGGCCTTCTTTCCTTCAGTCCGCAAGCTAGCCAGGAATTGTGAGCGTGTGTGATCTTGAGTGGATGCGTTAAAGGGGAATTCTCGAAGCTCAAACACGTCGCCCAATACCGTCTTGATCTGGTCTGAAGACGGCAAGGGGGTGGTCGCAACGCGGTGCGTCGGTAATACCGTCAACCCTGGATCTTCAAGCGGGGTGAGCAGCATGAGCACCGAGTCGTAGGGTTGCAGCCCAGTCTGATGGCCCATCTGCTGTCGCCGGAGCTTTTGATAGTTCAACGCCGTTTCATAGCGATGGTGACCGTCCGCGATGAACAACGGCTTGCTGTGCATCGCATCGGTCACCTGTTTCAGTACCGTCTCGTCGGTCACGGTCCACAAGCATTCTCGACATCCGGCATCGTCTTGAAAGTCGTAGCGCGCCGGCGTGCTCTTTGTTGCGGTTTCCAGAAGTTGGATGATGGCACCGAGCGGATCAGAGTAGAGGGACCAGATCGGGCTGAAGTTTGAACGACAGGCTTCGATCAGATTCAGGCGATCAGTCTTTGCCGCGGCACGTGTGTTCTCATGGGGGTAGATATGTCCGGAGTCGAGCGCCTCCAGCTTTGCCAGCGCCAGAAATCCACGAAGCACTTTCTTCGGAGCATCGGGAGCTGAATAGAGAGGGGTATATTCAATCGTGTGATAGTAGACGGCTGGCCGCGCATCGCGCTTCAGGATCCCCTCGCTGAGCCAGGTCTGCAGTGTCGTGGCTGCGCGGGTGTACCGGTTGTGGGCAGGGCTGTCCCCGGTCTGGTCGAGCCCTAATTCCATTCGGATAATGTTATGGGGATGGCGATCGTGAAGTCGCTTCTGCCCATTCGTGTCGATAATGTCGTACGGCGGGGCGACCACATCCTTGATGGTACCCACGTGCGTTTGATCGTATAGCATGCCCTGGAATGGGAAAATCTGTGACATGAACAACCCCTTGGGTAATGTCGTGACAGCGTGACGACGGTTTGATGGTTACAGGAGAGAGTGGGATCCTTTCGCCCTACGCGTTGCCGCTTCTACGGTCCAGCGTTTTTCCAGCTGGTGGGAAGACCACTATCGGTCGCGGGTAATCATGTAATCAGCGGCGACTGACATCGCACGGCGTGCGGTACTATCGTCGAAGCGTTCAAGCTCATGTTTGGCGGCGGCGATATAGGTACTCGCGCGATCCATCGCATAGGTGATTGAACCGAAATCGGCCATAAGGAACAGGATGCGTTCAAGGTCCGACGTGCTGAGCGTCCGGGTCTCCATTCGGTCTTTGATCATTTGGCGGTCCTGCTCCGAGCATTGTTGCAATAGATGCAGCAGCGGCAGCGTCGCTTTTCCCTGCCGGAGATCTTGTCCGATCGTTTTGCCGAGCGACTCGCCGTTTGCGATGTAGTCTAAGGTATCGTCGGCGACTTGAAAGGCGATGCCGAGGTATTGTCCGAAGCGAAACAGCGCCTCCTGTTGGGTTTCAGATGCCTCGGCCAGAATGGCGCCCATGCGGCATGCTGCCGCAATGAGGCCGGCGGTCTTATGCTCGACGATCTTGATATATTCAAGTTCCGGCATCGAGGGGTTGCCGTTATAGTACAGCTGAAGGACTTCTCCTTCCGCCATTTTATTGCAGGCCTCGGCTAGGACTTCATTGATGCCTTGATTCTGGAACTCCACGACTTTGCACATGGCCTTCGTATAGAGGTAATCGCCGACGAGAATGCTGATCTGGTTGCCCCACACCTTACGCGCGGCTCTTCTGCCTCTTCGGAGATCGGCGTCATCGACGACATCGTCGTGTAATAGGGTTGCGGTGTGGATGAATTCCACGATACTGCCGAGTTGATGATGGTCAGCGCCGGGATAACCGCAGAGGCGAGCCGATAGGAGGAGCAGTAGGGGTCTGATGCGTTTGCCGCCACCGCTCAGGATATGGGCGGCGACCGTATTGACCAGGGTCACGCTAGAGTCGAGGTTTCCCCTGACTCGATCTTCCACTCCGTCCAGTTCACCACGGTAGGCATCCCACACATCCGACATACTGTGCAGGGTTGCGATCGCTGGACTTTGTGCCATGCGCGGATGGTATGGCAGCCGAGGAAATAAAGTCAAGCAAATGAAAGAGGTATAGACTTCCGCAATCTTGACAGAGGAATGACCCATCCAGTAAGGTCCCACCGTAACAATGGGGTGACGGTCACCCTGAGCGCTAGAGAGGGCAACCCACCCCAGGTTTCTCGCGTGCTTCATTCCATACATCGGAAAAACTATCAGTCTTTTAACGAGATAGGTACATGAATATTCCTGGGTTTCCCCGCCAGCAAGGGCTCTATGATCCTCGGCACGAGAAGGACTCCTGTGGGATCGGTTTTGTCGTCAATATCAAAGGGAAGAAATCCCATGACATTGTCCGTAAAGGGCTTCAAGTCTTAGAGAATTTGACCCATCGTGGAGCGCAAGGCGCTGATTCCTGTACGGGAGACGGAGCAGGTATTCTTTTGCAAGTCCCGCACACATTCCTGAAGCGGGTCGCGGGGGATGTTGGCGTGTCATTGCCGGATGTTGGCGAGTACGGAGTGGGCCAGCTCTTTCTCCCGCCTACTGCAGAGGCTCGACGGCTGTGCGAGAAGCTGTTCACAGAGATTCTTGTGGAGGAAGGCTTGCGTCTGCTCGGTTGGCGCGATGTGCCGGTCAAGAGCGACCAGATCGGCGCGCAAGCGCGAACGACCGAGCCGTTCATGCGGCAGATCTTCATCGCGCGAGATGCCCTCAACGAAGCCCAATTTGAGCGAAAACTGTATGTGATTCGCAAGCGGGTTGAAAAGGCCGTGGCGGAGTCGGCCATTCAAGAGCGGGAACACTTCTACGTCTCGAGCCTGTCGGCCCACACCATCGTCTATAAGGGGTTGCTGCTGCCGCATCAAATGGCGGCGTACTACCAAGACCTCACCGATGAACGGATGGTCAGCGCGCTGGCTTTGGTACACTCACGCTTCAGTACGAATACCTTTCCCACCTGGCCGCGGGCCCATCCCTATCGATATGTGTGCCACAACGGAGAGATCAACACGCTGAAGGGGAACGTCAATTGGATGAAGGCTCGACAGGGACGTCTTCATTCCGAGCTGTTCGGGAAGGACATGGAGAAGCTGTTCCCGATCGTCTCGGAGGATCAAAGTGACTCGGCTTGTCTCGACAATACCCTCGAATTTCTGCTGCTCGGGGGTCGTTCGCTCCCCCATGCCATGATGATGCTGATTCCAGAACCCTGGGTGGCGAATGCCCAGATGGATTTGGATCGTCGAGGCTTTTACCAGTATCACGCGGCGATGATGGAGCCGTGGGACGGGCCGGCAGCTGTCTGTTTTACCGACGGCAAAATGATCGGTGCGACGTTGGACCGGAACGGGCTGCGTCCCTGCCGCTATCAAGTGACGACCGACGGTCTCGTGGTCCTGGCATCCGAGGCCGGGGTCTTGCCAGCTGACGCAAAAGAGATCCGCATGAAGGGCCGGCTCCAACCAGGCCGCATGTTCCTGGTCGACACGGTGCAGGGCCGCATCATCGATGACGAAGAGATTAAGGCCGATATCGTGGGCCGCAAACCCTATCGCAATTGGGTGACGCAGTACGGGGTCTCGTTGGATGAGTTGCCGGAGCCGCTGAATGTCCCGCAGCCCGACCACCCGACGATCCGCCAGCGGCAGCAAGCTTTCGGCTATACGGTTGAAGAACTCAAAATGGTCATCACGCCGATGATCATGATGGGCGAAGAAGCACTCTCGTCGATGGGCACCGATACTCCCTTGGCGGTGCTATCCGATCGGCCACAGCTGCTGTTCAAATATTTCAAGCAGCTTTTTGCGCAGGTGACGAATCCCCCCATCGATCCGATCCGTGAACAGCTTGTCATGTCGCTCGTGACCAACATCGGCCCGAAGCCGAACTTGATGGACGAATCGCCCGAATCGTGCCGCCGTATCAAGGTGCAGCAGCCGATTCTGACGAACGCCGATCTGCAAAAAATCAGAGGCATTTCCGACCCGCACTTCAAGAGCAAGACCCTCCGTATGTTGTTCCGCGTCGCCGAAGGGCCGGATGGGCTTGGCGAGGCGGTCGACGACCTCTGCCGGCAAGCCTCGCAGGCGATTAAGGAAGGCTACAAGTTTCTCATTTTGAGTGATCGTGGCGTTGATGAACAGTGGGCCCCGATCCCAAGTCTGCTCGGTATCTCCGCCGTTCATCACCACCTGGTTCGGGAGTGTACGCGAACTGAAGTGGGCTTGATTCTCGAAACGGGCGAGCCTCGCGATGTGCATCAGTTTGCCTGTTTGCTCGGCTATGGTGCCGGGACCATCAACCCGTATCTGGTGTTCGAGTCGCTCGTCGACATGGAGCGCGACCACTATCTGCCGGAGGGGCTCGATGCGCAGACGGCGGAAGGGAAATTCATCAAGGCCATCAATAAGGGCCTGCTCAAGATCTTCTCGAAAATGGGGATTTCTACGGTGCAGTCCTACTGCGGGGCGCAGATTTTCGAGGCGATCGGGTTGAGTCGCGAACTGATCGATCGTTACTTTACCGAGACCCCGTCGCGCGTGGAAGGGGTCGGCATTCGCGAAGTTGGTGAAGAAACGCTACGCCGACACCGAACTGCCTATGAGCCGGCGGCGATCCGCCAACTTGATTTCGGCGGCGAGATCCACTACCGCATCCAGGGTGAGCATCACAACTGGAATCCGGAGACGATCTACAAGCTGCAGCATGCCAGCCGTTCGAACGACCCGAAGACCTACGCCGAATTCGCGCAGATCGTGAACGATGAGAGTAAGCGGCGATCGAACCTGCGCGGCCTCCTTGATTTCAAGTTCGCGCCCCAGCCGATTCCGATTGAGGAAGTGGAGCCAGCCAAAGATATCGTGAAGCGCTTCAACACCGGCGCGATGTCCTTCGGCTCGATCAGCAAGGAAGCGCATGAAACGCTGGCGATCGCGATGAACCGGCTCGGCGGCAAGAGCAACACCGGGGAAGGTGGCGAAGATCCCGAGCGGTTCAAACCTTTGCCGAACGGCGATTCAAAGAATAGCTATATCAAACAGGTGGCGTCGGCCCGATTCGGAGTCACGGCGCATTATCTCGTGAACGCGCGGGAATTGCAGATCAAGATGGCACAGGGGGCCAAGCCGGGAGAAGGCGGTCAATTGCCGGGGCACAAGGTGGACGAAAACATCGCGCGTTTCCGGTATGCCACGCCGGGAGTGCAACTGATTTCGCCTCCGCCGCATCACGACATCTATTCGATTGAGGATCTAGCCCAGCTGATCTTCGACCTCAAGAATTCCAATCCTGATGCCGGGGTCTCCGTGAAACTGGTGGCGGAGGTCGGCGTCGGCACGGTCGCAGCCGGTGTTGCCAAGGCCCATGCGGACAAGGTGCTCATCAGCGGCGATTCGGGCGGCACGGGTGCGTCACCGTTGTCGTCGATCAAATACGCCGGAATTCCTTGGGAGCTGGGGCTAGCGGAAACTCATCAGACGCTGGTCCTCAATGATCTTCGTGGGCGCATCCGTGTTGAAACGGACGGTCAGATAAAGACCGGTCGCGATGTGGTCATCGCTACGCTGCTTGGTGCGGAAGAATATGGGTTCGCGACCGCTCCCCTCATTGTCGAAGGCTGCATTATGATGCGTAAGTGCCATCTGAATACCTGCCCGGTCGGGATCGCGACACAAGATCCTGAATTGCGCAAGAAGTTCAACGGCAAGCCGGAACACATCGTCAACTACCTGTTCTTCGTGGCCGAAGAAGCCCGGCAGTTGATGGCAAAGCTTGGTTTCAGGACGATCAATGAGATGGTTGGCTGCGTCGACAGGCTCAAGGTCACGACAGCGGTCGACCATTGGAAAGCCAAGGGGCTGGATCTCACGCCGCTGCTGACGGCTCCGGATGTGCCGGCGGATGTGCCGCGCTATTGCGTGCAGAAGCAGGACCATGGTCTTGCCGACATCCTCGACAACAAACTCGTCGAGCTCTGCAAGGTCGCCATTGAGATGGGTGAGAAGGTCACGCTCGATCTTCCAATCAGGAATATCAACCGGACGACCGGCACGGTGCTCTCGAGCAAGATCGCGAAGAGGTATGGCTCTGACGGGTTGCCGGAAGACACGATCTCAATCAAGTTCTCCGGCTCGGCCGGTCAATCGTTCGGAGCTTTCCTCGCGAAAGGTATCACGCTGACGCTGGAAGGGGAGTCCAATGACTATATCGGCAAAGGATTATCCGGCGGCAAGATCATCGTCTTCCCGCCGAAGAACATCCTCTATAATCCGGAAGAGACGATTTTGATCGGCAATACGTCGCTCTATGGGGCGACACAAGGTGAAGCCTATTTCTACGGAATGGCGGGGGAACGGTTTGCCGTGCGGAACAGCGGGGCGCAGGCCGTCGTCGAAGGGACAGGTGATCACGGGTGTGAGTATATGACCGGCGGTGTGGTCGTGGTGCTCGGCAAGACTGGCCGCAACTTCGCGGCCGGCATGTCCGGGGGAGTGGCGTTCGTGCTGGATGATGCCGGGTCATTCCAGAGCCGTTGTAACACCGGGATGGTCGAACTGGAGCCGGTGACGACGAAAGAAGACAAGCAAGTGCTCCATGGGCTGATCACCAAGCACTTCATGTACACGGGGAGCCGGAAGGCCAAACAGGTGCTTGATGCGTTTGAGGCCACCTTGCCGAAGTTCGTGAAGGTCATGCCGGTGGATTATAAGCGTGTGATGGAAGAACGAAAGCGAAAGGCGAGTGCGGTACACTAGTTTGGTGAGGAGTGAAGGGGTAAAGGGGTTAGAAGAGAAAAGATGGGAGACCCGAAAGGTTTCATAAAATACGCCCGTGAGGGCCCGAAGCGCAAACCGATCGAACTGCGTGTGCTCGATTGGAAGGAGATGTACGAACCGATCTCCGAGGACAGGCTGAAGACCCAGGGTGCGCGTTGCATGGACTGCGGTGTGCCGTTTTGCCAAGGGAACACCGGTTGTCCGGTTGTGAATTTGATTCCCGAATGGAACGATCTTGTCTATCGTGGACGTTGGAACGATGCACTGAAAGCGCTGCACACGACGAACAACTTTCCAGAATTTACGGGACGGCTCTGTCCTGCGCCCTGTGAAGGGGCCTGTGTACTGGGTATCAACGAAGATCCAGTGTCCATCCGCATCCTCGAATGGAACATCGTCGATCGTGGCTTCAACGAAGGCTTCGTGACACCAGTCCTACCAGTTGTTCAGACCGGCAAGACCGTGGCGATCGTCGGTTCCGGTCCGTCGGGGTTGGCTGCTGCTCAACAACTGGCTCGGGCCGGCCATGAGGTGACAGTCTTCGAAAAATCCGATCGGGTCGGGGGCCTACTTCGCTACGGCATTCCTGACTTCAAAATGGAGAAGTGGGTTATCGACAGACGATTGGAACAGATGAAGGCCGAAGGGGTGAAGTTTCAAACCGGCGTCGCCGTCGGTCAGGACATCACCGGCGAACAGTTGCGCCAACAGTTTGATGCGGTGGGACTGACGATGGGCGCCGAGCAGGCCCGCGAGTTGCCGATCCCCGGACGTGAACTGAAGGGTGTGCATCTCGCGATGGAATATCTCACCCAGCAGAACAAGCGCACGGCAGGTATTCAGTTTAGTGATGAACCATTCACCGCAAAGGGCAAGCGGGTGGTCATCATCGGCGGCGGCGATACGGGGTCCGACTGTCTCGGCACCGCGCACCGCCAAGGCTGCGTCGAAGCCCATCAATTCGAGTTACTACCGGAACCGCCACCGCAGCGGGCTGCATCCACACCGTGGCCGCTCTGGCCGATGCAACTGCGTACGTCCCACGCCCATGAAGAGGGCTGCGACCGGCAATGGAGCGTCTCTACGACGAAGTTCACCGGCCACGATGGCCATGTCACAAAACTCCATGCCAACCGGGTTAAATTTGAAAACGGCAAGTTTGAGCCGATGCCTGGTACCGAGTTCGAGATAAACGCCGATCTGGTGCTGCTGGCTATGGGGTTCACTGGTCCCGTCAAGAACGGCCTGCTCGACAACCTGGGCGTGAAATATGACGCTCGAGGAGCGGTATCAGTGGACGAGAACTTCATGAGCAACCTCGACGGCGTTTTTGCCGGCGGCGACACCAAACGCGGCGCCTCGCTCATCGTCTGGGCCATTGCCGAAGGGCGAAAAATGGCGGCAGGGATCAATCAGTATCTGCTAGCCGGCAAGTCGGCGAAGAACGGTCGCTGAAAAGATCTTCAACTAAGTTCTCGTCTTGCCTCACGTCCTCAACGTACCTGGAACCGTACACCTCAGGCTCTCGCTCGCTGCGGCTTGCGGAAGGGCCGTTTGGAGCAGCCATGTGAAAGTCACTTCATTGATAACTCTTCCTCATGGAAAATTAGGCTACCTCAGTTCCTGTCCAAGTTGTATCTGATTCGGGCGATTGTGCATAACTTGACACCACATCACGACTTCCGTAGAATGACCTCAACATCCAGGAGGCCAGACAATGAAAAGCCAAACGCTCACCGGCATTATGACCCGCTTCAAGGACGAAGACGCCTGCAAGGCGTTCCTGCAAGAGCGCCGCTGGCCGAATGGCGTGACGTGCCCACGCTGCCACAATGCCAAGGTGTTTGCGCTGAAAAGCCGCCCGTTTCATTGGGTCTGCAAAGGGAAGACGTGCGGCAAGCGCAACGGCTACCGCTTTTCGGTGATCTCGAAGACGATCTTTGAGAATACGAACTACCCGTTGAAGACGTGGTTTCAGGTGATCTACCTGATGCTGAGCAGTAAGAAAGGCATCAGCGCCTTGCAGATCCAACGCTTGATCGGCAGCGGGGCCTACCGGACGGCCTGGTATATGTGCCATCGCATCCGAGCGGCCATGAAGGACGGTGGATTTACCAAGCTGATGGGCGAAGTCGAGGTTGACGAGACTTTTATCGGTGGTAAGTGGAAGAACAAACACGTCTCGGTGCGCCGAAAGGGTGAGGGGTCCAACGGCCCTCATGGGAAGATTGCCGTGATTGGGGCGATCGCTCGCAAAGGTAACGTGATCGCGCAGATTATTGAGAAGGTCAACGCTGAAACCCTGCAAGGCTTTGTAAAACAAACCGTTGGCGAGAACGTGTCTCTTGTCGCAACCGACGAGCATACCGGCTACAAGGGCCTGAGCAAGAGTGGCTATCCGCATAAATCGGTGAGCCATGCCAAGGGGGAATATGTGCGCGGGAACGTCCATACCGCGAACCTGGATAGCTTTTGGAGCCTGTTGAAGCGTGGCGTGGTTGGCACCTATCACAAGGTGAGCAAGGACTATTTGCCGCTGTACCTGGCGGAGTTCTCGTACCGACACAATAACCGCCAGAATGCCACCGTATTCAACGATGTCATAGCAGAATGCTGAGCACGCCGCCGCTGAAGCGTGCCAGCATGAAGTATCAGCAGAAGAATGTGCAGATGCGTTTACCATTGGAGGTCTACCAATGCCGAAAGCCAAACCGATCTCGTTACATCCGTTAAGCTTTGAAGAGGCCATAGACATCTTGCTTAAGGCACCACCGAATCCGCAAAAAACCAAATCAGGCATAAGCGGCAACAAAAATACTAAGAAACAATAGGAGCATCATCGCTCTGGCTCCATGCTTTTTTGAATATCTC
>SWDI01000002.1:886554-890084 GCA_005116955.1 Nitrospira sp. | reverse complement strand
TGGCGACCAGTTGAACGATGATGCACCTAACAGTGGCGCCGTCTATGTCTTTGAGCGGACCGATGGAATGTGGAGCCAGAAGGCCTATCTCAAAGCGTCAAATACTGGAGTAGGTGATTCTTTTGGGCGGTCAGTCGCGCTCAGTAGTGGCGACCTCAGTGGCATCACCTTAGCGGTGGGGGCTCATTTTGAGGATAGCAGTGCCAGGGGCATCAATGGCGACCAGTTCGATAACAGTGCTGACGACAGTGGAGCCGTCTATGTCTTTAGGCGCCCCAGTGGGATCGTTACTCAGACCATTCCACCCAGCACACCTATCAGCAGAGAATGGAAGCAGCAGATCTATGTGAAGGCGTCGAATACGGGAAAAGACGATGGCTTTGGGACCTCGGTGGCCCTCAGCAACGACACCTTGGTGGTGGCTGCTACTGGAGAGGACAGCAACGCCACGGGCATCAATGGCGACCAGTTCGATAACAGTGTTGAGGACAGTGGAGCTGTCTATGTCTATCACGCGACGAAGTAGCGATCCTACGTTCTGCGCATAGGGGTGAAACCGGGTGCGTGACTTTGGAGGCCCGTCGCTTTTGCGACGGGCCTCGGTCTTTTCTCTCCGTTTGCTATCCTGTGCAGTGCCTCGCCTCGTTGACAGCGTTCCATCCTGGAACGTAGCCTGTCTCCTGTCTGATCATCTTCGAAAATCTAGAGGAGGGCTGTCATGGCGGCTGTTGACTATTTCCTGAAGATCGCCGGTATTGAGGGCGAGAGCAATGATTTGAAGCACAAGGGAGACATCCATCTGGATTCGTGGTCGTTTGGAGGCACACAAACGGGTGGTGAGCATTTTGCCGGTGGGGGAGGCGGGGGAAAGTTCTCGGCGCAAGATTTTCATTTTACGACGAAGCTCAGCAAGGCCTCGCCGAAACTCTTTCAGGCCTGTGCCACTGGTGAACGGTTGAAGAATGCGATGCTCGTGGCGAGACAGGCAGGTGAGGGACATCAGGAGTACTACAAGATTACGTTCAGCGACTGTTTAGTGTCTTCCTATCAGCAGGGTGGAGCTGTCGGGTCGGCCCTTATTCCAACGGATCAGGCGTCGTTGAGCTTCGGGAGGATTGAGATCGAGTACACAGAGCAAAAGGCGGATGGGTTGCTCGGAGCAATTGTGAAGGGTGGCTATGACCTGAAGCTCAATAAGGCTGTCTAGCAGGATGCCGAAAAAGTCCGCCAGCGGCGTCTCGCATCGCTCAGAGGCTCACCGTACCGAAGCGTACGCCGTGTCTCTTCGGTCGCTGCGGCCTTGCTGGACAGCTTCTTTGCGCATCCTGCATGATGGCTAGCCTCGTCTCACACCTCGATATCCGAGACGGCTACAGAGATCGGAATGAGTTTTCCCACTGCCTACTAGGGGAAGCTGGATGTGTTCGGGAAAAACTCCAGAAGGAAGACGTTTACGCGGCGATGGTGCTGAGCGCCGGTTCTGCTTCAACAGATTGGTTCAAACTAGCAGGAGCGTTGCAGCCTTCGATCAGATCGGTGAAGTACTCACGGACTCCCTGTGCGTACCGAAGAAACTCGATGCCAAACTGGTTGTCTTTGTGCCAACGCACGATTGAGATCTCGACGGCGAGCGGAGACTCTGTGTCAGGTGCCTCGATGTGCAATGCGAGATAGCTGCCTGGCGTCAGGGCCACATTGCTTTGCATTCTGCAGCCTGTTGCAGAAAGATCAAAGAGGGTTCCTTCTCCTGCGCCATTGTCGGTCTGGACGCTGGCGGGGTACCGGACATATTTTCTTGAGCTGCATCGGGGCTGCATATCAACCTCGCTGTTAGTGCCTTTATCGGCGGTGCCGGGTAAAACTTAAATGAGCTGGCTATACAATTTCCTCCTCCTCTGGTTTCTGCTGGACCCAAATCCATTCATGCCTGTATCGTACGTGTCACTCTTAGTCTGGAGAACCGAGCAATGACTCAACAAACCTATCCCAGAAGCCCCAAAGCTCTTCTTGGCGGTATCGCTCATCTCGGAAGGTTTATCGACAAGATTAGGCTTCGGAACGCCGGGCAGATTCAGGACTACAACTACATCACGGTGGGGTTCGATCAGTATCTTGTCGAGTTTCTTGGGATCGACGCGAAATCGTTCGAACAGCGTGTCTTGGCAGGTGGAACGGATGAGGAGCTGCTCGTCTGGGTGAAGGGCAATGGCCGCAAGCCATCTGAGCAGGAAATCGCGCAATGGACACAGGCTCTACTGGCTTCCGGACCAAAAGATGATGCAGCTCGCCAGAGATTCCAAGGTCGACTTCAAGACGTCGCGACCAAGCGCGGTGTGACCGTGAGTTCCTTGCTAGCTGTCACGACCTGGGTAGATGTGATCGAACTTGATGAAGAACGTCTCTGAGTATCGTGGCCTCTCCATGCCAGACCCTCGTCTCCTCCGGTTTCTCGGTCTTATTGCCATTCTGAACGTGCTGCATCTGGTCGACCATATCCTACGCGGTGACTTTCACTGGCCGATTGACGAGCAGTCGGTGGGGTTCATCGGCGTGGCAACCATTATTCTGGGTGGAATGGGACTTGGTGTGCGGCTCTATCGGTCAGGCCGCATCGGACCACGGTTCTGGGTGATGGTCGGAGTGCTTGGTTTTGGGCTTGGGTGGCTTTCGCATTTCAGCCCGATGACTGACCAGCCGGTGTCGGTCATCTACCATGCGTATACGGCTCCCTGGGCAGGGAGCTTGGCGGTAGGTTGCCTGTTGCTGCTTATGTTCTCTGTGTTGAGTGGGACCGTCTTGGCCGGATATCTGTGGAGACGAGGTGACGGGCTGTGACTCGGGAAACCGAATCGGTGCTATCTCAATTCTGTCCACCCGCCGGTTTGCGAGCGAAAGGCCAGTTGGCGCGTCGTGGTGCGAATCACAGTCACGTCGTTGGTCTGGTCGATGGATTGCATCTGTTCGTGCGCCGACCAGCGCATAGTAAAGAAACCTCCGGTGAATGCGGAAAATGCCAGGGCTCGCTCAGAGGTAATCACAACGATGACATGGCCGCGACCCTGCAGTTGTTTGATGGTTTCATTAGGCCCCAATGCGTCGCTGAACCAATGGCCACGGCTCTCTTGAAACCCATGGACTCGCCGGTTGGTCTGCACCACAAGCAGGCGTGGCAGCACCTGATGCCGTTCAACCTGCTCCTCGACACCCAGCTGTACCTCTGTCCATCGACGTAAGCCAGAAGCGAAGCCCAACAGTCGGCGGGTGGTCTGGGCAAAGCCGGCTGGTCCCTGAGCCGCCGTGGTGACGAGTGTTTCATTGACCCCCAATGGTTCCTCGACGGGACTGCCACCTCCTGGGAGCGCAACGACTCTGTCTTTGATGACTGTGACGAGGACATCTATCTGGCGAACTTGTGCGAAGGCAGGGCTTGAAGAGTTATAACCAAATCTGGTGTTTGAGGGTTTGAAAAGACGCGGCGTATCTGGTTGATTTGTGATCGCGACACAACGAAGCAACCAAAGGATACGCCA
>SWDI01000002.1:818576-886454 GCA_005116955.1 Nitrospira sp. | reverse complement strand
CACGGGCGTGAAATTCACGGATGGAATCGAGGCAACACAGTCGGACCAGGTCGCCGCTTGATTCAGACTGCTGGACACCAGACTTGACAATAACTCGGGCTTGAACCCAGGGAGACTAGAATCACAAGCGCAAGCGTGGCGTAACTGGTGGTGGAAAGCATCGGCATTCCGTTCGGAGGGCTGGTTAAGTGTTGCCTACTCATAAAGTATCTTGCAACAGATCGCACCGAAGGTTCTCATGGAAAGCCTCTGGTGGCAATAGAGCGCCGTCGGCCCGTTAGGGCCGACGGCCGGTACTCGCGCTCCATTGAATGGCAATAGGTTCTACAGGGCGGGCAGTGTCAGTAACTTCTTCATTTCGCAGTGTGCAAGAACGACGTCGGGGGCGCGCTGCAGCGCCTCATAGTAACTGCGCTCATATCCGTCACCGAGTTCCGAGGGGCGAATGAGCGATCGCACCTCGGTTAACAGGACCGCCACATCGTCGACCCTCAGTTGGTCGTTCCCATCAAGGAATTCATCAATACGGACCACCATGTTGGATAGCGGATGCAGCCAGGTAAACCACGGGTCGTTCATCACCAACTGTAAGAGTTGGCCGGTGCTGTCCACTCGACCGTAAATGCGCTCATAGGTCAGCTGTTCGGCGACGATCAGGGCCTTATGTAACCCTAAGAGTCCGTACCGAACATCCGCCAAGGTTCTCCTGAGCGGGTTGGTTTCTCGAATCTGTGTCTGTTTCGATGAGAGAGCCATATGAATAATCCTAACAGGTCAATGAGAAAATAGGGACTCAGGGGCCTTCATGTATGAAGAGCCAATCACGTTCTATGCTCTTATCGGAGATCAGCGGTTTGTTCTGTAGTCGTAACGAGGGGCATGGCGATGGGTTGGTTGGGGGCAGCAGATGCTCATCGTTCTCATCCGAGCCGAGTTGGCTCTGTGGCGTGCTAGAAGTCAGCGTCATTATTCGGGTAATTCTGAGGATAGGGAGACAGTAGCCTGCCGCCGGTTGGGATTCTGAGCATCCATCCCTTCTGAAGACATCTGTTTCTGTGGGCTGAGAAGGTTCCCGTAGAACGCAAATAGCTCACCGGTCAGACGGGCTGCGTTCTCCGGATCGGTTGGGTGTTTTCGCCGGATATAGTCGTTGAGCACCAGGCCTTGGGCGGTTTTATGGACATGCGGCTGGTCCAGGTTCATACGGTAGCGCTCGATGGCGTTGGCGACGCGACTGATGAAGATCACGGTACCATCTGGTTCCAGCCGCTCGACGATTCCCACATGGGTCAGAGGATCGTTCAACTTGCCGTCTCCGTTGAAATCCCAGGTATTATCGAAAAACACGAGATCGCCTGGGTTGACGCTCGATCCTCGAAGAAGGGTGCCATGCTGACGCACATGGTTGTGAATGAGTCTGACGCCGTTTCCTTTCGGATCATGGAGCGCTCCTCGATACAGATCGAGCCCGTGCTCCAGGAAGATGGCACGTGTCACCCCTGCACAGTCGTAGGTGATCCGCTTGCCCTGGCTTGTAATAGCTCGCGCTCCGACGAGCCGTGCTGCAGACTCAACGATGGCCAATCGGCTGGGGAGCGATGTCAGGAAGGATGTTGGGTAATTCCCTGGGGCTGACCTGGGAGAAGGCTGCGGCAATGCCGGTACGTCATGAGGTTCTACTGAGAGTGAGGGCGCAATGGGTGCTCGCTTCAGCGTCTGAGCTGGCTGGGTGCAGCCCACGAGAGTCGTGGTCGCAAGAACAGCTATGATCAGGACGAATGACATCGGTGGTTATCGTACGTTCACAAATCGGCCTTCGGCTGTCTGCCGAAGCGCATCGATGTCTTCACGCCGGGTGACTGAAAGCGGAATCGTCTGGGTCAATTCGTCGATGAGCAGATTGGTCGTGAGCGGAGTTTTTTGATGCAGCGCTCGATAGAGGGCCGTGACCACCGCTTGTTCTATTTCCGAGCCGCTGAAGCCATCGCTTGCGCTGACGATCTTGCTCAGATCGAACGCCTTGCTGTCTTGCTTGCGGAGGCCGAGATGAATCTTCCAGATGGACTCCCGTTCAGTATCGTCCGGTAGATCGACGAAAAAGATCTCATCGAATCGCCCTTTGCGCAGGAGTTCGGGCGGCAATGACGATAGATTGTTGGCTGTGGCGACGACGAATACGTCCTGCTTTTTTTCCTGCAGCCACGTGAGAAAGGCGCCGAAGAGTCGTCGACTCAACCCTGCATCGGCGTCGCCGCTTCCTCCGCCTGCGACCATCGCTTTCTCAATTTCATCGATCCAGAGGACAATCGGGGACAAGGATTCCGCCATTTCAATGGCCTTGCGGAAATTCTTTTCCGATTCGCCGACGAACTTGTCGAATAACCGGCCGGCATCGAGTTTTAAAAGTGGAAGTGCCCATTCCCGTGCAATGGCTTTGGCGGCGAGCGACTTGCCGCAACCCGGCACTCCCACCAACAGAATGCCGCGTGGCGGGGTGAGATTGAGTGCTTTGGCTTCGGCGGTAAACCCAACTTGGGCGCGATCCAGCCAGGACTTCAGATTGGTGAAGCCTCCCAACTCAAACCGATTATCCTCCACGGGATAGTATTCCAAGAGGCCACCGTCCTTGATCGCCTGCACCTTACGTTGCAGGATGGTTTGAACGTCCCCGGGAGAGAGAGAGCCGTGTTCTACGATGCATTGGGCAATGACCTGACGAGCTTGATGGAGCGTCATCCCCTGTAAAGCGCGGAGGATCGCATCGGACGCCTGGGTTGTGGGGCCGTTGTCGGCTGCCTTGGTCTCGCTGATCGAGTTGAGCATACTGTGCGCAAGAGTTGTCGAGCGTGGGCGAGCGGGCGTTCGAGATCGCAGTGATTGGAGCAGGCCCCGGAGCATGGAGTGAAGTTCGTCTCGATCCGGCAGTTTCAGCTCGAGTTGCACTGCGATGTTGTCCAGGTCCATTGGGAGTGAGATCGGCTGACCGGTCAGCACGCAGGTGGCTCGTGATCGACTGTAGATAGCTGCCACCTCTCGAAGCTGTCGGCAGACAGCGGGATCTTGCAGGTGCGGTCCGAGATCCTTGAGCCAAAACACCGCTTCTACGGTCAACCCATGAAGGTGCTGGAGCACCGCCAAGGGGGTTGCGGTCATCTTACTGAGGGTTGCGCTCTCGTCGGCGCGGGTGAGCCCTCTGGTGATGGACCACTCGAAAAGCGGCATGCGCTCTTGTGCGGTCACCGATTGTAGCAAGGCCAGGACCCGCTCTTCCTCCACCGTTTCAATCACGACGAGAGGATGGGAGGAGCGGATCAAGGTACGGAGATCGTGCACGCTGGTCGACAGAGCCATCGGAGGGCAATGCTAGCACGAGGCCTCAACCGGACCAAGAAAACCGGTGATTGTGACCGGGGCTTGTCGAAGGCTTATGTCTTGGCTGGACTTTCGAGTGCCTTGTTGATTTCGTTGATGAGGCGGCGTTCGATTTCGCTCGTTTCTTCGTGGCTCACGGTTAAGATGCGCCCCCCCTGTGCGACTCGTTCGAATTCCGCCTTCACGCCGAGCTTTGTCAGGCTGTCAGGAAGGGCTTGAAGCGAAATGAGATATTGATTTCGCGAGCCCGTCACTTCGAGCGAGGCGGGGTTGGAGATCTTTCGCTCCGTCACATAGACCGCCCGTTGATCAGTTTTGACGCTGACCTTCAAGTGGTATCCGTTACGTGCCAGTGCGTCTTCAACGACTTTGGCCACAGCCGGCATAGGCCGAGGGAGCGTATCGGACTGGGCGCCTTTCTCCTCGACTTTGAGGGATTCCGTCATCTGCGTGGCAATCATCCGCCTGGTTTCAGCCAGCTGCAGTTCCAGTTGCTCGGTTTGGTGTTTGGCTTCCGCCTTCGCGGCTTCCGTCGTGCTCTTGGCGTTCCGGATTTCTTGATTGAGCAGATCGATTTGCTGCTGCATGACCTTGCTCCCATCCTGTAAAGAGCTCAGGAGGGACTCTTGTTTCAGGACCTGTCTCTTGAGTACTTCGTTTTCGGCGCGGAAGGGGCTTTCATCTGGAGTGCATCCAACGACAGCCAAGACCAATAGGAACCCGACCTGTAATGACCATCGAACACGTAACGTTTCGTTGCGCACGCGAGCGTCCTCCCAATTTACTAGGTGGATTATCTACACTTCTGATGAACTTGTCCACGTGATATCAGATTATGTGACCCTTCCAAAGACTCACCGGCGTGCTGTTTGGATGAAAGCCACGGTAGTCCTCATTCTGTCGTGGTTGCTTGTTCTTTTCATGCAGGTGTTATCAGGGATGGAACGAGAGCAGACTACGTCGCGTCCTGTAGCAGAGGACTATGGTCCGTAGGACTGGATCAGTAAGGGCAAATGTTCCACATCTCAGATCCAATTGGTCCTATTGGAACACCAGGCGGTGTCTCGAATCCAACCTAACCATGGTGGTCCCTGGCCTACCCGCTTGCGCTCTCAGCTTGTTGGACTGTAGCATGCACGTATGATGGCTGCCTTGATTCGGAAGACCTTTTCGGTTCCGCCCCTCGGCTGTAACTGCTCGATTATCGGTGATCCGGTCACGAAGCAAGCGGTCATCATTGATCCAGGTGGTGCCCCGGAGCGAATTCTCCGGGAAGTGCAGCAACTGGGTCTCACCGTCAGCCATATCCTGCATACGCATGCCCATCTCGATCACTTTCTGGCGTCCAGCGAGATCAAGAAGGCAACCGGTGCAGTGATTTGTCTGCATCAAGACGATCTTCAACTGTGGAACAACCTCGAACTTCAATGTCGGGTTTTTGGAGTCTCGTATGTGCCGGCACTGGCTCCGGACCATTGGCTGACGGATGAAGAAAAGGTGATGCTGGGGCAGGTGCCGATTGTCGCACTCCATACACCAGGCCATACGCCTGGATCGATGAGCTTCCATGTGCCGAATGACAAGCTCTTGTTGGCCGGGGATACGCTTTTCCGAGGAAGCATCGGACGGACCGACTTATGGGGCGGCAACTTTGAGACTATCGAGGAGTCGATTCGTGAACGACTCTACACCCTCGATGAGGCCACCACGGTGGTCACTGGTCATGGGCCGGACACCGAAATTGGTCTCGAAAAAGAATCAAATCAGTTTGTTCGTGTATGAGCACTACTCTCTGGTCATACGCTCTTTGAGGCGCTCGATTCGCTTGTCGGTGGATTGCTTGATAAAGGTCATATTCTCGGCGAGATGTTGCTGGGCGTTGATCTTCCCTTCATCGCGACGTTTTTGCTGATCGAGTCCAAATTGGGCGATGGTCGGTCCGTCTTCCTTGTAGAGCTCTTTCCAGATCTCAGTACATCGTGATTGTTTGGCGGTCGGATACTTGTCGCAGGGCGGATCGGCAGCCGCCGAAACTGAAGTGGTGAGGAGTGAACTGATGAGCAGAGCGGAAACACTCAACCAGTACTGACCTATGCGTGTCGTCATCTGAATGACCCTCCACAAACCTCAGCACCATACCACAAGTCGGGATGTGACGCAGACCCTTCAAGCCTATGAGAAGGATGCCGGCCTCTTTCTGAAGCAGTGGGGAAGAAAGAGATACAAGCGGCCGGCACTACTCGTTCAGTGGCTGAAGCTCTTACCTGAACGTGCGGTTCTGCTCGATCTGGGCTGTGGGGCAGGACAAGATTCCCACCATCTCGCGACACGTGGTCATCACGTGATTGGACTGGATCGGACTATGCCGCTGCTGCAGTTTGCGAACGGGCAGTTTTCGTCGGTGCCGCTTATCCTCGCCGACATCAGAGCACTCCCCATTCGAACGGACAGCCTGGATGGAGTTTGGGCGGCGGCTTCGTTGATTCATCTGCCGAAGAGAGCCGTGCAGACCGTGTTGACCGAACTTCGTCACCTGATAAAACCGCGAGGCTTTTTTGCCGCGACCATTACCTATGGGAGCAACAGCCGTATCAAGCGGACAGGCTGGATGCCCGGCCGCTATTTCGCACGATGGAAAAAAGACGAACTGGCAAGGGCGCTGCGCCGTGCTGGGTGGACAGTGCTGTCGTTACGCGTGGTGAGCAATCAAGAACGCAAGGGGAGGTGGATCAATGTAATTGCAGGGTGTTGAGGTAGTGTAGGCTTTCGGTGCCTGTTCTCGCGTCTAAATCAAGTGGCGTCTTAAATTCTTTGGTAGCCATGCCATGGACATGATGAAAGCCAGGACTAATGGAGTCAGAGGAAGAGCTTGGTTCGCAATCCCTACAAGGCTTAGAGTCGCTAACCCGCCGAGGAGACAGCCAGCACCTCTCGCCATCAAACCAAGTAGTACGGTAAGAAAGCGGTTCATCAACTGGAGCGGAGTGTTACTGGCCTGGCAGCGATGAAGCCGACTTCTCCTCCAATGTCACATAGATCTTGTCGTCGAAGGTGTAGTAGCCACCGTTATCTTTGTCGGTTGAAATGCAGGCGTGGTAGAAGATGATGGCGCAGCCGAAGATATCGCCCAGCATCCACCAGGATCTGGTTCGCGAAATCGCGATGGTCTGCGGGTCATAGCCTTCCTTTGAGATCACGGCTTGATGGTCCTCTTTTCGGTTGAGAGAGACGGTTCCCTGGGCGAGCAGGTGCACGCGGTTATCAACCACAATTTGGGCATCGAGGGGTGTGGTGAAGAAGGTGACGGACTGATGGTCACCATGCCACCAGGTGCCACAGCCGGAGAGCGAGACCAGTTCCAAGAGCAGAGCGATACTTCCAAATCGTAATTGGCCGGCCCTGTGCGTCATAGCGATCTCTCCTCGCTGATAGATCTCCTGCGAGGCATTCTTCCACTGACCGGCTGGTTCTTCTGGCGGATTCGCAAATCTTGCAAGAGACGCGTCACGGTGAGAAATCGGGCTAGATCTTCATGGCCTCGTTTACTTCATGTAGCGTTGCACTGGCGACCGCAGCAGCGCGTTTGCTGCCGGCATCGACAATTTCATCGACGCGGGATGGCTCTTGCGTGAGTTTGGTGCGTTTGTCCCAGATCGGTGCCAACTGTTCCACCATGCGGTCCGCCACGAGTTTCTTGCAGTCGATACAGCCGATCGCAGCGGATCGACAGTCTGTGTTGACCTGGTTTTTGACCTCTTGTGGGGAGTAGATGTTGTGGAATTCGTAGACGGGACAGAGGTCGGGATTGCCTGGGTCGGTCCGCCGCACACGGGCTGGGTCGGTGACCATGGTCTTGAGCTTCTGCCGAACGACCGGTTCGGTATCAGAGAGGTTAATCGTATTGTTGTAACTCTTGCTCATCTTTCGGCCATCGGTGCCAAGCACCTTGGGAAACTTGGTCAGGTGTTCTTTGGGCTCAGGGAACACGGAGGCCTTGTAGATATCGTTGAATCGCCGCGCGAGCTCTCGTGTCAGTTCCAGGTGGGGCAGTTGATCTTTCCCCACCGGCACAAAATCCGGCTTGTATAAAAGAATGTCGGCGGCTTGTAGGACTGGGTAGCCGAGAAAGCCGTAGGTCGTGAGGTCTTTTTCCTTGATCTCCTCCTGTTTCTCCTTGTAGGTCGGGTTGCGTTCCAGCCACGAGACAGGCGTCATCATCGAGAGTAAGAGATGCAGGATCGCATGTTCCGGAATCCGCGACTGGATAAAGATCGTAGACCGGTCCGGGTCGATACCGCCGGCCAGCCAATCGATCAGCATCTCCTGCACAAAGGTACGAATGCGACTTGTGTCGGCATAGTTCGTTGACAACGCATGCCAGTCGGCGACGAAGAAATAGCAGTCATACTGTTCTTGCAAGGCCTTCCAGTTTTCTAAGGCGCCGAGATAGTTGCCGAGATGCATGAGGCCGCTGGGCTGCATGCCGCTGAGGACTCGTCTGCGAGGTGTGGTCATTCTGCGACTCCTGGACGGAGACCGAGTGCGGTTGACAAGATTGTCCCGGACAGTCCCTTGGCAAAGGTTCCGGTGATCATGTGGATAATGCCGAGTTCTTTGTCGAATACGATGAGCCCTACCAGGATGAGCATGCCATACGGCTCCAATCGCGCGAGTGTCATCGCTGGTTTTGGCGGCAGCAGCGCCGTTAGGATCCGGCCGCCGTCGAGCGGTGGGATGGGAAGCAGGTTGAACAGTGCGAGAAACACATTGATCATGACGGAATAGAGCGCCATGACGGCGATTGGGCGAAGAAACATGGTTGTGAGGAGGCCTGAAGACTCTTCAGCCTCGGTGGCGCTGCGAGGCGACAAGGTCGGTTCGAACGTCAGGATCAGCGCCAAGAGCAAGGCACTGACAACGGCGAGCAGCAGGTTCATACCCGGTCCGGCCGCTGCCACAAGTGCCATGTCGCGTCGAGGCTGGTGCATATTCCGAGGGTCAATCGGAACCGGCTTGGCCCAGCCCAACAGAAAGCTCCCAGGCAATATCAAACAGATAAGCGGCAAGATAATGGTACCGAACGGATCGATATGGGCCAGTGGATTGATGGTGAGCCGTCCTTCATATTTTGCCGTCGAATCGCCGCATTTCTCCGCCATCCACCCATGCGCATATTCATGGAGCACCATCGCGAACAACAGGGGAAGCCCCATATACGAGATTGTGTGGATGATCTGTGAGAGGGAGTTCATGAGTGGTCAGTTCTCGCCCCAGTCCGAATAGCCAGGTTAATCCAATTGCACAAACTTACCCTGTTTCACCTGCAGAAGAAAGAGCGGGCGGTGCAGGGTGCCATCCGGTCCGAAACTGGCCGGTCCCGCAAGTGTCGGTAGGTTGCGCTGCGTCATGAGGAAGTCGTGGAGCGCTTCGCCGGAGGTTGCTCCGTGGTGGACGCCTTCAATGACGACTCTGGCGGCGTCATATCCCTGCATGGTGAAGAGCGAGGGGGTGGACTGAAAGCGCTTGTGGTACCGCTGAACAAACTCCTGTACGGCAGGATTCGGGCTATCGACGAAGAAGCCATCCACGAATGTTGCACCGTCGACTGTCCGATCGGCGGTGCGGGCAAAGTCCTGCGAGTTCCAGCCGTTGGTACCTAGCAGCGGGGCTTTGATGTCATGAAACGCCAGCTGCGCGGCGAGGAGGCCGATCTCGTGTGAGCGACTTGGGATGAAGATCGCGTCAAACCCTGGCGTGTAGAGGACGCGCTTTTCGTTTCGACTGAGGGGCTTACCGGGCTGTCGTGGTATGTCAACTGGAACCGCCAGCCCATACTTTTTCAGGTCTTCGGCTTTGAGCCGCTGGATCTGCGGACCAAAATCCGTTTCGCCTTCCTTGAAGGCTTCTATCGCAATAATTTCGCCGTCGAATCGACGCACCTCCTGCGCAAAGAGTCGTGCCAGTTCTCGCCCATAGACAGTGTCGGGGTGGAGAATGCAGAATCGTCGATAGTCCTGCTGTTTCGCGGCGTAGGTCGCGATGCGTTCTGCTTGCATGGCGTAGGTCAACGACGTGCTGAAGAGGTAACTGCCCAACCGACGGACATTGGGGAGTGTCGCTGCCGGTGTAATCAAGGGGATCCTGGTTTTTTGAGCCATTTCGGCCATGACCGGAAGGTTTTTTGACAGCATTGGGCCAATGACGACGAGTGGACGGTCGTCATGAAGTAGCGTCGAGAGATCGTCCAAAAAGCCTTGCCGATCGGCATCATGATCCTTCACGATCAATCCAACAGATGGGGTACCAGGCTGCTCATGGGACCGTTCCACCGCCAACTGAATGCCCTCTAGGACGTCATTGGCGAAGGCGGACAAGTGGCCTGACAACGGAAGGACGGCTGCGATGAAATATTGGTTAGCTTTCAACCTTGACTTGATGAGTTCCAGTGATTCGCTGGCTTTCGGGACGGAGGGGTGAGCAGGAAACGCAGCGAGAAAATGCCGGGTCTCCCGTTCTGCCAAGTGGTCTTCGCCTCGCACAATGTAGTAGTCGATTAGTCGAAGGGAGGCAAGGTCGCCGGGATAGGAACGAAGATAGGCATCCCGCACTCGGGTCAACCCTTTTTTGTCCAGCTTTTCGGTGATGAATTGACGAATCTGTTCCCGGGTCTCCGCCATCTGTGTGTCGGTGCTGCCGGCCATGCCTTCCAGTAAGGTATGGATGGCTCGGACATAGTCTTTCTTTTGGGCGAATGCCTCGGCCGTCAGCTGCTGTGCCTCGCGTTTTGTTGCGTCGTCGAGTGCCGTTGTCCGTACTTGTGTCAGCAACGGCAATGCCAAGTCGATATTGCCCATCGCGGCATGGATGCGGGCCAATATGAGCTTGCCTCGATCCACGAGGTCGGATTCGGGAAACTCCGTCTGAAGTTGGTTCAGGGAGCGGACCGCCTCTCCATAGTCCTTCATTCCATAGAGCGCGGCGCCCAGCAGTAGGTAGGTATCATCAAGATATTCAACTGGTGGAGTGGTGGTCAAAAAGCGACGCAAGATTGTGGCCGCGGATTCCGGATCGCCTTTTTCGATCAGGTGCTTGGCCTGGTTCAGGACCGGTGGGTTTGGAAGAATGACCTTGACGGGATCTGCTGCCACTGCTCTGCCCGGTTGAGTCGACATGAGTCCGACTCCAAGCGTCAGAGTAAGAGCCATAGCAACCAACAGTGGCGGCCATGCAGAGCTGGAAGAAGGGTGATACGAGTAGGTGAGCATTACGTTCGATCGGCGGTAGGCCGTATGCAGACTAGTATCGGAAAGGGTGCGACCTGTCAAGGAGAAGTACGGTGGCATCATTGTACTGATGAAGCGAGTTGGCTATAGTTCATTCATCGACCTCCATGGCTGAACCAACGGCACCATTGCTGGACCCTCTGCTTGAACGGTATCTCAGTGAGCTGCGGATTGAAGGTGGATTGGCCGCTAATACGCTGGAGTCCTACCGGCGAGATCTTTTACGTTTGCAGCGATACTTGCTATCGCATCGACTCAGTATCGGAGATTCTGTTCCACCGCACACGATCCGGTCCTTTCTCGCAACCCTCAAACACGAGGCTCTTGCGGCCTCATCGATTGCTCGTCTCCTCTCGGCCATGCGAGGGTGGTATCGCTTTCTGGTTCGGGAACACCTCGTGGAAACCAGTCCTCTCCGTGATATGACGGCGGTGCATCGACCAGTTCGATTGCCGAAGACGCTGACGCACCAGGAAATCACAGCGCTGCTGGAGTTGCCGGCTCGTGATCGTGCCGAGGATCAACGCGATCGCGTGATGCTGGAATTGCTGTATGCCGCGGGGCTGCGGGTGTCGGAGCTTGTTGGGCTCAGTCTTTCGCAGATCGACGTGAACCTGGGCTGTGTACGAGTCATGGGGAAAGGTGCCAAGGAGCGAGTCGTCCCGATCGGAGAGACTGCGGGCACGATGTTGGTTGAGTACGTGCAATATGTGAGACCGACTCTCCTCAAAGGGCGATCGTCCCGCGTTCTGTTCATCAGCCGGCGAGGACGAGGACTCACGCGACAGGCATTTTGGAAACTGCTTCTGCAGCGAGCCCGACGCGCTGGCATTTCGAAATCGATCTCGCCGCACATGCTGCGCCATTCTTTTGCCACGCATTTGCTGGAAGGTGGAGCTGATCTGCGAGTCGTGCAATCCATGTTGGGGCATGCAGATATCGCGACGACTCAAATCTATACGCATGTGGAAGGCAGCCGGTTACGGCACGTCCATCGCCGATACTTTCCGCGACAGCGCGGTCGGCGGCGGCCAGGTGTGGACATTTCCATGAGGCGCAAATAATTAGGAATCAGTATAGTATGAAGTTGAATCAATGATACGTGAACCCGTTGACAAGGAATCATGGACTTGATACCCTCCGCAGCGGTTGCCAAGAAAATCGGGCGGATAGCTCAGTTGGGAGAGCGCTGCCCTTACAAGGCAGAGGTCACAGGTTCAATCCCTGTTCCGCCTACCATGTAGAATGTAGTGGTACGCAGAGACAGGATGTGTACTTGCTGCCGGAGGATCGGTTCCTGCTCGCAGGAACAGTGATCGGCGACCACCGGTTTTGTCTTGTCGTGCTGTTGTTCTGCCATCGATAGACTTTGCGGGGCCGTCGTTCAGCCTGGTTAGGACGCCAGATTGTCAATCTGGAAGTCGCGGGTTCAAATCCCGTCGGCCCCGCCATTTTCTCCAAAGTTTTGGTACGATCCATTTTGCCAAGAAATCATGAGCGTTGAGGAGGGAGAGTAGAGACTCGTATGTTTCAAACCGGACCACTGGGAGTTATTCTGTCGCTCGGGATCGTATCCAAGGTGGTCCTCGTCCTCCTGGTCTGCTTTTCCGTTGCGTCCTGGGCCATCATCTTCTACAAATTGGCCGTGTTTCGCACTGCTGATGCCAAGGATCGTCATTTTATGACTTTGTTGCTGCGGGCCAGAGATGTGGAGGACGTGACTCGGCATGCGCAACAGACGATAGGGAGTCCCTGCGCAAAGATCTTTCATGCCGTGATTCAACGGATCGGCTACCTCCCTACCGAGAGGAATGAAAACGGTTCCGTCGCCTATGATCGACATGTGATGGAGCGGACGGCGGCCCATCTTGCGCAGGGGCAAATCGACAAGTTGGAATCGTTTCTTCCGTTTCTTGCGACAACCGGAAATATCTGCCCGTTCGTGGGCCTCCTGGGAACGGTGATGGGAATCATCGATTCATTCCGGGAAATTGGCACCCAAGGGACAGCCAGTATTGCGGCGGTGGCTCCCGGCGTTTCCGAAGCCTTGATCGCGACCGCAGCCGGATTGTTTGCCGCCATTCCAGCCGTCATTGCCTATAATTATTTTCTCGTACGTATCCGACGTGCCGCCATGCATATGGATTCGGTTGTGGTGGAGCTCCTGGCTTTGATTCCAGCCCAATCGAGACCCGTCGCTCCGGTCTCCGTCGGAGCGAAGGGATGATGTTTGAGACGAGGCAGCGGCGATTTTTAGCCGAAATCAACGTGATTCCGCTCGTGGACGTGGTATTGGTGCTTTTGGTGATCTTTATGGTCACGGCGCCGATGCTCTATCGAGGCATGGACATTAAGTTGCCGACTTCCGCGTCGAACACGATCAAGCCGGAGATCCGAGCGGTGCTGACGATCGAAAAGGATCAACGTCTGTACCTCGACAAGGATCCGGTGAGCGTCGCTCAGTTAGAGCGAAAGCTGAGGATGATGAAAGCAGAGCATGCCGATGTGTCGGTGTATTTACGCGCTGACCGGGACGTGCCATACGGAATTGTGGTTCAGGTGATGGATGGAGTCAAACAAGCCGGCATCGAGAAACTTGGCATGGTGACTGACCCCACTGGACCTGAACGTGTCAGTGAGGGTACGTCATCCCAACACAATTAGTAGGATAAGGTCCACGGTGCAGGCTTGGGCATCAGCCGGCATGGTTTCGGATGATGAATGGCAGGCGACACTGACTCGTCGCTTGGGCTTTGCTGTCATCGTTTCTCTAGTCCTGCATATTGGCATCCTGGTAATGGTGGGTTGGGTTCGACTGCCACGACATGGCGAACGGCCTCTGACGTCGATTGATATTTCCCTAGCGAGTCTGCCGACGCTTCAGGAGAAAGCCGTTGAACCTCAGAAAAGTCAGCCGATTAAGAAAGAGGTCGAACAGCCCAAGCCGGTACAGCAGACAAAGCCTGTCGAGCAATCCAAAGCTCTTGAGCGTTCCAAACTCATTGAACAACCAAAAACTGCTCCTCCTGTGAAAGCGGCACCCGTGTCCCTTCCGCCGATGACGGCAGCACCTGTTCCTCCTCCGGTGGCTCCAGCCAAACCGTCGAATGATCTCATGCGCGATATTATGAAAGATATTGAGTTGCCTCCGGATGCTCCAAAGCACGGCGACATCAGCCCGGAGGACAAGCCGAGAAAATCGCCGGTGATGAAGCTACCAGATGTACCGGTTGTGACGGAAACAAAGGAGGCAACGCAAAAAAAGCTGGTGGCCTCTGCTCAGTCCTCATCCTTGACGGAAGATGTGGCGAAGGAATTGGACGAGGAATTGAAGAAGATCAAGACGCTTGAGGTGCCCAAAGCAGTACCACCAGTAGACGTGCCGTCAAAGCCTGTGCCTCAGCTTGAAGCGAAGATACAGAGCGCCAAAGCTGTCGACACCACATTGAAGGTTCCAGGGATGGCTCCGGGATCCAATGCGTATCTTGCGCTTGTGCGACAACGAATCAGCAATTCTTGGAATGCCCCGCCTATGGATCTGACCAGCCATGCGTACGTCGTGGTTGTACAGTTCAGACTGCATAAGAACGGATCGGTCACCGGTGTGGCGATCGAGCAATCGTCGGGAAACGAGTACTATGATTTGGCCGGGAAACGGGCTGTTCTCAGTGCAAACCCATTGCCGGTGTTTCCAGCTGATATCACGGATCTATATTTTGATGCGCACTTCACCTTTACCGTCGGAGAGCCGCAAGGATAAATCATGGCGTTTCGAGTTGTTGTGTTCGTCAGCCTATGTGTATCGATCGGCGTGGGGTGGATCATTGAATCCGGTGCCGCCGACGTCTTTCTTGAAGCCACCAGACAGGATTTCCAGAAGATTCCACTTGGAATCGCCGGGATTGAAAATCTGGGTGGGTCGGAGTCACCTGAGGCACGTGTGAAGCTGGGCACGCGCATCGAAGACGTACTGAAAGCGGACGTGCGGCGCTCGCTGGTCTTTGCGCTTGTCGATTTGCCGAGTCTTGGCATGAAGGTCGGTCATCTCGGGGCGGAGCCTGATCCCTCCTTCAAACAAGCCGCCGAGAATGGAGTGTCAGTCATTGTGTGGGGTCAGGCGGGGATGAAGAGTGGGAATAAGGATGCTGATCTCAGCATGGATGGCTATGTGTATGACGCCGGGAGCAATGAAGTCGTGGGGGGGAAACGCTATGTCGGTTCGGCGTCGGTCGCCCGCCTCATGGCCCATCGTTTTGCCGATGAGTTGGTCTTTCGCTATACGGGTGAGCCGGGAATCGCCCGGACGAAAATCGCCTATGTCTCTGAATTGGGGACGGCTCGTGAGTTATTCGTGATGGATTACGATGGATATGATCCGCGTCAGCTGACGGCCGATGGGTTCTTGAATCTGATGCCACGCTGGTCGCCGGATCGCCGATTTCTGGTCTTCACGACGTACCGTAATCGGAACACACAGGATATCGACATGATTGAGCTGGCCACGGGAAAGCGGTGGACACTTGTCGCGCAAGGGGGGTTGAACATCACTCCGGTTTTCTCTCCCGATGGGAATTCGCTGGCCTACTCATCAAGTCATGAAGGAAATGCCGAATTGTACCGTTTGGATACTAAGACGAAAGCTGCTCAACGACTGACGACGCATGCGGCCGGGGACTTGTCGCCCTCGTGGTCGCCCTCGGGCCGGGAGCTCGTATTTACGTCCGATCGGAGCGGTGGACCACAAATTTTTCTCATGAGTGCGGATGGATCCAATGTGCGCCGATTGACGTTCGAGGGAGACTATAATGCAGCGCCGGCCTGGTCTCCTCGAGGAAATTGGATTGCCTACGTGTGCCGAACTCCAAAAAAAGAGTACAAACTGTGTGTGATCACCCCCGATGGTCAGAAACGTCTGCAATTAACGACAGGACTGGGCGTGGATGATTCTCCGTCCTGGTCTCCAGATGGACGGCATCTCGTGTTCAGCTCGACGGTGGAAGGGAAGAGTCAGATTTACATGATCGATGCGGACGGTAAAGACCTCGAGCGCATTACGTTCACCGGTACTCATAATAGCGCGCCGTCCTGGTCCCCAGCCTCGTGAATTTCCAGGAAGGCATTGACGGCAATCGTCCTAGGTTGTAAAAAAAAGGGACGGTATTTCACAGAAGGGAAGGAATCCAATGAAAAAAATACCAGTCAGCTATCTGCCGTTGATTCTTGGTGTTATCGTACTGGGAATGCCAGCGTGTTCGAAGAAGGCGGTTCGATCTGGGGGTGATATGCAGGCGTTACAAGACGAGACGGCCAAGGGAGGGGGAAGCAAAGACGGAACCGGTTCAAGTTTTCCCGATACGTCGTTCTCAGGACGTAATGAGTCGAACAACTTACGAGGGTTGGATCGCAATCCTTCGGAAGAACGGTTGGGCGGACATGCCGGTAATACAGGGAGTCCAGGCGGTGTTGGCCATGCCAACGCGATGGTTGCCAAAGCAGATTCCGGCGCGGTCGCCCGCCAGTTGGCTGAAATTCGAGCGGAGCAGGTGGCTTCGGTCGCTGCCGGACTTCGGGATGTCTTTTTTGCGTACGACAGTTTTTCAGTCACCGATGAAGGACGTCATGCCCTGGCCGGTGATGCGGAATGGGCCAGATCGAATCCGACCGCACAGCTCAAAATCGAAGGCCATTGTGATGAGCGCGGTACCTCAGCGTACAATTTGGTGCTGGGTGAGAAGCGCGCGAAGGCCGTTCGGAATTATCTCGTCGAGCTGGGAGTGGCTCCCACATATTTGTCGGTCGTCTCCTACGGCAAAGAACGGCCGTTCTGCACAGAACATACAGAATCGTGTTACTCGCAGAATCGCCGAGGACATCTCGCTGTCAAGACCGAAAAGTAGTGAGCTGATCGCGCCGCTCGCCTGAACGTGCCCTGATCGTAGGTGGTCGGTTGGATCGCAGAACATGATGCTTCAACTACGAACCGCGCACGGTGTGCTCCTCGGTATTGCCGTGGGCTGTCTCATTCTGCCTGGATGTGTCGCGCAGCAGTCTGACCTGAAAAAAACGGAAAAAGATCTTCAGCAGCAGCTGTCTCAGACCAGAGCCAGGCAGAGCCAGGAACTGTCAACCTTACGCGAACAGGAACTGCCGCAGCTGCGAGGAGAACTGGAAAAGGCTCTGCACCAGGCACGAGAGCTCCAGGGCAAACAGGAGGATTTCAAGCATCGGTCAGCCCAGTTGGAGCAGCAGACCAAAAAGCTGGAACAATTGGCGGCCAAGCTCGAAGCCGACAGCAGTACACGGTATCTGTGGATGCAGAAGAGTTTCGATACGCAGGACGTGAAGGTGTCGGCTCGGCTTGATGAACTATCGAAGGCCATGGAGGCGTTGAAAAAAGAGGTCATTGATGTCGTCCAGCGCACAAACGAGGGGTTAACCAAACGTATCGATGTCAAGCTGGAAGGGCATCAAAAAGAGCTGGCCGAACACCAGAATAAGATTGAACAGATCGCTCAAAAGTTCACGCAGTTCAATCAGGCGCTCACGGGATTTCGAGAGGCGCTGACCGGACTCAATGATCGCGTGGGCGATCATGAGCAGGTTATCAAGCACCTGACGTCGAGAATCGATAGCGATTCAAAAGCGACCGCGACCCATGCGGAGGATGTTAACCGAAGTGTGGTCTCCATCACAAAGGCGCTTGAAGCTGTTGGGAAAAAGGTCACGGCTCGTCTGGATGATCAGGACGGACGAATCGATGTCTTGGCGAAAACTCTTGAGCACGTATCCAATAAGCCTGCTCTTCTTCAGCAGGCTCACAAGCCAGCGCACCACTCCGCGCTAGGCCCCAATGAGCCCATCATGGACGGGGCGGAAGCCTCAAAGTTGTCTGCTGGGGCAGAGACGGCGGGTGGTTCGACAACGATTGTTCCTCCTCAAGAAGTACCAAAATTTGAACCGGCTCAGGCCAGCGCCGATCCACCTGATCGGGTTCGTTATGAGCGGGTGTTAGGGTTCTTTCGGGATGGGGATTTGGAAGGCGCTCGGCAAGGATTCATCGGATTTCTTGATGAGTATCCAAACTCCACCCTTGCGCCGAATGCCCGCTTTTGGCTGGGAGAGTCGCATTTCGGCAAGAAAGAGTTTCAACGAGCGATCGATGCCTACGATAAAGTGGAGATCGACTATCCTGGCAGTGAAAAAGTCCCCGCTGCAATCTTGAAGAAAGGGTATGCGTATTTGGCTCTGAAGGATAAAAGGCGAGCGTCGTCCGCCTTCAAGCAGGTCGTCACACTCTACCCGAAAACGGTTGAGGCGGGAAAGGCTTCGGACAAACTGTCGCAACTCAAGGAGGTGCGGTAGCAACATGTGTGTCCGTACACTTGTTTCCCGTTCTGCGGCATGGGGAGTCTTAGCATCGACCGTCGTGCTCGCCGGTTGTGCCAAGCATGCCGATTTTATGGAAATGCGCAATCAGCTCTCGACGATCTCGCGAACCCAGGATCAGGATCATCAACGGGTGGATAGCGCGATGCGCCGAGTGGATGCCATCGAGAGGAGTAAGGAGTCGGATCCAGCGAAGTTGCGATTCGATGACCTGGCAGCTCGCTTTCAAAAACTTGAAAGTCGATTGGCAAAGCTCGAAGAGGTTGCCAGCCAGGCATCTGCCAAGGTGGATTCCCCGACTGAGCCGCGCGCTTCCAGGCCGGTCAAACAGACGCAGTCTGTAGAGCCGACGGGGACGGTGTCTGGAATCACGCCGACATCCGCGTTCAATCTGGCCTATAATGATTATCTCAGTGGAAAGTACGAGCTTGCGGTCGCAGGGTTCCAACGGTTCATTAAGGACTTTCCCGGTACATCTCTGACTCCGAATGCTCACTATTGGTTGGGAGAATCGTATTACAACGTGAAAGACTATGGGCGGGCCATCCACACATTCGACTCGCTTGTGGCGGAATATCCAGGGAACGAAAAGGTGCCGGCGGCGCTGTATAAGCTTGGTTTGGCGACGGCTGAGACCGGTGATCTCGTTCGGTCAAGAAAGAATCTGAAGCGAGTGCTTGAAGAGTTTCCCTCATCGGACGAATCAAAGCTGGCCAAGAATAAGTTGGCCGAAATCCGATGATTGTCGACGTGACGCGACGTCCCCGCCTCATCACCGCCCGCTTACTCATGAGGAGCATCGTGTCGTGCTGAAAACCGACGGCAGTGGTCGGATCTGTATTCTTCCAGAAGAGGTCATTGGTCGCATTGCCGCAGGAGAGGTGGTTGAACGTCCGGCGGCGGTTGTCAAGGAGCTCCTCGAAAACAGCGTCGATGCGGGAAGTCGGTCCATCACGATCGACGTGAAGGACGGAGGACTCTCCTTGATTCGGGTGACCGATGACGGGGAGGGTATGACTCAGGAAGACGCCCCGCTTGCGTTTCAGCGGCATGCCACGAGCAAGCTCCGATCCGACCGCGATCTCTGGTCCATTCGAACAATGGGGTTTCGAGGCGAAGCGCTGCCAAGCATTGCCGCAGTGGCCCATGTTCGGCTGATGACGGCGACTCGTTTCGCCGAAATGGGGACTGAGTTGGAAGTTGTTGGGGGAGCGATCGGGAGGATCGCCGACGCTCCTCCGGTCCGGGGAACACGCATCGAAGTCGCAGAGCTGTTCCACAATCAGCCGGCTCGGAAGAAGTTTCTGAAGTCGACCATCACGGAGTTCTCGCATATCAGTCGGGTTGTCCAGCAGATATCGCTCGCCTGGCCGTCCATTCATTTCCGCTTGACGCACAATGCCGAGGAGATCCTCAACTACCCGTCCGCTTCGTCAGATGACGATCGGATCGCCCAGGTCTATCGGCGCACTTTTCTCGATCACAGTCTCCGGATCAAGGCTTCGGTCCCTGGGGCCCAACTCAGCGGGTACATTGTGGATGCGGTCCATGCAAAGCCTGCTCGCATCCCGCAAGAGTTGTTTGTAAACCGTCGTTCTGTGCGCAACGTGGCGGTGTCTCATGCCGTTGGGGAAGGGTATGGGGCATTTCTCGCCAAGGGGAGTCACCCGCGATTTGTGCTGTTTCTGGACATCGACCCGGATCGCCTCGATGTCAATGTCCATCCAACTAAACGTGAAGTAAGATTTTCTGATAGCGAGATGATTCACCAACTCGTACGCCGAGCGGTCCGTCAAGCCTTGAGCGGCGGAAGGACCGATGGGCTTGGGAAAACTCCGCTCGTAGAGTCCTCCGTCCGACGGATCTTGGGCTCCATCGTGACAACTCTCCCTGTAGCCGAATCCGTTGACGCGGCATCGGCAACTCTGTCGCCCGGCCAGGAAACCCAATTGCCGTTGGTGAGTGAAGCGGCGGAGCCTTACGTGCGGGTGCCCTCAGCTGAGGTGACTGTGCTGGGGCAAATCAATCGGACGTTCCTGGTCGCTCAAGTCGGCGGTGACCTGACGGTGATTGATCAACACACGGCTCATGAACGGGTTCTGTTTGAGCGACTCTATCGCGCGTGGACGACCCGTGGTATTCAGGCCCAGCCTTTACTGATCCCTGATCCGGTCGAACTGCCGCCACTGCAAACGGTGGTGCTTCAGCGTTACCAACATGACCTGGAGCGGTTGGGAGTGGACATTGAACCTTTTGGTTCCTCAACTGTCTTGATCAGGGCAATTCCCGTCGGTCTCGGCAAGATCGATCCGACAACGTTTCTGCAGGATCTTTTGGATGACCTCACGCAATGGGACAGTGCTCCCAGTCTGGAGGCACGAGTGCGATCAGTCCTGGCATCGTTGGCGTGCCACGGCGCGGTTCGGGCCGGGCGCTCGATGAAATCGGAAGAAATCAAGGTTCTGATTGAGGACTGGCGTACTGAAGGGGAGATCACGACCTGCCCGCACGGGCGGAGAACGTCCTTCCGACTCAGCATCACAGACCTCGAAAAAATGTTTGGACGAGCCGGCTGGTAGGCCGTGTTGCGCGGAAGCGGCGACCGACATTGGTCGAGCGCGCGGTGCTGTGGTGCATATGACAACTCTGTTTTGGCAGCGCTGACGTGAACATGCTATCAGAAGGTGTGCGCCACCACCGTCCCTTGGTTGTGCTCCTCGGGCCGACAGCCGTCGGAAAGAGTCGGGCGGCATTGTTGGTGGCCAAACATTTCAGTACCGAGATACTGACGGCAGACTCTCGTCAGGTGTATCGAGGGATGGACATCGGAACGGATAAACCGACTGCGGAGGAGCGTCGGGATGTGCCGCATCGACTGATTGATGTGGTCGACCCCAGCGAAACGTTCAACGCCGGTTGGTATCGGCGGGTTGCGTTGGTGGAAATCGAACGTTTATACAGTGCGGGGCGGTTGCCCTTCGTTGTGGGTGGAACGGGGCTGTATCTCCGAACCTTGGTGCGGGGGTTATGTCCAGCGCCCCAGGCCGATCTTCAGGTAAGGGGAGATCTCAAGAAATTGAGAGACGAACGGGGGCGAGACGGTCTCTATGCAGAGCTGATGCGCATTGATCCCGAAAGGGCAGCACGATTACACCCGAACGATGAATCCAAGGTCATGCGGGCGATAGAAGTCTATCGGCTATCGGGCCGTCCCCTGTCGACCGTGCAGGCCGAACACAGGTTTCAGGAGGCTCCGTTTTCCGCTCTTCTGATCGGCCTTGAGCGAAGGAAAGAGACCCTGTATCGAAGGATTGAGGAACGAATCGATTGGCAGTTGACTCATGGAATGGTAGATGAGACTCGAGCATTGCTTGATCGGGGATATGGGCGCGAGCTCGGTTCGATGAAAGGTCTTGGCTATCGCCAGATCGGAGCCTATTTGGCGAATGAGTGCGATTACGCTGAAATGGTGCGTCGGTTCAAGCGCGACACGAGACGTTTTGCGAAACGGCAGATGACGTGGTTTCGAAGCGAAGTGGGAGTTGTGTGGCTGTTGATCGAGGACAATGAACCCTGTGAGCGGACGGCGGAACGAGTGATCGCACGTATCGAGCAATTTATGTGCACACTGGGACAACAGAAACTGCTTGCTGCAGTGCCGCCAGCCTCTTAGTAAAAGGATCTGTATGAAGACAAAAAGACAGGATAAGCGGGTGACCGTCGGGGTGATTGGAGGTAGCGGACTCTATGACATTGAAGGGCTCACCTCCGCTCGGTCAGTCCGAGTTCGTACGCCTTTCGGAGCACCGTCCGATGCGATTACTGTGGGGTCACTTGAAGGGATTCGAGTCGCCTTTCTTTCACGGCATGGGCGCGGCCATGTGTTGAATCCGAGCGAGATCAACTACCGTGCGAACATTTTCGCGCTCAAGTCTCTGGGGGTGTCCCATGTGATTTCGGTCAGCGCGGTCGGTAGCATGAAGGAATCGATTCAGCCGGGCGACGTCGCTGTCCCAGACCAGTTTATCGATCTGACCAAACGGCGTGTCTCGACATTCTTTGACAACGGAATCGTGGCACATGTTGCGTTCGGTGAGCCGATGTGTGCCGAGTTGAGACAGGCTCTTCTGACAGCTGGAGAACAGGTTGGCGCCAATCTGCATCGCGGTGGGACCTATGTCTGCATGGAAGGTCCGCAGTTTTCAACAAAAGCCGAATCACGTCTCTATCGGCAATGGGGCGTCGATGTAATCGGGATGACCAATATGCCGGAAGCGAAATTGGCCCGTGAGGCGGAGCTCTGTTACGCGACCTTGGCGCTGGTGACCGATTATGACTGTTGGCATGAGACAGAAGAGGCGGTCACCGTGGAGGCGGTATTGGGGACGCTCCATCGGAACGTCGCTTTGGCCAAACAGATCCTGCGCGCGGTGATGCCCGCATTCACCAACCCTATCGAGTGCCCTTGTCATCGGGCATTGGATAATGCCATTCTGACGGCGCCCAATCGAATTTCTTCAGCTGCCCGGAAGAAACTCTCCCTGCTCATTGGCCGTGCTTTGTTGCCTAAGAAAGGAGTTCGTTAGTCATGGGGAAGCTGTTAGTTGTGGGATCAGTCGCGCTCGATACGGTCAAAACACCGTTCGGCGAAGGAACCGAGATTCTTGGGGGGTCAGCCACCTATTTCTCGACGGCGGCCAGCTTCTTCACGTCCGTCGCGCTCATTGCTGTCGTCGGAGAGGATTTCCCCCAACAGCATATCGCGTTTTTGAAAAGCCGTGGGATTGATCTCACGGGTCTTGAACGGCGCCCCGGGGCCACCTTTCGTTGGAAGGGGGAATACACGCATCAGCTGAACGAAGCTCATACCTTGGACACGCAACTCAACGTGTTCGAAACGTTTCGTCCTCAGATTCCTGAAGCCTATCTCTCGCCGGACGTGCTGTTCCTGGGGAATATCCACCCGGAGCTTCAACTCGACGTGTTGCATAAAGTGAAACGTCCTGCGTTGGTAGCCTGCGATACCATGAATTTCTGGATCAACGGCCAGCGCGATGCGCTCTGGAAGGTGTTGGAGAAGGTGGATGTGCTGATCATCAACGACGGTGAGGCGCGCGCATTGGGCCAGGATTCCAATCTGATGAAAGTGGCGAAGCTCGTGCTTTCCCGAGGGCCTAAGCATCTCATCGTCAAGCGGGGCGAGTATGGCGTGCTGATGTTCAATGACCAACAGATTTTCGGTGCGCCGGCTTTCCCGCTCGAAGACGTACAGGATCCGACCGGCGCCGGAGATACCTTTGCCGGTGGATTTTTGGGCTACTTGGCGGCGACCGGAAACCGGTCTCCGGAGGCCATGCGACAAGCCATTATCTTTGGGAGCGTGATGGCGTCATTTACCGTAGAATCCTTTAGTCTTGACCGATTACGAATCCTGGATTACAAAGAGATTCAGGCCCGGTTCGCCGAGTTTAAGCGGCTCACGCATTTTGAGGATGTTCGATGATCAGAGGCAATTGGATCTTCGGTCGGCAGCGAGCGTATCGCTTGCTGGTCTGTGTAGGACTCCTCAGTCTGTTGGGTGGCTGCGCGACCGACAAAGACCTGATGCAAAAATCGCAAGGGCATTATCAAGAGGGTGTTGCCAGCCTCCCGGGAGATCGTCAACAGGCCTTCGTCTCGTTTCAGAAGTCCGTCCAGTTGAATCCGTCCAATAAGGAGGCGCGGTACGCCCTGGGACACGTGTACGCGCTGCAAGGCAAGTTGTCCTACGCAGAAGAGCAATTCCGGGCGGCGATCAAGGTCGATGAAACCTACTCCGAAGCGCAGACGTATCTGGGGCAAGTGTTGGCCAATCAGGATCGGTGGGACGAGGCGATCCAATCCTATCGGCAGGCGCTGGCCAATCCTCTCTATCCGACACCGGACCTCGCTCGGTTTCATCTCGGCCGCGCGCTGGCTCACCAGGGCGATCTTCAGGGCTCGATGGAGGCGTTGGAAGATGCCGTATCAGCGAGTCCTCCAAGTGTCCCGCCTGCGATGACTCACCTTGAGCTCGGTCGGGTGTACTACAAAATGGGCTATATGACCAGAGCCCGTGACATTCTCAAGAAAGTAGCAACCTTAGATAAGAGTGGTGGAGAGCTGGCGGTGGCGGCAGCGGACCTCTTGACGCGAGTGAAGTAGGAGACTTATGGAGTCGGTTGGCGAATTTTTCAAGCAAGTCCGAGAGACGAAGGGGTTGACGGTTGACGAGGTGGCCTCGAAAACCCGTATTCGCACGGATTTCGTCAAGGCGCTCGAGGACGGGAATTTCGCCAAGTTGCCCGATCAAGTCTTCGCGAAGGGGTTTGTCCGTTCCTACGCCAGATCGCTGGGTTTGGATGAGGAAGATGCGATTCATCGCTTTATCCAATCTGCCGGATCTTTTTACGAAAAACAGGATGAGCGTGAGCGGCTCAAGGTGCGACAGATTGAAGAAGACCGGAAACGCCAGTCCAATCGGAAAGCCGTGACGATTGCGATCAGTATCGCCGTCCTGACGCTGATTTTTCTCCTCAGCCGAGAGCAATCATCGGTTTTTCGGCGTGGGGCTGCTGAGCAAGGTTCGGCGACGAAACGCACGACGCAATCGGCGAAAGAAATTCCGGCCTCAACAGCCCGTGAGCCCGAACGTCCGGCCGAGGTTCCGAAACCGACCGAGATGCCTGCCGGAGGCCCAAAGACAACAATTGATACCCTGCCGAGACAGGAACTTGGCACATCTGCTAGCGCAGCCTCAAGATCAGAGCTGGAAACGGTTTTGACGGCCTCTCCCGGAAGCGATGGCCCGTTAGCTGGAATAGCGCTGAACGCAGCGGAGAGTGTTGTGGACGGCCAGCTGGCATTAGACTTGGAAGCGACGGAGTTGAGCTGGGTCGTTGTGCAGATTGATAACGGGAGTCCTCAAGAGTCGTTGCTCCGGCCTGGCGAAAAAGCTCATTGGAAGGGGCAGGACCAATTCATCTTGACCCTTGGGAACGCCGGGGGAGTCAAGGCGGAACTCAACGGCAAACCTCAAAAGCCCTTTGGTCCAAGCGGCAAAGTTGCGCGGGACATCGTATTAAAACGGTAGCCCTGCGTCTCACCTCTTTCGTCATTTCTGTTTCCAGTCAGTGAAGCACGCTCGTGTTGTTACCGATGCCCATGAGGCGTGGATGGAGTGGGTGAGGCGCAAAGGTGTCACGAAATCCATGGAAATCTGGAATGAGCCTACGGTGAGCCACATAAGTGCCGACATTTTCTTGTCTCTTTTTTAGTTCATGTTGGCACGAGGTTTGATCTTCCTTCGGTCAGAAGGAGACGGGATGAGTGCAAGATGAGAGATAGAGAGGGGGATGTTTTCTTGACAGAAATTCAAGGGCATTGGTATAGTTCGGGCGTTTAACTGGCTTTTGAAAATTACGAAGACGAGTCGGCAGTCTGGGGTGTCACTCCAGCTCGGTGGGTCCAACACAAAGGAGGACGTGTAATGGGGTATCTGTCCAAGTTTTTAGGTATCGCAGCAGCAGTGATGTTTCTCTCGGTCTCAGTCGTTGGGGCTGAAGAAAGAGAGCCGTTGAAGCCTCGCGTTCCGCCGGATCAGATGGCCGATGCCAAAGCCGTGAAGAATCCGGTCGCGTCCACTCCCGAGAGTCTTGCCAAAGGCAAGGCGATTTACGAGGGGAAGGGCACATGCTTCAATTGTCATGGTAAGCTCGGGGACGGTCAGGGTGAAGCTGGGAAGATCCTGAATCCAAGCCCTCGGGATTTCACCAACTGCAAGTTCCATAAGAAGCGGAAAGATGGTGAACTCTTCTGGGTCATTAAGAACGGCAGCCCCGGAACAGGGATGGTGTCCTTGATCCCTGCTGCGATCACGGAAGAAGAAGCCTGGTCGGTCATCAACTATGAGCGGAGTTTCTGTAAGGGCGAGTAGTCGCTGAGAAGCTTCTGATGAGTGACAAGAGAAGGGTGGGGAGGCAACTCTCCACCCTCTTTTTTTGCTCCCAGTCTGATTGCATGCGCATAGCTGTCCATTCCGGACTCGTTCTTGTTTGCTTGGCTAACCCCACATATTCCCTCTACATCTGATGGAAATGACGTGCAGAACCT
This sequence comes from Nitrospira sp., assembly GCA_005116955.1. Taxonomy (GTDB): domain Bacteria; phylum Nitrospirota; class Nitrospiria; order Nitrospirales; family Nitrospiraceae; genus Nitrospira_D. The sequence goes on along the minus strand of SWDI01000002.1, from coordinate 860,283 downwards.
CCATGAATCTGATCCCCCCATTTAGGGGGGATGGTACAGACAATCATTGAATAGGAGCCTGAGGGGATTGCGCCACGGACACAAAAAAGGGTACAGTCCGCGCGTTAGCCTACATATCTGTATACAAATTCACACGAGGTGATATACCACCAAGAGCCGTCGGTTTTTATCAATAGGAGGGCGACTATGGACAGCCTATGGCCGTGGGTGAAGTGCCGAATACCAGTGGCAACAGCGACGTTTCTGTTTGCGTCAGTGGGCATCATTTCCAGTCCTGCTACTGAGAGGAGTTACGCCGGAGATCCTGCTCCACTGTCCGGCGTCGCGGCAGCGGACATCGAGTACAAAGGTCGCATCGCTGTGAATGGAGAATCCACTACGGCGACTATTTCGACTCCAAGTAAAAAAGGCTCGGTGACCTTTGATGGCACGGCAGGCCAGCGGATCAATATCGGCTTCAGTGGCGTCACCCTCACACAGTTCAGAGTCCTCGTCTATGGACCGGATGGTACGGCGGTGGCCACTCAGCCTTCCGCGGTAAGACACTATTATGCGACCATGTATCGGGAGCCCTCTTCACTGACGCAGGTGCAAACCGCTACCTCATCCTATCAGCTGACCGGTGATTCTGGGGCCGCCTGGATTTCGTCCAGCGAGATCAATGGCAGTAGTATTGATCTCAAAGAATTGCCGGCGACAGGCACGTATACGATCTTCCTCGATCCGATGAGTGGGTACACCGGGAAAGTCACGGTCACGGTATCGAACGAATTGGGGGGCGAAATCGTTCCTCAGGGCTCGGCAATATCGATTCCCATCAGCCGTAGCGGCCAGAATGCTCGTTATACCTTCTCAGGAACGGGCGGCCAAGCGGTCAGCTTACAGTTGAGTGATGTGACCATCCGGAGTGGGCACGTCGCTATTCTTAAGCCAGATGGAAGCCCATTAAGCCAGCCAACCTCATTCGGCAATGCAGGTGCTGTGCTCGATGCTCAAGTTCTTCCAACCTCTGGAACCTATGCCATCCTGATCGATCCGGAGCTGAGTTACACGGGCAATGTGAAGCTCGCGCTCTACAATGCTCCAGATCTCACCGGGACCATCATGACTGACCAAGTGGCGGTGACGCCGACAGTGACCGTGCCGGGCCAACGCGCGCTCTATACGTTCAATGGAACTGCGGGCCAGTGGGTGAATCTCGGGCTCACGGGGGTTTCGATTGCCTCGAGCACCCTGTCGATGTTGAAACCAGACGGCAGCAAGTTGGCGGCAACAACGATCGGTCCCAGCGGCGGCAGTCTCGATCCAAGCATGGCATTGCCTGAAACGGGCACCTACACGATTGTGGTGGATCCAGTCAGCAACCATACCGGCAGCATGACGCTGGCCCTGTCTTCTCCGGTCACCGGCACGATCGCGCTCGATGGAGCGCCGGTGACGGTCAGTCTCAATAAACCAGGGAAGATCGCACAGTACACGTTCAATGGGCACGCCGGGCAATGGGTCAGTCTGGGGCTCACGTCCGTGGGGCTCACGTCGAGCAACATTTCGCTTCTGGGGCAGGATGGAACCACGCTTGCCTCAACCACAGTTGGTACGGCGGGTGGATCGCTCGAAGTCCCAAATCCCTTGCCAGTTACAGGGCCCTACACCGTCCTTGTCCGTCCAGGCGGGCCCTACACCGGCAACATGACGTTGACACTCTCAACGGAAGTGTCAGACTCGCTGAAGGTGAATGCCGCCTCCAGGACGATTATGGTCAGCCGAGCAGGCCAGAATGGCCGCTATACGTTTGCCGGCACGGCGAACCAACAGGTCACGATCAAGGCTACCAACAATAAGCTCGGCAACGTGACCGTGAATCTCTATACGCCAAGCGGTGTCTTGCAGGCTGGGGCGACGAGCTCAGCGGCGAGCTTCAACCTGAGTCCTGTCACCTTGGCGACAACAGATACCTATACGATTACGATCAATCCCGCGATGACGGACACGGGGAGCATTCAGCTACAAGTCACCAACCCATAGGGGTGGAGATTCAGTAGAGGCGAGTCATTGCCTCTGTAGAAACGCTGACAGATCGAAGGAGGGTGAGAAGGCAACTTCTCACCCTCCTTTTTTGTCGCGAAGCGATGACGGTCATCAAGGCAGAGTGGTAGTGCGTCAGAAATAGTGTGGGTTGTACAGTCAAGTCTCTATTACAAGCAAGGGTGCGGTGGCTGCTGGGGGTGTCGTGCGGCAAAGCGAAATCTGCGTTTTCGCGCCATGCACGATTCAAGTCCAACCCCAGATGTCCCCACGTGCGCTTGGTCAGGCGGATCAGGGCCATTCACTTCGACGCAATGTGCCACCCTTACAATATGTTGCTGTTTGGAATTCTGGTACACTCCCCTCGCTCTAACGTCGACCGGACGAATTCATTGGGAGGGCGATATGCGCATATTCTTCCTGTGTCTTTCATTTATCCTTTGGGCGGGTCTGGTCGGTGCGGCTACGGTGGACAGCACTCTGTCGTCGTCACAGCAATTAGTGGGCGAAACTGTCTGGCGCTACGAGGCGAGATACAAGGTGGAACTGATCAAGGTGAAAGCCCTGGATGAAACCGGGGTTAATTTGTTTGGTTCGGACGAGATTCTCGTCATCGCCGACGTCGACGGTGTACGCGATATTGGCTCCTACGAGCTTTGGATCAAGAAGGGGCTTGGCGACATGGATTCGGATGAAACGGTAACGATCGGCCCGGAGAACGCGTGCCTTCTGCCCGCCATCGACAACGTAAAGGACGGCAAGTGGACCTGCGCCGAGGCCGGCCATCCGGCTCCATTCACGTTGACCTTCACCGTGATCGAGAAGGATGGCGTTGGGCGGGTTGTCTGGGAATCCTTGACGAGATTGGAAGGCGTCGGCTTCTGTATTGCCGGAGGCCAGAGTGACATATCGAGTGACTGCTTAAGCGGCGGCGGAGCCGACGAGTTCAACAGCGTCGGTAGCGTTCGAAGAGTCTATACGGTCGCGGATCTCGCGGGCCTCGCCGTCGGACAAACACGGCAGGACAACCTTGTGGTTGACGTCTGCAGTGCCATGATCACGATCGACGGCGGCACGTGCGGCTATAGTTCTTGGAACAACTACTGGAACGGTGTGTACCGGCTATCGGTTCGCGTGACGCGGCTGAAGAACGTTCGCGTTGGGTTCGAGCTGGTGAACGACCCGCTTGTTCAGTGATTGAGGCGGCCCCGTCGATGACCAAGTGACGGGGCAGGGCGAGTCACGAAAGTCGGTGGATGGGAGAAGGAAGTTGTGGTTGGATCTTGCATTGCGCCTCGCGAGAAGCGGTTCGATTCTCGACGTAATCGAAACATGCAAATGAAATACTCAAAACCCTCCAGCATTGGGCCAAATAAGTCTGACCCCGTTGTTTCTTCTCAGAGGGGATTGGCTTAGGTGAACACGAGTGACGAATGATGCATCACAACTCACGCTTCAGGTGAGGTTGGAGGGTGCGGCGGCGGCTGGGGGTGTCGTGCTGGGGCCGAATCTGTATTTCTGCGCCATGCCCGACTCAAGGCCGACCCTATAGGCACCTCGGAGAAAGAGAGACTGGATGGCGAAGCCTGTCCCTCAATTTCTTATGCGGCTTTTAGGATCGCCTTGCGGAGCGAAGCTGAAACTGTGATGGGTAAGAAAAGGCTCTTGGGATAGAGGTAGTCTTCTCCAGACTCATCGACCACGCGAACTTGGCCGTGCTTGAGTGCTCCCGCATCGGGAATGGAGACATAGACCTTGCGCTTTTCAAGAGAGGCCTTGTACCCCTTATTCTCGACGCAAATCAAAAATCGTGAAGTCGCAAGCTTGGTTTTTGGCATAATAGTGTCGTCAGAGTAGTCGCTTGATCTTGTATTCCTTCCGACCTATTCCCGTGGCCTCATACCAGTGAATTTCTGCAAGATGGATGGAGCCATCGGAAAGGCGAACCTTGGCAATGCCCTTCCGCTTGCGCCAACGTCCTCTGCCATAGAACTTCCGAAGCCTAGAGCTCTCACGGATTCGAGACCCAACCGCGAATGTTTCAATCTGCGTGATCGGGCCGAGCAACTCAAAATGCACGAGGCTATCGTCCCAAAGTCATGTGGTATCCGTCAACGGGAAAAGATAGGAAGGAGGGGCGTGCTAGAACGAGGAGCCGAAGGGTGTGGCGGTTGCTGGAATGTCGGAAGGAAAAGCTGAATCCGTATTTCTACGCCATGCACGATTCAAGATCCGACCCCAACATCCGTCTTATGGGGGAGAAGGGCGAGCTATGAAGCCAATTCTTGTTTTGTCGATTCGAGATCACTATGCGAATAGCATTCTTGACGGTAAGAAAACTGTTGAACTTAGAAGGATGCGTCCCAACATAGGAGAAGGGGACATAGTGTTGATCTATATCCCAAGACCAATCATGGCTATTGTGGGCGGTTTTGCGGTTAAGAGCGTTGTCTCAGCGAAGCCAGAAGCCCTATGGAAGCAAGTGGGTAGAAACTCAGGACTAACAAAACACCAGTTTATTGAATATTATTCTGGAACTTCTGTTGGATTTGGCATCCAGGTCGCAAAGGTGTGGCGCCTAGTCCGGATAATTCACGACTCGTGACATAAAAAAGCCATCGAGGCTCCGAACTGTGCTATAGGAGCGGTGTTCAGGCGCTTCGATAGACAGCGGAGAGGAGAGACATCGGAAGGCTGCTTGACCGCTTCACACCCAACGAATGCACACGCTACTTTGCCTCCTCTGGCTATGTAAAGACGTAAACCAAAAACGCTCTAGAGTGGCAGATGCACAAGTTCCTATCGGTATTCTCTACGCAGACGGTCCCCTGCACAGTACGGTTCCCTCGTGGTGGCTTGACAGCCAGTACAGGGGCAAAGGTCTCGGATCGCAAGCGATGGATGCCTTCGCGGAGGTACTCAAGGCACGTGGCGTTACTGGCCTCGGTGCGATCCCAATAGACACCTTCGCTGGTAAGTACCACGAGCAGAGTTGCGCTCTTGCAAGGAGAATTCGATGCCACTTCCCTTGAGCGTGGTGTCTAACTCTTCGTAGTAAGACTGGGGGCGGATCTTGAATCGTGTATGCCGCATTTTCTTCAGTGCGCCGTATGTTAGGAGTGATTTGCCATGTGGTGATTCGATTATTGGATAACGTTAATAACGTCGCCTCTCTTCTTTTCCGACAACCTGACTCCAGTGCGAACAGTGTAACCGTCTTGATGGTGTCGGACAGATTTTTTTACCCTGTCCGACAAGAGGTGAGACATGGCGTTCATCCAAGTGTCTGCCAGATTAAATCCCGTACAGCTTCGGCGGGCCCCAAAAGCACTCGGAGCCAAAACAACGAGTGAAACGCTGCAGCGTGCCTTGGATTTGGTCACGGAAAAGGCCGCGCACGATCGCGTGCTCCAGCGCTATAGCGGTGTGGGCAAGCCTGATGCCTTCAGCGAAGACTACTAAGTTCACGTTGCTTGATACCAACGCCCACATTGTGAATTTCCGATTAGACTGCATCACGTTCACCTGCAGCGATCTCCGCCACACGACGCGGCTGCTAGTGGTTGATGCAAAGATGCCGTGGATATGCCTGAGTCCGTACGGCAATGACGGAAAGACCATGATCGCGTCATTAAGACGCGGAGACAATTCTCCTATCGGTCCCGGTGCCTTAACCGCTTGAGGGCTTCCTGATAGACCGCGAGATCTTCTCGCCTTCCAATGGCGACGACTTCGACCAGGATCTTTTGGTCGATGATCCGGTACACGATCCGGATGGACTTCTTCGCTGCGTAGAGTTTGTAGTAGCCGGTGAGGTCGAGTCCTGCCCGATTGCCAAGGTGCTCGCCGAGCCGTGGGGAAGTCTCAAGCTTTTTGAGCTGCTTCGCAACCGGTTCTTTCAGCGATCCGTCAAGATGTCGGAAGTCTTCGGCGGCTGCGATAGTCAGGACGACGCTATACCGCAAGACGTTGTTCCTTCAGCAACGCCTCCAGTGGGACGGGTTTCTTCCCCTTCTTGCGTGCCCGCTGTGTGACAAGGCGGTGGATCTCCATGTGTTCCAAGAGATCGAGCGCCTCAGCCATCTTTTCATAGTCATCCACCGGCACGATCACAGCCTCCACTTGATTATTTTTGAGGACGACCACCCGCCGTCGATGCTGGGCCTTCAGATCGGTCAATACTTTCCCAAAGGATCTCGCTACACGAGATGCGCTGAGGATTTCTTCTTTCTTGTAGGCCACGGCCATGGGTTACCTCAGGGTTTGAGTGATGCGTACAATGTAACGCACAATCATGCGCAACAACAAGGTTAAGAACTCAATAGGACAAGGAATTGAAACAGGCAGCCAAGTTTTCTTTGGGCATCCCGAGGGCCGATGCAACAGCTAAGTTTCTCTTACGGCTGGTTTTGAGCGGAGGATCGGTAGGTGAAGTAGAGGACTATGCCGGCTAGGACCGAGATCAAAATCCCAAATCCCATCTGCGCCCCAAAGCTTACTGGACCTATGTAGATCTTATACAGTTGCAAGAGAACAACCGGCAGGCCCACTGCCAGGGCAAGCACGATCAAGTGCCGCCGCAAATAGATCGGCTCCCCTGGTTTTCGACCGCCCCGTCCCAATGCAGTCACTCCTCGATGGTTGAAATATCCCCTGGGTCTTGCCCAAGTTCTTTCGCTTTCAGCACGCGGCGCATAATTTTTCCGGAGCGAGTTTTGGGCAGCGACGACACAATGTCAATTTCAGACGGGACCCCGATCTTGCCCAATTCTTTGAGGACCTGATCCTTGATCGACTTAATTAACGCCGGACTGTCCTGTTCTCCCTGTTTCAAGATGATAAAGGCCTTAATGGATTCGCCAACCGTCTTATGCGGTTTGCCGATCACGGCAGCCTCTGCGACAGCCGGATGGCTGACCAATGCGCTTTCCACTTCGGCCGTGCCCAGACGATTGCCCGCGACCTTAATCACGTCATCTGCGCGGCCCATGAACCAGAGATATCCATCTGCGTCTTTGTGACAGATGTCACCGGCCGTATAGCAGTTGGGAATCGTATTCCAATAGGTTTTGTACCGCTCAGGATCTTTGTAGATTGTGCGCATCATGGAGGGCCATGGTTTCTTGATAACGGCGAAGCCACCTGCGTTGGCGGGGAGACTGTTTCCCTCGCGATCGACGACATCGGCTTCAATGCCAAGAAAGGGGCGCGTGGCTGAGCCTGGTTTCAGCGGTACGGTAGGCAGCGGGGTAATCAAGATTGATCCCGTTTCCGTCTGCCACCAGGTGTCCATGATGGGTTTGTCTCCGCCTGTGACACGATGAAACCATTCCCAGGCTTCCGGGTTGATCGGTTCTCCGACCGTCCCGAGAATACGAAGTGTCGAGAGATCAAATTTCTTCGGCCAGTCTTCGCCGTAGCGCATGAGCAGCCGGATGGCGGTCGGGGTCGTATAGAAAATCGAGACCCCATACCGTTCGATGAGGTCCCACCAGCGTCCAGGATTCGGATAATCTGGTTTTCCTTCTGCCGTCAGAATCGTGGCACCATTAAGCAGCGGGCCATAGACGATATAGCTGTGGCCTGTGACCCATCCCGGGTCAGCCACGCAGAAATACACGTCATCATCTTTCAGGTCGAACACATACTTCGTCGTGGTATAGGTGCCGACCATGTACCCTCCATGGACATGGACGACCCCCTTGGGTTTCCCGGTTGTCCCGGACGTGTAAAGGATATACAGCGGGGCTTCGGCATCCAACTGTTCTGCTTCACAAACTGGTCGCTCACGTTCGATCCACTCCTTCCAGTCAATTTCCTTTGGGGCGGAAAGAGCTGGACCCTGGACCTCGCGGCGTACGACCACGACATGGTCGATCGTCGGGCAGGTTTTTATGGCCTCGTCCACCACTGGTTTTAATTGGATGGTCTTGCCGCGGTCGAACCCGACATCTGCGGTGATTACCAGCTTGGCCTCGGCATCGTTGATACGGTTGGCGAGGGCAGGGGCGCTGAAGCCTGAATAGACGACGCTGTGGATCACGCCGATCCTGGCGCAGGCCAGCATGGCGATGACTTGTTCGGGGATCTTGGGCAAATAGATAGTGACTCGATCGCCTTGCTGAAGGCCAAGTTTTTTGAGAGCGTTGGCGCAGCGGTTCACTTGTCGGTACAGTTCGGCATAGGTGAAGATGCGTTCCTGATCGTTCTCGCCCACCCAGATCAGGGCTACTTTATTCTTGCGCCAGGTCTTCATGTGGCGGTCCAGGCAGTTATAGGCGATATTGCATCGTGCGCCGACAAACCATTTCGCCCATGGATAGTTCCACTCCAGGACCTTGCTCCAGGGAGAAAACCACTCCAGCTCCTTGGCCTCACGGTTCCAAAACGCTTCAGGATCGGCGATGGATTTCTTGTATTCGGTTTCGTAGTCTTTGATGTAGGCTGCGGCTATCGTGTTGGCGGTCGGCTGGTACGTCCGACTTTCCTTCAATAGGGTCTCAATCTTTTCGCTCATGGCGGTCGCGTCTCCTTCCTCGGCACGGTCCATCATCGGCTGCGCAATTATGGAGAAAGTCGGGGATGCCTGCAACCATACAGTTGTTCTGAGACCATCTTATCGTAGCGCTACGGCTTCTTCTGGATTCCGTTTCTTGACACCTGTCTAGGCCGGAGATAGGCTGACTTGATGACCAGCGAACAGCATTGTAGGAAGAAGAACCTGTTGCGTGGGCTCGTGAGGCTGCTCTTACGGAGTGTTCATGTGTTTGGGCTGTTTTCAGTCGTCGCCCTGTCGACCGCTGAAGCTCAATCGGGAAAGCCGGAAGGCCTGTACTACAAGTCTTGGGCGATCATTATTGGGATCGAAAACTATGTCGTGGCTCCTCCCGTCCCGGGAGCGATCAGTGATGCTAAGAAGGTGGCCGAGGCGTTTCGACGGTTAGGGTTCGACGAGGTGGTCGAGTTCTACGACAAGGATGCAAGCTCGCGACGTCTGCACCAGTTGTTCAACGACCTGTTGCCGAGAAAAGTTGGGCGCATGGATCGGCTCGTTGTGTTCTTTGTGGGCCATGCCGGGTCTATGCAGGATCCTGATGGGTACGATCGAGGGTATCTCGTGCCGTTTGATGCGCCGGCCAACAATGCCATGAAGTCGATCACGGTTGAGCATTTAAAGGAATTTACGAGGCGGTCGGCTTCCAAACACACGCTCCTCATTCTCGATGCGCCGGTATTCGGATGGGAGACAACTAAGCCATCGGGACTGTCATTGGAAGGGCGTGTGGCTCCAGAATCGGATACGGATCGGCGTGCAGTCCAAGTCATCAGCGCGGCAGGTAAAGGAGAGACCGCTGTTCGCGCTGAGAAAAGCAGTCGTTTTGTGCAGACACTATTGATCGGACTGTCTGGTACTGCCGATCTGGACGGAAACGGCTGGCTCATGGCTTCCGAGTTGGGGACCTATTTGATGCGACAGGTTGAGGCGGCCTCCAATGGTACGCAACGTCCATCCAGTCTACGCATCGAGGGCGATGGAGACACGGTGTTGGTCGAAGGACGGAGGTCGGCGTTTATGCTTGGTGCCGGTCCTCAGACTCCCTCTGAGCGGCAACGGGAGGCGAAGGCTCACTACGAACGAGCCCTCGCGCTATTGCAGGAAGGGAAATCAGGAGAAGAAGCCTTAGAACGACTGGATCGCGCGATCGGCTACGATCCGACCTACGGGAATGCGTACGTGCTGAAGAGTTATGTTCGATTGGAAGTGGTGCCGAACCTCGACGAGGCCTTGGCGACCGGCCTTCTTGCGGTGAAATATGCGTCGGGAAACCCCGATTCGTTCTACACGCTGGGATTAATTCACGAAAAACGCGGCGAGTTTGCGGAAGCTGAAGCGGCTCTGCGACAAGCCTTGCTTGTGAACAACACCTATCAGGATGTGTACTTCACATTGGGGGCACTGTATGCCGATCATCTCAATGATCAGGCTCATTCGGTAGAGGCGTTTCGCCGGTATTTGGAACTGGGTGGCACCCATCCTCGCGCCCGAGCCACTGTCAGTCAAGCCGATCGCATTTCCGTGCCCTAGCATGCTACGAAAAGACCCGCTTACTCATACGGGCAGCGAGCAGCGCTGTTGAGCTACGTATCAGACGAACCGTCTTGGATTGCGCGGGTTAGGGCGTTTCTGACGAGGTGAGCGAAGGTAGCGTGGTCAAAACGAGTGAGGCGGCCGGGTCGTCGGGTTTGAGCGAGGGAAACAGCAGTGGCCGTTGCTCCTGGGTGAACTGAGATTTCGCCGCCCAGGCGACCTTTTGGCGGACGTAGCCGGCGAGTTCTCCGAATGTGACTGTCCCGTTGCGGTTGGTGTCGGCCTCTCCTCGGAGCCCTTTCAAGAGGTAGTAGGTGAAGAGGCCATGGCGGTGCTGGTCATCTTCCAGTCCCTTCGTCATGTCATCGCCCCCGATCAGTCCGATCGTATGTCCTCCGCCAAGTTCCCAGCGGGGTGATGCGGTCTTCCCCTTGGTATTGCCGCGCAGTCTGGAGACCATGCCGTCGAATAAGAAGATGATCTGTTTGGCCTTGAGTCTGGCAAAGGCGGACTCCAGGTCATTGAGCGGGTAGAGTCGGACCGAGTCTGCAGCACTGCCATCATACAGAGCGAGCAAGACGTCGCCGGACGGCGTGACCATCGCCTGTCCCGAAAAATAGACGATTACGATGGCATCCTTGGCCGCATGTTGTGGGAGCCAGCCGTACAGTGCCTCGTGGATATCGGCGCGGAGCGCCTTCTGGTTGTGCAATAGCCGAACGTTGGACGGGGGCACACCGCCGAGCGACTGAAAATAGGCTGCAACGGTCTCCGCATCGGTCGCGGCGTAGCGGCGGGGCGTGAGCTTGGGATCGCGATAGGCGCCCACCCCGATCGAGACGAGGTAGGTTTGAGGCTGGTGAAATCCAGGCGCCGGTGCGGGAATTTGGTTGACGTCGTCCTGGCCGGTCCCGGCTGGCTGAATGGTCAACGAAAGGGTTTGGGACGGCACCTTGCCTCCTCCCGATTCGGCGACGGTGACATGGATCGCGGCCTGTTGTGCCTGCTTGGTCGGGGGGAGGGTCGCGATGAACTCGAGCGATTTTGTTTGGCCCGGTTGGAGCGGCGGGATCGGCAGTGTCGTGGCGGGGAATTGCTCGATGACAACCGGGGTTCCGGTGAGCGAAGCAGAGGCGCTCTCAATCACCCTCGTTCCCGCATTGATAATATCCACACGCACCCGCACATGCTCGCCTCCTTCAAGAATCAGATTACTGTTCTCGTCGAGCAGCATTGCCTTAAATCGAAGAGCCTGTGATGGTGACGCCGAGGATGTGCCCACGCTTCCCATCGGTATCGGACTCAACTCGGTCGAGGAGGCGGTTTCCTGGCCGGTCACTACCTGTCTGGCATTGAGAGAGACACGCGTCGCAAAATCGATGACGGTATCGCGGATGAAGGGGTCGATCAGATAGTTGCAGTTCTTGGAGAGCTGTTCAAGCCGCAGCCGTTCCTGACGGGCAATTTTGATGTCCGTCTGACGGAGCAACGCTCCCTTTCGATCGTGGATACGAGCGATGGCATTGAGGTGTAAGACGGCAGGGGCTCGATCGTACAAGGCCTCCCTATTGAGGTCGAACGATGAATCGACGAGATCAACGTGAATGACATAATCAGGTGTGGCGGCATCGCTGGTGCCGTCGTCAACAGTCGTGTTGAACGTTCGCCGGAGGCCTTCCCGTAGGGCTTCCTGAAGTCGATCGCCCAGCTGAATTTCCTGGAGCTGTCCGCAGGAATCGCTGTAGCGAATCGTCAGCTCTTTGATCGGTGGGGCAATGTCCAGCTTGGCGCTGGCGGGTAACGGTTCCCCCAGTGAGGGCAATTCCAGAGGTTTGACGCAAGCGGCGAGGAGCAACGCGCAGATGATCCCCGCCCCGGTGACAAGCCTGGTATGATTGAGTCGTTCTGTTGGAATCACCGCATGACCTATGGTGACCATTTCGTTGCGGCCGTCCGCCACCGTACTGGAAACATTAGGTGAAAGGCAACCGTCCGGCTGGTATGACTGGTATGAGCAGATAAGGATGTCTTTGGGGCGATGAGAAGGTCTTTGATTAGATCTCTCTCATGACAAACTTTGCTCGTAAAGGGACTTTTCCTCTTTGAAGCCTGTTGAAAGAGTGGTGTAATATGAAGCGTTCAATGCGCGGAGATACTTAATTCCTAATAGCACTCTCGATGAGAGTCACATCCTGGAGGAATTCAGAATATGATCACGTGGACTCAGCAAGCGACGAATATGCTTATCGGTGGTAGCTTGGCCGTGTGTGCTCTCGTCGGAAGTGGATGCGTCTCACCTGTCTCAGCTGCTGGAGTCCCTCCCATATGGGCTCAAGGCTTTTCGGAGATCGTGAAAAAGACCACTCCGGCTGTCGTCAATATCGCGGTGACGGGTGGAGGAGAGGGAAGCCGGAGACGCGGAGGAATGCCGCCTAATCCATTTGGAGCCCCTCCCCCTGGGGATGAGCCGGGAGGTGGAGAATTGCCGACTCCCCCGCCAGGCCCGCATGGTCCACCCGCGCCACATGGCCGCCCGGATCAGAGCGCGGGATCCGGAGTCATCTTTGATGCCAACGGGTTCATTGTGACCAATAATCACGTCGTTGAAGGAGCCACGCAGATTACGGTAACCCTTAACGATCGGCGCGAGTTTTCGGCAAAGGTGGTGGGCACCGATCCAAAGACGGATTTGGCGGTCATCAAGATTGAAGCGAAGGATCTGCCGTCGTTGAAATGGGCGGAGTATGAAAAGCTACAAGTCGGCGATCTGGTGCTAGCGGTGGGAAGTCCGTTTGGCCTGAGCTCGACTGTCACGCTCGGCATCATCAGCGCCCTAGGGCGTGGGAATGTGGGCATTGCGGACTATGAAGATTTCATTCAGACCGACGCGGCCATCAATCCTGGGAATTCGGGTGGAGCGCTCGTCAACATGAATGGCGATCTGATCGGTATCAACACCGCGATTTTCTCGCGCACCGGCGGGTCGGAAGGGATCGGGTTTGCGATTCCCAGCAGCATTGCGCTCGATATCGTGGACAGTCTGCAGAAAACAGGCAAGGTCGTACGAGGATGGATGGGTGTTGCGATCCAAGAAATTACGCCGGCCTTGGCGAAATCGTTCAAACTCCCGGAGCAGCGGAAGGGAGTATTGATCAGCGATGTCAATGAGAATGGCCCATCCCATGCCGCGGGAGTCAAGCGAGGCGATGTCGTCGTGGCCTTTAATGGCAAGGAAGTGCAGACTGTCAGCCAGCTGCGCAATCTTGTCGCGCGAACGATGGTTGGAAAAGATGCACTGGTCAAGGTGTTGCGCGAAGGCAAGGAGCAGCTGATCGCGGTGAAGGTTGCCGAACGCCCTTCGGATGAACTGCTGGCCAAGAAAGAGTCGGCGCCGCCGAAGGACGCGGGCGACACGATGAAGCTTCCGGACAATGTCCTCGCGTCGTTGCGTGTCCAAACGCTGGATAATGCATTGATGAGTCAGTTGAACATTTCCGCGAAGACGGCCGGAGTCGTGATCACCTCCGTGGAACCAGGTGGGCAGGGAGAGGCAGCCGGGCTCCAGCGTGGTGATGTGATTCAAGAAGTCAATCATGAGCCCGTCAAGACGTTGGGCGATTATCAAAAGATCGCAGAAAAGATCAAGAAAGACGAACTTGCCGTGCTGTTGGTGAATCGGCAAGGGAACAGCCTGTTTGTGGCGGTGAATCCGAAGTAAGGCGCACAGGGGTATTTGTTGATCCGTCGATCTGGTGATTGCCAGAGGCTTGATCATCAGATTGTCGGATCGACAGATACAAAAATGTACGAGGCTCTGTGCTGAATAAGCTGAGCCAGTGGCTGCAAGATTCAGTCTTCAAGCCACTGGAAGACAAGAAGATGCCGGTTATGGAACACCTCGTGGAGTTCCAAGTCCGGCTCACCCGTGCGGTGATCGCCCTGGCGGTCGTGTTCATGGGGACGTTTTTTTATGCCGATGCGCTGGTCAAATGGCTGCGGGTTCCGCTCCAGAACATGTTCGTGCCGAGTCAATTAACTTGGGAGCCGACCGATTTGCCAACGGTGCCGTTTGTCTTTCTTGCGCCGGCGGAGGCCCTCTGGCAGAACGTCAAGGTCGCGGGGCTGTTTGCTATTGTGCTTGCCATGCCGTATCTCTTGTATGAGATCTGGCGGTTCGTCGTTCCGGGACTGCATGCTCAGGAGCGACGGTTTGTCGGGCCGTTTGTCTGTGTGAGCGCGTTGGCATTCTACGCAGGGGTCGGGTTCTCGTTTTTTTTCATTCTTCCCTTTGCCTTGAATTTTTTGATTTCGTACGGAGTGAACGCGGGATTCGTGCCGCAAATCTCGATCGCCCAGTATGTCGGGTTTGCCCTGTGGTTCTTGACGGTCTTTGGGCTGATCTTTGAAGTGCCGCTGGCCATCACCCTCATGGCCAAGTTGGGCTGGGTCGATGCGCCGTTCCTGATTCAGTATTGGAAGTGGGCGTTGTTAGGATCGTTTATCATCGCCGCGATTCTGACGCCTACGCCGGACCCCTTTAATCAGATGTTGATGGCTGGCCCCATGTTTCTTCTTTACTGGGTCGGCATCTTCGGCGCGAAGGTATTTGGCAAAAAGGCATCTGCTGAAAATCAGCAGGCAGGTGTTCCGACAGTCGCCATGGCCGGGGTAGGGGCCGGGGGAACTGCTTCGGGCATGTCGATGCCGAAATCTTCGGGTGATGATTATGTCGGCGTTCCCGAGGGACGACACCACTAACGACGAGGGCGATCGACACTAATGGTCGGAGAAATGAAATCCTATGGCACGTGAACTCAATGTCATCAATACCGGAAGCGGGAATAGCGACGCCTGTACCTATATGTGGGCCTGTGCCATCTGTGACGAAAACGAGCGGTGCCAGAAGGATAAAGAAGGACATAGCCGATGGCTGGTCGCCAAGCGGATGGAGCGCATCGAGCACAAAGTGCTCATTATGAGCAATAAGGGCGGCGTGGGGAAAAGCACCTGCACGACCAACATTGCGGTGAGCCTCGCGCTCAAGGGATGGCATGTCGGAATCTGTGACATGGATATTCATGGTCCCAACATTCCGAAAATGGTCGGTGCGGAAGGCCAGAAGCTCAAGGTCAGCACGTCCGGGGGGATTATTCCCTTTCAAGCCTACAATTTGAAGATCGCCTCGATGTCGTTTCTGTTGCAGAATTCGGATGACCCAATTATCTGGCGCGATGCGTACAAGTACGAATTCATCAATCAGTTGCTCGGAGGGGTCGATTGGCAGGATTTGAATTTTCTCCTGATCGATCTCCCGCCGGGTACCGGGAACGAGTCGGTCACAACCATCGATCTGCTCGGCACGGTGAGTGGCGCCGTGATTGTCACGACGCCACAAGAAGTGGCGCTGCTTGATTCCAGAAAGTCGGTGACGTTTTGTAAGGATAGCGAGGTGCCGATCGTCGGGATCGTGGAAAACATGAGTGGGCTCGAGTGTCCACATTGTCATGCTCAGATTGATGTATTCAGAAAGGGTGGTGGAGAAGCGTCCGCGCTTGATATGGGCGTCCCATTTTTGGGACGGATTCCACTCGATCCCGATGTGGTGACACAGTCAGACGCGGGTGAACCCTTTGCCCTCTTCAACTCTGACTCGCCGACTGCGGAAGCGTACCACCAGATCGCCAATCAGGTTGAAGCCTTCTGTAAAAAGAGTGCCTCGTTGCTGAAAGTGGGGCGGACGACGACAGGATTGCTGAAGGGAGATCGTTAGTGAAAGCTGCGGATCCGATGACCGGATTGACCCAACTCTACGATGCGCAAAAGGTGGTGCTCGATGCTGCGCCGTCGTTGGGTCTTGAAAAAGTCTCGATTCTAGACGCCTTGGGCCGTGTCCTGGGTGAAGACATTGTCGCTGAGCGCGATAATCCGCCGTGGGATAACTCAGCCATGGATGGGTTTGCCGTCAGATGGGAAGATATCAAGCAGGAGCACGCCATTCAGAAACCAGTCACGCTCTCGGTCATTGAGGATGTCCCAGCTGGGACCATGCCGTCCAAGACAGTCGGTTCTGGTCAGGCCATCCGGATCATGACCGGGGCCCCGATCCCCCGAGGGGCGGATACGGTGCTGAAGGTTGAAGATACGGAACAGGGGCCTGATTTGGTCCGCGTGTTTCAGGCGGAGCCCAAGGGGGCTAACATTAGGCCGCAGGGAGAAGACGTCAAGAAA
This sequence comes from Nitrospira sp., assembly GCA_005116955.1. Taxonomy (GTDB): domain Bacteria; phylum Nitrospirota; class Nitrospiria; order Nitrospirales; family Nitrospiraceae; genus Nitrospira_D. The sequence goes on along the minus strand of SWDI01000002.1, from coordinate 843,941 downwards.
GGGGACTGCATCATCGCGAAAGGCACCAGAATTCGTCCCGGTGAGGTCGGGATGTTGGCGATCCTTGCAAAGTCGTTTGTGTTTGTCCACCAGCGGCCACGGGTGGCGATCCTTTCGACCGGTGATGAGTTGGCTGACTTGGACGAGCGGTTCAGCGAGGAGAAGATCATCAATTCGAACAGCTATGGCATCGCTGCGGCTGTGCAGGAAGCGGGGGGCATTCCGTTCTTACTCGGCATCGCCCGCGATACACCGGCGGCGCTCAAAGAAAAAATTTCCCAAGGGCTGAATGCGGATATTCTGGTGTTGTCCGGCGGCGTCTCGATGGGGGACCATGATTTCACCAAAGCGGTGTTCCGTGAGCTCGGCGCCGAGATGAATTTCTGGAAACTCGCCATCCGGCCTGGGCAGCCGCTGGCCTTCGGGAAGATCCAGGGCAAGCTCGCATTCGGTCTCCCAGGCAACCCAGTTTCCTCAATGGTGACCTTCGAGCAGTTGGTGAGACCCGCGTTACTCAAAATGAGCGGGTGTCGGAGCTATGGGCGTCCGGTGGTTCAAGCCAAATTCCAGGAACGATTTTCCAAGCGTGGCGATCGTCGGCATTTCCTGCGCGGCATACTCACGAGCGAAGACGGTGTGTTCAAGGTTCGAACGACTGGAGCCCAGGGGTCCGGTATTCTCACCTCTATGGTCAAGGCGAATTGTCTCATCGATGTGCCGGTGGACGTTGAGCGGCTCAATCCTGGCGACGAGGTGGCGGTTCAGTTATTGAGCGGTGAGGCATGGCCTGCGAAAACCGAGCATGGGCATACCGAGGCCCATCGGCTCTCCTGCTGCTAGATTAACCGCACGTAACGGTCACACATGTCCATTCCAATTGTTTCGTTTATCGGCCGGTCGAACAGCGGCAAAACGACCTTGATCGAACGCCTCATTCCTGAGTTGGTCAAGGCCGGGTACCGGGTGGCGACGGTGAAACATGCCGGCCACGGGTTTGATCTTGATACGGAAGGGAAGGATAGTTGGCGCCATAAACGTGCCGGCGCCAGTAGTGTCGTGGTGGTCTCGAAGGGGAGCCTTGCCTTGTTTGCCGATGTGTCCGAACAGCTGAAGGTGGAGGAAGTACGGGATCGTTTCGTGGATGCGTCCTACGACCTTATTATCGCCGAAGGGTGGAAAAGCGAAGGGTACCCGAAGATCATCATCGTTCGTGATCAGCTCGGTGAAATTTCCTACTCTCTCGACGGTCTTCTGGCGGTGGTCTCCGACAAGCCGATTACCCTGCCTGTGCCGGTGCTTCATCTGGACGATGTGACCGGGGTCGCCGCCCTTTTGATTAAACAGTTCCCTCGTAGACGACGGGAGCATGAGCTGGAAGCCTAAGGCCACGCTGCTGCTGACGCTTGTCATCGGAGCGATGGCTCTGGTTGGAACCGCGATACCGCTTACTGATCACCCGACGTTCTGCGCCGGATGCCACACGATTGCCCCTGCGTATGAGAGCTGGGCCAAGTCTTCCCATAAGGACGTCACCTGTGTTGCCTGTCATGTGAGACCTGGTGTGCAAGGCTGGTTGTCCGATAAGGTCGTGGCGGGAGTCAGGGATACAGCCATCTACGTCTTTGGAGCGCCGACCGACGCGCACAATCTCAGGGCCAAGGTGGATTCCGGAGTCTGTCTCAGTTGCCATCGTCATATCCTTCGTGTGTCCGAGACGGCGCCGAGGGATCTTCCGTCACCAGTGAATGAGGTGGGCTTGGTCATGCAGCATCGTCAACATATGGAGGCGTTCAGCGTCCCTGGACAGGATAAAGGTTGTACGACCTGTCATGCTGGGGTGGTGCATGATGCCCCCATCAAGGGGTATCCCATTGTCATTCCACGCGGACATGTCTCGGCTGACAGCCAGCCGTGGCACCCGACTCATCCGGAGGGCTCCTATCTTCGCGAGAGGGCACTCAGTGACTGTTTCCGCTGCCATGATGGGAAGGCGCAGTATGGCGGGAAAGTGTTGGACCGAAAATGCGAGACCTGTCATATCCCGGAGAAGATCACCGGTACCTTGTTGTTCAATTGATCGACTGAATCCGCCCACGTGATGGCTATCCCAGTACTGAAAGCGTCAGCTCTGACCAAGCGGTTCGGCGACTTTGTGGCGGTCAATGAGGTATCCTTTGAGATTAGGCCGGGGGAAATCCTCGGACTCTTGGGCCCGAACGGAGCCGGGAAGACCACCACCATTCAGATGCTCTTGGGACTCGTGACCCCGACGGCTGGTTCTATTCACATGTTCGGGCTGGATCTCTTGACTCATCGCGAAGAGATTCTGCAGCAGGTCAACTTCTCGTCCACCTACATCTCCATGCCTCAGGCGCTCACGGTAGAAGAAAATTTATGTGTTGTCGCGCGTCTCTACGGGATTTCAGATAGGGCGCGGCGCGTCAACGACATCATCAAAAAACTGGAGATGGAAGAGTTTCGCAGCAAGGTTACCCGCAAGCTATCGTCAGGGCAGATGACGAGACTGACATTGGCGAAGGCATTCCTGACAGAACCGCGCATTCTGTTTCTTGACGAGCCGACGGCGAGTTTGGATCCCGATATCGCGGAGAAGATCAGGTTGTTGCTGAAAGAAGAACGGCGAGCATCCGGGCTGAGTATCCTCTATACGTCCCATAACATGCGTGAGATGGAAGAAATGTCGGATCGCATTATTTTCCTTCAGCGTGGACGCATTGTGGCAGAGGGAACGGCGCGAGAAATTATCGATCGATTTGGGAAAGCGGATTTGGAGGAGGTTTTCTTGAAGTTTGCACGGGAGCAGCGGCAGGCATCATGACAGATGGAGTAGCCAATAGTGTTGCCGGATTCATGACCGGAGGGCTTGTACTCAGCGCGGCCTGGGGGTTCTTTTGGTTGGCGATCAGCCTGGTTGGGCTGAGCCGCGGCACGTGTGGTTGGCGCGTGGTGTTCATGAGTGTGGTGGGAGGATGTGTCCCACTTACGTTGGCGATTGCTCTTGTGTGGTGGATGGGTGGCTTGGAGCGTATGACGTTCGTGTTCGTAATGGGACTTCTGGGGATGCCAACGGTGCTGGCTGGCTTTGGGCTGCGGCGGATGCCAGACGGACAACGGGCGGGGACGCACCTGGCTGCGGGAGTCCGGCATCTCATGGAGAACCTTCTCGGTATGCATCAGGGATGCGGTGGCTGTCACGATGGACATGATCAGAAGACGTGCCGATGAAACTGCATCGCATCACGGCAGTGCTCGTCCGGCATCTCTATCTCTATCGACGCAGCTTGCCCCGCATTATGGAAATCTTTTACTGGCCCTTCCTGGATCTCGTGATCTGGGGGTTTATCACGCTCTACCTCGCTCGATACCAAAGCCAGGTTCCAGGATTCGTGACCTTTTTTTTAGGCGCATTGATTCTCTGGGACATGTTGTTCCGATCGCAACAGGGGATCACGATTGCCTTTCTCGAAGAGCTCTGGGCGCGTAACTTGATGAACCTGTTTGCCAGCCCGCTGAAACCGAGCGAGTTTCTGACCGCCACGATGGCCATGAGCGTGATGAAAGTGACGGTCGTGTCGATTGTCATGGCGGGTAGTGCTCTTCTTTTTTATTCGTACAACATCCTGATTGTCGGGATATGGCTCATGCCGTTCGTGCTCAATTTAGTCATTACCGGTTGGATTGTCGGCGTGTTTACGACTTCACTGATCATGAGGTTTGGACAAGAAGCCGAAGTACTGGCCTGGAGTATGGTGTTTCTCTTTCAGCCGATCTCCTGTGTCTTCTATCCATTGGAGGTATTGCCCACATGGCTGCAGGTGATTGCATGGGCAAATCCAGCGGCACATATCTTTGAGGGCATGCGGACTGTCTTGAGTGGAGGGGCCTCGCCTCTTGGGAATCTTGCTTGGGCCGTGTGTCTGAACGGGGCGTTCCTTGTCGTCGTCGTTGCATGGTTCTATAGGACGATCGCCTATTGTAAGGAGCACGGGCTCTTGGTTCGAGTCGGGGAGTGAGGTTGTAATCCAAATGGTCCTGTGCTAGGCTGGTACAGGCTCATGTCGCCCTGGGTCTCGGCGATACTGAGTGTCCATCAGAGGAGACCCACAATGCCGATGTTGCCTTGTCCGGGAATCTTGTCGGAAGTCAGACCTAAGTCGCTGCATCGATCGCGTCTTCGGCCCGCTCCTTCCCCGTTCCTCGTGTTCAAGACAATATCATTATCTTAAAGGAGGAACCCCGATGGGTTCGAAGATCTATGTCGGTGGGTTGCCCTATTCGGCGACCGAGCAGCAATTGAGTGACTTATTCGCAGCCCATGGCGCAGTGGCCTCGGCGCGGATCATTACGGATAAGTTCACTGGCCAATCCCGTGGGTTCGGTTTTGTGGAGATGTCTGCAGACGCTGAAGCCCAAGCTGCTATCACGGCTCTCAATGGGGCAGAGATGGGTGGTCGGACTTTAACAGTCAATGAAGCACGTCCGCAGGAACCGCGCACTGGCGGCGGCGGCGGTGGTGGACGTGGTGGATTCGGTGGAGGCGGTGGTCGGAGCGGTAGCGGTGGTGGTGGTGGAAAGCGCGATCGCTGGTAATCCAATAGCTTAGAGCACAGGATTGAGGGGGGGGCCACAGAATATGGCACCCCCCTCTTTTTTTATGAGCTGTACGAGCGGATAATAAAGTGTAGTAGGGAGAGGGCGTACTTCATCACTGGAAGTGTGACCAAGTATGAACATTGCCCAATCAACAATTGCACTAGCGGATTTGTCGTCAGTTTCCTTGCAGACAAGTCCGGTGCTTGTTGTGGAAAACTTTTGGTCGCCAGACGAGCGCCAGTTCTTTCGGGAAAAGATGAAGCAGGCGTCCTGGAAAAGCCTTTCCGACCTCCCGCATGTCCAGGAAGACTTTCCGAATTCCGGCAACTGGGCAAAAGCTGAAATCGGCCCAGAGGAAGGGCAGCGATTTCTATCGCGGCTACAGCTTCCCTGCATTCGAGATCATATCGAGTCGTTCCCGAATATCATTGGGCGTCATGTAGGATTCAATTACTATTCCTATTCCGCCGGAGACTGTCTATTGACGCATGACGACACGGATCAAGGTCGGCTCGTAGAAGGCCGGCGAGCGCCTAAGCGTCGGATTGCGGTCGTCACCTATGTTCATGAAGAGTGGCAGCCTGATTGGGGAGGGGAATTGATCATCTATGAGCGACGAGCGGATCGCGCCGGGGGGCCTGTCAATCTATTGCCGACACACTGTATTGAACCTCGCCCAGGATCATTAATCATGTTTACCGTTCCTCGATTCCATCGAGTTTGCCGCGTGGACCCTACAGCTGGTGAGCACCGGCGGTTATCGATTGCAGGATGGTTCATGACGGAGCATAGCTAGGATACAAGGGGGTCGAGGGTAATCCGTGGATGGGGGAGAGCCCAACCATTTTTGGTGAACCATCGCCGTACTTGCCATCTCTTCAGGCGTTCAACCAAACCAGTTGGTATCGTTGGCTGCACGTGGCTGATCTTCTACTCCAAGGGTTGGTGCTGGTTGTGCGAGTACGTTGTGCATGAGGGCGATCAGGCGGTCACGCTCGAACGGCTTTGCCAAAAATGGGAGAGTTCCTCGCTTGATCCCGTGACTAGCGAGTTCCTTATCAGGATTCCCCGACATCAGAATAATTCGGAGACCTTTCCGAATCATGGTTGCACGAACGGCTAGTTCAAGACCGTTAACGTGTGGAAATTGATTGGAGGTCGAGGCAAGTTGAAAGCCTGGTGGAGGCAACACAAGATCGGTGAGGAGAAGATCAATCTGACCTTCGTGGTGGGTGCAAATCTGGAGCGCCTCCGAGCTGCCGTTGGCCCCTAGTACCGTCAGGCCCGTTCCTTCCAACATTGCTTTGCAGAGTGAGACGACCGACGATTCGTCATCGACGACCAAGATGGTCGCCGAACCATTTGATGACGGGGTGCTTCGTTGACCTTCCATAAGTTCTCCTGCCCCATCATAGTGCTGAACCCTTCGCAGGGCGAGGGAAACCCCATTTGTTGCACGTAATCTAGCGTAGGGTCAGGACGGAGGTGTTGGAGAAGCTGGTTCCCATCCTCCCCCCAGTGCTTTGAACAGGCTGACCATCTCGGTGAGGCGGGCTCTTTCGGTGAAGACCAGCTGGTTTTCAGCGGTTAAGACTGCCCGTTGCGCATCCAGCACATCCAAGTAATTGACCATCCCTTTGCGATAGCGGATCTGAACCAATCGCACAGCCTCCTGCGCTGCGGTCAGTTGTGCTCGTTGATGGATGAGTTGCTCGCCCCGTGCGTGTACGGAAACCAGCAGATCAGCAACTTCTCTGAAGGCCTGCAGGATGGTCTGCCGGTAGCTTTCCAGCAACTGCTGGTACTGGGACTCGGCCTGATCCAGACGTGCTAGGTTGGTCCCTCCCTGAAAAATGGGCAAGGTGACCGATGGGCCGATACTGTAGTTGAAGCTGTTGCCGGTAAACCACTTGGCGAAGTCCGTGCTTTGAAGCCCGCCTTGCCCAGTAATCATGAGAGTCGGGAAGAAGTAGGCGCGGGCTTGACCGATGCGGGCATTGGACGCGATGAGTGTAGCTTCTGCTTGGAGAATGTCCGGGCGCCGCTCAAGAAGCTGAGAGGGAAGTCCCACTGGGATGTCTGGTTGAACGATGACGGCACGAAGAGGTTTGCGCGAGAGGTCGATCGACCCGGGCGCCATTCCGGTCAAGACCTCAAGTCTGTGCGATTCGATGGCTCGTAATCTTGTCAGGTCCGGGATAAGACCGGCTGCTTCAGCTACGAGTATTTCGGTCCGTTTGACGTCGAGTTCTGAGGCTAATCCAACTCCCGCACGTTTTTGGATGATCTCGAGAGATTCTTGCCGGACAGCAAGGGTGCGTGTGGCAATCTCGAACTGCTCATCCAGTTCTCTGATGCGAAAGTAAGACTGTCCCACTTCACTAATGAGCGAGAGCGCAACGGCGCGGGCGTCTTCTTCGATCGCTTTGGTCTCTGCCTGCGCAGCCTCACGACCGCGTCGGATACGGCCCCAGAAGTCAATTTCCCAACGAAGGTCCATCGCGCTGTTCCAGAGGTCGAAGGTCGTTCCTGGCGTTGCGAAAATCGATGAACCTGGACGCTGGCCCGTCGCCAATCCCAGCCCTGCTAAGGTGTTCTCAGATACCGCGATGTTGGTGTAAGAACTGGAGAGGTTCAAATGGGGGAAGAGGCCGGCCGTGGCGGACATCACAGAGGCCCGGCCCTCTACGATTCGAGCGACTGCGCGTTTTACGTCGTGGTTGTGCTGCAGAGCCCGTTCGATTATTTCCGAGAGCTCATCATTCTGAAACGTCTTCCACCAGGTAGCCTCTGGTCCACGATCGGATGACACTGTGGTGGCGATGGGAGCGAGTCGGGACCAACTGTCCGGTGCCTCGGTCTGGGGGCGCTGGTAGTTGTTGCCTTGCACACAGGCATGGAGGGCCAATGCCATCACGATAACTCCAAGAATTGGAGTGGCCCGGCTCACGATGGCCGCTCCGTGGGGGTGGTTGGAGAAGATGGTGTTCCACCAGTTGTGTTTGATGGTTTCCGTTCAATGAACACATCGACCTGTTGACCTGCGTACACAGGGAACGACGGACGCGTGAATCGATAGATAATTTGCAGAACCCGCGTGTCGACTCGCTCGGTGTTTTCTCCCGTCAACGACTTCTTTGGGATGACATAGGGTTCAATGCGGACGAAGGTCAGTGGGATTTTCTCGCTTCCTAAAGACTTGATCGAGGCTACGGCGGGTGCTTGCGGAGCGACGAGTGGGGCATTCACTTCATCGACATCTGCACGGATTTGCAGTTGCTCCGTCTCACCCAACAGCATCAGCGGCTCACTTGATCCGAGGGTCGCGTATTCGCCGGCTCTAATGTTGACTTGCAAGATAGTTCCGCTTCGTGGCGCACGCACAGTTAGGCGCTCGAGCAGGATGGTGACTTCATCTCGCTGAGCCATGGCCTGTTTGAGGTTGGCTTGAAACCGCTGGGCGCCACGTTTGGCCATCTCAAGTGCGTACCAGGTGCGTTTGAGATCATCCTCGCTCACGGCCCGCTCATCGTGGACTGATTGGAGGCGTCGTAATTGAGTCTCGAGATCGCCGATTTTGTATGTCTGCTCGTCGATCTGCGCCTGTAGGGGAGGGATGGCGGCTTCACGGGTCAGGAGTTGTGCGCGCAGTTCTCGATCATCCAGCTGGAATAGCGGAGCCTGGTCTATGGCCTGGTCGCCGGCTTTCACCAACACCTTGGTAATCAACCCGGCGGTCGGAGGCGCAATACGGACGTTTTCGTTCACCGCCTCAATGATGCCGGAAGCTGCCACCGTCTGTTGGTATGGCGATCGAGGCGGGGCCGAGAGCGGCAGAGGCATCGGGTCTTTCTTGTTGGCGCCCATCAAGACCCAGGCGGCGAATCCCACTCCGGCCAGAGCCAGCCAGACGCTCATTCGTTTCATGACGATCATACGGTTCCTTCCTGCTGAATTCGCTCGATGTTCGTAATGCGTCCATCCGTCAAATTGGCCATCCGGTCGCCGAAGTGGAAGATACGGCTGTCGTGTGTGACCACGATGACGCAGCGATCTGGGGATCGTCCCACTTCTCGCAGCAGTTCCATGATTTTCTGCCCGTTCGGTCCGTCTAAGGCGGTCGTCGGTTCATCGCAGATGAGCAAGCGCGGTTCGTTGACCAGGGCTCTGGCGATCGCGACGCGTTGCTGCTGCCCACCCGAGAGGTTCCTGGGTAGGAAATCCACCCGGTCCCCAAGACCGACACGGTCGAGCATTGCGCGTGCTCGACGCAGGGCCTCAGGGCGTCCAATCTTCTGGATGAAGAGCGGTACTGCCACATTCTCTGCGGCGGTCAGTGCGGGAAGAAGATTGAATTGTTGGTAGATGAATCCCATCGTCTGACCTCGGAACCTCGTGCGTTTGCCAGGTGGCAGTGCGCTCAGCGGCACACCGAGCACGTCGATGTCACCGTCATCAATGTCGAGAATGCCGGCGATGGCCGACAGGAGCGTGGTTTTTCCTCCCCCCGATTCACCGACGAGTAACAGGAGCTCACCGAGATGAATATCGAGGTCGATGCCTTTCAGTACCGTGACCTGCGTATCACCGGCACCAAACGACTTCACGATACCACGTGCGCGGACAGCCGCTGGTTGTGTGTCGTCGTTCATGTTGCTCACCGAAAGACAATCGCCGGTTCTAGTCGAGCGAGTTTAATGATGCTGATTAAGGCTGAAAATGTGCAGATAACGAGGAGGGCGACGAGAACCAGGAGCAGCAACTGCCAGGTCTCGACGAACGGCAGTCCGCCACCACTAGCCGTCAGATATCCGAACACTGTGGCGAGTCCTATCCCGACTCCGTAGCCAGTGAGTCCCACGGTAAAGGCTTGCAAGAGAATCATCCTGGCTAGCGTACATGTCGAAGCGCCCATGGCTTTGAGGGCGCCGAACTGGCGGAGATTTTCGACTGTGAACAGATAGAATGTTTGTCCTGCAATTGCCATCCCGACGATGAACCCCAGCAGAATCGTCGTGCCAAAATTGATACCGATGCCGGTGTTTTTGAGCACCCATAAGATTGTTTTCCACCCGAAGTCTTCCTCCGTGAATGCGCCCAGACCGGTCTGGGTACGGATGCGCTGGATCACGTCTGCAGCTGGAACATCATCCTTAGCTTTTGCCAGTACGTAAGAAAGCGTACGGCGCTCGCGCGGAACATAACGGACCGCGCGTTCATAGGTGGTATACACGACGGGGATATTCGTGAAGCTCTTCTGGGTTTTTGCAATCGCCACGACACGGGCAAGTTTGTCGTTCAGCTCAAAGATGGTCCCGACCGTGATGACTGTCGGACCGCCCATTCGTTCCATGGCCCACTGGTCTATCACGACGGCGTCAGGCTGCAAAATATCTTCGAACCGGCCTTCTAGAACTTCGGCAGGACGTCCGATCAATGTGGCTGATTCGAGTCCGGTTAAGGTGATCTGATGATATTCCCCGTTGGCCAGGCGGGCTCGGAGGAGCCCTTTGTACAGGGGCACAGCCCATTCCACACCGTCCACGCTTCTGACGCGATCCACAGCTGTGTCGGCGAGCGGCTTCACTTCATCCACTTGTGCGATGCCTGGGTCCGTGATCCAGATGGGCACATTGAGGTTGCTGATGCTGGCTTGGGACCACATCATGAGCCCCCAGAAAATAGCACCTTGCTGAACGATCAACATCACGGCGAAGGTCAACCCACAGAGCAACATGAGATATTTGGCGCGATCGCCAAAGAGCATCTTGAGCGCGACATAATTCACTGTATGGTCTCCAACTCGCGATGATTAAGAGGAAAACTCCAATCCAATGGAGCTGAAGCAATCGTACCTGATCGTACTAATGGAAAAATAGGCGCCGATCATGGCGGCAGGGCTATGGCACCACAGTGTGCATAGGCTGAGGTAGTAGTATGGGAACTGAAGAGTGAGAAACTGGCGAGGATTGAGCAGTTACTCCTGGCTCTTTCGACTTTTGAGTAATTCAAGTCTGGCCTTGTCGAGACCGATGTGCAGTGACTTCTCTTGAGTAATGATCACCGCACCAGGAGCCTGGCCCTTCGCTTTCTTGACCCACTTGCGCCTGGTGTAGATGACATCGCCTTTGCCGCTTTTCTTCAGATCGCTGTAGAGCAGGGCCAGGGTTGCTGCGTCGCGGAGAGTTTCAGGGGGAGGATCGGTTCCTTTCTCCAGCCTCACGACGACATGTGACCCAGGCGCTCCACGAGCGTGCAGCCAGAGATCCTCACTCTTGGCCAGACCGAACGTCAGCTCATCATTTTCCCGGGCATTGCGTCCAACAAAAATCGGCAGCCCGTCTGTCGAGGTAAATCGGCGAAATGGTCCGCGCTGCTGATCATTGGCTGCTGATCGCTGTCCCGATTTTGAGCGAGCCTGAGTCTTAGCACGCCCCGGAGCAGGGGGCGTGGCTGGTGGGGTCCAGGTGCCCTGTTCGATGTCTTGCAGTTCTTGCTGGAGTCTCTTCACCTCCTGCTCGGATCGTTCAATGCGTGGGATGAGCTCCCGTTCGGCCGTCAGGTATTTGCGATGTTTGCGGAAGTACTCGTCCATGTTGCTGTGCGCAGATTTCATTGAGTCGAGTGGAATCGTGACTTCCGGGAGGCGTTCGTCGAAATAGTCCGTGACGGTGATGTGATCGATTCCTTTTGTGATCGAACTCAAATTGGCTTTGAGCAATTCTCCATAGCGGGCATAGCCTCGGTAGGTGAGCGCCTTGGCCAAGTCTCCACGCCAGGCTTCGATCAACCGCTGTTCTTTCTTGAGGGTTCTCTTCAAGAACCGGAACCGTGCCATTTTGGCATGGTCAACGGCGACGTGACCTTCCTGAGTTTCATGGAACGCCTCGATCGCTTCCGAAACCGGGAATGGATGGTCTGCCACTCTCGTGAAACGAGCCTGCGTTTCGCACAATGGCGGCGCGGCCGTTCGAATAGGTGATGCATAGGGCTGGCCAACACGATCACGCTGGTGCGCCAAATCGCGGAGCACATGCCGTTCAGCGTTGAGTACTAGGAGATTGGCTTTCTTGCCGGTCAATTCACAGACAATTGTGCGGGGGCCTTCCTTGCTGGTGATCTGCAGTTCAACGATTCGGTCATTCCCGATCTGACGGATCTCGTCGAGCCTGGCCCCTTGGACGTGGGCTCGGAGAAACTGGCAGAAGGGGGGAGGTGTCGGAGGGTTGAGATGAGGACGGGTGGTGAGGTGGAGCCGTGAGATGTCTGGTTCGCAGGAGAGTAGGAGTCGGTGCGTCTGGCCTGGTATACGAATGTCGAGTACGATCGTGCGGGGCTTGGGCTGCTGAATCTTCTGAATCCAGCCACCACGAAGGAGAGGGGAAATCTCCGTCAGTACCTCTGTCACATCCAATACCGTCAACATGAGGAGTCCATCCCATCGTCGGCCTGTCGGCTCACCGCGCCTCGATTTTGTCTCGTGAGAACAATCTGGTCACATGCTGTGTGCACTTCTTCCGTCCGCACTGTACGATCTGCCATAAAAACCCGCAAGAGTGGCAGTAAGGTTTCTGGCATCATCACAAACCGCTCGGCTATTCTCTCGACCTCCCCAGGCGGCGTAGAGGCCAGAAGAAGCGGCTGGGCTGCATCGACACTGCGGCGTGGCCTCGCTGTCTGATCTCTCGCTTGCGCTCACTCTCCCGCTACGCTAGAGTTCCTCCAGCATCTCATGGATACTCATTCCACCATGCTCCTTCTCGACTCGCAACGGCTTGCGCAATTGCGGGATGAATTTCGTCTTTCGATGCGACGGTTGTTTGTCGATCTGTGCCAAGAAGTGCATGCCCACCACGCTGATCTGGCCAGAGAATTAGGGCTTCCAACCGGTTTCTTTGATCGTCTCCACTCCAGCCTCCAGCCGAAGGCCTATTCCAACTGGAAAGTGGTCGGATGGATCGAGACGCTGAATGACCTCGTGTATCTCTTGGATGTGCTCTGTCAGCTACAGAGTGAACAGGATCGCCCAGAGTTTGCAGCACAATTGTTGAATGAGTGTCAGGAGAAGTTCTTTGAGCATGGCTACCTGAATGATCTTTTTCCCACGGGCCAACCTCAAGCGCGTGGATTGGAGAAGCGCCTGTTCGCGCTGTGCCAGAGATTGGCACAGGAATTGACCCGGGAGGCCCTCTGGCTCGATCCGGCTGTGGCGGTGAAGTGGCTCCGTCAGCGGAAGATGAAGCGGTGGGATGTGTCAGGAATGCTCTCTGACAATTTCGAGCGTAGCGAAATTGCTGGAACCGTCTCCGTTGATATCTTAGGCGCCTGGTGTCAGGCGCCTAAAGAAGTGCCACGACTGTTACGCCAATCGGAAGGACATGTCTTGTTTCGAGTGGAGCCAACCGGCATCACGTTGAAGGCCGGTAAGGTGGTGTCACCAATCTGGTCGGATGGGGGAGGAGTAGGACGTTGGCGGTGGGCGTACCATCCACCAGTCGTTGCACCCCATGGCGGCGACGATTCCATCACCGTTGGGCCGACTCTTGTCTATGGGAAGAATCGCCAGCCAAGAACAGTGAAGCCGACCGATCGACGACAGGTCGAACGGATCACCTGTGCGTGGCAGACCATCCAGCTGGCTTGGCCGGAGGGACATGCGCTCCTAGCCGTACTCACTTCTCGCATTATTCCGCTTCAGGCCAAGGGCGTGGTCAGTTTTAGTTATCGGCATCGCCCGGGGCTGTCGTTCATCAACTGTTTTGATCGTGGCAACCTGGATCTGATTGACGATCTGATCCATGAGAACAGCCATCACCATTTGAATCTTCTGTTGCGAAAACATGTCATGTACCGTGGGGACCATAACCAGCAGATCTTCTACTCGCCATGGCGACGGAGCCTCCGACCGTTGCGCGGGATTCTTCATGCCACGTTCACGTTCACCATGGGGGCGCTCTTATTTCAGCGGCTTTCGTCCTGGGCTTCGGGTCGAGGGGGGGCGGCGAGATGGAAGCAGGCCGGTCTGACACAGCGAGACTTGCAACGGGCTCGATTTCGCTGTCTGGAAGAAGTCGCCTCTGTCCGGTACTCGCTCCACGATCTCCACTATGCCGATCACCATCTGGGGTGGCTGACTGGTTCAGGTCGGCACTTGGTCGGGCAGCTCACCGAAGCAATTGAGCATGTCGAGCGTGAGAGTGAGCGATTCAAGCGCGACGTGTCTCGTTCGGCGTTTAGCTCGGCCCTGCGGAAGCACAGTAAGGAGATCCAACAAGCCCGCCAAACCTATGGGCCGATGCGGTTGAGTCGAGCCTAATCCGTCTTGATTGTATCTTCTGTTCTTCCACTGGAAAAGAGACGCAGACAACGGCGCCATCCCACATTGGCGAGAGGACGTTCCAGATCATCCTATCAATCAGCGTCCACCTGCGGAACCTCTGCCTGGAGAGGTGAGCGACATCTGACGATCGAACATTCTATATTCCTTGACGATCGGTCTGTACGATGTAGACTCGACGGTAAGAGGTGAGGACTATGCGTCAATTCAAGGGCACGTTTGATGCGAAAGCTGTTCTCGTGGTGTGGTGGTGTCTCGTGACGATTGGTTTGGGTCTGATGGCCGTGGATGAAACCGCTGCCCTTGAGAACGCAAAAACCATCAAAGTCGAGAAGCTGCTGACGTTGATTCGAGTCTCGGAGCTCGAGGCGGAATATGACGCGTTGACCCAGAAATATGTGAGCGAATATGAGCAACAAATAAGAAAGTCTATCGGGAGCACCTATTCCAATCTGACAGGTGAAAAAAAGAAGGAAATCGAACGGCTTCTCGACGCATTCTTGCAGGACATCAGAAAATCAATCGGGCAGGTTGAGTCCCTCCACGACCATTTAAAACAAGCCTATTCCAGAAGTTTCGGTGAAGACGAATTGGATCGCCTCATAGCGCACTATTCCTCTCCCGTAGGTGAAAAAGATGCAGGCATGAAGAAGAGTGCAGCCATCGAATACAACAAGATGTGGACGGAGCAATTCATGAATCAATACAAGGCCCGAGTGGAGAAGCTGTTTCAGGTCGTCGCCGTGGTTGCAAAAGGCAAGGGAAAGCAGGGAGCGTAGCGGCCACGCTTGAGCCCGTCGAGTTTCATCCCATTACGGTTCCACCGTCACATCCACAAATGCCGGCAAACTGTCTGCACCCCTCCTATCTGTCACGCGTAATTTAAATCGATACGTTCGTGGCTCCGAAACAGCCGGTGCCAGGAAGGAGGCTTCGGAATTGTTGGCGTCGAGCAGCGAGACTTTGCTGCCGCGCACTTGGTTCCAGCTGTAGTAGAGTGTGTCGCCTTCTGGATCACGGCTTTTGAGTCCACTCAGTTTCACTCTGGATCCTGCCTTGACGGACTTGTTCGCTCCGGCATCGGCAACCGGTGGTTCGTTCGGCTCTTCGTTCACATTCACGTCTACATCAAGTATGGCTTGTTTGCCACAATTGGTGACGGTGATGGTGGCTTTGCCGTTGCCGACGATCTGTAAAAGGCCCCCCGGCAGGACTTTAATGACTTTTGGACTTGAAGACTCATAGTTCGTCCCACTGGCTGGCGTGCTGATGCGCCGGGTGATGCCATCGGTAAAGTCGGCGACGACGGGAAGCTCAAAGACCTTGCCCAGTGAATCGACATGGCCAAAGGCGGATGATTGTCCAGCCCGGCCCAGTTGCAAAGGCTTCTCCGTCTCGAAATCGATTGTGGTGAGAGCTGCAGAGGGTTCCACCGTCACGATCACTTCATCGAAGACAGATCTGGGCCCTAATCGTCCACGAGAGATTTCGGCCACCGCCAGAAGACGCATCGGTCCAATGCGATCTTGCGGAACTTTGAGTGGGCCGCCAAAGGTTGGGTCCGACCCAGCAAGTCCCATCATCGCGACGGGAGCTACAATCGATCCGCTGGCCATCGAATCATCCTGTTCGACCAGCGTATCGTCCTGCTCCCCGTACCAATAGTAGCGGACCTTGACGATACCGGTGTCCTTCCCAGGATCCACGTGCGCGTTCACGGTGCTTCCCGCGGTTAGTATGGACCCTGCTGCCGGGGTGTTGATGGTGAAGGCAAACGACTGCTCAGTCGACAGACTGAGGACAAGTGAGAAAGCTAGAAAGGACGCCAGTAGGGACGAGAAGGGGCAGTTGTCACACGTAGCCCTGTCCATCTTGAACGTGCTCCTGCTCGCGTTCACCTGGTCAGGTGATAGGGAACGTCGATAAGAATCACTCGATCTTTGAAGAGCAGTGCCGCTTTCAGCATCAGAGCCCGCTGATTGTGCAAGATGTTCTGCCACCATCTCGCCGGAAGAATTTCCGGGATGACGACGGTAATCCAGGCATCCGGGTCCTTCTCGAGCACTTCTTCAACGTAGTCCAATAATGATCCCAGGACTGAGCGGTAGGGCGAGGAGAGGGCAATCAAATTGACGCCACCTCCCCATTGAGCCCACTGGATTTTGACTTTGGCACTTTCTGCTGGGTCGACGTCAACGAACACGGCGCGAATTTCACCAGGCCGGCTTCTCGCATAGTCCAACCCACGGATGACAGCGCGATTCAAGCCGCTGACCGGAATGATCACGATATTGCGCCGAGGCAAGGGAGGGCGTTCACCTCGACGGTCCAGTGCGATCTGTTCAGAGACGGCCTTATAGTGCGAGCGAATCCCCTGGAACATGAGGAGGAGGACTGTGATGAGCAGGAACACAATCCAGGCACCCTGCATGAACTTGGTGCTGGCGATGATAACCGTTGCGATGCCGGTGGTTACGGCGCCGACCCCATTGACAATCAATTTTGTCTGCCAATGGGTCCCTTTCTTGACGAGCCATTGTTTCACCATGCCGGCTTGAGAGAGCGTAAACGACAGGAACACGCCGATGGCATACAACGGAATCAGTGCGTGCGTATCTCCTTCGAAGACGACGAGTAAGAGGCAGGCGAAGAACCCTAGGATGATGATGCCGTTCGAAAAAACCAGGCGATCGCCGAAGGTGGCCATCTGATGGGGCATGAATCCATCGCGGGCCAGGATCGATGCCAGGTGCGGAAATCCAGCGAAAGCGCTGTTGGCTGCCAGTACCAACAAGGCCATGGTGCCGACCTGTATGGTGTAGTAGATGGGGCCGGTGCCGAACGTCAAGCGAGCCAGCTGGGAAACGACGGTTTCATCCACCTTGGCCAGGATGCCATAGTGAAAGGCCATCCAGCTGATGCCCATGAACAGCGAAGCCAGGATGGTCGACATCCAGATCATGGTGGTTGCGGCATTTTTGGACTCTGGTGGGCGAAA
The DNA here is from genome assembly GCA_005116955.1 of Nitrospira sp. GTDB lineage: Bacteria > Nitrospirota > Nitrospiria > Nitrospirales > Nitrospiraceae > Nitrospira_D. The sequence continues at coordinate 826,992 of SWDI01000002.1, read as the reverse complement.
GGCTTTGACCCCGTTTGAAATCACCTCCATGCCGGTGACTGCAGAGCAGCCCGCCGCAAAGGCGCGGAGCACTAAGAACAGCGTAAGTGTTTCTGCCTCGACGGGGCTTGTCGTGAGAGGGGGGGCTCCAGAGTTGGATAAAGATCGAACTGTTCCCACGACGACAAGAATACCCAGTGCTCCGATGGCGAAATAGGTTGGAATGGCGAAAAACTTCCCAGATTCTCGAACTCCACGGAGATTCATGACGATCATGAACAGAATAGCAACTAGTCCCAGGGCTTCTCGGTGGATAAACAGACTTGGGATCGCTGAAGTCAGAGCGGCAATACCGGCCGCAACGCTGACGGCCACCGTTAAGACGTAGTCGATCATCAGTGCCGCAGCCGCCACCAGAGCTGGCCGATCACCGAGGTTGGCTCGTGCGACGACATAGGCACCGCCTCCTTCCGGATACTCGTAGATGATCTGGCGATAGGAGATGGTCAGGACCAACACGAGGAACAGAATCGCGAGACTGACGGGGATCGACCAGGTGACTGCAGCAGCTCCGGCGAGTATGAGCACCAGCAAAATCTCCTCCGTTGCATAGGCGACGGAGGAAATCGCGTTCGATGAGAAGATGGCAAGGGCGATCGTTTTAGAAAGCCGTTCATGCCTTGCCTGGGCGGTCTTGAGCGGATCGCCGACGAGCCAACGTTTCAGAATCATGGCGTGATTATCGCACAAACTTCCTAGAGGGTGAATGTCCAGATGCTCTCGACGATAGGTCGAAAGACTCATGACCGAAGCAATTATATCTGTGATGACTACGCCAACGCTTCCGAAATCGTTCCTCCGTCGGGAAACGCCCTATCGAGACAAAAATGAAGCGGTTTGGCTAGGGCAGCCGCGTGGGGACTGCGTATTGGAACAGAGACAATAGGTGCCGGACATCTCCTCTTCATGCACTCATGTTGCTCGTCTGAAAAAGAAATATAGCGCTATAGAATCACTGCGTTACAGGGCAGGCTCCATTTCGAAGCATTGACAGCAACAGTGAGGACTTGTAGGGTGATGCTATGACGTTCAACGCAACGTCGACTGTCCCATCTCTCGCGCTCCCATCCTTCCCGCGCGTCTGATTCCCCAGTCTCCTTCGTTTCTTCGACATAGTGAGTCTTATTAGGTCATGCGGAGCAAGATGTGAACGCCGCATTCCACAGACTTCGTGTCTCCTGTGCCCATTCACTGGGTATGGAATGTCGCGGGTCACATGCGCTCCATCGCGTGGGTCTGCCCTGGGGTGTCCGAGCAGAGGTCCCTAATAAATTTGAGGAGGTCGTCACCATGAGGATTGCAACGATCATAAAATCTGGAGTTGTCGTCTCAACCGTGGTGCTGTTTGCCGCATTGTCGATACGGTCGACGCAACCTGTTCAAGCGGCAGATCTGCTTGTGGAAAGATCTGTGGGGGGCGCTCCGTTGGCCGAGCGTGGCGTCATGGCCTCGGGTGCTGTGGAGGATACGCTCAAGGCCTGCATGGCCAGAATTCCCGCGCTCGCCAGTGCCGGGCAACGCATGCTGGCTGAGCAAAGCTGTGCAGGTGAAGATGAAGTGAGGAAAACGCTGCGATCGGCACCGAAATTCTGAATGTTGATCGCGGGAGATTCATGATAGCCGACAGCCGCTTCATGGACCTGCTTGCGCTGAAGAGACTGAGGCGAAGCGTGAGGAGAGGTGAACGAGCAAACTCGAAGTGTCATTGAAAGCGAGGTGAGTCACTATGTATCAGATCTATAGCTTAGTTGGGATTATCGTACTGTTGTGGGGGATTACGATTTGGGCCTCGATCCCAGAGGAGCAGGAAGATCGGTGGTAGTGAACTGTTACGGGTCGCTCCTTCAGTCGATAGCCTACGACTGTGTCGACATCCGTCGTGCTCCCTTGGAGAAGTTGAGGTAGGGTCACGGAGACGAGAGGGGGAAAGGATCGTCATGGAAAGAATACGCCTGAGGCTGAATGAGAGATTGGCAAGGCCGTATCGTGGATTCAAGGCTTGGATCAAGCTGATCACCTTCTATGAGCTGGCTGTGGGGATGAAGTCGACGATGAGCCATCTCATTCACTACAAGCCTATCACGCTGCAGTATCCACACGAGAAGCGGGTGTTGCCCGATAACTATCGCGGTATGTTGGCCTTGCTGCGGTATGACGATGGAACCGAGAAGTGCGTCGGGTGCGATCTCTGCGAAGCCGCCTGTCCCTCTCGCGTCATTGCCGTGGTGAGTGCCGAAGTGCCGGAGGAGCCGACGAAGCGATACGCGCGAGAGTATTCAATGGACATGACGCGGTGTTTGTTCTGTGGGCTCTGCGTCCAAGCCTGTCCGGTCGATGCGCTTGCGATGACGAAGGAATACGAGTGGGCGGTGTACGACAAGCGGGACTTGCTCCTCAATAAGCAGCAACTATTGGCGATCGGAGATCGCACGTTTCAGACGCGCGAGAAACGGCTGGAGTTCCAACATCCGAATCTGGCGGTCTTCAATGTCGCCTCATCGAACCATCCAGCCAAGGCGTGCTAGTTGCCTGAAAGGAGGCCTGACATGATCAGGCCGTGGGACTTCATGGTGGAGGTATGGTGGTATTGTCTCCCTCGAACCACAGCTGATTCCGTGTATGCGTGTCTGATCTGGAATGCGACCTTGAGAAGGGTGTTGTAATGACAACCCACGGAGGTGGCATGCAGTGTCTACGTTGCCGCGGCCTCTTGATCGCTATCCACATGAGAGACATGGGGCAGCCTCCGGTATCTGGATGGCGCTGCATGCTCTGTGGTGCGATAACGGACCCAGGGATTGAGACCAACAAGGTGAACCCCAGTCTGCCGACTCAGAACGGTGCCCGCCTTCCAGGGTCGTCTCCGGTCAGGTTCAGGAAAGCCCGTGCGTGATGATCCTCTCTGTGGTTGGACTGAGTGATTCGAACGATGGTCCATGGAGATGGGATTTGAGCTTGCCTGTCTGATTGCTGGGTGTGGGTACCGTGAAAGGCAGCTTGAGTTCTAAATCCAAGTGCAACACGGCAGGCCCTAATGGGCTACGGTGTTGCCATGCTAAAACAATGCTACACACACTTGAGTGCTGAAGAGCGTGAGACGTTGAGTCTGGGCCTCACCCACGGCACGCGCCCACGAAAATGTCTCGACTTTGCGACGCCCCTGGAAGTCTATGCGCAATTGCGCCATCATTCACCCGTTGCACTTGGAACTTGAAACCGCCCAGTCATGAATAGGTGGCGTGATTTTCGGAGCAATATGGCAACCGAACTGTTCTTGCTTGCGTATATGATTGCATGGGGCGGGGTTCTGCTGGTGACGCATATGCTGACAAAATAACCACCAGGCCAATCCGGTGTGTCATCATGCGGAGGCTTTCTTGGTCAGGGGCTGAAAATGCAGCGGATCTCTGAGGCTCTGAAGCTCGCGGTAATAGTAGAGTGGCGTTGGTCGTTTGTTCTTGAAGGTTAGTGCACGCAGAAACAGGAGTTCCTCTTCGCTCACATCCCCACTCAGCAAGGAGTCTTGGAGAAAGTTCTTCAGCCCAGGCTCCTCGCCTGACGTCTTGTCCGGTCCTCGTTCCATAAACTCAAACGTCTTACGGTGTCCCGGTGCCACTCGACGGTTCAGAACAATCTCAATACAAAAGGTGGCAAGGTCGATATCCCAGGATTCGAGCAAGGGGTTGAGGAACGCAATGCAGTTCTCGTTCGAGAGATCGAAGATCGTCGTATCTAAGAACTCCAGCACGGTGACGCGCATCTGTGGGTAGCTTTTCTTGCTCAGCCGAGCCACCTTGCGCATCCATGTCGGATTGTCAAGTTCCTGCCGAGCGACACTTTTGACGACACCCAGCAGCTTCTGTGTGACGAACCGCTCGAGTTCGCCGAAGTGTTGTTTTTCAAAAATCTCGCGGATCTCCCTGGTCTTTCTGGGATGAGACTTGCGGAGGATCAATTCCCGCACGTTGCGCAGGAGAGGAGTTGGCTGGTCTCCGAGCCGTTTCCTGAGTTGTTCGAGGCGCTGCTGATCGGCGAGTTTGGCCAGTTGCCCCTGAGGCAATTTCAATGCTTGTTCGATCTTCTTGTACATGTCGGTCCGGTTCGGCGCCGGCGGGAGCTTTTTCTGCGTCAGCAGCTGTGAAATATACGATTCAGTCACGTGGGCCGCACGGGCGAGATCTCGCTGCCCTAGTTTTAATTCTTTCAAGCGAGTCCGGATGAGCAGGGCAATGGGCATGAGCAATCTCCTTGCGCGTGGATTAACAAAAAGTGGTTAATGTTATAAGATCAAGGAGTGACTGGCAAGATGAAACTTGACAATAAGTTATTAATACGCCTAAGCTCTCACATGGGAGAGAGGGATCATAGGCAAGGTTGTTCCTCTCTGACGTTTGAGTGAGACTGGCTGGTTCGTCTCTTTCGCTCTCTACTTTTGTTCTGCGCAACCGATTCAGCCGGCTCCGTTGGCTCGACGTCAGAGCGTGCCTTCAGGCTACGATCGGTCCTCACGATTCGAGAGTCTTGGCTGGCCCTCCAGGGGAACGGCATGTAGTGAGCTAAGGTGAGGACAGACGCCGTGCAGAGAAGGTTCCCCAAAGCGCCGGAACTCTTGAAAGGAGTCCAAGATGGTGGACTACGCAGCGATGTTCTTATTCTGTGGATTGATTGCCGGAGGGTTGCAGTGGGCTGGAATAGCCACGGTTGTGACCCAGAGTTCCTGGACTTTGTTTGCGGGTGGGATGGTATTGCTGACGATCCACCTGGTGGCGGGACGCATCGGCCGGGTGTCCTAATCGATTAGATCCACCGCGGAGATGCACAAACTGAGAGAGGGGTTATGACAACAGAAGAACAGATCTCGAAGATGAAGAAAGCGATTACGCAGGCTATCAAGGTGATGGGAGACCGGTTTGGATCGACGGAGCAAGATGTCGAACGAGCCATCCAGGAGCTGAAGGCATCGATGCAGGGGACGGTGGAGCCTAGTCTTTCTATGAAACCCATGCCGGGGGCAGCCACCCCGTCACCTCAGGGGGGGGTAAGTCGCCATTGAGGCGTACGTGTGTCTGTCACTGGAAGGAGTATGAAGCATGACCGTTCAATCTGCCGTTCATAGTCACATCGACATCACGGATGCGCTGGCTCGATTGTACATCTTCTTGGCGCAAAGCATGGATCGTTGTGTGAGCGAGGTTGCTCGCATCAACTATTTAGAGGCAGACGTAGAGTCGCATCTCGCCTCGACCAAGGCAACTGTCTTGGACATGCTGGCTGTCAACCAGGTGGTCCAGGCAAAGGTCCAACAGGAATGTGATCGTGTGCATTCGCTTATCATGACCTCCCTTGAGGACGGTGTCGAAAAGGCGTTCGCGTTGGATGCGCTGAAGGCGGAGCGGGTCGTGTTGAAACACAAGACCATGGCATTGAGCGATTTGCTCGCGGTGTTTCGGGCCGCATGACAGAGGAGAGGGTCCATTCGCTGTGGGATGCTTCGGCGTGATGCTGAAGTCATTGGTAGTCATTGCAACGGAGGATATCATGAAGAACACACAGCAGACCTATGTGTTGACACTCGATTCATCGTCGAAAAATGGTCTTCGACTGTGGCGGGGGCAGAGCATCCATGCTCTGCGCCATTGTTCGGTCAAACAGATCGGCCAGGCATTGAGAGAAATGCAACAGAATGTGGATAGCCGGCAGGCCCCCGTCTCGTCGTCGGGCGGATCCTACTCCCTGAACCGCGGCCGCTGAGAGGAAGGTGAGTGATGGTACGCATACGAACGCCGTTCAATCTGGACACCTTCCTCTCAAATAAGTCCGATAAGCGCATTACGAGCCTCTTTTCCCCCAAGAAACAGATTCTCTTTTCACAGGGGGATACGACTGATGCGGTGTTCTACATCCAGGAGGGCAAGGTGAAAGTGACCGTGCTCTCAGAGCATGGTAAGGAAGCCGTCGTGGCCATTCTTGAGCGAGGTGCGTTTTTAGGAGAATCCTGCCTCGTGGGTCAACTCATTCGTACGGCGACCGCATCCACCCTGGAAGACACCCGCATTCTTCGTATCGAGAAAGCCGCTATGCTTCGCCTGCTTCAAGAGCAGCCCGAGTTCGCCTCGGCGTTCATGTCCTATTTACTGAAGCACTCAATCCGTGTCCAAGAGGATTTAGTGGATCAACTGTTTAATTCCAGTGAGAAGCGGCTGGCGCGGGCGCTGCTGTTATTGGCCCACTTTGGGAAGGAAGGCAAGCCGGAGACGGTCATTGCGAAGATCAGTCAGGAAACCTTGGCCGAAATGGTCGGTGCCACCCGCTCGCGCGTCAGTTTCTTTATGAATTAGTTCCGCAAGCTCGGGTTCATTGATTACAAAGGCGGGTCGCGCCTGAATGGCGGATTGCACGTGCATAGTTCTCTCCTCAATGTCGTGCTTCACGACTAGGGTCTTCCCTCTGATTCTGTTGCTTTAATTCAGTCACGCTACGCTTGGCTATGTTCGGCCTCGCCTCCATTGTGCAATCATTCCCTACTGAGCAATTGTGAACAGACTCTAGTCGAGTGATTCGGTATCCTCATCTCTAAATAGATGAGGCCACGGATGATTCTGACACACACTGAGGTCCGGCTCCGATTCGATGGAAATAGGCCGAGTGCGCCTACACACAACAATATATTCTGCCATGGGTGAACACAATGCAGTCGGTGTCTGTTGCCAAATGCAAAGGGGCTGAAGGTGGGGTCATGACCGCGGGGTGTACGGCCAACGCAGAGACAGTGGTCAGATTACTGAAGGAAGCGCTGGTCGCGGAAGTGATCTGCATCGTCCGCTACAAGCGCCATTACTTCATGACCGCCGGGGGCAGTGCTCGCCATGTGAAGGTGAAGTTTCTCCAGTATGTGGCTGAGGAGCAAGCGCATGCCGATCAATTGGCTGAGCGCATTACCCAGCTTGGGGGCAAGCCGGATTTGTCGCTCGAACAGCTGCTGAACCGGAGCGATGCAGAATATGTCGAAGGGGAGTCGTTGGTGGAGATGATCACGGCAGATCTGGTCGCCGAACGGATTTCCATCGACAGCTACCGCGCCATGATCGCCTCCATCGGTGACGATGATCCGACGACCCGCCAGATCGTGGAACGGATTCTGGCGCAAGAAGAAGCGCATGCGGAGAACCTGGCCGGTCTCTTAAGAGGCTGAGCGTCAGAGGGAGAGGGCACGTGACGTCCGTATCTGCTGTGCCATGTGTGCGCCATTGGGTGGAGAAGGAGGACCTATGGTTTGCCAACGCTGTCGGGGGCTGCTGGTATGCGATACCTTCGATGACCTGAGTAGGGGAACAGACTCTCTCAACAATGCCACACGCTGTATCAATTGTGGGTGTATCGAGGATGCCATTGTTCGTGCAAATCGTTTCCGCCGTTCGGAGAACATGCGGGTGAGCCCGCGCAGGAGAGGCAGGACGAGCGACGTTGAACGTATCACGATTCCCTCGGAAGCGTATGCATCTGGAAGGAGCTGAAACTATGTTGCGCAGTCAGGAGGAGGCAAAGATAACACTCGAGAAGCACAACGCGCGAGGTTCATCCCAGACTTCGGCGAGCGTCATGAACGGTGAGGAGAGACGGCAGTCTGTTCGCCGCAGGCCGGCTGGTCTGACGATCACAGTGGAGAAGATCGATCGTGTGCTGGCTGAGGTTCAGGCGGAGATTGAGGTGCTGCGGCGGGAGAGGACCAATCTGGGACTAGTGCGGGGAGAATTGGTCGGCATGGAAGCCGAGTGGAGCGGATCTTCACCGAGCAACGCCTCGTTGAAGTAGCGGACTCTCGGCCGGGTCTCTGGGAATCCACAGAGCCGGAGGACCTCCAAGGGCCAAATCTTCTTCACCCACGGGCCAGAACTATAGGCGGCTATACCGGCGCGCGAAACGGTATAAATTCTTGGTTGGCTTTGGCCGCCACCATAAAGTCTCGCTCAGTCAGACCCTTCATTTTGTGCGACCAGATTTCGATCTCACACTTTCCATGGGTCAGGTAGAGATCGGGATGATGACCCTCCGCCTCCGCGTCAGCGCCAACCTTGTTGGCAAACGCCAGAGCCTGCGCGAAACTCTTGAAGCTGTAGCGCCGCTCCAAATGTCCTCGCGCGTTGAGTGAGCGGCCCTGACGGAGTTTCTTCAATAATTCCCTTACGGGGAGAGCTTTCAGCGGAGAATCTCCCACGCAATCAGTACTGTTCTTGTTTGTCATTTTTATACGTTCGGCCTCGCATCGATTTCGCAAGTGTTCCCTAGTGGACTGTAACACTTAAATAGTTAGTATAATTGCGCCTATGGAGGGCGCGATGAAACTGACTAACCGCGAACGCATGGAACTGCAACGGCA
>SWDI01000002.1:797514-818476 GCA_005116955.1 Nitrospira sp. | reverse complement strand
GGAAACGGGCGCTCAATCAATTTGCCATGATTTTAGGGGATCGTGTGCCTACCAGTGATTAACCACAATCAGTTACACAGAAAACTTGACACGCCCACACATGATTCTTCTGGTAAGAATCTGCCCTCACAAAGCCGCACAGCCAATGGATGTTGACTCGCTATGGGCAATAGGCTCTGCTACCGGCCAGGCAGACCATGTCGAGCAGCTACCGTTGGAGATTCGCCAAGTTGCTATTCATAATATCCACCTATTCTCCTACCAATCTCTGGCATTTGTTCTATGCAATTCCATATCGGTATGGAACATGGAAGGCTGTTCGAGTAGGTGAATCATGGAAGCGTCGTGTACAGAGCTGTGCATATAGCTTTTTGTCCTTCTGGATCCTGTGTGGGTCTTTCGATCAGGGCGTTTGTACCTAGAATCAAGCCCCCTGATGTGAGTGTTGCGCCTAGAATTGCATCGGGCTTCGATCCTCGATCGGTTGAAGCGCTACGTGCGGTTGTATTACGACTTTCGAATCTTATAATGATCCGGTGTATCTCGGTCGTATGCCGTGGCTGTGAGAGAGTAAAAAAACCTACCCATACGGTATTGTCTCCCGTAAGATTCAGATGGTTGCGGCAACAACGTTGTTTCAACGCACAACAATGTGGGAGATCAAGCATGCCGGCTGTTCGGATCGTGACACAAGAGGACGTATCTCTTGAACCTGCCACAACCGCAACGACTTCTGCAGCGAGAATCTGGATCTATCTCGGAGTGACTCTGGTACTGCTTACCGTGATTGGGACCTGGCTTGTCTGGTTCTCGGCATTTATTCAGAGAAACCTTCAAGAAGACGATGTTCGAGCCGCTTGCCGACGAGCGATGCCTGACACAGCTGACCGATGCTTCGATACGGTGGTGATCCAGCGGGGAGGGGTACGTCGGTGACTGGAATACGTCGAGCACAACCTTGGGTGTGCTCAGCAGGGGTGTTGCTGATTCTACTCACTTTGGGCGCTCCGAGCTGGGGACAAGATTCTGATGTTCAAGTACGGCCACGAGTGGAACTGTCTCTCAGGTCATGGTTGTTTACTGCCGGCGAAACCCAATGGAGCCATGATGCATCTGGTCTCAATCCGGTTTTGGGGGATCCGACATCCAAGTTGAAGTATAAGGACAATGATACCCATCTGGTCGGTCTTGGAGCGAAAGTGCATCTCAATCGTCGATTATTCTTGGAGGGAGAATTCGGTTTGTCCGTCGATTTCGATCGCGGATCTTTGATCGATGATGATTATCTGGTCGGACAGCGATTGTTCTCTCGCACCAGCAGCGACGTCACTGGGAAAGGGACATGGTATTTCAATGGAAACGTCGGATTTCGTGCAGCCGAGCTTCCAAATGAGCGCGGTCATCTCGATCTGCTGGGCGGCTTTCAATATTGGAGAACGACATACGAGGCCAAGGGTTTCGTCTGCGATTCGTCTGTTCTTACGTGCGATCCATCAACTCTCCCAGCAGTCAAGAACACGACTCATTGGATAACGCCCCTCCAGATCGGCGGACAGCTCGAATATCGAATCGTGCGCAGGGTGAGTGCACATGTGAAGATGCTCTTCTCGCCGGCCAGTATCGTCTACAACGAGGATATCCATTTTCAGCGGAGTGATTTAGAACAGGATCCGAGCTTCTCGATGTGGGGTATCGGATTCAGTGCGACCGTCGAGCCGACCATAAAAATCATGCTGACCCGACATCTCGCCCTCATAGGTGGTTATCGGGTCATGTGGAGCCGGAGTTACTATGGGCGATGGGAAGTGCACGGTCTTGGCACCGGTTCAGAGACGGCTCCTCTCACTGAATTTCAAACCCTCCGTCACGGCGCAACCGTCGCGCTGACTGCGTCATTTTAACTGATTCAGATCGGAAACAACTTATCGTCTCTGCCGTCCGGACGGGAGGGTTTCGTCTTCATATTCGAGGAAGAGGCGCTTGGCTTCTGGATGGAGTTGATGGGGGTGTCCGTGGGGAATTCCCAGCGTTCTGAACAGTGGCGTCAGTTTTCCGTTGGGATGAAGATAGCCCGCTCTGAGGGGCACGGTGCGCTTGCTGTGGCGTACGAGCCGGCAGGCAGTGGATCGGATTGAGGTCAGCCAATTGGCGATGTCCTGTGGATTGCCGATCGAGGCGGAGAGCAACAGCAGTTTGGCTTGTGAAGGACAAAAGATGATGGTCTCTTCCCACACGACACCTCGTTCGGGATCAGCAATGTATTGAGACTCATCGAGAATCACAAGTCCCAATGTGTCTAGTCGGATATCGATTTCCCCGCTGGCCGCATCATAGAGCAGGTTCCGGAGAATCTCCGTGGTCATGATGAGTAACGGGGCTTGCCCATTTTCCTGGCGATCACCGGTCAGAATACCCACTTTGTCTGGTCCAAAGGTCTTCGAAAACTCAGTGTACTTGGTGTTGGATAATGCCTTGAGCGGCGATGTGTAGATCACGGTGCGATTGTCTTCCATGGCCCGACGGGCTGCCTCAACGGCCACGTAGGTTTTGCCACTTCCAGTTGGGACACTGATCACCACGTCGGTCTCACTCACGGCGGACAAGGCTTCGGTTTGCCAAGGGTCTGGTATAAACGGCTGGGGAGAAGGCACGCCGATTCCTTCGAGCCAACCCGAGAGGGAGACGGCGGATTCCAACGGCTCCGGGTCCGTTCCCCGCAGCGAGGCTTTCTTAGAAGGAAGGGGGGAAGGGCGATGAGTACGTGACGGCCCTGATTCTGATCGAGGTTGCCGTTCTCCGATCAACGTCTGCAGATCAGATTCGAGGCCGGCACGATTCTGACTTGAATGCTGAAGCAATAGCTCGATTAGTCGCCTCTTGCCGGCACGAAACTGTCGATGGACGCGTCCGCGCGCCAGTCGGTGCAACACCGCGACCGGTTGTTGAGCCAGCAGTTGTTCAAGCTCTTCGGTGGTCATTACGTCACGGCTGACAGAAGGCCATTCCTGTCAGCATTCTGATCTGCGCACTTGTCAGCTTTCAAATTCACGGCAGTTCCTCCAATACTCCACGTCGGATCGAGGTGATCGCCTGCGACGCGGATCCAGCGAGGCCGGGATGCGTCGATTTTAGAGCCTGCACCTGTGACAGAAACTCCAAAGTTCTGGCCAGTAGCCGGTAGATGTCGCCTTCCGCCATCGTGGTCAGTCGACAGAGTCCGATCCATGTGAGGGTGGGGTCGGCGACCCAGCGTTCAACCAAGGCTGCCACATCGGCGCGGAGGAGGGGCGGATCTTCATAGGGAGATAAACTCTCCGCCAACTTGCGAACCTGCCCGAGCAGGGAGCTCAGCCCGGCACTGATGCGTGGAAACGCGCCGGGACGATCGTCGTCGTGGGCCAGACTGGCCAAGATGCCGGCGAGGAGAGAGGGGTCTCCTCCCGTAAAGGCTTCCGCGCGGATCAGTTCGGTAATCAGCAGCGAATGGTCGATCCGGATCAACCGTGCCCATTCTCCCTCGATCGTCAATTGTGTCGCCAGGGTGAGATACCCGAATTTCTGCAGCACGTCCACACGCTCTTGGAAGCGGTGCCACAAACTGGCCCGCAGCGCTTGTATGGATTTTGTATGGCGCTGTTGTTCCTGGCGAAGTCGCGACGCGGTCACGAAGTCTTTCTGGCAGGCTGGCCGCGAAGGGCACGTTGGGCAGGGGAAGTCTCCCATCGATTGGACGATGGCATCGGGCAGTGGCTCGTGACTGGTGGAGGTCAGGATAGGAAGCACGGGCAAGCGCTGCGGAAGTTCTTCTAACTGCTGACTGAGTCGATCGAATGTGTCCGTGGAACACCACGGATAGGTCGGCGTTTCCTCGAAGTCGCATGTGCGGTCGTAGACTTCTTTCACGCTCGTGACCGGGCATTCGGTGACGGCACCATCCGGTCTTAACATGGTGAGCATGGAATTCTTTTGGCCTTTACTCCGGTATTGCCGGAGCACAATCCCGCGGCCTCTGCTAAGCCCTACCACACGCCCAGGGCTGAGGAACGGCAACCGAGCTGAAATTTCAGGCGATTCTGAGCGGTGCGTCTGATGTCGGGTGTGGCGGTGCCTCCGCGCATGATCGAAGGTTTGCCATTGGGTGATCCAGTCCGTACAGACGCGAGGGCCGAACGGTTCCATTTGTACATGGAGAGCATCGAGTTTGTGCTCGAGGAGTTCAGCGCGCTGGTTGAGTTGGAATTGCGCGAAACTCTTGGCCAAGATTCCTTGGATCTGCTCATGGGGATGGGCTTTTAAGAGATTCAAGACCATCGGGTAACTGATAGTAAACTGGCTATCGATGGCTTCCGGTTGCCCAGTCAACCCTTTAGTCAGAACCGCCAGATCGATATACGGAGACGGAGTCACAACCGCAAATCCGACATGATCTTTCCCGCGGCGGCCGGCTCGGCCGGCGACCTGTTGGACTTCGCCGATGGTCAGGTCGGTGAAGTCGCGGGATTTGCGGATGCTGGATTGAGTGATCACGACCGTGCGGGCGGGAAAATCGACACCCGCCGCCAGGGTTGTCGTGGCGAAGACCGCATCGAGATGGCCTTGTCGCATCAGCTCCTCGATCGCGATTTTCCACGAAGGCAGATGCCCAGCATGATGGGCAGCGACGCCGATTCGCTGTACGATGGGAATGAGGGGATGTTCGGTAATGCTCGGATACTGCTCGATAACCCGTTCGAGCGCCGTCCCGATCGCCTCTTGTCGCACCGGAGGAAGCACGAGATCGGCATGATTGAACGCCTCCATCGCTTCGTCACAGGCACGCCGTGAGGTGAGAAATACAATAGCTGGGGTGAGATGTTGTTGGCGGAGCGCCGCGATGAGATCAACCGGATGGATCGACGGCGGCATGCAGCTTCATTCCTTTTGAGATGACCACGAGGCCTGATTCAGTGACGGTAAATCGTTGCGCGTCGGCCTCTCGATCATACCCAATTTCAGTATGCGGGGGGATCGTGACGTCCTTGTCGATGATGGCGCGCCTGATACGGCTGTGTTCGCCGATCAGCACGTTCTCCATGACGATGGATTCACGGACATCGGCATGGTCTTGGACGCGGACATTGGGGGATAAAATAGAATTCTGGACACGCGCACCCGAGACGATGCACCCACCGCTGACAATGGAATCGAGAGCAACCCCCATCCGTCCCCCCTGATAATCCTGCGCGAAGACAAACTTGGCCGGAGGGAACTGTCCTTGATAGGTCCGGATCGGCCACGCGGGGTCGTACAGATTGAATTGAGGATCGACGGCAACCAGATCCATGTTCGCTTCCCAGTAGGCATCGAGTGTGCCGATGTCGCGCCAGTATTTAACGGCCTTCTTATTGGCATCGTCGAACTTAAAGGCGTAGACACGCCCTTGCTCGATCATTCGGGGGATGATGTTTTTCCCGAAGTCGTGCGCGCTGCCTTCTCGCGCATCCGAGATGAGGTGTTCACGGAGTGCTTTTGTACGGAACAGGTAGATCCCCATAGATGCGAAGGCATGGGCTGGATCATTGGGAAGAGGAATGGGCTTCGCAGGCTTTTCGTCAAAACGCGTGATCCGATAATTTTCGTCCACTGCGATGACTCCGAAACGAGTGGCCTCCTGGACTGGAATATCGATGGCACCGACCACCACATCCGCATCCTTGGCCATAAGCCAGTAGTACATGTCCGCATAGTTCATTTTGTAGACGTGGTCGCCGGCGAGGATAAACACATAGTCCGGATGTTCCCCCTCGATTAAGAACATGTTCTGATAGACGGCATCGGCGGTGCCCCGATACCAATCTTCGCTGATACGCTGCTGAGGGGGGACCGACGCAATATACTCTCCCAGTTCGGCGTTGAAAATATTCCAGCCGACCCGGATATGGCGATCGAGCGAGTGTGATTTGTATTGAATGAGGACCGCGATCTTGCGGAGCCCTGAATTCAGACAATTGCTGAGGGTAAAGTCGATGATGCGATATTTCCCACCGAAGGGAACCGCCGGCTTGGCCCGTTGCTCCGTGAGCGGGAAGAGTCGCTCGCCTTTACCGCCAGCCAATACCATTGTGAAAATATTCTTCATCGTCTGGATTCTAGCAGGACCTCCATGAAATAGAAAGGAAGTGGAATCGTTGACTTCCCGTTCCATGCGGATAATACTAGCTATCAGAACACCGGAGTGAGCAGCTCGGGGTCGGTTGACGATGAACAAAGGAGTGAGCATGAAGCGAGATGTTGTTGTCGCGGCTCTCCCACGAGTCGATTCCAGGCGTGTGACGAAGCTGACAGTGAGATCCTCAGATCCTGCACGCAACATGGCCAGGCGCCTGGAAAAGCTCGAGGAGCAGATCCAGAAGCTGTCTGAACTGGTTCGAGACCATGCCGAAGATATGGATCGGTTGGTTCGGATTGTCGCAGAGAACCAGGATGTGGTTCGTCTGCAGTTGCTTCGGAAACATCATGAGAAGGTTCGAGTAAGAAAGCATCTTCGGGAAGCCAATTCAGGAGTGGGTTAAGGCCGGTGACCGTAGGGTCCCGCCCATTCGCTCCAGTCAATGTGTCGGATACGTACCCGTGTCAATGGCCCCCTCCTGAACGTGTCACCGATGATGATCTGGAATAAATAGGAGTTTACGCATCGTGGTCAACTATGCATGCATTGCCGCGGGTATTCTTGCTGGTTTTGTGCAAGCACAGACGCTCTATGCACTATCCGATCAACCCGTGCGGATATGGCCGGTCCAAATTCCCTATGAAGCGCCACCGAAGAATCAAGATGTGCCGGATGTCTCGATTCCTCCCAATAAGGATCCGCTCAGCGCTGAAGAGGTCAAACGCGCGGAAGCCTTGCTGCCGCTGTTGGAAGGGAAACAGGAATTTTGGGCCATGGGAGAATTCGTGCATTTGGGAGAGCCGGCCGTTCCCGCCCTTGTTCAGGCATTGACTATGCCGAGCCCGCGGATTCGCTACAACGCAATCGAGACCTTGCTGATGATGAAGGGAGTCACCGGGGTTCCCGCCCTGATCTCCACCGCAAAGGAGTCCGGTGAAATTCCTCGGGTGCGAGAACATGCCCTGCGTGTTGCCGTTCGTCTGGATCCCACGAACGCATCCGAGGCGATTGACGTCATGGCAAAGGACTCCAATCCATCCGTCAGAAAAGCTGCGGCGTTCGAAGCGCGGTATGTCCGGCAGAAGGCCGTGATCTCCATCTTGATTCCGATGGTCAGCGACGACGAGCGTTTTGTGGCGCTGTCGGCCTTGCAATCACTCTGGATTCTGACTCGTCATGAAACCGAGTTTCATGATTGGGACACCTCGACCAAGCAGGATCGCGCCGCATGGTCGAGTGAATGGACGGAGTGGTGGGATGTCAATAAAGACGTCTTTGAGATTCCCGAACCGCGTCGGTCAAAACGGAGTTCCTAGCGACCACCCTATTCTCCGGCTAAGTACGGGACTGGCAACGTCCACGATGGTGTCCGATCGTATGCGGAGCGGGAACCGGCATGGCATCCACATTGCTTGATCGTGACGCTGTTACGCCTCACCACGGCAGCGCAGCAGGCCCTCATGGCCCTGGCACGAGCCAATATCCTGGCCCTCAGCCCGACTTAGCCGGAGATTAGGGGACCAGCCGAGAGGTTGCGGGCCGAGAGATTCCTATGCTACGAATATACGGATATGAAACTCAAGAGCGGAGCGATGCTCAAGATTGCCAAATTAGGCAACCCTATTCTTCGAAAAGTTGCTGCGCCGATCGATCCGCGAGAGATTAAATCGTCCGAGATTCAGCGGTTGATCGACGATATGTTTGAAGTGATGTACGACGAACCGGGCATCGGGTTGGCGGCGCCACAAGTATCACGTTCGATTCAACTGGTTGTGATGGGCTATAAAGGTGAGGGCGGATTTCCAGAAACGGTCCTCATCAACCCCTCGATTGTGTATTACGGGCCTGAACAAGTGGACAACTGGGAAGGTTGTCTGAGTGTTGATGGATTGCGGGGCAAGGTGATTCGACCCTCACTGGTGCGGGTCAAGGGGCTGGACCGGAAAGGCAAAGCTCTGGACTTTGAGGCGACCGAACTGTACGCAGTCTGTATTCAGCACGAACTCGATCACTTGATCGGCAAAGTCTTTCTGGATCGTATGACCGATATGTCCACCCTCACTCAGCTGGACGAATTTTCGCAGTATTGGCAAAAAGAACCCACGAATGTAATTTGATGCCTCTCTTGTTGAACCGCTCGTGAAGTCCCTTCTTCGTGTTCTGCTGTATCTTCAGCCTCACCGCGCTCTCGCGATCACGACTCTCGTCTGCGCCGCCGGTGCGACGGCGATGGAGCTGGTGCCTCCGTGGGTCATCAAGATCATCATCGACGATGTGATTCAGGCGAAGCAGACGTCGTTGCTGCCATGGGTGATTGGTCTGCTGGTGGGCGCCCATGTGCTCAAGAACGTGTTTGCCTCACTCAGAATCCGGCTGAATAATCAGCTTGAGCAGACGGTGGTTCACGATCTTCGTCGTCATATTTTCTCCGCCCTTCAACATCTGTCCATCACCTATTTTGAGAATCGCTCGACGGGGGAGATCATGTCCCGGGTGACCAACGACACGGAGCATGTTGAGCGGATCTTTATTGATGGACTTGAAGGAATGCTGACGGCGTCGCTGACTCTTCTTGGAATCACGGGACTCTTGTTCATGCTCAATTGGAAGCTGGCGGTGCTTTCGCTGTTGCCGATCCCATTGCTGGCCTTGTCCGCAAGTTGGTTTACGTCGAGGGTTCATGGGTATTATCGGGAGACCCGCCAGAGCGCTGCTGAACTGAACGGCTATCTGCAAGATGCCTTGTCCGGGATCAGGGAGACCATGGGGTTTGGCCGTCAGGGGCACGAACAAGTACGTTTCGACAGGCTCAGCCAGGCGTATAGTGAGAAGAATCTCCAGGCGATGGTCTTGTGGTCGATCTATTCGCCGGGAATGATTCTGGTGGCTGCCCTCGGGACCGTCTTGATCCTCTGGTACGGTGCGGGAGAGGTTATGGAGGGGCATCTCACCCTGGGCGAGCTGGTCTTGTTCCTCTCCTACCTGGCGATGTTCTACGTCCCCATCAATCAGATTCATTCGGTCAATCATATGTTGCAGCATGCGTTGGCGGCGAGCGAGCGAGTCTTTGAGGTGCTGGATACGATTCCAGACGTCGCCGATCGACCTCATGCAGTGGCTCCTGTCCATCGGGCTCAAGGAGCCGTTCGATTTGACCAGGTCCAGTTCCACTATCGACCGGACGTGCCAGTTCTGAGAGGGGTTTCAGTGGCTGTGCCGGCAGGGGAGCGTGTGGCACTGGTTGGGATGAGTGGGGCGGGGAAGAGTACCCTCCTGAAGCTATTGATGCGGTTTTACGACGTGACAGACGGGGTGATTGGTATCGATGGGAAGGATATTCGGGATCTGCCGATTGCCTACTTACGGCAGCAGATTGGGTTTGTACAACAGGAGCCGTTCTTGTTTAACGGGACGGTGAAAGATAATCTGCTGTACGGCGATTTGAATGCCGATCAAGGTCGGCTCGAATCGGCGGCGCGCGTCGCACGGGCGCATGAGTTCATCGCGGCGTTACCCGAAGGGTATGACACCTGGATTGGTGAGCGAGGTGTCAAGTTGTCGGTTGGACAAAAACAGCGGGTCTCGATTGCGCGAGTGTTGTTAAAAGATCCCCCCATCGTCATTTTTGACGAGGCCACATCCAATATTGATACGGAGACCGAGGTCAAAATCCGCGAAGCGTTGAACGAGCTGACGACAGGGCGAACCACGTTCATTATTGCCCACCGATTATCCACACTTCACGATGTTGACCGAATTATAGTGCTCGATAATGGTCGACTCGTGGAGGATGGCCGGCATGATGAGCTGGTGGGCCGAGGAGGAGTCTACGCTGGTCTCTATGAAGCTCAATTTCAGGTGTAGGGCCTGAGACAGTGGTGGCTTGCAACCTCAGCACCGGTCGCCTTCGGTAGTTGCGGGTCCGAAGAAGAGCTCGGTATACTCGCTCGGAGCGAACAAGGGGACATGGTTGATCAATGGTACTGGTATACGAGAGCGATCCGCTGGATGATGAAAATGCGCGAGGCCGGTTCTACCACGTCTGCCGTGGGCGCATTGATCGAGCTCCATTGGATGTTCCAGAGCCAGATCGCCCATATGAATGCCAACAATGCGGAATTGATCTCGAAGCCGAAGATTTCTTCGTAGCCCTTCAGAAAGGATCGGTGTAGGACGAATGGCTGGAAGTGCAGGGAGAAAAACAGTCGGGGTCTCGCGAGGCCTGATGATGCTGTGCGAAACCTGTTACGCCCAAGTCCTGAATGAAAAGCTCCCTAACGAGAAAAACTTCGTCGCCGATTCCGAAGCACTCTTCGATACAATCTGCGTCGGCTGCACCGACATCAATCGCCCCCTCATCGACGACATGGCCGGCAGCGGGGAATAGTATTCTGCCGCCTTGTCTTTCAGTAGTTGTTGCGCTCTCTAGCGTCAGCGCATCGGCTAGCCAGTGTCCTGGCAGGTTTAAACAGGTTGAAGTGAGGAGCTAGAGCTGTTCACCTGGTGCTTATTTGCACTCCTTCCCATTGAAATGCATACAGGTCGACTCCCCTGATTTGACCTTCCAAGTTTTGATCAGTGGGAGTTTGTCCTCGCCACGCATCTCGACGACGAAATCCACAAGTCCGGAAAGGGGAAGTTTTTCGATGTGGGGCTTGGCTGCATCGGGCACTTCAATAGGGAACACACTAGCACTCGTCGAGATCAGGATCTGATTCTGCTCCTTATCGATGTGAATCACTGGGCTGTAAAAACTGCGATCTTCGGCAAAGACCAGCTTTGGTATCAAAGTGGCTACGGATAGCGCGAGGATGAGACTATAGCTGAATAGTTGTCGCCGAGCGGGCATGTGGGATGCTCCTGATTCAAGCTACGGAAGAAGATTATTACATTTTGGTGGCGATGTGAACCGGAAAATCTAGATCAGCGGATGAGGACGTCGGCAAGGGTGACGTGACCGGTTTTGATCCAATAGGTCTTCACGTCTGGTTCAGAATTCATGAGGGAGACGAGGAGGTAGGCGGGGATGGGCAAGTTGATCTTGGGCCAGATCTCTTCATAGTCGGTAGCGATTTTGATGTCGGTCACGGACGGACGCGCGGGATCGTGGGGGTGCGAGTGATAGACGACTTGGAGATCGAGCCCATTGTTGCGCATGTCCTTCTTGGCGGATGAGAAGTCCTGCATGTCCATGACGAAGGCAATCTCGGCTCGTTCAGCCGGCGAGAGGCGTTCGAGATGCGCGGCTTTTGCTGAGTCGAAAGACGACAGGTTTTGTGCCCCCTCCATCGCGACGATGTTCTTGGTGCGATACAGATGGCTGACCACTCCATTGGTTCCAGCCAGTAGCCCACAACATTCGTAAGGAGTCAGTTCCTTCGCATGAGCGATGATGTCGTCGAGAATCTGTCGGGGGATGATGAGGTCGGCCACGTTAAATCGTGCAGGTGACGGTGTAGTCTAGACTCAGATCTTTGATCTTCGGGTTAGGTCCGCAGAGAGGGCAAGCTGGGTCTTTGGGCCTGCCGACTTTTCTGAACTTCATGTCGAGCGCATCGTAGATCACGAGCTTATCGGCGATCGTTTCGCCGATCCCGAGAATTTCTTTGATCGCTTCCGAGGCCTGGAGCACCCCCATCGTACCGGCCAACACGCCCAGCACACCGGCTTCCTGGCAATTGGGCACCAATCCGGCTGGAGGGGGCTCAGGATAGAGACAGCGGTAGCAGGGATAGCCTTGGTGTGGCTTGATGGTCGTCAGTTGGCCTTCAAACCGAAACATGCTGGCGGAGATCAGCGTTTTCTTGGCAAAGAAACAGGCGTCGTTCACCAGAAACCGCGTCGTGAAATTATCCGAGCCATCCAGCACGATGTCATACTGGGAGATGAGAGGGAGAATATTCTCGGCATCGACGAGTTGGTGGTACGCGTTGATCGTAATTTCTGGATTAATGGCCAATAAGGTTTTCCGGCCGGACTCAACCTTCGGCTGTCCGAGCGTTGCGGTCGAGTGCATGATCTGCCGTTGCAAATTTGAGAGGTCCACGACATCGCCATCGACAAGCCCAATGGTCCCGATCCCGGCGGCTGCCAGATAGAGCCCAGCTGGAGAACCAAGACCGCCCGCGCCGATGAGGAGGACCTTGGCCCGCTTGAGCTTGAGTTGGCCCTTACCTCCCACGTCCTGGAGGATAATGTGCCGACTGTACCGTTCAATTTCTTGCTCAGTGAGTTCCATGTATTCCAATCATACACAGGTGAATAGGAAAGAAGGCTGACACATGGGCACGAGAAGGGATCGTGCCCGTGTGTCAGCGTTGTCCTATTCCACCACGTTCAGTTCAATCGGATCAACGACACAGCCTTTGGCTCGCAGGCCAGCGACGGCCCGCTCGATCTCAGCAGTGTCGCCGGAGAGTTCCACATCGGCCCATCCAGTTGTCTCGCGAACATCGGCTCGCCTGACATCGGTTACGACCTTATATTCTCGTCCGATCTGATAGATGATGGGCTCTCTGATTTTGTCTTCAGGAAAGCGAATATGAAAGCGCAAGTGTGCCATGGCTACCCTCCCGCGATCGCCGGGACGATGGAGACTTCATCGCCATCCTTGAGGGGCGTGTCTTTCCCCGTGAGGAAGCGAATGTCTTCTTCGTTGACATAAATGTTCACGAAGCGACGGAGCTCTCCCGTTTCATCGCATAGGCGATCTTTGATGCCGGGATATGTGCTGTTCAACGCCTCGATCATATCCACTACGCTACCGGCTTTGGTCTCGACTTCGCCCTGACTTTTGGTCAGGGGGCGAAGCGGAGTTGGAATGCGAACTTTAATCATGCGCCACCACCGTTCTTTCCCATCTTAAACGTCTTTTGGAAGTCCACCAGGCTGGGCTGAATGCGCACTGGGCGACCAACGGAATTGATCACCGCTTCCTGGGTTTTTAGGCCGTTGCCGGTGACGTAGGCCACCGTGACCTCATCTTTTTTGATCACCCCTTGTTTGACAAGCTTCTTCAGCACACCGATCGTGACGCCTCCAGCTGTTTCCGCGAAGATGCCTTCGGTTTGGGCCAGCAGCTGGATGCCTTCCACCACTTCTTCATCCGTCACCATATCCATGGATCCGTGACTCTCAGCGGTCGCCTTGAGCGCATAGTACCCATCAGCGGGGTTGCCGATGGCAAGGGACTTAGCGATCGTCTGTGGTTTCACTGGCTTGAAGAAGTCGCGCCCTGCCTTGAATGCGGTCGAGATCGGTGAGCAGCCTTCCGCTTGGGCGCCGTTAACCTTCGTGCGAACGTTGTCGATTAGGCCCAAAGCCTTCATCTCATGCAGGCCCTTCCAAATCTTGGTCAAGAGTGAGCCCGATGCCATGGGAATGACGACTTGATCCGGTGTTTTCCACCCGAGTTGTTCAACCGTCTCAAAGGCAAGGGTTTTTGAGCCTTCGGCATAGTAGGGACGGATGTTGATGTTCACGAACGCCCAGCCATGTTCGCCGGCGATCTCGCTGCAGAGCCGGTTGACATCGTCGTAATGACCTTCAATCTCGACCACGTGTGGCTTATAGATCAGGTTGCCAAGCACTTTCGCAGCCTCAAGGTCGCCGGGGATGAAGACGTAACAGTGGAGATTGGCGGATGCCGCGTGCGCGGCAACGGAGTTCGCCAAGTTGCCGGTCGACGCGCAGGCCACCGTTTCGAAACCGAGCTCACGCGCGCGCGTGAGGGCCACGGCGACGACGCGATCTTTGAAGGATAGGGTGGGGTGATTCACCGTATCGTTCTTGATGTAGAGCTCGTCGAGCCCAAGATACGCGCCAAGGTTTTTCGCCCGTACGAGCGGGGTGAACCCGGCATGCGGTCCGACGAAGTTCGTGCCTTCGACCGGCAGCAGGTCGAGATAGCGCCACATGCTATGTGGCCCATCCGCGATCTTCTTGCGCGAAATCGTCTTCTTGATCTCCTCGTAGTTGTACTTCACCTCAAGGGGACCGAAGCACATTTCGCAAACGTGGATGGCCTTCGTTGGATATTCTTTACCGCACTCGCGGCACACCAGCGCTTTCATTTTGCTCATCGTCGTACCACCTTATCAAACTCTATGCAGATGGACGCATGGCGCATCCAGCATAGGGATCCCCATCGTCGAACAGCTCGGTAATCGTCGGATGTTCCCCGCAGAGGGCACAATTTGGGTTCCGGCGGACTTTGATTTCTCGAAATTGGGTTTTGCGCGCATCGAAGTCGAGCAGGCGGTCGGTCAGCGGCCGCCCGATTCCAAGGACAAGCTTCAATGCTTCTGTTGCTTGAATCGTCCCGATAATGCCGGCCAAGACCCCGATCACTCCGGCCTCCTGGCAGGAGGCCACCAACCCAGGTGGAGGCGGGGCCTTGAACACGCAACGATAGCACGCCGATTTCCCAGGGATGATGGTCGTGACACGTCCCTCGAATCGCAGAATGCCGCCGTGAACCAGCGGCTTGCCGGCGAAAAAACAGGCGTCGTTGATCAGGAACTTGGCCGGGAAATTATCGACTCCGTCGATCACGACATCATAGTCGCCGAAGATCTTAAGCGCATTGCCGGCCGTGAGCCGTTCCTCGTACATCGAGACCAAGACGTCGGGGTTCAGCGCCTGGATCTTTTCTTTACCGGAGAGGACCTTGGGGCGACCCACGTCGGGAGTATGGTGAAGAACTTGGCGCTGCAGATTGGTGAGGTCCACCACATCGCTGTCGATCAACCCAATTGTGCCGACTCCTGCTGCGGCCAGATACAATGCGGCAGGGGAGCCAAGACCACCGGCACCGACGAGCAGAATCTTGGACTTGGCGATCTTCTTTTGTCCCTTGCCGCCGACCTCAGGCAAGAGGATATGCCGGCTGTAGCGGTTAATCTGTTCTTCGGTAAATTCCATCGTGTCGCTCGTCGTTCGTGAAACGTGAAGCGTCCGAACTTCCGGACGAGATACGCATCATGCACTAAATATTGAAATACTTCTCAATGCTGATGTAGCGCTCACCGGTGTCGCACAAGATAGTGACGACATTCTTGCCGGGTCCCAGTTCATCCGCGATCTTTTGGGCGGCGAACACATTGGCACCGGCCGAAATGCCCACCAGAAGGCCCTCTTTCTTCGAGAGTTGTTTTGCGGTCTGATAGGCCTCGTCATCCGTCACCGTGATCACCCGGTCGAGAATCTTTCGGTTGAGCACCTTAGGAATAAAGCCCGCCCCGATCCCTTGAATCTTATGGGGGCCAGGGTCTCCTCCGGACAACACGGGCGAGCCTGCCGGTTCGACGGCGATGACTTGTACCTGCGGGTTCCGTTCCTTAAAGAGTTCACCGCATCCTGTGATGGTCCCACCGGTTCCGACGGCAGCGACAAAGGCATCGATCTTTCCTTCGAGTGCATCCCAGAGTTCCAGTGCCGTCGTCATTTTATGCATCGCAGGGTTGGCTGGGTTCGAGAATTGATCAGGCATAAAGTACGACGGATTTTGAGCCAGGATGCTTTCCGCTTCCTTAATAGACCCTTTCATACCTTCCCAAGCCGGGGTGAGCACCAGCTGTGCGCCATACGAAGACAATAAGCTGGCCCGTTCCATGCTCATGCTTTCCGGCATCACGAGGATGAGCTTGTACCCACGCACGGCTGCGACCAAGGCCAGTCCGATACCCGTGTTTCCACTGGTCGGCTCGACGATGGTCCCGCCCGGCTTGAGCGTTCCCTGGCGCTCTGCTTCATTGATCATATTGAGGCAGATTCGATCCTTGACGCTGCCGCCGGGGTTAAAAAACTCGACCTTCCCGTAAATCGTCGCAGAACCGGACTTTGAAAGACGGTTTAATCGGACAAGCGGGGTCTTGCCGATCAGCTCGGTAATGTCTTTATGCAACGTGGTGCTCACTGACCCCCTCCCATATAAAAGAGAAACTCCACGTGATCTCCTTCATTGAGGTGGGTCGTGGCCAAATGGTCACGGTCCAACACCTTGTCGTTGACCTCGACGGCGACCATCTGCGGCTCGATGTTCTTTGTCTTGAGCAAATCGAGGACGGTTCCGTTCTGGACCTCCTCAGGCTTTCCATTGATCTTAACCTGCACGGATTCTCCCAAGTTGGCTTAGAGATTAAAGAATTTTTAAACTAGCAAAGGCATGCGCTACCTGTCAAGGCTACGTCATCCACAGTGAGAGACACGACTGCGCGATAGGATTCATGCTCAACCGTCTCTGCTGAGGAAGGGAGAGATTTCCTGAAGGAGTTGCTTGACTTTGATCCGGCTCGTCGCCACTATGCCGCCTGTAAGGATGCCAGGATGTGGAAAAAGAACTTTCTCTTTCGTGCGGCTGAATCGACCCCATTAACCGAGTCCGAGAATGAGCTCTTCCATGATACTGAGCCGGCGCTGGACAGTGCGGGCCTGGTTCTGGATAAGTTTCTCTCCGTCTGGGTGCAGGGTGACGGAACGGAGGAGAAGCCGTCGATCTTTACGAGTCTGTATGTCCGCACCGCGATGCTGGATGTGAAGAGGCACGTCAGTCTCCTTCAGCCCCTTCAAGGGCGCACTCATCAGATCAAGCAATTGCTCACACAAGAGCAGAAACAGTTTCTTCGACAGTGGCTTCAGGTGCATGCGCCACAGGCTTGGGAGTCTTCCGACGACCACTTTCGCGACCTCTTCGAACTGGCATGATCCGGCCTTCGCCGTTCCAACTATCCACGCAGTACCGCCGAGTGTACATCACCGGGCTACTTATCGCCGTTCTGCTTGGGCCAAGCGTGGAAGTCTCGGCTACATCAGTCGAGGTCTGGTATGGTCCAGAGGATAGGCCACTTGAACATCTCGTACAGATGTATGATCGTGCTAAACGATACATTTTTGTAGCCGTGTATGGCGTCACGTCGCCGCTTACGGTGAAAGCGCTGGTTCAGGCGAAACGGCGTGGTGTGGATGTTCGTCTCCTCACCGATCGAACACGTCTCACCGATCCGAAGCAACGAACAGCACTCTCGGCGTTGCGTGAAGCTGGGATCCCGATCAGGATCAATCAACATGACGGCCTCATGCATTTGAAACAGGCGGTGATCGACGACGAGATCAATACGACCGGGTCTATGAATCAGACGACCAGTGGGAATCGCTATAATGACGAGCGGCTCGATATCATTAGGGACCATGCGATTACCGTCCAAGCACGTGAAAAGTTTCTTTCGCTCTGGAAAGATCAGGAACGATTCCAGGAGTGGAAATAGGAAGAATGTTGAGGGTTAAACTGGCCACGCATCGTCATGGCCGAGAAACGCTGAGGGACCATGGTTGAAGAAACCGACATTGCCGTCGTGGGAGCCGGTGGAGGAGGGGCCGTGCTGGCCCTTGCACTGGCCCAGAAGGGAATCAACACGATCGTTTTCGAGCAGGCACCAGGACCGCCGAAAGGATTGCGCGGAGAGATTCTGCAGCCGAACGGACAACAAGTACTTGATCGCTTGGGGCTTTTGAGTCGGTTGCCGGTTGAGTCTACCCGTACGGTGCATAAGTTTCATTTTTGCCGTGTTGGTGGCGAACGGCTGTGCACGGTGGACTATAGCGAACTGCCTCCACCGTACAATCAAGCCGTGGTCACACTGCCGAATGTGGCGCACCATGCCATTCTGAGTGCGATCGAGCGCGAATCCTCCGTCTCCTTGCGGTATCGATCTGCCTTCACGGGTCTGCTTCGAGAGAATGGGCGGGTCGTCGGGTTGACGGCCAAGCAGGGAGAAGACCACGTAACTGTGAAGGCGAAGGTGGTCGTTGGGGCCGACGGAGCATTCTCAAAAGTTCGAGAGGCCCTGCGGATTCCGTCCGATCTTCATCTCTATCCGCAAGGGTATTTGATCGCCCTGTTGGATGCGGCGATTCCTCTGGGAGAGGCGAAGTATTTTGTCGGTAAGCGAACGATCCTTGGCATGTTTCCCGCTGCTGGGGACAAGGTGTATGTGTTCTACATGATCAAGGCTGGTTCCTATGAGAGCGTCAAAGAACGAGGCATCGCGGCGCTACAAAAATCGTGGATTGCGATCGACCCCTCCAGTGAGGCTATCTTCCGTACGCTCATGGACTGGAAACAAACCGCCTTCATGCCGACCGGGCGTGTCCGCACGCCAACGTGGGTGGCCGACGGGGCGGTGCTGATCGGGGATGCGGCGCATGCGATGAACCCGCATGCCTCTCAGGGCCGCATGCAGGCGATGGTGGATGCGATGACGCTGGCTGACCTTCTGCCTGAGTGTCTGGCGACGAGCGAGTACTCTGCCGAAAAACTGAGGACCTACGAAACCGCGCGCCGACCTCAGGTCACCATGTTGCAGAAGTTGGCTGATGAACAGGTGCTCTTTTGGAACACGGCGAATCCGGTCATCGCCTTTCTTCGAGACCGTGTCTTCAGTACATTGGACCGTAACGCGCGACTCCGGTACCGTGTCTTGTCGACAACAGCCGGGCTCCGCAAGGAGCCTCCATTTGGCATGATGGATCGCCTGATGGCAGCGGGATTGATGCCGGATCCTTCGGCTCGTGACGTGTCGGCGGGAGGCGTTCGATAACATCATGTCTCCGATAGGCTGGACGATCGACGGCTTGCCGGAGGAGACACACACACTCCTAAAGTCCTATGTGAAGGATGTGGAGAAAGCCTATGGAAGTGAGTTGGGAGGAATTCTGCTATATGGCAGTGCCGTGCGAGGAGAATTCTTGCCGGGCCATTCCAATCTTAATCTGCTGTTGGTGCTGTCGTCCTATGACCTCTCAGTACTGAAAAAGTATGACAGTCTGCACAAGCGCTGGAGCAAGGAGCATGTCGTCGTTCCTCTCTTTCTCACGGCAGCCGATTTGCAATCCGCCTCGTTCGCCTTTCCTCTCGAATACCAAGACATCCACGAATGCCATCGACTGCTGTGGGGGCAAGATCCCTTCGTTGGCCTGAAAATCGACTCTCGGTACTTGGCCGCTGAAGTGTTGCAGGGCTTACGGGGAAATCTTCTCCGTCTCCGCCAGCGTCTGGTGGAAGGACGAAGTACCGAAGAAGCGATGACCATCCTCTTATCGCTCTCTATTACCGCCCTCTTGCCTGTACTTCGAGGGCTCCAGCGATTACAGGATCGCCCTGTACTTGCGCATGGCGAAGCACTTCTGAAGGACCTCGAATCTTATCTGGCGGTTGATCTTTCCGGCCTGCGTGATGCGCTCTTGCTCAAGCGAGGGCAGATTTCTCCAGGGCAAAAAGAGATTCCGCGGCTCATGGATCGATATCTCGAGAGTTTGACTCGGCTTGTTACCACTGCGGAAGCACGAATCACGTGATCGCACATCGACTGAACGAACGCGGGATAGGGATAGGCTGGTTGAGCCTGATGCTCGTACTGTCAGCGGTTGATGCCCACGCCTCGTTGTATGACCGACCCAAAGAACGTGTGCCTCTTCCCAGCCCCATCGGGTATGTCAGCGATCATGCACAAGTGATGGAGCCTGAGTGGAAGGACCGCATCCGGTCTGTCTGTATCGATCTTGAGAAAAAAAGCAGTGTGGAAATGGTGATTGTGACGGTGCCCAGCATCAAACCCTATCCATCGGCCAAGCATTATGCGGACGCGCTATATGAAAAGTGGCAAATCGGCTCGACGCAGCAGGAACATGGGCTGATGGTGTTGGTGGCCGTGCAAGAGCGGCAGGCGGCGATGGCGTTGGGTCGCCAAATGTTTCCGGTCATCACCCCGGACGTGAGGAACGAGGTTAGTCGTCTGTATCTGCAGCCTGCGATTGAACGAGGACATTTCGGGGAAGGGCTGTATCGCACGGCGGTTGCGCTGGCGACCCCGGCGCAAGAGGTGAGGTTCACTCCTCCATCCAGGCCTCGGATGAAGGGGCTCGGAGTCTGGATTACGCTTGGCACCACTGCGGCGATCGTGTCGTTTTTCTGGTGGATGAGTCGGCCGGATTTACGGCACCCCTATCGGCGTATCCAACAAGGAGAATACTGGGGAACTGGTCAAGGCGGGTTCGGCGGCAACTGGGGCGGCTTCGGCGGCGGGACAAGCGGGGAGAGGTGGCGTTGAGGGCCCTGATCTTCTTAATCCCATGAGATTACCGGCTGAGACAGTCATTTCTGAGGACAAGCTGGTGCGCTATCTTTTGGTGCCACAGCTTCGTGGAGATAAGTCGTCGTTTCTGCGAAAAGGCGGCTATGAGTTGAGTAACGCCGCACATCTCTTACGTGACTTGCGCAATCAGATTCTACCGTTAGACGCGATACCGCTTGAGGGAAACCAGTTCGGGCAGTACTACGAAATTAGGGGCGCATTGAAAGGTCCCAACGGGACAATTCTGTCGGTTCGAACGATCTGGATGACAGAACACTTGTCGGGAGCGACAAAGTTTATTACACTGATTCCGGATAATCGGAGGGTAGAGTGAGATTTGATCTCTATACCGATGTAGCATTGGCTTGTGATCTACCGGAGCATCGGCTCCGTCGAGGAGATATCGTCAAGCTCGTCGAGCACCACGTGGCACCTGATGGGACCGAAGGCTACTCCATTGAAGTCTTCACGGCCCTCGGAAGTACACTTACCGTGACGACTGTTCCCGCGAATGCACTCGAAGCGCTTCGGCAGGACGAAGTCCTCTGCGCCAGGATGCTGTAGGGAATTCGCGTACCATTCTATCCACAGCTTCCTTGACGAACGCCTCTAGCCGGGATTATTCATGATGGTGGTCAATAATCAGTTTCATGCGAGTGGACCGAGCACGTGAGCCCCCGCCCGT
>SWDI01000002.1:609315-797414 GCA_005116955.1 Nitrospira sp. | reverse complement strand
TCTCCGCTGTCTATCGAAGCGCCTGAACACCGCTCCTATAGCACAGTTCGGAGCCTCGATGGCTTTTTTATGTCACGAGTCGTGAATTATCCGGGCTAGGCAGGAGACTCATAGATGAACCACACCTACGGTTGGAGCCGCTTCTCGTTGGCGCTGAGTGTTCTTGGAGTTCTTATCTTGTTCGCATCTGGTTGTGCAACCACCGGCAAGGAAACCAAGAGCGTGTCAGTTCCCCTACCCGAACCCAGCGATGCTGCAATTGAGCGATATATTCGTGCCCATCCGGAAGTGATCGAACAATCGCTGCAGGGATTGCTCGCCAAACGCCAAACAGAACTGCGAGACCATCATAAAGCGGCCCTTGCGACGAAGCAGCAGGAACTGGTGCACGATCCTGCGTCACCGGTCAGCGGCAACCCGAAAGGGGAGATCACCCTGGTGGAGTTCTATGACTATCGCTGCGGCTTCTGTAAGAAGGCGGCTTCTGCCGTTACGGAACTCCAGAAAGAAGATCGGCGAGTTCGAGTGGTCTACAAGGACTTGCCCATTCTGGGCGAACCCTCTGAACTTGCGGCTAAGGCGGCGCTCGCGTCTCAGGTGCAAGGGAAGCACCAGGCGTTCCACGAGGCGCTGCTCGCCTCCAATGCCGATATGAGTAAGGATGCAATCCTAAAGATTGCCGTGAAAGTGGGCCTTGATGCGAAGCGACTGGAAGCCGACATGGCCAATCCCAAGTGGCAGACTGTCATCGATAAGAATCGAGCCCTCGCCCACGAGCTGGGTATCTCAGGAACCCCCGGCTTCATCGTGGGCAACGAACTGGTGCCTGGGTGGTTGGATTTGAATGGGCTGAAGGAGTTAATTGCGCGAGGGGGACATGGGAAGTGATGGATCGTTGGAAATGCACCGGCCATAATTTGTTGGAATGTAAGCAGAAGCTGAGAATCGCAGCTTACGTGGTGCCATCTAGACGTCGTTAGACTCCGAGAGAGCTCAATCGTGCAGCTAAAGATCGGTAAAGATCTCGACGCCAGGGAAAAGCTCTGGCGTTACATGAACCTTGCAAAATTCATCAGCTTGCTCGATAAGCAAAGCCTTTGGCTGGCAAGGGCTGACACTGTTCGCGATAAACACGAAGGTAGGTTTCCAGATGAAATGCGGAAAGCCACTGAAAAGGCCTACGAGGCATTTCCTGCCGATGATCCCTCCCCCGTTAAGGACGCTGCTGATTTCCAAGACTACCTTGTTAAGAATACGTTCCTGAGTTGTTGGCATAAGAATCTGGATGAAAACATGATCATGTGGGAGATATATGGACGCAACGATGAAGCAGTAGCAGTACAAACGTCGGTCGCCGCATTAAGAGACAATATTAGCTACTCCAGACTGACTGGCCACTCCTTGATTCTTGACAATGTAACGTACATGCGCTCTGACCAAGTAAAAGGCATCCTAGAGTATGAGAGATGCTTCTTCCTTAAGCGGCCACATTTCAAATTTGAGGAGGAAGTCAGGCTATCTCTCGATACATATTCCACTCGTAGCCCAACAAAAAACACGCCCAATGGCTATGAACTGCCAGCCGCACTCAAAAAGTTAATCGAAGGCGTACTGGTTCATCCTGATAGTTCCTTCTGGTTCCTAGATGCTGTTAAGTCGCTAACCAAGAAATACGGTCTTGAAGTTGAGGTGCGGCCGGGTTCGCACGGAAATACATGAAATCTAACAAAGCGGCAGATGGACCGACACGTAGCTGAAAATAAAGGTGCGGGATTCTTTTTGAAACGTCCCCTACTGCTTGGCCCAACTTCTCTTGATGTTCCAGGCCGTCCCTAGAAAGACCGTGGCGAATCAGTAACTTGCCGCCATTGCGTCACCATCTTAATCTGCCCTAGCCATATTGCACCTCAGTCTGGTGGTGAGTATGATCGCACGGTCCATTCGTGAGGATGTGCTGTGGCGAAAATTACCGAGATCGCTCCGGATCTGTTCCGCATCACGACCTTCGTTGCGCCGTTCAATATTCAGTTCAGTCAGTTCTTGATGCGTGACGATCAGCCACTGCTATTCCATACTGGCCCGCGCGCCCTGTTTCCGGAGGTCAAAGCCGCCGTGGCGTCGCTCATCGATCCGCAGACCTTGCGCTGGATCGGGTTCAGCCATTTCGAGTCTGATGAATGTGCCACGGTACCTGAGTGGCAGCAACTGGCTCCGTACTCGGAAGTGCTGTGCAGTCTGGTGGGTAAGATGGTGAGCGTCGATGATTGTCTGGCGCTTCGTCCCGCCAAGGGGATGGTCGACGGCGAGGTGCTGGAGACGGGGAGATACCGCTTCCGCTTTCTGGCAACGCCGCATGTGCCCCATTGCTGGGAAGCGGGACTGCTATTCGAGGAGACAGAACGGACGCTCCTGTGCTCGGATCTCTTTCACCAAGACGGAGATGTCGAGCCGATGGCGGAATCGGACGTCATTGAGCGCTGTCGGAAGACGCTGGTGGACTATCAGCAAGGTCCGTTGGCGAATTACGTGCCGTACTGCTCATTGACGGATGCGACGCTGCACCGGTTGGCGATGTTGCAACCCAAGAGGCTGGCCACCATGCACGGCTCGGTCTACGTCGGCGACGGAAGCCAAGCGCTCCACGACCTCGCCGCTGTATGGCGGGAGGTGCTCAGTCCACAGTTATGATCTGGAACGACTGAGGAGTGGGGATCTAGCAGCGCTTGACCAGAGCCTACGGACAGGTTGAGAATGGGCATCACGTCGAAGATCCGCGGCATAGTGGGTGGATCTAGACATTCTTAGCCACCGACAACAAACACAAGAATATGAAAATCGCCATCATTGGAGCTTCAGCCGGTATCGGTCTTCAGACGACAGGTCTCGCTCTTGAGAAGGGGCATGAGGTCGCTAGCTTGTCGCGCCGGGTTGTTCCGCTTCCAGATCACCAAAGACTGCGAAGGGTGCAGGGCAGTGCGACAAACCCAAACGATGTAAAAGCTGTAGTGGAGGGGGCCGATGCTGTCCTTGTGACCCTTGGCGTGAAGAGCCCCTTCGCCACGACGCTGTTCTCCGACTCTGCGCGCATCCTATTGCAAACGATTCGAGCGATGGACTCCTCTCCAACACTCATCGTGCTCACTGGTTTCGGCGCCGGCGATAGCTGGGGCTACAACTCGATCCCTATGAAGGTCCTCTTCACGTTGTTTCTCAAGAGAGCCTATGTGGACAAGAGTGAGCAGGAGCGGCTGATCGCCAGCGGATATCCCCGGTGGGCAATCGTGCGCCCGGGCCGCTTAACGAATGGCGCAATGACTGGCCACTATCGCGTATTGGACAACCTTAAGGAAGGCATGAGAGTGGGGGCTATCTCCCGCGCTGATGTGGCGCACTTCATGGTCGCGCAGGCGGAGCACCCCACGTATCTCGGCAAGTACCCGGCGCTTACTTACTGAGATTGATGTGCCGGCTCTCTTCTCGGAACGACTCTCTTTTCTTCCAAGTCTTGCAGATCCGACTAGACGGTGATGTCGGTGCGTGAGGGATCGATGGCGGCCAGGTATTTGTTGAACCGGACCGCGCTTTCGGGGGAACTGGGCCCGCGTGCCAACAGTTGCTGATTCCATTCTTCCAATTCAACTGGCTGGTGTGGTTGTGCTGTTTGCCCAAGCCACTTCACCACTCCCTCATCGGTCGAATTGGCCTTCACGGCAGCCGTGAACTGCTCGCTGGTAATTCCCGCGAACTCCATGAGCCGTTCGTCCATGGGACAAGGATAGATATATTCCCCCTCTGTTCCGGCAAGCACCGCCCGACATTTGTCGATCATGCGCGCGAGGTGGGCATAGCCTGCCAGCTTGAATTTCATGCTGCGCGGAAAGTCTTTGCGTAAGTCCATCGCTAGAGCAACTTGTGGTTGGTGAAAGTCAGGTTCTTCACGATGACCTGGCCATCTTCGTAGGTGATGATCCGTCTGGTTGCTGGAAGGTCTGAGGAGCCGACGCGGAGGTGGGTGTCGGTGAAGCTTTCGACATTGGTGAGCTTGCTGTCGGTCGGTGAATAGTAATAGACCGTGTACTTGGTCGTGAGATTTTTCTGGTCCTGCGTGATCGAACTTTCTTCCACATTGATCGTAAAGGCAAAGGGATTCATGCCGGGATGGGCCATCTTCCGATTGATCTGGGTGATGCGGTTGTCCTTGACTCGGTAGAAGGAATTGGAGCCATGGATGTTCAGCTTGATGCCGAACGGGTGACCGTCTTCCTCCATCGTGAGCGAGTATTTCCCATCAGATTCCTCAAAGCTCCGTGGTCCACGATGGACTGCGATCATGCCCAGTTGCTCTTGCACCCATTTTTGGATGTCGCCATCGCCTAGTTGAACGGATACTTCGCGGGGGCCCTTGACGATGACGGGGCCGCTGGTTTCTTTTCCGTTCACATTCACGGTGAGGTCAGCCGTAAACCCCGTAAAGTCTTTTGGCCATCGAGCGGTCCTTTCGAACGCTTTGCGTAGGAGGTCGCGCGCTTGAGGGTCATCGGCGACAGTCGAAGATTCTGTTGTCTGTTCCATCATGGATCTCCTCTTAGGAAAAATATGAGATGTCCATACTTATACCGGTGCTTTGTCATGCCACTCAAGAGTGAAATGCACGAGCCTGCGGCCTCTTTCTGATATGAGAGCTATGGGGTGTTGCCTCCCAGGGTGGCACAATATTCGGTATTCCCCAAAACGCCATAATTCTGATATACTTCGGCAAATTTTTCAGGCTGGCTGGGGTAGGTATTAGACCACAGCAGCCCCGATCAGTTGGTCAGCCTGTGTTGAGGAAGGATGGGCATGGAACGACGAGCTGCTTCGCATACCGAAGAAGAAGAGATGAATCAACGCCGCAAGCTCTTGAATGCGGCGAGACGAGGCGATACGAAAGCCGTCAGCAAGCTGTTTGAGCTGTATCAAGTCCGCGTGCTCAGCGGAGACCAATTGGTGAAGGTCAACCGCACCTCCGCGTACATGACTCCCGTGAAGCATTCGCAGAGCAGCAAGTCCAAGGCGTCGGAGAAAAAGGATAAATCAAGCGCGTCAAAGGCTGTGAAGAAATCGGGCGAGGCTTCTAAGCCGGTTGCCACGAAGGCTCTGACAAGCTCAAGCAAAAAACCAGCCAAGAGCACGTCTAAAAAAAAGTAATCGGAGCCTGGTTTACTGCACGGCCACTCTGAGCCCACCCCCTGCAAGTTTTGCTGCAATATCATCGGCCTGTTCCGTCGATCCGGTGAAGACGATGGCTTCTCCTTCATGATCGATCCGATAGGCCAATTCAAACGCTTTGGTCGAGGTCATTGCGGGAATAAACCGGCAAAATAACTCGATCACTTGTTGGTAGGTGTGACAGTCGCAGTTGTAGGCGACGACACGAGACTCAAATCCGGTTCCCGAACCGACTTGTACGTCTTCGGTGATGTCGGGAATCGTCTGTGGCATGGCAGGTGTCGGCATGGAGCGGAGTTTCTAGCAGGGCTGGTGGATACAGTTCAACTCTGGGTCGTTGGGCCTCATGCCAGGGGGCTTAGGCTTTATCCATATCAATCACTTCAGTGGCATCCCATAAGTTTTTCAGCTCAGCATCAGCCAAATCCTTTTCCCGATCCACTTCTGTTTCTTCTCCAAAACTTTTTCGCGGGGGTGTCGCTGTGGCGCCCGTGAGCCTGTCCTCAGCCACCGAGGCGGTGGTTGTCTGGGGGCGACGCCGTTTTTTCGACGGATCCATATTCACCGGCATGAGATTCCTCCGAATAGCTCCAGTAGTCTTCTCTAATTGCGACCGTCTTGTCAATCAGGGGTAGAGACTCAAGAGCAGGAAAGAGGATGAGCATTACTGTCATGCAGCATGTTCGATGTGCCGGTTTTCATGGCCCACTTAGAACAGCTGCTCGGCTACCGTATCAGCGTAGCGCCGTCCTAAGGAAGTCAGTCGTACTCGATCGCGATCGGTATCGAGCAGGCCTTTCGCGACAAGTTCGTCGATCTGATGGTCTCGTTCCGCAGCCTTGATGGTTTTTCGAGGGACCCCACGAAGAAGGCGCAGGCCGAACACGAGGGCATCTCGCTGGCGCTCGGATGCCGAGAGGATTGTTCGGTCGGTCATCGGCAGATGGTTATCGTTCAAGGATGCCGTATAGGCTTCGAGATCCGCAATATTTCCAAACCGGATTCCATGGAGATAGGACTGTGCGCTTGGGCCGAGTCCAAGATACTCGCCATCGGTCCAGTAGAGGAGATTATGGCGACAGGCATAGTCGGGTTTGGCATAGTTGGAAATTTCGTAGCGGGAAAATCCTGCTTCGGCAAGGAAATGCTCTGCTGCGGATTCCATGTCGAGCTGAAGCATGTCGTCAGGTGGTAGGACAAGATTCCGAGTGATGTCCTGGGCGAGCCTAGTTCCCTCCTCAATGGTGAGGGCATAACAGGAAATATGTGACGGAGTCAGCGTCATGAGCGATTCCAAGGTGTGTATCCAATCTTGTAGTAATTGGCCTGGGAGCCCATACATCAGATCGAGGTTGATATTTTCGAATCCTGCGCGGTGCGCAGCCTGAACCGCGGCCGCCGTATCCTGCACTTGTCCAAACCGGCCAATGGAGGCGAAATCCTTGTCCGTCATGGATTCCGCTCCAAAGCTGATCCGATTGAAGCCGGCATCAGCCAAGACAGTGAGATCTCTTTCCGTGACGGAAGTGGGGTGTGCTTCCACCGTGATCTCTGTCGTGGGGCTGGTCGGCCAGGTCGCTCGAATCAGCGTCAGAAGCGCGGCCAGCTGATTGACGGGGAGGGACGTCGGTGTTCCGCCGCCGAAGTAGATGCTCTGCAGGGCGCGGCCATTCAGGGAGTCTTGCCGGCGGTGGAGTGCAATTTCTTGGATGAGGGCGGAGTGAAACCGTGCCATCGGATCGGGTCGAGCAATTTCGAGGTAGAAGGCGCAAAAGTGGCAACGGCGGTGGCAAAAGGGGATATGAACATACAGACCGAGATTGTTGTCCGAAGGGCTCATCGTTTCAGCGAGACGGGAAGCGGTCGTGAGAAATCCTTGGCCAATACGATTTCGATTTCATCCGCTGGTGATACGCCTCGGTTGCGGATGTGCGATGTCCAGCCGTCGTGCCTGCGGAGCGACTCAAAAATGGATTTAAGTAGTTGCGGTTTGATCCGGGCTTCCCATTCCTGTAGCCAATTGCGTTCATCTTCGTCTCCGGTATAGTCCTCAGGAAACGAGGCTTCCAGCGTGAAGCGAAGCGCAAACGTTTTGTCTTCCTGGTACATATGTTCCCTGTCGTTGCGATTCCGTCTTGGGTGATTTTATAATGGTCTCAGTAAACGAAGGAGTCCTCAACTATGCCTATCTTCGAATATGTGTGCCGCGAATGCAATCACCGTTTTGAGTTGCTGATCCAGGGATCGGCAGAGGCCGCTTGTCCCCAATGCAAGACGAGCAAGATCGATAAACAGTTTTCCGCCTTTGGAGTCGGGGCCACGACCAGCTGGCCGTCCTTAGCTGGCCCCGGCGAGTGCGGCAGCTGCGGCGATCCCCGCGGGCCTGGCGCCTGTTCGATGAATTGAAGAGCCGATGGCCACGCCGGATGAACAGGCGGTGCAACGCGCGATTTCGAGCATCGCTCAATCCGATCCGCTGATCAAGCTGCTGCAGCAAGTGCGATTAGGCCGCATGAAGCCAACGGATGCGGGCTTGCGCGCCGTGACGGAATCTTGGCTTGGTACCTATGAAAAAGCGTTGGCCACGGATGGTCTAACTCATTCCGATCTGCGCCGGCTCAACCCAACTCCTCGGATGGCGGTCCTGATCGATGCTGGAGTACTCACCGACGATCATCAGGGCGTAACATCTTTGAAAGACTCGTTCAATCGACTGCTCAGTCATGCTGGTAGTGAGTAGCCCTGTAGCCCGTCTGCTGGCTTGTGTCCTCCTCTCAGGTCTGCTTCTTGTGCCATCTCCAATCCGATCGGAAGATGCAACCGGACTTCGCCAGCTGAGAACCATTCCACTCACAAAACTCGATTCTTTTCTTCCTTCTGGGACACGTGTTCTGATTGAGCGGAGCACCATTGAAGCGTTTCTTGCGGCGCTGGAAGGAGCGCCTCCCGATAGGGCTACGGTCTATGGCCAGGGTCACCATGATTCGGGACATGATGAGCGGCTCTTCAACCTGAACCGCGAGCGGGATGTCGCACGCGAGGGGAATCCTGTTCTGAATTGGCATATGGCATTTATCTGGCCTGGAGAATTGTCGCAATTCGATCCCGACACCAAGAGCTATACGGTGGCGATCGGGCCAGCATTCAATGCAACAGGTTGGGGTATGGTCCGATTCAAGCCTGAGGAGTTCCCAAGTAATCTGCGCGTGAGGCCGAACAAGAAACTTGCCGGTTTGATCAGTCGAAGTCTCGCCAAACGTGAAAAAGCGGAAGTAGTGGTTGTGATGGTTGGTGGGCTGATTCCCACCGAGTCGATCATCTATGATTTCTCGCACGAGGAGGAAGGGGTTGGCCTTATCATGCCTGTGGTGAGGGTTGAACAGGTGGAGGTTGTCCTCAAGCCACACTCTCGCTGATTTCACTGAACGGTGAGTTCGCCGTGCAGAGGTGTGAGCGATATGAATTGACGGATGGAAGAAGGAATCGTCTGTCAATACGCGTCTTTTGCGCAACGAAAGCCAGTGCCGCTGGGACGGCTGTCCATCGTGCCCCAATCGCGATCGCTGGTACGGAGGCTGGCAGACGGTTTGAGCCATGACCCACCACGCATGGATTTGATCGCCCCTTGAACCGGACCAGTGGGGTCCGTGAGCGGGGCGTTTTTATAGTAATTTGGGTCGTACCAGTCCTGCACCCATTCCGAGGCATTACCGGCCATGCCGAACAGGCCATACGGGCTTACTGCATGCGGAAAACTGTCGACTGGCATGGTTAGTACTTCTCCCTGTATTCCTTTTTCCTTGGCCAGACGAGCTCCCTCGCCGCTGCCCCAGAAGGCATCCCAATCCGCTCCGCTCTGGAACGCGATCGTCCGTTGCGCCCAGTAGCTAGCACTGTTGGCTCTGGAAAAGTCCCAGTCGTTTCCCCAGGGGTAGCGTCGGCTGTCGATCCCTCGTGCAGCCTTCTCCCATTCGGCTTCGGTAGGGAGGCGTTTCCCGGCCCAGCGGCAGTAGGCGTCGGCATCCTCCCAGCTCACATTGACGATGGGATGGTGCTCGATGCCCGGGATGGGGCGATTGTTTGTCCAGAGCGTTGCGGCTTGGGTGGCGTTCGCTGGCGCACGATGTCCCGTTGCTTGCACGAAGGCGGCATAGGCTTCGTTGGTTACCTCAAAACGGTCAAGGAAGTATCCACTGAGGAAAACCCGCCGTTCCGGACGTTCATCAGGAAAGCCATCGCTTCCCTCGGGGCTCCCCATCGTAAACTCTCCTGAGGGAATCAGTGCCATGTCTGTGAGAATTTCAGCGCCTGTAACCAATGGGTGATGGCTGCTGGCAAGGAAGAATACACACCAGGAGAGGAAGGCTCGGATCATGAGAGTTGCTTGATGCCACAAGCCCGAGCGACCGCATCGCGATAGTTCAACCACAGAGACAAGCTCTTTTTGACGCATCTCAGCACTGATTCCCGAAGCGCGGGTGGTGTGTGATTGAGGACCATGTCGTAGGCATCGTGTCGATGGCCTGCTTCAACCATCTGGTGGGCTCGAATGAGGTCCATTCGGCTTGGCGAAACTCCATGATACCGGACCAAGGGATGAAGGCTGATGATAGATTCGATGTCTTCCGGATGTTTGTTCTCAGGAGGCGAGAGAATCTCCTTGCGATCCTTCACGCTGCCTTCAACGAAGATGGTCAAGACCGCAGCGGCAACCACCCACTGGCGATGGCTCGACATGTGCTCTAGCCAGGTACGATAGGTTCGGGCTTCGTGCAGCAGGCGGGCGTGTTCAAAATCCCGTCGGCGGAAGCCCAATCCTTCCATCATCGTCAGGAAAAGCTCAGGATGAGAGTGTCCCAGCGAGAGCCCTCCGGTTTCTTCCTCGTAGATGTTCTCCGCCAACATATGGCGGACTGAAAGCGGGGGATTTGTTCCAAGGATTCGTGATAAAAAGACGGGAAAGTCTCGAACATAGACGGTGTACTCATGCTGAAAGTGAATTTTGAGCTGGGCTGTGCTGAGTCGGCCGGAAGAAAAGTATTCCCAAGCCCAGTGATGCTTGTCATCCATGATCCGCAGGAGCGCTTCAAGAAACGCAGATTTCTTCATGTGAATGGGCACGATGTCTTGCCTTCTTGGGTAGAGCGTCGTTACAATTCGGATTACAGAGTAATCCGCCGATGAATCCAATAACGATTCAGAATCCTGACGAAATCCTCACGGTGTTGGCCGACGTGACCCTTCGTGGGACGGGCTTTACGACCGAATCGCTACTCGACTACGTGTTAGAAGAGGGATTTACCGAACCAATCTTCCTCAATGCCAGTGGGGTGGATCCTACCGCGTTCTTCAAGGGCCAACCGAATGCCTGGGCCATTTACCAGATCCGTGAGTGGAAGCGCGTGCTGACTGTCTCGGGTGGTCCGGGGCAGGAACGGCGCGCGCGAATTACAGAAACTCCGTAACTCGTGTTCGAGTGTAAAGCGAGAGACGGCAAAGTGCAACCAATGGGCACGTTTCACGCATGAACGACCGATCGGCGGGCGGCTCATGCGGATGATTCATCTCACCAATGCGCAAGACGTCGGCGAGCTGGCGATGATCAAGAGCTTGCTCGACGGCAACCGCATCGCCTACGTCGTCCACGGTGAACATGTCAGTAGCCTCTATCCTGGTGTGCCGTTCTTTGTCAGCCGGGTCATGGTCGATGCATCTGACCAGGCACGTGCCGAAGTCCTTCTGAGCAGGCTCCGATTGTCTATCCGGGAGACGTCAGCCTAACTGCAGCTGAATCAGGCACAGTTGTCGTTCTTGAAGCCCGCTTCGCCCACGTCCAGCGAGGCCCTCGGCTTCGCCGCGAGGCGAGCGATCGCAAGCACACATGCGGCAGATGGGCTCATGACGGCGAGAGAGGAACGCCGACATACAAAGTAGCCTCCCAGTTAGAGGGCTACGGCTGAATTTTTGGGTGCGGTTTTTCTGCGGGGAAATCGCGGGAGCGGCGTTCGCGCGAACCTTCGTACCATCCTCCCATCAGAGTCCCTTCCTCGAAGTAGAGATAGCGGTGACGGACAATCGCCGAGCTTTCCCAATCTTCAAAAATCCATTCTTCTTGCCGTATTCCATCCTTGGTGAACGTCGTATTGATGGTCTGTGGTCCCCCCCAGGATTTCAGTACCTGTTCTTTGGTCATGCCAACCAGCACGCGGTGTTGTTCGATGTGCTTCTGGAAGTCCGGATCACTCAGTTGAACGACCAGTGGCCAGACCACGACCATGAGGACAAATAGCACAAGCCCAACATAGATGATGATTCGGACCGGGCGGCGGCGAATGAACGACGGTTCCTCAGTGTTGGGATCAAGGGTGAGGGGTTGAGATTCAGTAGTCATGGGGAGAATAAAAATCGAATGCTAACAGCGTGGTTCCTCACGAGTCAAGGAACGGCCAGTAATCTTCAATGAAATCATTGTGGTAGGTGATGCGCTATACTTAACCAAGAGATTGCTGAGCGCTCCTGCAATATTTTTATGGTTATACGCAACAGCCAGATGGTCGCAAAGCTTCAAGATCTGATCCTAATGATGTGTCTGTGCATCATGCTCGGACAGGGAGTCTGCGCTGAGGCGTGGGCTACGACTATTTATTCTTATATTGATGATCGCGGGAATCTTGTCTACACCGATTCCTCGGAAACAATTCCTGAAAAGTACCGCGCGAAAGTGAAGACGCATGAGCAGCCTGATTCTGTTTCAAAGACTCCTTCCATGATGCAGTCGATGCAACAGAAGGTCAGAGAGCAAGCCAAGAATTATGGATGGAATATGCCGTCGTTTCACGTCGCGATGGACGGTCTGACTCCGGCTCAATCCAAGATTGTGACCTATGCCGGCGCCGCCGCGGTGGTCTTGTTGCTGATGATGTATCTCAGCAAGAGCCAGCTCATGCGGATGTTAGGATTGTGCCTCCTCATGGTGATTGGAATTGGAGCCCCGGTGCTGATCTATGTGAGTGAGAGTGGTCCGATGGATGTCATGAAAAAGAAAGCCGTGTCGTCTGGACAGGTGCAGCAAGATCGACTTCAACAAGTCTCGCGGTAAGCCCCTCTCTTCCGGCATCTCTTTCGAATACTACTCCGCATACTTAGGAACTGGGATTGATGTGGCTGATGGTTTGAGGGGAGGAAATTGCTTATCGAATTGGTGGGAGTATGGATTCGGAATCCGTTCATGGGTGTGCCGCTGTTGGCGGGTTACCAACTGCAGGCTCTGAGTGCTGATCTCCACACGGTCAATCAACGCCTCGGTTGGTAAGCGATCGGGAAGCCCTTGCATCGAGAATAGTTGATAGCAGAGCGTCCAATCGAGCTGCTCCTTCCCTGGCTCTCTCACGATGAAACGGGCATCAGACGAAGGGGGGCCTTTGAACAACAGCACCCAAATGTTGGATCGAAAAGCGGGATTGGTCGGATCGGTCGAAGGATGAAACTCCGGAATCAAACCTGGGAGTCGACTGATCAGCACGGCCGGTGAAAATTCGATGTCTACTAGCCGTACGGTCAGCAGTCGGTTCTCACCGTGATCATTTGGGTCAACCGCATAGTTGAAGGAATAACGGACATCGATACCCTCACGCGAGAAGGTGTACACATCTTCGCCGTTTTCAGGCGACACGAGTTTGCTGAAGTACGTTGACCAGTCGGTAATCGGATAATATGTGAAAACGCGCAGGGCGGATTTTCGGTCCCGCACGGCCTGCGGTATGCCAAGTTTGTCGTGCAGTTCTTTCTGAGAAAGCCCTAAGAAGCCGTCCTCAAAATAGGGGGCGGCAGTGGCTGACGAGGGGAGGATCGTAAGGAAGACAACGCTGAAAAGAAAGGGCAAGGCTACGGCACGGAGGATGGTGTGCACACACATGAGGTGGCATCGTAGCCAGGCCGTTGAATTCATGTCAAGGAACCGGTGTGCTTGCTCGTTCCGAAGAGGTTCCAGTATGATCGCGCACAGTAGATAGGGAAATAGCCTGGTGATTTCAATAGGGTGACTATGTCGATATCGCACGAGAGTTCTATTGCAGCGCTCTTGCAGGAGCGCATTCTTATCCTCGATGGAGCGATGGGGACCATGATCCAGCAACGTAAGCTGGACGAGGCCGCCTTTCGTGGCGAGCGCTTCAAGGATTGGAAAAAAGATCT
Source organism: Nitrospira sp. (assembly GCA_005116955.1). Classification (GTDB taxonomy): domain Bacteria; phylum Nitrospirota; class Nitrospiria; order Nitrospirales; family Nitrospiraceae; genus Nitrospira_D. The sequence continues at coordinate 784,013 of SWDI01000002.1, read as the reverse complement.
GAAGGGACACAACGATCTGTTGAACCTTACGCAGCCCACCATCATCGAAGAGATTCATCGACAGTACTTAGAAGCTGGTGCGGATATTGTTGAAACCAATACATTTAATTCCCAGACGATCTCCTTGGCGGATTATGGGATGGACGCCCTTGGCTATGAACTGTCCAAAGCTGGCGCAGAGTGTGCCAAGCGAGCCGTCGAGGCGGTGCAGCGAGCGCAACCTGGACGGCGGTGTTTCGTCGCTGGAGCCATCGGACCGACGACCAAGACCTCCTCGATTTCCACCGATGTCAACAATCCGGCAGCTCGAGGGGCCATCTATGAAGAGTTGGTGGGTGCCTATGGCCAACAAGTTAGGGGCTTGCTGGAGGGCGGTGCGGATCTTCTGCTCGTGGAGACGATCTTTGACACGCTGAATGCGAAGGCCGCATTTTTTGCGATCCAACAGGCGTTTGCATCCGGCGCGCGCCGGGTTCCAATTATGGCATCGGTGACGTTCATCCAGGCCGGCAGCAATCGTGGAGTGACTGGGCAGACCGTCGAAGCCTTCTGGAATTCGATCTCCCATGTGCCATTGTTGAGCGTCGGGATGAATTGTGCACTCGGCCCAAAAGAGATGCGTCCGTTGATCGAAGAATTATCACAGATCGCGCCGATCTATATCAGCGCCCATCCCAACGCCGGTCTGCCGAATCCGTTGTTGCCGACAGGCTTTCCCGAAACGCCAGAGACCTTAGCGCCGCAACTGCGCGAGTGGGCTGTAAATGGGTGGCTGAATATCGTCGGTGGCTGTTGCGGCACCACGCCATCTCATATCAAGCGCATTGCCGAAGCCGTGCGTGGGGTGAAGCCGCATGCGCTCTCTACGGTCGAGCCCTATACGAGATTGAGCGGCCTTGAAGCCGTCACGATCAGGCCCGATTCGAACTTCGTGAATATCGGTGAACGAACGAATGTGACCGGTTCGCCGGCCTTTGCGAAGCTGATTCTGGCCGGTGATTATGAGGCAGCGCTGTCGGTGGCGCGTCAGCAAGTGGAGGGCGGAGCCCAGATTGTTGACATCAATATGGACGAGGGCATGCTTGATTCCAAGGCTGCCATGGAGAAGTTTCTTCGTCTGGTCGCGTCGGAGCCGGACATCTGCAAAGTGCCGATTATGGTCGACAGCTCCAAGTGGGAGGTGTTGGAGACCGGCCTGAAAAATATCCAAGGCAAAGCGGTTGTGAACAGTGTCAGTTTGAAAGAAGGCGAACAGAAATTCATTGACCAGGCGACCCTCATCCATCGCTATGGTGCGGCCGTTGTCGTCATGGCGTTCGATGAAAAGGGCCAGGCCGATACGTTGGAACGGAAGCAGGAGATCTGCGCGCGCTCGTACAAGATCCTCACGGAGCAAGTCGGCTTTCCTCCGCAAGACATTATCTTCGATCCGAACATCTTGACTGTCGCAACGGGGATTGACGAGCACAACAATTACGCGATCAATTTCCTCGAGGCCACGCGCTGGATCAAACAGCATCTACCGGGTGCGAAGGTCAGCGGGGGGATCAGCAACATCTCCTTTTCCTTCCGTGGCAACAATGTGGTGCGGGAAGCGATGCACGCCGCCTTTCTCTATCATGCGATCAAGGCTGGGTTGGATATGGGCATCGTCAACGCTGGCCAGTTGGCGGTGTATGAGGAGATTCCCAAGGACTTGCTCGAACTGGTCGAGGACGTGTTGTTGAATCGACGATCCGATGCGACCGAACGACTAGTGAATTTTGCCGAGACGGTGAAGGTGAAGGGAAAAGCGGCTGTCAAGGACGATGAGTGGCGTCAGGGGACGGTTGAGGAGCGGCTCTCCCATGCGCTGGTCAAGGGCATCACCGACTACATCGATCAGGATACGGAAGAGGCACGTCAGAAATACCCAAAGCCTCTGGAAGTGATCGAAGGCCCGCTGATGGCCGGGATGAATATCGTCGGCGACCTATTCGGATCAGGCAAGATGTTCTTGCCGCAGGTCGTCAAGAGCGCGCGGGTCATGAAGAAGGCCGTGGCCTATCTCATGCCGTATATGGAAGAAGAGAAGAAGCGGTCCGGTAATTTTCGGGCGCAGGGGAAAGTCTTGCTTGCGACCGTGAAGGGAGACGTGCACGACATTGGAAAAAATATTGTCGGCGTCGTCCTTGGCTGTAACAACTATGAGGTTATCGATCTTGGTGTGATGGTGTCCTGCGAGAAAATTCTTGCTGCAGCTCGTGAGCACAAAGCCGACATCATCGGCCTGAGCGGGCTCATCACACCGTCCCTCGACGAGATGGTCCATGTGGCGAAGGAAATGACGCGCGAGGGGTTCGATGTGCCCCTCTTAATCGGCGGCGCCACAACTAGCAAGGCCCACACGGCGGTCAAGATTGCTCCTTCCTACGCGCCGGGCGTGGTCCATGTGCTGGATGCCTCTCGTGCGGTGGGTGTCGTGGGGAGTTTGGTGAGCCAAACCAAGAAGGAAGGTTTCGTTCGGGAAGTACAGGACGACTATGCGCGGATGAGACAAGCGCATCAGGATCGAGGAGCCAAGCCGCTTCTTTCGATCGCCCAGGTGCGCGCCAATCGGTTCATGTCCGACTGGGCGAACGTCGATATTCCCGTGCCCAGGGCGTTGGGTGTCCAGACGATTGCCGATCAACCGTTGGTCGAGTTGATTCCCTACATCGACTGGTCGCCCTTCTTCCATACGTGGGAATTAAGAGGTCGGTATCCGACGATCTTTGACGAACCAACTGTCGGCCCTAGGGCGAAGGAATTGTATGAGGATGCGAGACGCCTCCTGGATGAGATTATTCATAAGAAACAACTCAAAGCCAGAGGGGTCTATGGGTTCTTCCCCGCATCGAGTGTTGGGGATGATATTGAGCTCTATCAGGATACGTCTCGGAAGACGGTGCTCACTACGATCCATCATCTGCGACAGCAATCGGAGAAGCCTGCCGGCCAGCCCAATCTCGCACTGGCTGATTATGTTGCACCGAAGGAATGCGGTCGGCAGGATTACATCGGAGCGTTTGCTGTAACGACCGGCATCGAGCTAGATGAGCTCTGTCGGAGGTTTGATAACGACCATGATGACTATAATTCGATCATGGTAAAGGCTCTTGCGGATCGACTGGCCGAAGCTTTTGCCGAATGTCTCCACAAGCGAGTTAGAGAAGAGTGGGGATACGGGAAGCATGAACAACTGACGAGTGACGATCTGATCCGTGAGAAATACCGCGGCATCCGGCCCGCACCTGGATATCCGGCTTGTCCGGACCATACGGAAAAGGGGTTGCTGTTTGACCTCTTATCGGCAGAACAGAACAGCGGCATCACCCTGACCGAAAGCTATGCCATGTTGCCCACTGCGTCAGTGAGCGGGTTCTATTTCGCTCATCCGGAGGCGAAATATTTCGCGGTGGGGAAAATCGGGAAAGATCAGGTCGAAGACTATGCCCGCCGCAAGGGCATGGATTTGCGCACCGCCGAGCGCTGGCTCTCGCCGAATTTGAATTACGAGCCTGAATGAAGAGTGGGAAGTTCTGGATCTACGTAGATTGTTCAGTCGGACAGATACCAGGCGTAACTCGTAGGACGATTCTTCATTAGAGTTTCACCGTCAACCATCCCATTACTCGCGTGCCGAGCAAATCCCCGAGTGGATGTTCACGATGGTTGTCATTTGAATGGATGCCATGTCGCACGGAGACCGGCATTGATCTTATAGTGCGGGAAACCTCGACGATTGAATCCAGTGAAAGATTGGCCAACTTCCTGATACGAATGGTTGGCAAATCCAGGCAACCAGGAGGTCATTAACACTTCTACACCTGCTTCTCCTCCGAATACATCTGCCACACGGCCATTGATTGGGCGTACAGGATTCAACGGTGGAGAGGGCTACATCAACACCTCACTCGCACGACAACTGTATAGCCTACATGGCTGATTTCAGTAAATCGTCCTCGAATTCTGTCATCTTGCTGCCTAGCGCATGCACAAGCTGCAGGTACCGCTCTTCGGCCCAAGCATTGAAGGACTCGGCGTCCGGGAAGACGAGGTCCCAGGCCTTGGCTGCTTCCAGCATCAAGAGCTGCTGCGGCTTGTTGTGTCCGGGGAACAAGACGATGAGTACGGCGGAGTTCCCGGTGAGGCTGATATCGGTGAAGATATGCAGCAGGGAGGCGGAGGGGAGCACGATTTCCCGAGAGGCGGCCTCGACGAGCGGTTGATAGAGGCGATGCAGTAATTGCGCAGTGACCTCGTGTGGATTGGTGGGAGTCAAGAGGCGAGGGTTGGGCTTTTCTCCGAACAAGTTCTCTGTGAGATAGGTGGCTGCTTCCCAGGTCAGCATGGTGCCTGAAGCCACAAGGGATTCACAGAGGTAGGCGATCCAGTTTCGGTTCCGGGGACGTTTACGAATGGCCGTCAACTTTTTCGCCATACTCGGCAATCCCTTCTGCCTCTGGTCTCTCTGGTTGGGAGCACACTAGGTTATTCGGTAGGTTTAATTAGGTTTAAAAAGTATAGCGGTGGCGCCACAGTCGGTCAACGAATTGCTGACAATCGAGCAATGTGTCGGGGCAGCTGCGGAGAGGCGTTATTGTTGGCGGAACGTATTGGAGTGTACTCGGTCTGCGTATTGATCGTGGATGCGCACTAGTTCCTCCGTAGATGCGACAAAGACATCGAGCAGCTCTGGGTCGAAATGTTCACTTCGGTGCTTGAGCATGAGCTCAATCGCATGGCTGACTTCAAAGGCCGGCTTGTAGACCCGCTGCGTGGTCAGGGCATCAAACGCGTCAGCAATCGCGGCAATGCGGCCTTCGATTGGAATGGCCTCGCCTTGTAACTTGCGAGGATATCCTGTGCCGTCGAAGCGCTCATGGTGGGTGTAGGCGATGACGGCCGCGACTTTTAGCAGCTCTGCCTCCGACCCGCTGAGGATTTTATACCCAATCTCGGCGTGCTGCGCGATCACCCCGAATTCCTCTGGTGTGAACTTCCCGGGTTTCAGCAACACATGATCCGGGGTGCCGATTTTTCCGATGTCGTGCATGGGGCTCGCTGTCCGAATTAAGTCGCATCGTTCAGGCGACAGACCGGCTTTGCGTGCGAGCATCTCACAATAATGGCTCATACGTTGAATATGTTGAGCGGTGGCATGGTCCCGGAACTCCGCGGCAATGGCGAGCCGCTGAATGGTTTCCTCGCGAGACAGTCGGAGCTCTTTTTCGCTACGTTCGAGCCAGTCCAACGCTTGCTGTAATGCGAGCGTTCTTGTGCGGACAACATCCTCAAGATTCTCACGATGGAGGCGGTTTTCCATCTCGAGCCGGCGGCGACGGAGGGCATTGGCGACGTCGATGAGCACTTCATTGGATTCGAACGGCTTGACGATATATCCGAACGCGCCGCCGTCGAGTGCGGCGTTGGCCAGGACGGAGCTGTCGAGACCTGTGACCATGATGGCTGCTGTATGGTTCTGGTCTGAGAGAAGGCTGCGCACCAGGTCCATGCCCGATTCTCCCGGCATATTGACATCGCACAGCATCAAGGCGAAAGGCTGGTCGCTCAGCTTTTGCCGGGCCTCTCGGGCATCAGCGGCGCAGTCGACCGTATACCCATGGGATTGGAGCAAATAGGCGAGGAGGCGCCTAATCGACTCTTCATCGTCAACCACCAGAATATTACGATTATCGAGCAGGGCTTGATGAGTGGTCTGGTCTAGGAGGGTTGCCATGAGTCGGGTATTCTTTGGATCGTCTGGGTCGAGGGCGATGTCGTTTCCTCTTTATCGGCTCATTGGAGTATAACCTGAGTGATGCAGGAATCTCACAGAGTTCTGCACTTTGTGTGCCATCGTATTCCCCCCGTGTCTTGGACTATCAGTTTGTCTTTACATCGTGGTTTTGCGGGAGCGAAAGTTGGAATCCTCTTACCTGGAGCGGTCTTCAGCGTTAGCTACAGCGATCAGGATCAGATATCAGTGCTAGAGTTGATGGGCTATATGCCTGTGGGATGTACGGAATTTGCCAAACGCGGGGGGTGGGATTTGTACAAACTTGGAGACGTAGAGAGAATCGAACCTCGTACTACCGCTGGCGTTGCTGTGACGGCCGATCGGTTTGCGATTTCTTAGGGCCTTCACTATAATTCCAACCTTACTTTTGAGGAAGGGGCCTACGAATGAGCGCAATTTCAGGGTTGGTCCGTTTCGATGGGCGTCGCCGAGATCAGGTTCGTCCGGTGAAAGTGACCCGCAACTTTACGAAACATGCCGAAGGGGCTGTTCTGATCGAAATGGGAGACACGAAGGTTATTTGCACGGCGTCTGTTGAAGAAAAGGTGCCACCTTTTCTCAAAGGCAAGGGGACTGGATGGGTGACAGCCGAATATGCCATGTTGCCGCGTGCCACTCATGAGCGATCGCCACGAGAGGCGGTCAAGGGAAAGCAAGGCGGTCGGACTCTGGAGATTCAACGCCTCGTCGGACGTGCGCTGCGGTCGGTGACAGATATGTCGCAACTGGGTGAGCGGTCCATTTGGATCGACTGCGATGTGATCCAAGCGGATGGGGGGACCAGAACTGCATCCATCACCGGTGCCTTTATCGCTTTGGCGGATGCCTGCGCCGTGCTGAAAAAAAGGGATCTTCTGAAGAAGATTCCCCTGACCGATTACTTGGCGGCCATCAGCGTCGGAAAAGTTGGCGGAGAAGTGATGGTGGATCTGGCCTATACCGAAGATTCTATGGCAGAAGTGGATATGAACCTCGTGATGACTGGTCGTGGTCGATATGTAGAGGTACAGGGTACGGCGGAACGTACGCCATTCGCAAAGCAAGATATGGATGAGTTTCTCAATTTCGGCTGGCAGGCCATTCAACGATTAACCGCCATTCAGAAAGAGCTGATCGGTGCACTCGACTGAGAGCCCGATCAAAGAGATCCTCCTCGCGACCAGAAATTCTGACAAAGTCAGGGAGCTCGCGGCTCTTCTTGGAGATCTTGGCATTCGCATCCGTACCCTGGCCGATTTCCCGACCGCACCGGAAGTCGAAGAAGACGGTGAAACCTGTGAAGCGAACGCACGAAAAAAGGCAAGAGAGATCGCTGCTGTGACAGGCCTCTTGTCGGTCGCGGATGATACAGGACTCGAAGTTGACGCGTTGGGTGGAAGACCGGGCGTCTTTGCGGCCCGATATGCAGGAGAAGGCGCGACCTACGAAGACAACTGTAGGAAGTTGATCAAGGAACTGGATGGCGTGCCGCAGGCCAGGCGGACTGCCCGGTTTGTAACCGTCGCCGCCTTGGCGATGCCGGGAGGAGAGACTCGAGTAGCTACTGGCACGCTTGTTGGTGTCATCGCTGAAGCGCCAGTTGGTATACAAGGGTTTGGGTACGACCCCGTGTTCTTCGTTCCGGAGCTCGGTCGTACGTTGGCTGAATTGACGGCTGAAGAAAAGAACCGTATCAGCCATCGGGCTAAGGCATTTCGAGCCATGGCCGACATGCTTCGACCGTTAGCCGCTGAAAGGCTCTGAGTCGCGTGGTGCTGGCACATGGTCCAATTGTAGGTGTTGCCTGGACACCAATCGGAACATTCCTGTATATAAGGACCTGCAGCTCGTGGTGCCGTTGCTCTAAGATTTGTGAAAGCGAAGAGCTTGTCGGGGCGTAGCGCAGCCCGGTAGCGCGCCTGCTTTGGGAGCAGGATGTCGGAGGTTCAAATCCTCTCGCCCCGACCAACAATATCAACCACTTCAGTTGTCTTCCTGTTTTCCTCATTCCCCTCAATTCCGGTTCTAGTCACGGTTCGGTTGGAAAATGGCTCCACGGTACCGGCCTGATCTCTGACCGGTTTAGACTCCGCGTCTCGCTTTCCAAAGTTTGCGACTCCCTCTACCGCAGATTTCAGGTGCGAGGGGTCCAGGTGTGCGTACCGAGCCACCAGATTTATCCCACTGTGACGAAGCAGGGCAGCAATTGTGCTGGGGGTCTGGCCGCTCATGGCCAGCCGACTGGCAAACGTATGGCGCAAGGTGTGCCAGGTCACCCCTTCAAGACCAGCCTGTTTCACAGCGGGCAGATACAGTCGTCCATAGAAATTATCCACGTTCAGATGCGTCTGTGGATTCTGACTTGGAAAGACCCACTTCGAACGTTGCCAGGAATCCAAGTCTCTAAGAATAGCGATCCCTTCCTCAGTCAGAGGAACATATTGGACAGTCCCGCTCTTGGTTTCTCCGAGAGTGAGGAATCCATGTTCCATATCTACATCGGTCCACCGCAGGTGAAACTGTTCGGACTTTCGCAGTCCGGTCAGGATGGCCAATCGAACCCACGGCGCATAGATCGGGCCTATGGCCTCGTACAGCATTGCTTCTTCCTTTGGCGAGAGGAAGCGAGTACGTCCGGCTCGAATCGCTTTGAGCTTCACCTTCTCGAAAGGATTTTCTGGGAGTCTCGATTTGCCGACTGTGGCGTAAAGCACATGCCGCAGGAATTTCATGTAGTGAAGGATGGTTTGTGGTGTGTAGCTTTTCTCAGTCAATTCGCCCTTAATCTGTTCCAGCAGATCGGGAGTAAGCTGGTTGACTCGTTTCCCACTCAGCCGTTTCGACCACCAGGCCCCATAAAAGCGTTCATCTGTGATCGTGGAAGGTGTTTTGCCGCTACTCGGCAATGTCGTCAGATAGCGGCTCAGCATGCCCTCAACCAGTTCATAACCGCCCCGCTGGTAGCGTTCCGGGAAAAACCGACCGCTCTTTTGCTCCTGTTTCGCCTTCTCGTAAAAGTCACGGGCTTGCGTCTTGTTCGAAAAACTCCCAAACCGCCGTTCTCGGCCTTCGTGATACAGCCGGACATACCAGATAGGCTTACCGGTCGAGTCCACCTTAGTCAGCAATCCTCGATCCTTTCTCCCTGCTCGCGCCATCGCTCACCGTCCTTTCTGGCTCTCTGTCGGAGCCTGTTTGAAATGGTCCTCCAGCAAATGCCGAATAAACCCGCTGGCCGTCGTGCCTTCCTGCCGCAAGGCATCCAATTGCGCCTTGATCGGTTCCGGAACCTGAATCAACAACCGTACCATCTTCATTCTCATCACCTCCTTTTCCTCGAATGATAAGCTTACTATCATCTGATAGTGAAGTATGTCAAGTGATGTTTGACGCTATAGACAGCGAAGTGCTAGGCTTCTCCCGATATGGCACGAGAAATACCAGAGGGCACAGGAGCCTGGAACTTTCGGGACATTCCCCGTGACCTCATGCGTAAGGTGAAAATGGCCGCAGCGCATGAAGGAAAGACGGTGAAGGATTTCTTGATTGAACTGGCAGAAGCGAGACTGCAAGAACTAGAGCGGAAGGGGATACTACCGAAAAGCAAATAGAGGGCTGGTGAGATTTCATGGGAGCCTAAAATGAATCGATTATCGTGGATGCTCTCTGCGGCACTATTATTTCTGAGTGTCTATAGCTGCTCAGGTCAGCCAGTTAGAACAATCAGTACTGGGTCCCATATCCCCTACACTGCGGAAGAGATTCGGACGGACCAACCGCAGAAATTCCGCTTTGTTGTTTGGAGCAATCATTCTGGAGCAACCCAGGCAGCGATACAATTTCTACAAAAGACCCACAATATAGTCGTTGAGCGAGCACGCCTTCAGGAGATCTTTGGGGAACAACGGGTACAGCTAAGTCACTCCTCCGAGGATGAAGCTAAAGTTCTCCGGGTAGGTCGGCTAGCAGGGGCAGAAAGGGTGGTGTTTGTAGAGGTAGTGAAGAGCGACCAATGGACCGGCGACGGATACAGCAGAATTATGGTCTATCGCGTCAGCGTCAATGTTCGCTGTATCGATGTCGAGACTGCTGAGATTCAATGGAGTGGTACCGCGCATTTTGATCAGCCTATTATCGACCCTGAAGAAAGCATTCCTCTGCTTACAAAAGTGGCAATGTCTCGTGCCACTTGCCCGATAGAACGAGGGTATAAGTGGACCGAAGTAGGAACGGTCTCAGAGAGACCAGGTTGCAATAGAGACAAGTAGCGCTGATTGGTTAACGACTCAGTAGCTGAAGCGATTCCTGAATTGCCGAGAAAATGCCAAAGGCAGAAATAGCTGGTCTGCCGACGATAGGACAAAAGAAGTTCTGTGATGATATTCCTACTGTTTTTAGCGGCAATACAGGTCATGAGCCTAGCGTCGATTGCATCGGCAGAGTCTGCCTGGGTGCTTTGGGATAAAGAAAAGAGCATAACTACGAAGAGAGATCCAGGTGACATCATAGCTAATGAGCGTTACCCAACGTGGGAAGTCCTAAACGCATTCAAAGATAAACAAGAGTGCATGAAAGCTGCGGCAAACCACATTTCAGGGTTCGAGCACCGCTTGAAGAATGTCAAAGATGTTCAGTTAAGCAAGGACGAGTTCGGAGGGCTCACGAGATTATTCATTGATCATCTCGATGATGGAAATAGATTTATACATATTGCTTTATGTCTCCCTGAAACGGTTGATCCGCGCCCGAGGGTAAAAGAGTGAAGGACCGCAACGAGCGTCCTTTCATCAGTTCAATGATTCGGCACCAGCTACGAACAACCTGGCGCTTGCCGCTTTTCACCCCACTGGAACCTTGGTACAACCTTGGCACGATTTAACGGAAAATCATTGTGTCATCGAGTATCCCAAGCCCTCGCAACATCCGACCTTCTGTTCTCGAAATCATCAGGTAACCGGCATCCTCTAGGAGTCGGTTCCCCTCATGACACGGACGCGGCGCCCAGCCTACTTAGGGAATCGTAATCGGCATCAGTAGCAGTTCACATAGCCATGCAACACCGAACAGGTCTTCCCATTGGGTAAATAGTAATACTGCGTCTGGTTCTGCTGTTGGAGTTGCTGAAATTGCTGCTGCTGGTGTTGTTGTCTCCGGAGATACGCCTCATACTCCAACCGCTCTAAGCGTTGCTCCAGCTCTAGGTCACGACTCGTCTGGCCGTACTGCGGGCCATACTTCTCCCGGTCGTGCGACTGCTGCATCTTGTTCCACATATTCATGCCCTGCTGCATCGCTCGCATCGGGTCGTACTCCTCCGCCATCGCCGCTGCCGTCATCAGGCACAAACCCGTTAAGACTGCCGTACGCTTCCACATGATCCACCTCTTCTTCGGATAACGTGAAACAGTTAACCGTGACAGAATTGTTCTGTCGCATGGGTTGATCGCTCTGTTTGCGATCTAGCCATCCTTGCGCTTCGCCAATATCTTTCAATACGCTCCGCTTGGAAGTCAACCTAAGCTTCTTTACATACCCGATATGCTCCGCTTTGCCAGCGACCCGCGCGAAGTTCTCGGTCACTTCGATACTTTCGATCAGATCGGCTTCAGCATCACCGATCTCGTGGATTTCTTTCACGTCACCTTGCGGCTTGAAGATCTTCCGCACATCTGCCATGGCCATGCGACCCATTTTCTTCAGCCATTGCTCGCGGGAGAGCTGGAGCCGTTTGACCGCTGGCGCCCTCAGCTCGGCAATCCTTGCGGTAATCTGGGGGTCTCTCATCAGCCTGGAGGCCTCGCTGTGCACCGTCGCCGCCTTCATGCCTCTCGTATCAAAGGCCGCTCGGTAGGCATCTGACTGGTTGGCCTTTGGCTTCATCATCTCTTGGCAGAAGCGTTCTCGTTTTGCGGTGAGCTTACTCATTGGGCCGTCCTGCTGTATTCATAGGGCCTCTCACGACCCGGAGCACCCATGCTACTGGCAAGCGGCAGACTGCCACCGTGAGCGGGTGGAATACCTCAAAGGTTCTGTCTTGGTGTACGACCAACACCTCGCCCTGCTGTTTCGGCAGGGCTGGAGACATCCACTCAACTGAGTCGCCGGGATGAAGCACGGGGTAAATCTTGTCAGTCTTCGCCAGAAGCCGAACGGCGTCATCATCGGGAAGCTCAACGGGATGCCCAGGCCTCAAATGAAGATCACCAGCAGCCCTGCGGATATGGAGCGGACGCAATGCCTCAACCGTCATAGGTCAATCACCTCCTCAATCTCGTCCGTCACGAGCGGCGATTCAGAGCGGAATGTTTCGGATAGTTCCATTATCGGCTTTCTGTCACCACTACGAAGACCGCCAACACGTCCTGAAGAATGCGAAGGCTGCCAGTCCCTTGGAGTGGCGTTCTTCGTGGTATTTTGGCGCTCTTCGGGGCGGGGAGGGCTATCAAGCCTCCAGAACCATCCCTCCTTCATCCCCTTTTTGAAGGCGATCACACCAAGCTCTCGCTGTGCTCGTTGTATAGTTCGCCAGGCATGGCCTGCGTCTTCAGCATCAGTTCGGATCAGTTTGGCTGGCTGAGCCCCTTCAATCAGAAGCTCTCGAAGGAAATCTTTTGCATCATCCAAGTCGCTTTGTGCTTCATTGGCTTCGTGTGGAGCCATCGCTTCCTGAGCGGTCGTGGTGACCGTCCCCGCTTCCCAGAGGACACGAGATGTCTCGATCTGGCCTGTGGCACTTTCTACTTGGATAGGTTCCATGGTGAACGCAAGACCGGTTTGGTCGTTCCCCAGGTTATTCTTGAGAGGCAAAAAGAGGCGTCGAGCTTCGTGTTCGTGATCGCGGGCTACGACAAAGGCTGCCCGTGCTGCTGCCACGAATGCCAAAGACCCCGTCACGCGCATAAGGGCTTCGCCAGTGGAGTTCTTGTTGAAATGGCTCACACGCACGACAGCGGCTTCATGTTTTGCCGCGAGTTCAGCCAGTGGGCTTAAGAGAGCCCGGATCTCGGCGTTCTTATGGCTATCAGTGGTGCCGAGGTAGGCCGTAATTGGGTCAATGACGATAAGAGCCGCACCTCCGATTTCTTCCAGCATCGTCCCTAGCCGAGAGAGATCTGATCTGAGATTGAATCCCCGTCGACTCTCGCTTCCATTGACGAGGGTTCCGTCTGTCACGGCATCTAGAATGAACACCCGTGAGAGATCCGCCTTAGCGGCTTCCAGGCGTGGCCGGATCGTGTCTGCCGGATCGTCTTCAGCGCTGAGAATGACAACGTTGCTGACCTCACACGCTGTCCTATTGTCAGGCCACGCCCCACTCATTGAAACAATCGCGGCCATACTCGCCGTGACTTGGCTTTTCCCAAGACCGGGATTTCCCGCAATCATCGAGACCTTCCCGCGTGCAATCCGTCCATTCCAGAGCCAGTTGATTGGTTTAGCCTGGATGTCACTCACTCGGCGAAAGATCGCCCGTTCTCTCACTATCGGTGCAGCTTTAACGATTGCCGACGTAACATGTTCGCCTTGTTCGATAAGTGCGGCAAATGTCTCCGCTGTCCCACCAGCCTGCAGCCACTCCACCAAGTCACCCTTCGAGGGAAGACCTGGGAGGCGTAGGACTTTGACTGATGTAGCGCCTGCCGCTGTCACCAGTTTCGTGACTTCCTGCAGGTAGTTTTCTCCCGGATCATCATTATCCGGGCAGATAATCACGTCACGCCCCTTCACCGGGCCGAAGTCGGTGTGTCGTGGTGCGTTCGACCCGCCAGCTGTCGTGGAATGCAAACCAGGCAAGCCTGCTAGAACAGCCGCTTCAACGGCTTTTTCGCCCTCATGGAGGATGATGGGGGCTTTTTGTTCTTGGAGTATGTTGGGCAGGCGGTAGAGTACTCGCCGCGTGTTCCTGAGGTTCCAAATCCAGCCGCCGTTCTGGTCAGGACGCCGTTGCTGAAAGTTCTTCTTCCCATTGGGAAGGTCTTCCCGCACGACCTGATACAACAACGTCCCACCTTCATCGGTGTAGTTGAACTCTCGTACAGTCTTCCGAGATGTCTGATCGTGGCTGGTGGCTGTGAAGAGATCATTCATTTCAACCCCCACGGCTGCGGTTATCGAACTGACTTTGCAGCCTGCAAAACAATGGAGCAGGATCTTGTCATTGGCTTCTTTAATTGACAGACTTGGGCATTGGTCGTTATGCGCTGGGCATCTCGCTTCCCATTTTCCAGGTCCTCGTGAACAGACACCATCGAGACGCTCTAACAACAACTCCACCTTCACTTTGAGCCTTCTGAGGCTGCCGGTCGCCGTAAGGCCACCAAAACCTCTTCGACGTTGAAGCGAACGCCGCGTTTCGATGTGCCACAAAAGTAGCTCGGTATGAGGCCAGCTTTTGCCATCCGAAATGCCGTTCCCTTCCGCAAGATCCCCCGCTGTTCCAGAACGACTGCCGAAACGAGTTCATCCATGATCATGCCTCCTTTTGTTGGTCTGTGCTTCACACTGCTTCCTGTAGCGTGCAGCGACACACTACTAAGAAGGTTTGTGGTGTGCGAGACTGGATAAAATGAGGCGGCTTTTATTCCCTAGTGGACTGTAACACTTAAATAGTTAGTATAATTGCGCCTATGGAGGGCGCGATGAAACTGACTAACCGCGAACGCATGGAACTGCAACGGCACCACGGGCGTGAAATTCACGGATGGAATCGAGGCAACACAGTCGGACCAGGTCGCCGCTTGATTCAGACTGCTGGACACCAGACTTGACAATAACTCGGCGGCGAGGCGGCCTTGCTCCATGGCCGTCGCGGCGAGCGCGGGAAATCCGATGACGTCACCCGTCGCATAGATATGGGGAATGGCCGTTTGGTACTGGCTGTTGACGGAGAGCTGCTCCTGCTGGTCAGTCGAGAGGCCGATGGCGGGGAGGTTCAACGCGTCCGTGTTCCCGATCCGTCCCATGGTGTAGAGCAGCATATCGGCGGCCACCGTCTCGCCATCTTGGAGTTGAATCGCCGGGCGCCCAGCTTCATTCACGACGATGCCACGATGCTCTTGTCCGAGTCGGATCGCGACCCCATTCTGCAGCATTTGCGAGTCTAACGCCTGCGCGATTTCCTGGTCCAGGAACCGCAGCAGCTGAGTTCGCCGGTCGATGAGGGTGACCTTGATCCCAAAGGCGGCCAACATCGACGCATACTCTGTTCCGATGACACCGCCTCCGAGGACGATGATACTGGTAGGGTTCTTGGTCGTGCGGAGAAATGAGTCGGAATCGCACACGGTGACGTCGTCGAAGGGGATCTCCGTGGGGCGGCGTGGTCGTGACCCCGTGGCCAAGACGATGACAGAGGCCTGCACGTGATCGACAGACCCATCCGATCTCACCACGCTCACGGTATGGGGATCCACAAAACTGGCTGTACCCTGGATGATCTCGATGCCGTTACGCTGCAGCTGGTTGGTGATCACAGCGACTTCGGTCTCGATGACCTGGTCTTTGCGCGTCATGAGATCGGGGAGCGTGAGCTGCTTAGTGAGCGCTGCGCCCAGCTGGTGTAATCCTCGCCGTCCCAAGCCATGAATATACTCGATCGTGTCCTTGAGGGTCTTACTGGGTAAGGTGCCCGTATTGAGCGAGGTTCCGCCGAGTTGTCGTGCTTTCTCGATGATGGTCACGCGTTTGGACAGTTTCGCCGCTTGAACTGCGGCTTTCTGGCCGGCTGGTCCACTGCCGACGACCACCATGTCATAGAATCGCATAGAGGATTTCACCTGTCCTTCTCATCAGTGCGCAGCGCCTACGATATCGTGGTGAGCCTGACTCGCCAAGGAAATAGAGGATGTCGGAAGCGTGGACGCCCACCTGATTGCGCCGGTTCGTGTGAACCTCCTACAATGCTCCCCTGATTCGTTGTGCCTATTTGTGTCGGGGGGTGGGAGCACAGTCCATGCTTCCGTCTCGTCTTATTCAGGAGGCCTCATGGATTCTGATCTGATCAAGCAGCTCGGGCCGCTGGCTGTGCTGGCGGGTGTGTGGGAGGGAGACAAAGGCGCGGATGTGGCGCCGTCGGACGATCGAGGTACGGAGCAGAATCAGTTTCGCGAGCGGATGACCTTTGAGCCGATGGGACCAGTGCACAATCACGAGCAGGTGTTGTATGGCTTGCGGTATGCCACGGTGGCCCGGCGTATCGGAGAAGCTGATCCGTTCCACGAGGAGGTGGGCTACTGGCTCTGGGATCCTGGCGAGGGGCAGGTATTGCGCTGTTTCATCGTACCGCGTGGGGTGGCGCTGATTGCCGGTGGCACGGCAGCGCCAGCCGCCACCACGTTTACGCTGGTGGCAGAGGCTGGATCGGACACCTATGGGATCTGCTCAAATCGGTTCCTCGACAAGGAGTTCAAGACGGTACGCTACGAATTGACGGTGACGGTCCTCGACCAGGACCGCTTTCACTACAAGGAGGACACGCAACTCCGCATGCCGGGGCGGCCGGATCTGTTTCACCATACGGATGAGAATACGCTGACACGCGTCATGGGGTAACCGACTGGGGGCTAGTTTCCGTGTTGTGAACAGATCAGCGCTAACCCATACCCGCTGATGGCGCCGGTGTTGTGAGAGTGCCCGCCCCAGTCGTCAAATTCGACGGTCGCACGTGGTGGGTTTTGGGTGTGTGGTTTCTTGACCTGGTGCTGGACGGGTTGTATGGTGAAGGGGCCTATGCTGCACATTCTAAGAATGAGATGGGTCTTTGGCATCAGCGCCACGATCGGCCTCGGTTTGTGCTGGTCGCTTTCTTATGCGAGCCCAACTGAAGATGGACGTTCAGCGATCGGACCAGCCACCTCTCGCCTCACGGCATTTTCGAGTGCTGCCATGGTCACGGAGGTGGCAACGGGGCAGGGGCCGTCAGCATCTCTGACCGTGGAGAGCATGGGATTCCTGAGAGCTGTTCCGAGCCTGTCGAAACAGATTGTGGTGGGAGGAACGAAGCTGATGCCCTATATCGGTGCAGGGTTTGGGGGCGGCTATCTCACGGATTTTGATCGTTTCCAGCATGCTTCGCCATCCTTCTCGTCTTCTTCCGGCTCCACCAGTGCCGGACCGAGGAGCCTGTTTGGACAACACCTCATTCCAAACGAGGTCCAGCTGGGCATCCGTTTTCCCTTCTAACTATCTACGATCCTGCTTGGTCTGTGCGACACGTCAGGGCTCATCATCTACAGGCAGAACGGAGGACCTACTGTGAAAATGGGCTATCGGTTACTCTTGGTCGATAGAGATGGCGTATTGGTAAGTGAATTCCAATTGACGGAGCGTGCTCTCGCTCAGCCGGAGGCCTTTGTGGCGGCGTTGCAAGAGTCGATCGAGTCTGTGGAAGAAGCAGAGTAGTAAGGAGGATGTCGGTGAGTGTCGGGACAACGACATGGGCAGGGGAGTCCCGCCCACATCGTTGTGGCAACGGTCAGTTCCCTACTTTGAGCAGCCACCCATCGGTTTTGTCACAGTCACTGGGCCCTTTGGCGAAAATATCGAGTCGGATGTAGCTGCCCTTGATGCTGGGTGGCAGTTTCCCCTTGACCTGGTATCCGTAACCGACTGAAGTGACGGTGACCGGAACTTTTTCTTCCTTGATCTTCACCGTGATGCTTGCGGAAGTCGTGGTCTTGGATGCAAGGAATGAAAACTCCGAATTCGGTGCCACGGTGACATTATTCTTCTCTGCGGAGAAGGGAGGCGGTGTGAATGTAGAAAAGATGACCTGGTCACACGCGCTCAGGTCGCCACCGATATTCGGACTTGGATCATACGCCCAGACTGGGCCGATGGTACCGCAGACCCCGACTGCAAGAACAAGCCGTAGAAGATTTCGCAGACTCACGGTTATGCCCCTCTCTCTATGGTGGTTGATGATTAGGTCCGCACTGACAACGGGGGGATATTTTGTACGCGTGAAATAGAAAAAACAACCCCCTTCCACGTGTTTTCCAGCAGAATTGACGCGGCCTCCTTTCATGACGACTGTTCCTACCTAGCGGAACGTATTCTCAGTCGCGGGACAGTCCCTTTGACGTAACGCATCAAAAGTTCATAGGCCTTTGGTGCCCGACTGGGCGTACTCTAGGTCCACGCGCCGATAGGCGCACCCTGTAACGGATGCGAAGGAGGGGGTTGCCTCAGGCGGCAAATCAGCGTACAAGCCTCCCCCAGAGTTGTGAGCCCGCAGCGAACGACCAGGACTCGCCATGGCGCTATTCCATAGATGCCACACGTCGTTGCAGGGATCCCTCTCGACAGTGTCCTTCTTGTCGGATTCATACAACGGTTTTTCCCCCGTTCTGGCTTTCTCTCGCCGGTTTTCAGGATAAGCCATGCCGCGCAATGACCAAGCCATTCGGCAACTCATCGTGCTCAAGAAGCTGGAATCGTCGCGGCACGGACTCACGCTGGAACAACTCGCCGATGGACTGGATTCTTCCGCAACTCGCCATCCACGAACACTGCGCCGAGATCTGGACGCGATTGAATCGGCTGGGTATCCGCTGCTGACCGAGCGAGTCGATGGGCGGACACGGTGGAAACTTCTCGACGGAGTGCGGCAAGCGCCTGCGTTGCGCCTCTCGCCCACCGAGCTGATGGCCCTCACGCTGAGCCGCCGGCTCATCGCTCCCCTTGAAGGGACGGCCCTCCATGCCTCGTTGCAATCGGCCCTGACAAAAGCCTCGGCGGCATTGCCGCCTGAAGGACTTGTGCTGGTCCAGCAGCTTGAAGGTACATTTTCAGTCGGGCTTGGTCCGCATAAGCGATACAAACGGCACCGTGAGGTCGTCGAGCGTGTCACTCAAGCCATTGCCGAGAAGAAACGGATCCAGATGCGCTACGATTCTGCCGCACGCGGGCGCGTGACCCGGCGGGAGGTCGATCCCTACCGGCTCTGGTATGCTTCCGGCGGCCTGTATCTCATTGGCTATTGTCACCTCCGGAAAGAACCGTGCATGTTCGCCGTCGAGCGGATCAAATCTGTGACGCCCACCGATCGTCCGTATCAAATCCCGCTGCATTTCGACTTCGAGGCTTTCGTCGAAGACTCGCTGACCGTCATGAGGGGACCACGCATCGAGGTGGAGCTGATCTTTGAGAAAGGGACGGCGGCCTGGGCGAAAGATCGTGTCTGGCATCCGAGTCAACAACTTATACGGGTGCCTGGCGGCAAGTTGCGGATGACCATCACCATCGCCGACAGCCGGGAACTCGTCGGCTGGATTCTCAGCTTTGGGAGTGGTGTCCGGGTTGTGCGGCCGGACTCGTTGCGCACGGTGGTCAAACAAGAAGCCGAAAAGATTTGTGCGATACGGTGACCTCACCTGTCACAGTCAGCTCCCATGAGTTCGTCGAGAGAAGTCACAACCGTTCGATAGGCCAATAGAACGAGGCGTTTGAATAACGCGCGTGGGAGGGACCTCGGATGTCACGACTTCGTGAGACACTGGTTGTAGGACAACCTTTCTGAGAGGCGGCCATGCGAATTATCACGCTGATTGTGATGGGTATCCTGTCAGGGACCACGGCGAGCTGGGCGGCATCGGGTTTCGATGAGCGATACGAGCGGGACTACAACATCTTCGCACCGACAAACCGGTACGCGTCGGATAACCCGCTCAATCCGGTCAACGCCTATGATCCAACGAACCCGTTTAACCCCATCAATCGGTACGATCCCGGCAATCCGGTCAACCCCATCAACCAATACAGTCCGAGCAACCCGTTCAATCCAGTGAATCAGTATCACCCGGACAACCCGCTGAATCCGGCGAACACATACAACTCCGATGTGCCGTTTGGACCGTTGGATAAAAGGGGTAGCCGGGGGGCAAAAACATGGTAATGGTCAAAACGAGGCAGGCGAGCGTCGTTCTACCTTCCGGTGTCGGCTGCGTGGAGCACGTAGGACAGTTCGCCTTGAAGGCCAAGCTGGTCCGCCCAACTCCAAAGATAGTCAAGGTCAAGCTGCAAACGCGGGTTCTTGACGATGCTGATCACATCGTCAAAGTCTCGTGGTCGGCTCGCTCGTAATTTCATCAGAACGAGGTCTTCGGGTGAGCTCATCCAGATCATCAAACCATGAAGATCGACGGCCCTGCGCCGATCGAGCACGGCGAGATCGAACGGCCCGGGAGAAAAGACGAGGTCTACAGGAAAATGGGGGGCGGTGGGATGCGCGAGTCGGAGGACGACCTCACGCGCCATCGGATTGGCATCGTGCCATATCTCGTTGATCGCAAATCCCGCTGTGCGCAACAGACCGAGGAACGGCTGAGGATCGTCGCATTGAGCGAGAATAAGCAAGTCCACATCGTAGGTGGCACGTGGAGTTCCCCAGACACCGAGGGCTAACGCTCCGATCACACAGTAGGGAGCTTCCGTCGAGGACAGGGCGCGATGGGCCAACTCCACTACCTCGAGGTAGTCGTTTTGAAACACGTCCGGTTGGGTCATGACACGAACGAGGAGTGCGGAACAGTCGTACGCGTGCCATTGGATTCCTGCTCTACGGCGACACGGAGAGCTGATATCCAGCGGTGTTGGGCATTCGACAGGCGACAGACGGCAAGGAGACCCTCGACTGCGGAAGCAGGATAGTCCTTGGGGTTGATCTGCGCCGCGCTCACGTGAAGCTTGCGGAGCCAAATCGGCGGATTGGCGGGATCGAAAGGCATGCACGGATTGTACAGGAAGCGCAGCGAAAGGCAAAGCCGACAGGGGGGCTGCCATCCGGACAATCCACTGGACCCTGCCAATCAGTACAACTTCACTGTACCGTTCGAGCCGTTGGATGGGAGGAACAGGAGAATGGGCAAGTGAGAGGTAGCTTTGGCCTGGAGCAAAACGGCAAATGACGAACTCGAAGAGATACCTTGCCCATGTGCGGCGGAACGACGACGGGTCATTTGCGATTCACGATCTTGAAGACCATTTGCGCGCGGTGGGTGATCTTGCCGGTGAGTTTGCTTCGTCCTTTGGGCATGCTGAATGGGGGCAACTCGCAGGGCTCTGGCATGACCTCGGGAAATACTCCTCGGCATTCCAAAATTATATCGCCCATGGAAGCGGCTTAGATCCTGAGGCACACATCGAGGGTGGCAAGGGTCGGGTCAATCACTCTTCTGCGGGAGCTCTCCATGCTGTCGAGAAACTCGGTGGTAAGGGGCGACTCTTGGCCTATCTCATCGCAGGACATCACGCTGGCTTGCCGGACTGGCACTCTGACGAGCACGCCATCTCATCGCTATCTCAACGGCTGGAGGATATGCAACACCTTCAGGCCATTTCAAGCGTGACTATTCCCGTAGACGTGCTTCATTCTGCCATCACTCCGGCCACGAAACCACTTGGGGGCGAAGAAGGCTTCGCGCTCTGGCTGCGAATGCTGTTCTCTTGCCTCGTTGATGGAGACTTTCTTGATACAGAGAAGTTTATGGATGGCAATAAAGCGCAGCCTCGCGGGTCATTTTCCTCCATCGAACAGCTTCTGGAGAGATTTGACGAGCGGATGAGAAAGTTCACTGCCGAGGCTAAGCCAACGCCTGTGAATCGCGTGCGTGCTGAAGTTCTGCGCCAGTGCCGCGAACGAGCGTTCGACAAGCCGGGGCTCTTTTCGCTCACGGTTCCGACCGGTGGTGGCAAGACACTTTCCGGCCTGGCGTTCGCGCTTATGCACGCAGTTCACCATCAGAAGCGGCGTATCATTTACGTCATTCCTTACACCAGTATCATCGAGCAAACGGCAGGGATCTTTCGAGACATCTTTGGTGAAAACGTCGTTGAACACCACAGTAATCTCGATCCCGAGAAGGAGTCTGCGAAAAGCCGCCTCGCAACGGAAAACTGGGATGCATCCATAATTGTCACAACCAACGTCCAGTTTTTTGAATCGCTGTTTGCCGCACGGACTGCAAGTTGTCGCAAGCTTCACAACATCGTGAATAGCGTTGTGGTATTGGACGAAGCGCAACTGCTCAATCCTGAGTTCCTGCAACCAATCCTGGACACTATCAATCTGTTAGTCCGGCACTATGGGGTCACCTTTGTGCTCTCCACAGCGACTCAGCCGGCGCTGAACTCACGCGAAGGCTTTGGTTGGACATTCAGGGGTCTGGATGGTGTGCGCGAGATCATGGCCGACCCAGATGTGTTGTATCGTGACCTTACTCGGGTGAAGGTCGAAATGCCTCTGGACTTCCATGCTCGACGAGTATGGGAAGAAATTGCAGCAGAGCTCATACTGCAGGAGTCGGTGCTTACCGTCGTGAATACCCGTCGAGACTGCCGCGAACTGCACCGACTGATGCCAGAAGGGACGATTCACTTGTCGGCTGCCATGTGTGGAGAACACCGCTCTCAAGTTATTGCAGATATTCGGGAGCGGTTGGAAAAGAAATTCCCTACGCAGGTCGTCAGCACTCAATTGGTTGAAGCTGGGGTAGATATCGACTTCCCTGTCGTATATCGCGCCCTTTCAGGGCTGGATTCCATCGCCCAGGCAGCTGGTCGCTGTAATAGGGAAGGGGTTTTAGCTCTTGGCAAAGTCGTTGTGTTTGTTCCGCCCAAAGATTCGCCGCCGGGGACACTGCGTCGTGCCGAACAAACGACCGTTAGTTTGCTGAGTGGCAGCACGAGCGATCCCATGGCAAGAAAACTCTTCACCCGCTACTTTGAGCATTTCTATTTGAAGGCGGACTCGCTCGATAAGCAGGGCATCAACGACTTGCTGACGACAGATGCACGAGAGCTGAAGATCCAGTTCCGTACCGCCGCCGAGAAGTTCCAACTGATCGACGACATAGAAAGCCAAGCCATCCTTGTGTGGTATGGCGAAAGTCAAAAATTGATTAGAAAGCTCAAGAAGGATGGGCCGGAACGGTGGCTCATGCGCAAGTTGCAACGATACAGCGTGAACCTGCCTCGCCGCGTTGTGGACAAGTTGATCCAATCTGGCGAAGTCGATGAAATTTGGCCAGGTATCTTCGCGCAGGCAGTCAGCACGTTATATGACGACAAAGTCGGAGTGACCCTGGGCAATGAACTGAATGCTGAACAACTGATTGGGTGAGGATTGTATGGCCAAATCGTATTGTCTCGAAGTGTCGGGAGACTTTGCCTGCTTTACGCGCCCAGAGATGAAGGTCGAGCGTGTCTCCTACGATGTGATGACCCCATCGGCTGCACGGGCGGTGTTTGAAGCTATTGTTTGGAAACCAGCCATCCGCTGGCGAGTGACGAAGATCGAAGTGCTGAAACCCATTAAGTGGATCAGTCTCAGGCGGAATGAAGTCGGAGCCGTGGCCTCCAGCAGAAATGTACAGACTGCGATGAGTGCTGGTTCCGGCGACTTAGGACTATACGTCGAAGCCGAGCGCCAACAACGCGCTGGGCTATTCCTTCGGGATGTGGCCTACCGCATCCACGCCACCTTTGACCTCCGCGACCCGAGCGTTCACAAGTCTAATTTTTCGCATCTCTCAAAATCCCCCCTCAATCGCGGCGAAGATGATCTGCTGGCATTACCCGACAATAATCCAGCCAAGTTCATGAGTATGTTCGAGCGGCGCGCTTCCCGTGGGCAGTGTGTCAATCAGCCGTACCTCGGTTGCCGCGAGTTCGCCTGTGCATTTCGATTGGTAGAGGACGTGAAGGCAGAACCGAAACCGATTGGAGAAACGAAGGATCTGGGCTGGATGCTGTACGACTTGGACTACAGCAACCCGGCAGACCCCAAGCCTCGTTTCTTCCAAGCCCGTTTGAATAGTGGCGTTATCAACATTCCGGCATGGGAGAGCAAGGAGGTGCGGGGATGATCCTCCAGGCACTGTACGACTACTACCAGCGAAAACCGGACCTGCCGCACGAGGGGTTCGAGAACAAGGAAATTCCATTCGTGATCGAGCTGAACAAAAACGGTTCAGCAGTTCAGATTGAGGACACTCGCACGCCCGATGGGAAAAAGAAGCGCGCAAAGAACTATCTCATTCCCCAAGCAGCAAAGAAGTCTGTCAATGTAGCTGCCAATATACTCTGGGGTAATGCTGAGTATGTCCTCGGATTGCCGGACGAGAAGAAGCTGGCCGACAAGAAAAACAAAAGGAAGGAAGAGGGTTACGGAGACCGACTGAATGAAATGCATGCCGCATTCGTTGATGCCATCAGGGCCTTGCCGGAGAGCGTTCAAGCCGATGAAGGTGTGCGAGCAGTCCTGAAGTTCTTCGACCGTACAAGACCTGCTGATTTGGAACGGTTCTCTGAAGCGTGGAAGGAGATAAAAACTGCTAACCCGAATATGACGTTTCGGTTACAGTGCGACCTCGAATTGGTCTGTCAGCGTCCAGCGGTAATTGAGGCGTTGACCGAAGCCGCGAGTGTGCAGAATAGTGGTGGCATCTGCCTTGTCACAGGGAAAGCGACGGAAGTCGAACGCCTACATCCTGCCATTAAAGGTGTATGGGGCGCTCAAACATCCGGAGCCAATATCGTGTCGTTCAATTTGCCCGCCTTTAATTCGTGGGGCAAGGAACAAGGCGCCAACGCTCCGGTTGGCACACGTACCGCCTTCGCATACACCACGGCACTGAACCATCTTCTTGCAAGAGACAGCCGGAACCGTATTCAGATCGGTGACGCTTCGACTGTGTTCTGGGCCGATAAGCCGAGCCCTCTAGAAGACCACTTCTCCGATATTTTTGCAGACCCGCCGAAAGACGACCCAGACCGCAATGCCCGAGCGTTGAAAGCGCTCTTCGAAGCTCCTCACCAGGGAGTTGCGCCAGTTAAGGATGAGCACACACGCTTCTTTGTACTCGGGCTTAGCCCGAACGCTGCGCGAATTGCCATCCGCTTCTGGCATGTAGGAACTGTGGCAGGTCTAGCAAAGACTATTCAGCAGCACTTCGACGACCTGGAGATTGTCCGGCCAGCGGTTGAGACGCCGTTCCTCTCCGTGTTCAGGCTTCTTGTTGCCATTGCCACACAGGGGAAGAGCGAGAATATCCCTCCGAACCTCGGAGGCGAAGTGATGCAGGCTATTGTTGCAGGACTGCCTTATCCATCGACACTTCTACAAGGAGCAGTTCGTCGGATACGCGCGGAGCAGGCAAAACGAGATACGCGCACTGGCAAACTGGTTCAGAACGTTACATATGCCCGCTCCGCACTGATCAAGGCCTGTCTCAATAGGCAGCAGCGTCTAGTGGGGACAACTGAAAAGGAGGTCACTGTGTCACTCGATTATGCCAATACCAATTCTGGTTACCGCTTGGGTCGTCTCTTTGCTGTGCTGGAGAAAGTCCAGGAAGAAGCAAACCCTGGCATCAATACCACAATTCGTGAGCGCTTCTACGGTGCGGCTTCGAGCACGCCGGTAACGGTGTTTTCTAATCTCATGAAACTGAAGAATCATCATCTCGCCAAATTGGAGAATCCTGGTCGGAGGGTGAATCTGGAACGTCTCATCAGCGAAATTGTGGATGGCATCAGTGATTTCCCGCCTCACCTAAGACTTGCGGACCAGGGTCGCTTCGCGATTGGCTACTATCACCAGCGGCAAGCGTTGTTCTCAAAATCCACCGAAGCGAAACAGGGAGACTAAACATGGCCATCCAGAACCGCTACGACTTTGTGCTGCTATTTGATGTGAAGGACGGCAACCCTAACGGCGATCCAGATGCAGGCAACTTGCCACGGCAGGATGCTGAAACTGGACAAGGACTCGTGACGGACGTGTGCCTAAAGCGGAAAATTCGGAACTTTGTTGCTCTTACCAAGGACCAGGCTGAGTCCACGGAAAATCTTCAGGGTGGAAAGAAGCGGTACGAGATTTACGTCAAAGAAAAAGCGGTCCTCAATAAGCAGCATGAGCGTGCATATGTGGCTATCGGTCGTAAGGACATCCTCGAAGGCGACGACAAGAAGCGCAAAGGTGGTGATGGCGTTAATGATGCTAGAGAGTGGATGTGTGCCAACTTTTTCGACGTACGAACATTCGGAGCTGTGATGTCCACAGGTGTTAATTGCGGTCAAGTGCGTGGCCCCATTCAGCTGACATTTGCGCGGTCTCTTGACCCTATCGTTGCTTCGGAACACTCGATCACTCGTATGGCAGTTACCACCGATGCGGAGGCGGAAAAGCAACAGGGGGATAATCGGACCATGGGGCGCAAGTTTACTGTTCCGTATGGGCTTTACAGGGCACATGGATTTGTCTCGTCTTTTCTGGCCAAGCAAACTGGTTTCTCTGATGACGACCTTGGCGTGCTCTGGGATGCACTCTCAACGATGTTCGAGCATGATCGTTCTGCGGCTCGCAGCGAAATGGCGACGCGTGGCTTATATGTGTTCAAACATGATTCGGAACTAGGGAATGCTCCAGCTCATAAGTTGTTCGACCTCATCCAAGTCCATCGGTCGAATGGAGATAGCGGTCCCCCTCGTGGATTCATGGACTATTCAGTCAACTTTCCTGGTGAAGGACCGATTGAGGGATTCCCGGGCGTGACCTTTACGAAAAAGGTTTGAAGGTTTGATAGTAATGGCATCCGATCAGGACGACCCCATCATGATCTCGGCGCTGGAGCACTGGAGTTACTGTCCACGCCAGTGTGCGCTCATTCATGTCGAGCAGACGTTCGACGAGAATCTCTACACGCTGCGTGGGCAGGCGGTGCATAAGCGGGTGGATGAGCCTGTCGTGGAGGAGCAGGCGGGGGTACGCATTGAGCGAGCGCTTCCATTGTGGTCTAAGGCTCTGGGGCTAATCGGGAAAGCCGATGTGGTGGAGTTTCACGGTGAGACGGTTTATCCCGTGGAGTACAAGCATGGGCCGCATCGCGAGCAGGAGCATGATGATCTACAGCTGTGTGCCCAGGCCCTGTGCCTCGAAGAGATGACGGGCCACGCTGTGCCGCGCGGCGCGATCTATCACCACAGTTCGCGCAAACGCCGTGAGGTGGAGTGCACACCAGAGTTGAGAGCGCAGGTTGTTCAATCAATCCAGGCGATTCGCCGTATGCTGGCGGATAAGCAGCTCCCTCCGCCGGTGAACGATCGGCGTTGTACCAAGTGCTCCCTTCAGGAGTCGTGCATGCCGTCCGTCATTGATGAAGGCCGGCGGGCTTCGGCGGTTGTGCGTGACCTCTTTACCATTCACCCGTGAGGGGTTCATGCATCAATTGCTGAATACGCTTTATGTCACGACAGAAGGCGCCTACTTGCGGGCCGATCATGACACGCTGAGGGTGGAAGTAAACAAAGAGACGAAATTACAGGTGCCGTTCCACCACCTCGGCGGGGTGGTTTGTTTCGGTGACATCATGCTGAGTCCGGCTGCTATGCAACGCTGCGCGGAAGATGGAAGGTTCGTTGTGTTACTGGATCGCAATGGCCGTTTCAAAGCCCGAGTGGAAGGGCCGGTCAGTGGCAATGTGTTGCTCCGGTGCGCACAGCATAAGGCGATGGGTGATCCGATACAGACTTTGGCTATCGCGCGGAATATTGTCGGTGGGAAAATTCAAAACTCCCGCCAGATCGTCCTGCGAGGAGCGCGAGAGGCTGACGATCCAGCGGATGCAGACGCGTTGAGAAAAACAGCTGACGCGCTTGGTAATGCCGTGACCAGGCTTCCCCAATGCGAAGACCTAGACACGGTGCGCGGCATCGAAGGTGAGTCGGCTCGAAACTATTTCTCTACTTTCGACCGTATGGTTAAAGAAGATCGCCAGACCTTCAAGATGGATGGCCGCAACCGTCGCCCACCGACCGACCCTGTGAACGCGCTCATGTCGTTTCTCTATGCGCTGGTGATAAACGATTGTGTGGCCGCTGCAGAAGGGGTCGGGCTCGATCCGCAAATGGGATTTCTCCATGCGTTGCGACCGGGGCGGGCGGCATTGGCGCTGGATCTCATGGAAGAGTTGCGGAGCGTGCTGGCCGATCGGCTGGTGCTCACGCTGATCAACCGGCGACAAGTGAGCGCAAAGGATTTCACGAAACGGTCTGGCGGCGCGGTGCAGATGGAGGATGCCGCGCGCAAGGAAGTGATCGTCGCCTATCAAAAGCGCAAGCAGGAGGAGATTACGCATCCTGTGCTGGATCAGAAGATGCCGTTGGGTTTGGTGCCGCATGTGCAGGCGCGGTTGCTCGCGCGGGTGCTGCGCGGCGATCTGGAGAGTTATCCACCCTTTCTGTATCGATAGGATGGCAACGTGAATGTGTTGATCAGTTATGACGTCTCGACTGAAACTGTCGCTGGGCGGAGACGGCTGAGGAAAGTCGCCCAAGCTTGTCAGAATTTTGGACAACGGGTGCAGAAATCGGTGTTTGAGTGTTCGGTCAACGAGTCTCAATTCGAGGAGGTGATCAGAAGGCTGCTGGACATTATCGAGAAGACCGAAGACAGTCTTCGGGTCTATCGATTGACTGAGCCGAGGGACAAACATGTGCAGGTGTATGGATTAGATGGGAAGGTGGATTTCGAGGAGCCACTGGTTTTGTGATGCGCGAACCTGGGGCAGTGCTTCATTCACGGGAGGATCGCGCCGGTCGAGCCGTGGTTATTTTTCAATGACTTGGATGAATCGAATCATGTTGTTGTGGATCAGTCGGAATGAATTGCCAATAGGTTCGCGAAAACTGAGGCTGAAACAGTTGTTTTCAGGCCTTGGTGAGGTAGTGGAGTAGCGCCCGTCCTTCGGGGCGGGCGAGGATTGAAACCCACCGCCGTTGCTGAAGGTGTCCGCTGACAATGTAGCGCCCGTCCTTCGGGGCGGGCGAGGATTGAAACGAGCACTGCGCGGTCGTGCCGTCTCCCGTCGGGGGTAGCGCCCGTCCTTCGGGGCGGGCGAGGATTGAAACTGTTGGTCATCGATAGCCCTCCCGTTCCGCGGTAAACCGCTGGCTCCAGGTTGCCACAAAGCTGCGGCTACACGCCAAGGTGTGACACACGACATCCCATGTCGCCCCCTCAGCCAGGAGCAGAATCACGCGGGCACGCCGAGCGGTTTCGGCACGCCCGGTCCGGCTCCTCGTGCGTCTGGTGAGTTCCATCCGTTCCCGTTTCGTGAGAACCATCGTGTTGTTCATGAACACGAGTATAGTCTATAAATAGGTGTTACAGTCCACTAGGAGAGCAGCGCGACCCCCGGGTTCCCGCTGCTCTCGCGCTTCACCAACATGCACTACCCCGTGGGCTTCTAAAAAAAGGGGGGGCGTGCCGAACGGCAGGCCCCCCTGATCCTGATGCAGTCAGTAGACTGAATCGGTTACTTTAGTGCATCAATACCGGCACCGAAGTTAATGTGAAACGCTGCGCCATTCATCACCAGGGCCGGTACTGACTTGACCCCGGCTGCTTCCGCCTCATTCACCCGCGCCTTGTTCGTGCCGAGATGGACGTGTTCCACGTCATATTTCGACGGATCCAGAGCGTTGGCCACGCTCTGCTCGGCTGCAACGCACACCGGGCATCCTGCGTGATAGAAAATCGCTTTGCTTTTCATCATGGTCTCCTTTCAACTGGAACGGGTTGGGGTGAGGTTGTCTTATCTGCGACAGGGTAGAAACAGCGTCAGGCTCAAGGTCGCAGGCACGTTGGGTCTCCTGGCCACATGTCGATAACATACTGACGGTCTAACAACGAAATCAATACGAAAATGATCTGGATTCGTGAAGGCCCCCCGGCTTTCGTGAAAATAGGTTCAGATCTTGAATCATGCATAGTGAATGAGTACGCACAATCTTGCCACTTGCCGCCATGGGCTCCACCCACTGGTGGGATGGAAGTGAGGGCCATGTCGGCCTCTCGCTCTCGCTACGGCTGGTGCTGCCTCTATCCCTGGTGCTTTGAGCGACCGAGCCCCTTGGTCACGTCTGATACAAAGGAGCGATACTGGGAGTCTGTGTTCTCTCACCTCCTCGTTCCTCTCACCTCATCAATGCCTGTCGCACCTTCTGGTTGATGACGCAAGATGTCCTGTCCTGAGGTTTCCCAGTCAGTAGGACTCATCATCGATTCATCACGGTTGTGTCCAGCCGAGGAAATAGACGTCGGCTGGGAGACGAGTCTCTCGCACGGTGTATGGACTGGGCGGTAATCTTGTCGGCCGTTTAGCCTCGGGCCTTATTCCCCCTCTTTTGTCTAGTTACAACCCTTAGGCACTTTCGTGCAGAGTCCATCCGGCCGGCTCTGGATGACGCATCGGGGTGAAGGGGTCCTTGACAGCAAATCGACGGATTCTTAGACTCACGCACTAACTCATTAGGAACCCACACGCATAGAGGATTCTCCCATGCGGTTGTCATCCGCTCTGTCCTTCATCCACAGCCAAGGAGTGTGAGTGTATGAGCGAATCCAAAGACGCCACCATTGCGTTGAATGTCCGGTTAAAACTCTCCGAGTCTTCCGCCCATCCCCGCGCGGCGAACTATACGAACGTCGGCGTCGCACAGGGGATGGCCTATCTGGATTTTGGCTTCATCGAACCGGCGCTCCTTGCTGCTATTGCGGAGACGGCCAAGGACGGCCAGGCTGCACCCAAAGGCTTGGATGGTCACCTCGTCACCCGCGTGGCGATGGATGTGAGCGCCCTGGCGCGATTGCAGCAGCAGATTCAGCAGATCTTGGTGGGGTTGCAAGCAGCACAGAAACCGAAGCCGAAAATATGACGACGGGAAAGAATTTGCGAACTCATTTGGGAGGCATGTCAACGATGAAATCGAGCCGGAGTGGAATAGCTGTCGTTGGTCTCGTATTGGCAATGGTGACGGGGTGTGCAGCTGGGGCTTTCAATAATGAGGAGACACCAGGGCAGCGGTTCAACCGGTCGATGAAGGAATTTTCTGAAAACTGCGCCAAAGTGAAGCTCAAACCAAACGACACTGCTTGCGATATTTTGAAGCTCAAGCCTGCCGATCCACTCACGACGGAGGAAGGGCGATTCGCCCACTCGATTAAGATTCCCAATCCTGTACCAGCCGACAGTGGCTACAAGCCGGGGATGACACCAGACCAATACTTTGACCATCTCTGTAAGACGGAAGCGGGGGAGTTTATCTACAAGACTGTGGAGAATGTGGATGGGCTGTACATGATGAGGCCGAGAAAGCGCGCAACAGATGATGAACTGCAGCACCTGTATTTTCTTGAAGATCCCTATGGGCACACAACCGATGAATCCTATCTCGTGCAGGACACATACGTTCAACCAGCTACTGGCAGGTATCAGTTCTTGGAGATGCCCTTCTCAAAAGCAGCTAGTGAGGATGAACGATATCGACGGTATTACCGAGACGAGAATGCACACCCCAGAAGGAAATATCAAACAGCAATTAATGGGCAAGGAGTGTTTGTTCCTTATGTTGTCGCGGAATCCACGGTGTCTAATATCAAGAGCCGCTATGGCTACACCTGGCGGGGAATCAATCGCCCGCACGATAGAGAGCTAGGAATTGTTGGCGGTGAGCTCATAGTCCTTGATGTGAAAACGAACGAAATCCTGGCCATCCGGCGTGGGTACATGCGAACAGGTTTTGTTCGTAATAACTTCACTGGCGTTTGGTGGATGACTGGACCGAGTTGTCCAAATCGAGGGGACAAGTCTACCTTCAAGTTTGTACAAGAAGTTCTGAAGCCTCTTTCGTCCGAAGTGAAGGAGAAGAAAGATGTCAACTAATATTAAGGCCTGGCTTGATTTTGCCCTTCAGCAAATGGCCGCGGAGTCTTACCTTGATCAATTTGTGGTGCAGGGTGTTTCCCTACAACAAGTCCTTATAGACGGAAGCAATGATCGCCGTGTAATTCAACTTGACCAGTTCACAGGCAAGACCCAATTCACTGATCTCCAGGCCCAAGCCTTCACTCAGCGTTATCAAATCCTCGACCACCATGCCAACGATGCCACGGGGTTCTCGGCGACCTTAATGTTCGATACGCAGACGAACAGTTACACCCTGTCGTTCCGTAGCACGGAATCGGCTCCTGCGTCAGAAGGCGGTGATCGAGAGCGAGATCTGTTCGGGGCTGATGCCGAGGTTGGGGTGTCTGGATTTGCTTTTGGGCAGCTGGCCGCGATGGAACAGTATTACCAGTCTCTTAAGGCAGAGGAGAAACTGCCAACTGGGGCTGTGCTCAATGTGACCGGCTTCTCGCTAGGCGGACACCTGGCCACGATATTTACCGAGCTCCATGCCAGCGAAGTGAATCACACCTACATTTTCAATGGTGCGGGTCGAGGCCACGTGCCAGGAGCTGTGCCGGGGCTCTCTGCAGAAGAGAGTCGAATTCAGGACATGCTGACATATTTCCGATCCGTTTTAGACAATCCAGATAACGCCCTCGCCTCCTTCCCACGCACGAGCGTCTATGATCAAGCCAAAGCCCTCTATGATGCGCAAGGCACAAGCTGGCATCCGTTCGACCAAGGAACGACGAGTCTCTACAATGATGTGCGGTATCAGTGGGCAAAAGCTGCTACCCAGTCGATTTTTAGTCCAACGTGGTCTCACGTTTCTTCAATCGCCCGGAGAAGTGCAGGATCAAGGGCCGTTTGCGAAGATTAGCCAGCTCTATGGGCAGGCGACGACCGATGATCTGCAGTTTGTTGCCAACTCAGGTGTGCATGCACCGGCCATTCCAGTCTTTATCGAGGGACAACCCCTAATCGCCGGTCTGCCGTTCCCGAGCGTTACTGAAAGCGCTAATACGCATTCAATTGCGCTCATCGTGGATTCGCTCGCGGTTCAGGAGCTAATCCAGACGATCGATTTCCGATACGGGCCGGCAGGTGCTGAACTGATCATCAAAGCCTCATCCAACTCAAAGGCGGATATCGTCGCGCCACTAAACACCCCGGGCGTCGCGGAAGGAGATTCGCTCGAAAAGACGGTTGATGCCTTCCGCAAGCTCTTTCGCGACCCTGCATTGACCATTACGGACCCACTGCCCATCAATTCCCGTGTGGGTGGCTTTGGGGATCTGGCCAATCGGAACATAATGTACGCCGCTATCCAAGAAATCACGGGCCGTGTGGCAACCATGCAGGCCCAAGGCCTTGTATTGACAATCACGGATCTCACCGATCCAGAGCTTGATCGTGCCACACTTCTTGCTCGTGCAGAGGCTGATACGTCTGAAGGTCTGGCCTATCGGTATGCCTTAACAGAACTGAATCCTTTTGTTCTGACGACCAATTCCGAGTCCGGAACAAACGCGCTCTACTCCCAGTTCAACACCAATGGCGATCTGGATCTCTATGATGCGTCCACAGGTGTGGGAACACTCACCGCTTCTTATCTCGATGATCGTGCCGCCTTTCTGAAGGAGAAAATCGCGCTGAACCAGGCGGACTTAGCCACGTCATCCGGATCGATCTATTTTTTCGACGCCACGCAGACCTATGAAATTGCCACGGCGGACGATCCTGCGAACACGCAGCAATTCCTGTTTGGTTCCGTTGATGAAGATCGTTTCGAGTCGGGAAGCAAGGCGGACCATTTGTATGGCGGCGATGGCGTCGATCTCCTCATCGGCAACGCCGGTAACGACTATCTGCAAGGCGATGCTGGTGGGGATCAGCTCGACGGAGGGGCAGGAGTGGATACGCTGGTCGGAGGTCGAGGAAGCGATGTACTCGAAGGTGGGGCGGAGGCCGACATCCTTGATGGCGGGCTCGACAATGACATCCTGAGAGGTGGAGACGGGCTTGATACGTATATTATCCGCGCGGGCGACGGCGCGGACACGATCGAAGATTCGGATGGACGAGGGGCTGTGGAGTTCGATGGGAAGGTGCTGGTCGGCGGGCTGCGGCTGGCCGACGATCCAAACGATGTTTTCCAGAGTGCCGACGGAACCATCACGCTGACCAAGCAAGGCAACAATCTGGTCGTGACCGGCTCGGGGCCACTGACGATCACGGACTATCAAAGCGGGCGATTCGGCATTCGCCTCTTTGAAGTTGACACCATTACGTATGACAATGGGCTTCCCACCAGGACGCAGTTTTTCCGGATCAATCCAGATCAGAGCACCAGCCCCATCTTTACTGCCCTGAGGGATGTGTATCGCAGTGACGGGTTGTCGAACGATGTGATCCATGCGCTGGCGGGCCACGACGAGGTGATCGGCCATCAGGGCAACGACGAAATCTACGGAGAGGAAGGCAGTGACGACCTGAGTGGAGGGGATGGAAACGACCGACTGTTTGGCGGGATCGAAGGGGATAGGCTCTACGGGTCCGGCGAGTTTGCCGATGCGCAAGGTGGTGATGACGTATTGGATGGCGGGGAGGGCAACGATGTTCTGTTCGGCCAAGGAGGGGCCGACCACTTGTTCGGTGGGGCTGGTCACGACTATCTCGAGGGAGATGATGTGCAATTGCAGGTCGGACAGGTATGGACCGGGTCGTACGATGATTTCTTGGATGCTGGCGAGGGAGATGACACCTTAATCGGCAACCTCGGCGAGGATGTGCTCCTCGGCGGGGCGGGCCGAGATTATCTTCAGGGCGACAATGGCGACGATGAGGGGCATGGATTTAGTGCCAATGACTATTTGGATGGTGGGGATGATGCGGATGAGCTTCGCGGCGGGGCCGGCGGCGACGTGCTCATCGGAGGGAAGGGCAGCGACACGCTGATTGGGGACACGCCCGCTGCAGTCGGTGGCGATCCAGCGGACGGCGGGGCCGACTCGCTTGATGGCGGTGAGGGCAATGATCTGCTCTATGGAGGTGTTGGCGACGATGTGCTGGTAGGCGGAACCGGCAATGACCAACTCTACGGTCAGGACGACCATGACGCGCTCTATGGGGGAGAAGGCAACGACACGCTCTCGGGGGATTTACGGATCAGTGCGCAGACTGGTGCCTACGATACCACAGAACATCGTGGGGCCGGTGGGAATGATGTGTTGGATGGGGGCGTAGGCGGCGATACGATTTTCGGTGGAGAAGGGGAAGATATTCTGATCGGGGGAGCCGGGGATGATCAGTTATATGGAGGGTATAACCGCAATCTGTTCTCTGGCGGGGACGTGTCTGCTGCGGCGGTGATGGCCGCAGATGGGAGCGACTGGATTGAAGGGGGCGTGGGGAATGATGGGCTCTATGGCGGAGCGGGTGATGATGATTTGATAGGCGGGAGCGGGACTGATGTTCTGTTCGGGGAAGATGGGAACGATAATCTAGATGGTGGGATTGGGAACGATCGGTTAGAGGGCGGTGCCGGCGATGACCTCCTTGAGGCGAGAGAGGGGGACGACCAACTCGTTGGTGGTGAGGGGAATGATGTTCTCATGAGTGGGGTAGGGGATGATGTGCTCAATGGTGGCGCTGGGCTGGATACCCTCATGGGGGGAGCAGGCAACGATACCTACGTTATTTCTGTAGCAGATGATGACGTCATTGAAGGGGCAAATGAGGGGATCGATCTCGTGGAGAGTTTTGTGAGCTATACGCTTCTTGACCATTTCGAAGATCTGACCATGTTGGGGGGAAGCGTCGGCATTGGGAATGCGTGGGAAAATACTATGTCCGGGACCTTCGGTGTCGATCTCCATGGAATGGGAGGCGATGATATCTTGACGGGTTGGGCACGGATGGACGGGGGCACGGGGAATGATGTGTTGAATGGGCGAGAGGCCAGCAATACCTATGGTTTCTCGGCCGGCGATGGGCGTGACACGATCATTGAAACGAGCACCGATCCATTCATTTCCTCGAGTCAGTCGGATGTGATTGAGATGGGAGCCGGCGTGAGACCGGAAGACGTCTCCTGGTTTCGAAACGGGGACGATTTGGTGTTGCAACGACAGGGGGCAAATGACCAACTGATGATTCAGGGGTACTACACGCTGGCCTTTAGTACTGGGAGCTGGCGTTTTTTTAGCGGACTACTGAGTCCATCCGGGGGTATCACCCGGCAAGGCTCTTCGAATCCCTATTACTATGCGCCCGGTGCCGTTGAACTGGTGCGATTTGCTGATGGGACAACCTGGGGGCCTGGTCAATTCGGTGGAGTCCTCACAGGATCGGCGGATACCGATACGTATCAGTTCGGGCTGGGCAGCGGGCAATTGACCATTGTGGAGTTTGATCATCTGAATGGGGCGCTTGATACGGTGCAACTGGGAGCTGGAATTATCGCCAATGATGTGGTGCTTGAAAAGATCGGACTTGACCTAAACCTGTCGCTGGTGGACGCGCCTGACGTACTGACCATGGCATCTTATTTCAGTGTCGTGAGTGGGAATAACCGGTTCACCCCCTCTCTTCGAACTCATCCGACTCCCTATAAGATCGATCAAGTGACTTTTGCCGATGGAACCATCTGGGATACCGTGACCTTGGAGAGCCGGATCAACAATTTTACTGGGACGAGCTTCTACGATCCCATCCTTGCCAATGATCTTGATAATGTGATTCGCGGGCTGGACGGTGGCGACTGGCTGGCAGGACGAGGAGGCAATGACACCGTGTACGGTGGAACCGATGACGATGAAGTTTATGGTGATCAGGGTGACGATGTCCTGCTCGGTGAAACGGGAGACGATCTACTCTTTGGAGGCAGCGGCCATGATGTCTATGTATTCAATCTTGGGGACGGTATCGACACGATCGAAGATTTTGAAGCAGTAGGCGAGGGAAATCGCATTCAGTTCGGTGCAGGCATCGGCAAGAACGATCTGACCTTCACCCGTGATGACATCGCACGGACACTAGCGATACAAGTGGGAAGCAGCGGGACGGACAAACTGGTATTGACCAGCTTCGATCCTACCGGGGCGAACGGCACGCTCGTCGTTGAGACTCTGGCGTTTGCGGATGGCATCACGACCAGTCTTGCCGGTTTCTTCGGGCCGACCATCACAGAAGGGAATGACACGATCACGACCGGGGCGGGGAACGACGTCATCAACGCGCTCGGCGGCGACGACATCGTGGATGCCGGGGCCGGCAACGACATCATCTCCGGTGGAATCGGGAATGATACGCTCACCGGCGGCCCTGGCGACGACACCTATCTCTATAACCTCGGTGACGGCATCGACACGGTCAATGATACAAGTCTGCCTGGAGAAGGGAATACCATTCAATTTGGGCCGGGGATCAGTCCGAACGATTTGACCTTGGATGTGGGATCTTTTCTGATCCGAGTCGGCACGACCGGCGGCGCGCTGCATCTCTCTAATTTTGATCCAGATAATGTGCTGGGGTCGCGCACGATCGAAACCTTCCAATTTGCTGATGGGACCGTCTTATCGTATGACCAGCTTGTTCGACGTGGGTTTGATCTGAGCGGGACTGACGGCAGCGATTCCATTACCGGCACGAACGTGGTGGATCGGATCACGGCTTTCGCGGGGGACGATATGTTGGTCGGCGGGCGTGGTGCCGATCACCTTCAGGGTGGTGTGGGCCACGATACCTATCTCTTCAATGTTGGCGACGGCGTTGACACCATCGACGATACGATGCTGCTCGGCGGAGGGAATCGAATTCAATTCGGGGCAGGAATCAGTCAGAGCGACTTGAGCTTTGTGCAGGATGAGACTGCGCGAACCTTGACCATCCAAGTCGGTAGCAGCGGGACCGATCGACTGGTGCTTGCCAATTTTGACCCCCGTCGTGCGAACGGTTCCCTGGTTGTATCAGCGCTGGAGTTCACCGATGGGAACGTGGTGCACCTGATTGACTCGTATCCTCCGAACCAAGCACCGATGGTTGCTGTTCCAGTGTTGGATCAGACCGCCGCCGAAGATTCATTCTTTACCTTTACGGTTCCCGCTACGACGTTCACCGATGCCGATGTGAGTCATGGAGATGCTCTCGCATATGGCGCATCTCTCGCTGACGGCAGCCCACTGCCGGTGTGGCTGAGCTTTGATCCGACCACCCGGACGTTCAGCGGTACGCCAGGCGCCGGCGATGCCGGGGTGCTGCAGATTACCCTCACAGCCACCGACCAGGGTCATCTCAGTGCAACCGACCTCTTCATGCTTTCCATCTCTGGCCCCCTGCCACACACACTCGTCGGCACCCCGGGGAACGATGTGTTGACCGGTGGCCGAGGCGACGATACGTTGAGCGGGTTGGCTGGAAACGATCTCTTACATGGTGGGGAAGGGAACGACGTGCTCG
Organism: Nitrospira sp.; assembly: GCA_005116955.1. Classification (GTDB taxonomy): domain Bacteria; phylum Nitrospirota; class Nitrospiria; order Nitrospirales; family Nitrospiraceae; genus Nitrospira_D. The sequence goes on along the minus strand of SWDI01000002.1, from coordinate 746,024 downwards.
ATGGAGGGACGGGAGTTGATACGATGCAGGGCGGAACGGGCAATGACACCTATATGGTTGATATGCCTGGCGACGTCGTCATCGAACTCGTCAATGAAGGGATCGACACCGTGCACAGCAGCATGACCTATACCCTTGGCGCCAATCTCGAGCATCTCACCTTGACCAGCACGGCAGCGATCAACGGGACCGGAAATGCCTTGAACAACGTGCTCCTGGGCAACAGCGCGAGCAATACATTGAAGGGCGGAGCCGGTCATGATCGACTCGATGGCGGTCTCGGGAGCGATGTGATGATCGGTGGGGGAGGCGATGATACCTATATCGTGGATCGAGCGGGCGATGTGGTGACTGAGCTAGCTGCGCAAGGGAGCGATACAGTGGAAAGCAGCATCACCTACACGCTCGGACCGAACCTGGAACATCTGATCCTCACCGGCTCGGCCGATCTCAACGGTATGGGGAACTCAGCCCATAACGTGTTGTTGGGCAACAGTGGCAACAATATTTTAGACGCCGGTTCCGGCGATGATACGCTGGACGGTGGGATGGGGCATGACGCCCTCTTTGGAGGGAGTGGTCACGACAGGCTCTTTGGTGGGTTGGGAGACGACAACCTCAACGCAGGGAGTGGAAACGATTTCCTGAATGGCGGAACTGGTCATGATCGGCTCGACGGTGGGTCGGGTGACGATCGATTGTTGGGCGGTGCCGGCAACGATCAGCTCATAGGCGGCAGCGGGGCCGATCAACTCATCGGTGGGTTCGGCAATGACACGTTAGTTGGCAATTCAGGGAACGATACCTACCAGTTCGCACGAGGGGATGGTCAGGACACCATTCAGGATGTCGATGTGTTCGCAGGCAACCAAGACCGTGTTCTATTGGAGACGACTATCAATCCTCTTGATCTCGTCCTTAGCCGCCAGGCGAATGACCTACGGCTTGCCATACACGGCTCGGCAGATCAGGTCACGGTAAAAGATTGGTATCTCGGAAGGACGAATCACATTGAGACGATTCAAGCAGGCAATGGAGAGATCCTGCTCAGCACACAGGTCAATCAACTGATCCAGGCCATGGCAGCGTTCTCCCAGCAATCCGGTCTTACGTGGGAGCAAGCGATCGATCAGCGGCCGCAGGATGTGCAGACGGTACTCGCCGCGAGTTGGCAGTAGATGGTGAGGAGGACAGGCTCAGGGCTCAGACGGCCGCGCTAGTCGCTCGGCGGCTCGAAATGTCCAGAGGGGCGCTGTTGCCAGGGCACTGTCGCTTGGCGCGATTGTTTGACTAGGCTCCGCAGGCTCATTTCAGCGGCCCGCAGAAGTTTGGGGTCACCGGCTTGCATGAGTGTGGTCAAGAGGACATAGAGTGATCGATCGGCGTGAGATCCACCCAAGATCCGATCGGTTACCGGATCAATCTGAGCGGTATCCGGCTCCTTATCCTCTGCTGAATCAGTGAAGAGCCATTTGAAGGATGCGGGGTTGTCGAACAGCCAAGAAGGCGGAATGCAAAACGCGGAGGCAAGCGCTTCAAGTGTACTAGTTGTGGGATCGGCCTGATCCGCTTCGATTTGTTCAAGGAGCGTCGCCGAAATTCCTGCCGCGTCTGATAACGACTCGATCGATTGGTTTCTGGAGAGTCTCCAGCCCTGGATAAATAGCCCTATCGACATAAGGCCATGATACACAATGAAAGGTTGAGCTTCAATTGAATCATGCGATAAATTGACATTTATTTATTAAAATCAATGTGTTATGATCTATTCACAGTGCGGGTGTGAAATCGGTATAATACCGACACAAGTTTCATCGTGTTGAAGGAGGTGGGGGCGTATGTTAGGAACCGATATTCGTGGCATCATGGCTGAGGAAGAAGAGGTCCAGCGCCGACAAGAAGCGCTCAAGTCGCTCATGACGATGCGGTCCAAACAGCTTCGAGAGTCTTTGGATGATCGAATCAAGCGTGCCAGGAGCAGCGGGGATTGGACACAGTTGTCCAAGGCTGAATGTGCGAGTTTGCATAAGCAGGAAAAGGCTCACCTGCAGTCTCAGCTTGAACAGTTACAGTTTGAGCAGACTCGGACTCGGGGGAAGCTGACAGCCTTGAAACGTGCCAAGGCGAGGGCGCAACGTATCCGCGCTGCTGAAGCGGCCTCTGAACGAAGGCGTCGTTGATTACCCACTCCAGCCGTCTTGCCCGTATGTATTTCAGTGCGATGAACGGTCTCTAGGTGGCTATCGTGCTCCAGCCACCGGTTCTCACTCGTGCAGGGGCCTCGCGGATCCGGCAACTGCTTCGCGATACGAAGGCCAGATCGAGAGAAGCTGCCTTCGTCCTTGAAGGAAGCAAGTCCTGTCGTGATCTCATTCACCAGTCTCCTCAGGCCATTCTCAGTCTGATCGTCTCGCCGCGCTTTCTCTCTGTGGAGACCGAGGTAGATCGAAGCGCGCGCACGAGACTGCCTGTGTCCCAGTTCCTGTGTCCGGACGCCGACTTTGTCAAGCTGACTGATGTTGAGATGCCTCAAGGGATATTAGCCGTCGTCCGACAACCTCGGTGGGATGAAGCCCATGTGCTCAAACAGTCGCGCGTACTTGGCCTGTATGGGGATCGACTGCAGGATCCAGCGAACGTGGGCGCGATCATTCGGACAGCTGCGGCGCTGAATTTGTCCGGAGTGTGGTTAAGCGCCGATTCTGCCGATCATTTTGGTCCCAAGGTCGTTCGTGCCACGGCCGGCACCATCCTGAGCCTCCCAGTTTTTCACGCGTGGGATTGGCGGGCATTCTCCTCGTATGGCTGTGACATCTATTCGACTGTCCTGGCTTCGACTGATCGAGTCCCCATCAGGAAGATTCGAACAAGACCTAGCCGCCTCATGATTGCGGTCGGAAACGAGGGAGCAGGGTTGGCCCCGGACATCGTGAAGGCGTCTCGCGTGAGGTTTTCCATTCCACTGGCCGAGGGGGTGGAGTCGTTGAATGTCGCGGCGACAGCGGCGATTTCGGCATTCTACTTCAGTGGATTGCGGCTCGACTCCGATGCCGGATCTAGGGGATCAGGCCATTCAGCGTAGACGTTTGAAATTAAACTACGTTCGGCCTACTATGAGGTGCAGTTCATGCGATTCAGGTTGGAGATGAGAATGGGGGTCAGGTTCGTGTTGGTGTGTGCAATCAGTCTCGGATGTGGCGTAGCCACGGCTTCTGCTCAATCTGATGGGCAGCTGTATAGCCTCGACATGATCGTCAATCTGGCCTTGGCAAAAAACCCCTTAGTATCCTTCGCGGAAGGAGTGATCGAACAGCAGAAGGGACAGCAGACGGCGGCCGGCGCTTACCCGAACCCCACTATTGCTGGTTTCGGGGGGCACGGAAATTTACGGGATATTGGTCGCGTGACCATTGGACCAGTCCTTGATCGACAGGGGGTCACGGAATACAACGTGACGGTTGGACAACCGGTCGAATGGCCGTCGTTACGGGCTGCGCGGCAACGAGTGGCGGATCTTGGATTGGCGACGGCCAATGTAGGCATGTTGGAGACGCGATTGAACTTGGCGTCACAGGTCAAGGTGGCATTCTACGATCTGCTGTTGGCTCAACATGATGCTGATTTGGCGCGCCAGAATCTGGATACCGTCGAAGGTGTGGCCAGGATCGTGAGGGCACGAGTCAAGTCGGGCGAAGCGCCTCAATTTGAGTCCATCAAGGCTGAGGTGGAAGTTCTGAAGGCTCGGCAGCAACTTGCGCGGGCGGATAATCTGGTTCGGATCAACCGTGTTGTCGTGGATACCTTGACCGGTGGTGCGCTGGGGCCGTCCTATCTGGTCCATGGCGAATTCAGGATCCTGCCTCGTGACCTGCAGATCGAAGGACTCATGACTCGCATGATGGAGCAGCATCCAACCATCCAGCGCCTGCTCAAGTCCGTCGAACAATCGGATTGGAAGATTGAATTTGAACGGCAGGCGAGAGTGCCGACGCTTACCGTCAACGGTGGATACTGGCGTGATCTTGGGCGAGAGGCATTTCAAGGAGGTCTCTCTGTCCCTGTACCGCTCTGGTATCGGCGTCAGGGAGAAATCGCCTCCTCGTTAGGGGTGAAACGCCGAGAAGAAGCGGAGCTGCTTCGGACACGCAATGAACTCGGACGAGCCGTGTACCAACATTTTCAGGATGTGCGCACGACTGCGGAGCTGCTCGAGGTGTTTGAGAAAGGATTGCTGAAGCAGGCTCAGGAGGCACTGAGGCTGGCGCAGTTCAGCTTTCAACAGGGGGCGTCAAGTCTGCTGGAAGTGCTCGATGCGCAGCGCGTGCAGCGACAGATCTTACTGGACTATGCGCAGGCGCGTCGTGACCTCTCTGTCTCGCTGGCCCGGCTGGAGCAAGCCGTAGGGGTGGCGCTGTGAAGGCCCTATTCGGTTCACGACGAGCTGCATCGAGGTGTCTCAGCCGAGGTATGTCCGGTCTTCTGTTCGGTTTGATGGTTCTGGAATCAGGCTGTGATGGAACGCCGAGCGATGTGGTGGCGAGTAAGTCGCCCGTCGCAGTGTCGGCTCCTGGCCGCATCACGCTGTCGGCGGAGGAGTCGTCGAGGGTGGGCTTGGTTGTCCAGCCGGTCGCGCGCAGCGATTTTCGAACGCACCGGGACTTCCCCGCAATCGTGCAACCCAATCAACGGAACATGGCGGAGATCACGGCGTTGGTTCGAGGGCGAGTGGTCGAGGTGTACGGCGAGCTAGGCCAGGAGGTCAAAGCAAATGCTCCGCTGGCGATCCTGTATAGCAGCGAGCTGGGGCTTGCTCAATCGTCCTATCTCAAGGCGAAGGCCAAGCTTCACGTTGCGGAGCAGGCCTTCGAGCGTGCGCAATTCCTCCTTCAAGAGCAGGTGATTGGCGAGGCGGAATTACAGCGTCGCCAGGCAGAGTTGCTGAGTAACCAGGCCGAGGCCAATGAATCGCACGACCGGCTCAAGCTGCTTGGCATGAATGACGAAGAGTTCAGGCGTCTCGAGAGTAGCCGGAAGATCCGTTCGGTCGTGCCGATCGTGGCTCCCTTTGCCGGCCGGATCATTGTGCGTAAGTTGACACGAGGCGAGGTCGTCGAGACGACCGAAAATCTATTCGTGATCGCTGATCTTTCGGAAGTCTGGGTGCAAGCGAATATTCCCGAGAAGGACATTCCCTTCGCACATTCCATCCATGCATCCGGAGACAGGCAAGTTGAGGTGCGGATCAACGCCTATCCCAAGGAGGTCTTTCGAGGGACGATCACCTATGTTGCGGATGTGCTCGATCCCGTGACACGCACCATGCAACTCAGGATTGAGTTGCCGAACCAGGATGGGCGGCTCAAGCCGGAAATGTTCGCGACGATTCGACTCTTTTCTGAAGCCCAGCCTGAGCAACTGGCCGTGCCGGAGGCCGCGTTGCAACGCGATCAAGGGCGCACGTTCGTCTTCGTGCAACGCAGCCCGAACGAGTATGAGTTGCGGGAAGTGCACGTCGGCGAATCCAATGGGACCGTTACTGCTATTCTCGGCGGCCTGAACGAAGGCGAACCGGTCGTGACACATGGTGCCTTTGTTTTGAAGTCCGAGTTATTGAAGAAACCCGTCTGATGGTTTCCCGTCTTCTGGACATCTCCCTCCGCCAGCGGCTCCTTATCATTATCTGTTCGATCATGATCGGCGCCGGCGGGATCTATGCCTTTCGGACCATTCCGATCGACGCCTTTCCGGACGTGACCAGCGTGCTGGTCCAGGTCGTCACGAAGGCGCCTGGGCTCTCTCCCGCCGAAGTCGAGCGCTTGGTGACCTATCCGATCGAGCTGCAGCTCACGGGTGTGCCGTCCCTCACGGAAATGCGTTCCCTCACGAAAGTCGGTCTCTCGCTGATCACCATCGTGTTCGATGATTCCATGGACATCAATCTGGCCCGCCAACTGGTGCTCGAGCGATTGCTTGAAGTGGAGGAACAGCTTCCTCCAGGGGCTAAGCCGATGCTGGTGCCGAACAGTACAGGATTGGGAGAGGTATTCCAGTATTACTTGGAGGCTCCTCACGGAGTTGCGGCTGATAGCGAAGCCGAACACCAAAGTCTGATTGTACAGCGGACGATTCAAGACTGGATCATTCGCCCCCTTCTGAAGAGCACGCCAGAGGTCATCGATATCAATTCAATGGGCGGGTACGTCAAACAGTATCAGGTGTTAGTCGAACCAGGTCTGCTGCGGAAATACGGTCTGACGCTTCGTGAGGTGTTCGATGCGGTAGCGAGAAACAACGCCAACGCCGGCGGGAATATCCTTGAAAAACATGATGAGAAATACATCGTGCGAGGAATTGGGCTGATCCGCTCGCTTCAGGATATCGAGCGGATCGTGGTGAAGGAAACCGGTGGCACGCCGGTCTATATCTCCGACGTGGCTCAAGTGGTGATCGACCATGCGGTGCGGCATGGCGCCACGGTGCTGAACGGGGATCGCGAGGTGGTCAGTGGCATCGTGCTGATGTTGCGTGGAGGCAACGCCCGGGATGTCGTCGAGGGGATCAAGACTCGTATTGAGGACATCCATGCAAAACATCTGTTGCCGGATGGATTGCGCATTGTGCCGTTTTACGACCGTATCGAACTGATCACCGAAGCATTGAATACGGTGTACAAATCGTTGGCTGAGGGTGTGGTGCTCGTAGTCGTGGTGCTGTTTCTGTTTCTTGGGAATATTCGGAGTGCGCTGATCGTCGTGGGTACGCTCGTCTTGGCGCCGCTGGCCACATTTATCGTGATGGGGCAAATCGGGCTGACCGCAAATCTGATGTCGCTGGGAGGGTTGGCGATCGCGATCGGTATGATCGTGGATGGGTCGGTCGTCGTCGTTGAAAACGTCTACCGCCATCTGTCGCACCATTCTGCTGCCGCAATACCGAGGCTTCAGCTGGTGACGCAAGCGGTGAAGGAAGTCGGACAGCCGGTCGTATTCGGGATTCTGATCATTATCTTGGTGTTTCTCCCGCTCTTGTCCCTTCACGGGATGGAAGGGAAGATGTTCAAACCGCTTGCCTATACCATCATGATCGCGCTGTTGGTGTCCCTCGTCTTGTCGCTGACGCTGTCACCGGTGCTCTGTTCTCTGGTCTTGAGGCAAGGCAGTGAAGAAGATCCTTGGATCGTCCGATTGGCTAAGCGGCTCTATGCGCCTACCCTTCGATGGGCCCTCGGGCACCGGACCGTCGTGGTGGTGATGGCCGTTGGCGCGCTCATCGGCGCGCTGGCATTGGTGCCCACACTGGGCTCAGAATTTATCCCTATTCTGAACGAGGGATCTGTCGCTCCACAAACTATTCGGCTCCCGAGCGTGTCGCTTTCCGCGTCAATCGACATCGAAAAGCGGATGCAGCAGGCGATCATGGAGTTTCCGGAAGTGGAGATGGTCGTTTCAAAAATCGGCCGTACGGAATTGGGGAACGATCCACAGGAACCGAATGAAAGTGATCCGGTGGTTCGCTTGAAGCCGCTGGATCAGTGGACTACGGCCAAGACCATGCCGGAGTTGATGCAGAAGTTTCGCGAGCGGTTGGCGGGAGTCTCCGGGGCGACATTCCTGATCAGCCAGCCTATTCAGCAGCGGGTTGATGAGTTGATCTCAGGCGTGCGCACGGAAGCCACGGTGAAGCTGTTCGGAGACGATCTGGAGATACTGCGGAACAAAGCCCAGGAGATCGCCGAGGTGCTCGAAACCGTGCGAGGGGTCCGAGATATCAAAGTTGAACAATTATTCGGCCAGCCGTACCTCACGATTGATATCGATCGCAGCAAGATTGCGCGGCATGGGATCAATGTGGCCGATGTGCGGGAGATCATCACCACCGCCATTGGTGGGGACGTCGCGACGCGCGTCTACGAAGGCCAGCAACGGTTTGAGTTGGTGGTGCGGTTCCCGGAGCAGTACCGGGACAGTGTCGAAACCATCAGCAATATTCGGGTCAGTGATCATGCGGGCGCACTGATTCCATTGGCGGATCTCGCCACCGTGCAGTTGGAGGAGGGACCTGGCCGGATCAGCCGCGATCAGCTGCAACGGTACGTATCGATCGGGTTCAATACGCTGGGGCGAGACATCGGTGGGTTGGTTGCGGAGGCGCAGCAGAAAATCACTGAACACGTCATGCTTCCGCCCGGTTACCGGGTGACCTGGGGCGGGTCATTTGAGAACATGGAACGGGCCATGGCCAAGCTGCAGGTCATCGTTCCAATCACAATCGGCCTGATTTTTTTCTTACTGTATTCAACCTTCAACTCACTCCGTCAGGCAACCCTCATCATCTTGAATCTGCCCTTCGCGTTGATCGGAGGGGTCGTGGCGCTGTGGCTCACCAAGGAATATCTCAGCGTGCCGGCGTCAGTCGGCTTCATCAATCTTTTCGGCGTGGCGGTGTTGAACGGGATTGTGCTCGTCTCCTATATGAATAAATTACGAGAGGACGGCCACAGTTTGGAAGAAGCGGTGACCTCAGGCGCCCTACTTCGGCTGCGTCCCGTCTTGATGACGGCGTTGGTCGCACTCTTGGGGTTGGTTCCCCTAGCATTTTCCAACGGGATCGGCTCGGAAGTGCAGCGTCCGTTGGCGATCGTCGTCATCGGCGGCCTCGTGAGTTCGACGCTGCTGACCTTGATCATGCTGCCGGTCCTCTATCAGTGGCTCGAAGGCCGCTCGACAGAGGGAATCGCTCCAAGCAAATTACGAGGAGGATCAGTGTCTGCCGTCCAGGGTTTAGTCGATGACATGCCTCATGGCAATGGTGAGCCGAGGCCGGCTCGCCAGCCTGACGAGATGCCGTTGACATGATGGGGAAATTAGGCCAGAGAAAGGATGAGGTGAGGATGCCTACGCTCGCTGGTACTGTATGCATGGGGCTTGTTGTCATGATTGTGGGGGCACAGGTATCGATCGCCGCGCCGAAGGAGCCAGAATCAAAGATCGCCAACGTTGCAAAAGGGGAAAAAATATTTATTCGGCATTGTGCCGGTTGTCATGGCTCGGAAGGGAAGGGGGATGGCTATTTACTTCTGGGACCAGAGCCGGCCAACCTCACGAGACCGACTACCAAGAAAAAGTCCGACGCAATACTGCTTCAGACCATTCACGAGGGAAAACCGAACATGCCGTCATGGAAAACTCGTTTATCTGAAGCAGATAGTCGAGCCGTACTGGCGTATATCCGGACGCTGAAGAAGTAGAAAAATTCAGCCAAATCCACTACGTGATCCACGTGTCAGGCTCCCGGTCATAGCCTGCTCGCCCCTCATAACAACTTCTTTTTAGCAGTGAATAGGTGAATACCACCGATATAGCTGACATCATCGGTGCAGCTGTAGAGGCTGTATTGTGATGGTGCCGAGGGACAGAATTGAACTGTCGACACCAGCCTTTTCAGGACAAGAAGAAAGTGAACAAGATCAAATAGATAAGAGAAAAACGCAGTGCAAACAGTGACATTTCATGTCATGAAAAATCAATGAGTTACAGGAGCAGGTGCCACTGGTGGCACCTGCATTTTGCGAGTTCTCTCTCAATGGCTACCGTGTCATGACAATGTCTTGACAAGTCCAATTCACTGGGCTAGTCTCACTACCATCAGGAGGTACGAAGATGCTGGCCAGGTCGGTTCGTAGTAAAAAGCTGGATCTTCGATTGAGCTCTGCAGATAAGCGGACACTGGAAGCCGCTGCATCTGCTTGTGGCCGCTCCTTGAGTGATTTTGTCCGGGACAGTGCGTTGTCTCGTGCTGATGAAATGCTGGCTGATCGTCGCACCTTTATCTTGAGTAAGGCAAAGTGGGCTGAGTTTCAAGCCGCTCTGGATGCTCCAACTCGCCGCACCCCTCGTCTGCAGCGTCTCTTGACCGAGCCGGGATTCTTTGACGCTGATCCCTCTTCCCCAGCATCAGAGAAGCGTTGACCCGGACGATCGAAAAACTTCAGCAGCATCATGCCATTGAGCCGTTCGATTGTGGTCGGGACGAGCTCGAGCGCTTTCTAACACAATATGCACTACAGAGCCAGCAGAGTGGGGGAGCGCAAACCTACGTGGGGCTGGTGGGTCACGCCGTCGTCGGCTATTACGCCCTGGCTGTCGGCTCTGTGGAACAGGAACAGGCTCCGGAGCGAGTGAGGAAGGGACTAGCCAAGCATTCCATTCCCATCATGCTGCTTGCAAGGCTGGCGGTGGACCGTCAGTGGCAGAATCAGGGAATTGGCGCTGCGCTGGTGAAGGATGCGGTGCTTCGAACTCTCCAGGCGGCCGATATCGCCGGAATTCGGGCTCTGGTGGTCCATGCCAAAGACGACACGGCAAGAAGCTTCTACGCGCATTTGGATTTCCTTCCTTCGCCAAGCGACCCGTTGCATCTCTTCATGCTTCTGAAAGACGCACGTAGGATTGTCGCCTGAACTTCCTGCCTTCGTCTTGAAGGGACGCTCTTGGCGAGTGCGAAGTCCGCCTTACGCCAGAACCACTTCCTGAAACGGTTCGTTTTTCCTGCGTCGTGAGACTTGTACCGTCACTTTACGGTCCAGCTTGTTGAGGAAGGCCATCAACCGGGCTTCGGAAAACCGGTGATACCGGGCATTCATCAGGTGGGAGACTTCCGCCTGTCCAATATCCAGCACGTCCTGCACCTCTTTTTGTTTCTTGAGTCCTCGGCTTTTGAGGATTTTGAAGATTTGATGGCCTAGCTCAGCCCGCATGAGCAGGCTCTCGGAGTCCTTCAAGCCTAAATCCGCAAAGACATTCCCGGAACTGACTTCATGGTCTATGGTGTTCCTTTTCTTCATGACGGCCACTCCTTTTCCATGACGACTGCTTCCTTATACCGCCGCGTAATCAACTCTACGTCTCTCGGGGGTGTCGCGATGCCTTTTTTGCTTTTCTTCTGAAACGCATGCAGCACATAGAGCCGCTTGCCAATCTGGACGGCATACACCAACCGATAGGTGTTGCCGTCAAAGTCGTCCCTGATTTCAAAAACGCCACCGCCGAGTCCCTTTAACATCTTGCTGTGTGGCGGAGCTTCGCCTCGCTGAGCGAGATACAGCTCGCCGCCCATCTGCTTTTGCACGTCCTCCGGCATCTTCTTCAATTGCTTCTTGCTATCGCCCATCCAGACCACAGGTCGGAGCACACTATCTTTCGACACGTCTATTTCTCCTTACCGGTACTTACCAATGATATGACAAGATTGTAATAATGGCAAGAATCATCGTCTGATGGGGTGCGATCACTCTGCCGGTGTAAAAGGAGGCCACCAAACGTACGGTAGGCGAAGGCAGATTGCAACCGAGAGGTATATCCTGTGTTATTCCCATAGACCCACGACCCGCCCTCTTCCTCGTCGAGTTTCAACGGCACGGGATTTCCAACGAGGAGGTCTGCTCTGCATGCTTGACCATCCAAGCTATAGGGATTGCACTGCAGGCTACCCTCGGCGAGGGGCTTCGGGTAGGCAGGCCTCTGCGGCACCGCGTCAGGAGACGCCGTGCCAGGTGGAGTCCGGCACCGTCGTGTCGCGCAATGCGACTCGACCGTGCCAAGAGAACCGCCGTCGCCCATTAACGGGTGTGGCACGCCCGTGGCAACCGCGCCACCGCGGACGGTGTCACGCTTGCAGCCGCGCTTTGCCCCAGACGGGGACATTCCGTTGCGCCCCGATGTAGGTGAGGGGCGCAACAGTGTGTTACGAAGAGGTCGGTTTGCATATGCCGCAGTTTGAGGCCATTCATGGTCGGCTCGGCTTTTCGATGATGATCGTAGCGCAGAGTGACGCGGCAGCATCGCTGGGGCGAGGAACGGCGAGTGTCGCGTGGTCCTGCAACTCCGTACCACGTTAGAAAGAGGGGTGGTGCTCTATGCTGACGGCAACGTCCTTGTCGGAAGTGCTGAATGGCCAATTCTCGTCTCTTTTATCCTTTCCGAAATTGAGTTGGCCCATCGACCTTTGCGCAGTGGAGGGGATGCATGGCACAATTGAGAAGACGATGCGTGGCAACAAATGAGGGCGCACCAGTTTATTTCCCCAGTTGGCTGAGTTCAGATTATCAGGTGACTCTTTGCAGGTTGAAGAAGGCTTGTACGGTAGCGGTACGGACAGCAGACTGGCTGGATGAGAAATGCATGGAAATCATTCTGAATGACGGAGGAGGTTTCGTATGATTCGTATTCTATGCGCGCTGCCCTGTGCCCTTCTGGCGAGTGCCATGATCGCTGGCTGTGCCGATGATTCTTTGTCGGGTCGGCAACGACCCGCGCCTGGCTATGACAACGTGAATATGGGATCGTTGCAGCCGGGCCAACAGCATCGTTACGACGAACCTCCGCCGGCTTCACAACGTGATCCGTATAGACGCAACCAGCCTGGATACTATTAGCAGGACGTCCTGACGCCTGGGGTTGTGATGCGCTGAATCGTCAGTTTCCGTGAAGACACGAGAGGAGGGGAGGGCTTTTGGTCTCAGGAATGAGAGGGAACGTCCGGTTCTTTTACGGGAGTGGGATCACCCTCGTGAGACAACGCCCTATAATCACGGCAGCGCCAGCATCAAATGTCCAATGCGAGCAGAGGCTGGTCGAACTTTGATTACAATATCGTAGCCGAGCCGATTCAGGCACTCCATCAGTTTGCGTTCGGACACATTAGAGAAGTCCCCACGCATCATGCTGGAGACCTTCGGTTGAGTGACTCCCATCCGTGTGGCTGCGGCTTGCTGGGTGAGCCCTTGTTGGCGAATCGCTCTCCGGATCTCGATCACCAGCCCGGTCTTGATCTGGAGCGTATTCGCATCTAGCAGCTCCAAGTCTGCGAAGACATTGCCAGACCCGCGAAAGACCTCGATCCCTTCAATGACTCGTTTTTTCATGTCGTCGCTCCTTGGCCAGCGCCTCAGCCACTTTCAGCCTGGCGCGGATGATGGCAAGATCCTCTTTCGGCGTGGCGATGCCATGCGTACTCTTTTTTTGGAAACAATGCAGGACGAAGACCGCCTCCTTGAACTTCACGGTATACACCGCTCGATAGGTGCCGCTCCTGTCGTCTTCGACCACTTCAAGCACACCGGCACTGCCGAAACCCGTGAGCACCTTCGCATCATCATGTTGATCGCCAGCCTGAGCCAGCGACAATGCGTACCCGAAGAATCGCCGCACGGCACCGGTAACGCCATCAAATCTTTATAGCTACTGCCAATTCATTCGACTGGCCGTTCGTGACGCGCCATGGTGTGATTATACCTGAACAGGTATAATTGTCAAACACTCATCCGTGATGCATTGGCAGTCGTCATCGACTCTGGCTTGGGCTGTCGGGTGATGATGATCTCACCCCAGCTGCTACATGGACAGCCTATCTCACCATCTCTCGCCGTTATTCACAGGATGTTCGCGAGTGGCCTCGCAGGCCGTTCGGTCTTCCACTGCTTTCAGCAACCATCTGACGTGTAGTCGGTCGCCTGCTGGCCGACAACCGCGTCAAGCTCAAGACCGCATCGAAGCCGACTCGCTGACTCTCTTCCGCCGTGGCGAACGAACTTAGTCTCTTTGATCTGTGAGCAGGACCTTCTCGCCTCGTCCGTTAAATCTGCTCTGCCATGCCGTGCTGTTGATGAGCGGTACCAGCTTGTGGTTTCAGGGCCGGTGCCTGTGCGCATCCGGCCGTCGCCCTGGCTTTCCACCGTCAGGCTGCGTCGATCATGCCCGCGCGCCGCCTCAGAGGCGGCTCCTTTCCGCGGTCATTCCTCCGCTTCGCGCCCGCCGGCCCGCCAGGTGGCGGCGGCCTCTCTGTCTCCTTTGTCGTCGCTGTGTGGCCTCCACTTTCTCGTGAGAGGCCAACACATCAACTCTAACTAAAGGAGACACACCATGGCACCTCAAGACAAGAAACCCAAGCCGGTCACCACGCTTCGATGCAGCCGCATCAAGGCGAGCATCTGGAAGAACGAGGGCATGAACGGTCCGTTCTACAACGTCACCGTCGCCCGCTCGTACAAGGACCGGGATGGAGTCTGGAAGAACTCCGAATCCTTCGGCCTGGCGGATCTCGACGCGCTGATCGTCGTCGCCCAACAGGCGACACGCTGGATCGCGGAGCGGTCGGAACGCTGACCGTCACGGGAAGCCTCCGGCCTTCGCGCCGGGGGCTTCCTTCACCTGAAGGAAGGAAGACGATGATGAAACCGTATCAAGCCTTTGCGACGGAATTGAATCACTTGCTCAACGGCGCACACGCGGTGCGGATTACCGTATCTGGCTACATGCCACTCTCGGTCGAGGAGATTGGATCGAGAGGAGACGGACACCGGCTTGTGTCCTTGTGCCATTACGGCGAACAGAACGGCGACCTCATGCGCGATCCCGATATCGTGTTTCTGTTTCACAATTTGCCAGATGGCATAGCAGCCGAACCGGTATCGTTCAGGAACGACTACCTGGGGCTCTCGCAAGACGTCTATCGGTATAACCAGACGGGCAGGCGCACGCACGTCGTGCCCTTACTGAAGCAGGACTTGAAGGAGTTTGCCGAGAGCTGGTTTGCCAATCTGAAGGATCAGGACTTCTTTGCCTCGACCGCGGTGCGAGAGATCCTGTCCTCGTGATCTGGTCGATCCAATGAGGGGGCATGATCTGACCAGGTCATGTCCCCGTCAAAGAAGGACATCCCGACAGAACAACGAACCGGTGAGGCTTACCGCTTCGTGCCGAGAAAGAGAAAGCTAGTGGTCCTGGCATGGTTGAGGGCGGCACTGTAGAGCCGTTGTGTCGTGACATCGTAAAACGCCACCCCACTGACCGTCTCGGTTCCCTGACGACAGGCACCACCTCCGAATGTCACCGAGGTATGAAGCACATTTCCCGTTGCAGGAGGAGATAAGGTCCCCGCAACGGTGCAACCATCTGTTGCATGACCTGAAAGCGTCCCGGTGGAATCCACGGTCATTGTGACCGTGTGATTGTCGGAACGGAGCCCAGTATAGGTCCCGGTCACCTGAGTCAGGTTCGGGGCCGACTCAGAGTCCACATCGGACGTACTCGTAAAGCTTTCTGTCTCGCCAGTGACGTAGGCGATCGTCCCGTCAAAGCTCTTGTTCGGCACATAGCTGCCACGCGTCGTCGCCGCGCGAGTGGCAGTGCCTTCCACATTAAAATCTGTCGTGTTTGAGGAACCGAAGGAACCGGAGTGTGACGTGCCAGTTCCCTGAACCAGTCCTGCCAGGATGTTGGGCTGGTCTTTTGCCGAATAGAATAGCCAATACGAGCCGTCATGGACGACCAGTACTACGACGGTTCGGCCTGTAGGAGTCGTGCCCGTCCAGCGACCTTCCGCCGAAGTGGCCGTGTGCTGCGGTAGAGATGCAACGTTGCTCTCGCTATAGCCGCCGCCACAGGCGGCGGGAGTGAACCCACTATTGAAGCAATTGGCCAGGCTGCGACAAGCAACGAGCCCACTCATCAGGCCGAGTGCCAGAAGGCATCGAAGAACGTTTGGCTCGGTCATGTGCATGGTTGTGCCCTCAACAACCCACAGGATGTTCCCTGTCATAGGATAACAGGAAGAGATCCCCCCTCAAACCGGGACCCCCGAATGGCTGAAAACCGGACCAGCCGACCAGGGGTGCCGGCATGACCGGCTTGCCGGAGGCTCCACCGACCCGCCGATCCGGGGCCTGTTTCTGCCGTCCGGTGCGCAGTCTAAAATGTTGATCTGTGGTCTTACTGTTGTATGGGGGTAGGGAGCGTGTAAGACCGATTTGAGGAGGTTGCAGGATATGGCCTCAAGGCCCAGTTGTCTTACATCTCTCGTGTGTTGTAAGCTTTTGCCCATGCGTGTTGATGACTCTCATCACTGTGGTCACCGGAACGCTGGACTGGCCCTGACTCTGCCGGGCCTGTGGGGATGACCACGAAACGCACCACCACGATCACCGTGGATTTGGGAGAGCTGAAAGCACCCTGGCAGGCTTGGTGTCAGCAGCAGGGGGTTACACCGAGCCATGCCCTCCGGCAGGTCGTGCGCCGGGCCCTGGACCAGACGCCCGGATCGTCGGCTGTTCCTCGGCTGCGCGTCACCCGGCGGCGAGAACGAGCCACCGCCCGCATCAAACTGAATGTGACCCCCTCCGAACTCGCCGCGCTGCGTACCTGTGCCCGGCACGAGGGCTATCAGCCGACGGCCTGGGTGGTCGCGATGATCCGCACCAAATTGACGGGGGAACCCCATGTGGGGCAGCCGGAGCTCGCCGCGCTGACCCGATCGAATCAGCAACTCCTTGCCTTGGGACGGAACCTAAACCAGATCGCGAAAGTCTTGAATACGTCCCCAGAGAACCGGGGTGCGTTTCGGGTGGAGGTGATCACCGAACTCTCCCGTGTGATCCGAACCCACACCGACAGAGTCTCTGATGTCTTGCGTGGGACGGTGGCGCGCTGGTCTCTCCAATGAGCCCTTCAATTCGTCCAATCGACCTGAAGCTGGATGAGTGGGGGAGTCGGCTCTTCAATGTCTCAACGGAGACCCTCCCACGACCGCGTCGCAGCACACGCCTTCCTCTTGGCTCAGCCAAGCCTGTGAGTGCCGGCGGACGGCTCAGCAAGCCGCGGGCTCGCGCGACCTATGTCCGGCAGAAGCTCCAGGCCATGGTCCGCCGTGCGCCGCAAGTCGTGGTGAAACTCGTCAAGGCGCCGAAAGGGATGAAAGGCATCTCCAACAACCTCAGCTACATTTCGCGTGATGGCCAACTCGAGATCGAGGATCAGGACGGTCAGGTGATTCACGGGAAAGAGGCCGTGGCCGATCTGAAAGCCGAATGGCGCGATGGGGGGGACACCGATCCTCGCGGACTCGACGATGCGCGATGCTTTTCATCTCGTCCTCTCCACATGAAGCACGCCCTGGACAAACCGCAAATCGTCGGGAGTCTTCCATCGTGTACGGCGTATTAACTCCTTAATTATTAGGCGGTGGGACTCGTGGTGGCGATCCCCTGCGTCGTGGACGCAGATTTGCAAATATGCCGAACAGCCCTACCAGCTGGATGTCAAAACTGTAGCATGCGTGAGCACCCATAGGTAGACAGCGCGTGGTGGTTCGTGTACAAGAGCTCACGTAGGGTTAATTGGAATGCGGCGGTAGGGCTAGTTGGAGTGATAAATTCGTGAAACGCTTCGGTCGGGCCTTCCATAGTATTTCCATCGCCGGATGTGCAGTCCTGATTTATACGGCGCTGGTCGTGATGGGTGCGGGCTGTATGCTTGCCCATGCCGACCAAACCCAGACCCATCATGACCATAGTGAAGGGAACTCATCGCCTCAGAATGCGTTCTGTGCGTTGGCTTGCCAAGCAATGTCGGATGTCGTCGCAGTGGCGCAGCCGCCGGTTGACGTCGCCTTGCTTGTCGTCGAACAACAGGTTTCGGTTCCTGACTCATACTTCCTATCATCTGCTTCTACCGTACTTCACCCTCGGGCGCCTCCAAGCACTACGCCTTTCTCGCGTGGATAAAGATCACCAAGGTATTACGCACTCTTGCGAATGCCCTGCTGCTGATTCTTATCCCGGTTCGTTTTAATTGTGACACAGATCAGTTCTGTCTGAGTCAAGCAGCCGTTGACTCGGACGAGTGCGGGGGGGAGGTGCTCCTTCCTCGGCCTTCACCCCGCCATTACGAATTGTGACGAGTAGAACAAGGTAAACGAGTTATTTCCCGATTGTCGTACGTAAGCTTTAAGGGAAGGTATGGAGGAATCATTATGGATGTCATCGGCACGTTACAGAACAAACAGCTACTCCGTGTAGACGAAGCCGCAAAGATTCTCAATGTCAGCCGCTGGACGGTGTATCGATGGGTTGAGGCAGGTCGCCTGGGTGCCGGTAGCTTGAGAATTTTCAGCCAGACCGTAGCTGCGTTGATCGATCTCCATTGTGTGGGAGCGATCAAAATCGAAAATATCGCTGTGCCAACCAAGCAAAGTCCATTCAAGTCGCGGACGGTGAATGCACGATCAGTCGGCCGTGAAACAGGCCGGTTGCGACAGGCTGCAGCAGTCTAATGTAGCGGCCTCCACGCCCATGCGTCGTGCAGCCCCATACTGGTTTCTTGTCCTGCTGAGTCTCGGGGGGATGTATTCCTCTGCTGAGGCATCGTGTGGATCAGTCAGCTGCTTTGTTGTGATCGGTTCGCAGCAAGCAGTCTCGCCCGCAGGCGTCCTTACGGTAAATCTGAGTTTTGCCCACACCCCGAACGAGATTCCTTCGGGAGGGGTGAATACCATTCCCTTCGCCAACCAGCAGACCAAACAGTTGATTCTAGCGAATAGCCAAGTCAGTCAACTGAGTACGCTGGTTCAAACTGCGGTCTTGGATCTCAATTACGGACTCACGGAGCGAATCGGCATCCAGGTGCAGGTGCCCTATCGAATAATCGATGCAATCGGACAGATTGGTAACGCTGCAGTTGGGAACACCTTTGATCGCGGCGTTGGAGATGTGTTGGGAAAGGTGAAGTACAACCTGTTGCCCAGCCTGCGCAGCATGGTCGTCCTGGAAATGGGAGTGTGGTTCCCGGTCGGCGACTACGGAAATATGCCTGTCGCTGGTCAGCTCGCTGAATCTACCCTGCAAGTCGGACGCGGGGCCTTTGGAATTCAGCCGGGGTTCTACCAGACCTACGAGATCATTCCTCATCGGCTGAATCAGTTCCTTTCGGGAAACGTCCGATATACGTTCCGTAATTCTGATGGCTATCGATCCGGAGAAGAGTTCTCCATCAATGCCGGCCTGAATCTGGTGACCTTCCCATGGCTGACCCTCACGAACCAGATCAATTTTCGGTATAAGGGAAGAGACAATATCGAGGCCGAGCTGCTTGAATTTCGACCTGACCCCGTGAACCGGGCCGTCTTGCTCGATGGAAACATTATCGGGCGGTCGGTGCCGACTACCGATCATACGTATGTTGCCTATTCAACCGGAGCAGTAATCAACGTCTTCGATTTTGCTCAAGTCTATTTCATCACACAGATTCCGATCTACCGCGACTTCAACGGCAATTTGCAGCAAGAAATCAGCTTTGTCGGCGGCGTCACCAAGTACTTTACAACGCCGTCTCTGTTCAAGCAGTGAAGAGCGCCCACAAAGAACGCGCTATGAGGCAACACATCATGGCAAATACGATCTCTATCAACAAATGCCACGGTCGACTCACGTGGTGGCGAAGATACACAATCTTTCCAGTCGTCATTCTGCTCAGCGCATGCTCTGCGGCTGGGGACAGTGATCAAGCTCCAAACACACCTCTCTCGACTCCCATGGCGCTAGTCGTGAACCAAGACGACACGACGCTCACCACGGTTCGTCTGGATGGAGTAAGTCCGGCGGTCATCGGGACGCTGTCGCTTGGCCCACGGCAGGCCGACGCGATCGGTGGTGTCGCGTTCTCATTGGGCGAGTGGATCTTTGTCACAAATACTGAAACGAACCAAGTGGCGACCATTGATCCGATTGGGGGCACCGCGCCAATTCTTGAGGGTTTTCTCACCGCCAATCCGCTAGATCCTAGAGTCAAGATTGGACAGCGGCCTACACGCATCTACCGCGATCCGGTCGATAAGGAAGTGCTCTGGACGATGAACGACGGTGACCCTGCCACCGGGATCGATACGATAGCCAACTGCGCGCGGGGCGGGTCGGTCTCAGTCCTTCATAACTCACATCTCGGAGTGGGGGGAGAGAAGCCCCGTGTCACATCGATTGTCTGTCTCTCGGGGAAGGGGCAACACCTCGTTGCATTTTCAAGACCGACGGTCACCCCGCAGCAACTTGCGTTTGTTTCCAGTAGTACAACGGGAATTATCAGTGTGCTGCTTCCCGTACCGATTGCGGATGGGAATGTGGCCTGGAGCGAATTCAACGTCAAGATCGATCTGTGTGACAGCGCCAAAGAGACGCCGTTGGGACATTCGGTCTGTGATGCGGATGCATTGACCCCCAATCACTCCGTGCCAGTCGGCATGTTTTGGTCGAAGATTACGGGCAAGATTTACAGTTACCTTGCCGGCTATCGAGTGATTGTCGAGATAGATCCGGCTTCCTTGACTCTGACGACGAGGCAGGTCGATGTGCCGAGCGTGTGGAGTATGGAAGTGACGCCGAACGGACGATTTCTCCTACTTGTCGGCGAGGATGTGACGTCTGATCCCGCCAAGGTGATCGGGAGGTTTGGCCTCATCGACCTCACCCAACCGACGCTGAGTTTGGTCAGCCACAGTCTGGACCATGTGAGGCCGTCACGATTTCGCTTTACCGCCGACGGCAATCGACTCTATGTGACTCAATCGAACGCGATGATTGGGCTGACGTCGCAACAAGCGGCTACCGTTCAAAAAGACAAGCTCTATGTCTTCGATGCGACACCGTGGCCGGCTTCATTTCCGTTGCTCGCGAGCGTCGACCTCCCAGCGGTGGGATCGAATGGCGAGCATGGCATGGACCTATGGGTCGTCGGTCCACAGGGTGTTGGAACGGCAAAAGGCGTCGTCGTGACGAACGCCCCACATAGCGGGAACGGTTCGGTCTCGCTGATCGATGCCGCAACCAATGCGATCTCGGTAACTATTCCAGTGGGACGAAACCCGAAGCAGGTCACGGTCTACTATGCGGGACTTGCTGCCAGCGACAACCAGGCCACGCCGACCTGGTGAAGTCGGTCCAAATCACCCAGTCGTGATCCCAAGGGAGATGGCCACATGATTGAGGGGCGAGCACTGTTGATGAACCGGAGTGTGCCTGCCTGGGGGGTGCGGATGACTCTTCTTCTTACGTGGTTGCTGGTGAGCCTCTTCGCATCGATCCAAGCCGAGGCGGAACCGACTGATCGGTGGCAGCAATTGACGGATGAGGGAACTGCGGCACGCGAACAGGCCAGATATCGAGAAGCGGAGCAGATGTTTTTGGCTGCAGTCCGTGAGGCGGAGCAATTCGGCGCCACCGATACGCGCGTTGCGGCGACGCTCAACAATTTAGGATTGGTGTTTCATGAACAGGGGCAGTATGCACGGGCGAAGTCCTACTATGAGCAGGCGTTAGCCGTCTGGGAGCAAGTATTCGGCACGGAACATGCTGATGTGGCGACCGCACTGCACAACCTGGCGGAAATCTATCAGCAGGAAGGCGAGCTCGAACAGGCAGAAGTCTATTACTTGCGTTCGCTCACGATCGGGGAACAGGTGCGAGGTGCGGGACATCCGCAGTTGGCGTTCGGCTACAACGGTTTGGGGCTTGTGTATCGAAAGCAGGGTCATCTGCTTCAAGCGGAAGCCCGATTCCACTTGGCATTGGCTCTCCTGGAAAGACGCGATGGGAGTGAGTCTGCCGATACTGCGCCGATCCTGAATAATCTCGCATCCCTGTACAAGGAAAAGGAACTGTACGCCTTTGCCGAACCGCTGTATCAACGGGCGCTGGGCATCCGACGTGCCCGCTATGGTGACACGCATCCAGCCGTCGCCCTGAGTCTGAATAACCTGGCCAATCTGTACCATGCCCAAGGACTGTCCGAACGCGCGGATCTGCACTATCGCGAAGCGCTCGCCAGCAATGAGAGGGCGAAGGAACCGGCGGAAGCGCTCATGGGGAGTATCTTGGGGAATTGGGCCTTGCTGACACATGAGCGTGGTCTGGTGGAAGAGGCGAAGATTCTGTACGAGCGAGCGCTGGTGATTCAGCAACAGACGCTGGGCCGCAGCCACCCGATGGTGGCGGTGTTACTTGATCGCTATGCCATGTTACTCCGTGACCTTGGACAGCCATTGCAGGCAGGGCTCGTCGCGACCAGAGCTTCGGCCATCCGGACTCAGCAGATTAAATAATCCAGAAAGCTGGAGGAAGCGGAAGTGACGATCGTGTATCGAAGGGTGTCCGCAGCGATTCCTGTTGCTGGCCGACGGGGTCTTCCTATTCTCCAACTGTTGGCGATTCTCTGGCTCGCAGGATGCGGCGGAGTGTTTACCGAAATTCCAGAATTGAACACCGCAGATGGACGAGTGTTCGCGCAACGGTGTGGAGCGTGTCACGGGAAGCCGTTTGGAAGCCATGGCATCACGCATGGTGTGCCGGATCCACGGTTCCGGACCATGGTGGAATGGCAAGCGGCGCTGACCAGGATGGAAAAGCTCATGCACGAAAAAGGAATTCAGCCTCTGACCGACTCCGAGCGTGAGGCGATCACTCGCTATTTAAACCACCATGCGAAGTCATAGGGAAACGGGTTGATGCGCAGTCGTCTTCAAAAATGTGCGTCCGGTGAGGTAAAAGACATAGGCTGGCACCAGAGGCAAGACACAAGGCGACAGAAAAGACAGCAGCCCGGCCAGTGCGGCAATGAAAAAGGTGGGGGTGTCACCACCTAGGAACCCTGCCTCCACATAGAAATTATGCGCTTGTGCCCATCTAGCGATAACCGCCAGTTGCTTCGTCAGAAGCGCCAAGCCGATCAGAACCAGCAATGTGCCGTTGATCAGTTGAATGGTCCGGATATGGCGCGTGAGCGAGCGTAAGAAGCCGCGCGCACAATCCAAAGCAAGCGCGAAGAGTACGAACGGAATCCCCAATCCCAACGAATAGGCCGCAAGGAGCAAGGCACTGTGGCCGATGGTCGCACTGTTGTACCCCAGTGCCAGAATAGCGCCCAAGGTCGGCCCGATGCAGGGCGTCCAACCGGCCGAGAAGAAGACGCCCATGAGGAAGGACGGCAGATACCCGCCGCTGTTCCGACGGCTCAGTTCGGTTCGTGTGTCGCGATAAAAAGAGCGTCGAAAGAGATCAATCCCGTTCTTTATCCACCTGACTAGCGGAAGCCACCAGAGCCACATTCCATCAGCGGCAGAATTCTCCAGGTGGCCAAACCATTTCGACAACACGTCGAACAAACCCATCGTCGCGAGCCCGAAGACAATCACGATCACTCCCCCGATCCTGACCAGCGGCTCTCGAAGGTCAAAGACCAATTGACCGATACCGCTTACTGCTGTGCCCAGAGCAACGAAGATGATCGAGAAACCGAACACAAAGAGCAACGAGTGGATCAACGGCTTAGGGCGCGCCTGTTCCGCCTCTGCCGAGGCGCCGGTCGAAGAAGTTGCTCCCATGTGCGTGTCTCTCATCGCATTGTCACCCGACTCCGTATTCTGCACCGGTTATACGTCATCTCACGATCGTCGTGGAACAGAAAACTCCTCATCAGAGGGAGAATGTGTAGTACCTGGAGCCTGGTTAGGCAGGCATCGGTAGACGAAGAACACGTGACCGGGTATATGAGAGAAATTCATCGAGAAAGGGGTACTGGCAATGACCAAACAGTGGGGACTGATTCTTTGTGTGGTTGCGATATGCGGCTGTGCCGAAATGGGTTCGGCACAAACTGCGTCTTCTCCGGCGAAGTTGAAAGATGGAGAGCCGGCTTTGCCGGTTGGATATCAGAATGGGCCGAAGTTCCTATCGGAGGTCCAGCGACCAGATGTCAAGCAGGTTCGCGAGCTGTTTATCAATACGGTCGGTGCCAAGACGAAGGCGGGACAGCCGTTTCCCAACGGCACAGTGATGGTGATGGAAGTCTACAAGGCGCAGGTGGACGGCGAGACGCCGGTAACCGGTCCGGACGGTAAATTGGTGAAGGGTGATCTCGCCAAGATCTTCGTCATGGAAAAAGGCGAGGGCTGGGGGCAAGAGGTATCCGAGAACCTCAGGACCGGAAATTGGGTCTTTGCGGCCTATGGCCCGGACGGGAAAGCGTTGGCGGAAGACTTCACGAAGTGCCGAGGCTGTCACGCGCCATTGGCCATGAAAGACTTCGTCCTTCGCTACGATGAATATTTTGAAAAGCGGGCGGCGCGATAGCGGCGCAAGCGAGTCAGGGTCATCCGACACAACGGGCACTCAGTACTCTGATGGTATCGACGGAAGCGAATACAGCTCAGGGCAGGATCTACCCATAAGGAGTCAACGATGCCTCTACTGATGGCGCTCATCTTGACAGTGTTCTTGTGCCCTGCGGGTCAGTCTCACGCCGAAGACGCGCCGTTGGTCACCCTCTTGCGTGCGCAGGCGTTCAATAAGATGTTCGACGGCTTTGACTACTATCACGTCAGGATTGAACGTGACGTGACACACACCAATGGAGAGCATGAAGTCACGGCTGTGGCGAGTGGAAAGTTTTTCGACCAGACGAGACGAGTCAAGGTCCAGTTTCTAGTCGTAGGCGAGACCGTGGTCGAAGGGCAGGTGCTCGAGGAGCAGGGGCTCCCTCCCTGTCTCTTGTCTGTTCGGCCGCGAGAGGAATCACTGTAGGTGGGCTAACCTTGGAGGCGAACGAATGGGAATGAGGTCTTGTGTATTCGGTATGGCGGTAACCGTGACTGTGCTCATGATGGGCGAAGCGTCCTGGGCGTTACAAGCCGGGGGAGTGGAAGTCGGCGACCTTGAAAACGGGTCGGTGGTCGGCCAACGCTTCAAGGAATTGTTGGTTGACCTCGATATTCATGCCACAGAGATCGGGGGGCTCAAGGTGCTCTATCCTCCCATATCGGTGCTGGATCTGAAGTCGCGACCGGGCACCCCGGTCTTGGTGCGTGTGACCAATCGGTCCACCAATGAGCGAGGGTTTCTCATGACGGCGGCGGCGAATCAAACGGCCCCAACGGTCTTAAACGTGCAACTCGTGCTCAAACCAGGAGAGACCAAATATATCGGCATCCCCATCAGCGATCTGCTCTATGCCGCAGGAGCCACCTTTGTGTATCGAGACCATCTGAACCCCAAAGATGCTGGTGGAACGCTTCTCCTGATCAAGTAGTGCCGGATGGTGATGCCTGACGATTCACCGGGTAACACAACGGCGCAACGTCGTGAGAGGGGTGTGTGTCTATTTCTCATGAAAGGCTGCAACGCTCGATCGAGAGGCAGTCAATAGTGGTGAGAACACCAGGAAGAGGCGAGCCTGTTCGCGTGCTCCTGATCGATGAGTCCGTCATTGCCCTCCATGGGCTGAAAGCAGTGCTCTTGCGATGTGATATGATTGTCGTGGCCGGTACTGCCTGCACCGAAGCCGAAGCCTTTACCGCCATGGAGACCTGCCGGCCGGATGTGGTTGTCTTGGATGTGCGAGTCGGGTGCGCGAGCGGGATCAGCCTCTGCCGAGCCATCCGGAAGTCGCATCCGAACGTCGGCGTGGTGTTTTTCACCGATAAGGACGATCTAAACATCCTGTACTCCGCAATTATCGCCGGGGCGCGAGGATATCTTCTGAAGGCGGGATCGGGGGACGCACTCATGAAGGGCATAGAAGCCGTAGCGATCGGACGGGCGATGATTGACCAGCATCTGACTCAACAGGTCCTGTGCTGGGTTCGGGAGCGAGTACGGAGCCTGCCTCACCGGACTGTTGAAGACTGTCCGGACGAGGACCTGAGGCTTCTCTCGCGTGTTGCAGCGGGAGAAACGAACAAAGCCATCGCGCTGGAACTACAGGTCGATCAGAGCGTGATCGCACGGCGCCTCCAGCGAATCTACAAACGTTTGCGCGTTTCAGGGAGGGCCGAGGCGGCGAGTTGCTTCGTGAAGTCCGGACGTGAGCTCTTTTCAGGACCTCATCGCACGGAGTGGTACGCGACCTCCTCGGCCGGATACTGACAGTCCGTCGATCCTGTTGCGCGCGATGCAGCTGTGGGAATTGAGTGTCAGGCTCACTGAGCGGGTTGTGTCGATGGAGAGATCGGAAGAGAAGACGAGGAGGGAGCTGTGAGCGTTTGCTGGGCTTGTAGAAGCAGGGCGATCAATTGTTTCTGTCGGGTGCGTGCGAGGTCATGGGCCCGCATCAGTTGCGCCTGGGGATTGCTCAATCGCCGATCAGAAGGGGCAACCGGCGGTGAGGTCGATGAAGGAATGGGCGAACGTCCCTTCATTGGGTTGTAGAGCGGATCGCCAAAGAGCACCATCTGCCAGCTGACATAGCGACTGGTCAAGTAATAGATCTCGACGAGGGAGTATCGTCCCGTCAGCAGCAAGGCCGCAAACCGTGCCGGCTCGGGAAACGCATCCAGGTATGGTTCTCCCACCGAGCCTAGCGTGGCGGTAATCCCATGTTCCAGCGAATTCTTGCACCAGCCTCGTTCGCCACGATCATGCACCGTGAGGGCTTCGGCCGATGCCATGTGATAGCCGATTGCCCCAGGGTTGAAGGTAAAGGCATCTTCATAGGCCCGCAATCGGTACCATCCGATGTAGAGCGCGACGTCCGGCGCTTCACCGGAATTCGAAAACGTTTTCTCGGTGTTGTCCAGGACGACTCGGTAATCGCTCTGCTGCGTGATGAGGTCTGCAGCATCGCGAAGACTCTGATCGTAATGACCGTACGCATCGTTGGGGCTCTTCGGTTTCAGCCCGCGCGCATCAAGATATGCAGTTCCGCGCAATCCATGCCGCTCGGCATGGATTGCCTTGTCGACGAGACCGTTTGCCAGCTCAGCGGTCGGCGCATCAAGCCGGCTCACCATCAGGATGGGCAGTTCCTCCTGATTCGCCGGCAGGTCTTGAAAAAGTGGGTTCCCCCAACGCCAAGCCACTGAGTACAGATCTCGATCCCACCAGAGCAGGCTCAGCTCGCTGTCTAGGCTGGCTGCGGCATGGGTATAGGTAAGGAGATCGACTTCGGCACTCGCAAGTTCGAGTACTCCGTGCACACCGAACAGTCGTTCGGCCCAGCGGTAGATCAATAACCGTTCGGAGGAGATCGGTCGACGGCCAAGTCCTGTCCATAAGGGGCTGGAGCGTTCCAGCAGTTTGCGCCACGCCGCGGCTTGAGGCGTATCCGGAGCCGCAGGGGGGTGTTCCGATCCTGTGTGCTTCTGAAGCATGATGCCCCATCCACCATACTGCTGGGTCAGATGAAGCAGCTTCTTCGACGATCGCTCGGCCTCCAGGCCATTCTGCTGTCGAACCTGGTCAAGTGTGGATCGCCAGGTCCGATTGACTTGTGATACGAGAGCTGCCGTCCGAGCTGCTTCGAGGATATCTTGCGCAGGGAACGACGATGTGTCCTGTGGGTTCGATGATTCGGGCACAAGCAGCTCGAACTGCTGTTTCAAGTGTTCCAATCTCGTCCGGCTTGTCTTGACCAGCTGCTGCGCGTCCGTGAGCCAGCGGCGTTCCTCTGCCGAAAGCTGAGGCGCCTCTACGCGCAGCGGTACGCCATAGGTCGTAACCACCACGCGAACGGACGAAGACAGCTTGCGATCTTCTAGCGTGTGCCGCAGAGGAGTCACAACGAGCTCCTCGTACTCGCGACGAGTGAGCGAGTCCCGAAGCGGCAGGTCAAGGGGAATAATGTGGCCTGTGGGGATATTTCGCTCAGCGGCATAGTGGTGAGCCACGCCGAGGCTCTCAGGACTTTTGGCATTGGCGAGGATCACCACATGGCGGGGCAGGAGTTCTGCTCGCGCAAACGAGGGTAGAACGATCGGTGCCAGCAGGCAAACAAGAGCGAGTAGGCGATGCGTGAGAATCATTGGACGATGCCGTACTGTAGCGCAGGCCCGACAAGAAGGAAAGAATGGGGGTTGGTCGAAGGATAGGTGCGGGCAGCAGAAGGGCTTTCCGTGAAAGGATTCAGGGGGCGATGAGGTTTCGTCTCGCTGTTCGTGGTGTCTCCGGTCAGGTCGCGCATCCCGGTCGCCAAGGTCTGAACAGAGGCTGGCGAGGGTTCCCGTGGTTTCCGATCAAGTGCGGGTTCTTTGCGCGGATGCAATTTCACGCGATCACTGGATGGATGATCTCACCACAGAGCATACAGTGCCATCTGTGGGTACTGCCCAGCCTGCCGCTGCCGGCTGGAGTGCGGGGGGCAACAACAGTACATATGAGGACGCGGTACCGGCGATAACTCATTGAATGATTACTCTTGGTGAAGTAGGTTACCCTGCCTTCGAGCGGAGTTCCTCGCCACACTAGAAATGCACTTCCCGGATCACCTGGCGGTTGGCTTGAAACCACTGGACCGTTTTCGTCACCCCGTCGCGCAAGCGGTGCCGAGCTTCAAAGCCGAAGAGTTGCTTGGCCCGACTGACGTCCAGACAGCGCCGAGGCTGGCCGTTCGGCTTGGAGGTGTGTCCCATTGGAGGTGTCCTGCGAACCCCACTTCCGCTGCAATCAGGGTTGCTAACTCACGGATGGCGATTTCTTCTCCCGTCCCGAAGTTGACCGGTAGATTTCCATCATATTGTTCGGCCGCAAGTAGAATGCCCTCGGCCGCATCCTCGACATATAAAAACTCTCGGCTCGGCGACCCATCTCCCCAGAGTGTCATGGACGCCTGTCCCGCCTCCTTGGCTGCCACGCATTTTCGGATGAGGGCTGGAATGACATGCGACGTTTCCAAATCGAAGTTGTCGCGAGGTCCATACAGGTTCACAGGAAAGAGCACGATGGAATTGAACCCGTACTGTTGCCGATAGGCCTGGGACTGTACCAACATCATTTTCTTCGCCAATCCATAGGGAGCATTCGTTTCCTCGGGATAGCCGTTCCAGATATCGTCTTCCTTAAATGGAATTGGAGCAAACTTGGGATAGGCACAGATGGTTCCAAGCGCCACAAACTTCTTCAGCCCCCGTTGGCGGCCGACCTCAATCAGCTGGGTGCCCATCATCACGTTGTCGTAGAAGAACCGTCCTGGATTGGCGTGATTGGCCCCAATCCCGCCAACACGCGCTGCCAAATGGATGACCAGATCTGGCGTCGCGTCGCGATACAATCGCTGGACGGCCTCCATCTGCACGAGATCATAATCCTGGCTTCGTGGAATGACGATCTGTTGACACCCGTTCGCGCGCAACTGCTCGACGACGAACGAACCAAGAAACCCGGCTCCCCCGGTCACCACAACTCGTTGTTCCTTCCAGAACGCCGTCATACCCTGCTTAGCCCCTCTCGTTTCGCTTCCTGGTCCCATCCAACTTTTCCTTTTCTGCCGCGAGATCCGCATCCACCATCATGGCAACCAGTGCGTCGAACCGAACTTTCGGCTGCCACCCCAACTGGTGCGTCGCCTTGCTCGCATCTCCGATGAGCAGATCAACCTCGGTCGGGCGATAGTACGCGGCATCGATCTTGACGTGTTTTGTCCAATCTAGTTGCAACCGGTCAAACGCCAGTTCAAGCATCTCCTTGACGGTGTGAGTTTCACCCGTGGCGATCACATAGTCGTCCGGCGTGGGCGCTTGTAACATCATCCACATGGCTTCGACATAGTCCCCCGCAAACCCCCAGTCCCGCTTGGCATCAAGATTGCCGAGGAACAGATCCTGCTGGATGCCGAGCTTGATCCGCGCTGCCGCCTTGGTGATCTTTCTCGTGACGAAGGTTTCCCCGCGCCGCGGCGATTCATGATTGAACAAAATGCCGTTGCAGGCAAACAGATCGTAGGCCTCCCGATAGTTCACGGTCATCCAATAGGAATAGACCTTGGCGGCCCCATAGGGGCTTCTCGGGTAGAACGGCGTCGTTTCCTTCTGCGGCACCTCCAAGACCTTGCCGAACATCTCACTGGACGAGGCTTGATAAAACTTCGGTTTCAATCCTGATTCGCGAATGGCCTCCAGGAGGCGGGTGGTGCCTAATCCAGTAATCTCTCCGGTATATTCCGGGATATCGAAGCTGACCCGCACATGGCTCTGGGCCCCGAGATTGTAGATTTCATCGGGCTGGACGGTGCGCAAGATCCGATTGAGGGAACTGGCGTCGTTGAGATCACCGTAGACTAAGTGCAGGCGTCGCTGGGGGACATGCGGATCTTCATAGATGGGATCGAGTCGCCCCGTATTGAACGAGCTGGATCGGCGGATGATGCCGTAGACGTCGTAACCCTTCCCCAGTAACAGCTCCGACAAGTACGATCCATCTTGGCCCGTAATTCCAGTAATCAGCGCTTTCTTCACGCGTAGACTCCCCCTTGCTACGGTTTCATGCGCCGGAGGCCCAATCCGACAAGCCCGGCAACTCCGCTCCCGAACAGCCAGACGGCCGCCGGTAGCGGCACTGGGGCTAACTGCGCACGCCAGGCTTCCAAATCGCCAGAAGGGTTAGTTCCCATCCCGACAATCCATGTTCCATTCTCGGAAATGGCCAGTGGTCTTAGTTCCGACCACCCGGCGAGATCTCCGACCAAGCCCCCTTGTGTTTCGAGAAGCGTTTGCAGATCCCGCATTCCAAGAACGGGATCCCAGATGAATCCACTAGGACCATTGGCGCCATTTCCCAGCCCCACCACGAGTTGCCCGTCCCCGGATACGGCGTAAGCTTGGCTGCTAAAAAAGCCACCCGGGAGGTCGTCAAGCCCCACCATGCCGCCGCTGCTTGTCCAGCGAAAAGCCTCAGGGCTGCTGGCAGGACCCGATAGCCCCACCACCACTGAGCCATCGGCGGAGACGCCATAAGCCTGACTGTAGAAAATACTGCTCGGGAGGGCACCAAGCCCCACCATGCCGCCGTCGCTGGTCCAGCGAAAGGCCTCAGTCCTGTTGTTGTCGGAGAGCGAAAATCCTACCACCGTCGAGCCATCGCCGGAGACGTTATTTGCCTCACTGTGGAATAAGCCGCCTGGGAGGTCGCCAAGCCCCACCATGCCGCCACCACTGGTCCAGCGAAAGGCCTCATTACTGGCTTGGCCGTTGTTGCCGCCGGAAGTTCCATATCCCACCACCACCGACCCATCCTGGGAGACGCCACGCGCCCAGCTGTTGGTGATATTGCCGCCACCTGGGAGGTCGCCAAGCCCCACCATGCCGCCGCTGCTGGTCCAGCGAAAGGCCTCAACACTGTTGTTGGTGGAGTTTGAATATCCCACTGCCACCGAACCATTGGCGGAGACTCCATCCCCCTGACTATAGTAGTTGCTGCTCGAGAGGACACCAAGCCCCACCATGCCGCCGCCGCTGGTCCAGCGAAAGGCCTCACGGCCGTTGGCGGAGTATCCAGCTCCCACCACTGACCCGTCGGCGGAGACCCCTGACGCACGACTACCAAATGCACCACCTGGGAGATCGCCAAGGCCAATGAATGAGGCAGCTTGTCCCTCCGCCGGTGCGGCGATGACGGCGATCATGAGAGAGCAGACAACAAGAGCACCGCGCAGGGGCTGGGGCTTGCGGTCATGTCGTGCGAACATGGATTTCATCATGGAAGTTCTCCTCAGACGGTAAAAAACTAGGGCGATGAGTAAACGGGAAACTCCGCAGTGAGCCGAACGGTCTTGTCTTTTGAACAGTTGTGGAAAATGGAAGGAAGCGTAACTCCAGATTCCGGAGTTGAACACGGTCCCTCTCGTCATTCCCGCATGCTTCAACGGGTATCCAGAAAGTCTGGAATGCCTGGATGCCCGCCTCCGCGTCGTAGGCATGACCCTCTTCCCTGAGACCGCATCATCTTCCCATCTTGCGAGGGGTTCTGATCGCTGGCTGGTCATCGCAACCGTTCAACTGCGGAATCCAGATTAATACCAAAATTCGCCGATGCACCCTACTGATCAATGCCTACTGTTGCACCGGATGCAACAGATTGAAGCCTGCTGAACAGCCGGAAGTCCGTGATCTCCGTCTGGGGATTTCTGCCGTCGTCGAGTGACCGGCAACGGCGTTTCAATATCGACGAATTGCTCGTCACTGTTTCATCCTGCCTCCAGGAACTTCTTCTGCGGCGCGCCGCCGAAGCGGCCAACCGCCTGAACTTCCATCAGCGGATCGCCGGGCATGATCATGTGCGGCGCGCCAATCCAACCAGGCCAATCACGCCGCTCCCGAACAACCAGACGGCGGCGGGAATCGGCACCGGGGTCACGGTCCGTTGGAACGCGCAGGACGTATCCCCATCACTGCAGGCGACTTGAGCAACCAAGAAATCGCGTTCAAAGGAATCACCAAAAGAATTCAATCCGGTCACCACTAAATTGATTTCAGAACGATAATGAAAGTAGGTTCCTGGCGGAGCTGGGACAGGAGAAGGGACGAACTGACCATGCTCAATGATGGTCGGAACCCCGGGCACGAGACTTACGTTGCTAAACGGAAATGAATTCGAAAACTGGAACTGATAGGGCGGCGGGTTGGTGTCGTCACTGAATGTCCCTCCACTATAAAAGCTATGACTCAAAGAAGCGTCTGTTATGGTGAAATTTGGAAAGTCAGCAGCCAAAGAGTCTAAATCAGCCTGTTCCAGTCCGGAAATCGGTTCCCCTGATCCACCAGGGCCGATCGTCAGTGGAACGGACGCAGGATCCAAGGTCAGACGGAATTGAACCGGGATTGTATCGGTCCCAGAGACCGTGCCGGTTCTATCGACCCATTCCAAGGTGCCGAACGAGGCCGCCTGGCATGTGTCGACCGAGCTGAAGAGGGCTGTGGTAAGAACGATCGCGGAGAAGATTGAGGCTTGCACGAGTGGGGCTATCCTGAACAAAATGCATTTCATGACGATGCTCCTTTGGTAGTGGAGGACCCGAAGTTCATTCCTTCCCAGAGACACTGTATAGTGAGGATCGGGGAAAATAGCGAGCAACAGATACTACAGATGCAACAGATATGACAGAAAATGGTCCAGGCTGTTCGGTGGCACCCGTGTGTAATACGTAGTATCACGCAAAGCACTGGAAAGCGCGGAAAGAACGTCGGAATATATCGGACCTTGGGCAATCACGACAGATTACCCGACCCATGCGGTTGTCCCGCCATGGATTGCCCGCTTGTGTGAGAGGTGTGCAACCGCCCGTCCATCGGGAGAACCAGACTCTCTGTCAGGCTGATTCGACGATGCGGTTGCCGCGCTGAGTTCCGATCGGAGCAGACGCCCAATGTACTTAAACTCGAAGGGCTTGAGTAGAAGATGAAGACGGCGAAGGGATCCACCGTTCGGGATGTTCGTCGGGTCCCAGCCGGCGCAAACTCCCATGGTGACCACCGGAACATGAGGATAGGCGCATGATGCCATAATGCACGGCCTCTTCTGGCTCGATCAGTGTCACATGGGCGGATCTCCCTTTCCTCTCTTACCGGCCGCGCGCCGATTCGGCGGCGCATGCGCGGTATCACGCAGAGTCCTCTTCTCATCGCCATGGGTAGCGCAAATCACGGTCTCGGAGACGATGAGGTATCCAAATACAAGATGAGGAGCAGCGGTTACTGCATGGCGCTGATCACTGCACTAGATGTGGGGGGAATATGTTCGTGACGGGTAAAAACCAGCCGGTGGTTTGCGGATGCCTTAAGCGTGGGCTCAACCGATTTACCGGTTGAGTCGCATAGTGATCACATATCAAGGATTCAAGACTGGTCAATTCTGTGTCTGTGCCGCCGAACCCATGCCGCAAGACCTGTCACCCCGCTTCCGAACAGCCAGATGGCACCCGGAAGCGGCACGACGCTGATCGGCCCGAGGCTGGAGAGTCGAAAGCCAAGACTACTGCCTCCCACATGAGGGTTGTAGAAGCTGCTGGATGTGGACCGCAGCGTTTCTTCTCCGAGCCAGAGCGATCCCCCACGCATCACGCGATAAGCACCGGTCACCTCGTCGACCCACTCGATGACATTGCCGCCCTGGTCGGATGTGCCATATGGGCTGGTGCTTTCGGGGCCTGCGCTTCCTACTGACGTGACATGACCAAGATTCACAGTGCCGTCCCAATTCGCACCAAAATTATAGTTGGCGACATTCGATCCAGGGTTCGCAATCACGCCAGCCGCCGTTGCCGTGGCGACGGTCGGTATAGAATCGCTGCTTGTCGGGTACAAGTAGTAACTTCCGGTCGCGCCCTCGTTCTTGTGGAAGGCGGCCTTGTACCACTCATCCTGATCGGGGATTGCTACCCAATTCGTGCCGTTATGCTGATCCGGCCCGTGAGTGCCCTGGCCGGCAAGCGTGTTCGTGTCGGCGAAGGTATAAAATCCGTTTTCCGTGTCGCCCGTCATCACCCAGTTGGCGAATCGCGCGGCGTCGTAAAAGCTCACATAGTTGACCGGCTTATCGCCATAGTTGGGTTTCGCGGCATATTTGGCTCCATCCGGCGCCGTCGGGATGAAGTCAATTCCACCTTTGACGACCGCGAAGCCGGTTGCATTCGTCATGTCTGGGTTGTACACATCATGCGGGTTGCTGCCGGTCGGATCGACAGTGTTCAGAAATGAGACGTACTGCGCATTCGTCACTTCGGTATTGGTGATGTGGTACGTGTACGCAACCGAGCCTCGTCCGGTCAAGGGGTCCGGGAGATTCCCGGCATTGCCGACGACCACCGTGTCGAGGGGGAGCAGTGCCGCATGGACCAGAGAAACGGGGAACATGGCTGCGGCCAAGGCCGCAGCCACCAGGATTCGGCAACGGAATCTTCTATCGCTACCCACGATGGGCCATTTGCCGCCGCGCCACACCGATCAACCCAATCACACCGCTGCCGAACAGCCAGGCGGCGGCAGGGAGCGGAACCGGCGACACAAATGTGAAGGTGCCCATCGACTTGCCGATGTCGCTTGAGTGGAAAAACGCCGAGGTGACCTCGGGGCTCCATTTCAACGTGCCGGACAAGGACAGGGAAAAGGGATCGCTTGATGCCGTCACATCGGTGAGATCCCATCCTGGAACGGGGAACCCATAGTTATTGAGAAGATACCAGCCTGAACCGCCCGCCGCATTGCCGACTCGTGTGGCATCATACTTCAGCGCATAGTCACCGGTCGCAAAGATCCCCCCGAAATTTCCAAAAAATCGAAGCACACCACCCAATCCAATCTGTCCGGTAGCGGTGCCGGTCAGGTCGGTTGGATCGTAGGTGAAGTTCGTCGCTTGAATGGCTCGGCCGGACGGATTCGTGACGGACGAACCGGTGACGTCATAGACCAAGCCCGTGGCAGGAATCTCGCCGTTGCCGGGCACGAGATTCGTATTGACGACGTCATTGATTTGCGCGCCTGTCAGCGAAGGCGAGGTGAAGAATTCCTCAAGAAAGAGCGTCGGCGGGGTGCCGGTCGGATTCAGCACAAGCTGCGCAAGAGCATTCCGATCGAGATCCATCGTGAACGTGCCGCTGGTGACGGTGGCCCCCGACGAGATGGAGGGTGAAACTAACAGCACGGCAGAAATCATGAGGGACGTGAGAATCGAAGGCTTCATCATGGTACTCCCTGGTTATAGTAATTGAAGCACGTGATATCTGGTGTTCAACCTGTCATTCTTTGTAGGCGCATGTGTGCCGTCTGGCCATTTCAATCAGTCTTGCGACCGGGAATTGGGACAAACAAACGATTGGTTGTCTTCGATATCACTCTTACCAAGATCTAGTTGAGATCCTCTACTGATCGATACCGGCTGCTGCACTAGATGCAACAGGAAAATGAGGTTGATTTGATGAGAGGAGGAAAGACGCGTGATGTGAAGGTCCGGGCCGTCGTCCTAGGATCGGCGACGGCCCGGATGGGTTACTCTCGGTGCATTGACCGCACCTACTCCGTTACTACTCCAAGAACTTCTTTTGCGGTTGCCCACCGAAGCGACCGACCGCGGGAATTTCGAACAACGGATCGCCGGGCATGATCATGCGCGGGGCGCCCGGTCCGTTCGGGATGAACAGCTGCGGGTGATCGAACGGGGCCTGCTGAAAGCGCACTCGTTCATCTGTGAGAGAAACAAGAAAGGCCAGCAGGGCTGCCTTTTCATCAGCCGTGAGGCCCAAGATCGACATGAGCACGATGTCGGTACCGTCGAGCGTCAGCATGCCTTCGTGGGCATCGCCGGCCCGGTTATAGAATTCAATGACGGCGGGTAAATCTCGCTGGCCGCCATTGTGGAAATACGGAGCCGTGAGTTCGACATTTCGCAGGCCGGGCACTTTGAAGGCCCCATCGACGACAATCGGTTCCGCCGGCGGTGGGGTCAGGCGCTTGACCGTGGAGAGCCAGTTGCCGAGGGAATCCTTCGCCCCGAGGCTCAAATCTTGAATCGTGGCCAGCACACCGATGTTATTGAAGCCTCTGTCCATCGCTTGTTCATCGCGGATGCGCGTCGGACTGGCACGGACTTGTCGTACTGAGGCGCCGGTCAGTTCGGCGCCTTCGTGACAGGTGATGCACTGACCACGGGTCTGGCTGCGGAAGAGGTCGACGCCTAAGATGGCCTGCGCGCTGATCGCATTGGGATTGCCGTCCATGAATTGATCGTACGGCGAATTGTGAGCCACGAGGGTCGCTTCGTACAGCTGGACGGCCAAGCCGAAGAAGAGTGAGAAGTTGTACTGCGTCAAGGTGTATTCATTGGCCGCAAGCGCCACGGAGGGTGGGTCGATTACGGTCGGCGTTCCATCGGTCCCGACGCGAATCACTTTAGGCGAATCCCACCACTGACGGTGAAACGCCGCCTGAATCAGTTCCGGATACCCGATGGTGCTCAATCCTTTTTGAGGCCACCGGCTCAAGGGGCCGAGCACGCTGTCCTCAGGATGCACCAACTGAAGCGCCAGAGGCCGAAGGTTGGAGGCCGGCTGACCGGGAATCTGGTAGCGGGCGAATTTCTTGCCGATATCCCGCATCGTTCGACCGCGTGCCGACATTTCATCAGGGCTGACAGGTGGGACGACTGCTTGTGACGCGAGGCTGGAGTCTTCCAGCCGGACCTGCACCGGAACGGGGTTGGTCGGGCTGTCCGCGCGGAACACCCGAGCGTTCGGATCCCGATCGCCCATTTCGTTGACACCATTGAACACATTATCCGCCCGCCCGTCCCAGAATTGACGGTGATTGAACACCGCATTGACGACGGTCGGGGTATTGCGAGGTTCGACCCGGCGCGTGTTCGTCGACCCAACTCGAAATCCATCAGGGTCCGGTTCTTGACGCGTGAGATCAGCTGAGCCGTTTCCGATCCCAAGGAAGACGGAGTTGCGGACACCCTGTGAGGAGAGTACGTCGTTGCTGGCGGGGAAGAACGGAAAGTCAGATCCCGTTACTTGCCCAACTGGGCCGAGGTTTCTGTAGAACGTGGTGTCGGGGTTTGGGGAGCCAGTCGCGGTGATCCGTTTTAAGCCCGGAGAGAGTTGATTCTTCGAGCGGTTGTCCGCCATACCCGAATTAAAATGGCAGCTTGCGCAGGCCTGCACCCCATCACTGCCGACCTGCATGTCCCAGAACAGCGCTTTGCCGAGGCGGATGGCGGCTTGGCGGTCACTGACAAAGTCGGCCAGGTTTGTCGGCTCCGGCACCGGCACGGTCTTGAGCGACGGGGGACGGGGAGGATCAGTCGGACTGTTGACCTGCGAAAATGCTTCCGTTGAGACAGTGATGCCGAGCCCTATCAGGGCAACGGCGAGAAAATGGGGGATACCTGTGCGCATGACTACTCCTTCCGATGTTCCGGGAAGGACTGGCTCTCGATCGTCTGGCCGTGAGCGCGTACTTCCCGTTAAGTAACAGTTACCGCCTGTATGCAATCGGTTGTCCTTTTCGCAGTCTGGCTCTGGCCATGGATCCCAGGCCGAGCAATCCGCTCCCGAACAGCCAGGCGGCGGCGGGGAGGGGGACGGGCGTGATCGCACGGGTATCGTGAGATACCACGTCCCAAACCACAGACCCAATGTGTGATGCTAACCTCGGTGTCAACACCAGCGGACCCTGCCCTGTCGCGAACGGCCAGTTCGGGAGATCGATATTTTCTGGGCTCGTCTTCGTGAGAGCAGAATAGATCGTAGCTGTTGCCACAAATCGTCCGACGTCTCCTAAATGGACGTCATCCCGATAAAGCTGGCGGACATCAGATATTTCAGGGAACAACCCTGCCTTGATATCCTGATCCATTCGACTTATGACATCGCCGATAGGAATTACTCCGATATCCGCGCTGTCTCCATAATGATTTGTAAGGGCCAGGTAAGCGGAATCAAAGTATTCCCGCGCAAAAATCATAGGTTGATTGGAGTCATCGGAGAGAGGTTGGTTCCAGTAGGATTGATAATTTCCGTTGAAAGCACTTTGCTGCGGCCAGGCTTCATAGATATAAAATTCCGTATTATTAGCCAGACCGCCGTGTTTGGCCAAATCTATCCAATATTGAATATTGGATACATCGGAACCCAGCGTGTCGTGAGTTCCAAATCCGGTTCCGAGATAAGGTTGAATGAGAACATGATCGAATCTGAAATTAGACAGCGCATAATCCCATGTTCCATAAGGGGTTTCATAGCCAGGGGTAACATCACTCGGATAGGCTCGGATATAGTTCAGTGGGGCACCGGCCCGAATATGTGTGCCAACATCCAGGGAATAGCCATTGATGTTAGTCGTGGCAGTAAGACCGGTTAATCCGTCCACTGTCAGGCTGTTTCCAATGCTATACAGTGTCTCGGATGAAGCCGTAGTCGGAATAGCTAATATTCCAGCCAATAAAATTATAGATTTGATACTGGCCATATAACCCGTCCTTCCGTTATCCGCTGGTAGCTGCCCTCAACGTGAAATGGCACGATTTTTCCGACGTCCGAACGCTGCAATCCCTGCGAGCCCGCTCCCGAACAGCCAGGCGGCGGCGGGGAGGGGGACGGGATTCAGCTGAACATTGCCTCCCAAGAAGGCCCCACCCTCCGTTCCCGGATCGGTAAGGCCGGGAAACTCAAACGTTGCATTGCCAAACGCCGAGTACCGTGCATCCACCACTGTCACACGAGGGTCGACGACGCCGTTGCCCCCGAACAACGACGTGGCGTCGCTGTCCAGATAGGCTCCGACAATATATTCGATCCCAGGGGTGAGGGCGGTGCTGGTCACCGGCACAAATCGGAAATATCCGTCCAATGCGGCATCAGTTCCGGCTGCAACGGTGGTCTGGACGAGCGGGGCGCCGCCGGAGGCGAGCCACAGTCCAACCTGGGCCGGTCCAGCCAGCCCGTCCTGGCCGGCATCGTAGACCCCCAGCGCTTCGACCGAGGTCGGAGCGGTCACGGAAAATTTCCAGCCCAGCGTCCACGGCGAGCCGTCGTATTCGAAGATGATCTCGGTGAGATCAATCGCGGCCGCCTGGGCTAAAGAGGACCAGACTGTGCAGGCAAACAACAGGATAAGTGTCGGGAAGCTGATGAATCGATGGGAGCGCATACACAACTCCTTTGGTTCGTGGGTAAGAAGACGTCAATGTAATCGAGAATCGGGTCGAGTCTCATCCAAAACAGAACCACTGCTCGATCCGATTCCTGTTCACACTGGGGAGGGCGCTCGACTCCAGCGTCGCTGGAGCCGGGCGCTGCTTTTCTCCCAATGAGGACGATGGCAGAACCTAGGCCGACAACCTCCGTCTCGCGAGTCCTGCCAGGCCGATCAGCCCACTGCCGAACAAATAGGCTGCGGCCGGAACCGGGACGGGTGCGGTCGTCAATGTCGCCGAAAAGGCGTGGTTGCCGGTTTGGCCGAGAGGAGGGACAAAGCCAGGATTGCCTCCATAGACGAGGCTGTACAGACCGGGCGCCAACACCCAGCTATCGGAGACGGATGTCACTCCGGATCCTTCAACTTCGCCGTTCGGCCCACCGGCATTGGCGACATGACTGAGATAGGTAATGTTCGCTGGTTCGTAAATTGGGGGATCCGCCGCATTCACCTGCCAAGTCGTATCTCCAATGTTGGTGAAGGTATGACTGTTTAAGTCGGAGACCACGTCCTCCACGCCGGAATACAGGCTGAAGGCCGGGAATAAGGACCCGGTGGCACCGCGACCCAGCGTAAGCGTCACAAGCGTGGGGCCGGTGGCACTGGTGAGGTTCAACAGGGTCCAGTCTGAGATATGGGTCCAGCCTTTTCTGCCGTTCGGGTTTAACAGGTCCGGGCCTGGGTTTCCCGGCTCCGCCCAACTCTTGGCGCCGACCGATCCGGCGTAGGTGGCAGAATCATTGTCGCCCATCTGGACTTCCCACTCATAGGTGAGTCCCGATTGGTGACCGGCTGGATTTGCCGTGACCGTCGAGGCGTGAGACGGTGCGGCCCCGGCCAGCCACAGACCCACGGCAGCGGCGATGAAGCCTATAGACTGCCTTCTCGATACAACGTGATTCATACAGGCACTCCTTGGTTAATGAGGATTGCGAAAAAGAACAGCTTGTGAGAGCCAGCCCTCATACGGGTTACCAATAGCAAAGCAAGACTCGCTGAGCTACCGACCAAACCAAGTCCTTGCTACAGATGTGACGAAAAATATCTTCAGAGGGCCCTGATCAGGCCAAGAACCAGACGTCTTAGGGGAAGTGGGGGTGGCAGAAAGTTTCTTGGTCCTGGGCTGAGGTTGGTCGTCCACCGTCGCCAGGAAGCGACGGTGGATAAGGTCGTGAGGAAGTTGGGCTGATGCGTGAGTCTGCAATGGTGTTGCTGGGCTAGGCGTTCATCCGGCGACGTGCGAGTCCGGCGAGCCCGATCAGGCCGCTACCGAACAAGTAAACCGCAGCTGGGACTGGCACGGGAGCCACTTGTCCCGGGCTCACCGCCCAACCGTAGTAGGGAAAATTTGAGCCCTGACCGGTCTTGGGGCCTGGGCCCTGGCCGCCGTTAGCAGTTGCGAAGAGCCAGGCGAAGCTTACGGTTCCAGTTGTAGGGTTCGTGGACTCCGTACCGGACCAGTAGCCACTATTTTCCAAATTAGCAAACGGCCCGGCGTTGGTCACGCCGAATCCCAATTGACTGCCCCCCGCTGTATTGAACTGAGCCAAATTGCCCAGCTCGTGATAGAACAGGTGCGCCAGTTCGCTCGCCGTCCCGTTGACGGCCGCGGTGTTGAATCCTCGGTCGGTGGTGCCGTCAAATGAAACGATGGTGTTCAAGCTGCTCCCATTGACCGGGCTTACGATCGGCAAACGCCAATCGGTCTCGCCCGCATAGCTGATGCTGTTCAGGTAATTCACCCAGGCATTGGCACCATACCAGTTCATGGCGCCCGTACTAGTGGTGAAGTCGCCGGCTACCATAGTGTGTGTGCCTAAACCATCGGTCACACTCGGTGTGACACTTATGATGGACGTGACCAAGTTGGGATTGGCGGCGGCTTGGGTCCTGAAGA
Organism: Nitrospira sp.; assembly: GCA_005116955.1. GTDB lineage: Bacteria > Nitrospirota > Nitrospiria > Nitrospirales > Nitrospiraceae > Nitrospira_D. The sequence continues at coordinate 704,857 of SWDI01000002.1, read as the reverse complement.
GGTTAGCATCTTGCGTCCAGGCAACATTGAGGTCGGTGTCGTTTACCACCAGGCTGTTGCCTGCTGGCACGATGAGCGCCGCCTGGGAGGCTGTTGCACTCAGCAACACTATTACCGCTATCGACAAAGCCATTGTTCGGTGTGAAAAAAAGTTCATATGATTACCCCTGGCCATCTTGGCCGTTTGTTTCAATGGGCAGCGAGCCCTTGAGGTCAGGTTACATTATTTTCAGCGTTGAAGGACTCTAGTGCTGGAGTGTCGCTCAATGCAGAGAGCGGAGAGCCATCCAGACTAATCTAAACGACTCTCCGCTCCGTAACACTTAGGCCGAGAACTTGCGTCGGGCAAGTCCGGCGAGGCCGATGAGGCCGCTGCCGAACAAATAGACGGCGGCCGGAACCGGTACTGTTGAAAGCGTGGCCTGATAGGCAACTGAACTACCGGGAGTCCCGGCAGGAGGATTGCCGCCGAAGACCAGGCTGTACAACCCTGGTCCGAGCGAGAAGGTCTTGGTAATCGAGGAGTCAGTGCCGGAGGCCGTGGCGTTGCCGATATAGTTCAACGAGCTGGAGTCGTACGTGGGGTCTGCCGTACTCCAGTCAAAATTTCCGGCATTGTTATAGACATGCCACCCAAAGTTTCCGCCATTATCAGTTTGTTGGTGGCCTGCATAGAGCGAGAACGCAGGAACCAACGAGCTGCCGTTCGCCGCGAGCGTGATGGTGAGGTCGGCCGCTTCGGTCAGGGTCAACGCGGTCCAATTCGACGTGTGTGTCCAGCCTGTGCCGATGGGATCCCCGGCATTGATCGGATCGTTCCAACTGAGCGATCCGATAGCGGCGGCATAGTTGGGGGTTGATCCCGCTGTGGTGTCATTGCCACTCATGTTGACGGTCCAGTTATAGGCGATGCCTCGGCTGAGTGGATCCCCGGTGTCCCCGGCGGTGATGGTTGCAGCGTGCAACGGAGCAACCCCGGCCAGCCAGAGTCCCACGGCGGCGACGATGAAGCCGAGAGATCGCGTTCTTGTCGTAATAGGGTTCATTCAGACACTCCTTGGTTAGAAATCGAGTGATGCAACATAGGCTGATGAGCTCGCCCTCATGCTTAAAAAAGGTAGTCGATTACGTGCTGCAGATCTACCGATTGAACCTCACCCGTGCTACAGATATGACGAAAAGTGCTTGAATCTCACTGAATCGTAGCGGCACCGATCCGGCTCAATGGGGGGTGGATCCAAGATTTCACCGTGAAGCGAGGAAAGGAGCATCCCGGATCGCCGCTCGGTAGAAATGGTAGTCAATGCACCGAGCGGAGAGCCATTCAGGCTGACATGAACGACTCTCCGCTGTGCGTTGTTGTTCGTATCTCGCACGCGAACGACGCTTCACGCGATACGCTTCACAGGCTTGGAACCGACGCCAGAACGCCGCCGGCCAACATTGTCGACGGCTTGCTGGTTGGCTTCATCTGGATCAGTCGTGACGATCCGATCAGTAGATCCCTTAATGTGGTCCGAACACACCTTCCAGGAATCCCGGCAACGGCGGCCCACCGGCTGCCCCCGTCATTGGGATTTCCTGCAGGTCATCCTTGAAAGGTTTTGCGCAGTACACTCGTGGCAGTTGCCGCGCTATTCTCGTGACAGTTCTACGAGTGAAAGAATCGTAAGGCCGGGAATGGTTTTGAGTTGGGTGTCGTTGGTGAGAAAATACGAACAACCGGTGATCTGTGCAGTAGCAGCATGAATGGCGTCCGGCAACTTCATGGTTGTCTCAGCACGGAGACGGGCGGCTGCGATCAAGACGTCACGACTCACCGGCACCATCTGTAAGGAGGCGGATGGTTGGAGGATTTGCAGGTAGGCTCTCTCCCTCTCGATACTTCGGTCCAAGAACGGCTTCACTAACACTTCGGCCAGCGTGAGTTCACTGGTGATTGCGGCCAGCTCACACCGATCGAGGGCCCCAAAGAGTGTGGTCAGGACAGCTCGGAAGGTTGAGTATCCCTCAAGCGCATAGATGAAGATGTTGGTATCGAGATAGACGCGACCAGACAGCGTTAGGCGGACCATGCGTCTCGTTCTCGGCGTATGAAAGCGTCGACCTCTTCAGGTGAGGGGAAGCCCCCTGCTGCGCTTCCGATCAAGTCCACGAGTTTTTCGACAGGGGGTGTTTCGCTGTCAGGAATAATAATGACGTCGGCGGTGGACCCGGGCACGAGTTCCGACGATTGCACATGGACGACCCCGCCCGGTTGTACGGTTACTTTTTGCTTTAACATCGGTGGCATAGTGGATCTCCAGTATCTCCTGGGAACGGCTTTCCTATTGTACTGCATCAGTCCCAGGTTGCTGCAAGCAAAGATGCAACCTCCACAGAGCACCTGGTTCACGACATCCTCTGCAAGCCGACCGGTGTCATATTTCTCAGTGTGGTCCGAACACTCCTTCGAGGAATCCCGGCAGCGGCGGGCCTCCGGCTGCGCCGGTCATCGGGATTTCCACCAGATCGTCCTTCGCGAATCCTTGTTTGCCGCGCTCGACTCCGCCCTGGTTGCCCGGATGACCATTGGGCACGAACAGTTGCGGGTGGTCAAATGGGGCGCTGGCAATGCGGACCCGCTCATCCGTGAGCGCTTCGAGCCAGGCCACCACGGCATCAGCCTCGTCGGAGGTCATGTTGGCAATGCCGAGCGGCTCGATTGGTGTCCCATCGATTTGTGCGATCGGCGCGACATTACCCCCGCGACTGTAGAACAGTACCGCTTCGCGAAGTGAATGGGTGTCGCCATTGTGAAAATAGGGAGCCGTCAGGGCGACATTGCGCAGCGATGGTATCTTGAATGCGCCTTCAAGGCCGAATCCCTTCGTCACCGCCGCACCATCAAAACTAGCCGGTGGCGAGTCTGGGAAGAGGCGCTTACTGTGCGACAAGGGGCCGAAGGCATCGCTTGCTCCGACACCCAAGTCGTCCTCGGTGGGGCGCAGGCCGATGTTGTTGAAGCCCTTGTCGATGATATTCCCGTCGCGGTTACGCACCGGGCCGTTGGCGGCCAACCCAATTCGCCGGACCGACGCGTCGGTCAGTTCCGCGCTCTCGTGGCAGTTGCTGCAACGCAGATTGTTCGGGCCACGGGTCCGATCGTTGAACAGGTGCGCGCCGAAGAGCGCAAAGCGGGTGATATGGTTGGGATTCTGGTTGGTCCAGGGGTTGAGCGCGGGATCGGTGGCACTCGGGTGCTCGCGTCGGAATCGGTCCCATGGGGTGTCGTCGGAGACCAAGGTGGCTTCATAGAGTTGCACGGCTAGGCCGAAGAACAACGCGAAGTTGTACTCCAGCAGGGTGTATTCGTCGGTGTCCGGGTTTCTGTCTCGTTGATCGACGATCGACACCGTGCCGTCCTCCGCCACCTGAACGAATTTCTCGCTCTGCCAGTACTTCTCCTGGAAGGCCGTCCGGATCATGGCATTGTAGGACTTCACACGGAGACCGCGTTCCGGGTAGCGGCTGAGCGGACCCAGCACACTGTCGGATGGGTCGACCAGTTGCTGTTGGAGAGGGCGTGAGCCATGGACACGCCGACCGAGGCGGCGGCTGTGCTTGCCTTTGCGAAGATCGCGTACGATGTCTTGTGCCGTACGGCCCGGGGCGGCCATCTCGATCTCGCTGACGATCGGGCCCACGGCCTGTGAAGCCAAGCTGGAGTTTACCAGCGCGACTTGAACTTCGGCCAGACTTCCGCCTATTGATGCCATCACCCGAGCCTCGGGGTCTCGAGCGCCCAGCGGATTCACGCCGTTGAAGATATTCTCGGCGCGGCCATCCCAGAACTGGCGATGGTTGAACACCGCGTTGATCACCGACGGAGTGTTGCGCGGCTCGACCCGACGAGTCTTGAGCCGGTTCACGTGGAAGCCCAGCGGGTCAGGGCCTCTGTCGAGAAACGGAACGCCCTGGGAACTCACGACATCGTTGCTGTCGGTAGCTGAGTCGAGTGCGCCGCGTTGTCCGGCAATCGCAAGGCGGGTGAGGGGAAACTCGGAGCCAGTCAGTTGATAGTTCGGACCGCCGGTCTTGAAAGTCAGGTCCTGCTGCGGCACATGCTTGAGGCCAGGCGAGAGTTGATTCTTCGAGCGTGGGTCCGCCCCGGCGCGAAAATGGCAGCTGGCGCAGGCCTGCACCCCGTCGCTGCCGATTTGCATGTCCCAGAACAGCGCCTTGCCCAAGGCGATGGCCGTCTGCTTATCCTTGACGTACTCCGTGAGCGCTTGATCGCCTGGGCCTGGGACCGGCACCGCGCGCAAATCGCCGGGTAGATTCGTGAGGTCACTGGTCGCGGGCGGGTTTACCACACGAGGAATCGTTCCATCTCCGGTCAGCGCCTGAATCGTGGATGTGGACAAGACCGACAGGATAACCAGACCGAGTGAGACATGCGCGGTTTTCATACATCCTCCTGCATTCATGTATCTGCGCCCCGGCCGGCGCTGCCAATGGTTGCTACCGATGGGTTCTGATGGCCCGATCATTCACTGGCCTATGGCTATCATGGAGATCCAATCTCGCGCCATAGCTCGCGCTACACATGCACCAGATGCATCGGAAAGTATTTGCAAGATGGGTGAGCGAGCAAGATCGCGACAACAACAGGAGGTAACGGACAGAGACTGTACGTCCAATCAGTCGTCAGTTATTCGCCGGTCGCGCCAATCCGACAAGTCCGACCAGCACAGTCCCAGCGCGGCGGCGGTGAAACGCGGCGAACGTTTTGTCATGCACCCTCCTTGAGATGAAAATGGTTGGGCAGTTGATCACTCGTGGACGCACAACTAGCGCAACCGGATGGGTGGGACTACAGAAGTAAACCGATGCCTGCAACAGATGTGACGGAACGTCTCATGCTGCGCGTGGCGGGGATCTGGTTTATTCGGTCTAGCAGGATGCGGAAAAAGTCCGCCAGCGGCGTTCTCGCCTCGCTCAGAGGCTCAACGTACGGCACAGAGTACGATTCGCCGCTTTGCTCGCTGCGGCCTTGCTGGACGGCCTTTTTGCGCATCCTGCATGGCTGTTCAGCGTCGTCCAAAACCTCGATATCTGCGACGGCTACAGAGGTCAAAATGAGTTTTTCCGCAGCCTGCTATCTATATGGTTTGTTGAGTTCGATGAACGAGAGAGAGAAGGCGGACGCATGCGCCAGAGAAATTCCCCTACCCTCGCCTTCTTGGCTAGCGAGAAGGCTGTTTGACATATTGACGCCTGGTCGATATGCTTTAGCATATGCGCACGACTGTTCGACTCGACGATCAACTCCTGAAGTCCGCCAAACGCTTCGCTCACGACACAGGCAAGTCGTTGACGGCGGTCATAGAAGACGCGCTTCGGCAGATCCTGTCTCGCCGGATTGCCCGGCACCCGCGCAAACCGGTGAGGCTCACCACGGTCTCCGGACGCGGAGTCCGGCCCGGTGTCGACCTGAATGACTCCGCCGCGCTCCTCGCCTTCATGGAACGGCCCCATGGTCCTTCTTGACGTCAATGTGCTCGTCTACGCTCACCGTCAAGATTCACCGCACCATCATCTCTATCGCAGATGGCTTGAAAACCTGCTCAACTCCGACAACCCCTACGGCCTGTCCGATCTGGTGCTGAGCGGCTTTCTCCGAGTCGTCACCCATCCAAGTGTGTTCAATCCTCCGAGCAGCATGAATAAGGCCATGGCGTTCGCAAGAGAGCTTCGCGATCAACCGACTTGCACCGTCATCAATCCTGGTCCCCGCCATTGGGAGATCTTTTGCAGTCTGTGCAAAACGGCCGATGTCAAAGGCAACCTCGTTCCGGATGCCTTTCTCGCTGCGTTGGCCATTGAAAGCGGCAGCGAGTGGGTGACCGCCGATCGCGACTACCATCGCTTCCCCGGCCTTCGCATCCGCCACCCTCTTGAATAACTTCCCTGATACGCCGGCCTCGACCCACCAAACCAGTGCGCCTCCTACCACTCCCTTGAGTCCAAACCTATGCATTTCTGCTATTCGATGGTGACAGTTGCCGCTTGGGAGGGAAACAGTCCCCGTAGTTCGTATTCAGAAACTCGAGCGACGCGAGAACCAGATGGTTAGTTTCATTCAGCCAAGCTCAATAAACCGACACACAGGACTGGCAAGCCAGGCCATCATGCCAACAACTTAGCCCCTCAGGGCCAGTAGTGTTGCACTTGGAGTTAGAACTCAAGGTTGGAAAAGCCTGGGTGATCAAGGAATGTCATCCGTATTGTTGCTGCTGGTTAGGTAGACGTTGAAGCCCAGATCAATGACGTTGTAGGTAGTGGCCCAGGCGTCTCCGGTCAGCGACAGCCCCAATGCCACGACGGTGAAGATCGTAAGGCGATGGATTTTCCCTCGCCGTATTGTCCGAGGATCAGTATCACGTTGGAATGTGTTCGGCTACCGAACAGAATAGATGGCTGCACCAGATGTGATGAAAATGCAAGAAGCCAATCGGCGAGAGCGAGACGACGGTCGGAAAAAAGCGGACCGAACAGCGGATCATGTTGATCCGCTGTTCGGTCCGGATGCCTTGTCCGTGGGGACAATCGTAGAAGGTAATCGATTTACTGCTTCACCCCGCTCGCCGTGCCGAGCGCGCCGAACGTGTTCTCCCAGCGACCCACGAAGGATTTCTTGTTCCGGTGCAATTGGAGCTGAAACGTGGACTTGAATGGACGAGGCGCGAAGTCCATCGTCACCTGCGCGGAGCAGTCTTCCTTCACGGTTGCCTCGCCGGTGAATTGCAGTCCCGTCAAGAGATTGCCCTGTTCGTCCTTCAGCGAAAAGTCACATGTGCCGTCGGCTTTCCCGTTCTCAATGGAAAACTTGCAGATACCGGTATGGGGATTTTTCAGGACTTCGTTTTGGTACGAGACCCAGTTTCCTCGAAGGTCCCGTTTCTGGCAGCGGCCTTCTTCTTCGAAGAATGCGTGAGCCTGGGTGCAGAGGATGAGTGAAACCACGGCGGTCGACAACAAGAGACGCTTCATGACGGTGCTCCTTAGATTGAGAGAATGAGGTGTCAGGGATCATTCCCTGCGTGAGCGAAGTGGTAACAGGAGCAGTAACGGATAAGCGAGCAATGGGTGCTGTTCGATGCAACAGATGTGACGGAAAATGGCTCTGGTCATTCATTGTCGATCCTGAGTTTCACGTTTCATGTTTCGAGTTTCAGGTTGTTGGTTTCTGCATAACTTGAAACATTGAACATGAAACGTGAAACTCAGGATCGACGGAACGAACGACGCAACTATCTCCATACCGGCCATTCCAGATCTGGATCCTTGAACACCGGTTGGCGTGGTGTCGACTTTTGCCTGAGACTGCGCTGTTTCCTCGGGCGACTACGGTTCTCCATGATCACCGAGTCGATGAGGTCGCCACAGGCGACGCATCGCCAGGCCCGAATATGGTCATACTCCCCGCCGCGCAGCACATCGAGGGGATCGAGCGGATCAATCGGATGCATGAGCCCCTGGCAACGATGACAGATCGCTCGATTCATGTCGTTGCCTCCCGATGAACGAGCTGTTCGTATGTGAGATTATCTACTGCCCATCCATCCTGAGAACCTGCCTCTCTGTTTCGGACATCCAGTGATGCGGTGGCCCGGTTGAGTTCCGCCTGAAGCAAACGACCGATGTACGTGAAGCCGATGGGTTTGACCAGAACCTGGCGCACGGCTCCATCAGCCACGACCTGGATGAGCTTCCCGCTTGCTCGGTATCCCATGGTAATCACCGGCACGAGAGGGCACGTGGTCTCAATCACACGGAATAATCCATGCAGGTTCAGCTGGACTTCCGGCTCAGAGCGACTGAGCCCGATGAAGACGACTTGTGGGTGGAGGGCTCGGCATTCATCGATCGCCGTTTCGATCGACCGGACCAGCACCGCCTGGTAGCCGTGTGCCGCGAGCCAATCAGCGAGCTTGATCCCAAAATCCAAGTCGTGGTCCACGATCATGACGCAGGGCCTCTTCTTCGACAGGTTTTCCATCTCTCGTTCTCCTTTCGCTGCAGGGCTGGCCAAGATCCCCTTTATGTTGAAACCATCGGGTGAGAATCGCCGTTGTTGTCGGCTGGATGTATCGAAACACAAGACGAGGAGCTTGGCTACCGAGAGGCGCTGCTCGCTGCACCAGATATGGTGAAAAATATGTGTGAATGATGCGCAGGATCGGGTTGGGAGCGTTGTTGTGATCGGATAGGGGCTCAACCGTGTCACCGGCCGAGCCCACATCCGTCACACACCGAAGATTCAGGACCGGTGACTTATTCGGTTCTGCGCCGCCGAGCCCACGCCGCAAGACCCGCCATTCCGCTTCCGAAGAGCCACACGGCGGCGGGGAGCGGGACGGGAGCAGCTTCGAAGTTGACGCGCAAACCACGGAGTAGAGAAGCCGTGGCAGCAGGCTCGTTAGGGTCCGACCCACCGACCAGGAATGTATAGAACCCTGGGCCCAATGTGCCGCTCCATTCCACGGACGGATTAGTGCTGTTAAAAATATGGTCCACGTACGATATGGTCCCGATTTCCGGAGTCATCAACGCCACATCAGCCTGATTGATGATGCCGTTGCCATCCCGGTCGACCGTGAGGTTTCCTGCTGCATAGTCCGCTTGCAATCCAGCCGCATTATAGCGGTCCACGGGATCGTTCCACATCGTGGTGTCCTGGGTAGCAAAAAACACTCCCGTCTGCCCGGGCGCAAACGTATAGAGTGGCGTTCCGTTCTGGTTTGGATCGAACGGATCGGGGAGCCCGTCGCCATTGTAGTCAACCGGAATCGGGGCTTGGTCGTGCGCTTGATAGGGCGCTTTCCCGCTGTAGAGGGAAATAGAAGGAACCAGATCGCTGGATGCGGTTCCGATACCAGACAGACCTTCGGCAAAAATGCTGACAGTGGAAGTCGTGCTGAGCTCGACACCGAAGAACTTTACGAGATGGCTGTCGGCCCCATTGCTGACCCCATTGAGCCAGCCGGTATTGGATTCCACGGTGGTGTCCTGACGACTGGAGATGACGCCACCGACATTGCTGTAGGAGGTAAACGCGCCATTGTCAGCCGGCAGTCCTGTGGCCACGCCGATCCCTGCGCTTGCGGCATTTTGAGCTGCATGGCCGGTGACGGTCAGCGCAAGATCTTTGCGAACCGTTTCGCGATCGAGGAAGGCGCCGTTCCCGTTGGTCATGGTGGTACCAGTGTAAGACACATGGGCCTCAGCAGGCCCGGGGGTTAGGCTAAGGCAGCTGACTAGCCCAAGTCCGATGAGCACTGCGCGAGCGTAGGGCGGAGAAGCAACATGTGCCTCACGCATACAATGGTTGATATTCATGGAGTCCTCTTTCTCTTTCTGTGAAGTACTTAGGTTGTGACGTCCGGAAATATCCTGTGGCCGGGCGGCGCATCGAAGGAGATCAGCCATGCGCCGCCCGGTTTCCATCATTTCAGTATGCCTAGGCCACTAACTTGCGGCGTGCCATGGCACCGAGGCCGATCACACCGCTCCCAAACAGCCATGCCGCAGCGGGCAATGGGACAGGATTGACGGACAGTGCCACATTGTCGATTTGCCAGCCAAGAGAGGGATCGCTTCCAATTCCATTCCAATCCCAGCCGCCACGGAATCGGATTTGCAGCGTATCACCGGCGTTGAAGGAGCCGAGGTTGGCAAGACTCGAGCCAAAGGTTGCGGCTTCTCCCGTAAAGACATCAAGACCGTTCATGTCGTCCGTGTATCCCCAGTCGTCGTTGGTTTGAATTGTTCCAGAATATCCGTTCTGGGTGAAGCTGGCGCCGGACACAGGGGCAAAGGTGCCGCCATTGAGGCTGACCAAGACTTGCCCGCCATCCCACCCCTGCTCGAAGCTGTAGCGATGATCAAAGCTGAGGCTGACGGCACCGCTATCTGCAAGCGAGATGACCGAAGACGTCAGCAGATGTTCAACAGGGTTTCCTTGGCCTTCTTCCGGTCCTGCAGTCCATCCACCGCTCCCACCGACGCCGACCGTCGAACCATGAGTCCATGGGCCAGACGGGGACGCGCCGAGAGGATTCACGGTGCTTTGCGTAAAGCCTCCGTCATTCGTATTGAAATCGGTGGAAAAGAATGTGGCAGCCGAGGCCGGCAACGAGTTTGTCATCCACAAGCCGAGCACAGCAACGCTGAGGATAACCCTATGCTTTGTCATAACTATTCTCTCCTTTAGAGATAATACGATAGAAAAATGTGGACATGTATGCGTGCAGTGTGACGGTAGTCCGTACATCAGTGGTGCGTCTACCGATTGGTGCAGATGGATGCAACAAATGTGACGGATTACTGAGCGACAGGAACGATCAGGCTGATGACTTCCGGATGTTCCAACCTCGGCTCAACCGATGAGTCGATCGAATTCACATCAGGCATCTACTACGATCCTAAGCGGTGAATGGTCTCTGCATGCGACGGTGGGCAATGGCCGCAAGACCCGCCATTCCGCTTCCGAAGAGCCACACGGCGGCGGGGAGCGGGACGGGCGAGGAAGACGGATCCATCCGCCAGGCCAGAGCGTAATCCCCTGAGAAGTCGGTGGATTCGTTTGTGGTCACGCGCATCTCGTAGCGATTTCCCACGAGCAGGTTGAAGAACAGATTTTCCGTGTTATCGAGGGGGCTGATCGAGGATGCGACGAGCCGGTTGTTCGTGACGTCGAACAGCGACACGTCGAGATTGTACAGCTGGGAGGTCAGCTGGGCGTCGTTCGACAGGCTCAGGTTCCACGCCAACGAGGCGAAGAGCGTGACCTCGCTCGTCGCGTTGAAGAAGTACGAAGCCGCGCCTTGGATGCCACCGACTCTACCGATGGTTCCGTAATCGAATCCTCTCGACCCGATATCGCCTCCTCCGCTCTGGAGACTCTGCTGCTCGCCGCCGGCCAGGATGTGATAGCTGTTGTAGATATTGACCTGTCCGGCCCCGTAGCGGTCGTCCAATCCGTTCGCCGTCTCATGCCCGGCGCTGCGATAGTCGGTAATATTGGTGGTGGTGCCGGTATTTGACGTTTCCCGGTCTGCGCCTGCCGACAACGTTGCCTTGATCGTTTCTGACCGCTCGGCGTTATAGATCGTCCCGACGCCGGAAATGGTGGTGGAACCTTCCGAGAGAGACAAGCCTGCGCCATGGCCGGTTTGGACGAGCAGGGCGGCGGCTGCGGCGACCACCGGGGTGGCTGAGCTCGTGGTGGATTCCGGCGCCACGAGGAGCGCGGCCGCGCGGGCTGTTCCATAGAGACTGTCTCCCGCAACGGAGACCGTGCGCTGCTGATGCCCACCGTCGGTGCGACCGACGGATATCACGTTATAGGCGCTGCCCAGTAACGGACTGTCGGAGCTGCCGTTGGCCAGGCCGACGACTTGAATGGACTCGTTGATGTGAACTTGACGATCGACCATGCGCAGGATTTGTCCGGTTTCCGATGGAGTGTCGCCTGTCCCGACCCAGCTGTGGTTGGTGACGCGGTTTGGACCGGTCGTGGTTGTGCCGGACGCATTCGACAAGCTGGTGAACCAATTGACGGCGTCGTACGCGTCGATCTGCGTGAGGCCGGGCGCGATGGAGCTGGTGTTTCCATAGAACAGCCGACCGACCGCCGTCGCGTGATCGGAGAAAGTGCCCGAAGCGTTCCCGTTCTGTGCCGTGAGCACCTTGCCTGCAAATTGGGCATCGCTCGGGTTGGGCATGAAGATCGGAGCCGCTCCACCGCTCGTATCGTTGGTGGGTGCTTCAACCTGCGCCACGCGTACTCCCGCTCCAGTCGGAGTACGAGCGTCTAGCTCACTCTGGAGGGTGGAATAGCCCACGTCGACGAGAGAGCTTGCCAGGGCGAAAGGCGAAAGTGAGACCGATAAGATCCCGGTGATCACGAACATCCACGCGCCGAGCCATGAAAGTGCTCGACTGGGTTGGAAAAGGTTTCGGTCCGACGAGCGGTCTCTGACCGGTGAATCAGACCTGAACGGAGCGTGTGTCTTCAGATGCACGGCGACCTCCTGTATGACAAAGGAGCTAGTGATAATGCATGACGACTCATCGTTGAGACGACGATCCACATCGTCGGTGGTACTGGCTCACTATGTAACCCAAGGTAGTGATCGAGTCAGGCGCTGTCCAGCGATAGGCGCCGACACCTGCAACAGATGTGACGGATACGGACCAAGACAGAAGGAAAAAACCGTGGGGACTGTGCAACCACAGGGGGGAGTTATCCAGTTATGCCGGCCAGGGAAACGATTCGGCACGTACGTAACACCCAGACGTTTCCACATCCGGGCAGGCAGGGATTGAACTTTGGAGCGGCAGACTCAGTCGGTTTCGTCACATCTGTAGTATCTGGAGCGGGGTGCTATGGCCAGTCGAGCAGGGAGAGGCGTATACTGCGCCACATCTTAAGAAGAAACTTCTGGCTAGTCATGATGGTTTGTACGGAGGCGATGCGGTCGTTTATGCAGGTGGTAGAAGCGATTCGTTCCGTCATGCTGGCCCTTCTCTTTCTCATTCTCGCGCCGATCTTCGGCCTGGTGGCCGCGTTCACGCATGATCGTCGTTACGACGAGCTGCTCGACGATTGGTAAACCGTCACCATCGCGGCCATCGGTCGGAAGATCGAGAGAAGTGCCTGTCAGCGCGTGCTGATGCGAGTCTCGTTATAGATGAACTGAGCGAAAGAGCTCAGTTCTCTCGAGTAGAGCACCTCCGATATCGCCACTGTTTGCGACAGCCGCCGCCACCAGTTCCAGATCTAGAAGTGGTGGTCTTATCACCCGGTGAGTTTCTCCAGTCTTTTCGAGCACACACTCGACCGCGCCGTACACAGTGACAAGTCGATCCTCCGTGACGCCGCGTATGCGAGACCGCTGCGATGATGAATTGCTCGATGTTTCGTCGTTGGAATGTGTTGCAGGATATAGCAGGGTTTGATCAGGTGAGTGTCCACACGCACGAAACCTGCTGAACGCGTCACCGCTTCCAGCAGGTTTCGTTGGGGGGCCGACTGAGTCAGTCCTTCTCGCAGGGGGACCGACTCAGGGCGCCATGAGTCGTAGGATTCGAGAAGCCGCGGCCTCTTACGACACGACCTTTCGTGCGCGCCGCAAGATCAACCCTGCCAATCCTGAACCGAACAGCAGCGCAGCTCCCGGCAATGGCACTGCGGCCAGTTGTGCCGTGCCATTCAAGGTGAACTGTAAGGAAAACAGATTCCATCCCGTCGGCAGGCCCGCGATTCCGCTCAAGCTGCGCGTCCAGCTCAAGCTGGTGAATGCGTCCGTCGTATCGTTGAAGGTTCCGGTCGCATTGCCGCCGACATTGAGCGACAGGCCAACGCCCGGTCCTGTCAATTGGGCACCCAACGCCGTCAGATCGGCTGTAATGGTCGAGCCACTCGTGTTGCCGGTGGGAACTGGATTAGGCCCACTGGTGAAGAGGGAGAAGGTATAGGGTCCAAGCGGAGCGGGTGCAATGATGTTCGGCAAGGGTTTGGTACTGGCCCATGATGATTTGTCCACTCGTGGTGAAGTTGGCGGATTGGATTGTCGTGCTGCCGAACTTCAACGCCACCGAACCGCTGGTGAAGTCCAGCTCCGTGATCGTCTCCGCCTGTGATGACCCTGGGAATATCCAGAGCCCCGACAGCAAGGCAAGTGTGACGGTAAGCCCTGAACGGATTTTCTTCGAAGAGAGTTTCCTCATTTTCTTTTCATATCCTTTCTGGCCTTATGGTCTGAGCGTCAGTCGTCGCCCAGCAAGGCATGTGAAGGTGGCAGGTACATTCTTGATGAGCGTGAAATTACCAATCTTTTATCGGAAGGACTACAGACCCCTGCCCATGTCTGCAACACATGTGACGAAAACTGAGTTGCTAGCAGGTTGTCGACAGGCTATGACGACCAAGAAATGAAGCTTCGTGTACGGTCACAGGCCGGAACCCGAATAGCCCACAGGCCGTACGTTGAGCCTCTGAGCGATGCGACCTGCGTGCGCGAAGCGCTTCGGCGAAGGCAGGGAACGCCGCTGGCGGACTTTGTCAAAAGCCTGCTAGGCATTGCAGTTAGCAGCGCAGGCGTTGTTGCATCAGCGCTGACTGCGACATTCACGAGTGCGTTCACTATACGCATTGGTGCTGAGGTCATCACGGTTTCAACGACAATAGGCTCCGCTGCGGGGAACGAGAAAGCGAGTCGCCCTGTATTCCGTTCGAACCCTCGAACTTCGATATCACACGTCTCCTCTCGTCCCTCCCGTACGAATCATTCTTTCACAGCTGGTGCACGGAGGGGTATCGATCGGTAGCGGGAAGAGATGCCGATGCGACACAATGCCGTGCGATAGAGGAGCCAAGGGTCTGGATGGCACACCAATCCTGCTGGTGAACACATGAGAGTCCAACCGTTGAGTGTGTTCCTGGTCATCGCGGCAGGAGTCGGTTTTGTTCCGCGTCTGGCTCGTCGGCAGTGGCCTGGTGGGCCTTGTGCGTCGAAGGGTGGCAGGGGAATCCTTATTCTGAGATTCGAGGAAAGTTCTGTCGCATCTGGTGCACCTGGTGCACGTGGCTGTAGAGGACAGCCGCAGCCTTTGATACACAGACGCACGGTGGATAGTAAAGGTGCGGCTGTCCGAGCCGGAAGAACGTTGCGGGTTCCTAGGTCCATACGATCTAGGTCTATAGATGAATGTTCAGCGATCACACGAACTCGTCACAAAGAGGAGATACGATGAATACCGAAAGAACAAGTCGCAGAGTCAGGACGTTGATCACTGCAGTGATTGCCGCAAGTGCCATGGCATGGGCAGGCAATGCAGCTGCGCACGTGGAGTACATTGATCTTGGGGGTGGAGGCTCGGCGACCGACGCCATGAAACGGTACGGCTGGATTGCTGGTGCCGACACGGATTTGGGCGATAGTCACCAGGTCTCGTTTTTCAAGTTTAGCCTGACTCAGGACTCATTGGTCGACATTACGATGACCGGGGCCAACGAACTGGGCTTGAACCCGGCCTTTACTCTCTATGCGGGCCTCATGGGCGATCTGGCGCATGACGACACGGCGTTCGACCCAAACAATCCCGTGGACGGAAGCTTCAATAAGATTGCCTCCCCCGTGGATGATGGTGTCACGACGGATGCGTTCGGTCGCGTGTCTCCCTTCCGGGACACCGCAAACATCGATTATGAAGGTCAATTCAACGCGCTCGGCAGTTGGAGCATGGCCAGCGACCCATCCGATGGCGGAGTCTGGCGTGTCATTGACTACCTGACACATAAGAACGAGACCACTGGTAACGAATCGTTGCTCGGCTACTTTCTCCCAGCCGGGGAGTACACGATTGTCGCGTCAGGCGCTGCTTGTAACACCGCAGTGGCCGGCTGCACCGGTCCCTTTATCAATGGAACCGTGAATGTGAGTGCATCTCCGGTACCGGTACCGGCAGCGTTGTACTTGTTTGGGACGGGCCTGGTCGGCTTGGCCGGACTGGCTCGCCGGATGAAGACGACAGCCTAGCGACGAGAGTTGTCGGTCGTGAAACGTCCTGTGTGAAGCGTCGTGCCTGAAAGGTGAACTCGAAACCTGAAACTTGAAACACAGAGAGTAGGAGAACCTGCCGATGGGACGAACAATGCATAGTTGCACAAGGCAGTCGGTCGTTCGGAAGTCTTACGTAAGCAGAATCGTGTCTGGTGTAGTCTTTGGAACATGCGCGCTGCTGCTGTGCAATCTGGAGCCGGCGATGGCCCATGTGTCCTTCACCAATGCCGGCACCTTCAACGGGACGGACCTCAACTTTTCTAATGCACTAAGCCAGTACAAGGCTTTCGGCTGGGTGGACGGCACCGATGCTGATCTGGGCGACAGCCATCAGGTCGGCGGCTTGTCCGCCCGCTGGTACCGCTTTACGCTGAATCAGCCGGGGTTGGTGGATATTTCATTGATCCAGGGCACCGCCGGCCTCGACCCGGCATTCACCTTGTATCGGGGAGCGTTTCTGAACGGCGCCCATGATGACAGCACGATCGATCAATTGAATCCCGTGGATCCGATCACCTTTCTCCCGATTCAGAGCGTCACCGACGCGGATCCGAGCGGACAGTATCTGAAGCATTCCGGGTATAGAGATACCGTCAACAATACGTACGAGGGCCAGTTCGATGCGTTCGGCAGTTGGAGCATGGGGAACGCTGCGGACCTGCCGTCCGGCGTGGAATATGTTCTTGCCGTGTCCGGCACGTCGGATTCGGATCCTAGCCGAGGACTGACCTGGGGTGGCAATGGGAATCACGATACCGCCGTAGGCACGGGCGAATCGCTGTTGCAGTATTTCTTGCCGGCCGGCACCTATTCCATTGCAGCGGGGGGCGAGGGTTGTAACGACGCTTCCGCAGCCTGCCGTGGCCCATTTCACTCCGCGACCTTTTCCCTGCACGCCCAACCGGTTCCGCTTCCCGCTGCGTTCTGGCTCATGGGCAGCGCTCTGGGGAGCCTGGGGCTGGTCGCTCGACGCAGGAAGCGGACGAGCTGCTGAAGAGCCGTACCAGTCGGAGCTGACAACGAGGTCTTGTGCATCTTTGTTCGAAGTAACAAGCGGAGACTACCATGATTGACCAACTGACTCCTCACGTTCGATATTGGCTCCTGTTGCCCTGTCTTCTCCTGGCCACAGAAGCCCACGCGCTGAACGTCTCGGACCCCTTCGATCCGTTCAATCCCTTTCCCGATCCGATCGTCAAAGGG
The DNA here is from genome assembly GCA_005116955.1 of Nitrospira sp. Lineage (GTDB taxonomy): Bacteria > Nitrospirota > Nitrospiria > Nitrospirales > Nitrospiraceae > Nitrospira_D. The sequence goes on along the minus strand of SWDI01000002.1, from coordinate 688,040 downwards.
TCGTTGCACGTTGGGCTGACCCCAATCGTCTCGTCCGGCAGCGGCTTGACGGCTCCCAACTTATTGATCAGTGCCGGTGACGGGACCAATCGGCAATTCGTCACCGACCAGATCGGCCAGGTGAGGTTGATCAAGGATGGGGTTCTCCAAAGCACACCCTTCCTGGACGTCACCGCGCGGCTACCGACTCTGAGTCCTGCCTATGACGAGCGCGGCCTGCTGGGCCTCGCCTTCAGCCCGACTTTTTCGACTCCGGGCACTGCAGGCTTTGGCAAGGTGTACACCTATACGAGTGAAACGGTCACCAGGCCGGCTGATTTTACTGTTCCGATGCCGCCTGGAACGGCTTTCAACCACCAGAATGTAGTGACCGAATGGACTGTCGATCCTAGCAATCCTGACATCGTCGATCCTGCGTCCCGTCGCGAGATCATGAGGGTCGACTGGCCGCAGATGAACCACAATGCGGGCATGCTGGCCTTCGGCCCGGACAACCATCTGTACATCTCCATGGGCGATGGCGGAAGCGGCAATGATGTCGGGCCGGGACATGGTACTAACGGAAACGGACAGGACTTGAGTAACCCACTTGGGACCATCCTCCGTATCGATCCGAACGGCAATAATAGCGCCAACGGTCAGTACGGAGTTCCCAGCGATAATCCGTTCGTCGCCACGGCGGGTGCCGTCCGGGAGATCTATGCCTATGGTCTGCGCCACCCCTGGCGTTTCAGTTTCGATAGCCAGACCGGCGCGTTGATCGAAGGTGATACCGGTCAGGTCAATGTCGAGGAGATCAATATCATCACCGCCGGTGGCAACTATGGCTGGAATTTCAAGGAGGGCCAGTTCAAGTTCGATCCCGTCACCGGAGAGGTGTCCAACGACCTGACGGGCCTTCCCCCTGGCCTGATCGATCCGGTCCTGCAATACGACCATGACGAGGGCACTGCGCTGATCGGCGGATTCGTCTATCGCGGCAGTGGGCTGCCTGAACTGCAGGGAAAGTACATCTTCGGCGACTGGGGCGCCTTTGCCAGTCCAACCGGCCGGCTGTTTGCCGGTGATCTGGCGACAGGCACGATCGAGGAACTCAATATCGACAACATGACTCCCCTGAATCGCTGGTTACTCGGCTTCGGTCAAGACGCCGACGGCGAGCTCTATGTCCTGGCCAACAGCTCGCTGGGGCCGGCTGGGGTGACCGGAGAGGTCTTCAAGATCTCAGCGGTCCCGGTGCCTGCAGCGGCGTGGCTGTTCGGGACAGGCCTGCTCGGCCTTGCTCGACTGGCGCACCGTCGCATGAAGGTAGCCGCATAGGCGGTTTCAACCGCACGAGAGTTCTCTATGACCGTTCGTGGCTGGTATCGTCTAGGGCGATACCGGCCACGAGTGGTGGCTCTGAGTCACTGTTTCTGGTGAAGCCGTGATCTGGTTGAGCTTTTGACGGGATGTGAGTGGCCTGCACGTCATCAGGCAGACGGCACACTCGACAAGTTCTTCTTCCCTTGATCTTCAAGTTCGGTCCTCGCCTCGCTTCTCCTCGTGATCGACTCGGCCTCACATTCTTCATGAGTGGTTCTACGGCAACTGCCTGCATGCCACACGCACAGGCAGGCCGATACGCCGCTGCGACAAGATCCGTCGCTCGTGGTTCCTTCGATTCTGAGTTCCAGGTTTCATGTTCAACGTTTTAGAGGCAGCCTCAGGTTTGAGGTTTCAAGCTTCAGGTTTTCGGGCAACTTCAAACCTGAAACATGACACGTGAAACTAAACACTCAGGAGCGTAGGTGAACAGTCGGCCCAAACGGCCGTGGCATAGAGAACATTGTCCCTGCCTCTCCGAGTCTGATTTCACCACATCTGTTGCACCCGTCGGTGCCTGTCGGTAGTCGGCTGAACTCAGCCCATGATACATTCTCGCACGTAATACAAGTAATGAGCGCCGTGATGCTCTGGTCGTGAAGCAGCACCGCACTGATGGTGGACGCGTGCAGTCTCGTGTCTGTACGCACCGATCCTGTTTTGAGGCGACGCGGTGTTTATCAACACCGTGCGAAAGAGAAGACACATGGTCCACAACGCGCAACCTGAAATCGGAAATTAGAAACGTGAAATGCTTACTCCATCCGAGAGCAACCAGAAAGGACTTCTATGTTCAACACACTTCGAGCACTACAACGCAGTGCACTCATAGTGATCGGTGTGTTCGCCCTCACTGGCGGCCCGGCGCTGGCGCAAAGCTATGTCTTCAGCGACATGGGCGGCTTGAGCGATTTTTCGAGATCGTATTTGCCGCGCGGCATCAACAATCTCGGACAGGTGGTGGGGGACAGCACGACCGGCGTGCCGGGCATCTGGAGCAACGGCAGTTGGAGCGATATCGCCGCGCGCCCCGGCTTCAGCGCGTACTCAGCGCTGAACATCAACGATACGGGGCAGATCGCGGGCATTGGAGTCGTGGACGGTGTGGACGCCTCTGTCGCCTTCCGTTGGGACAGCAGCACGACACAGCCGACCATCTTGACCGGCTTGATTCCACTCGACGTCACTCAGACGCTGTTGCCTTTCGACGTTGGAATGTCGATCAACAATCCAGGCGCGGTCGGCGGCCAGGTCTGGACGCCGGCCGGCGGGACCAATGCCGCCCTCTGGCAGCCCGGCAGCACGACCCTGACCGATTTGGGCAACTTGGGCGGACCATTTGTGTCTGTCTGGAATCACCAACTTAACGATAACGGAGTGCTGACGGGGACCGGCCATACCGAGAATAGCGACTCGATCCGCGGCGCCGCCTGGATCAACGGCACGCCCCAACTGCTGGACACCTTGCCCGGCGGTGTCAACAACGAGGCCAACAGCATCAACAATCTGGGGCAGATCGTCGGCGCGGCCAATAACGGCGTCTCTGACGACAACGGGGACATCAATGTGCCGGTCATCTGGAACAGCGTGAACGACCAACCGACGCTGCTGGGCACCCTCGGCGGGGCTAGAGGGATGGCGTTCTCGATCAATGACAGCGGCCAGGCTGTCGGTTTCAGCGAGACGACCGATGGCGTCGCCCATGCCACCCTGTGGGACAACGGCCAGGTCATTGATCTCACGCAATTCATCCCGGCGGATCTCATCGCCGCCGGCTGGCATATCATCGAAGATCCCATCGGCCAAAGTTCCGCCACCTCTTCCGACTGGATCGCCATCAGCGACCAAGGGCAGATCGTGACCAATCTCTATGACGGTCACGATCGAATTATCCCTTGGATGCTGACGCCCGTGCCGGTGCCGGCGGCGGTGTATTTGTTTGGATCGGGCCTTCTTGGGTTGGCCGGACTGGCGCGCCGGCGGATGAAGGGAACCGCTTGACGACGAGCGTTGTCCGTCGTGAAGCGTCGCACGTGAAGCGTGAAACGTCGTGACGATCAAGCAATGTGGATGCCATGCCGGTTCCCGCTCCGCATACGATCGGACACCATCGTGGACGTTGCCAGTCCCGTACTTAGCCGGAGAATAGGGCGGGCAGGAACGAAAGGGATTCGATCGACAACCCGACTTGATGCGCGGCATAGGCTACGGTGCCGTACAGAAGGACAAGTTTGGTGTAGATAAAGATACCGGCCTGTTGCACGATGCGTTCGCCGGAGACCGACGCTCCCACATCCCAGATCGATCGAATCAAGTCGAGGCGCAGTGTGGACGACTGCTTCAAGATGGGGCGACAACGCAGCAGTAGATAGAACATGCCTGTCGCTTCGGCGACGCCGACGGCAATCGCCGCGCCTTTGAGTCCCATTGCAGGAACTCCCCACTGTCCGTAGATGAGGGGGTAGGCCAGGAGCACATGGAGGAGGTTGACGCCGATCAGGCCGTACATGGGGGTCTTTGTGTCGCCAGTGCCTTGGAGGATGGACGACAAGACCTGGATGAGGACTGTACAGGGAATCACGAGGAAAATGAGTGTCGAATAGGGGAGGGCGAGCTCAATGACAGCGGATTCCGCACCGAGTTGCTGCATGACGAGCAGATTGCCGGCGATCCCAAGGCCGGCCAACAGGATCGAAACGCCAATCGAAAGCCATAAGAAGTGACGAGCTGCTTCTCCGGCGTCTTGTCGCCGCCGCGCTCCCCATAACTGGGCAACGATCACATTCGTCCCGACTGAAATTCCAGAGACCAGAGTCGTGGCCACGAAGGCCAGCAGTTGACCCAGACCGACTGCGGCGATTGACGTGGCACCCAGTCCCCCGACCAAGAAGACGGCGACAATGCCTTCGGCTCGTTGGAGCAGCGTGGTCAACGTGACGGGAAGTGCCAAAGTCATCACGGACCGTCTGATCTGGGTGACACCGTTGCCCATGGGGCGCTATCCTAACAGAGTTCCTTCTGACGCTATGTGAGAAATCGTCGATCGTTTGGTGGAGCATATGACAATAGCCGACGCTCATAACGAATACCCCACGACATTCGCACTTCGTCGCTTATCAAAATCGAAATTTCTCTCGGGCTTGCAATGTCACAAGCGGCTCTATCTGGAGATGCATCAGCCTGCGTTGGCCACCCCGCCTGACGCATCGACCCAGGCGATCTTGGACATGGGGACCGAGATCGGAGTGCTCGCGCAGCAGCGCTTTCGCGGAGGCGTGCTGGTCAAGTCGGGATTCCGTCAGCGAGAAGCAGCAATTGCAGAGACCGCCGCCTTGCTTCAAGACCCCATGATTCCCGCCATCTTCGAAGGAGCGTTCGAATATGACGGAGTGCTGGTGCGCGTCGATATTTTAGAGCGCGTGCAGAATGGTGAAGGGGGATCGTCGTCCTGGCGATTGATCGAGGTGAAGTCATCAACCAGGGTGAAAGATGTCCACCTTGATGACCTCTCTATACAAAGCCATGTCGTACGAGGAGCCGGGTTGAGGCTTGATGCGACCTGTCTGATGCATATCGATACGGGGTATCTCTACCGTGGTGGGGAGGTTGATCTGCAGACGCTCTTCTCGATTGAAGACGTCTCGGAAGCGGTATCAGACCGTCGCGGGTCGGTGCCGGAACGATTGGCCACCATGAAAGTCCTTTTGCTGGAGTCGAAAGCCCCGAGGATCGAGCCTGATCAGCATTGTCATACACCCTACGAATGTCCCTTCTGGGCCCATTGTACAAAGGACAAACCGCAGCGCTGGATCTACCATCTGCCGGGCAAGAAGGAGATCGTCAGTCAACTTGTCCGAAGGGGTATCGTGACGATCGACGACATTCCAGATGACACAAGGCTGTCGGATGTACAACGAAAGGTCAAGGACAACGTCGAGTGGGTTTCATCCGAATTGGGTCGGATTCTTCGTTCCCTCAGCTATCCCATACACCATCTCGATGCTGAAACCGTCATGTTGGCATTGCCGCGGTTTCCCTTTATGAGACCCTATCAGTCTCTTCCGGTGCAGTGGTCCAATCACATTGAACTTGAATCCGGCGAGGTGGCGCACCAGGAGTTTCTTCATGGTGAGGCGTCGGACCCTCGCAAGCGTTGGGTCGAATCGCTCATCGAATCACTCGGTGAGACTGGGAGCATCGTGGTCTACTCAGCCTATGAGGAATCGCTCATTCGTCAGTTAGCAGAGACATTTCCTGAGTTTAATTCAACGTTCAAAGCAATTATGAAGCGGTTATGGGATCTGCTCTCCGTTATCAAGAATCACTATTATCATCCCGCCTTCAACGGATCGTACTCGATTAAGTCTGTGTTGCCGGCGGTGGTGCCATCGCTTGGGTATGACGATCTTGCAATTCAAGCGGGAGGTCAGGCAGCGGCTGAATACTATCGGATGGTCTTTGTCGAAAGCGATTGGGTGGAGCAGGCTGGAATCAGAGAGGCGCTCTTACGCTATTGTGAGCGAGACACGCTGGCGATGGTGGAATTGCGGAGGGTGTTGGGAGAGAAGGCAGATCGTCATATCTGAGAACAAGGTGATGAGGGCTGGCCAGAATGAGAAACACCACTATAGCTGTTTATCCGCCGGGACAATGAAGAGAGGCTTCGCCTGATGAGCCGGCGGTACACACGAAGTGCCGTATGGCGGAGAGGGTGGGGATCGAACCCACGGTCGAGTTACCCCGACAGCAGTTTTCGAGACTGCCCGATTCGGCCACTCTCGCACCTCTCCGTTATGGTAGATCGTCGGCTGGATTGATGATCGAGCAGGTAAGGGAAACATGCTCGACGGAAGGGCGAGCTTACCGTGGTCGATGGAGTTTTGCAATGGGCTTCGATGAAGGGCTTACGTGCTTGGATAGTGCACGATCGGCACCGATGCTCTGAGTGACGATACCGCTAAGGATCAGATCTTCAATCAGGTCGGAAAAGTGAATTCTGACACTTCAGCCCTCTCCAACCCTTGCTTGACGAGTTGCGTGATATCCAAGCTCCGCTCAACCTTTCGAAGGTCGTCAATCCGGGTCTTCGTACTGGGGTGGGGTGGGGTGAACAGCTTACAGCAATCCTGGTCAGGTTCGATGGACGTCTCATAGGTTCGGATCCGCTTGGCCTCGTCGACGATCTCCCGTTTATCCATTCCGATGAGCGGCCGGAGGATTGGGATCTCGGCAGCTTCCTCAACGACCGTCAGATTCTCAGGGGTCTGCGACGCGACCTGCCCGAGACTATCTCCTGTCACCAACCCCCAACATCGTTCCTCCCGCGCGAGTTCTTGAGCAATGCGAAGCATCATCCGCCGATAGAGCACCACGCGAAACGGTGGTGGTGTATTCAACACAATCTCGCGTTGGATTTCTCCGAAAGGAATGACATAGAGACGCGACGCATATTGATACGCCGTGAGGGTTTGGACCAGCTCCCGCACCTTGTCCTCAGAAGCACGACTCACCAAAGGACGGCCGGAGAAATGAACAAAGGAAGCATGGCAGCCTCGTTTGATCATCCGGTAGGCGGCAACCGGTGAATCGATGCCTCCCGAGATCAAACAGGCGATCTTTCCGCTGACTCCGACTGGCATCCCCCCAGGCCCCTCGATTTTTTCCGCCGCGCAATAGGCTTCCCTCGACAGCAGCTCGATATAAATGGTGACATCCGGTCTTTTCAGATTGACGGTCTTGCCGGTTCGTTCGCATATTGTTGCACCGATGGTTCTTTCGATCTCCATCGACGTCAGCGCCAATCGCTTATCGGCTCGTTTGGCTGTGACTCGAAAGGTCGTGCATGACGTTGCCGTGATCTCTTCGACAGCGACATCAGCGAGCGCCGCCAGGTCAGGGTTCGCAATCTGTAGCGGAATCACACGACCCAGCGAGAAGTTTGCGATGCCACACACACGAACGAGCCGATCTCGAACAACATCCGCGTTCGCTTCCAGGGGGAGATCAATGCGGATCCGGCTGTGGAGGTTCTGAACCTGTCGAACGCCTAAATCCTTGAGGGCTGTCCGGATGTTCTGAATGAGGCATTGCTCAAAGTAGTCGCGATTGCGGCCTTTGAGGGCAAGTTCGTGGTAGTGGGCGATGGCACAGCGCATGTCAGCCTTAACGCCTCACCCTTCACTGGACTCTAGAAATCGCTCGGCATCAATCGCCGCCATGCAGCCAGACCCGGCTGCAGTCACGGCCTGACGATAGCGTGAATCCTGCACATCACCAGCGGCAAAGACGCCGGGAATACTGGTGGCTGTTCCCGTGTGAGTCCTGATGTAGCCCTTCTCGTCCATATCAATCTGACCGGCGAACAACGCCGTGTTAGGTCTATGGCCGATGGCAACAAAAACACCGGCGCAGGGCACTTCCGATGTTTTCCCAGTAACGATATTTTTCAGCCGCACGCCGGTGACAACCTCATGCCCAAGGATATCCTCAACCACAGCATTCCAGATGAAACTGACTTTCTCGTTCTTCATGGCCCGATCTTGCATAATCTTCGATGCACGAAGCTTGTCGCGTCGATGGACAATCGAGACTTTCGTCGCAAACTTGGTCAGGAAGGTTGCTTCCTCCATCGCACTGTCACCGCCACCAACCACAATGAGTTCTTTCCCTCTAAAGAAAAACCCATCGCAGGTTGCGCAAGTTGAGACGCCGTGACCGGTCAATCGCTTCTCATTGGGCAGGCCAATCGGAATCGCTGAGGCTCCAGTGGCAATGATGGCGGTTTTCGCCTCGACGGTACGCTCACCATCAATCGTCAGGATCAATGGGAGGTTCTTGTTGAAGCTTACAGCAGAGACATCACCAGTGAGAAATTCCGTCCCAAACCGTCCTGCTTGAGCCCTCATTTCTTTCATGAGCTCCGGACCCATGATGCCCTTTGCAAACCCGGGATAGTTCTCGACTTCCGTCGTGGTCGTGAGCTGGCCACCGGATTGCCATCCCTCAATGAGAAGTGGTGAGAGGTTGGCTCGGGCAGCATAGATAGCAGCCGTGAGTCCTGCAGGACCGGAACCGATAATCACGAGATCACGCATGGGTGAGAACTCTAACACAGCATGAGAATCAGAAGGTAGAAGGTTGTTACCCCTTATGAGCCAGTCTTTTCGCGGAAGAAAATGGCACCTTACAGGGCCCGAAGATTTTTGCAAATCTTGGCCACATCTTGTTTGAGGCGTCGTGTATCTTTCGTTCCGTCGAGGACAAAGTCTGCGAGCCGGCGCTTTCGATTCATTGGCAGCTGGCTCCTAATCCGTCGAAGGGCTTCGGATCGTGAGAGGCCATTTCGTGTGCTGAGGCGGGCAATTTGGGTTTCTCGATCGGCGGTCACGACAACGATCTTGTCGACACGTGTGTCGACACCTGCCTCAAATAGGAGGGGAACGTCATAGATCACGACGGCGTCCGGATCGATTCTGGCTGCCTGTCTCGTCAGTCGTTGCTGTTCACGAGCCACACGAGGATGAATGATACGCTCAAGCTCACGTCGTTTCCTGGGATGACTGAATATGAGCGAGCCGAGCGCTGGGCGGTTGATCGTACGATCAGGATTAAGGATTCCTGTACCAAAGGTATGAACAATGTCTCGCCACGCCGGTTTGCCTGGCTGGACCACATCTCGCGCCAACTGATCGGCATCGATCACGACAGCGCCGCATTGCCCGAACATTTTCGCGACCGTGCTTTTCCCGGTGGCGACGCCTCCGGTGAGTCCGATGAGCATCATGGCAGAAGAGCTTATCATGTGCTGTATCTGTCAGGAAACCGCGATTGACATCACCAGCTCTCCGCTTGTATGAAACTCTTCATGCGGCTTGTCTTTCTCACGGTCATACTATTCGGGACAACCAGCGCTGGGCTTGCGGTCGCTCTGGCTGAGAACCCTACCTCCGCGCCAAGAACCATTACTGTCGCGCTCGATGGCTCGGGGGATTTCTCGTCGATTCAGGAGGCGGTCGATAGCGCCCTGAAGGGCGATACGGTAATCATCAAGGCCGGGGCCTACGCTCAGGACTTAACCATTCATAGCAAAGAACAGATCAAGATTGTCGGTGCTGGAATCGACAAAACGATCCTGCTGGGACGAGGTACGATGGTTGGCGTGCTCCATGTCGGAAAGTGGCCGTATGGGGCAACGGACATTGCCATCAGCGGGCTCACGATCAACGAGCACGGGGGACATGCTCTCGGAATCTTTAATGGAACTCGCATTACACTCCATCATCTTCATGTGAAGGGGATGGTGTTCGGCCAACAGGTACACGAAGTTCGCATCGAAGACTGTGTGATCGGGGGAAGTGAGACGACCGGCGTGCATGTCACGGATTCTCAAGTCCAGTTGATTGGGAACGTTATCCATGACAATGACCATGGAGTGAACGTCACGGGAAAATCAGAGATTCGGCTTGAGCGCAATATCATTACCAGAAATTTATTTGAGGCCGTCGTGATCAGTGATCAGGCAAAGGTGGTCCTGATCAATAACACCCTGGTTAAGAATGGTGGAGGAGCGGCATTCCTAGGCTCGTCGACGATCGAAGCTTCTGGAAATATTGTGAGTCTCAATAAAGTTGGCTTTCTCATTGCCGCGTCGAGTCAAACCAAGACCTCGTATAACGCGTTGTTCAATAGTGACGGGAACTATATGAGAGCCGGCTCCCCGAATGTTCCGGCACCTGAGCTTCAGGCTGAGTCGGATATGACTACCGATCCACGCTTTGTCGATGCCGAACATGATGATTTTCGCTTAAAGTCCGATACGACCCTTCTCAATCACGGAACCTTTCGTTACCTTGGCGCGCTGCCTCCGCTTCTACCCCCTGCACACAATCGCCATTAAACATCGTGGAAACAATGATATAGAGAGGCTACTCATGGCGCGAGGAATGCATATGGTATGCTTTCTGTCTAGCGCATGCACCTCCAGATCCCTCTAAATTAAAGTAACACTGCAAGCGCGCCGAGAAGGATTCAACCAGGAGGTCTCCCTTGGCTAGCTTTCGCAGCAATCTTGAAAAGTTATCGGGTGAAGACATTCCCTCGCTCATGGATATGGAATCCGGCAAGCTGGTTGGGGCCGTGCTCCCCATGTCTGAACAAGCTCAAATCCAGATGCGGAATAGTATCGAGGTTATTGAGTACCTCTTGAATCAAGAGCGAGTAGTCTGGAGTTAACCTCCTGGCCTACTTGGCCATCCCGTTCTTCCAGTTACCTTCCCACAATCCTTAACATCTCCACCGCCTTTACAAACTGCTTTTTGTAAGGCTGCCATCCCTCTCTCGACATAATCACTGTCCCTCTCTTTAGAGGAAGCCTGGAGAAACCGAAGAGAAGAACGGGGTTGGAAGTGATGATCGACGGGTGCAGCTTGATTTAGGACTAGTGGAAGCGCATCGTAGCGCCATCCTCCACATCATGATTCCTACGTAGAAAAGAGGTGTTGTGGCAAAAACGGTTCGGACAGCTTCCCGCACTGAAGTTTCCCGACTCGCCGAGCAGCAGCGTCTCGAGGAAGATGCCGCCAGGAGACAGCATTGGAAACGATGGGGGCCCTACCTGAGTGAACGTGCCTGGGGAACGGTGCGTGAGGACTACAGCCCTTACGGAACGGCTTGGGAAGCCTTTCCTCATGATCATGCTCGCTCCCGCGCCTACCGATGGAATGAAGACGGGCTTGGCGGGATTTCAGATCGTCACCAATACATCTGTTTTGCCCTCGCGCTTTGGAATGGGCGCGATCCCATTCTGAAGGAACGAGTATTCGGTGTGACAGGTAACGAAGGGAATCATGGGGAAGATGTAAAAGAATACTATTTCTATTTAGATTCAACGCCTACACATTCATACATGAAGTATCTATACAAGTATCCACAGGCTGAATTTCCTTATGCCAGACTGATTGCGGAAAATCACCGGCGCCAACGTGGAGATGTGGAATATGAACTGATCGACACGGGTATCTTCGATGAGAATCGCTACTTTGATGTCGTCGTGGAGTACGCCAAGACGACGCCGGAAGATCTGTTCGTTCGTATTCACGTGACGAACCGCGGGCCAGCTTCTGCCGAATTAACATTGTTACCCACTCTCTGGTTCAGGAATACGTGGGCGTGGGGGATCGATGCTCGTCGACCGAGAATGCGTGCAGGGAAGCCTGTCCAAGGCATGAGTGTCATTGAGTTTGATCATGAGTATTACGGTCAACGCCGCCTGTGGTGTGAAGGAAAGCCTCCATTACTCTTCACCGAGAATGAAACGAATACTCGCCGATTGTACGGCGATCAAGAAGGCTCTACCTATGTGAAAGACAGTTTTCATGACTACGTGATCCATGGTCAAAAGGATGCGATAAACCCTGAACAGATCGGGTCAAAAGCCGCTGCGCACTATGAACTGACCTTGCCACCCGGAGCATCGGAGATCATTCGTCTTCGGCTGACCGATCAGGACCACGCCGGAAGTTTCGAAACATCGACGTGTGACGGCCTCTTTACGCAGCGGATCCGGGAAGCCAACGAGTTTTATGCCGAACTGGCGCCACCTGATCTTTCAGAAGATGCGCAGCGGGTGCAACGGCAAGCATTTGCCGGATTACTGTGGAGTAAACAATTCTACCACTATGACCTAAGACGCTGGCTGGTCGGTGATCCGGGAATGCCGGATCCTCCTCAGGAGAGGCTCCATGGGCGGAACTCCGACTGGACCCATCTCTACAATGCTGACGTGATCTCAATGCCTGATAAATGGGAATATCCGTGGTATGCGGCGTGGGATTTGGCATTCCATTGCATCCCCCTGGCCCTGGTCGATTCCACGTTCGCAAAGGAACAGCTGCTTCTGATGCTCAGAGAATGGTACATGCACCCGAACGGCCAGATTCCGGCATATGAATGGGCGTTCGGAGATGTCAACCCTCCGGTCCACGCCTGGGCCGCCTGGCGTGTCTACAAGATCGAGAAAAAGCGAAAAGGATTCGGAGATCGTGTCTTCCTCGAACGAGTGTTCCATAAGCTGTTATTGAACTTCACCTGGTGGGTCAATCGAAAAGATGCCGAAGGGAAAAATATTTTCCAAGGGGGATTTCTCGGACTCGATAACATTGGTGTCTTCGATCGTAGCGCGCCCTTGCCGACCGGCGGGCATATCGAGCAATCGGATGCGACCAGTTGGATGGGGATGTATTGCCTCAATATGCTCTCGATTGCCCTGGAACTCGCGCGTGAGAATCGAGCGTACGAAGACGTGGCCAGCAAGTTCTTCGAGCATTTCGTGTATATCTGCCGAGCCATGAACAACATCGGCGGCGAAAACATCGAGTTGTGGAATAGAGAAGATGGATTTTTCTACGACGTGCTGCACCTTCCGGACGGTCATACCTGTCCGCTCAAGGTCCGATCGCTCGTCGGGCTGATCCCGCTCTTTGCGGTCGAGACGTTGGACTCAGAGTTGATCGACAAACTCCCTCGATTTAAGCACCGCATGCAGTGGTTCATTGAAAACAGGCCAGATTTCAGCGCCCATGTCGAGACTCATTCGCAGGACGGAGAGGTACGGAGGTTCTTGTCCTTGGTCAATCCCACACGACTCAAGTCGGTGTTGCGGTACATGCTTGACGAAGAAGAATTTCTCTCCCCCTATGGCATCCGGGCGCTCTCACGCTATCACAAGGACCATCCCTACGTGCTCTCCATCATGGGCAGCGACTATCGGGTGGACTATGAACCCGCTGAATCGAGCACGGGACTTTTCGGCGGTAATTCGAACTGGCGGGGTCCCATCTGGTTCCCAGTCAACTATCTGCTGATCGAATCACTCCAGAAGTTTCATTATTTTCTGGGTGACGAGTACAAAGTCGAGTGCCCGGTCCGATCCGGTCAATTGCTCCCCTTGAATGAGGTTGCCTCTGAGATTTCGCGACGATTGACGCACATTTTCCTTCGTGACAACACAGGCCGACGTCCAGTCTATGGAAGCACCAGGAAATTCCAAGACGATCCATTCTGGCGGGATGCCATTCTCTTCTATGAATATTTCCATGGCGACAACGGCGCTGGTGTCGGAGCCAGCCATCAGACGGGATGGACGGGACTCGTGGCAAAGTTAATCCAGCAGTCAGGGGAGTAGACGGTAAGGATCGGTCGTTGCCTTCCTTGCACCATGCATGTACTAGGAAACCAGGCAATCCTTGCTGTCCGGGGTGGTGGAGAGGATGAGAGTTGAGAAAGCAACTTGTCAAAATCTCGATCGCGCACTGCACGTTGAATGGTTGGAGACAAACGGTCGCGGTGGGTTTGCCTCAGGGACCATTGCCGGTGCCAATACGCGTCGGTACCATGCGCTGTTATTGACGGCGCGCCGACCACCAACCGATCGGTATGTACTGGTCAATCACGTCGAAGAATGGGTTCAGATCGGTAACGAGGAGTTTTCTCTCTCCAGCAACCTGTATCCAGGAGCAATCCATCCCAACGGATACACGCATTGCACCTCTTTCTCATCAACCCCCTGGCCGACATGGACGTTTGCTTGCGGGGACCAACACATTCAGCGTGAAATCTTCTGTGTCCGAGGACGCGACATTGTCATCATTCGATGGAAGTTGATGGGCACAAAGAGTGCGCCTATCGTACTGAGAGTGCGACCGATGCTGACGGGACGTGAGTATCATGGCCTGCATCACGAGAACGGAAGTCTTTCGACGTTGGCCGTGATTGGCCAACAGTGCGTGACCTGGTCTCCCTACGACAGTCTGCCGGCTGTCCGAGCTTTCCATTCAGGTACATATCACCATGAACCAGATTGGTTTCGGCATGTGCAGTTTCCTCTGGAGCAACAGCGGGGACTTGATTGTGAGGAAGACTGGTGGTCACCGGGCGAGTTCAGGCTCGAGCTGAAACCTGGGACAGCGCATACACTCACACTTACCAGCGACAAGAATGATAGCCTCGGCGTCACTCGTCTCATTTCCAGCGAACGCGTGCGACGTGGACGGTTGCAAAGGTCTGCGCCAGCCGTCGATCCGTTGGCCGAGACATTCAGGCAGGCGGCAGAAACGTTTCTCGTGGTGCGAGACACGAAGCAGACGGTCATTGCTGGATATCCCTGGTTTACGGATTGGGGGCGAGACACCTTCATCTCCCTTCCAGGGCTGTGCCTCGTCACGGGGCGGCATGACGTTGCCCGACACATCATCGAATCATTCGCTGCTCATGTTTCCAACGGGATGGTACCCAACCGATTCACCGATGTTGGTGAGGAGCCCGAATACAACACGATTGATGCATCACTGTGGTTCATCTATGCCGTCGACCGGTATCTTGCGTACAGTGGTCATACGATGAGCATCAGATCCGTCGCATGGCCTGCGGTTAAGCAGATTCTCGATGGCTACCGTCGCGGCACTCGATACAATATCCATATGGATGAAGGGGATGGGCTCATCGCTGGTGGAACGCTCGGTACTCAACTCACGTGGATGGATGCCAAAATCGGTGACTGGGTCGTCACACCTCGGTCCGGAAAGCCGGTAGAAATTCAGGCCCTGTGGATTAGGGCGCTGGACGTCGGTGCACGTCTGGCTGCGGAATTTGGCGAATCAGAATATGCCCTTGACTGTCTGAAAAATCGGATACGAGCGATGGAGTCTTTCCGTAAGAAATTCTGGCACGAAGACGGACAGTACTTGTACGATACCATCGATGGTCCGGAGGGAGATGACCCATCAGTCCGTCCTAACCAAGTGTATGCCATCTCCCTCTGTGATGATCTGCTGACGAAGGAGCAGGCCAAGCAGGTTCTCCGTACGATCAAAGACCATCTCCTCACGCCAGTTGGGCTGAGAACGTTGTCACCACAAGACAGTCGGTATCGCCCACGGTACGAGGGTGGCCCTATGGAACGAGATAGCGCCTATCATCAGGGGACTGTCTGGCCATTCCTCTTGGGTCCTTTTGTGACGGCCTGGGTGAAAACGTTTGGAGATACGGCCGAAACAAGGACTGAGGCGCGAGCCTTCCTCAATGGAATAGAGACCCACTTACAAGAGGCCTGTCTCGGACACGTGTCGGAGATTTTCGACGGGGACCCACCACACCAGCCACGAGGCTGTCCGGCGCAGGCCTGGTCAATCGCGGAGCCGCTACGTGCCATGGTCGAAGAGCTGGGAGCGCCGATTTCGACAACCAAGGCTCGATCAAGGACCCATAAACGGGCAGCCGAACTCTAACTGCATCCCCCCGACAGTTACCCTATTCTCCGGCTAAGTACGGGACTGGCAACGTCCACGATGGTGTCCGATCGTATGCGGAGCGGGAACCGGCATGGCATCCACATTGCTTGATCGGACGCTGTTACGCCTCACCACGGCAGCGCAGCAGGCCCTCATGGCCCTGGCACGAGCCAATATCCTGGCCCTCAGCCCGACTTAGCCGGAGATTAGGGAGTTACTGGATCTCTTGACAGCGTCTTTGGGCATCCGTAGTCTCAGTACGCAGTAGAGGAAAGGGTAGGTGAGACTATGATGCCTCCGTTCGTGCAGGAACCAACTAGTCGCCTAGTCGTTGCTGCAACGATAGTCCTGTCTCTGGCAGGGTTACCCACGCCACAGTCAACATCTGCAGACGATCTCCCAAAAGAATCTATCTTACCGCTTGGGACAGCGAATAAGGCAATTCAGGCGGCATTGGACGCCTGCAAGAAAGACGGCTATCGAGTGAGCGTGTCCGTAGTTGATCGAGCTGGCGTCCTGCGTGCAATGGGGCGTGCCGATGGTGCCGGATCACACACGGTCGATAGTAGCCGGAAGAAAGCCTACACGGCAGCCAGTCTGCGACGCCCGACCAGCGAGTTAGCCGATCTCATCATGAAAGTCCCTACGCTGCAGGCGCTCCGAGACATTAACGGCGAGATGCTTATCCTGGGCGGAGGACTACCCATCGAAATCAGCGGAGAAGTGATCGGGGGAATCGGTGTCGGTGGAGCACCGGGTGCCCATCTGGATGATGCTTGCGCTCAGGAGGGGCTTGATGCCATCGGTGCGGCCCCAAAGGTTCCGGCGTCCAAGTGAATACGCGCTCATGGTCCACTCTCGCTGGAAGTGCGGTGCTCCTCTGCATCGGATGCAACAGTAACACTCCCGAGCCGGTTTCGGCTGAGATCTCGTCAACAGGACTTCGGCTGACTATCACGAGAATGGCGACAGACCCATTCCTTCAGCGATTTACTCTCACCATGCACGTCAATAGTATGAGCGGTTGTTCTTCCTCTACCGAATTGTTTCCCGATACCGGGTATGCCGGTCGACGGAACATTTATCAGGCAGCAAAGGAAAAGGTGTATGTGGTTGGGCAGTACGATGCACGAGTCATCGATTCACAGAACTGTCGCACGAGTCTCTCGGAATTTCGATCTCTCGATCGAGATGTCATCTTTGTCGGAAGCTTTGATCAAGATGAGGCAAAGCACTGGCGGTATTTCCCCGCTGCCCAGCGGCCGGAACTACCATTCGAGAAACGGTAACCTGACGCTGTACTAAACGGATCACTGCGGAGAAAATGCCGTGACTTGTTCGCTGCCCTGATCTTCATCCGCTCTCCATCTGCAAGACGAGCATCGTTGTACTATGCAACAGCCGATCATTGGGTATCACCAGGACGAACACGGCGATTGGGTGGCCGATCTGACCTGTGGCCATGGGCAGCACGTACGGCATCAGCCCCCCTTCATCAATCGCCCCTGGGTACTCACCGTCGCAGGGCGCGAGCAGCATCTGGGCACCCATCTGGGCTGCAAGAAATGCGAAGAACCGGCTGCTGAATCCCCTCCGACTTCAGGATAAGCTCTACACCGTCCGTTCTCTTCCTTCACGAACGCTGCCTGTCCACGGTTCCAAAGAGCGTCCGATCGGATCCTGTCCGATAGCAGAGCCGTTTGGATCTCTTGACAGGGCTTATGGATTTATTTGACAACCATTGCAAGTGATCGAGGTGGATCAGGCAAACGATGTTGGCCCAACGGTACCAGATAGTCCTTCTCCTTGGATTGGTAGCTCTCTTTAGCTGCTATTTACTGTTGCCGCTGAGTGCTTCCTATCTCTTAGCGAATAGGCTGCGTGACTATGGCTACAGCAACGTGATCCTCCAGCTCAGCTATCCAGGCTGGACGGATATGCGCATTCCCGTGGTTTCGTTTCAACAGGATTTGGGCGAAGAACGATTGATGGTCTCACTGATAGATGCGGAAATACGATATGATCTGGCCAAACTGCTTCAAGGACGTGTCAGTCGCATCTTATTGCGAGACGCGGCCATCCATGTGCTGAACGTGCAGCCTACGGAGCCCACCGCGCAAGATGGACGAGATACGGATCAGACTGATGATGAGCAATCACCAT
Source organism: Nitrospira sp. (assembly GCA_005116955.1). Lineage (GTDB taxonomy): Bacteria > Nitrospirota > Nitrospiria > Nitrospirales > Nitrospiraceae > Nitrospira_D. Next base: position 670,227 of record SWDI01000002.1, on the reverse strand, counting down.
GGCGATTACTGACGGCAGGAGATCTCTTACGCAGTCTTCCGATCCTCCCGTTCGATGAGTTGCAACTGGATCATCTCACCATCTTTCGTGAACAGGCAACGGGTCCACTGCGCAGAGTGACAATTGACGGGAATCTGACCTATAGCGGCCGAGAGGTCGGTGGTCACCTCGTCTTTCGCGGACGCGATACCGCATCCTATGGCCTAGCCGTAATTGGGCATTCTGCCAGTACCTGGTCGGTGATCTTGGCATCGCAGCGACCGCAAGCGGCGCCGATCGTTTCCTGGCAGTCGCAATCGCAGCCGAATGATTCACAAATTCAGGTCAATGGGCGCCTCCAGATCAATGTGCAAGAGCTGGCTCCATTCATCGCACTTCTTGTCCCGATCGGTCCCGAACTGGAAAAAGTCACGGGAGCGGTGGCAATAGATTGGGCGGGGAATGCTGCCGCAGAGGCCGCACTCACCTCGTTGTGGGAAGACGAACGCACACATCTGGACGGCACGATGCGAGTCAATGTCACGCTGCCGGCTCTGAAAGGCGTGGCAAAGGATATTGCCATCGCCTACGAGGGGAGATTCGGAGGGAATGCCACTCAGGCGGAGTGGGCCATGAGCCCCGGTGTCTTGCTGACCGCGACGATCAATGCCCAACCTCGCATTATTCCCGAAGCGGTCCGATTGATCCTTCCTCATGGGGATCAGCCGGTGCGGATTGAGAATAGCCAGCCTGTGCAGGGGACTCTCTATTGGAAAGAAACGCCGATACGTACGGTGGCGCAAGGACCATTGCATGTGACCTACGGTCGGACACCAGGGCCGTTGGTGGCACAGTTCGAAACCACCCGTGCCGAGGGCCTTGGCTATGAGTTGGTATTGGCCGAAGGGGCCTATCACCTGGATGGTATTCTTCCGAAGGCCATTACTGAAAGGCTGTCAGCGAAGGAGGCGACAGGAAAAGTTCAAGGGACAGTGAAGCTGGATCGGACACACCTGCGTGGCATACTGTTACCTCCATCTTCAGTGACGGCGAAACAGATCGGACAGGGCCCCGCGCTTATTTCCAGCGTGACGCTAAATTTGTCAGAGCCGTTGACTGTTGAATGCGACCTGACAGCGGTCCACTGCAGCGGGGGAGAGATGATCTTGACGATTGGAGCTCCGACCATGAAACTAAGCGGTCGGAACATTCGTCTCACGCGAGGTATCTTGAGGCTCCAGGGGACAGAAACTACCAGGACCGCATGGGCCACACACGGAACGTTGTCGGTCCAGGGGGTCAGGCCGGAGACTGGTTTTTTGGCGCCTAACACGAGTGATTGGATAGTCCAATTCTCGGCAGATCAGGTTGGCCTTAAGGCCGACCTGCGAGTCGATATCCCGACACACGAAGGATTCCTGACCGCGAGGATCGAGCAACCCCTGCAGAGGGCGCAAGGAGTCATGCATGGTGTCATCGGCCCGCTGACGTTTAATGGCACGGACCAGCGTCTCAGCAAGATGATCATGGGACTTCCTTCTTCATCCGATCTGACCGATGGAATGTTTACGGCCATTGTTGATGCCTCCTGGTCGAGCAGCTTCCGAGACCGGATTAATATGATGAATAGCGTCGCAGCAACCACGAAGATTGTGGCCGAGAAACTATCCGGCCACTACACCGATTATATTGTGAAAGGGTTGAGCACCACGATGGTGGTACACACACAGGGGCTTGAATCAATTGTCATGACCCAACCAGCCTCACTCGCCGTTGCGACAGTACAGAGTGGTGTTGACATCACCAATCTCATGGCCTCCTATCAAATAAAATGGAGATTGGCGGATGATCTGCCACTGATAGATGTGAGAGACTTCCAGTGCGAAGCATTTGGAGGAACAGTCAGTAATCCTGGTCCTGTGGTAGACTTAGCCAGACCACCGGTCACCACAACGTTTTCTCTGCGGAATCTTGATCTTGCGAAAATTCTTAACGTGGAACAACACAAGGGGCTTCAAGGAACCGGCACACTCAATGGGACGCTTCCCGTCACCATCACGTCGGGTGGGGTCATTGTGAAAGAGGGAGTGATCGAGGCACAGCCTCCAGGAGGGGTCATACGGTACGTCTCGACGTCCGATTCATCGAAGGTCTTTACAGAGTCAGATCGGCCAGTCCAGCTTGTTGCAGAAGCGCTCAACAACTTTCAGTACTCGCACTTGCGCGTCGGTGTGAAATACGGAGAAACCGGAATGTTGGATCTAAATGCTCGGTTAGAAGGCAAGAATCCGGACCTCCGAAGTGTCCCTCCGATTCACTTCAACCTGACCGTGCAGGAGCACATCCCAACGCTTCTCAAAAGCCTTCGCTTGGTCGAAGATATCCAGGGGACCATCGAACGAAAGTATAAACGAGTAGGACCATTATGAGGCGGACCATGCAGAGCGAAACCATTCGGATAGGTGCCGGAGTACTGGCGTGGCTCTCTCTGCTCCTGAGCGTGGGTGCCTGCACCCCGCGAGTCGAGGTGACTGCGCCAGACAAACCGATTACGATTAATCTCAATGTGAAGATCGATCACGAGATTCGGCTGAAAGTCGACAAGGACTTGGAGCAGGTTCTGTCGAATGACAGCGGACTATTCTAGCTACTGGAGGGCATGATGTTCATTGCACGGCTGACCATCGCGGTGTGTGTGACGATCATATGGGCAGTAGTCACTTCGTCTGCGTTCGCACTCTCATTGGATGAAGCGAAAGCAAACGGGTTGGTCGGAGAAAAGGCCAATGGCTACCTGGGGGCAGTGAACCCGTCCAATGCCGAAGCCCAAGCATTGATCGAAGACGTGAATCGAAAGCGGCGGCAGGCCTATGAAGATATTGCAAAGCGAAACAGCACCAATATTCGAGCCGTCGAAACGCTCGCCGGAGAAAAAGCCGTTCAGAATACCAAACCAGGAAACTTCGTCGAAGGTCCGGGTGGGTGGAGCAAGAAATAACCGCTACCCATAGCGATCGTTCTTCCACGGAAACCCGGTGTTCGAATACCCGCGGACTTCCCAAAACCCTTTCTCATCTTTATCTGAAAACGTAATTTCCTTCACCCACTTCGCTCCCTTCCAGGCATACCGTTTGGGGACGATCACACGGACCGGACCACCATGGTCTCGGGAGAGAGGTTTGCTATTCCAGCTATGGGCGATCAGCACATCGTCATCGTCACAGGCTTCAAGCGGGAGGTTCGTGGTGTAATCGTCGTAAGACTTGAATAGGACAAATCGGGCAAGTGACAGCGGTTTCACCACGGACATGATGTGCTTGAAGCTCACGCCCTCCCAGTCGTTGTCATAACGGCTCCATGAAGTGACGCAATGGAAATCCGACCGGTCTTTGAATTGGGGTTGTGCCAAGAATTGTTCCCATGTCCAGGTAAGAGGGGTGGCGACAAATCCGTTGATGCTGAGTCTCCATTCGCCTAAAGGAATCTCGGGCTTGAAGCCGAGGTCCAGCACGGGAAAGTTGTCAACGAGGTGTTGGCCAGGAGGGAGGCGCTCATCTCCTTCATAGAACACTTCGCGTTCTTCTCCACCTCGACGAGCCTTGGCCCATTGTTCTTTGGTCCTGGTCAATTTGCTTGATTCGTCCATGACGGCCTCCTAACGATAGAGTACGAGACGAGAGGCAGGCGTGACAACATCTTTCTGGCTGCGCGGAGGGGATGAATACCTCAAGCCTTTGCCGATAACCTCTGTTGTGATTTCCTGGGAGAATCGATAGTCACCATCTGGCCAGTGTTCTAAGATTTCCACTGCGGTCGGCATCCTGTAAGATTCTGGACGCTTCTCCGACATACGATCAAGCCGACCAGTTATCTCGTTGACAGAATCAAGGGGAGCCACCATGATACGCCAGGATGCCATTATGACCACCCAGAATTCATCTCACGCTGAATCTAAGAAGCCTAGCACTGGCAAGATCGTTATTGCGCTGGCGATCGCGCTGGCCATCGGTGCGTTTTTCTATTTCGATTTCGGACAGTTCTTGTCGTTGACCGCGTTGAAAGAAAATCGAGACAGTTTGCTGGCATTCACTGATGCCAACTTTGTCTCAGCGGTGGGGATCTTCATCGCTGCGTATGTGATCGTGGCCGGGTTGTCGCTGCCGGGCGCAGTCATCTTGACTTTGGCCGGTGGGTTCTTATTCGGTGCCACCATGGCGGCGCTGTTTATTAATATCGGGGCGACTACAGGTGCAACGCTGGCATTTCTGACCGCTCGGCATCTATTACGGGATACGGTTGAACAGAAGTTTGGCAAGTGGCTCGGGCCATTCCAAGAGGGATTTGCCAAGAATGCGTTCAGCTACCTGTTGACCTTGCGACTCATCCCACTCTTTCCCTTCTTCGTGGTGAACCTTGTGTCCGGACTCACGCGCGTGAACGTGGGGACCTATGTCGCCGCGACGGCACTCGGCATCATCCCCGGTTCGTTCGTCTATGCCTATGCGGGACGCCAACTTGGGACGATCAATTCATTACAGGAAATTGCGTCACCGAATGTGATTGGTGCCTTTGTACTGCTGGGACTCCTGGCGTTGGTGCCTGTCATCTATAAGAGAGTGACGGCCAAACGAGCGTGATGAACCATCCCTCGAGTGACAATCCACAACGAAGGGTGTCTCACTATGATGGCCGAACCTCTACTAAGGATCGCTGGAATGAATGAGCACGATCAGTCTCTGATCCTTCCGAACGACGAGCATAATCAGCAACTTATTGCCAATGTGCATCCTTCTGACTGGGTCAATCCCGAGCCAACCGGCCGCTACAACATCGTGGTGGTTGGAGCGGGAACTGCCGGATTGATCACGGCGGTCGTGGCGGCGAGTCTCGGAGCAAAAGTCGCGTTGATCGAAAAACATCTGATGGGTGGGGACTGCCTCAATGTCGGATGCGTCCCGTCGAAAGGCGTGATCCGAGCAGCGAGGGCCTGGGCCGATCTACGGAAGGCCACGGAATACGGCATCCATATTCCCGCCGGGGTGACGTATGACTTCGGTACGGTCATGGATCGGATGCGCAAGCTGCGTGCCCGAATCAGTCACAACGATTCGGTCCATCGCTACACGAAATTGGGTGTGGATGTGTACATCGGCAGCGGTCGATTTACCGGTTCTGACACGATCCAGGTCGAAGGTCCGGCAGGACATCGAACCCTGACCTTTGCAAAAGCAGCTATTTGCACAGGAGCCCGTGCCGCAACGCTCCCGACGCCTGGCTTGAAGGAGGCCGGGTATCTCACCAATGAAACTGTGTTCTCTTTGACCGAACTGCCGCCGCGTATCGGCGTCATCGGGGCAGGGCCGATCGGATGCGAGTTGGCGCAGTCCTTTGCCCGATTCGGAAGCCAGGTCTATCTGATCGAAGCTGGGCACGGCATCATGCCGAACGAGGATCGCGACGCAGCCGATATCGTCGAACGCCAGATGTTGCGCGACGGTGTGACGCTGCTTTGTTGCGGGAAGGAGCTGACGGTACACAAGACAGATAACGGCAAACAGCTGACCGTCGAGTCACATGACCGGCGGCATGACGTGACAGTCGATGAAATTCTTGTCGGAGTCGGACGGACACCGAATGTGGAGAAAGTCGGATTGGAGGTTGCGGGAGTTCACTATGACAAGAGCGGAATCAAGGTCAATGCCAGATTACAGACATCGAATCCCAATATCTACTCGGCGGGCGACGTCTGCTCTCGCTATAAGTTCACACATGCCGCTGATGCGATGGCTCAAATTGTCATCCAGAACGCGCTGTTCCCACATCCGTTGAGTTTGGGCTATGCCAATGTCGAGGCATTGGTGATGCCGTGGTGCACCTTTACCGAGCCGGAAGTCGCCCATGTCGGGATGTACGAAAAAGAGGCGAAGCAAAAAGGCTTCGAAGTGGAAACCTATACATATAAATTGGATGAGGTTGATCGAGCAATTCTGGATGGAGAAGAAGAGGGGTTTGCGCGAGTTCATATTCAAAAGGGGACGGACAAGATCCTGGGTGCGACGATCGTGGCTGCCCATGCCGGCGAGATGATCAGTGAATTCTCCGTTGCGATGAAAGCGGGCGGAGGAGCCAAAACGATCGCCGGAACCATCCATCCCTATCCGACCCAATCAGAAGTGAATAAGAAGGTTGTGAATCTCTGGCGGAAAGCACATTTTTCACAAGGCACGAAAAATATCCTGGTGAAGCTGTTTGCTTGGATGAGGAGATGAGGGGCGGGGAGGCGAAATGAGGAGGAATCCCATCATCAATCTTGTCCTCATGATCTGCGCGGCGTTGCCGGCGGTATCAGTGCAGGCGCAAAGTCCAACCACGGTGGAGGTTGCGCAATTTTCCATAAGCGAACCGGGAGCGAGTCTGCCGGACGGGTGGAAACCGCTGACCTTCAAGAAGATCCCCAAACTGACGACGTATGAACTGGTGAAAGACGGGGCCCAAGTCGTCGTCAAAGCCATGAGCGATTCATCGGCATCAGGCTTGACTAAAGAGGTCCGAATCAATCCGAAAGAATTTCCAATCGTGCGATGGCGGTGGAAGGTCGAGAATCTGCTTCAGAAAAGCAATGCCACCAGAAAAGACGGGGATGACTATCCGGCCCGACTCTATATCACGTTTGAATACGACCCTGATAAGGTGAGTTTTGGAAAGAAGATCAAGTATAAGGCGGGCCAGGCACTGTTTGGGGATATTCCGATCGGAGCCATCAGCTACGTGTGGGAAACAAAGGCTCCGGTTGGGGCCATCATCGACAATGCCTATACGGATTTTGTCAAAATGGTCGTCGTGGAAAGTGGTCCGAGCAATATCGGTCTCTGGGTCGATGAAGAACAGAACATCTATGAAGATTACAAGAAGGCTTTTGGGGAAGAACCGCCGATGATTAATGGTGTCGCCATTATGAGCGATACAGACAACACGAAGGAACGAGCCACCGCCTACTACGGCGATATTGTGTTTATGAAAACGCATTAAGAAGAGCCACGCAACACGCCTCGATCTCGTTCCAACCCTCTGCTCGTTGAACAAACTACGTTCAAACACACCCATAGTCGAATCCCACACATTCCATCATCCTTCTGTTTCCTGGCTATTGAATCCTCTTGGGGGCTGGAGGCCGACGTCCCAAGCCTCAGCTCTGTGACAAAAATGTGATGCTTTTGCGAGACCGGCGTGAGATGGCGACGCTATCGTGGAAGGGTCGATTTCTTGCAATTTGTCCATAAACTAAGGAGGATGGGATGATACGTAAATTGATCATGGGTGCGCTGGTAACGGCGATCACTCTTTCTGGGTGGGTGGCCAGTTCGGTATTTGCCAACGAGGAATGGCAATGGCCAACAGTCTACACGATGTCGAATGAGACAGACGGCAATGCGGTCTTGGCATTCCGGCAGCATGGAGACACGCTGGTTCCTGCTGGATCGTTTCCAACAGGGGGAAAGGGGTCAGGAGGCGGCCTGGGCAATCAAGGCGCTCTTGCTCTCAGCAATGATGGCGAGGCCCTCTTAGTCGTGAACCCAGGCAGTCATGATATCTCGGTGTTCGAAATCAATGGACGTCACCTGAAGCTGGTAGATCAAGTGCCTTCCGGGGGAACCAGCCCCATCAGCATTGCCACGCATGAGGATTATGTCTATGTATTGAACGCAGGGGGGCAAGGTAACATTGCGGGGTTCGAACTGACGCAGCACAACAAATTGAAGCCTATTGCTGGATCGATTCAGCCGCTCAGTGGGGCCAACACCGCGCCGGCGCAAATCTCGTTCAATCTCTCGGGAGATACGCTGGTCGTGACTGAAAAAGCCACGCAGATTATCGACACCTATGCGGTGGATGAAGACGGTGTGGCATCTGCGCCAGTTTCGCAGCGATCCAACGGCCAAACCCCGTTCGGCTTTTCCTTTACTCCGCGAGGGGTGTTGGTTGTCAGTGAGGCCTTCGGAGGCACACCGAATGCGTCGGCGGTATCTTCGTACAGCCTACGCGATGGACAATTGACCGTCCGGAGCGGGTCGGTCTCCACCACACAAACGGCCGCGTGCTGGATCGTGATTACCAAGAACGGAAAGTTTGCGTATGCCAGTAATACCGGCAGTAACAACATTTCCAGTTATCGAGTGAGAAGTGCGGGGAGGTTAACATTACAGGAAGCGGTGGCAACGCCCACAGGGGCCGGTCCCATTGACATGGCCTTGAATCGAAATAGCCGGTTTCTGTATGTGCTCAATGCAGGGGCCCATTCGATCGAGGCCTTTCAGGTCAATCGAGCCAATGGGCACTTGACCCAAGTGACTGGCGTTTCAGGCCTCCCTAATGGGGCCAATGGACTTGTTGCGCGATAACCGCCGCCGAGGTCAGGTCCCTAGTCTCAGGACCACTCAGAAGTCTCGCGTCGGCGAGGCTTCTGAGTATCTGAGGACGGTCGAGTCGGTGCGAGTACTGGATCACTCGCACTGGCGCTGGTCAGGTCATGGTCAATTGCTTGGCGGTGGACAAGCTGGAGAAAACATGGCGTCTCGTACGATTCTTGTAGTTGAAGATGATCCTGATATCGCCCAGCTGGTGCAGCTGCATCTGCGCGATACTGGATATGAAGTTGATCTGGCACAGGATGGTCCAGCAGGACTTCAGCAGGCCCTTGCCAACTCCTATGACTTGATCATTCTCGATCTGATGCTTCCTGGAATGAATGGTTTGGAAGTGTGCCGGAAACTGCGCGCCTCATCGAAGTATAGTCTGGTCCTGATGCTCACAGCCAAGTCGACGGAACTGGATCGGGTGTTGGGCCTGGAAGTAGGCGCAGACGACTACCTCACCAAGCCATTCAGCATTTTGGAACTCCTCGCACGAGTGAAAGCCTTGTTTCGGCGTATGGACGCGCTTCGCGCACAGGCTCCTCTCCCCAAGCCCCTGACCATTCGCGCAGGCGACCTCGTGATCGAGGTCGATAAACGAAAGGTCCAGCTGCGTGGTCGATCGATCGAGTTGACGGCCAAAGAATTTGACCTCTTGCTCCACTTTGCCCAACACCCTGGCCAGGTCTATACCCGTGCCACACTCTTAGATGCCGTGTGGGGGTACTCACATGAAGGATATGAGCATACCGTAAATTCCCACATCAATCGGGTGCGGGCTAAAATCGAAGATGATAGCAGTCGGCCTCGGTATATTTTAACGGTGTGGGGAGTTGGCTATAGCTTTTCTGAAGAATGGCCGGAGCGGTAGGGCATGTTCAACACGCTGTATGGAAAGGTAGCGGCCCTTCTCTTCGGGCTCTTTTGTGTAATCGGCGCCGTGGCTATTGTACTCACATTCTATGCCACCCAATTATACTTCCAAGAAGTCAGCCAGAAGCTGAACCGGACCTTAGCCGAGCGGATAGTGTCCGACAAGGTCCTGATGAAGGAGGGGCAAGCCAATGACGAGGTGCTGAAGGAAATCTTTCATGAGCTCATGGTGATTAATCCCAGTATTGAACTGTATCTGCTTGATCCTCAGGGTACAATTCTGACCTTTTCCGCTCCTCCTGAGAAAGTCAAACGACAGCACATCTCCCTTGAGCCACTCCGGCGTTTCCTGTCTGGTGCCGAGGACTTCCCTATTCTTGGGGATGACCCACGTGATCTCACGCGTCAGAAGGTGTTTTCAGTTTTTCCGATTGAAACCCTAGGCGGTTCCATCGAGGGCTATCTGTATATCATCCTGGGCGGAGAAGAGTTCGATTCGGTCATGCAGATGCTTAAAGAGAGTTACATTCTTCGGTTGAGTATATGGACCGTCGGGGCCATCCTGGTACTGACTCTTCTGGCCGGGCTGCTCTGTCTGAAACTCTTGACGCGAAGACTCAACTCCCTGGCCTTGGCGATGGACACCTTCAGGCACGGCGAACTCTCCGCACAAGTGGACGTCTCGTCTCATTCTGATGCTCAACCATCTGCAGCCGGGCGAGGGGATGAGATTGATCAGCTAGAGACGACCTTTGCACACATGGCTGAGCTTATTCGTCAACAAGTGCACCAGTTGGAAGAGACCGATCAGTTGCGGAGGGAATTGATCGCTAATGTCTCGCATGATCTGCGCACGCCTGTCACCAGTCTCCAGGGATATCTTGAAACCTTGGTGCTGAAGGAAGGCGTGCTCTCGGCTCAAGAGCGACAGCGGTATCTGGAAATCGCCACGGCACAGAGCAAACGGCTCGGAGAGCTGATTGCAGAACTATTTGAACTCGCCAAGTTGAATTCACAGGAAATGAAGCCTCGTATCGAGTCGTTTTCACTAAGTGAACTGGTGCAGGACGTCGTTCAAAAGTTTCGGTTGGTTGTTGAAGCCAAACAGATGATACTTCAGGCCAAGCTGGGTGAGGATCTCCCGTTTGTCTCGGCTGATATCGGACTGATCGAACGGGTGCTCGAAAACCTGATTGAGAATGCTCTCAGATACACGCCGCAAGGGGGGCGGATCACGGTGATCCTGAACCGCATGGGCGAGAACATCATGACACGGGTCACGGATACCGGCTGCGGCATTCCACCGGAAGACCTGCCGCATGTTTTTGACCGGTACTATCAAGTCGGGAAGAAATATCAAAGTCATGACAAAGGGGCCGGGCTTGGGCTCGCAATCACGAAGCGAATTCTAGAGCTGCACGGAAGCGCTATTGAGGTGCAGAGTGCCGTCAATCAAGGGACGACCTTTTCCTTTCACCTCGCAGTTGCCCAGCCGAGCGTCCTGCCGGCAGCTAGAGTAACAACAGAATACTCATCCCACAGGTAGAGTTTCCGGTCACATATCACATCTTCCCGTCCTGGTCCTGTTCACTCATCTGACACGGACAAGCCTCGCCTTCTGCTTAGCCATGGCGTAATCGCAGGGCCATGTATCCAAAAAACGATCAGTCTGTGACGAAGACGTCATGATTTCGTGAAGGTTTTTTGATCATTCTTTGGGAATATGCCGATGAGTCCATCATCAGCCTTCACAGATGAATGCTGAAAATCTCGATTGGTTCGGAACATCCGTATTGGAACACTGGCGTCGAAGGCGACCGTAGACCGGAGGAAGAGTATGAGTACACACGTGACCAGGGATACAGGCTCGATTCCTTTTGCAGTACCGACGAGCAGGACATCGCCTATGAACAACGTCTCCCGTTTGATGAACGATGAGGTACAGCTTCTGTCACAACTGCGGGCAGGGGAGGAAGAAGCATTTGCGGCCGTCGTCACCCACTACCAGGAAACACTCATCCGAATGGCTATGCGATATGTAGTCATTCGAGCAACGGCAGAGGATGTTGTGCAGGAGACCTGGATGGCGGTGATGAGCGGGCTGAATCGGTTTGAAGGCCGGTCGTCCCTCTATGCGTGGATCTGTGCGATTCTCATCCACAAGGCGAAGGATCGAGGTGTTCGAGAGAAACGGCAGAAAGTCTTCTCAGACTTTAAATTGGAAACCGATAACTGGAGTGGCGACATCAACCTATCCCGGTTTCGTCCGTGCAAAGAGTGGCCAGGGTCTGCGGAATTCTCACAGCATCTTTGGGACGATCGAACGCCTGAGAAACTGTTGGCATCAAGAGAGGCTACAGTCTGCATGAGGCACGCGATCGAGACCCTGCCCACACATCAGAAGGAAGTCCTGATTCTGCGCGATGTGCAGGGCGTACATACCAAAGAAGTGTGTCGGCAACTGAAGATTTCTGAAACGAACTTCTATGTACGGTTACATCGTGCTCGAGAACGCGTGAAAGTGGCGGTCGAGGCTGCGCTGGGATGAGATGAGGTCTGACCTCAGACGTCAGTGTAGAGGCCACACCTTGCTTGAAGAGAGTGAATGGGATGACATCGCAGCCTGACTTGCATGGACAATGAACAACGCATAGTGGTACGTACGATGGTGAAGCTGAGAATCAGAGTATCGTGTCAACGCCGGCGCTTCAGCCTCTATTATGATAATTTATGGTCATTGCGTCCCAGACTGTAAGAAATTGAACGGGTATCCGACAAATGTTCGGAGACAGAGCAGCCCGCTTCAATCGAGGCGGGCTGCTCAGGAGTCGATCATTGAATAGAGTTGGCGAAACGACCGTGGGTGATTTCAGCGCGTACGCGGTCCCCAACCTTCTTACTGCCGCGCAGTTGCTTGGTTTCCCGGCTGATGTAAAGCTGAACCTGATTTCCTTCGTAGTCTTCGACCGTGTAGACATCGACTTTGATGTGCGTGACTGTTCCGCCGATGGTCTTCCAGGCTGGACCAGACTTACGGTCAGGTTGGACCGCTGAAGAAGACAATGAGACGGGTTCCGATACCGAGCCATCGCCCCTTGCAGCGGCCGGTGCAGAAGCATGACTCTTCCCATCTTGTGAGCGTGCGGTTGCAGTAAGAGGTGTTACCACGAAGAGAATCGCGATACCTCCAAGGATAACCGGAAGGATGTTTCTGCGAGCGATGTTCATCTTATACCTCCTGGTAGAAAGCCGTGGATGCTGAACCATTGTTCGCTCAGCAAAGGGTATGCCGCTCGAGACTCGCAATACCCACAAGACTCTCAATAGGTTACTAAACAGGGCTGATTGAGCACATAAAATGATGAGAAGCCCAGGGGAAAAAGTGGCACGTCATTGGGCAGAACTGCACAGCGACCACCAGACGGACCAGTCATGCTGATACACATCGAACGATCACAGCCTCAGGCAAATCCACAAGTCGATAGGCATTCTACGGAGAGGAATGGGAAACCCAGCCTTCCTCAAGCACTATGGGGTGGACTGGCCAATCTGGTGCTGAGACGTCCGCTGTTGGCCGTGTTTCAAGTGAACCTTCGATGCAATTCTTCCTGTGGCTACTGCAACCTTCCGTTGAATGAAGGTCGGTATGAGATGTCACGAGAGGAGATCCGGACCGTCTTTGCCGGCCTCTACAAAGACGGTCTACGCTTTGTGTTCGTGCAGGGCGGTGAGCCGCTCTTGCGACGCGACTTGCCTGACATTCTTCAAGATTTAGTTGAGATAGGATTTCGCCTCACGCTGATTACGAACGGAACGAAGCTGACCTCGCGCCTCGTGCAGCAATTCGACAATCTCTCGGTGTCCCTCTCGATCAGCCTCGACACCCTGAATCGCAACACGTACGAACGTATCCGGGGTGCCGATCAACTTCCCGCGGTTCTTGCCGGTCTGGATCTTCTCCAGCGCTATCGCCGTCCAAAATTCCTCACCTGTATCGTGAGCGAGATCAATCGGGATGAGGTGACCGAGGTAGTTGCGTTTGCCAGGCAACAAGGTTTCTTGCCAGTCGTCGGTGCATACCATTGGGATGTAGGACTATATGGCAAGCAGGATGGGACGTTGATGTATGACCGTCAACAGGCCAGGCTAGTCTTCCAACGATTGCTTGAGGAGGAGGCACTGCCTCCTGGCTATCTTCGGCAATATGCGAAGGACAATGTGACATGGCTAGGTGGAGAAACCCTGAAGCCTTGCGATGCAGGACGGTATAGTATTGCGATCGATGCCTCCGGGAACGTCTCACCCTGTTTGTCGCTTCCCGAAGCCGGGAATCTCCTCCATTCATCGCTCAGTGAGATACTTGAGGGGTTCGATCGACGAGAGATTCAGCATTGTTCCGATCGGTCGTCCTGTAACAGACTGGATGGGCGGGTCATTGGGTCGGTTCTGCGACATCCCATGGCAGCCTGGCAAACACCAGTGACATGGTAAGTCAAAAGAGGGTTGTGATGAGGTGGATCCTGCTGAGTTTGGTCTTCCTGGCTGGAGGTTGTTCAACCGTTCCAACAACATTCACACCTGCCGAACCTATTCCCGCCGGTGAATTCTCTCACAGACTGTTGAGTCGCGTGTTGGAGACACATGTGAGTCAGGGCGTCGTCGATTATCCGGCGATTCAGCTAGACGATCGATTGCCAGCCTATCTTGCACAGGTCGACCGAGTAGATCCAAACGCGTTGGCTACACGCAATGAACGGCTGGCTTTTTGGATCAATGCCTATAACGCTTTTGCCGTCAAAGGCATCCTGGATCATTATTCACCGACGAGCTATGTCGGACGCTATCGCTACTTCATTGGACGGGACTATCGGGTCGGAGGAGCCGCCATCAATCTCTATGATCTGGAGCGGCACGTGTTGATCAAGCAGTTTCAGGAACCATTGATCCATTTTGCTATTGTGTGCGCCTCCGCCTCCTGTCCCAAGCTTCAGCCCTGGACCTATGAGCCGGATCGACTCAATATCCAATTGGATCGCGTGGCCAGAGACTTCATCAATGATCCCACGCGCAATCGTTTCGACCGCAAGAACAAAGTTGCGTCGCTCTCGATGATCTTCAAATGGTTTGAGAAAGACTTTACGACATCCGCCGGATCTGTTTTGTCCTACATCGCCCGCTACGTGAGCGATCCCGAACTGGTCCAGGACCTGATGCAATCGGACTATCGTATCGAGTATCTCGACTACGACTGGAGCTTAAACGGGACACCACCAAAGGAGATAAGCGATGCTGGTCGGTCCTGATGAGAAAGAGCCCATCGCCAGGCTGTTGACGTTCTTAGAGCACGGCGAACGGATGGCCCATGAGTGTGCCAAGGCTCAAGCCGCTTTGTCCGACGATTCCGGGACACGGCGATTTCTGCTGAGTCAGGCCAAACAAGAAGCGATGCATGCGCGGGTCTTTCAGGGAGCCATTGCCTGGCTTGCGCCGAAATACCTCTGTGACACGCCGTTCCTTCCTGCCCTGGAAGAATATCGAAGGATTCTGGACGATGCGCTGGCACGCCGCGATCTCACGGAGACCTTCCTGGCCGAGCAAGTGGTCCTCGAAGGCTTGGGTGAAGCCGTCCTCACGCGTATCGAACAGGGGTTGGTGAAGCGGGCGGCACCGTTCGGGCGGCTCCGCCGGATTTTGTTTCACCAGGAAGAAGCCCATCATGTGTTTGGGCGTCGCCAGATCGAACAAGCGATCGAGCGTGGTGAGACCGATGTGCCGGATCTCAGACAACGGGCGCAGCGGTACCTTGCGCTGACCGATGCCATGGTCTTCACGCTCTGTGACTTATTTGAGAGCATCGACGAAGATGCCACGGCTTGGGCACAGGATGTACGGACATTCTTGCCGGACTGGTGTTCGGCATGATCAGCGTCATCATGCCTACCTACAACGAAGAGAAGGTGTTACCAGGCACGCTGCAAGCGCTGTTCGCGCAGCCAGGCACATTCGAGGCGATCGTGGTGGACGGTGGCAGCACCGATCGGACATGCGCGTTTGTCTCAGGGTTAGCGATCAGTCCTCAGTCCTCAGTCCTCGGCGCTGTTCGTCTTCTCACTGCACCGAAGGGTCGCGCCTCCCAGATGAATGCCGGCGCCAAGCAGGCACAAGGCGAATGGCTGCTCTTCCTCCATGCCGATACCGTTCTACCGGCTGGGGCGCTCCAACGACTGAATGAAATGGAGAACGATTCCACGATTCAGGCCGGTGGCTTCATGCACCAGTTCTCCGGTGACGACTGGCGACTGCGTCTCATTTCGTTCCTGGACAATTTCCGCTGCACTCGCAGCCGCATTATCTACGGCGATCAAGCCCTCTTCGTCCGTCGAACATTATTCGAACGACTTGGCGGATTCCCGAACCAGCCCATTCTGGAAGATGTCGCGTTCTGTGAGAAACTTATCAAACGCACAAACCCCGTGCTCCTATTCCCACCCGTGATTACCGATGCCCGAAAGTTTCTCACCATGGGCGTCTGGAGAAGCTTTATCCGTGTGCTCCTCATCATCCTCCACGTCGAATACCGTTTGCCGGTTCTCCCTCGGGTATTTTTTCAAGATGTTCGATAAGGTTCCATAAACTCAATCTTAAAATTATTCCTTGAACTTTTCTGTTACTCGTTTACATTGTACTTGCCGATTCGTCTAACCGCAGTGGCCAACTTGCACCGCACCGGTCCTGGTCAAGACGGAGGCCATGACCTCCGACGCTGCAAAGTTCGGCAAGCAGTTCTTTTACATTTCACATCATCACAGGAAGTGGGCATGAGAAGACGTGTCCGTTTAGGTGTGTCTGTGTGGGTAGCTGGGATTTTCGCATTTGCTGCATTGAGTCCTATGGCGAGCACCGTCCAGGCGGACGGTCCACGTGTCACGTTTGAAATTACTGACGAGCCTGGCGCCTGGTTTAGAAATGCAGCAGGGCCGGTTGCAGGTTTTGGTTCGCTCGCGGTGGCAACGCCGGGAACCGAAGTCGTATTCACCGGGAAATCCAACACGGTACACACGCGCACCAGTTTGATCTTCCCGACCGGGGCGATCAATATGCCGTTTGATACGGCGCCCCGTAAGGGATCAGATCAAGTTGTGCTCCATACGCCGGGCCTCTATGTGTTTACCTGCAAGATCCATCCGTACATGTTCGGTGCGGTGATCGTGGACAATCCGGCCACGACCGGGCTGGATCTCGGCGAAACCATCTCGCTGGTCAACGGCATCACGGTTCCAACCAGCAGCGATCTTGCGACCAGGCTACTCCGCACCTTCTTCATTGCGACCCATCCCGCGAACTGGGAGGACTATAGTTCCTCCGCTCCCTGGCACATCACGTATCCCAATGTCGATGTCCGCATCACAGGTGGCGCGGTTGCTAATCTCGATGCGGTACTGAGCACTCGGTATGGAAACGACATCGCCAAAGCAGCATTGAACAATCCCACGACGGCAGCGGTGGGAGAAATCTGGGTCGATACCCAGTTTGAGAAGACTGCGGGGAAGAGCAAACCCGGTACGGCCACGGCCATTAATGGCCAGACCTGGCAAGCAAGACGCAAGGTTGCGCTCCCGCAGATCAACATGAACAATCCCCACAACATGTGGACGGATAAGAACCAGAATCTGATCTATCAGACGCAATGGTTCGACAGCAAACTGACCGTCTTCAATCGAACGTCTGGACAATTCTTGAATAATATCTCCGTGGGAGAATCGCCGGCCCATGTGATGACCAGAACCGACACCGATCAGCTGCATGTGACGTTGAATGGCTCGCCGAACAATGATTCTGTGGTTGAATTGGCACCTATGGCAAACGGTGTACAGCGGCGCATCAACATCGGACGTGGGAACCCCCATGCCCATTGGATGAGCCACGATGGCAAGAAGATGGTGACACCGAACGCCTTTTCATCGGACAGCACGCAGTACAACTTTGCAAATGATTCCATTGATGCCATCTTGCCGGCCGGCGCCTTGCCGATCGCAACTGGCATGACCCCAGACTCAAAAAAAACCTACGTGGCGAGTCTGCTCAATAGCACGATTACAGTGATCGACACGCAGGCGAAGGTCGTGACGAAGACGATCAACCTGCTCGAAAATTACAATGCCATTACTGGGGTAATTACAGGCCCAGTTGGTGCGTTACCGATTCAAACGCCGGTCAGTCCGAACGGGAAGAATATGGTCACAGCCAACACGCTCACGGCCACGATTACGGTCGTCGATCCAGTCACCGATACAGTCGTGGCGATGTTGCCTTGCGATCCAGGCTGCCATGGCGTGCAGTATGGGGCGAAGCAGGGTGGTGGGTACTATGCCTACGTCTCGAGTAAGTTCTCGAACAGCTTGATCGTGGTCGATCCGGACCCAAACAACGACGGCAATCCGGCTGATGCCGAGATCGTCGGCAGAATCTTGCTGACTTCGACAGTCGGGACTGCATCGGATGACACCATCACCGGCAATCGCGGCATGGGCGGTCAGGGGCTCCTCACCATCCCTGTCGTGTACAACGGGTGGGTCCAGAATCTTCCTCAGACCTGGAAAGATCTGTTGACTCCTGCTCAGCGTAATCCAATCCAGTAACAGATCGTCCAGCCCAGCCTGAGCTTCGCTCAGGCTGGGCTGGCACCCCTACCTTCGCAGGACCAAACCTTCCCAAGTCACCTGTTTACTTTTCCCTCACCCCTCCGTCTAACCCATCAGACAAGGTTGGAAGGAGGGGGTTATGCAACCATTCAGTTCAAAAGTGATCGCGTATCTGCTTTCAGTAACACTGCTGCTGTCGAGTTGTACTTCCACATTAGTCCGCGACGATGTGAAGCGCATGGTTGGGGTCGAGGGCCATTGTTCTGGGAGCGAGTGGGTGGATGATTCATCGATTGCTGTGCTGCCTGTCCCGATCGTGGCCTTTCTCACCCCTCATATCGATCTTCGCGATGTCTCCAGTGAGCCATATCTGAATCGATGCGGAGCCTCGACTAGGGTGGTCAATCGGGAGGTGTCCGTCAACCGACTTGCCTGCATGCCTGCTGGACTCACGCGCATCATCACCCTCGGCGTTTGGCAATGGTGTCCGGCGCATGTCACCTGGTCGGCGGATGTGCTGGCCGATATGCCGCGACCAGCGCCTGTGTCGACTAATGACTCTAAAAACCACAAGTCATAACAACCGTTTGTTTTAACCAGGAGTATCACATGAGAACCTCGTTTTGTGTCGTCCGTTTAATCGGCGTGATCGGAGTGGCCGGAATACTTGCAGCCTGTGGTAGCGAGGGAGCACCGTCTGTATCGGCGAGCGGATCAGGAAGCGGGTCGGCATCAGCATCCGGAACTGTCACGGACTTTGGCAGCGTGTTTGTGAATGGAAAGAAGTTCGAGGCTGAAAATGTGGAAGTGCGGAGAGATGGTGTCACGGAGCGATGCACCATTAATCCCGTGACGACCTGTGGATTCAAAAAGGGAATGGTAGTGACGGTTAATGGCTCATTCAACGGCAGTCAGCATACGGCCAGTTCCGTTCAGCAAAAGGATGCGGTGGAAGGGCTTGTGCAGTCGGTGGCAGGGGATGGTTTGAGTCTGGTGGTGATGGGGCAAACAGTGTTCATCGACAATACGACATTGATCGACGACAACATTCCTGGGCGAAACATCGTGAATCTTGTGGCTGGGACGGACAATGTTGAAGTCAACGGCCATATTCGTCCCAACGGAATCATTCAGGCGACATTCATCGAAAAGAAATTAGTGGGGGTGACGCCCGAGGTGCGGGGATTTGTGAACAACCATGCTTCTGGATCTGCAACATTCCGGATCGGCACCCTCACGGTGAACTACAGTGGAGCGGACATCAGTGACATGCCGGTCCCCAATGGGAACAACTGGGACGGTCGTTTCGTTGAGGTCAAAGGGACAAACTTTTCCAGTGCAACAACGACGCTTATTGCGACGAAAGTCGAACCAGAGAACCAGGGCCTCGGGAATGCCATCGATGAACTCGAAGTCGAAGGCTTCGTGACACAAGCCGGCACGCCTAATGGCAGCGTCATCGATTTCACCATTGGAACTACTCCAGTGAGGACGGTGGCAAGCACGAAGTTTCGTGGCGGAACCGTCGATGAGATCGTAGTTGGGGCCAAGATGTCCGCCGAAGGCCGGTTTGACGGCAGTACGCTCATTGCCAAGCATGTGAAGTTCCATGAAAGTGTACGGCTTGAAGGAGATGCAACAATCACCGGCAGCACACTATCACTGACGGGGCTTTCTGGTGTGACGATTACCGTGAACAGCCAGACGGAGTTGAAGGATAGTGGAAACATAATTACTGTGAATGATCTGCAGGGCAATCATGTGAGGGTGCGTGGTCGGGTCATTGGTCCCAATACTGTGCTTGCGACCCATATCCAGGTTCGCTCATCCGATAATGATGTGGATCTCCAAGGACCGGTTCAATCGATTGCCGGAAATGTCATAACGATCCTGGGAGTGTCGGTTGATACAAGCGTCATCAATCAGTTTGAGAGCGTGAGCGGGACATCCATGAGTCGTGCGGGCTTCTTGGCTGCGGTGAGCGTCAACTCACTGGTGAAAGTGAAGGGTGAGTTGAGCGGTACGACGGTCGTATGGGAAGAGGCAGAATTAGAAGATTAACTAGGTGGATGCCAGCAGGCTGGTTAGACTGCGACCATATAACTTCAAAAGGAGATGAATGATGAACCGCACCAGTTGGAAAGAAATCATTGTGGGAACTCTCGCAGGACTCTCAGTGTTGACCTCACCAGCCATAGGCAAGATGAGTGGCTCCATGGAAGGGCCGGAGATACGGGTCGACAATCGGGGGCCTGGCTCACTCAACAGTGGACCAGGATCATTGAATAGTGGTCGAGATGTAGAAAATCAGAGTGGGAGACATGGGAGAGACCCTATGGCGGTGGCTCAGGCCAATGATGTCCGCCAGGAAGATCGACGCGCAGACCGCAGAGAAGATCGACAGATCGATCGAAGGGAAGATCGTCGTGAAGATCGACAACTCGATCGGAGAGAGGACAGGAGAGAAGACCGGCAGATGAACAGGCGCCAAGATCGTCGAGAGGATCATCGATCAAATGCCGGTGATGAACTCCGCGGTCTTGACCGAGCCGACCATGTCGCGGGAGAACACGGCCGAGACGGGCGAGACAATGCTCGTATGATGCACATGGAACGACCAAACAGACCGGAACGAATGGAGCGATCAGAACGACCTGAGCGCCCAGACCATCAGGATAGACCTGATCGTGCTGAAAGACCGGAGCGGGGAGAGCGACACTAACCAGCTATTGGCATTAAGTCATCCACCGACACCGGTGCCGGAACCACTCATACTCCAGCGCCGGTGTTCCTATTTTGCCCTATGAATCGTTGCGCTACAATTTATTTATCGCTAAGGTAGCACCGTTAGGTTTTATTACGAGACCGCATAGTGTACAGACTCCTATGCAGAAAGGGTTGGCCGAGAACGATGCAGAGACGGATGGTCCTGTGGATGATGGTGCTCGTCACAGTCGTTGGATTCTGTGGAAACGAAGGCTTTGCCGCTGATCCGACCGATAAGCGACCACAACAGACGACAGAACGAAACTGGCAGATCAGCTTCACGCCAAGCTATAGCCACGGGAATTTTGGAACCAATACGACAAGCGAGTTTATTTATGCACCGCTGTCAATCAGGCGGTTGTTCCCCAAAGGTGATATTTCGCTGGTCATCCCTTCAGTGACGGCAATCACCGACGGGCGCACGACTGTGGTTGGAAATACAGCATTCCGTGTCGACGACAAAAGCGGGTCTGGTAGTGGGGGCGGTGGTGGATCGGATGACAATTGTCGTAAGGATAACAGTGGCCCCGGGAATAATAATGATGTGCCTTGCGGTACCACTACGCGTGTCGCCGGTCAAAAGGTGACGACCACAGGAATCGGCGATGTGATTCTGCGGGGACGCTACTATCTCGTTGAAGAACAGGAGTATGTGCCACTGATTGCAGTGACAGCTCGGTTGAAGTTCCCCACGGCGAATGCGAGCCAGGGGTTAGGAACCGGCGAGTTCGATCATGGGTATGGGGTTGAGGTCTCTAAGCTGATTGGGGCCAGCTGGTTGGTATTTTTTGATGGTGGGTACAACTTTATCGGCGATCCGGATCGAGCGGATGGCTCCGGCACATTAGGTTTGCGCAACCAATACTGGTATGACGTGGGGGCCGGATACTACGTGACAAAGGACCTGTTGACGAGTGTGTATTTCGAGGAATATCGAGCTCTTCGACCAGGTTTACCGAACGCGAGAGACGTCTTTTTCTCATCGAATTACCGCCTGTCGGCTGCTTGGCGCCTGAATGGCGGCGTGGCGGTCGGTCTGTCGAATGGAGCACCGGACTATGTCGTCTCACTCGGCACCAGTTACCGCTTCTAACTCTGCCATCCTACTTTGGAGGCTATTTACGCGCCTCGCAATGAATCGTCTAACAATGAGACAGGTACGGCACGGCAAACGGTCTTGTGGCAGGATACGAAGCTGACGAGCACATCCTATGCCACCGGATCATGATGTAGCACCTGATGATGCCCAACTGGTTGCTCGCAGCCTCAAGCAGGATCACGAGGCCTTCGGGCAACTGATCGATCGACATGCGTCCGTGATCATCAATCTAGCCTATCGGATGGTTGGGAATCACGCGGAGGCCGAAGACTTGGCACAGGAAGCGTTCCTCACGGCGTTCAAGGCGCTGTCAACATTCCGTGCAGACTCAAAGTTTTCGACCTGGTTGTACCGAATCGCCTCGAATAAGTGCAAAGACTGGTTGCGGGCCAAGCGGCCGGGAATGGGCCAACAGGATGTCGACATCGACGAGGTGCTCGATAGCCATGTCGCTGAAGAGCGGACTCCTGAGCGCCTGCTCTCTCAGCAACAGGTCGCACTGGAGTTAGAACAGGCGATCCAACGATTGCCCCCTCTGTATCGTGAGGCGTTTGTGCTGAAACATGTCGAAGGATTGAGCTACGAGGAGATGGAGGAGATTCTCGGTGTGAATGGCGACACGTTAAAAATGAGAGTGTATAAAGGACGGCTGCAACTCAGCCGTGAGTTGGCATCGCTCAACCCTGCTTGAGAGGACGTTCTGTATCAGTGGTGGTGATCTATGGATGAACAAGAACTTCTGGTTCAACGATTCTTGGATCAGGACTTGACGCCTGAAGAGCGAGTCGAGTTCTTGCAGGCTGTGGATGCCGATCCAACATTGCGTCGACGCTGGCTTAATCTTGAGATGGTGGTTGCAGAGGCGGCCCAATTGCCGAGAATGACTCCGTCCGCCAGATTTCTGAGTGAGTTGAAGGCCAAAGTCACTCCGCCCCCGCTCAGTTGGTGGGCACAGTTGTGGGCTACCGTGACGACGACGCGGACGTTTGAATGGAACCTTGCCGGTGCAGTCGCAGCGGCTTGTGTTGCAATCGTATCGGTGGCGGGCTTGTTCGCAGTGATATCCCCGCGAGTCGTAGAGCTACAGGTTCCGGCTACTCCAGCCCAGACAATCGCGACCAGCACGAAGCAGGAAGAACCGAAGATATTCGTCCGGCTGGTCCTGCTGCAACCGGGAGCACAATCGGTATCAGTGGCAGGAGACTTCAATGGGTGGGATCCAGCTCAGACCAAACTGGAGCGATCGGATGGCGGTGCGTGGACCGCGACCATCCCATTGAAGCCCGGTCGGTATCAATACATGTTCGTCATTGACGGCAAACAGTGGATTGCCGATCCACTTGCTCCCGAAGAAACGACCGATGGGTTCGGCGCACAGAATGCGGTGCTTGATGTGGCGATTTAAATTGTCCCCGGAATCTCTTGCAACGGGTCTAGTCTGTCTGTACTCTCCCGCACATGGGAATGAGACTGACGAGGCTCGGACGCCTATCCAAAAGCCTCATCGCAATCATGCTGCTATGTGGTTTCTTGGCCTGTGCCAAGCCCTCGGTGTTGAAGCCGAACATGCCCAAGCCACTGGCCGGGGCCGTGCGTTTCACGGTGCTCGCGCCTGGCGCCAAACAGGTCGTTCTCGTGGGGTCTTTCAATGGTTGGACCAAGGATGCGACGCCGATGAAGATCGTGGATGGTTCTTCGGTCTGGTTGGTCGATGTGCCGCTGGCAGAAGGAGAACATACGTTCATGTATGTGATCGATGGAATCAGATGGATGACGCCTCCCCAAGCTGAGGATTTCGTCACCGATGGGTTCGGGCAAACCAACGGAGTGGTGATCGTACGGTAAAACGATGAGAAAGCGAATCGTCATAGAGATGGGGGTGTTGAGCTTGATGGTGGCGTTGACCACCGCCTCCGTCTGGGCGGAACCCCTCTCGGTTCAGGATCGAGAAGCAATCACTCGGCTTGGTTCGGCACAGGGCCGTTCGGAGAACGAGATCACTCCCTTGCTCGATCACGTCAGCAAGGCCGGCGAGAGGGGGCTTCCCACCGAGTCGTTGCTGAATAAGATGAGAGAAGGTCTGGCGAAAGGAGTTGAACCCAAGCGGATCGATCCGGTGCTGCGACAGATGACGTCACGACTCGAATCCGCTCACGAAGTGCTGGAAGAGGCAAAAAGCCGAGGCCTGTCCGAGGGGAATCGCCAACGCGCCATCGAAACGATGGCTGAAGCCCTTTCCCGTGGAACGACTGTCGATGAGGTGCGGGAGCTGAGCCGATTGTCGCAAGAAGGCCGCCATAAGGCGACTCAGGAAGAGCTCGCGGCTGGCGCAAAAGGCTTGGCCGTGATGAAAGAGGGCAGAATTCCGTCGAAAGATGGAACGGCTTTGGTCGGCGAGGGGATCAAGCAGGGGTATCGTTCATCTGAACTCATGGATCTCAGTCGAGAAGTGAAGCGGCGAGGATCCGACTTTGAAGACGGCCGTGCCAGTCTTCAAACACTTCGTGACAAGGTCAGTAAAGGCGAACGAAGTGACCGGCTCTTTCGTGATGATCATAGCGACTCCGGAGGTGATCGGGATCGGAGAGACCGTGGGGATCGGGGAGGCAAGGGGAGTCGAGATGATTCCGACAGAGATCGATCTGACCGACAGGAACAGTCCGGTAGCCGAGACCGATCCGAGCGAATTGACCGTCCTGATAAAGTGGATCGAGTTGAACGCCCTGAACGTCAGGATAGTAGGGATCGCCCTGAGCGATCGGACCATTCCGGCCGTGGGCGCGATTGATATATCAGAAGCTCTTTCAGCCAGCACGTTTCGCCATTACTAAACTCAAAGATATCGACCTTGCCCAGGCTACCAGGCTGGTACTCGTTGCAACTTAAGATCTTGATCGTGTCGGTGGCCCAGAATTCAGCACGGCATTGTGCTTGTAGAAGCAACCTCTTTCCTTACCAAGACCTCGATTATCCGTACCACTGGAAGGACGCACGTTAGTAGAAGTTGTACCGTAAGAGGATGCTGGCGAGAAACGCGCCGTCGTGCCACGTGTCGGCAAAGGCCTTACCGGGGAAGAAGTAGCCGAGGACAAACTTGGTTTGCAGGTGGGGTATTCCCTGATACCCCACCACAAGGTCAACTTCGCTCCCGACATGTTTGCTCAGCCCGGTTGGGTCAGTGTCCAGGTTTGATCCACGAATGCGCGTCGACACATGGTCTTGCAGGTAATAATGATAGACCAGATCGAATGAGGTTTTTTCAAATGGCCGGACGCCGAATCCCCCGGTGAAGACCATGAGGTTCGTCAATCTGGGATCAAGCACTTCGCCATAATACTTAAACCGTGCTACGCCATTGAATTTATCGGAATTACCTTGAAAGCCGCTCTGTCGAAATCGCGCATCGACATTGTCGTTGGGATTACTGTCTCCGGTGCCATAGGCGTACCCAATGGTGATGGACGGTTCCCACGCTCCATCAAAGCGTTGAGTCAGCCCCACATCGATGGCCTCACCTCGAATACGCTGGCCGCCGTCTGAGCCGCGCACGGCAGCGGTTTGCAGCCAGTATTTCAAGTCGCCGAAGAGTCGTCCCCCAGATTGGAGACCGACCGTGATAGGTTGGGCCGTACCAAGCCGTTGCTGATCCTGATAGAGCGCGAACAGGCCAATATGGTTTTTCTTGCCGAACTTGTAGTCGGCATGCATGTAGTAATTGACGAACCCTTCTTCGTCCTCTTCTGCCTCTCGTCTCAATAAATTACGCTGAACCAGGTTCAGCTGGCTGACTGACAGCTCCAGGGAAAATTGTTCGTACTGGTACCCGAACCGAATTGCATCCATGTTTTCGTTGAACAGCCACCGTCGGGAGTCGATAAAGCGCTGCCTGCCTACTTGCATTCTAGCTCCGGGCACAACATTTTTCACCGTGAGAAAAGCCAGGTTCATGTTCAATGCGGTGGTCTGCGACCGTTCTTCGATCTCCTCGAACGCAATCGGTATTTCGAGTACAGGATTCACATAGAGCTGCAGGTATTGATTGGGCTCATAGGAGAACGCGGGGGCAAGGATTGGCGTCAGGATACTATCGGCCTCGCTCAAGTGAGACCTCAGGCTATAGTTGCGATTGCTTTCTCCCTCAAGTGATGCGTAGCCACCCCAAAACAAATTCGGGCCGATAGGGATAGTCGCTCGTGGTGGTGCGTTCGGATCAAACGGTTCTATGAGTGGACCAGTTGGGTGACCGTTTGAATGGCTGTAGGTCGGAAGGATTGGACCGTTACTTGGTGAGGGTTCGTTTACTGACGGTGTTGAAGCTTGGATAGCCTTCTCAACTGCCTTCTCAGCAGCATATGCGACAGTGGTCAACCAGAACGTGCAGGCTGCCGCTATGTGGATAAGTTGTATTGTGGGTTTGCGGTTCATGTTGGTTAGACGCAACGCACGAGCTGGCGTTACTCTATTGGTGTCCGTCATCACAAAAACATGTTGGTGCTTATGTCAGGTTGCTCGATTGAAGAGGGACTAGATCATCCGATTGTCTTGCATAGAGATTGGTATAGAGTCCGTGGCGTTCCAGTAACGCTCGGTGGGTTCCCTGTTCGACTAAGCAGCCTTGATCCAAGACGAGGATGTGGTCGAACAGCTCCATTCTGACCAAGTGATGGGTAATGACGATCGTCGTTCGATTGGCGTGGATACGCGTGATGGCTTCTCGAATATAGGCGGCTGATTCCTGGTCGAGCGAGGCGGTTGGTTCGTCTAAGACCAGAATGGACGGTTGTTTCACGAGTGCCCGCGCAAGGCAGATTCGTTGTCGTTGTCCGCCGGACAGGGTGCTGCCACGCTCTCCAATTATGGTCTCGTAGCCGTTAGGCAGTCTCAATATGAAATCATGCGCGTTTGCCTCTCGAGCGGCCTCCACGATCTGTTCGAGGGCAGCGTGTTCCGCGCCGTACGAAATGTTGTCGGCGATGCTGGCTCGGAACAACAGCGTGTCTTGCAGCACCACACCGATTTCATGGCGAAGCGATTCGCGCTCATACTCGGCGAGGTCTCGTCCATCGAACGTGATCGAGCCTCCGGAAGGCTGATAGAGTCGGAGGAGCAAGCTGACTAAGGTCGACTTCCCGGATCCCGACGGACCGACTAAGGCAACACGTTGGCCCGGCAATATCTGGAAAGAAAGATCACGTAGTACCGGGCAGCCTTCAAGATATCCGAACGACACGTGCTCAAACCTGATATCACCTCGAAGGTGTGTCGCCTTGACCGCGTCGGGACGGTCCTGGATGTCGGGCTCGATGTCGAGTAAATCTGCGATGCGGTCGGCGCTGACCGTTGCCTGTGAAAATTGAGTCGACAGTTTCGATAGGTTTTTCACCGGTCCGTAAAAGCTCTTGACGTAGCTTAGAAAGATCAACAGGTCGCCGGGTGTCATACGCGACTTGAGCACTTGCCAGGCTCCGAAGCACACGGTCGCTGCCGTTCCCAGTGCTTCGATGGCGGACACCACTCGTGTCACGGCAGCGGTCGTTCTGGCCGTCTGAATTCCGGTGTGCACATTGCCCGCGCTTTCCTGTTCGAACCGACGCTGTTCGAATCGCTCCCGGCCAAACGCTTGGACGAGCGAGATGGAGGAGAGCACTTCGTTCAGACGTGAGGTGATCTGACCTTCCTGCTTCCGTTGAGCTTGGGTAGACGTCAGAATCTTTCGACTCAAGGTAAACAATGCAGTGACGACGATCGGCATGGTGGCCAGAATGATAAGACTCAGTTGCCAGTTGATGACAAACATGACGACAAACATGCCTAGAAACGTGACCGCATGGCCTGCGACGGAGAGGGGGATATCCGTGTAGGCGTTCCGCAATGTTTTGGTGTCGCCGGCCAATTTGGCCAGCAGCTCTCCCGACCGGGCCTGCGTGTGAAAGGACAGCGATAGGCGTTGGACGTGAAAAAACAAGGCTTGGCGGATGGCATGGACCAAGCGATGGCCGATCTTGCTGACGACAAAAGACTGCCCGTAGGACAGTGCTCCGCTGAGAACCGCGATGACGGCCGTCGAGGCGGCAAGACCGATCAATATCAGCAGAGGCCAAGCTTGATACAGTGCATCAAGGAAGGACAGCGACGGCGGCATCGGCTTCTGCAAGAGGATATAGTCGAAAATGATTTTGAACGGCCATGGCGCCAAAAGCTCCATGCATGTCATGCCCAATAGGCAGCCAACGGCCACACCAATGTGCCTTTTTGCCGACCACAAGTGGGAGACCACGATTTCTCGGAATCGTGTGCGTCCCCGCAGCGCCGTATCAGAAACCGTCATCGATGCACCATCTGTGATCCTGCCACGAGTGGAAACAGTGTTTGAAACGTATGGAATCTCACCACGGAGGAGCAGCGAAGCTCGCAGAGTATCTGATCCAGAAACTTGAAGGCATCCTCGGCCATGACCTTATGATGTAACAGCAGTCCCACGAAGGGGAGCGTATCCAACTGAACCATCAGGTCACGAACAATCTCGCGCGCAGATTTCATGCGAGCCCCTGCTTTCCAGGTGTAGAGATCCAGTGTTGTGGAAATCTCTGAGAAACGGTACTCGGTCAGACGGTCCTTCCCACGGTCCTTCGAGAAGACCTGAAAGCCGAGTTCATCAAGCACTCGATAGGTGTCTGTCGTGCAGCGGTTCCACGGTGGTGTAAAGGCGGGGAAGAACAACTCGTCAAACGTCCCTTCAAGGATCGCTTTCCCCTGCGCAATGTCATTCAGCTGTTGTGTGAATGAACGGGAAGAGCCAAACTCGCACTTGCGTCCTTCCATCTCGTGGTTACTGTGCATCCACCCATGTTGGTTGAGGCTCAATAGGGCATGATCGGCTCGTAGGGCATTCTTGAGGGCGGCCGTACAGGCTGGCGTGAGCCGTCCGGGGATAATTTCAAGATTCATCGGCACGCCTCGGGCGAGCGCCAAGTCGAGCAGGTGCTTCAACGAGTCTTCGTCCTCATCGACATCATCATCGCGAAGAAACAGGTGGAGGGTCCGTCCCGCGGCTTCTTTTGCATCAAGGAACTGTTTGAACCCGGTGAGCCAGTGGTCAGGCTGACTCCTGGATACTGAAGCCACTGTCGTGTGAGTGGTCCGATTGTGTGGCTGCGCGACAAGCCGTTCAATTGCCATGGCCGTCGCTCGTCCGCCATGGGTATTGATGGAATGACCAGAGAGAACCTGAGAATGATTCAGGGAGGCCGCAATCTTTTCTGCCAACCGCTCTGGCCTGAGATCGGGTGGTTCCAATAGGGTCAGCAGCCCGCGTTGTTCCAGTTTTCTGGCACGAATGGTTTGTTCGTCATTCTTGTTGCCGGTAAAAGGCCACACCAGGGCGCGAGTGCCGGTATTCAACAGATTCATACAGGTGTTATAGCCGGCCATTGAGATGGACAGTGCAGCTTGTCGCATCAGCGACTGGAACGATGCGGTGAAGCGGCGGACTTCAATATGTGGGTGTTGAATCGCAAGTGCATGGAGTGGTTCATACTGATGATCCGGCATGTAGGGGCCCGCGAACAGCAACGTTCGATGAGGGACGGTCGGCACAAGCAGAACAGAGGCGCGAATGGCACTGTCGAGCAGCTCATGTCCCACGCGGCCCCCACCGACGCTAACAAGAATCAGCGGTACGCCATCGGAGGTTGGTTGGCCGTCTATTGTCTGGACATTCATCGACATGTCGGAGTCCTGCGTGACGAAGCCAGTGTATTGGACGTCGCATCGAAGATCTCGGCAGCGTGAAAAGGTCTCATCCAGGGTCTGGAACGTCGGATCCGAATGGATCAGCAGCAAGTCGAAGTACCGGTTCATGAGGCTGACCACCCAATCTTCGTGGCGAGTCTGATCCGGTTTGGTGACCAGGATATCCCGCAGACTGCAGACGACTTTTGTCGAAGAGGCGGAAAGACGGATGTGTGCCAGTAACGGCAGCAATTCGAACGCAAATCGCTTTCTCCCAAAGGGGAAGAGCTCAATAATCATGACGTCGGGACGGAAATGATCGACGAGTTCGAACAGCATGTTCTTTCTGGCTCGTTGAACCTGTTCAAGCGTGGTGTCCTTGCTGTGAATGTTCAACCCTTGGAATTCACTGTCAGAGGTAATCGGTGGCAAGTTGACGATCGTGACCCACGATGGAATGTCCATGCCGGAGATGGATTCGCCTCCATTCACAAACACGACGGTGCAGCCATTTAATGCTCGTGCGATGGTCATGCTTCGGATGAGATGGCCCATTCCCAAGACGTGTTGACAATAGATGAGCACTCGCGGTTTCTCAGCCACAGCTGTCTTGTCAGACAACTCGTCTCTCATTGGAGTATTCCTCTCTGGGCCAATCTCATAATTCGCTCGACAGTCTGGTCGAAAGCCGGTGCAAACCGTAAGTAATGGCGGTAGGCCTTGTTCACCAATTGGAGGCGAACATGCCAAGCGAACCGCTCGACTGAGACCGTCCAGTCCACCAACCTCTGGTATTGATGACACAGTTCGGTTGTGATGAGACGCACAAATTCCTGATCTGCATGGCGGAACTGGAGATCCACCACGAAGTTTGCCAGGTCCTGTACGGGATCGCCGATGATAAGTTCATCGAGATCACAGAAGACGAGTGTCCTGTTGTCGGCAAGCAGTTGATCAACATGAAAGTCCCAATGGATGGGGCGAAATGGCATCGTCGATGAATGGGGCGTGGTCTGTTCGATATCATTCGCGATATTCTCAAACATCTCCGAGAGCTGTGGAAGTGCATCGGAGAGTTTCGTCAGTTTCTTGCGGATCTCGACCAGATGGTCGTCCGGCGAATGGGTTGCGAGGCCAGCGACGTTGCTGGTGTGTAGTGAGGAGAGGCCTTTGGCGACGGCTGCCATGTAGTGTTTGTAATTGGAGGTGTCCAGTACTTGGAGAAGCGGCGTGCCAGGCACTCCATACTGCCACACGGTATTGATCTCAGGGCTGTAGCCAAGAGGCTGCGCAATGGTCATCGCCTCCTGGTCGGCAAGGGACCGGTCCCAGAAGTATTGCAGGCGCTCATGGAGGGTTTGCCCCTGTGAGTTGCCGAACGTTTTCCCAAACAATTGGTCGGTTCGATCGTAAGTTGAATCGTAAAGGTTGTACCGATTGGTGCAGCGAATCTCGGGCCGATAATTCACGACGTGCTGCGCCAAGACCTGAGCGGTTCCCTGTATGCCGATCTGCCTCAGGCCTTCTACAGGGAGGTGTTGCTCGACGGCTAGAAGATCGACAAGTTGGCGTAAATGAGGAAGGGCTGGGTCATGGGGGAATTTCCAGAGAATCAGATCGTACTCCGGCACATGGCTCACCGCATCGTGAAACTCGGAGTCTGACATTCCTCCTTGAGTGAGCAGACGAAAGGCTTCCCTGCTGCGACCGCCGAGAAACACCTTCACGTAGATGATGCGCTGGAACGAGGGATCAGTTGATCCTTCTCTCAGCGTGAGCTGATAGCAGGCGGACAGTGTGGATTTACTCTTGCTCGTCGGCTTGAGATACGTTTTCAGTTTTGCATCGAGGATGACGCAGTCGCTGATTTCATACGTACCAGTGGAGAGCTCTGGGACACAGGAGCGAAGGATTTGAACAGCGCCCATGGAAGTCGTGAACCGTTGGAAGGTTCGACGCATGGTCGCCCAATCGGTGGCGGCCGATGGTTGGGAAACCTGGTCAATATTCAACGGACTGTGGGTGGTCGACATCATCCATGCCCCACGCGCGCCAGGATGTTTGTGAGTACGCGATCGGCATCGAAATAGGTTTCAGCGATGTCTCGCGCCGCACGACAATGGCCCAGATAATCCCTGTTGATGTCCTCGATGCCCGTAAGTGCCTCATCCATCGTGCGGAATGTGAGCAGCCCCTTGCCTGTCGGCAGGTGCGATTCAATGCCGGTTGATTGGACAAGGATCGGTTTCCCCGATGCCAGGTAGAGGGGAGTTCGGTCGCTAACCCAGCCGGTGACAAATTCAACATATCGGTTATGAGCCACGCTGAATTCGGCGCGGGACTGCCTGATGTAGGTCGCGTAATCTTGAAAGGTATGCAGATGTGCCGGGTCTGAGAG
Source organism: Nitrospira sp. (assembly GCA_005116955.1). Classification (GTDB taxonomy): domain Bacteria; phylum Nitrospirota; class Nitrospiria; order Nitrospirales; family Nitrospiraceae; genus Nitrospira_D. The sequence continues at coordinate 638,328 of SWDI01000002.1, read as the reverse complement.
AGACCATCCGTTCTGGCGAAAGACCGTCGAGTCTGTCTCATGCTCAGGCTGGCTGATTCGCAAGGCGATTTCGAGCTCCTGATCGGTGTGCTGTGGGAGTTCGATGAATTTCATCCAATTATCTGATTTTTCTCCGGAGTGCTGTCCGTTCCAGTTGAAGGTCGCTCGTCCCTTCCAGGTGGAAATGGTGGTGAATCGTTTTGTATCATGCGCAGACTGGGCAGGCCACATTGGCAATACTACAGGGCGGACCATCGGATACCATTGCCGACCTCCCGTGGCGAGAGGGCAGCGGGCCGTGCCGATATTCAAACCTAGTGTAAAGAGGTGGTCATACTGGCGGAGCGACTCGTACTCCGGTCCCTGTTGTTCCAGGCACACCTGGGTATTACCGGGGTTTCCATCAAAATAGGCGCGTTGCCGGGGAGATTCAAAAATTTCTGGGACTTTGCTGATCTGTCCGCTTCGCGTCAGGAGTAGCTGACTACGCTTGGCAACCGCCACCGCATCGGTATAGGTCATGCCATGGGTCGCTTCTCCCTGCTTGTAGATCAAACAACATCGTGGCCAGATCCCATACTCCTTCATGACGGTTTCGAAATGCCGCCGACCATCCCATTGGTCGAAGGGCACGCTGGTGCCGGAGGCATCGACGCATCGATTCGAGCCGACCCGCTCCATCACATAGACGTCATGACCGAGCCGTTGCAGACCAACTGGATAGGCCATCACATGGTCAATGTGGCCGACGGTAGTCTTGGCCGTCTGTCCCGAGCAGATAATGGTCAATTTCTCCATTTCACACCAAGCTGATACATCCCTTGAGATTGGACTCGATGAATTCCAACCAGACCGGTCCCTGGATGGTCCAGGCGTAGCGTTCCAAGATTCGTTGCCGATTGTGCTCCCCTAGTTGGCGTACGAGCACCCGATCTGCTTCTAACTTGGTGACTAGGCGCTTGATGGCCGAAAGATCACGATCGATAAAAACCCCGTTATGCCCTTCCGTGATGAGATCTTCGCAGCCGCCGACTCGTGTAGAAATCACTCCGCGACCACATGAAGAGGCCTCCAGAACGCTCTGGGAAAAACCTTCAGACGTTGAGGCACAGATGTACAGATCAATTTGACTGTACAAGTTCGGCATCTCCACTCGACTCACCCGCTGGTCTCCCTTGCCGCCCAGTACCTTGACTTCGACATTCGGAAGATCTTGAAGCGGCGCGATGAATTCCGAATATCCTTTCAAATAGTCGTGCTTGTCGATGTTGGTGCTGCCACAAAATCCGACAACCAGCGGGCGTTGTCGATCAACGGAAATAGGGCGCGCAGGTGAAAAGAGATCGGCATCCACGCCGTTTTCCGTTAAGACCACGTTTGTTAGCCCCGCCTTGCGAAAGAGATTGAATAGTCGACGACTAATAGCGTTGACGCTTCGCAAACAAGACAGTTGCTCAATCAATTCTGTCGGGGGAGCAGGGCAGGTATTGGGAAGCGACGTATACCCGTCCCACGATCGGTGAGAATGGATGCCCGTGACGAGTTTTTTCCGATCCAGGAATGTCAACTCATGCCGGTACCGATGCTTAGGTTTCTTGGACATGACGAGGGTCCAACCCATGGCCACGACGAGATCGTATGTGTCGTGTTCGCGTTCAATGTCCTCGAGTCCCCCTTCGAGAGGAACGATGGTGAATGAGAGATCGTCACGACGCGTGGAGTTGACCAGTCCTCTGGCAATCGCATCATAGGACCAGCCCAATTTATCCACGATGATCAGGACTCGGTACATCGGCCTACTCCGTCACACTGGTGATGGAACGTTGTTCGTGTTGCATTTTCATTGATCGCACACGCATGGTTGCCATTATCCATCGATTGTCACTTGGCTGAGTGTCTTGAAAACATAGCCCCGTTCGTTCAGGAGTTGGAAGGTCTGCTCAACGCGATTGAGCAATTCCTGGCAGTCCTCCTCCGTTTTACAATAGGGACTTGTATTGGGGGTCAATTCAACATTGTGAAACATACTGCAGAGGACCGTCGGCGTTACGTGGGTCTCGTACCAATCGATCACCTTTTGGCATTGGGTAAAATCGGAGAATTTCCTCACCGTGGGCCGGAGCCACTCGAGTTCGGGTGTGATGGATACCGGCACTTCCACCACTTGCGAATCGCCTTGTGCGCAGATGTTCTCCTTGGAAGGATGGTAGGGCGATAAGGTGGTCGCGGTGGAAAAGTCAGCGATGTTGTTCCAATTGCGAAATGGAGTGACGCTGGTGTCATGCGTGTAACCGAGTTGTTCGAGGCATTCCACGGTCCATCCCCTGGCGCCGAATCGACCAGCACGAAATGATGTTGGGGCATAGCCGAATAAATCAGTGAACTTCCGAGTGAGATTCTGAAGTTTCCCAAACTCGATGTCCTTGTCGTACTCGCATTGCATCTCTTGTGGGTCGCAGCCGCTGAAGTCTGGGCCCGGAAACGTTGCCATCGGGCCAATATATTCGCCGTGCAGGTGCGCACCCAATTCGCACGTCTCGCGATCGAGCGACTTGAGTAAATCAACCGAGCGTGGATCCACCAGGACTGCCGGACTAATCAGGTACACTGGCTTCACTCCATAGGATTCGCACAGCCGTTGCAAGAGAGGAATACCCCGATAGACTCCCTCATACGTTGCCGGATTTGAGGTCTTCCACTTTGGACCTGCATCAATCTCGACATCGATCGTTAAGACATAGGTTTTGTGAGGCGTACGGCTCGTATGGTTTTCCATGTCTCTTGTAAGCGCTCCCGTCATATTCTGTTCAGATGGTCCGAAACAATGGATCACTCATAGTCTAGTTCCTGATCGGATTGAGCCTACGTCGAAATGCCGTAATGCTCGCTGATCCGTCACCTACATAAATCCGCCATACGGCAAGACGTGTGATTCGGACGTCATGATCCTAGGCCGCGCTCTTTGTAAGAACTCATCGCGGCATCCCCACTGAGAAACCCTTCAAGCCGCCTACCGCGTGCCTCTCCTGTCAGGCAGATGGTATAGATGCGTGGAGTTGGGACGAGGTGAAGCTCGTATACGTACTTACTTTGAATTGTGGTGTCCTTGATGGAGTGGAGGTTCCACCCGAGCAAGGCGCTGAGTATCACAAGATTCGTGTGGCGATGTCCCACGATAAGGATGTTGTCACCCGGGTTCTCCCTAAACACTCTCGACAAAGCCGGGATGGCGCGTCTTCGAACATCGATCAGGTTTTCACCACTTGGAATCCTGAAGTTGGCCTTGTCCCTCGTCCATTGGTCTAAGAGGTTCTGGGAATCGTGATCGAGATCGTGACGTAATCGGCCTTCTAGAATGCCGAAAGAGATCTCGTTGATCCCCGCCAGAGAACAGACCGTGAGCCCCTGTCGCTCAGCTGTTGGCTTCGCCGTTTCAATCGACCTACTCAAAGAGCTGGTCACTATTTTAGTCAGACGTATGTCCTGGAGAACCGTTGATAAACGGAGTGCTTGCCGTTGCCCCTTCTCGGTTAACGGGGGATTCATCTGCCCTGCAATACGCCCTTCGCAATTTGACGCACTCTGTCCGTGTCTAGCGAGAAACACTCGATGTGGATGGTGCTCGGGCCTGATTGTCTGAGAAATCATAGTCTGTTGCGTGTCCATCATGAAGCGACTTGTTAAACAGACAAATAGTATTCACTTAACTCTAGATATTCGCCAACGTGCTTCAATCGCTCGGTGTCCAACTGCCGTATGCTCCTGCGTGTGCTCTCGTGGATAAAGGCTGCAGCCGTGTACCAGTTGAGATGTGGTACGGACACGGCATGAGAAACCGCTTCTGTATAGGCCGAACGAAAAGCCTCTACGATTGCGCTGGTGCTCCGGTTGCTATTTCCTGCACGGATTCCATTGAGATGAAGGTTGGTGATGAGGCTGGCGATGTCCGTCAGGGGGTCGCCGGTGGAGACGCAGTCCATGTCGATCAGTCGGAGTTTCTCACTGTCGATCAGAAAATTGCTCATTTTTAGATCACGATGAATCGGTGTGACCGGCTGATTCGACCAACCGATGGAGTTGCGCCGTGTCAGCAGCCTGTTGACGATGGATTGGATTCGGTTTGTCATTCCAGGATAGGTTCGGCGAGCCACTTCGATCGTCTCTCGAAGAGATCCTTCGATATCTGGCAGTCCAAATCGACTGGAGGTCTGTACGTGGCAGCTATGAAATTCTGCAAGACACTGTCCCATTGCGTGGAGAACACTCAGAGGCCCATCTGGCTCCAGCATCTCCCAAACGAGCGATTCTCCGGGCACATGTGATTGCCAAAGGGTCCTCAATTCCTGGTCATATGCAAGGGGAATCGCGGTTCCTGGAAACTGCTTCGCCAATTGGCGCATAACCGAATAGGTCTCGGCACCGCTATCATCGCGATAGGTCTTCCCGTAGATGATCACCACCGAACGAACTCCGGTCGAGTAGAACTGTATCGTCACGTGATAGCGGATCATGCATGATCGTTCGGGTAGGTAGTGCAAGATTTCCGGATCGATGGCTATGATCTTGCAGGAATGATCCAGGCCCATTGCCTCCAGTTTGGGAGCGAGATAGGCGGTAAGATACTGAGCATCCAACAACTGTGGAAGAGCGGTCAGCTTACGATCATTGGGAAACGTCCATACGACCATTTCCGTCTCGGGCAGATAGCCTAGTGGCTCAAGCCCTGGGGTGAGTGACAGCTTCCGCCGGTTTGCTTGATGAAATTCCGGCAGACCCTCCGTTGGCCGACAGAGCCGCGCTGAGACGACCTGCACGCGGGAGGAGCCAGTCCCTTTATTGCGCAAGTGCAGATCATACGAGAGAACGCAGCTCTTTCCAGGTTTATAGCGTTTCTCCCCAATGAGGCACGCATCGACGACGTATTCTTGGCGATCGTTGCTGTGTGGACTCAGCAGCGCGAGCTGCAGCAAGTTCTGTATCCGTGCAGGTTCTAAGGCCGCCTCGAGATGGGGGAATTGTGGATCGTTCATCATCTTCGTATTTGCGTTGGTCACTCAGGGCTCGTTGAGCAAGTGGGTTAATGCGTCGACTGGATCGGTGAATCTCTCCTCTGATTTATCCAACGTGTCGTGCAGAACGCGCTTCGCTCCATAACTCACTCGCCTCGGCGGTCGAGTCCCATTCATCAGTTGGTTGGACCCGATCCGAAGATACTCCAAGCCTTCGGCTTGCAAGTTGATGATATGGCCGGCACCGTCTCTTCGTAGGAACAGCATCTGGCTCCTACACGCGATGTCCTCAAACTGATACATGTGTTGGGAGTGCTGGTGCGCGATGAACAGATGGTCAGAGTATGTAGTCGACTCCGAGCGAATCGTAATTTGAAGTGCTGTGGCTCCTTCAGGAGAGCACCGGCCATACTGGTCGCTGACTAACAGCTGCTGGACGGTGAGGTCTGGCTGCGTCGCGTGGAAGGGGTACAATACGGTATGAAAGCAGGTCGAGCCGGCGGCTTTCTTTGAAGAGCGAAGAATCGGCGCCGGCTGTTTTTCTCCATACTGCGAAGAGACGAACCCCTCTAACAGATCGATGTGAATCTCAGATGATGTCGGCTGAGCGATGACGAGATTGGGAGAAGACACGCATGTGGTGTTCTCCTCCTTAGAAAGTGTGGTTTGGCCCATTGCTCTTGGGGGCAAGTGAAAATGAAGGTCATATTGATGTTCTTCGTCGGCCCGTAACACGTCCGTGATGATCCAATACTCTGACAAAGCGAATATGAGGATGCGCTCATGAACAACCGGGTATTCAGGGCTGACGACTTGCGCATGAATGAAAGCAAACCCATCCGCAGTAGCGAATGTTTTGACGGCTGGCTCCGGCTCATGACCAATCGGCTGTCCTTTTCGATAGGGGCTCTGGTCTTTACCATCCACGACGACGGTATTGTGGTAGGCCGTACCTTTGAAGATCCGGCGCCAGTTGATTCCATCCGCGCTGTCTTCGCTGTACGTATACCTTCCCGGGTCGACAATGAGCGAACGGCCGAAGGCAGCCATTTCGAAACTCAGCAGGTCATAGTGTCCATGACTGCCGAATCCGAGAGGTCCGCAGTCGAACAACAGATACAACCCATTTTCGTACGGTTCATTGACCCAGCTCCCACGGAGTACATAGTAGCCGCTTGTTGGAAACGCCTTATACCGTTCAGGCGGGGGTGTTCCTTTCTTGCCTTTTGAAACGACATACAGTCGATGTTCATTGGGGTAGTATGAGTGGGCTTTTGTCAGGAGAGAGAGATAACTGTTGCTGTCTCCATCGTTGATGGCTGGGATCAACCCATCCGGCTTATGGACATACATGGAGAAGTTCAATGCTCTCTCGACCAGCTCATCGAATCGCGGCGGTAGCGTGACCTGGTTCAGAACTGCGAGTTCCTTCACGCGCAAATAGTTTTTGAGTACGGTATGGTGGTAGTCGGTGGATAATTCGCGCTGGACACCATCCTCCAGGAGGTCTTGCTCCATGTTCTTGAGTAGTTCCTGTTTTGCAAAGTCCAGGAACCACATGGCATCGCGCAATTCGGGAAAGACCACTGCCACTAAGAAAATAGCGTACAGCTCGATGGTGCGGTGATTCCCCTCGGTGGTCAGATGGTCGCACAAGTAGCGAGTCTGCGCATGAATTGATCGGAGAAACTCAACAACAAACTGCGAGGTGATCGCAGCGGACTGCCGGGCAGGGATAAAGTAATGATAGGCGAGCAGCCATTGCTGCAATCGTCTGCCGGTCACTTGGCTGTCGATGAAACCGTCGGGCACTTCGCTGATCCATGTCGAGACCAACGCCACCCATTTGTGGGTATATCGTTCCTCTCTCGTATACTCATACGCAAGAGCAAGATCTCTAACGTAATAAAATTTATGCAGAAGAATCAGCCACTCGACGTCTCGACTGGGGTTCACTTTCCAGTCGAAAGGATCGGGCAACTGGTGGGTCTCGTTATTAAAAGCAAACTCGTTCCTCAAGATATTATCGGCGCGCTTCACATGTTCGGAGTTGCCGTGTGATAGAGGGAAATACAGGGGACTGTTCCGTGTTTGGAAGTACTTGAGCAATAGATCTGGTGACAGAGAAGCATAGGGCTCTTGCAAGAAGGAACGCGGGGCCCACGTTGGAGCGCGAGACAACACGGGGAGGTTGTAATGGGGAACAAACGGAGTTCTCTCGGTTGCAGTAGGGTCCATCATGATTCAGGCCTGATACTGAAATAAGAGGCGACCGTCCAGGTCCTTGCGCAAAATGCGCACATGACTGGTGGGGGAGGCTCCAGACATTCCGTGCTCCAAGTCGGTCTGGTCAGCGAACAAAAGCTCATCACGATACTGTCGTCCATTCTGCGCAATCGTGATGCGCGCCGACGCTCGGTCGCCCAAGAAGAGAGCCTGAGGCCCTCGATCAGGTTCCGGCGTCTCAACGGAGATGAACGGTTCGTCGCCCTTGTAGGGATACAGTACGGTGAGGAAGCATGTGCTTGAGTCGTGTTGAGTCAGCCGCACGATCGGCGCGCACTGTTTTTCACCATACATGCGGGACACAAAGCCTTCTTGAATAGAAGGGCGCACGTTCGGAATGAGAGGCTGAGCGAGAATAAGTTGCGGCGAATGGATCGACAGTGTGTCGTCCGACACCATGACCGAGACCCGATCCTGCGCCGGAGGCGACAGGTGGAACAACAGGTCGTAGGTATGGGACTCGGTGGCTCTCAAGAGGTCAACAATCACCCAGTATTCCCTGTTGATGAACAGCACCTTCCGCTCGTGAACCACGGGGTATTCATGACTCCGGGCGACCCCATGCAGATAGTCGAGCCCGGGCTTATGGATGAACGCCTTGATCTCTCGGTCCGGCTCAGGGCCGGAAATCTTGAACCGATTCTTTTTCCATTCATACCGAGTTTGATTCCGTCCATTCACCAGCACGGTGTTGTGAGCCGCAGTGCCGCGAAAGCGGACACGCCAATTGACCGGTCCTGATTCATCATAGATGTAGCGCCCTGGATCCATGATGAGCGGTGTGCCGTAGGCATAGGCTTCGAAGTTGAGCAGATCCAAATGCCCATGATTCCCAACGCCCAACGGGCCGCAGTCGAAGATCAAGTAGCGTTCGTCCTGATACGCTTCGGTCTGGTCGCCCCAGCCGCTTCGCAACACGTAGTAACCCGCGTGGGGAAATCCTTTTGAGCGGCTGACCGGAGGCTGCCCCTGTGCCCCTCGTGATGCGACATAGAGGAGGTCCTCTCCGCCATACAGTTCGTAGCCTTGCTGTAAGAGATCCAAGAAGCAGCGGCTATCGCCGTCACTGAGCGCGGGGATGATACCGTCAGGCCTGTGGGAATAGAGTGAAAACTCCAAGGCCTTCTTCACGAGCAGATCAAACTCCGCCGGCATTTCGATCTGGTTGAGGAGGGCAAGCTTCTTGATCCAGAGGTAATTCTTGAGCACCAGATGGTGGTAGTCGGTGGATTGTTCGCAGTGGACCCCGTCGGGCAGGAGATCGGAGTGAATATTTTTCACCAGTTCGTCTTTAGACCAACTCAGCCATTCTGAAGATTCGACGAATTCTGGAAACACGACGGCTGCCAAGAAGATCGCGCAGAGTTCCAATGTTCGGTGATTTCGAGCCGGGGTGACATGGTCTCGAAGGTACGAAACCTGGTGGTGCAGAGACTCCAAGAAAGAACGATAGAACTCGGGCGTGATGCAGCCCGACTGTCCGGTGCTCAGGAAATAGTAGTGGGCGAAAATCCAATTCTGGATACGTCGTCCGGAAACATCGCTCGGGAGAAAGTCGTGAGGAACAGTGCGAATCCACGAACTCGTCAGCGCAACCCATTTCTCGGCATATCGAAGGTCGTTTGTCTCATGATAGGCCATGCCGAGCCCGACGGCGTAATAGAACTTATGCAGCAAGATCAGCCATTCCTGGTCGCTGCTGGGGTTAGTGAGCCACTGGATCGATGAGGGTAACTGGTGTCGTTCGCCGTTGAACTCAAATTGGTTGTCCAGGATGTTATCGATTTTGGGGCGAGCCGTCTCGACCACGTCTGGAACCGCGAAATAGTGGACCGTCGGCCTGGTTTGGAAATGCTGCAGTAGGGCTTCTGCGGTCAACCTTCGAAAGGGTGTCGTGAAAATATGCCGGCTATCCATCTTCGCAGACGGCTGATGCTGACTAGTAGCAAGCAGCATGGGCCTCCTGCTGGTGGGCGGTAGCCTCAGCCGTTTCTGCCTGAAAGAGCTCAAAGAGTTTTCTCGTTGTCTCGCGTGAGTCGAAGATTCGGCAAATTGTTTCGCGCCCTGCCTGGGCGAGACTGTTCCGGAAGTCAGCGTCGACCAGCAGTTCTTCGATGGCTTTGGCGAGGGCCACTGGGTCGCGTGGTGCGACAAGAAGCCCGTTGCATCGATCGTCAATCAATTCGGGAATGCCGGAGACTGCGGTCGAAATGACCGGGACGCCGGAGGCCATGGCTTCCGCCAAGACGTTTGGAATCCCGTCACGATCACCGTTATCTACGATATGACAGGGAAGGACAAAGATGGTCGATCCCTGATAGATCGCGCGGAGTTCCTCTTGCGATACGCCAGGGCCAATTGAAACCTCTTGTTCGAGGTGATACCGGCGAATCAGGTCCTGGACCAGATCCGTCTGTTCATCCGGCTCACCGACGATTCGGCAGTAAAACGGCAATCCATGTTCTCTGATGATGCGGCAGGCCTCGATCAAGAAGGGAAACCCTTTCTTCTCCACAAAGCGTCCGACCGAGAGGATCGTCGGAATCGGAGGAACCTGTCGATCAACGGAGGGAGCGAAGCGAGCCGTATCGACGCCATGATAGATGGTGTGGATCGGTGCACCCTGTGAGGAAACCTCCTGCAAGTGATGGTGGTTCGCCCCAGTGCAGGTCACCACAAACTTCGCCCGACTCAATTTGAGGTGCAGAAGATCGCCGGGATTAAGTTTGGGCAAGTAGATATCTTTCGCATGGGCGGTAAAGCTAAAGGGGAGGTCGCTCAATAGACCGGCGAACATGGCCATAGTCGTCGCCCCATGGCAAAAATGGGCGTGCAGATGGCGGATGTTGCCTGCATCGAGCACGGAGCTGGCGATCGCACCGGCACGGAGAAAGTCCTTGTAGAACACTTTCTTCGGCCAGGAGAAAAACGTGCTTCGGCAGCGTAGGCTGAGCGTCCAGGCTTCCCATGCGGTGCGAAGATATCGGCGCGGTCCGGTACGGATCAGCCGAAGATGACTGGGGAAATACCGAGGAAGGTTGCCGAGGAGCCATGCCGGAAATCCACTATCCGTTCGCTCATGATCTTCAGGCAGATAGGTCAGCGGCGATTGCAAGGGCTTTGTTCGGCCATCTGTGAAAACCGGTTCGCCTTGAAAGGCAGAAAAGAGCTGAAGCTGAAGCCCCATCCGTTCCAATAATAGAATCTCGTTCGTGATGAACGCTTCCGATCGGCGTGGGAATCCTTTCAAGACATAGCCGATTGTGTTGGCTGGTCCTGTGGATGCCGTAGAGACGGGTGCGTAGCTGTGCTCGGGATGGTCGAGCGGGGTGAGCTCATGTGAGAGGTCCGCCCGGTTGGCCGTCGATGTCTCCCTGAGAAGGAGCGCTTTGAGGCCTTGGCTGCCTTGGCTGGACGAAAATCGTTGCACGATCGTCTCGCGTCCCGCTCGCCCGAGGCGTTCGCGGAGCGCCGGATTCTCGATGAGTGGGGCCAGGGCCAGGGCCAACGCTTCTGGGTCTCGTTGGGGGACCAGGAAACCATTGTCATCATGCCGGACAAGCTCAGGAATACCGGATACCTCTGTGGTCACAACCGGGAGCCGACAGGCCATGGCCTCCATGAGGACATTCGGAATGCCATCACGATCGCCGTCTTCAGACACCTGACAGGGCAGGGCAAAGATGTCAGCCTCTTGGTAGATCTCCACCACTTCTTCGAGCGTTTTTTGTCCGACCAACGTCACGACCTGTTCGAGGTCTAACTCGCGAATCATGGCCTCCAGCTGGGCTTGAAGCGGTCCGCATCCGACAATGCGACAGCAAAAGTGATGGCCACGGATGGCCAGCAGATGGCAGGCGCGGAGGAGCGTGGGGAATCCTTTTTTGTCTCGGAAACGCCCCACACTCACAATAGTGGGACTCGCCGCACGTCTCACTGGGTGACTCGTGCCTAGCTGATCGAAACGATTTAGATTCAGGCCGTGGTAGAGACAATGGATCGGCGTGTCGCTGTCTGATACGTCTTGGAGATACCGACGATTATGTTCGGTGCACGTGACGACGAATGCTGCATGGCGCATTTTTCGGCGGAGTGTCGACGGAGCGGCCAAGAAGATGTCCTTGGCATGGCCTGTCATGCTGTAGGGGATTCCAGTGAAGCGGTGAGTCAGTTCTGCAACGCTCGTGGGGGCATTCGCGAAGTGGACGTGGAGGTGGCCGATGTGCTGATCCTGAAGTGCTGTGGCTAATGAGCCTGCCTGGACAAATTTCGACCACGATGGTCGGCCTACAGTGTGAAGCCAAAACCGTACCGTCGTCAGATAGCGTCGAGGAGATGCAATGAATAGACGCACATGAGCCCACAGGGGACTTTGTCGAACGGTCAAGAATGAGTCAGGTAGATAGCTGACCGATGCTCGAACCTGATCGGCTAGGCCATGGGTGATGCGATCGGTTGGGTGTTGTAACGCGTAGATCGTAAGGTTCACCCCCGACGCTTCCAAGTCCAAGACCTCTTGCAGGATGAACGTCTCCGAAACCTTTGGAAAGATTTTGAGGAGATAGCCGATTTTTCTGGTCGATGGCTGAAGAGCCATAACTTACACCGCCGATCCTGTTGTGGCTACACTCGCCGCGAGATGAAACCCTGCTGGGCGACGAAGGTGAGCAGGCCCTGTCTTGTCGCGTTGCCCGCCCAAGAACAATTGTTTCACGGCCCTGGAGACATTGGCGGCACCGTCAAGCGCGATGCCGATATCCTGGGAACGCGGAGGGCGTGGCTGTTGCAAGGAATGCTCGATCGCCCTGAACAGGCTGTTAGGATTCAACTTGGTGGGGTGAATCATGTCGAGAAGGCCTTTGGCCGCAAGACGTTCCGCCCGGATACATTGTTCGAGACGCGGATGGATGCGCGGCACGATGATCCCTCGTTGGTTGGCTGCCAATATTTCCACGATCGTGTTGTATCCACCCATGGACACGACGAGATCGGCTGCGGTCAGATACTCGTACAAACGTGGGGTGAAATCAGTGACCGTCAATGCCAGTTCAGCATTCGCGGCTTGCTGCAGACGGAGGCGCTTTCGGGCGTCCATCAACGGCCCGGTGACGAGTAAGGTGTCAAAGGCTGGGCGCTTCGACCCAAACCGTTTTTTGACCATTGAGACATAGGTCTTTAGGAGCGGATAACCATCGTCTCCGCCGCCAGGCGTGACCAACACCAAGCGGTCGGTCTGGAGTTGTAAGTGTTCCCGAATGCGCTCACGAGACAGCTCCGGTTGAGTTCTGCCCACATACCCGCAAGCAATGAGTTTCTTCTCGATGCCGGATGAAAGCCCGTACTCCTTGACTGGGTCGTAGATAGCGCGCGAACCATAGAGCAAAATCGCATGGTACGTATTCTTCAATAGCGGCAGAGTGCCGGACTTGGCCCATTCCGCGTGAACATGGTCGGGATGGTCCTCAATGTCCCGCATGCCTAATATAATTCTGGTTGAAGGCGATTTGGTTTTAAGAAATTGGAGGGCGGGCAAGAGTTCCCCGCGTATGCCTGCCGGGGCCTTATCGACCAAGAGGATGTCGGGGCGCAGATTGCGAACGCTCTCGAGAATGATTCGTTGACGCAGCTTTAGAGTGATATCGATCGTATGCGGAAGCAGTCGCGAACAATACTGTCCGCCGGAATCCTTGGTGAGCGCCGGCAGTTTGATATATTCCATGCGTTCAGGCAACGCGTATGCGTGAGCCTGCATGGAACCGGTCAGCATGATCAGCGATGCATCAGGGATGCTTTCGGATAGGTGCGTCGCGATTTCAAGGCTGCGACGAATATGGCCGAGACCATAGCTATCGTGTGAATAGAGCATAATCAACATACGCGTGGTACCAGCTTTCTTGACCTCATGACATCATGAGGATGAAGGTCTTGCGAGTATCAAACAGATCTCTTCGCGGCCCCTCTCGCGTCGATTCACGTAAAAGGCTGAGGCACTCCCTGGTGTCCGGTTCTGTTGATGTCATGATCGTTGGACGACTCAAGGTGGATTTCGTAAACGCCTCCGATGCGATTCTGACGAACAGAGTTACTTTGCATGGACTTCCTTTAGAAAGTCAGAAGGAGAATAGGACCTACGAAGACCTGCGATTGTTGCAACCAGATCTTCGAATGCAAATGGTTTTGCAAGATACGCATCCGCACCCGCCGCCTTGCTCACTCGTTCTGTTTCTGGGGTGCCTTTGGCGGTCATGATCAGGATGGGAGATCCCACTCGTCGCCGGCGAAGTGTTTGGCAGAGGTCGAGTCCGTCATCCGCCCCGAGAAAGATATCGATGATGAGAAGATCGTAGAATCGGGCGTTGACCATATCGATGGCTTGAGACATTCCTGAAGCAACATCTATGTTGAAGTCTTCAGCTTCAAGCCCGCGCTTCATGAAACCAACAATTCGCTCATCGTCTTCGACGATCAAGATGTGCACAGTCTTGCCTTTCTTGAGCATATGGGGAGTCCCGCAACCTGACCTAGGTAGTGATCGTACTCGGAAAATATAAGAAGCGAATGAGCATAAGATGAGAAATTAGTAAGAAACGAGATTGAGTTGGAGAAGCGCCTTCTACAGACTCGAAGAGAAGAGATCTTAGCTTACACTTGGAAGCAGGCGTGTGCAGATGTGACGCCTAGTTCGGTGTTCAGATAAGGAGAAGTCGGTAATGGCTATGCTCGACGCGCGCGCTGCAGCCGATAGTGCGCAACAACCGGGCTCGACTAGATCAGAAATCGGCACACTCCCGGTGAGATCAGTTATCACGTTTTGCAGGAACAGTTTCGAGGCCGCTCTCCGCTGGTGAAGGTGTGCATCGATCTCTTTCTCCTCCGAGCGTGGCACAGGCGTCACATTCGGTGTGGTGTCCCGCTCTGTGTGTCCTGGAAATCTGAGTCCGTTTGCGCGAAACTTCTGACCCGTGGGGTTCAGTTTTGGAATGACGTCGTGGCACGTGGAACAGGGCTCACCCGTCTGTCGGCTCATGGCAGGAATCGCGATTGCCGTTCTTGGAGCCGCGACCAGCACAAATCCTGACAGTACCACCCCCACAAAGAGTATAACGGCTCGTGTATACATGAGCGATTTCGTTGCCCTGTGTGAAGAGCGGCCCTGACACACCGGTGATATTGTACACCTTCTATTGCTGTTGCATTGCTATCAGTCCTGTAGAGCGTCTGTCTGATTGAATTCAGCGCGTACCATTGTGAGTGATGGAAACTGGGTTGACTGGGATGGGATGGAGGGGCGTCTCTCCCGGGAGGACATGAGACGCACAACCTCGGTGGGCGCCAAGGTCCCCCTCCATCCGTTAGCAGCCTCTAGGCACGTCTCGTCAGTTGCACGAGGAACGAACTTCGCCACACCGTCCAGTCGATCTCTTGCCTCGCTCGCCGGCGGTCACCGGCACTGGACGTCGATCGGAAACGAGACGCGTTACATCAGGGCGTCTCGTACAAACGAGCACAGTTGAGTGCTGACGACATCTTTTGCAAGATAGCGCACTGATGGATACTGGTGCAGGATACACACGCGCAATTGCTCGTCCATTCCGCCTGACATTAGAATGATTGGAAGGGCCGGTTGTTGGGCCGACACCACCTGGATGACCTCCCTCCCATTCAGGTGAGGAAGCTGGAAGTCGGTAATGATCACGTCAGGCGCGTGCATACGCCAACAGTGAATCGCCTCGTTCCCATCCGCAGCTTCCACAACCCGATAACCGTCTGCCTCTAACTGACGTCGAAGCGCTTTCCGGAGGGCTGCATGATCTTCAACCAGAAGAATCGTAGCCATTGTCGGACTCACTCATGAGACTTTCCATAGGATCGTTGGTCGGGCTCGACCCCGCTGGGGGTCACCGGTCAGTGCGCGGGCTCTGTATCCAATGGTCGGTGTTTGTCGATCAGACTCCCTTGTCAGCCAAGAAGTACTCTTTTAGGGGGTCTTCTCGCGTCGCGCTGGAGCCATCGGCGGTGCTGTCAGCTGTGGCGAGTGTGGCTCCATCTCGGAGAGCCGCTGACGCAACGCCCGCACATCGTCTTTGAGGGCATCGAGTTCGAGGGCTTGTTCCTTCACCACGGCTTTGAGCGCCCGCGTCTCTTCGGCAGGTGACGGTGGTGTGCCTTGAGAAGCGGGAAGGCCATGATCGGGTCGAACAGACTGCGTGTCGGCATGGTTCAGCAGAGGCTCATCTCCATGGAGCGGCTGAGATGGCGCAGCCTCAGACGGTAGATTCAACGCGGTGGCAAGCATGGTGTAGTCGATCATGAGCGTGGCGAGGGGAGGAGGATCGATCACGTCCGGTTGTTGATTGCGACTGGACCGCTGAACCGTTTCTGGAACAAAACGCAGCTGACGAGGTGCCAGTCCGTGCGGATTACGAGCCTGACGATCCAGCGTGGCGCCCGAGTCGTTACTGGCCCCATTCGCCCGGTAGTGGGTCAGCCACAGATGCAGGATTCGTCCCCTGGTAAACAGCAGCCCACCCGTCATTTCACTGTTGGGACCAGAGTCATGGGTGACGCGGAAGGCCACGAGCTGGCTCGTGGCCGCTTTGGAGAGGGCGGTACTCATCAACGGGCTGAGAAAGGCGATCTCTTCGTCAGAAAAAGCCCGCACGGCCGTGGTCTGGTCATCGGGTGCTGGATGAACCTGGACGCCACGCAACACGTGGGTGAGCAGGAGAGGGCTCGCCGAGACGGGGTGGGCGGTCCTGAACCATGCATCGTCCACGCGTTGGAGCAACACAGCGCCTCGAGGACCATCCGCAAAGACGGTGTCTTCGACTGTGCGAGACGTCGCACAAGCACTGATGAACAGGCACACCACGCTCGCCAGAAATGGAACGCCGACCCTTATGCTATTCATTCGAGAAGCTCCTGCACCACCGATTCAGTGCGGTGCCGTACAAGACGGTTACTGGATCTCATACAGGTGGAATGGCCTTCCCCTGCTCCCCCCATCACGAACCGGACTCTGTCAAACGGCACCCTAATACAGCGCGACGAGGAAGCCTCGGGCGGCATAGGAATCTTGCGATGAGGCGCCCGCCACACCGCCACCGTCATGGACGCGCCATTCTCCCTGAAGGTACACGCTGGGGGCAATATAGTACCGACCCATCACGGTCGTGCGACTGCTCGATTGTGCGAGCTCCTGATCGATATGATCGAAGCGGCCCCCTAGCACGAATTTCTTGTTGGGGATAAACGGGATATCGTGGGGAATAAATAAGACTTCCGCCATATAGTTTTGAAGGGCCCTGTTGTAGGTGGCGCTCGTCAAGGACCCATTGCCGGTTGCGGGGAGGCCATCAGAGCGAAAATACCCGGCGGTGGCGATAAACGGGCCCAGCTTCACTTCCCCCGCGATGCCCCATTTGTCCACGCCTTTCTTCCCAGTCGGAATGAGTGGATCGAGCTCCGAATTCACTACATCGCGTTTGTAAATGGCGCCTAGCGTAAAGCGCTCCAGAAAGTGAATGGAATAGGTCGCATAGAGGCCTGGAAAGCCCAGATGGTTAATCCCCCCGAGCGATTTTGGTTGAAAGATCCCGATGGCATAGCGATGGGTGATGCCCCCCAGCAGCTCTTTCTGGATCAGGTGTCCATTGAGCTCCACCCCGGTACTGTAGACTTCCGGTGCCTCTGCCTCGGTACTGCCGCCGTTCCGACGCGCGCCCAGGATGCCGAGCGCTTCTTGCGCAAAGTAGCGCTGTTTAATCACCCGTTGCGAGTGTGAGAGAAACGGGAGGGCAACATCGAACTGACCGACTTTGACATTGAGCAATCCCTGGCCGGTCGCCCCGGCGAGATCGTTGACTTGCCCGTAGGCCTGCCCCACATTGACATTGCCTTGAGCGAAATCCAGCACCCCATACGCGGACACCCGGCCCTCTTTCCCAATGGGAGCCCCCGCGAGAAGTGCGACTTCATCAATCTTCAACAAGGTCTCCTGGCCCCCGGCGCCCACACCGCGTTCCTTGGTGAATTCCGCTTCAACCTCGACCTCGCCTGAAATCGGGACATGTTTCATATCTTGGATGTCGTGCCACTCTTTGTCTTCGGGAAAGCGAAAGCCATTGGTGCGAAAGTTTTGCCCCGTTTGGTTCAGTTTGGGAAACGCCGTATGGCACGTCGAACACGATTCTCCGGTTTGCCGACTAAACGCCGGAATCGCCTCCGCCTCCTGAGGCGCGAGCATCGCTACCAGCCCCGAGGCCAGACTGCCGAGTATAACGGCCAACATCAACACCCGAATACGCATGATTCCTCCCATTAGATTGAGGCACGCTACCGTGCAAAAGACCGAATATAGTGCACGAGACTCCACATCTGCTCGTCCGAGAGCTTCTTCTTGTATCCCTTCATTTCCGTGATGTCCGGATCGCTGCCATAGCAGATGATCCAGAACAACTGTCCGTCCGGTATCGTTTCCATCAGGGCTTTGGCCGTATAATTTCTTGGTTTGACGTCCATGTCCTTGGTGGCGGATCCTTTGCCATCCCCATTGGAGCCGTGGCACTTGCTGCATCGGTTCTCGTAGAGGCTCTTGGCCTCTTGCAGCGTGTCGGTAGTATGGGGCACCGGATTGGTCATCTTGAGGAATGGTTCCGGCGCCTTAGGAGTCTCATGTTCCGTGGCGTAAGTTGCCATGGGCCACGCCAGGAGCAGCGTGAAGAGCAGCGCCATGCCTGCATGAATGGTGTTCATGTATTCTCTCCTTCTTTCCACAGACGTATCTGGATAACCATGAGTTGCGGCCATAACCTTACGGGTACGACGTGAGAATCGGTTAAGTACGAGATGAGAAATTCGTAAGAATCTTCAAATAAGGATTGATCCCTGGGATCAGGTGGGAGCAAGTGCAGTGCCGCGCCGTCCACATGCCAACCGGAGATATCTATTCCAGACCTGGACCGACATGAAGTAGGCGTTGTGAGCGAGGGAACAACGTTCGATGAAGGAACTGATGGGCGGAGCGACGGACGATCCATCTTCCCATTCGCGGAAGAGTGGTTGTAGGCAGATGACTGCATCAACATCAGGCGTCTCCAGTGAGTGAGCGAAGAATGGGCACAGTAGTGAGGTCTGTGCACAGTTTGGGAAATATATCCCAACTCAACGATCTTAGTCTAGAGCGGCGGCAATTATTCTGCGGGTGGAGTCGCGTGATAAAAGGCCGGTTCTTGAGATGTAGGGGAATACCTACTGTCATGCACTCGGTCATGCTGCGACGGTCGGAAGTGCCGTACCTTTCTGCTACGTGCCTCACTTTGAGGCAGTGGGATATTTGTCCCACACATAAAATGTTCTATTTCACACCGATGTGCGGTGCCTCGTCGGTAAAGTGAGCGATGCGCAGAGAGCACCAGATTCCTCTCAAGAAATCGGCTCCGATCCGGCTCTGGGGCCAGAAGCGGGAAACGGTTTACCACGGTCGGAGCAGATGAGCGTTGGGAGGGATTCTTGCGGCACAGGAAGAGTGAGAGCGGATTTACGCCCAGAGACGGTCTGTAGCTGTTATTGATGACCTTCCCTAAAGACAAGGGAGGTTCCACATATTTATTTCAGCGAAGCGATGTCGTTCCGTCGAAGCCGCTGATACGGGCTGGTGAAGCAGTCACGGCACGGTGTGGTCGGCAGAATTTGTGGCAGGGCTTGTTTCCGGATGGCTTATTTCAGAAAGGCTTGTCACGCGTTCGAACTCCACTTTCGTCGCGCTCACGGTGCCGTCGACGACCGATCCGTACACTTCGAGATGGACACCCACCACGATGTCATTGATGGTGCCTCCTTCGAAGATCGTCTCGGCGTTCGTGAGTACCTGCACGTTTCCAAGAAAGAAATGACCAAGGCTGAGGACCTGCATCACAGCGCCGTGAAGATCCGCGTCTTCCAGTTCCACCTCGGCTGCAGTCATGACCCCACCGACCAAACGACCGTGGACCTCGAGATGCACGCCCACCAGAATGTCGGCATTGGTGCCCCCCTGAAAGACCGTCCTGGCATCCGACACGACCTGGAGATTGCCGAGAAAGAAGTTCCCTGGACTGAGCACCCGGGTTACAGATCCCTCCACCACGGCGTCCTCACTATCGGAAGACCCCAATCCTTCGAGTCGCACGCGGGACGCGGTGAGACGAAGACGGGGAGAACTCCCAGTCTCTGATGAAACCTGCGTGCCAATGACGTCGACTAAGAGCCCGTCCCAAACACCACCTGCCGGGCCCGGCAGATCCTGCAAGAGCGAATTCCGGTAATCCACCGTCAGCCCGCCGATCTCGAACGTGCGTTGATCCACCCTGTGATTGGCGATGAGTCCCTTCACCTGATAATCCGGTGTGGCGGTGGCATCGAGTGTTTTCAGGTCAATCAAGGTGGCCCTGATGACCCCGTCTCCCATAACGAACCCGCTGATTTCCACGAGATCTCGACCCGGCACGAGGTTCAACACAGTGCCTCCCGAAATGCGGGCATCAATCAGCGTGGCTGGCGTGATCGTGACGGACTGACCGAGGACCACGAGATGCGAGCCCGTCGGCGTCATGGACTGGACGACTCCTTCGAGCGTATCCTCATACACTAGGGTCTCGGCCGTCCGCAGTGGTGCGTCCGTGTCGGACCGTTCCGTCACCGTGGCCTTGACACGCACCAGCATCCCCTTCTTGAGATCGCGTTGGCTCCCTGGCTGCCCGTCGACCATCATGGAGGTGTTCGTCGTCTCATACTCCGTGCCGGAGACAAAGACGCTGCCGAACCCAGTGATCGGGCCGGAGGCGACGGACGTCAGGCGACCGGTTCCGCCGATGCCACCCCCGGCTTGTGGACCGGGGCTGCACGAAGCCAGCACGGCGAACAACGTCAGCGCGGCCAACAGATTCTGATATCTTATATCGCTCATGACGATAAATAGTTCCGGTTGGAATTAGTCAGATGGTTCTGGCTCTTCGAACTGATAGATCCCGAGCCCCACTCGCACGCGGCCCGTCCCCTTCGAGACGGGATTCACATCACGATCTCGATGGGCGAGCCAACGATCAAGCTTCTCGAGGAGCTCCTGTCCCTCTGCGGCGGCGAGAGTCCGAAATTCCGTGGCAGCCTCGAGCGGGACGTTGTCATACATGAGCTTGCGTTGGTACCGGGGCTTCGAGGGCGTTCCATAGATATTATAATCAATGGTCGCAATGAGGTCGGCAGTGTCTGCACCCAGCACTCGCAATTTTGGCACCGACCCGTTTCGAGGGACATAGCCACGAGCGACCAGGCCAATCCGTCCATCCTTCAAGTGTTTCACGGCACCGACGCGCACGAGCTCGTCCAACAAGGCTCGCACAGGAATGTCTCCACTATAGCGCTTGACCAACTGACTGAATGAGCCTCCCTTCCCCTCCATGGAAAGCGGACGTGGATGCCCTTTCCCATCTCCATATTTGGGATCGCGCAGCCAACCGGTGATGACTCGCGACGCCCGATGGTATTCTTCATCCGCGTTGGAGTGAGAATTGGGTGGGAGCGTCAATAACTGTTGTACTTCCTTGCGCGTCAATCCGCTGAGAATCGCAATCCTCGACACTGTTTGCTTCTTGCCAGGGATTGCGAACTCGGCGTTCGCCACCTCCACATAGACTTGCTTTGCCAACTCGGCAAACGTTCGATGAGACACATTGTTCCGAAGAAGTATTCTGACCAATGGCCGTAGCAGTTGAAGCGTGGAAGCAGACAGCGCCTGGACGGGTGTGGCGTGAGCCATGGTGGGTCGCTACTATAGCCTCTCCCTGTCCGCATGCCAAGCCCATCTTTGCATCGAAGCCTATCAACAC
Source organism: Nitrospira sp. (assembly GCA_005116955.1). Classification (GTDB taxonomy): domain Bacteria; phylum Nitrospirota; class Nitrospiria; order Nitrospirales; family Nitrospiraceae; genus Nitrospira_D. The sequence continues at coordinate 617,168 of SWDI01000002.1, read as the reverse complement.
CAGGCCTTTATCATCGCACAGTTTGGAGCCTCGATGGTTTTCTGTCATGAGTCATGGATTATGTGCGCTAAGAGGGTTGGTGGTCTGAGATCTTGTATCCGAAATCTCGCACCGTCTGAATGAGTTTTATCTTCGAGCCACTATCCACCTTTTTTCGCAGATACCCTATGTACACATCAACGGTATTAGTCAGTGTGTCGTAATGATAGCCCCAGACATGTTCCAGGATCGATGTGCGACTGAGTGCTTTGTCGGCGTTCGACATGAGGAATTCCAGGAGATCGAATTCTTTCCGAGTCAACATAATAGGCTTGGACCCACGACGTACTTCGCGGGAGTCCCGATTGAGCGTGAGATTAGCCACCTGCAATAATGTCGTCGTCTCTTCATACAGCGGCTTCCGCCGAAGCAACGCCTTGATTCGCGCGAGGAGCTCCTCGAAGGCAAAAGGTTTCGTGAGATAGTCGTCGGCTCCATGATCGAAGCCACTCAGCTTGTCCTCAAGCGCGTCTTTGGCGGTCAGGATCAAGATCGGGGTTTGGACCTGTTCACGGCGCAAGGCTTGACAGACTTTGTAACCACTTTGGTCAGGCAGCAGAAGGTCAAGGATAATGAGATCATACGGAGCCATGCCTTTTTGCACGCCTTCATGGCCGTCCTGAACGACATCCACCAGATACCCCTCTGCCTCCAAACCGCGCCGAATGAAGCTGGAAATGCGTTCGTCGTCTTCAATCACGAGAATATGCGTACTCATAGATGCTTTCTCTATTAAAAGAGGAGTTGATAGTCTTTAGACACATCCAGTCTTATTTCGTAAATACACGATCGTTCTTTCTGAGAGGTCATGGCAATCTTATGTGTCGGTTGGGGAAGCCTGGGATTCGCACAGGGGAAGTTCAACGGTGACCGTGGTTCCCTGATCAAGGACGCTTGCGATGGAGATGGTTCCCCGGTGTGCTTCGGCAATCCATTTGGCGATCGGCAGACCAAGTCCCGCACCGGCGATCGCCGAGGGGCGCCCCCGCCAGACTCGATAGGCTCGTTCGAAGACATGCGGCAGATCATCCGCAGGAATTCCAAGCCCGTCATCGGCGATAGTCACCTGCGCGTCGGTATCCGTGGTCTTCAGACGCATCACGATTGTGCCACCCCTCCGTCCGTATTTGCTGGCATTGTCCGTGAGAATCATGAATAACTGTTTCAGCCGTTCCGGGTCTCCTTGAATGGTGACATCCTGTGAGCAGCCTTCAAGCGTAACCGTTATGCCGCGCGCTTGGGCCAGGATGTTTGTCTCTTGACGCACGTCGTCCAGGATCCTCTGCAGCAAGGTCGGCCTCGGATCTACCTGTAAGGTCCCTGACTCAGACCGCGCCAAAAACAAGATATCGCCGACCAATTTGTTCATTTGCTTCGATAATTGAACGATCCGTTCCAACGTGGTCTTGTACTCCGCAATCGGTTTCTCTTTTCCTCTCAGTGTCACCTCCGCTTCGCCCCTGATGACGGTCAAGGGAGTCCTGAGCTCATGGCTGATGTCGGCAAAAAATTGTGATCGTAACTGGTCGAGCGCTTTCAGCTTCTGGTGGGCGTCCTGCATCGTCTCCACCGCTCGTTTCCGTTTTGTGACATCTTGCTTGATGCTGACGAAATGGCTGATCTCACCGTTCCGGTCGCGGACGGGAGTGATTGTTTCTTCTTCCGTATAGAGGCTGCCGTCTTTCTTCCGATTGGTGCTCTCGCCGTGCCATACTTTGCCGTTCATGATCGTCTGCCACTGTTTCTGGTAGAACGGCTGGTCATGCTGATCGGATGTCGGGGTGCGGATGTTTTTTCCAACCACTTCGTTAAAGGAATAGCCGGTCAATGTAGTAAAGGAAGGATTGACCCACGTGATACGCCCGATCCGATCCACAATCATCACCGCATTCGCGGCTGATTCAAGCGCCGTGCCTTGCAAACGAAGTTGTTCCTCCTGCTGCTTCAACTCCGTCATATCCTTGGCGACACAGGCGATACCCTGAATGCTTCCGTCCTCGTCCCGCATCACGGCAGCGGATAAAAACACTGGGAACGTACGGCCATCTCTTGCGAGGTAGATTGTTGTAATCTGGTGAATCGACCCCTGAGAGAGAATCTCGTGATATTTCGCCCCACTCAGTGGGTTTTCATGTGGGGGAAAAAGGACGGTCGCGCCTTGGCCCAACAGCTCCTGTTCCTCATAGCCGAGGAGGTTCAGGGCAGCGTGGTTGACGCTTCGTATGGTGCAATCCGGATTAAAAACGACCAAAATGTCGGTCATGGAACGAATAACGTTGTCGACGTAGTTCTTGGATACGGTCGTCTGTAATAACTGCTCGGTCATGCTGTTGAAGCAGTTCGCGAGTTCGCCCAATTCATCACTGCTGGATACAGGAACGGTTGTATGCAAATCTCCCTCCGCAACTTTCTTTATCGCTTGAGTGAGAGGGCCAATCACATGAAGCGATCGTCGGAGCAGCAGGATAAAGGCGCCGCCTCCGACCATGGTGATGAGCAGGCTGGTCACCAGAGTTTGGATGATCAGTGTGTTGAGCCGTTGTTCAAGCGCGTGCCGATCGAGAAAGAGCCTGACCCATCCGATCGGTGGAACGGTGAACCCGTTGTCGTCCATTATCGGATTCGCCACGTCGACCACAATGCTTCCGAACTCTGAAACAGGATACCCCTTGGTGAGCATCCGATCTGTTTGCCATGCCTCCGCTGTCTCTCCAAAATCAAGATCCTTGACCGTGAGTTGAATTCCAGAGAACTCGAGCCACAGCGTTTTTGACGGCTGATAGGCCAGAATAGCCACGACATCCTCGCCCTCACCGAGGGATTGAAGAAGAGAGGTGAGTTCTTCGACATCGTGTTCGCGAAAATACGATCGCGCTTGTGACGCGATGGTCTTCACAATGGTCCGCCCGCGTATTTTGAATTCCTGAAACATCGCATTCCGGCTCGAGGTATATGCAAAATAGGTCAAGCCGCAGACAGCACACAAGAACACGGTAAAAAAGAGGGCCATCAGCTTGTAGGACAACGACCGTTGTAGGAGTTGCGGGATCAACATCGCAGGCCTTTATGGCTGCTCCACGATCATCATTACCTTGACGAGACCGTCATTGATCTGTCTGAGCCGTGACAGGCTGACATAGCCAATCGCCCCTTCTATGGAGCCGACAAAGCGTACGACGGCGTCGTCCGACCGCTCAATCACGCTTTGCACAGGAATTGGCGTGCCTTGGCGATAGAAGACTTGATCTGGTTTCGCATTCAGTACCTGCAGATAGAATGTCTTTCTCGCTTCAGCTGAAATCTCACGGTTGACGAGCTTAATTCGGTCGCTGCCTGGCCAGTGGAGTGTCTCGCCTCGATACATGCTGGCGACGGTCGTCGTGCTCAAGGAGGCATTGGGATTGTTCTTGTTGACGATTACGGCAAGAGGTTCGGCGTAGGCCAGCGCCGCGCACAACCAGATGGCGAGCGTGACCGTCAGCAGCACCAGCGGACGCTTTCTTTCACGCGATAGGCGATTCACGGGGTGGCCATCAGAAAATCCACGCGATGGATGTAATAAATCCGTCGGAGGGAAACTGATTGAACTGACCGTGGTTGAATTGATACTCCGCCTTGAAGACATAGTCTTCGACAGGACGATAGTTGAACCCGATAATGAATTGCTCTCCGGTTTGACTTCCCGTCGGGCTGGCGGTGGTATTCATCTTGGTACGACCATAGAGCCCGACGAGTGCGAACGTCGGGTTGTTGAAATGGCGGCCGAGGATGGTCGAGTTCAAGACCGATGGCCAGAAACGGTAGGTCAGCTGAATATAGTAGCCCCATAGGCTCGATGGCGTCGTCGAGCCTTGCATGTCAAAGCGCGCGAATTCGCTCCTCAGGACGAAATTTTCCAAGATCGTTATGTTTCGAGGCCTGAATTCGGCATCGAAGGCCATACCAGTAATCAGATCGTTGGAACCAGGTTTGTATTGTCCGCGATATCCTGAGAATCCAATTTCATACTGGTCGAAGAACTTCAATGTCCCGCGGCCGACGATCGCCTTATCGCCGTTATTATCGGAGCGCAATCCTGTTCGTGCGCTTTGCAACCCTGGATCGGGGATGGTGCCGGGTGTTGCAAGAAACTTATCCGTCAGCCCGTTGATCATCTGAATTTCGTACGTGGCTTTGATGTTATCCGAGACCGGGAAAAACCCAAACGCGCCGAATCCTAAATCAGACCAGGTGGTGGGGGTCACGAGGCGCGCGACGGACGGTGGGCGCGTCAGGTCTCGGCGAGGGTCGAAGTGATCAAGATTGAACTTTCCGAACGGAATTAAGAGCACACCGGCGCGTACATTAAATGGCTGAGCAAGCAGAAGGTCGACGTAGGCCTGTTCGGCATCGGCGGTTCCATGCGGAAGGCCAAGGTCGATTTCCGTATAGACTCGAACCCGATCGTGAAAATTTCCAGAAATCAACACCTCGAAGTTGCCGTCATGGGTCGTACGTCGGTCACTGAAACTTTCGAACGCCACGGCGCCGTAGGCACCGACCCTGATGTTCTGGGCCAGTTCATCCGACAAGCTGCTCTGGCGTTGTTCCACGAGCCCAAGACGGTCCTTCAGGTCGGCTAGTTCTCGCTGATGTTGTTCCTCAATGCGCTGAAGTTGCTCTCGCAGTTGCTCGACTGAATCCTCCTTATGTGTTCCAGTCGGTTTGTTCGAACTCTGAGCGAACAGCGTGCCGGGCAGGAGCAGGCAACTGAGAAAGAGTGCGAATCCGATTTGATGCACGATGGGAGCCCACATCTGTTCTCTCATGCCATTGTTGCTCCCTATCGAAGCGGGGTAATAATCCAGTTCATGATCTTGCCCTTTCCTCCTGGGCGGCTTGCATAATGTCGTTGCCTGTCGCCTGGGAGCAACTCCCACTGAGGCACTGGTTGCTGATAGGTGTTGTGCTCTCCCTGATAGACCGGTTTTCGCAATTCCTCGATGATCAAATGCAGCTCATCATGGAGAACGAATACCAGGCCTTTCGTACGGCGATCAGGTTTATCGTGATCGGCTAAACTGAATTCCACCACTTCCTGTGGTACCGCTTGGTGTACCGCGTTGGAAATTGCAGGCGCTAATAGTTCCCCCTGCTGCCTGGTAAATACATGGCGTGAATGGTTTCCTGAGAACGGAATCAGCGATTGAGCGTCATACTGAACACTTTCTAGGAGGGTGAGCACCTCGTCTGGTTGGATTGTGTACGAGTGATTGTAGGGCTCAAGCGAAGGGTACCCAGGTGGCATTTCTCGGAGAACGACCGAGAGTGTGTCGGTTTGATAAACGACAAGTTTGGGATGAGTCTGGCAGGACTGTGCGCTGCAAAGAATGAGAAAGAACAGAGCAGCTACAAGACCACTTCTGGATAAGACCAGGCGCTTCAATCACCCTCCAATTGTCAGGCTCGCACGAGCATGCTCCTTGGGAAATGACCTCAGTCCATCGCCGCACACCCTTTACGATCGTGGCCGAGAGCTAGCACAACGTGAACTCCATGGGAATCGCTCACGCATGTGATCAGACGATGGTCGGCTCATTTCGTAACCAAACACTTTCCGAACCGCCGGAACGGATTTGCTATCTATACAGAATTGACAGAGCTCAAGTCGAGCACTGGCCAAAAATGAACAGTGGGCAGAAAGCTATTGCACTGGATTAATGACCTACCGATTGGAAAGAAGTGATTATTGCGGTCGTTTTATGATTGATCAGGGCCTGCTACAATGGAACACTCATGGATTGTACTTCTAATGATTCATTGGAGCGATCTCGATCGGTAGATTTCTAGAAGATGGACGTCATCGCCACACACAGCAACGCGGATTTCGATGGCCTGGCCTCCATGGTTGCCGCGCACAAGCTCTTCCCTGATGCGAAGCTGATCTTGCCGGCCGGAGGCCAGGAGGCCGTCCGTAACTTCCTCGCCGTACACGACCTCGATATCAGCAAACTCAAAGACATCGATCTCTCGCAGATCACAAGGCTAATACTGGTCGATACGCAAGAGCCCGACCGGATCGGAACGCTCAAATCGTGCATCGAGAATCCGACGGTCGAAGTTGTGGTGTTCGATCACCACCCCGAACCAGACTCATCTCTCGCCGGCCGTTCGAAGCAATCTGTCATTGAATCGGTTGGAGCCACGACGACGCTTCTCATAGAACAACTTCGGCGGCGGCATATTCCCGTGACGCCGTTCGAGGCGACCGTGATGGCCCTGGGCCTCTATGAAGAGACCGGATCGTTCGTTTTCGCCTCTACGACCAGCCGTGATTTTGAGGCCGGGGCATTTCTCGCCGCAGCCGGCGCGGACCTGAATCTGGTGGCGGATACCTTGCTCCGTCCCCTCGATGCAGATGCCATCGCGCTGCTGAACGACTTTTTAGAGCACAGCGACGTGTATTACCTGGAAGGTCGCAAGGTCCTGGTGGCCACGAGCACGATCGACCGCTGCCGCGGAGAGGCAGCCGGCGTGGTGCATAGACTCGCCGAATTGCAGGCAGTCGATGCCGTTGTCGTGGCAGTGATGATGGCAGACCGAGTGCAAGTGATCGGACGAAGCCGCAAGCCTGAGATCGACGTCAGCTGGATCGCACGGGAATTTGGAGGAGGAGGCCACGCCGTGGCAGCAGCCGCCACGGTCAAAGGGCAAACCCTTACGGCGGTCAAGGAGAAAGTCGTTCAGCTGCTGACCTCACAGTATCGCCCGACTTTGCTGGCTCAGGATGTTATGACGACCCCGATCAAAGCGATCGAGGTCGAGACCAGCGTGACCGAAGCAGGACAGCGGATGACGGCTTATGGGCTGAATGTGTTTCCCATCTTGGATGAAAAAGATCGGTATATCGGGATCGTCAGCCGGGAGTCGATTCAGAAAGCCTTGTTTCATCGGCTGGGCAAGATGGCCGTACGTGACATCATGCAGACCGACGCCTATCTCGCGCATCCAGACACGCCATTTCATGAGATCGAAACGGCCATGATTGAGCGAAATCAGCGTTTTGTGCCGATTGTCACAGACGCAAAGATTGTCGGCGTCATTACGAGGACGGATCTGCTGCGGACCCTGCACGACGATGTATTGAAGGCTGCCCGAATGCGGACGATGCGTCCAGGCGAAGCTCATGTTGAGATCGGAGGGCCGCGCCGCAACGTGATGGGACTCTTGCAGAGCCGCTTGCCACATCGCCTGGTGACCTTGCTGGAAGACGCGGGTCACTTGGCTGACCGCTGCGAGGTTTCGCTCTTTGTCGTGGGCGGCTGCGTACGAGACCTGTTACTGGGCATCAAGAATCTGGATTTGGATCTCGTGGTCGAAGGCGATGGCATCGCCTTCGCGCGAAAGCTTGGTGACATGCTGCAGGCGAAGGTCAAGGTGCATGAGCGATTCGGCACGGCAATTCTGATGTTGCCGGATGGTTTCAAGCTGGATGTGGCCACTGCACGGACGGAGTATTACGAGTATCCCACCGCCTTACCGACGGTCGAACAGGGTTCCATCAAGAAAGACCTGTATCGCCGGGATTTTACGATGAATGCCTTGGCCGTTCGGTTGAATGGGAAAGGCTTCGGCGAGGTGCTGGACTTCTATGGTGGGCAGCGAGATCTCAATGACAAGGTGATCCGAGTCTTGCACGGGCTGAGTTTCGTTGAAGATCCGACCCGCGTATTTCGGGCGATCCGATTTGAATCTCGGTTCGGATTTCATTTGGGCAAGGACACGGCGGCGTTGATCGCCGGCGCCGTCAAGATGAACCTGTTTCACCGATTATC
>SWDI01000002.1:603595-609215 GCA_005116955.1 Nitrospira sp. | reverse complement strand
GACGCTGTTACGCCTCACCACGGCAGCGCAGCAGGCCCTCATGGCCCTGGCACGAGCCAATATCCTGGCCCTCAGCCCGACTTAGCCGGAGATTAGGGACAAGGCTGTCTACTTGTGGCGAGCGGTTGATTGATCGCATATACGTGAGGTGGAGGTAGCAAAGCTGGCTTAATCCGCATCGAATGAAGACGAGATGTAAGGAAGAGCGGGGACAAGAGATCGACACCGCCCCCTGGCATGTATGTTTAGCTGAGCCCAATAAATAATTCAGCCGCCTGTTTTTAGGAATATTGGATTACAAAGAGATTCCTCGATTTTCATCTCTTCGACAGTAAGCCCCAGCTATACGGTAAGCCTTCGTTCGAAATGTTTTGCACAGATTTGCTCTGACATCTATACGAACGGATATGGAATAGGAGCAGGTGAGCATCAAACAGCGTGAAACTGACCGTATTCCTGCAGTCACGTATTCACCAGAGCAGCCACGTGGGTGAGTCGGATGAGCATGTGTTTCTGCTGGATCAACGACAATGTGTGCTCCTTCGGGTGCCGAAGCGTGTCGCCGATGGGGCAGGTCTCCCGGAGAAGACTACTATGGGCGTTGAAGTGCGAAAGGGTGCGCTGGTTGGTTGTGCGGCCGCATCTACGGAGAGTCTATAGTCCGGAAGATGTATTGAAATGTATCAGGCTCCGCAATGTCCGTGAGGAAGTCAGTTTTTGTGAGCTGATTGGTCGATAGGCCTCCCGTGAACCTTTGGTGGCTGAAGCCCCAGGTGGTGGTCTTTTGCGATCAATCCGCTTTCAACAATGTTGAATGGCAAGGGTTGACCCACATTGGCTCTCACACGACGAGAAATCGCTCAATGTAGGAGTGTAAGGCACGGACCTACGTGGATGCTAGGAAAGAATCGACGGAGGACCGGATCGTCGAAAAGAGTTGAGGCCAATCGGTAAATGCGTGATATCGGCCCACGAGAGCATCGTGATCTCCAGTCCGACCCCGAACGATTGGAGCAGTAGGAAGAGACCGAAGCTGAGAGCAATGATGCCGGGCCAGATCATCGAGAGAGAGCCAAGAGCGAGGACAAACACCATCGCGGCCACTGTGTCCTGAGCAAGTTGGCTTTTGGCTGTGAGCATACACTCTCCTTTCCTGGCTTGCTCTTTGCCTAAAAACGCGAGCAGTGTTGTCTCTATTATTCGTATGATAGCTCCTAAGGAGACCTAATTAGCAACGGAGAAAAAGACCTACTAGCAGTTAGGGCTATTGGCAGGGCGGCAACTGATACAGTTCGACGTCAACACCGAAGACGAAATAAAGGGGTCGGGAGTCTTTATCGGAAGCAAGTTCGTCTGGAGGATTGTACTTGGTCGGGTCTACCCTGAGTCTAGTGGCCTCCTCCGCGAGATGTGACGACGGCTTTGTGCAATTGAGGATGCCGTAGTTTGCCTTGTCGGTGCGTCATAGGTGTTGAGATGAAAGAGGTTGCTCGGGAGAGCAGGCAACCTCTTTGGAACATCAGGCGGCTTTTGCGGGCTTCTGAATCTGCCTTGTTGCTGCGGCCACGACGCTGTCTACGGTGAACCCGAATTTCTTTTGGAGTTCTTTGAGGGGAGCCGAGGCGCCAAACGATTTCATGCCGATGATCTCGCCTGTCAGCCCGGCATATGTCGCCCATCCAAACGTGGAGGCCTGTTCCACGCAGACCCGTGCCGTGACGGTTGGAGAAATCACGCTGTCGCGGTATTCTTGGGATTGATGCTCGAATAGCTCCCAGGAGGGCATGCTCACCACGCGGGCTCTGATCCCTTTTGCCTTCAGCTTCTCTCCTGCTTCAAGGCAGAGTGAGACTTCACTGCCACTGGAGAGGAGTAGCACGTCCGGTTTTCCTCCGGATGCATCGGCTAATACGTAGGCACCTTTCGCCACTCCGGATGCGGGGGCATAGGTGGAGCGGTCGATGGTCGGGAGGGCCTGGCGGGTTAGAATTAACGCCACCGGCTCGTGCTGCATGTGCATGATGACTCGCCAGGCTTCGGACACCTCGTTCGCATCGGCAGGCCGAAGGACAATGAGATTCGGAACGGCCCGCAGCGAGGCTAGCTGCTCGATCGGCTGGTGCGTGGGGCCATCCTCGCCAACCCCGATCGAATCATGTGTGAAAATGTGGATGACGGGGATTTCCATCAGCGCGCTCAATCGGATCGCGCCCCGGCTGTAATCGCTAAAAATTAGGAAGCCGGAGCCATACGGGCGCACTTTGGAGAGCGAGAGCCCGTTTAACACGGAGCCCATCGCATGTTCCCGAACGCCGAAGTGGAGGTTGCGGCCACCGCGATCCTTCGCGGTGAAATCGCCGGCTCCCTCGAAGGTCAAGCGGGTCTTTGTTGATGGGGCCAGGTCCGCCGACCCTCCTAAGAGCCACGGGACGTTTTTCGCCAGGACGTTGAGCACCTTACTCGAGGCATCGCGGCCGGCGACTCCTTTGACGTCAGCAGGGAACACCGGGAGATCCTTGTCCCAGCCCTCAGGCAGTTGGCGCTGTTGCATGTGAGCGAGGTGATCGGCGAGCTGAGGGAATTGTCGCTTATAGTCTTCAAACTTGGCCATCCAGGCCGCGCGCGCCTCGCGCCCACGCTGTCCCATGCCCACCTGGAAATGTTCGCGGACGCCGTCTGGCACCAGGAACGTTTCGTGTTCCGGCCAGCCGTAGTTCCGTTTGGTCAGCCGAATTTCTTCTTCGCCCAGCGGTTCGCCATGTGCGGCATGGGTATCTTGTTTGGTGGGGGAACCATAGGCGATGTGGCTATCGACGATGATCAGTGTCGGGCGATCCGCTTCCTTGTTAAACGTGGTCAAGGCTCGTTCAAGCATGTCGAGATCGTTGGCGTCGCCAACCCGGGTGACATTCCATCCGTATCCCACGAATCGTGTGGCCACGTCTTCACTGAAGGCCCAGTCCGTGTGTCCTTCGATCGTGATCTTGTTATTGTCGTAGATCCAGCAGAGGTTGGACAGCTTCAAATGCGCCGCCAGGGACGCCGCTTCTCCTGTGACACCTTCCATCATGCAGCCGTCGCCACAGAGCGCGTAGACGTCATAGTCGAACATGTCGAAACCTGGGCGATTGAAGTACTGGGCTTGCCACTGGGCGGCGATGGCCATTCCAACGCTGGTGGCAACCCCTTGTCCGAGCGGACCAGTTGTGGTCTCCACGCCGGAGGTCCAGCGGTATTCCGGGTGTCCTGCGCATTTACTGTTGAGCTGACGGAAGTGTTTGAGGTCGTCCAGTTGCACCGAGAGCTCACCCAGCCGTTCGTACTGAGGATTGACTGCCTTCACTCCGGTCAAATGTAGCAGTGAGTAGAGGAGCATGGAGGCGTGCCCCATCGACAGCACGAATCGGTCTCGGTTCGGCCAAATGGGATCGCTTGGATCAAACCGGAGGATTCGCTGCCAGAGACAATAGGCCACTGGGGCCATGGCCATGGGTGTTCCTGGATGGCCTGAATTGGCTTGCTGTACGGCATCCATCGAAAGAGTACGGATCGTGTTGATACAGGTCTGGTCGAGTTGTGCATTCGTCACTATGGCCCCCTTGTTCTGGCGGTGTGTTCCTGGAGCGCTACCGTCGATGGTTCTCTTCAAGTATGTCGGTCGTTTCAAGCGCAAGCTTGAGAGATGGCGTGAAGGGGATGTGACTGAACCAGACACAAGGGAGCAACTCAGTAACCCGTCAATGCAGAGACTCATGACGGTCAGGTCTTGGTTTGTACATTAATCAGAAGTACAAGACTGCAGGGATGATGCACAGAGCAAAGGCGACGATCTTCGTGGGGATATCGTAATGGCTCCGGCCCTAGGCAAGCGAGATTTAGGTGCCTGTCGGGTTACAGAAAGAGCCGGACGACCGCACGATCACCGGGCTGGCATCTGGCAGCTCCTGTTGCCGCGCAGTACTCATCCGCCATTGATCTTGAGGCCCTGTTCCCATCCGTAGAGCACGGCTGAGCGGTACTGACTCCACAGTCCCATGATCCCTTCATTCCAGTTTTGGCGTGCTCGGGGTTCGATGCTCTTCCAGTCCATCCTCTGATGGTCGGGATCAAGCGTGAGATCAAACCCATACTTATAAGCCAACCGATAGTGGTTGAAATCGTATTCAGATCTTGCATAGTGCGATTGGTAATGGGTCTTGAACAGAGATTCGTGGCGCACGAACGTATCGGCTTCGTGGTGTGATGGCTGGTTTTGGGTCTGCTGTGCGGCGATCTGGAGATGACCATATCTGGGATGCTCGGCGGGTAAGAGGCGCATGATCACCCATGCCACAGGAATGATCAGGATGAGAATTCGAAAGGCAGTTGCGGAGTTCACGGGGACCTCCCGGCAGGCAGAGAGCCATATGATAAGCCAGTAAGCCGCAGCCGTCCAGAGCAGCGTGGCTGGTCCGTGTGTACCATGGTACTGCATGAGGAAGGGCAGTGGGGCAGTTGAACTCCTAAGATAGAGGGGCTACGTATACTTCCGTTTTGGGCATGGTCTATGTTGTGTTGAGGGAGTGACGCGCAAGGAGGACTCATGGGTACATCGAACGTTCTTGAGATCGTCGGTATCGTTGGGCTCATTGGAATCGTGGTTGGTTGTGTGCCGGCCCATCCGTACTCTAGGCAGGTTGATGGTGAGAAAGTCGTGGTCGACATATTAAAGCCGGATGAGGTGAAAGCGCCAGGGGCCGGTGGGGGGCAAATCGTGGCTCCTGTGATGGCCACAGGCGTTGTGCCGGTGGCGGTCCAGTATGTTGTCAAAGCCACGACGCCAGTGTTCAATGAAGATACGATTGAACATACAGCGACCTATAGTGGAGTCAAGGTGGCCAGCAAATTTTATGCGGACGAAAAACCAGGTTTCTCGGTACAGTTCGGCGGGGTGCGGATCACCCGATCCATTGTGAACGATGGGAAGATTCAGACTGCCGCAATCCTGACCTTCACGGTTGACGCACAAGAACTGGCATCCAACGGCCAACTGCAGTTGGTTGGGGACTCCGCACTCGTGCACTTTGGGAAGGTCAAAGTGGAAGATAAGAAGTGGTATATCCCGTGGACGTGGCGCATGAAGGTGAGGGATCGCATCGATGCCGACGTGAATATTGTGATCGAAGGACATTGGCTGGATGACAATGATGTGTCCCATCGAGAGGATCTGGCCGATCTCCATCTTCGCCCGAGCGATCTGAAGCTCGGAGACACCACCAATATCTCAACTGTCAGAAGCGAGTGGTTTCCGTTGATTCCCAGGAGTAAGAAATCGAAGCTAGGAACGGGGACGTATGTGGTGAAAGTCAAAGTGACGGAATATGACGACTATGGGAAGCTGGTCAACGAAGTCTCGGACGAGGTCTCAACCAACCGGGCTGGTTGGATGAATACGATCAAGAAATCCTTCACGCCGAGCCCATGATCGTGATCGAACTGCTCGGCAGTGTCCAAGCCCAAACACGAACTCTGCTTCCTGCCCGTTAGGGAAGGTCTGATTAATTCACGGTTCCACTCGGAAATCTGTTCCTGGGCTGGTCACCAGGGCGAATTCGGTGGGCATCCGCTGTTCCGAGGGTCT
>SWDI01000002.1:483150-603495 GCA_005116955.1 Nitrospira sp. | reverse complement strand
GGCGTATCCTTTGGTTGCTTCGTTGTGTCGCGATCACAAATCAACCAGATACGCCGCGTCTTTTCAAACCCTCAAACACCAGATTTGGTTATAACTCATGTTGATACCGGGATTACTAAATAATGTGAGAGGCAATGTTCCAGTTAGGCAGTTTCCAATTACTGAGATAGGTAATCCCTCGTGATAATTTGAGATTCTTGTCGTCAGGTGCCTAAGCCACGAAGCAACTTTACTGTTCCCGTCTTTCAGCCCTGACCACTGCCCATTGAAAGTACTTTCAAACCAGCCACGGAGTATCGCTAAGCGTGTATGCATAGCCGAATCTGGCCAATTGAACGGGCCAATTAGGTGAGGAATATAGACGGTAAAGTCTGAGGACAAGGTTTCAGCATAGTAGAGCGTTTCTGATGAGAGACCGGGTAGTTCGTGGAGTAGGAGAAGAGGAGGCTTTGATTTATCCTTGCCAAGACAATAGACAGGATGAGTGACTCCGCTTTCCTCGTCCCTGATCTCAACGTGTTCAGTCTCGAAGCATGCGGTGACTTGCTTCTGAGGAAATGGGTTGCCCGCACAACCTGCGCAAACAGTTATCATTATGGTGAATGAAAGAAATATGTGCTTGTCCATCTGATGCTCTGTTGGTATTTGCCTATTGTTCGATCTTACATCGAACAGGCTGCAAAGGAAGGATGTTGTGAACGTTTAAGAATTTCTAACGGCTCGGTCATGGGAGGTTCATTTTTAGGTGCGAATGTGTAATCGGCGCCATGTAGCATATTGCGTGTCATGACCCACCGGAAATGACCATACATGGACGATGTATTAATAAAGTACCAATCCTCCGCAACCTGGTTTTCAAAAGCACCAATACTATTAATCCCTGGTATAAAGTTAAACCATCCACTCCGAAGGCTAGATAAAATTTCTCCACGAGCGGATCCAACCCAAATCCTTTTGCTAGGCCCACCTGGTGCCCACGTCTTTGGGCTTGGATTAAACGCCCAGGCTTCCGAAACCAGATGAGTTGTTTCAGGTCGTTTTGCAACGTGAATTGCGAGCCCTCCTCCAAGGGAATATCCTGTAGCAACCAGCTTCTTCCCTGGTCTAAGAGCACTAACCTTCTGAATGAAGGCCCGTGCTTGGTCATATTGGGCCTGAAAGAACAAGAGATTTGTAAAGACCCAATCGCGCCAATCGTTTGAGCCGGTGAAGGCCACTACAATCTCCTCCGGCTCATCTCCTGCTTTGCTGCTCATTAAATCAAATGCCATGGCATCGAAACCGAAAGTTCCGGGAGAACGCTCGAAGAGTCGCAGCCTTTCGGGTTTGTGGAAATGGTGCTCCTGATCTTTTGTTGCATTCTGTAGCGACAGCGCCGATGCCAATGCATAGATGTAACCCTTCTGCGAAAACTCCTGATGTTTTCCGTCTAAAGGTGGTTGTTTGGGTAGATCATAGAGGTACCTGTTGCTGCACCAGATCTTATTCCCGGATTCTGCGCAAGCCTGCAAGAAGAAACTGAGTAGGATAACGTACGCCAAAGTCTTACACATGATTTAGAGTTCCCTTTGTTGTCTCAAGTGCAAGGAATTGATGGTCTGCATGTCATGGCCGGCGACCAGAAGTCACGGCAATTGCAAAGTTGTAGCTTCTGATTGTGGGCTTTGTATCCCGCTCCACAGGACTCAAACCTTCCTTTCAGGGCAAGTCACTGCGGAGTTCCCTTGGACAGAGGTCGGATGACAGCGGTTCTTTCTCGCAGCGTCTTACAGAAAACGGGTCTAGGCCGCGTACAGTCCAGAAATCTTCTCTCCAGAAAGGAAATTCGTCAAAGTCTCCATGAGTTTGGGGGTTATAAGATTTATTTTCTTTTCCATAGTTGAAGGATTTAATGGAAACTCTATCGCGGATTGAGTGGTCATGGAGGTGCATTACACCCAACAGATTTGAATAGCGGCCTGCCACGTAATCTAGTAGCGCGTCAGGGCGAGCGAAAAACATATCAATCCAGACCAGAAGAGATCCAGGGTGAGTGATTGGAAGGTATTGTTCATCAGCTTCGGCTCGATCGTTCAATGTTAAGTGAAAGATCCGAGGTTCGCGATGGTTTTGCCCGTGTTCGTTTCCGTATTCCTTTAGGTAGGGAGGGATTGTGTTCAAATAGTCACGCAATGAAGCTGCAGCTGCCATATAGACGATCGTGTCGAACAAAGGTTCGCGGGTTCCATCGGACAGTGGATGCCCGAACTGCCGCACCATTTGATTAACGATTATGGCTCCCATACTGTGTCCCACGAGTACAACTTCCCACTTCTCTTTTCCCCCTTCTTTTTTCAGGAATTCCCTGAACGCATTCATGAATTGAGCAATTCCACCTGCTGGTTTTGTATCAGTGGAACCGTCTGAAAGATCATCGTCACGGTGAAACATCACTGTTGTACGACGATTCATAGAGCTCCATGCCCCAGTTCCGACTATGTCGCTGACGAGTGTGGAAAATTGGTGCATAAAAGTGAGTCCTCCTAGAACGGCTATCCCGATCTGCTGTATCTGTTCAGGCGACTTACGACTGTCGAGCCCTTGGGCTATCGCCGGTGAGTTCTTCATGCCTCCATGATATGCACAGAGCAAACGATCGGCCCGTAGTGTAATGCCCACTGGGACAGATGGGACAGACTCTTTACAGGTCTTATCGCGATCCCCTGGATCATTTTTACGTTCTCCGTTAACATGCGCCTTGATCATCTCCTTCCAGATGGCCCAAATATCGATGGGCATGCGGACAGCGCCACGCAATAAATCAAAGGTTGCGTAGAATGGAGCTGTCCCCGCACTGGACAAGACTCCAGCCAGGCCAGCCATCTGATCCCCCAAGCCCGTGCCTTTCATCCATTTGCAACACCAATTACCAACGCGCTCTCCCTGGCGTAGGAAGAATAGATGGTCAATGTAACTGGATGTCAACGACGAGTCCCAGTTAATAAATATCGGATACGCATCAGCCTCGAGAATCTTGTTGCTGTGCTTTGTGACACGCTCGATTGACGCACGTGCTGTATTCATTCCGCCATGGATGAAGAGTAATATCCTCCTTCTCTTATCAGGTTGGGAAGGGAAAGGAGTTCTTTCATTTACTGAGGAGAAGAGCCGCGTGAAGTATTCTTCCTGGCTTTGCAAGTTAGGATAGGCTTTAAAAATGACATGTTGGCCAGAATCAGGGGTTCCAATATTCCCTCGTGGGTCAACTAGGTCCCCCATTCCGTCTACCATGACAACGTGATCTTCAATTCGGAGGTCCGCTCTTTTTATAGTGCAGGCCGAAAGGCTAACGACGAGTGCAATGACCAAAGAGAACATCAAGGTAGGGTGCCAACAACATTCTAAAGGTCCAGGCTTCCTGCTCATCTCCAAATTCAGAAATAGGGCAAGGAGTCCTTGTTTGAAATACGAGTAGCAGAAAACTACTGTTTGATCTAGGTGTGCTTTTTCTCTGGACCGCATCATATTTCAGAAACTAGCTCCCATGCTGAATAAGAGGAACGTATGTCCCTTCTCCTCACCAGTCAGATTGAACCCTACTCCAAAATTGAAGATATCGCGGAATACGCCCACGAGTATTGCGGGCTGTACGCTAAATTCTTTACCTTGGTCTTCGCTGGCATAAACTGTTGGTGTGATTGAGAACAAACTGTAAGCGATCTTACCGTTTACTGGATCCTCATGGACGTCTTTAGCGCTTAAGGTTGTGGCTCGGCACTCTGGCTTTATATCGTGCACAGATAGTTGTTTGTTACCGAATTTTAAGTTGTCTTCATTTTTATAGAAATGGAACGAAGCACCGGCTCCTAGAGACTTATTGATACTGACTTGCTTTGCAGCCAAGTCATATTTAATGACTTGAACGGAGGCGGCAGGTTTTACCGACCATTCTCCCCATTGCTTGGTAAATGTCAGCGTGCCCAAAAGCGGTAAATCGCTGATGTACGATGGCGAATTGTCTGGCCGTTTGCAGTTCGCAATTCTCTTCGCAATTTTAGCCTCGTCCGTCTCGTCAGGATTCTGGCCATTATTCGGACCTGTTCCTGCAGCGCTAACTGCTTGGCTACTTAAGACCAATATAAGAGAAAGAGTAAGTGAGATGAATTGATACATAAGATCACCTTTTGTCGTTTGGTGAGTTAAAAGATATGGCGTCAGACCTAACCATTGACCATTACCTTGCCCAGTCCAGCCTGGTGCGCCACGGAGTTTCACCGGGCTGTCAGCGTGACCGTGAGCAACAGGAGCAACCACCCACCAACGTCCCACCACAGTGAGCTGCGCATCGAATGTCCCTCATGGTAAATGCCAGATGCCGTCAATCGCGTCGCTGGAATCCTGATATGCACTGGAACGTGTCCGATCAAATAAAGACATGGTGTCAGGCATGCCCATTGACGTACATTGGTCTTGTCGACGACTTACTCGCTGCTTCACTGCACGCGTCGCAGCAAAAAGGGTGAGTCGCCTTTCGCTTGCCAAAACTCATCTTTCCAGAATGGGAATTCCCCAAAGTCGCCGTGTGTCTGCGGGCTCGTTTCTTTTGCCTTCTCGCCAAAATTGAAGACTTTTACTGAGATGCGTTCACGGAGCTCAGGCTCGTGGAGGTGCATAACCCTCAAGAGGTTTTGATACCGTCCCGCAACGAGGTCCAGTGGCGAATCCGGCCTGGTGAAAAACCCGTCGAGCCAGACCAATAGAGAACCTGGGAGCGCTGTACCCCAGAGGGACTGCTCGGTGGACTCCGCTTGATCATGAAGCATGAGGTGATACATGCGGGTGGTCTTGTACTCTTCGAGATAGTGCGGAATGGTGTTCATGTAGTCGCGCAAGGAGCAGGCTGCGCCCATAAACACGATTTCGTCGAACAATGGCTCCCTGGGGTTCTTCCTAAGCGGATGTCCAAATTGTCGAACCATTTCGTTGGCGACAATTGTCCCCATGCTATGACCAATGAGTACCACTTCCCATTCACTCTTGCCGCCGTGTGCTTCTAGAAACTCACGGAGGTTTGTCATGAATTGTGCAACACCACCAGTGGGTGACACGTGCGGGTCAGGTGCCCAAAGATCCTGGTCCCGATTGAACATTACCGTAGTGCGGCGGTGCATCGAACTCCAGGAACCTGTGCCCGCCATGTCGATCACCAATCCGGATCCAATATGAACGGGTACCGTGGCCACAGTCCGGGCAATTTGCCATGCGGATTCCCACCCGGTCCTTTGGTTTATTCCCTGTACGAGAGGATAGGGCTTCTGTTCAGCCGAAGGATGTCGTACTTCACACAGTAGAGCATCTGCGCGTGGTGTCATCCCCACCTTTGCATTCACGGCGCAATTGCCGTGTGGCCAGTGATCCTTGCCTATGTTTTCATCGGTGAAGGCGCTTCGCCAGTGCGAGCTGAGGAGGTCTGCATAGACACCATAGAGGTCGACTGGTAGCCGGATTACTCCGCGAGCAAAATCGAAAGCGAAATACAATGGGGTTGTCACTGCACTGGCCACACCCCCAGCTAGATTTGAACCTAGGGCATAACCCTTTCCATATTCCTTCCAGGCCTGGCAGCACCAGTCGTCGGCGCGGCGTCCCTGGCGCAGCAGTACTAAATGGTCGCGATAGCTCGATGTGAGTGATGAATCCCAATTTACAAAAATTGGATAGGTTCCATCTTCCTGGATCCTGGCGCTGTACTCGACAACCCGTTCGATCGATGCTTGCGCTGTATTCAAGCCGCCATGCACATAGAGAAGAATCCGCTTCCTTGTACCTCCATTACGAACCCGTGTCTGTTCGAGTGATGTGAAAAGTTTTGTGAAATAGTCATCTACGGCCTTCTTGTCTAATTTTGGATCGTCCGTATTGGCCAACTCCGCATAGGGCTTGAAAAGTAAATGCTTCCCACCTTCTGGCTTTCCAATGTTTCCCCGCGGATCGATTAGATTCCCCGTGCGATTAACCATCACGACGTGCTCGGTCTTCAGATTAGGTAAGGTCGAACAGCCGAATGACGGGAGAAGAGCACCTGTAATTAGCGATGAACAAATAAACAGCCTCCCGAAAGTCAGTCGCCCACTAACCGACCTTGATTTATGATAGTTCATCCACAGCTCCTTGATGACAGTATCGAAAACTGAATAGGTAAGAATTGGGGGCAGGCAGGACCATTGATTGATTGCCGCACCCAATGTCTCATTTGTCAGTCCGGCGTTTCATCGGGTGGTCAGAGTGACTACGAGCAACAGAAGCAACCACCCACCAACGTCCAACCACAGTGAGCTGCGCATCGAATATCCCTCAAGGTGAAAGTCATATGATGTCAATCGCGTCGCTAGAATCTTGATGTGCACTGGAACAAGTCCAATCGGTCATGATGGTAATCGATCTACAGACTGTGCAACCTCATGTGAGTTTCCTTCGCAAGGAACGGACCAACGATGAATCCGCAAGAACTACGTACATTCCCAAGCATTGTGCTGTTGCCAGAGATAGAGATCTCATGAGATGTATCTTTTTCGATTCAGGGCGTATCGAAATAGATTCACCGTTTACCCTCCGAACCACTTGCCTCCCACGATGATGCTTCAGTCCTCAGGTTCCTCAGACGCATTTCGCGGAACTGGTCGCACTCAATCGCGGCGGGATCATAGCGCCGAAGAAACGATTCGGCTATGACTCGTTAGTTTGAGGAAGTTCGGCTCTATTAAAGGGATATGTTAAGCCCTATTAAATAATAGAGCTGATTGGCCCGGTCTCGTCTCGGGATTGGGCAAGAATTCAGCGGAGACGGTGATGTTTGATACAGCAAGCATCGTGCAGGAGAGTTGATAGGGCAAGACTACTTTGCTCGCGCACAAAGTCGAAGGGTTATTACCGTGCCTTGGCTGAGGTAGGTCGTGAAGTGCAACTATAGAAGAATCATCATGGTGTATGGAGGGGCTGTGTACCTGGGCGATTCAACCTATTCTGTCGCTGGTGTTGTTGAAGCTCTCATTGGTCTGGCCATAGTAAGGGCGCAGCAGCTGAGGATACCTACAGCCCCATAACAGACGCCCTGCTAGGGAGCAAAGAGTTCCGCAAGGGGGGAGAGAACTTGCCGTTGGGTGGATTCGTCGATCTTGCCCATGCGCTTGACGAGTCGGCTTTTGTCTACGGTTCTGATTTGATCCAGCACAATCTGTCCTGACTTCCCCTTGAACCGAACTGGTACATGGGTTGGGTAGGGACGTCCCTTCGTTGTCATCGGTGCCACGATGACCGTATCGATGTGGGCATTCATCTCATCCGGTGAGATGACAAGGCAGGGGCGAGTCTTACTGATTTCTCGTCCCTCAGTAGGATCGAGGTGGACAAGGAAGACATCAAAGCGGGCTGTTACCACGCCCACTCGTTCCGGTCCCACTTGGAGGTCAGGGCGGATTCGCGGTCCACGAGCAGGTCGTCTCCGTGACGATGCATCTGCTCAAAGGCTTGGCTCCATCCTGCTCGCGCCTTTGAAGCGGACCGAATGACGAGTTGCCCCTGCTGGATTTCCAGATCAACGGCTCCATGCAAGTGACACTGCTCAATCACGGCCTTTGGAATCCGGATGCCTCGGGAGTTTCCGATTCTTACCACCCGTGCCTTCATCACGCCTCCACAATGCAGTGCGTTTAATGTAGGGCAATTACATTGGCATTACTGTTTTTGTCAAGGTGCATGGCGCGAGTGTTCACCGGCGTACGAGGCCGTCAGAGGCTGTCGATGGGTTGTCCTCGCCGTACGGCTGGCAGAAGCCTACCCTGCTTGCGTTATGGCAGGAGGATATTTATGTCTGGGTCTCAGCAAGAAAGTCGGCGAGCGACATGATGGCACTGCTTGTGCGGCGTTTGAGCGCGAGGAGATGCCGATCGCCGGAAATGATCCATTCCGCCTAAGCGGCCATGGCACATTCAAGAATGTGGTTGTCTGGCTCGTCTCGTAGTAGGTGCAGGGTCGGGCGGGGGCGTAACACCGTGGCAATGTGACTGATGCTCTGAATCGCCTGCCGAGTTCTGTCTTCTGCCCAATCGAACTTTGTTTGGAGCACTCGTGCGGTTTCTGTCAGAATTGCGACCGAGGTGAAGAGTTCAATATGGCCTTTGATCGCTCGGAGGTAGGCTTCCTCGGCGTTTCCTCCTGGAATAGCAAACGCCGAGATATAGATATTGGTGTCAAAGACGACACGCACGGTCAGCGGCCTTGGAAGACCAGTTTCTCCACGTCGGCCTCGGTCAGCACGCTTTGTTTTCTGGCTTTTTTTTCGCCGTATCGCTGTAATTCGTGGAATTGCTCTTCTCGACGCCGTTGTTCATAGACCGTGAGCATTTCCCTGAAGAGTTGGCTCTTATTCTTGGCCTCTGCTTTGGCCAGTCGGTCAAAATGCTCAGCAAGATTGGATGGGAGGGAAACCGTCACTGGAACGCGCGAGTGTTTCATGGGCACCTCCTGTATGCCAAAGTCATACAGTGGAGGCTGCGGCGAGGTCAACCAGCAGGATGCGCTAAAAGGCTGTCCAGCAAGGACGCAGCGAGCGAAGAGGCGAATCGTGCTCTTTACCGTACGTTGAGCCTCTGAGTGAGACGAGAGCGCTGCTGGCGGACTTGTTCCGCATTCTGGTAAAGCGGTGAGTCACCGTCTCGTAGAACCGGTCCTAATGACTCTGAGGTAGGCCATCCAGGCGAAAGCGCCGGTCGATACTCAGATCGGATCCCCAATCAGCAGCCAATTCAGACTGGACTCATTGGGCAGGGTGATTCTCCGCTCGCTCTGCCGTGCGTGTCGTGAGCAGCCTGAGAAATTGGATAGCTCCTTCATAGCCTAATTGTTCCGTCATGACCTCAATGGCTTTCTTCAACGGCAGGCCAAGACTCGGATTGTCCGGGTCGAGTGCAACGTAGACAGTATCGATGGTGTCCTCCGAGATTTTGATGTGATTCGCGCGCGCGTAGAAAATCAGGGCAAGGCGCGCCGAACGGTTGTTTTTACTCAATACCGACCGGAGCAACACAAAAGACCGTTTCGTAACCGCTAGTTTTTTGAGCTCCCCCAAGGTGTTGTTTAAGCCCTGCCCTGTCTCAGTCCCCTCTTTTCCGCTGGCGAGCGAACCAAGCGCTTTGGCCATCTCTCCCGGAAAACCAGTCGCATCACGAATGGTCGCATGCAGAAGGCCGATTGGTAATCGGGTGAGCGTGTCATCTTCAATATCATCCAGGACGTCGCGTGGGAAACTCTCCACTCCGTTAAAGACGGCGTGCAGAACCGACGACGCATCTCCGAAGAATGTGCCGGTTTCCAAAATGCCGATAACTTCTTGTATTTCCTCCTGCGTGGCGGAAACCCCTGCGATCTCCTTGGCCAGGTGTTTGATCCCAGCCGTTAACAGGACCTTTCGCAGCGTCTCATCTTGGAGGGCATCTTTGGGACTGATCCGCCTGCGAAATACGTTGACGAGCAAGTCCTTCACCGCGGCCTTGTCGCTCCTCGCTGCCACAACGTCTGGCTCATTCGCTGCGCGGGTGGCAACCCGGTCGAGCGGATCGTCTGACACGATCTCACCTGGCTTGAACGAAGTTGCAGCAAGGACGCTCACCACGCTTGCGAAGGGTAATTGGCGGAGCTCGGCGCTGAACACCCGGGCTTGCTCACTGGTGATGCCTTGCGGTGGGGTCGTCTTCAGTTCCGTGAGTGTGCGGTCCAGCACTCGCAGGTATGTATTCTCCTTCCGGGGCGAGCCGTGGATGAGATCCTGCTTCCCACTGCAGGCCGCCAGCACGCTGACTACCAGCATGCCGACTGCCACGATCCCGGCTGCGTTAACCCTTCGCATCGTGTCCATTTCAGGATCTCCTATGGATACATGACCTTGGTGTCAGGCTGGCTCTAGCCGTATGTGCTCAATCCTGCCTCTGATGTGTGTCCTGCGAGCGTGTGCCGTAGTGGTCGGTGCTCACTTCCGCACTGCAGATGGAAGTCGTTTCTCGGCGAAGGGATTCTCGCCGGTTTGCCAGAACGTTTCTTTCCAAAACGGAAAATTGTCAAAATCTCCGTGTGTCTGTGGATTTGTTTCTTTTGCGGTCTCTCCAAAGTTGAACGCCTTCAGAGATACGCGCGACCGAATATGGGGCTTGTCGTGGAGATGGACCACGCGAAGCAGATTCTGATAGCGGCCTGCGACCAGATCCAATGGGGCATCCGGGCGTGCAAAAAATCCATCCAGCCACACTAAGAGGGAGCCGGGGAGCGAGGACCATAGAAATTGTTCGGCGGCTTCGGCGTTGTCTTGCAGCACCAGGTGGTACATCGTCGGGCCTTCGTACTCCTCGAGATAATGCGGGATAGTGTTGAGATAATCCCTCAAGGAGCAGGCGGCGGCCAGGTACACGATCTTGTCAAACAACGGTCGATCATGGTGATGATCGGGTTCCAGGGGCTCACCGAATTGTCGGACCATTTCATTGACGATGATGGTCCCCATGCTATGTCCGACCAACACGACGTCCCATCGCTCCTTCCCGCCATGACGTTTGAGCCACTCTCGGAACTCGGTCATGAACAGGGTGATGCCGCCGGTCGATTTCTGATGAGGTCCACGGGCCCACAGATCGTCGTCCCGATTGAACATGGCCGTGGTGCGGCGGTGCATGGCACTCCACGACCCTGTGCCGGCGGCATCGATCACCAGGCCTGAGGCGATGTGAACTGGGAACGTCAGCATGGTCAGTCCGACTTGCTTGGCTACCTCGAAGCCTGATCGCTCGTCGAACCCCTGGACAATGGGATATGAGTCCGGTGTGTGCTTGGAAGACTCACAGAGCAGTTGATCGGCTCGTGGGGTGATTCCTACCTTGCGATCTTCATAGACGGTGGTGCAATCCATGTTCGGCCAGGCATAGGGCTGCTCTGCCTCTTGGGTGCGTGTTCTCCGCCAATGGGTGCTGACCATTTCTGCATAGACGCCATAGATGTCGACGGGAAGCCGGATCGCCCCGCGTACTAGGTCCAGAGCGAGGTAGGGCGGGGTGGTCACGACCTTGGCCGCGAAACCGGCCATCTGTGCGCCGGTATGGCGCCACCCGCCAAGTTCTTTCCACGCCCCGCAACACCAATCCTCGGCGACCCGTCCTTGCCGCAGGGAGAGCAGATGATCAAGGTAACTTGAGGTCAGGGAGGAGTCCCAGTTGATGAAGATAGGGTATGTCCCGCCGGCGAGAATCTCCTGGCTGTATTTCGTCGCTCGTTCGATGGAGCTGCGCGCGGTGTTCATGCCGCCATGCACATAGAGGAGGATCCGCTTCTTTCCTCCGGGGCCTGGTGGTGTGTTTTTCTCGATCGCGGAGAAAAGATCTCCGAAGTATTTCTCTGGGGTTTGCAACGTCGGGTAGGGCTTGAACAGAATATGTTGGTTGGAATCGGGGTCTCCCACATTGGCATGTGGATCAATGAGGTCTCCCGCTCCATTGACCATGACGACATGCTCTTCGATCTTGAAGTTGTCCTTCTTAATCGCGCAGCCTGAGAGATTGAGAACTTGGACAATTGCCAAAACAGATACAAGAGGAGCAAGCAGTGATTGTCTCGCTCGTGTGCTCTCTCCGGTTCCGTGGATGCCGTATCCTGTCATAGTTCCTCGCTCAACCGGAGATCATCGCGCATTGGCCATAGCCAAGATCGACTGTGCCGCGGCGATGCCGGAGAGCGCCGCTCCTTCCATAAACCCCTGCCATTCATAGAACGAGTTCGTGTGCTCACCGGCGAAGAGGAGATTGCCGACGGAAAGTCCCTCCAATCCCGCCATGGTCGTGAACTGCCCTGGTTTGTAGCAGGTATAGCTACCTTTCATGAACGGATTCGACGGCCAATGTTCGAGATGGGCGAGATACTGCTCTTTCACGAGTGTGGCAGCGCCGAGTGTGCCAGGAAAGATTTGATTCAGATCGGTCAAAAATCGCTGAGCTTCCGCTTGAACTGCATTTGGATTTAAGCCTGCGCCTCGCTGCCCGCTGGAATAGTCGGTCAGCACGCCTCTGGTTGCTGTGCCGCGTGATGGATTGGTTTCCCACGTGGTCTGGATATTTGCGAGATCCGCATAAGCTGTCCCGTTCGCTCCCAGTGCGTGCCAGGGGCGGCTAGAAAAGCCGATCATCATCTTGGCGTTGGTGCCATACCCGAGTTCTCGAATAACCGTCAGTTGATGGGTGGGGATCACGAGACTCGCATCGAGTTCGACTTCACGGAGCGTGGTGAAAGGGATGGCAAGTACGGCAATATCGTGTGTGAAGGGTACAGTACGGGAACCTTGCTGGAATGTGAGTTCGATACGTCCATCGCTCACCTTGCGGACCCGTACGAGCCTGGCATCATACGTGATTTGTCCAGGAAGTTCGCGCGTCAGTCCTTCGATGATCCGGTCGTTGCCATCCAGCAGATGATAACGTTCGTCGCTGAATACACCGAACGGAGTGAATTTCGAGCGGCGGTCGGCGTGAATGAAGAGGAGAAAATTGAGACAGCTCTGCTCCGCAGCCTCCAGCCCATACTCAGCCTCATAGGCGGCTATGATGGCAGCCTTGGCGATCGGCCCTGCCGAGATGCCGGCTCCGTTCTGTCCCTCCAGATAGGCCAGCAGGTTCGTACGGTCGAGGGTAACATCGTCTGGTGTAAAGGAACTGGCTGTGACTTCTCGCGAGAGGCGATTGAGGTCATGCCGCATCACTGAGACGAAATCGCGAAACTCAGCCACGACAGCTGCGTCTGAATATCGTTGGCCAGAGAAGTGGTAGAACACCTCTCCTGGCTCCTTATTGACATCTTCAAGCCGAAGCCCAAATCGTTTTGCGTAGCCCAACATCGTCTTGTGGAGATTGTCGATGAGTTCGCCGCCGCGTTCTGCGACCTGACCTGGGAAGACACCTCGCAATGACCAGCAGCGGCCGCCTGCTCGATCTGACGCTTCATAAACAGAGGCTCGGATGCCACGGGTCTTGAGCGTATCGGCGCAAGCCAATCCGGCGAGCCCTGCACCGACGATGCCGACTGAGAGTGAAGAGGGGAGTGGTTTGGCATCAGCCACGCGGAGTGGAAAATCCGTGATGGTCCCGAGGGCAAGTGTTGCACCGGTCGCCCCGGCGCCGAGCAGAAACTGGCGCCGGGAAATCGTTGGAGAAGCCTGAGCCTGAGTCAGTTCTTGCAGCGCTCCAACGGCATCGTCAGCCGAGCAGCCTTGATGCTCGGCCAGCAAGGCGGCTGTCATTAATCGTGCGAACGAACGGAATGCAGTTGTTCGAGCCATCGGCAAGCCTCCCGGGTGGCGAATAGTCAGGGGCGGTATCTTACCGAAGGGTGAGCCAAGTGGAAAGAGGTTGAATACGGGCGGCGGTAACTATGTTCGATCGAATGAAGAGTCGATCACCGGCCAGAAAAAACGACGTGAGGGAGCGTTAGCTCCCTCACTCGCTTTCAATCAGCACAGGGCGCGATGAGTTGAGCCTCGGCGAAAAATCAGAGAGCACCACGGTCGACTGTTGGAGTTCATCGACCACCGGATGGGACCCCATGTCGATGGACCCCTTAAAGAACGCGCCCTCTTCCAGTGAAAACGACGGGGAGGCAATATCGCCGAGCAGGACCGCCGGCTTCAGGAGCTGGATCTTGCTGCTCGCGGTGACGTTCCCTTGGATTTTCCCTCTGCAGACAACGGATTCGGCAATGATCGAGCCTCGGATCAGCGCATTTTCGCCGATCACCAACATGCCCTTGGCGTGGATTTCTCCTTCGATGGAACTATCGATTTGAACGGTGCTGTGAAAATGGACAATGCCTTTGAATGTGACGTCTTTTCCTAGAACTGTAAAATTTGCATCGCCCGCTTCGAGTTCTCGTTTTTTGTCCCACATGATGGCGATCCTCTTGGTAGATGAGCCTGTTCGATTCCTCTGATATCTCTGAGAGACACAGGCCCTTCATCGTGAGAAGTGGGGGTCGCCTGTGCATTGTGTCAATGAAAATCGAAGCATAACATACAGGAGTCGAGAGAAAGAATCAAAGACAGATTTGTACGTATCCCTCTTGGTTGGGATCGAGGGCTATTTCTTGGCGGAGGGATGTTGCTGAGTTGGTTTCTTTTCCGAACTATTTCCGGTGATGGAGGTGATGGTCTTGCCGATCGCCGGTCCGATCTTGGGGATTTCTTTTTCGATGTTCTGCGCGGCGCTCCGTACCCCGCGTGCGAGGTCTTCGACGGTCAGGCCTTTACTGCGTTCTGTCTGTGGGGATTCAGCCGACACGAGCCCGTTTCCCAGTACGAACAGCAGGGTCAGTAGCCAAAGGAGCTGTTTCGTCACACGGAGTCGATCCATAGGAAAACTATAGCATACGTGTACGAGGAACGGTCATCGGCCACGATGCGCTGGATGGAGTATTCGGGTGGGATCGCGTATGATCTTGCAATTTTGCCGACAGAATTTCAGGAGAACCAGGTGCTATGGATGTCGATGCCTCATCTCGGCGGTTGGTCGTTGTAGGGTGTCTCTGTGCCGGACTCGGCGTGGCAGCCGGCGCATTCGGCGCTCATATGCTGAAGGAGATCCTGGAGCCACCAATGTTGGCAGTCTACGACACGGCGACCCGCTATCAGATGTATCATGCCTTCGGCATGGTCTTGAGTGGGTTCGCGGTGCGGATCGGCCGCGATGCGGGAGTGGCCAAAGCGGGCTGGCTGTTTTTGGCGGGAATATGTTTGTTTTCCGGGAGTCTGTATGGCGTGTCGTTGTTGGGAATACGTTGGCTTGGAGCGGTGACGCCGGTCGGCGGCGCACTGTTTATCGTGGGGTGGGCGGTATTGGCTTGGCGCGCCTACCGTGGGGCAGGATGTTGAAAAAGCCTGCCAGCTTTGTTCTCGCATCGCTCAAGGCCTCAACGTACCAACCGCGTACGCCTCGGCCTTTCGCTCGCTGCGGCCGCGCTGAGCAGGTTTTTTGAACATCCTGCAGGGGATGTGTTGGCAACTGTGTGTTACGGCTGACAGGGGGCGGTACGTTTGGCGCTGATCGGTCCCCATCCTCCCAAGTTGTTCACGAACGACCCTTCAATCTTCGCATCGTCCTTGATGAACAGCAGACTGTCCTCTTGGAGCTGGCCGTTATGCTCCCATCGCAAGTAAATAGCATCTCCTAGGATGATAATCTCAGTCGGTGCCGCGGCCTGAGCCGAGACCTGTCCGAGTGGGGGGAACATGACGGTGGACTTCTGTTCTCCATGGATCTGGTGGTTATGGATGATCCATTGCCAGGTCCCGCACAGTCGAGCCCGGCCTTTCGCCTGCCGGATCCGTTCCTTCCATCCATAGATGTCCCACCACGCGGCGGTCGCTTTTTGACTGGCTTCAAGCGCAGTACGGTTCGCAGCGAGTAACAGCTCCGTATTCTTCAGCGGGACTGTCGCTTGAGATGGTCCTGTTCTTGGATCTGTCTGGACGAGACGGAACAGGTCGGAGAGTGAGGTAACCTTGCTGCGGCTTGTTACCCAATCTTGTCGTGTTTTGTGAAGCGAAGTGCTGGTCGTGGAAGGCGTTCCCTCATGGCCGATCGAATCAGCAAACTGCCAGACAGCCATCGCTGCCATCAGTTCAGAGATGGATTGGGACAACTCAGCCAGGCGCAACTCCTTGACCAACTTGCTTGAAAGTCGTTTGGCTCCGACGGCCCCCGCCGCATCGTTGAGACCAAGCGCAGGACCGAGCGTTGAGGTAAATAGCGCTTGGGCACTCACATCCGAATCGATTGCCGCGAGTTGGTTCCCGCTTTTTGAGATCATCTGAGAGAGCAGCATCGGCGACGCGTCTTCTGCTCGGACCGGAGGGGATGACAGGAGGATGGAGATCCCCATGATGATTGCAAGGAGCCCGACTGTAGCATCCCGATGTACGCCGAGCTCTCGGCGACGACGAGGTGGGCCGGCGAGAATTGAGTGTGCGTGAGTCTGGTTGCGAGGAGACGGTGTGCCGTGGATCATGTTCCTTGGAAGCAAGACTTTAAGAACATCGCGGTTCGTTCCCAGGCGAGGGCCGAATCGTTCGGATCATAGGAGGTTGGCTTCATCTCGTTGCAAAAGGCGTGGGCCGCCTCAGGGTAGCGATGAATCTCGACGCGCTTGGCATATTCGGCGGCGGCGCTGCGCAGTTGCTCGACGTCGTCTTGAGTTGCCCAGGTGCCCTTCCCTGCCTGGTGATAGAGCACCGATGAAAAGAGGTCTTTCATCAGCTCTTTGGGCGTGACCGGCTTGCCGTAGTAGGAGACGGCCGCCCGCAGCCGTTTTCGATGGCAGGCAAAACGGAGCGCATAGGATCCGCCCATTCCGTAGCCGACGACTCCATGAATGTTTTTCTTCACGAAGTGGGTTGTATTCAGGTATTCACAGCAGGAATTGATATCCGTGATGACATGCGCGTCGTTCTGACGTTCCTGCAGCGCGGCCGCCACGTCATCGTTGGCGGTCACCATTCCTCCCAACCGGCCGTAGAGATTGGGAATGATCACGGCATACCCTTCACAGGCCAGCCGGGCGCCCACATCCTTCATCTGTCCAGTTAATCCCCACCAATCATGCAAGAGGACAAGCCCTGGATAGGTCCCCGGTTGTTGCGGCCAGAAGAGCAACGAATCGATTTGGTGTTCCTTCGGCATTCTGCTCTTGAAGTAGGGATCAACCATCTGATCGGTGTGCGTGGGAATCGGTACGCCGCTTGGAAAACGGGCTGTTCCTGTTCCGATCTGTTCTAATGTGAACGGTGTGGCGTGTGTCGTGGACATGGTTGGAATGTGTTATCGGAGCGGCTTTGTACTCAGCATAATCGTACTATATGAAGCCCCTTCCGGGAATGTCAAATGAGTGTCATTGACTGAATAGCCGGCGCCGATTACAGTGACTCCCTTGTGAGGTTGCGTGAATAAGGATTGCATCGGTGTGGGGTTGATTGGTGTGGGTCGGCATGGGATGCGCTATGCCCGGCACATCGTGCACGATCTGCCCACCGCTTATCTCAGGGCCATCTGTCGGCAGCATCCCGAACAGGGGTTTGATCTTCCCGGAGCCTCCTCGGTCACAGTGTACAAAGAGCCTCAGTCGCTGATTGCCGATCCCCTGGTCGATGTGGTTCTTGTCGTCACGCCGCCAATCTATTCCCTGGATATCTGTCGGATGGCGGTCCTGGCCCGCAAGCCCCTCTTGATTGAAAAACCGCTGGCGACCACCGCTGCTGATGCCCACGCGATGATGGTTCTAGCCCGTGAGGCGGAGGTGCCGTTGATGACGGCGCAGACCCTCCGGTTCGACCACACGATTCAGCACATGAAGACCCTGCGGCATCGAATCGGGCGGTCGGAACGATTAGATTTGATCAGCCGGATCGAGCTCAAACCAACGGCTCCTGACCATGCCGATGGCTATGGCAAGCGGGGAGCTCTGTTGGAAATCGGAGTGCATATGCTCGACCTGGTCCGATTTCTGACCGGGGAAGAAGTATCAGAAGTGCGTTGTACGATGGACATTCTTCCGTCTGCCGGGCCGGAAACCTCAGCCTCTGTTGACCTCACCACTGAGGGAGGAACCGTATGCCGGATCGACATCGAACGGGTAGCGGCGGGGCGTGTTGGGCGCGCAGTATGGAGCGGCTCTCAGGGACGACTGGAGGCTGACTGGGGCCAGCGCCAGCTCCACTGTTCCGACGAAACTGGAACAACCGACTTCGATCTCCCTCCAGCCCAGACGGTTCTTGCCACCCTTACGGCGTTCTTGCAGGCCGTGAACGAGGACACACCAATGCCCATCACGGGCGAAGATGGGTTCCGTGCGGTGGAAATTGCCGAAGCCTGTTACCTCTCAGCGCGAGACGGAGGTGCGCCGGTCACCCTGCCTGTTCTCCCGTCTCATTCCGCGACGATGTGAGTATCGGTTTCTTCGACGCCGTCGACTGAATGGATCTTGGTGATGACGACGTCGGACAGCGCACGTTCATCCTGGACGCTGATAAAGAGGAAAATATCCGGACGGCCGAAACAGGAATGGGCTTGTTCGACTCCGGGCATGCGCTTCAGCGTGGCGACGACATCTTTGGTTTTGCCCGCTTTGACCTTGATGAGAATGTAGGCTCTCGTTGCCATGTGTTCCTCCTTCGAAATTAGGTGTGCGATATGAGCTAGAAACCAGAACCTTGCAAGGCCTATCGTCCCCCCGCTCCCGGCATACCGTTCCGTCGGGAGGTGTAGATCTCTTCAAACGTGTTTCCACGCGCGGCAAGTGCCGACCGGCTATCTTTTACGAGCTGCATGAGTCGCGTGAAATCATCGACGGACAGGTTGAACTGTCTTAGTCCAGTTGTCAGCCGCTGTCGTTCTTCGACCGCTGTCGGCAGGTCCGCGTCCGCGAGCGCTTCCAGCATGTCTGCAGTCCATCCGCTTGAGCGAAATCGTTCCAGGACTGTTGATGTATTTTCGCCGTGTTTGGCGGTCACGGCACGGTGCGCGAAATCCTGCAACCCCCCATCCGTGCCTGTGGCGAAAGCGGATTGTAGCTGAATGACGGACTGAATGACACGATCAGCTTCTCGGCTGCCCTCAGGCGGCAGCACCTGAGCCTGTTCCAGTGTCGCGAGAACGGCCATGGCCGATCCGACATATGGGGATGCGCGCTTTGACTGCTGCGTCGGAATTGCAGGGGGTTGGTGTTCCGCAAAGGTTGAAGCCTGTTCCATTGGGAGGGACGAGAGCACGAGGCAGAGGCTGACAGCCATGATCAGGCAGCCCAGCCGGGTGGATGGTGATCGAATTGAAGGGACCGTTCCCGCTGAGAAGTGCCAGAAACGCATGGGCGGATTATGACAGAGTCGGTAGGAGCGGCGATAGAGAAGACTTGGCAGCCGACCCTCTATTGAAAGCTCCGTAGGGACTTCCTATAATTACCAGGTTTGGCTGTGATCCAGACAGAAAGGCAGTGTTGACATGCTCGCCAAGGTGAGGAGCGCGGCACTCGTCGGGCTCGATGCGCATCTGGTGGATGTCGAGGTCGATATCTCCGGGGGCCTTCCACAATTCTCGGTCGTTGGCCTGCCTGATGCCACGGTCAAGGAAAGTCGTGACCGCGTGCGTTCCGCGCTGAAGAACACCGGGTTTCACTTTCCCGCCAAACGGATTACCGTCAATCTCGCTCCCGCCGGAGTCAAAAAAGAGGGATCGGGACTTGATCTTGCGATCGCCGTCGGGATCCTCGTCGCCGAAGAGGTGATTCCACAGGCGATGGTGGACAAGCGGGTCCTGGTCGGGGAACTCTCGTTGGACGGCCGTGTGAGACCGATCATGGGCGCGCTTTCTTTTGCGCTCGCCTGCCGGGCAGGATATGATCTGCTGCTGCCGGCTGACAATGGTGCTGAAGCTGCACTGGTGGACGGCATCAGTACTTATCCACTTCATAGCCTCCCTGAAGCGGTGGAGTTTCTAAAAGGAAATCAAACCATTGTGCCGAGCTGTTCGAACCATGCGTTGCTGGAGTCTACCAGGACGACGGAGGATGAGGACTATTGCGACGTCCGTGGGCAGGACCATGCCAAGCGAGCACTCGAAGTGGCCGCGTCGGGTGGACACAATGTGCTGATGGTCGGTCCCCCAGGTTCAGGCAAGACGATGTTGGCGCGCCGACTCCCTTCGATTCTTCCTCTGCTGGAATCAGAAGAGGCCATAGAAACGACCCGTATTCACAGCGTCGCCGGGCAACTGGCTCCGGACCGGCCCTTGCTGACGGTGCGGCCCTTCCGCGCTCCTCATCATAGCATCTCTGATGCCGGTCTTGTCGGAGGAGGCACCGTTCC
Organism: Nitrospira sp.; assembly: GCA_005116955.1. Classification (GTDB taxonomy): domain Bacteria; phylum Nitrospirota; class Nitrospiria; order Nitrospirales; family Nitrospiraceae; genus Nitrospira_D. Next base: position 583,583 of record SWDI01000002.1, on the reverse strand, counting down.
GAAGCCCGGGGAAGTCTCCCTTGCGCATAACGGCGTGCTGTTTTTGGACGAGTCTCCTGAGTTCAAACGGGGTGTCCTTGAGGGATTGCGGCAACCGTTGGAAGATGGACATATGATTCTGACCAGAGCCAGCGGAACCCTGAAATATCCGGCTCGGTTCATGCTGATTGCCGCAATGAATCCTTGTCCCTGCGGATATTACGGAGATCGAACCAGACCTTGTATTTGTACCGTCACTCAAATTCGGCGGTATCGCGCGAAACTGTCCGGGCCGCTGCTGGATCGGCTGGATATCCATCTGGATGTGCCGCCTGTTCCGGTGCGAGAGCTCCGTACCGAACTGCCCGCACCAGAGGGATCAGCTGGGATCCGATCGCGTGTCGTCGCAGCTCGAGAACGTCAGCGACGACGGTACCGATCCGATGGAATTTATACGAATGCGCAGTTGAAGCCGCGGATGATAAAGCGGTATTGTGGGCTCGATCAGCCCGCTCAGGAATTGCTGGAGCAGGCGATGGCGAGGTTGCGACTGTCGGCGCGAGCGCATGGCCGCATCTTACGGGTCGCGCGCACCATTGCCGATTTGGCCGGCTCGGAGAGGATTGAGACCCTGCACATCGCGGAAGCCATTCAATACCGTTCATTTGACCGTAATCCAGAGCTGTGAGGTTTTGGTGACGTCGACGAAAGTCTTTCTGTGGTGGTTTGTGGTGGGAGCCACAATGGCGCTCGCCGTCATCATGGTGCAAGGGGGCGTCAGGGAAGTGATGCAGGCTCAGGGGTCTGTGTGGGAGCTGAAACTTGTTGAGCTGTTGACCACTATCATGGGAGGCGGGTTGTTGGGGGGCTGTATTGCGTTGATTCTCGATCGAATCAAAAAGTCCTAATTCTCTGTAGATCCGAACATGGGCTGAGTATTCACATACCGTCAGCTCTCTGTGCTTTAAATCAATATGGATATTGAAATAGGCTCCAATCTCTACAAGAATTCAAATGGAACCATCGAAGTCGAGGGTGTGCCACAAATCCAAGTCGCCCGCCACCCCTCAACGGGGATACTATTGGTGAACTTTGCGCTGTTTGACTTGAATGGCCGGATGCTGGCCAAGGTAGTGGACAGCACCATGATGTTCAACGAACGGCGCGCCTATGAATTGACGAAGACGGACAAGAGCGTGGCGATGAAGGAAGCCGAGTCCGGCAAGATTCTTCTCCAGTTCGACGTGAAGGCTCCCGATATAGTATCTTTTTCACGCGGGGAATTTCACACGATGAAAGGCCACCTCTTTCACGTATCACCGACGGAGTGGAAGCTTGAGAAGCAGCAGAAGAGCGGACTCATGCATGATGCCAAAGGGGGTGCTGTGTCTATCGGCTAGGTTGAGGATGCTGCAAACGCCCCCAGCGTCGTTCTCGCCTCGCTCAAGGCCTCAACGTACCAACCTCGTGCAGCCGGCCTTTCGCTCGCTGCGGGCCTTGCCCGGTGAAAGGCGCGTCTTGGCGCGCCGGGGTTGGGCGGGTGAGACGGTGAGCTCTTTCAACATCCTCAGGGCTCTCCCCACAGCACACGTTCATTTCTTAGGGGTTGGCCCGTGATGCTACGAGTGGTACCACGACAAGCCCCCCGTTTTGTACATCGACCGACGTGGTATCCCCATCCCGCAACTCGCCTTTGATCAGCAACTTCGCGATCGGTGTTTCTAACTCCTGCTGAATGAGCCGTTTGAGCGGTCGGGCTCCGTAGACCTGATCATAGCCACGTTCTCCTAAATGCTTGAGCGCGGACGGGCTGATTGCCAGGGGAATCCGCCGCTCGGCCAATCGATTGCGGAGACGTTCTAGCTGAATTTCTACGATCTTGATCAAGTGTTCGGTGCCGAGTGGGTGGAAGACCACGAGTTCATCCACTCGGTTCAAGAATTCCGGGCGAAAATGTTGCCGCAGCTCGCCCATCACAACCGTCCTCACTTGTTCATGGGACGCGCCGTGTTCCCGAGCCTCGAGGATATGAGGGCTGCCGATGTTGGAGGTCATGATCAACACGGTGTTCTTAAAGTCGACGGTCCGGCCTTGTGAATCGGTCAGTCGCCCATCATCCAGCATTTGCAGCAAGACATTGAAGACATCGTGATGCGCTTTCTCGATTTCATCGAACAGGACCACCGAGAACGGGCGTCGCCGAACGGCTTCGGTGAGTTGGCCACCTTCCTCATATCCAATGTAGCCGGGAGGCGCACCGATGAGGCGGGCAACCGTGTGCTTTTCCATATATTCGGACATATCGATTCTGATCAGATTTCCTTCGTCGTCGAACAATATTGCGGCCAGTGCACGGGCCAATTCGGTCTTACCCACACCGGTTGGGCCAAGGAACAGAAACGAGCCGATCGGGCGATTGGGATCCTTGATACCTGATCGCGCACGCAGCACGGCATCCGCGACGGCTCGGACTCCTTCCTCCTGTCCCACCACTCGTTGATGCAGCAATTCTTCGAGTTTTAAAAGTTTATCGGTTTCCCCTTCGAGCAGACGAGAGACCGGAACACCGGTCCACCGGCTGACCACGGTGGCAATCTCGTCTTCATCGACCTCTTCCTTCAGTAGCCTGGTTTCATCCTGCTTCTTTCCCAAGTGCTGCTGTTCCAGCTCCAGTTCTCGTTCTAACCGAGGCAGTTCTCCGTACCGAAGTTCCGCCACGCGATTGAGGTCGTAGGCCCGCTCGGCCTGCTCGATCTTGAGCTTGATGTCCTCGATCGCCTCACGTGTTTTACGGAGCCGGGAGACGGAGGCTTTTTCTGATTCCCACCTAGTTTTCAGGGTCTGCAAGTCGCGTTGTTTTTCGCTCAGCTCCGTTTCGAGGGCGGTCAACCGGGCAGCACTGGCCTGATCTTTCTCTTTCCTCAACGCTTCCCGCTCAATTTCCAGCTGGAGTACCTTGCGCGACACTTCGTCCAACTCCGCTGGAAGGCTGTCGATCTCGGTCCTGAGACGAGCGGCTGCTTCATCGACTAGGTCGATCGCTTTATCCGGAAGAAACCGATCTGAGATGTATCGATGCGACAATTTCGCTGCGGCGACGAGCGCGCTATCCTTGATCCGCACGCCATGGTGGACTTCGTACCGTTCTTTCAGGCCGCGCAAAATGGAAATGGTGTTCTCCACGGATGGCTGGTCGACCAGGACTGTCTGAAAGCGACGTTCCAACGCGGCATCTTTTTCGATGTGTTTTCGGTATTCGTCGAGCGTCGTGGCACCGATCAGGTGCAGCTCACCCCGTGCCAGCATCGGCTTCAGCAGGTTGGCCGCATCCATCGCCCCTTCGGCCGCTCCGGCTCCGACAACCGTATGCAATTCATCGATAAACAGGAGGATTTGACCTTGAGACGATTGAATTTCCTTCAACACGGCCTTGAGCCGTTCCTCGAACTCGCCGCGAAACTTGGCACCGGCGATGAGCGAGCCCATGTCCAACGCGAAGAGCTTCTTGTGCTTGAGACTTTCTGGAACATCGCCTTTGACGATACGGATCGCCAGCCCTTCCACGATCGCGGTTTTCCCGACTCCCGGCTCGCCGATGAGCACGGGGTTGTTTTTCGTGCGGCGGGAGAGAATTTGAATCACTCGGCGGATTTCATCATCTCGTCCGATGACGGGATCAAGCTTGCCTTGCCCGGCCAGTTGAGTCAGATCGCGTCCGTATTTCACCAGCGACTGGTAGGTGCTTTCCGGGTCCTGACTGGTGACACGCTGATTGCCGCGCACCTGCTGCAATCCGGACAGAAGGCGGTCCCGGGTGAGTCCCAGTTTCTTGAGCACTCCTCCTTCTTGGACCATGGCCAATAACATATGCTCGACACTGAGAAAGTCATCCTTGAGCGATTTCTGTTCGTCCTCTGCGTGGGCTAAGACCTGGTTGAGGCGGGTGGCCACATGTATTTGACCAGGCGAGGCGCCGGCGCCTTGTACCTGGGGCAGCTTGGCTAAAGCTTGTTCGACTGCTTGTCGGACAGCAGACAGAGCGAGACCGGCGCTTTCCAGCAGTGCTGGGGTTGTTCCGCCTTCCTGATCGAGCAGCGCCAACAGCACGTGTTCGACGTCGATGCCCTGGTGGCTCCGACGTTGAGCATGCCCCGAAGCGGACTGTAAGGCCTCCTGCAGCTTAATGGTCATTCGATTCATGTCCATGGCGATTCACCTCTAAAAGTGTACTAAGGCACTCTCGCTGGCTGAATGATGTGATAATCATTCAGCCTGGTAAGTCAACTACGAAGGCAGTTCTTATAGCCCACGCGACTAGTTCTTGACGTCTTGGGCAATCCCGATTAGGGTACGCACCGGTATGGTCAGTCTCGTGTCAGCTACTCTGCATCTCTACCGACAGGTCTTGTCTTCGACGGGACGTTCGCTCATTCGAAGTTGGGTGACGATGGTCGCGCTCATGGTATTTGCCCTGCTGTTTGTGGGGGTATCGAGGATCGCCGCTCCGCTGGGTTTCGCCGGCGGGTTTATTCTGGGCATCGTGAATGCCTTGCTGGTTGGCGCGACGCTCCGGTTGATTGAGCAGTCGCTGAGTGCCGCGAGGACCATTCAGTTCACGGATGTGACTGAAAGTTTTGGGCATTATTTTTGGGATGTCATCGGCGTCGGGTTCGTGTTGTGGATTCCGACAATGCTGCTCGATATGGGCATGCAAGCCAATCCGTACGGCCAATTTCTTTCGTCCGCGTTTCTGCTCCTGGTGTTTATCCTGCTGAACCCGGCCCCGGAAGTGATCTATCAAGTCCGACACGATTCATCCCTTGAGGTCCTGAAGACGTCCTATCAATTCGTTCTGGAACATTGGGTCGAATGGTTTCTCCCATTCGCGATTCTTATTTTGCCGGTGGTGCTTTCTCCCAGCGGCCTGCTGGAGTTTTTTTCGTTGTCCGATCGTGTCGGTCGAGGAGCCGGGCTCGACTTCTTCCAGATTCTGCTGCTCCCATTCACCGCGATCGGGGGGTGGTTGTCCTATGTCGGATTTGATTCCGAAGGACAAGGGATCGTGTTACTCCTCCTCACCCCACCAATGGCCATGGTTATCCTATTGTTTCGCGGCCATCTTTTTGCTTTGCTCCATGGGTCTTCCAGGCGGCAACGTCTTTTTTCTCGCCAGTTTGATACGAGGCCATAGGGCCTGAAGTCACGATAGGGCGTCATCGAGAGGTGTTTCATGGCATTGGTCCCTGTACCAACTTGAGGCAGTTCTTGGACTATTGATGGCTCTTGGCTTGTGATTCTGAACTGAAATAGTGTATGGATTAACCTACACTTGAGTTCTGTTCCTTCACAATGTGGTCAGGACACGGTACGGATTCATGCAACTTTCTATCTTTTGGCGGTTGGTCATCACGTCTCTCATCATTATTACGGTCATGGGAGGAGTCAATATTTATGCGCTCTTTCAGCTTCGGCAGTTGACAGCGATGAGCACGCAGATGGCATCCTACCATTATCCAGCTGCCGAATCCGCGAAGAGGTTGTTGGGTTCGCTCTATGCTCAACTGAACAGTGAAAAGAAATACCTTGCGACGAGAGATCGCACCTTTCTGACGAATTTGACTGAAGAGGTTGATGAGTTTGAGCGCAATCTCCAGCTGCTGCGTGGGCGGGAAAGCTCTTTTCAGGGGTTGACGCTGCTCCAAAAGACGGATGAATTACTCAAGGAGCGGCTGACGCTTTTCCAGGATGAATTCGAGACCACAAAGAGGAAGATCCGTCAGACTGCTCCGGAGTATGAACACCGACGTGATGGCCTCATGGATCGGATGTCCGCCTCGATTCAGAGCTACATCGATCTGCACGAGGCTCGAGTGAGTGTCGGGGTGACGGAATCTCGAGCCAGCGCGGCCCAAGCAGAGGCTGTTACGGAGCAATTGGTTCTAGTGGCGTTGGTGTTTGGGGTGGGACTTGCCGGTATCGCCAGTTATACGATTTTGCGTCCACTGCGACAGTTGCAAGGGCATATTAAACAGATTGGGCAAGGCAATTTGGGGGCGTCCCTTCAGATCAAAGCTCCTGCGGAGTTACGGGAGTTAGTTGATAGTGTCAATTGGATGGGCAGGAAGTTGCAGGAAATAGACGATATGAAAACGGAGTTTTTGGCGCACGTGTCTCACGAATTGCGTACCCCAATGGCCTCGATTCAAGAAGGCACGCATCTCCTGCTCGATGAGATTCCAGGTCCGCTCGTCCAGGAGCAACGAACCACCCTTCGGATTATGGCTGACAGTAGCCGGCGGCTGATCCATCTGATCTCCACGATTCTGGATTTGTCAAAAATGGAAGCAGGGATGATGGAATACCGCATCGTCCCGGTGGATTTCCAACGAATCGGAGAAGTCTCCATCAATAAGGTTCGTCTGTTGGCGGACTCCAAACATGTGCAGCTGGTGCTGGAAAATATCGGGGAGCGTTCCTGGGTCAAGGCAGATGCATCTCGTCTCGAACAGGTGCTCGACAACTTGCTGTCAAATGCTCTGAAATTCAGCCCTGAGGGTGGTGTGGTAAAGGTGCAGGTGAAACCCGATCTCCAAGCCGGAGTGCTTGAGGTGACCGTTTCGGATACGGGACCCGGGATCGCTCCAGAAGATCTCCCACATATTTTTGAACGGTTTTATCAAGGTCGCACGAAAGGAAAGCATACGGCGGGGAGTGGGTTGGGCTTGGCATTGGTGAAGAAGGTCGTTGAGGCCCACGGCGGAAGAATTTGGATCGAAAGTGCGAAAGGTAAGGGGGTGACTGTACGGTTTATCCTACGGTTAGCAAAACCGGAAAAGGTAGGGCACGCGTGATTAGAACAGCAGTGTCTCTGACAAGATGCTCTCTCATCATCAGTTTTCTTTTGCTGGTAGGGTGTACGGTATGGATAACGCCAGTACCTGGATCGCGTCCCTATTTTTCGGTAGAGCCGCGAGAAGTTAAGTTGTTTCAATCGTTTGCAAGAAGACAAGAGAGTGTGGCCTTAAAATGTGGTGAATCGAATTCCTGCGATCACGTGTACTTTACGCGCGGGTTGCTTGGCCTGTACGAAAGCCGCGAAATTGCGGATAAATATTTTGGAAAGGTCGTTGCCCTTGCTCCCAAGAGCCAGCTGGCTGCGTCAAGTAAAGCCTGGTTGGCGTTGTTGCAACAACCTACTCCTGGGAACAGATCATGGCTGGAAGCCGTTTTCAGAGCACCAGTCCTTGCGGAGGTCAACACCTCATTAGCAGTCACCACCGATCGTCTGGTGCGAGACTTGCTTGATCAGGAGATACTCATTCAACAGATTCGTGCATCCAAGGAGAGCGAATCCGAGACCATTGAGGCGTTGCAGCGCGAGTTGACGGATCGAGATCATAAGATCGAGGCACTCTTGTCGAAGAAAGATTCGGCAAAGACGTCAGCCGACCCAGCATCGATTCAAACTCTGCAAAAACAGCTTACTGAGCGGGACAGAAAGATCGAGGAGCTTTCTGCGCAACTCGAGGCATTGAAGCGAATTGATCAGGAGATGCGGGAAAAGGTGCGCCCGATACGTCCACCATTGACAACGGTTCCCGTACCCGGTCCCGAGACGACACCGTAACGAACAGCAGAAGGAATGATGATTATGGAGCAAGAAAATATTCTCGTAGTCGACGACGATGAGGGGTTGTTGCATTTATTGAAAATGCGGTTGTCCGCGATGGGGTTTGCCGTTACCCCGTGTACGACAGGGCAGGATGCCGTTGGTGAGGCGAAGAAAACGATGTTTAACTTGGCGATCACCGATCTGCGCCTTCGCGGCGAAGATGGGCTGGAGGTGACCGAAGAGCTACTTCGAAGTCACCCGGGGCTTCCGGTCATCATCCTGACGGCCCATGGGAGTATTCCCAATGCGGTCGAGGCGATGCAGCGGGGGGCGTTCGGGTATCTGACGAAGCCATTTGATGATAAGGAGCTGAAAGCCACGATCGAGAAAGCCCTCGCGCAACAGCGGATGAGCCGGGAAATTCAGCGGCTCAAGTCGCTGGTCAAAGAACTGTACGGACTCGAAAATGTCGTAGCGCGGAGTCCAGAGATGCAACGACTCTTCCAGCAAATCGCACAGGTGGCTGAGTCGGATGCGACCATTTTGCTGCTTGGAGAAACCGGAACCGGCAAAGAGGTGATGGCTCGCGTCATCCATACGAACAGCCGGCGCGGGAAAGGTCCCTTCGTGGCACTCAACTGCGCCGCCATACCTGAAGCGCTGTTTGAGAGCGAGCTGTTCGGACATGTGAAGGGTGCGTTCACGAGCGCTCATGGTGCGAAGCGCGGATTGTTTCAGATGGCCAATGGCGGCACGTTGTTTCTCGACGAGATCGGCGAGATGCCGGTGTCCATGCAGGTCAAATTATTGCGCGCCGTACAGGAGCTGGAGATTCGAGAGGTGGGGGCAGAGACCTCGGTCAAAGTGGATGTTCGCATCATTGCGGCGACCAATAAGGACCTTGGTGAGGCGGTGAAGAACGGGACGTTCCGCAACGATCTCTACTATCGAATCTCAGTGGTTCCTCTGTTCATCCCACCGCTGCGGGATCGCCGGGATGATATCCCGCTGCTGGCTCAACATTTCCTCCAACTCAGTGTGAAACGGTCGAATAAGGAGGTGAAGGGATTCACACCTGCGGCACTGCATCGATTGATGATCAATCCCTGGCCCGGCAATGTGCGCGAGTTGGAGAACGTGGTCGAGAAGGCCGTGGTGATGTCGCGGCAAGATATGATCACGCCAGATTTGTTGCCGGCGGTCAGTGTGTCGGCCGAGTCACCGCTTAAGCCGCTGACGGAGGCCAAAGAAGAATTCGAGCGGACCTACTTGAAGACCGTCCTCCAATTGACGAGCGGAAATATCTCCCGTGCTGCGCAGTTTGCCGGACGGTACAGAGCCGATTTTTATAAGATGCTGAGAAAATACGGCCTTCACCCGTCGACCACGAAGGGAAAGCCGGATTCCGAGATGGGCGAGCTAGAACCGGAAACAAGTTTGACCGAGGTGGAGCGATAGACCTCACTCCTCCGATCCGCGGTGATTCCTCTGTGGAGCTGTCAAGGCCGCGTCTCAGGTGACGCGGCCTTTGTATTTGGAGCAGCTCTCAGCCCGGTGCTTTCCGTTGCGTGGTATCTCGTACAACCGTGGTTGCCTGTGCTGCGTTGTGCCTTTCCCGCGTGCCTGCGAACTCAAGAAAACGGCGGTCCCTGGGTTGTGTGGGCGGGAACTTCCTATGCGCATGAGATGATTCCCGTCGAGAGGTACTCGTCACCCTAGCAAAACGTCAGGATGGGGACGGGAAAATATTTCTCATAACAGGATGGCTGTCAGATCGAAAGATGGGATCTACGGCGAGGCGTACTATGTCACGCCAAGCACGTGTCCCGTGGATTCTGAATGGCGATAGTGAGTGGGGATGAAGATGATGACGAGCGATATTCATCCACCGGCGAAACTGTGATAGTGCAATGAATAGCCGCCAGCACCGAGGAAGTGCGATATGGAGCTGGCGAGAGGAATCGAACCTCCAACCTGCGGTTTACAAACTTCCCCTAGTGATAACACCGACCACCTAACCACACAAGAAGCCACAACTCCAGAGCCTGGCACGGTTAGTGCTGATGGGGCTGGTTTGTCCTATCCTGGTAGCACGATGGTAGCAGATTCGGATACAGACGATCCAACCTGACCCCCTCCACGGCCTTTGGAGAATTTTTGGGGTGGGGCCCCCATTTTTCATGCAGGACTCTCTAAATATGTGGCTGGGGAAAACCGGTCAGGTGCCACAGGACCAAAGGATCAACGCCCCCCTCCCCCCCCCCCACGAAGCACCCACCACGCCACACGAACCACGAGCGATGAAATACCTGTTGTGTGACTCATCGTGGCTAGAGCCATACACGCAGCATCAGTATCCGTTTAGATTCAGTACAGCTAGTACGCCCCATACTACTTCATGTGGGTACACAAACTAGCAATGCGAAAATATAATAACGGCATTCGGAAAGAGGCTATTACGAAGCAGGTAAGGATTTACTGTTTTCATGGTCTTATGCGCTAGCGTGCTCTATTGTGGCACATTCTAGTTGAAACGATACAAGCTCGAATTGCCCCTTGGTAGCCTACACCATGCATCTGCTTTCTAAGTTACATCGTGATTTAGTACTCATCAAGATTGTCGTTACTGTCACCGCAACTCTCTCATCCTCCATTGCTGCATATTCAGAAGAACGAGTTATCACTACCGAGGCGAACTATATTATGGGCGATGGTGAATCGCCTTCATTCGCTGAAGCGATGGTGCTTCAAAAAGCGAAGCAACTGGCCCTAGAGGAAGCGGGGACATATGTAGAGAGCTACAGCAGGATGAATGGTGTGGCCCTTACCCATGATGAAGTTACTACGCTTGCTGGAGGCATTCTTGAGGTCGCAATTCTAGATCGTTCAAGAACGTTGGTCCAAGGGGGTCTTCGTTTCTTCATAAAACTCAGGGTCCGCATCACCACTGAGGCGATTACTAATTTGTATCAAAGAGTGAAAGACGAGTCCCTGGTGAAGGAATATGTAAAGCTACAAGCGAAATATTCGACGCTTGAAAGAGAGTTAGCTGCCTGGAAGGGGATTTTGTCTAGAGCATCGTCCGGCAGCGATCGAGAAATGGCTCTGGACGAGATTCGGAATCGGGAAAAGGCATTTGCTCTGGCCCAGCAGAGCGAATTCACAGTGGTTCGTCGCATTATCTCTGGCGAACAGGTAGTCGCAGCGGTAGCAGCCCAGCTCCACAGCAAGGAACAGGGACACATCTTAATCGATCATCTGATACAACAGCTCATGAGAAATGGCTTTGCTATTGATGTTGGTAAGCCCACCATATCTACTCAGTATAAGTCTCAATCGGCTATCCGACTCCGCATTCCGGTTACAGTTCAGGTAACTAGTTCAGGACGCAAACAGATGGAAGACACGGCGATGCTTCTGAACGGGCCACAGTCTCCCACGCGTATAAGTGCAGCGAGCGGGCAGTGGACCTTCCTTGTAATCGCAACCGATCAGGAGTCAAACAGTTATTTCCACCGCCAATTGCAGGACTTAACATTACTTTTCGAAATTGCGGGAGACGACTCGGTATTGGAGAGATGTGTCGTGCCTTTTGGTGATGGTTTTGATTCCTTGAAAACAGTACGCGCTGCTGGTAGCGATTACGTGGGCATTCCCGAACGCCCGCATTTGATCACGTTTGCAATAGATACCACTACACTTAAGGCACAGCAAATACGAGTAATTACAGGAAGCGTTAGTTCCAAAGCGAAACTCATATACGAAACCAAGCATCAGAACCTTTCGTCCTTATCGCGCTGCACCTTCGATGATCAACATGGCTAGTTAGAGGAAAGTATGAAGCCAATGTTCGTAGTTGCAATGCTATGCATGTTTCTCGTTTCTTGTGGCCATAGCCTACCCGAAAAGAGGCAGGACTATTTCCGGGCAAATTGCAATTACACCGCTTTAACTGGGAAGGAGTTTGTATTTGCTAGCACTCCTCCGAACGAACAAGCAATGGCCTATAAATCATGGCGGTCTGAGCCTGGAGTGCCACAGTACAAAGCACAACATTTGAAATATGAAAAATATGTGGGACGAAAGGGCAAGATATTAGGACCGCTGTTCGGTCTCGCCGACTGGGGTGAAGTAGAACCAGAATACTCCACACGTATGGCTTTGCATGGCGACGACGGTTATAGATATTGGGAAGCAATACTAGAAAACTGTGAATCAGTAATTTTAACAAAGCTAGTTTCTGCGGGCTCCCCCAATACTCACTTTTCCTATGCTCATGAGAGATTTGGTGGTGCCCCTTCCGGCACTTACCTGATTGAGAAAGCTAACCATGTTAAAACATACATTGGAAAAACACTGTGGCTTAATAAGACAGCCAACTATAATCCGAATGACCCTTTGAATCGCGTTATAGATTTCACTCTAGACGAGGGTCAGAAGCTTATGCTGCTGTTGGATGTTGCACCAAGCCTACTAAAGACCAATGATCCTTCTGTTACTTATCCGCTTCACCATTTGGAACCATTGCTGGTAACTGATGTCCTGTTGGATCGCTACAATCACCGTCTAGGGCGGTTTTCTCTAAAGGTTAAAAAGACCGACGGGACGGAAGGATTCATCGAATACGATACACGGTTCTTTCTAGAGTCGGACCCAGTGCCGTTCGGTACTCCTGCCGATATAAGACAAGTCATCGAAAGGGAAAGCGTTAAACTTGGGATGACGAAAGCACAAGTTATTGCGTCATGAGGGGTGGCTCCGCTTGTTTGGACAGTTTCTGCCAGTTCATAAGTGGCGCCTGGCGGGTTGCTGACTACGCAGCGGTCTGCCGTGTCGTCAGATTGTCAGCTTGCCGTTGCAGTTCCATGCGTTCGCGGTTAGTCAGTTTCATCGCGCCCTCCATAGGCGCAATTATACTAACTATTTAAGTGTTACAGTCCACTAGTCTGTAGAGTAGGTAAGAATATAGCATGTGATAATCTTCGAGCCCAAGGGAGACATGCATCCTGGGAGGGATCGGGGTATGACGATGGAGATAATTCGGGTATATCCTTGAGTGAGCAGATTGGGGTGGAGGTGGACCCTGGGGAACAGGTCATGATGGAGGAGTTACGTCGAAGGCTCGACGAATGCATGCAGGCGCTATCTCCCCGGCAGCAAATCGTGGCGGAACTCATTTGGATGCAGGAAAAGGCAGCCAAGGCCGTGGCTGAGCAATTGCGGGTGAGCGAACCGGCCATCAGTCAACATGTGAAAAAAGCACGAGAAAGCGTCAGAGGATGTCTTGAGCGCCATGGATATCAAATGATTTGCTAAGTAACTGAAAAGAATGCCGTTCTCAGTCAAGATCAAGGGAGCTTAACTCGACAAGGCGAAACTCGACTAAGAGGTAGTGGAAACGAGCATGTCCAAAGAGCGAAACGACGGGGAAGCCCTTCGTGCTATCCGAGCTCGAGCCCGGAAGCTTCAACCTGCATCCAGCCGAGAACAGGAGATGGCAGATGCCGAGGTGCTGGCCGCATGGAGTGATGGATCGTTGTCGTTTGATGACATCCCTGAAGACGTGCTGGCTCGTCTCATTCAGCGAGTCGGGCGCGCATCCGCGGCTCGGATGCTGACTCCCATGTCCGATGATGTGCCAGCGGTTGAATCAGACCAGGCTCCGCCCACCCCAACTGAAAAGGCCGGCCATCAAGACATTCATTACCTCGAAGACAAGAAGAAACCAGCCTCCGGGCCGAAGTCCTGGTGGAGTCACCAGGGTAGGTGGTTGGCAGCTGCGGCGTCCGTCGCGTTTGCGACCACCGTTGTCTATAAGCTGATTCCATCGCAGCTGCCGCCAGAGGTTCCCCCTCTGCCTGTACTACCGAGTTTTCATGTGGAATGGCCTTCCACCTCTCCGTTTAACCCGCAGCAGCTCACCGCCTGGGCGACACCACGCGCCACCCTGCCGACGGCAATGCCAGACTTCAGACGGGCTGGTGGAACGCTTGGCGCGGCCAAGCAGGATGTGGTGAAGCGTTCGGAAGACGTTTTTGCAGAACTTGGCCGCGAACGACATGAAACACGTGGCACGCTTGAGAGGGAAGATCAACTTTCGAAGGACTATTCGGCAGTACATAACGAGGTAGAGAACACCACAATATTCAACATGGCCAGGAAGGACAATCAATCTGTAGAAGACGTGTTAACGGGACGTAGTTCTGACGGAAGCCATCCAGGTGTTGCTCTCAACACAGCAGATCGGTTTCGGCATTGGCGAGAAGCCACCGTGATTGTTCGGACGGAGGAAGGATGGGGAAGTGGGACCATCGTCTCTCCTGACGGATGGATCCTGACATCCTATCAGGTCGTTCAAACGGCCGCGCAACGAGCTGCTCTGGAGGGCGAGACGGCTCGCGTCAAGGTGGTCACCGGGCAACAAAAAGCGGGATCACTGACCGCCCAACCAGCCCTTGAGGGGATTCTCTATCGCGCGGATCCCATCCATGATCTGGCGCTTCTGAAGCTGGAGCAACTCCCCCCAGGTCGAAAAAGTCTGCCCTATTTCAAGCTCGGGAACGAGATCAACGTTGACGAAGACTGCTACGTCATCGGGTCAGAACAGAAGGGGTTGGCCTTGTGGCCGCGCGCAGGCAATGTCTCAAGGATCTTCACGTATCCAGAAGACCAGCTGCCAAGTAGCAGCGGCACGACTCGAGAGCATAGGATTGACCGGACTGCTGCTACCGTCATTGTTACCGACGTTCAAAGCTGGCAGGGAGATTCAGGGGGGCCGTTGCTCAATGCACAGGGCGAACTAGTTGGAATAACAAGGGCGCTTCCGGTAATCGTCCCGGCGGGTCAGATGGATGGCATATCGCGCTCAAACATGTGCGAGCATTTCTGGAGCATCTTCCGGATCGACCGGAGGGGGTCCCATTTGATGTGTGGACTATGGGCAACCCACAAGCCACTCTGCTGACCCCCCATCTCTTAGATGCAGACGGTGATGCTCGTGTGGACACGTTGCAGCTACCCTATTCCGTAGTTCGGCAAGCAAAAGGAAGTCCTCCTGTCTCTGAGCCGATGGCTCTTGCGGTGCTGATCGATTTCACCCACCGGTCTGCCGCTACCGAAGCTGATCGTCATCGGGTGCCGATCGGACTCTGGGGAATGGGGCGGCGAGGAGACTTTCAGTTTGATTTGGTAGTTGGGATGAGAGCGGATGGAGTGGTGATGACGGGGTACACCAATCCAACCGGTGAGCTGGACGAAATCAGGATCGCGAAAGGGCACGCGGAGCAGGCAAGCCTGCTGTGGCAGAAAGAGTCTGATGGAAAATGGCGAGCCACAAAGCCCACCGATCCGGTCAAGTTGTTTGATTCTGCCAAGATAGGCGAAGCCAACGCGCAATGGGTCCTGAGTCGGCTGGATCGTTTGATGACTCTCGGAGAAACGAATCCGTGGCAAAAAAAGGCAGACTCAAGAGATTAGGATCGGAGGTTCTAACTTCACGTCCGACACTGCGAATGCCCGCCAAGGTTTCACAAGAGGCTCTAACCTGTACTCACTAAACCCCTGCCCTAATATCTATCGCGGCAAAGAGCTAGCGCAGCAATCGCGCTGAGCCGAGTGGTTGGCCCTCGCGATCTTCTTGCCCGATTCGCTAGTTCCTGACAACCCAGCACCAACGAGCGCACCAAGGGCCTTCTGCATCAGAACCTCCTCCAAGCAACAGGCATCTCGTCCGATACTCAGTGAGAGCTGAGTGCTATCGCGCATTCTCTGAACAGGCGAGGCAGAACGTTCCTCGACCATGCGAGTTCTCCAAACGTCCGCATCGTTGTGCCAGTCGTTACTCGCTGTAGGTGGAATTGTGAACTCCTCCTCTTAACTGACCGCCTTCTCCGACAACAAAGCAACATCGGAAGCGTACGGGTTCCTGGCACGGCAGCCGGGGATAGGCTTGCTCTTCAGTCCAGATGTCTACTTTTTTCAGGTGAGACCTTAACTCTGACCTGGTTACAGCGACAGAAGGAGGGAAGAGGGTTCTTGTTCAGCACAACCGTCAGAACCATTGAAAGGAGAAAACACATGGGTTGTCCAAATTGTGGTGCACCAGGGGGAGGGCTTGCTGGCTGTGGGGGCTGTGGTTTAGGACGTGACCCCGATGTTGGGAGGGGGATGTGGCATACAGGTCAAACAAAGTCGGAGCAGTATGAGAGTCAATCAACAAGCGGGAGGAGAGGGCGCGGATGTTTCCCCGCAACGGCTCGTGTACGGACGCCGCAGGGGTGGCAGGAAATGGGAGCCATTACTGTTGGGGACACCGTCCTGTCCTACGATGCAGGGTCAGGGCGAACACGGGCACGAACGGTGACGAAGAAACTCGAGTATTCTCCTAGAACGCTCTGGTCTATTGAACTGTCCTTGTCGACCAGTCCTATTCTTACCACCAAGACGCACCGGTTTCTCACACAGCGGGGGTGGATTCAGGCCGGAAAACTCCGGCAGGGAGATCATGTGGTGATGGTGAATGAAGCGTTCGCGACAGACGTGCAAGAAGTGCGTTCGGTTCAGAGGCTTCCAAAACAGGAAAAGGTCTATAACCTCTACACAGCGGGAGAACATACCTACTTGGTGGAAGGATGCGTGGTGCACAATTTTTCAGTCTTGCGTCAGGTGAGGACCTGGTGGCATCGCACTTTCCTTGATCCACAAGACGTGGTTCCTGGTTCGGTACTGGCGTCGATCAAAGGGATATAGGCAGCCCGGAGGCAGCACGATCTCAGATCGTGCTGTCTCATCCGCAAGGTGGATGTACATGAGATCTGCGCGAGCCAAAGGACGGACAGAATGGCTCCAACTGACAGCGAAAACTCCTTCCGATCTGAGACAACACAGGAGGAGCATCGGCTGGTCTCTCGATGGTTGTGAAAGAGAGGGTGACGAGATTCTGTCCTACAGAAATCGGGTGTGATTGACCGGAGAACACGCGTGGTCCGGGCGATCACGTGATCGAGGTGTGAGCATTCAATACAAAGTAGACCTGTACCGTGTCGAACTAGTGCTATTACAAAGAAGTGAACCTCAAATGATTATCGATCACTCTTTGGGATCGAACCTGCTGATCGAGGCAACATGATATACGGCGGGGAGCCTCCGGTACGATGCCTTGAAGATAGACGAGTCATTACTTTATCCTCTGCGCTGAAAGGCCAGTTGGTGCGCCCATGTTGAGACGAATTGAACTGATCAATCAGAATTCTGAGCTCGGAAAGTCTGGACTGATGGCCTGTAGCCCGTCGGAGGTGATACGGGCGTGGAATATGCTGAATTCTCCAAGGCGTCAGCTCTATAAAAACTGCCGGTTCTATTTTACGGAAGAGGGATGGAGGAGATACGGGCGTGCTACTGTTGCTGCTTGCCAGAAGACAGGGCAACAGTACCGCGTTATTCGTGTGAAGGAACGGTCTGTGGATGTGATGTATCGCGATGAATGTCAGGTTGCTGTCAGGGCCAGAAAAGGCCAAAACTACTTGAAGGCGTTACAGTAAAATGAACGGGGTGATAGTTGTTTGCTACAGCGGGCTTGTTCAACAGCGTACTACCAACCGAAGCCGGTCTCCGGGACGGCGCTGGCGCTCATGCGTCGGATTGATGAGTTGTATTCGCAGTATCCATTCTCGGGCGTCGCATGCTGCGGGATCATCATCAGTGCTGCATATCAGGGGCTGGAGCGCTATCTGATGTTTGACAGCCAAACCAGACCGCATCAGGGACTGGATGGTCAGACGACTGACCAGGGCTATTAGGGAAGGTCTGATTTATTCGGAGTTTTCAGCAATAGCCTGTTGAATCCCCCAATGTTTTGAGATCTGACGACACCGCAGACCACTGCGTAGTCAGCAATCCGCCAGGCGCCACTTATGAACTGGTAAAAACTGTCCAACCAACCGGAGCCACCTCTCTTTTCAGTGCTGGAAATATCGCTCCGGGTGACGCGAGAGAAATTGTTGCCGTAACTGCTCATATTTTACTCTAGGGTACGATGGATTATAGTCTGTTATTGCATCCTTGGGTCTGAAGTAATCAAAAGGAGTTCGATTGTCACGCAAGTACTGCTCGGGCATTTTCCCAAAGCGGTTTACCCAGGAATTGAGGTCTATTTCAAGATATGCCCTAGTGACGTCATGAAAGTTTGGATTGAATTGGCCGTTCATCATGGCCTGAGTGATATCTGTATGTGCCAGATTGAGCCGATCGGCATAGGCAATCAATTGAGGGAGCGCTCTTTCCTTGGGGTTAAAAACATCTAAGGCTTCAACCGGCGAATAGCCTTTAGTCGCAAGCAAGACGAGATTGTCTTCAAATCGACGGAGGGCTTCACTTTGGCATCCATTTTGGGTGATCAATGCAGCTGGTATTTGCATTCTATCCGGAAGGCCCTTACTTGCCACGTCATGCCCGGTTCGGGAAACTTCTTGCGAGTATAACTCGTGGTATTGAGGACGCATTTTGACGAGAAGTCCTGGCACATCCTTATAGTAGTTTGTCTCCCTATTGCCTGCCCTTGTGCTTCCCACGTAGATCGTCTTTATATGCTGAAAGGTCTTTGCATCTGGAGGAAGAAAGTTAGCACATTGCTCACTGTATGCAGCGATAAAACCATAAATCATATGTTGAACATAAAACTCGGTGAAATACTGATGACGCTCGTGGTCGCCCAATTCACGAAAAACCCAAAAGGTTCCGCTGTGTATGGCGAGGAGCGACTTTTCGGCTCCCACCAGGCCCGCATTCACGGACACCCTAAATTCATTGAGCCCGGAGACAAGAAGTGGAGAAGGGGGATTGTCGTACCAAGACAACGGCTTCTGTCCCGACGCAGCGGGATGTTTGAGAACAATCTGCTCATAATCTTTAAACATTGGAAGGTCGTGATCAGCAGGGAATGGGAACAACGAATCCAGCAGTATCGTAGCCTGCTTGAGCCCGTTCCGGTCGACTCCAAATAGCTGTTGCTTCTTGATAAACTCTGCTCTCAATGTTTTCAATACTAGTGTTCGTTTTGTATCCCATTCTTTTTCCGTTGATTGGACCAACTCAAGATTTTGGAAATCCGAACTCTCCTTTTTAAAGGCGATTTTCCATTCATTAAGTTTAGCCGCACCAGATAGATCCTTGGGGATAGCGCGCAATCGTTTGAGGTACTCAGATGCAATTATCGAGAAATATTTGGTCTGATATTCGTTATAAGCAGGTAATTCTCGATCGTGTGGAAGCGGGAATATTGATTGCAGCAGGTTCTTGGCCTTTGCCATATTGTCAGGGGTTGGTGGGGTGAGAGCAGTAAGTCTCGCTTGAAATTCAGACTTGACAGATTGGAAAAGGATTTGACGTTTCTTGTTGAAATCATCCTGAGCTGTTTGCACTGCCAAAGAGTCGCCAAAGCCTTCAAAATCTCCTTGAAACCGCGTATACCACTTCAGGCTTTCATCGAGTCCACCCCATGTATTTGGGATTGAGGCTAATTTCTTCTTCTCTTCTTCAAGAGCCTGACCGATGAAGGAGTCGAGTTGTTGCTTCATCGCGTTCTGCTGGCCTCGTGCCTGGCTGGAATGGTCTAGTACGCTGACATACAGGTTAGCTTTGGGCGATAGGTTATCCTTGATCTTGTATGCATTAGCCAAGGATGGGGCTAGCGCCTGTGCTTGCTCCGATACAGTTCGGAGTAATTCGGAGGCTATTGCTTGTGCCTTCCCCTTAACCGCCTCGCGGAAGGAACTAATTTCACTTGGCCATAAAGATAAGCTCCCCGCTCGAAGAATGGGTTGTTCTGTTCCTGGATTACTAGGATGCAGTAGCTCGGCAAGTAGTTGCGCGAGGTTTCCATCTGTTGCGGAGAATTGATCAACCTGTTTTAAAGTTTCGTTCATTTGGTTCTCTTGGCCGTTAATAGCCGCGATGACTTTAGCAAGGTGCGCATAAGATGTTTGTTCAGGAGAGAAGGCAGTTGATAGAACGTCTTGGTAGGGGCGTAGCTTCTCTTCGTATTCACTTTCGGATCCGCATTGACCTGTTCCATAGCTCGTCACATGCGTGTAGAAAGATGACCTTGTTGCGTCATCTAGTTGACCGTATGGAATTCCGAAAACAGGGACAAAGTACTTGTCTCGGAAAAGGTTCGCATATTTATATTCAGCCCATCCCTTTCCCCGATTGCCGGGCCTATTCCCGACATTCTCTTCGTACTCACGTGGGTATTCCCGTTCCAGCTGACCTAGCCAATTAAGGACAGTCTCACATTTGGTAGTAATAGCCACTGTGGCATTTCGGCTTCTCGAAGGAGGGGGTAGTACAATTGGTGCTTTTTCCTGTGTAACTGGATGATCTGTACTCGATGGCTTCTTGGTGATTCCTGAGTCGGCTTGGTCACTAGGGTATTTACCAAGTTTGACTATGTCACGTGCTTGGCGATGTGCCCGATCAAGTGCTCGCTCATATTGTCCAACAAGACCTGGGCAACCAAGTAGGCCAACTAATAGAGTTGGCACCAACACTATGAGGGGAGCGACCTTAAAGAGTGTTACCATCTTTCTGATACTCCATAATTAAGCACCCAGTTATGAGTGACAATTGTTCAGCCACTTCCTGGACCAGGAGAATGGACACGGCATACATGATAAAGTTCTTTGGGGAATTACTGTCATCAGTGAGGCCTAACGAGAAAAAACCAAACTAAGCCTCCCAAGACTGCAATCCCGATAATTGGTTTGTAGTATCGTCCTGCGATCAGGGCAACGACCCCTGACATGACAATACTCGGCCAACCCTCCACTTTGAGCTGCTCTTTTGCAACGACAACGCCGGCAATAAAGGTGACTATCGCGGCCAGCCAACTCCAGTCCTGCGTTGTCGAGGAAGATCGTTGGTTCGCGCTTGCATTGGACGCTGCCGCTTTGGTGGCTTTTGCGGCTTTCTTTGCTTCTTCCTGTCTGCGTGATTCCTCTCTTTCCCTCTCTCTTTCTCTCCGTCTGATTGCATCATAGTCAGTGACAGTGCCTGTGCCGCCGCATGTCACACAGATACTTCCAGTGTCCCAATCCATTCCAGAGCCACGAGCGACTATAGCGCGCCCCATACCGGCGCATGCGGTACAAGATTTCTGGTCCATCTGTGCCCTCCGTTGTCGATGTCCATTGTGGAATCACGCATCTAGAACGTCCAGGTTCTGAAGCCATCCTATGTTCCCATTTTCAATCAGGCGTGAGTTGTACAGAGGTGCAAGAAATGTTGTCAATTACGTAGTGGGATTTAGGCTTCCATTGCGATACAGGCTGGGAAATTGAGGGCCGCATGACCCGTATGTAGTTCCACCACGCTCTTCGAAGAAATTGTCCCTCCCTCACTTAACTCACAGACACGTTCCACGACAAAGAGTCAAAGTTGGTGACTTGCGATCGGCCTTGGGGTCGGATGCGCAGGGTCGAGGGCTGTGGGTCGATTGGTATCGGAACCTGGTTCAACGAATCGGAACTATATTCAACAAGGAGCATGACGATGACGAAGCGATGTCAACAAGAGCGAACACGAGACTGGGTGTTGCGGGGATGGATGACCCTGTTCCTCCTATTGGGACTTGTCTGGGGGCCGTGGGATCTGGCCCAGGCCGAGGAGGAACGCGATGAGATGGAGCAGGTTCAGGCACTGCCCTGGATGATGGGACCGGACAAGGGACAGTTGGCGGGGGTGGCAACTCTGAACTTCAGCGAGGACTACATGTTTTTGGAATCGTTGGGGACGCAACGCTTCCTCGAACTGACCGGCAATCTCCCCCAGGCCGGCGCCGTGACCTTGGCGAAGAAGGACTTCAGTTGGTTCGCGGTGTTCCAGTTCAACGCCAGTGGGTATGTCAAAGACGATGAAACGCTCGACCCGGATGCGCTGTTGGAACAATTACAAGAAGGCAACCGGGTGGGCAATCAGGAGCGGAAAGAGCGCGGCTTCCCGGGACTGACCCTGGTCGGCTGGTTTATTCCACCACGGTACGATGTCCAGACCAAACACTTGGAGTGGGGGACGCGCCTGCAGCCCGAAGGGGAGTCGAGGGAGGTGGCGAACTTCACCACGCGGCTGTTGGGGCGCCGGGGGGTCATGGCTGCCACGCTGGTCTCTCAGCCGGCAGCGCTCGATCGCCACGCGGCGGAATTCAAGAAGGTGCTGCGAGGGTTTTCCTTCACGGCGGGCGAACGGTACACGGAGTTTCGCCAGGGGGACAAGGTTGCGGAATACGGGCTCGCGGCGCTCATAGCCGGGGGAGCTGCGGCGGCCGTGGCCAAAAGCGGAGCAGGCAAGGCGCTGTTCAAGGTGCTCGGTGTCGCGGCTGTCGCGGGGCTCGGGGTGTTGGGTGGGCTCGTGCGAAAACTCTTCAGCAGGAAGGCCTAACATGGCACTCTGGGATCATCTCGTGGCATTCGACTATACGATCTGGTTGCTGTGCGCGGCGCTCTATCTGCTCGATCATCTCAAGTTGGTGGAGCCCAGCCGGTTGCTCTGCGAGGAGCGAACTCGGACTTGGCAGTTTCAACTCCACATCGTTCCGTTTACGCTCAGGGGAAAGGATCTGTACCTCCTCGACCCGCTGAGACCCTGGTGGGGCGGGTTTCTCTTGCCCTGGGGGGAAGGCCTGGCGACAGGTGAGGGAGCCGCTCCTAAGTCGGAACGGAGGGCCCTACGAATGGCTCACCGGGACTTACTCGTTTTCCGGCGGCAGGCGACGGTGCTTCGAGCGGTCAGTACGATCTTGGCTCTCACCCTCTTTGTGTTGGGACCAATGCTCACGGCCCAGCGTGGACTCCCCACGGCAATCCTGATTGCCCTGCCGATCCATGTCACGTTGGTGGGAGTCAGTGCGTTCGCTCTATGGTCCAGTCGGGAGTGGCTTCAATTGTCCATGGCGACGGTGCTTGGCATGGTGACCGAAGCCCTGATCTGCCCGCCCTATGCGGCCAGTCTGCTCAAGAGGGTCTCGATCCGCTCTGGTTTCCAAGTGGATGGTGTGGAGTTGGCGAGGCATCTTCAGCCGAGGAGCAATTTCAAAGAGCTTGTCGCCCGAGCGACCGCTCGCTGGGATACGTCAGTTCAGGAAGATCAGGATGTAACGGAGGAGGCGGGAGCGCGTGCCTATCGTGCGCGCCTGCGGTCATGGACATGAGCGGCGTGGAATGGTTTGTCATTATCACCTGTGCGCTGGTCGGCTATGGAGTGGTCTCATGGTTGAGCAATCGCCAAGCACGACATGAGGAGTCTGTGCGGCATGAGTCCGAGGGGGAATCGGGGAGCCAGTCGAATCGGCAGGAAGAAGACGATTCACGGGCGCAGCAGGCCAATTGCCGTCCAGGGCAGGAGAGCTGGTTTCAGGTGCTGGGCGTTGCACCCTCGGCCTCATGGGAGCAGGTTCGGTCGGAGTATCGCAAAAAGATTCAGCAATACCACCCCGATCGCCTCGAAGGGATGGCCGCGGAGCTGCGCCAGCTGGCAGTCGAGCGATGCCAGCGTCTGAATGCGGCCTATGAAGAAGCGAAGCGGTTCAAAGCCACGAGTCCATAGGAACCAGCGGGCCGATGGATCGAATTCCTTTTGACATTGGTGATGTGGCAGGTATCCACGCGGCTTGTTGTATCTGGATCAATGGCCGAGCCCTCACGCAGATCCTGTCTGACGAGTGGGGTGATGTGCCTGCGCAGAGCTTGTACCGGCATCGGTTTCTACCGGTCCGTTCCGTCCAGCCGGTTCCCGACTATTGGCTCGGATGCGCAGCACGCCAGGCCGACCGGTGGGTGCTGCTCCTGCGCGAGCCGATTGGAGAGACCGGCGATTCGTCATGGATTGCCACACAGGTCACGGTCGGGGAGAAGGTGATCAGATGGTCTTCCTTCATCACCAAAGTCGGGCTGCGTTCGGGCCGTGGAGAGGCCTGGCCGCATCCAGGAATCGGGCCCTTTCTCTTTGCGCGGAGCCACTATGAGGCGGCGCTGCGACACCTCGCGCGCCAGGTTCGTGCTCTTTGTCATGCCGGGGACCGGCAAGGCAAGAGAAGGAAGCGCACGTTGGAGGGTCTGTGAAAAGGCGCATCAGGAGCAAACGGGGAATGGTTTTGTCGGTTCTGAGTCGGGTACAATCGCCGGACATTTTTTGAGCCAGTTCATATCCCTATAGAGGAACGCTGATGATCCGCGACCGTCTTTGTTCTATTTGTCTCGTGTGTGTGTTGGCCGCGTTTCTTGCCGGAACCTCACCGGCTCAATCAGAGGAACCAGACTCGAATCCATTTACAGAATCGGAAGCCTCTTCTTTATCTTCCTCAACCGGAGCCCCTAGCATTCCCGCTCTCTCACCAGGAATTGAAGTCGAGTTGAAAAAGCTCGAAGAACTAATTGACTCACTTATCGGGGGTGGTGAGCTGAAGTCTGAGCAGGACATTACAAAGTTGATCAAGGCAGCCGAACTCATTATTGCAGTGAGGACTCAGCATCAGGGTGAAAGGTGGTGGCAGAGCATCGATGCTCGTCAGCGTCTTCAGAATCTGGACAAATGGGCTAGCCTCACCGTTGAAGACCGGGCTGCATGGCTACAGTCCTTTTCGCTCAATCGCCAGGCTAGAAAACTTGATGGCAGTGGCAGGTATCAGGAGGCGCTTCCGTTGGCTGGGCATGCTCTTGCGATTCGAGAGAAGGTGTGGGGGCTTGACCACCCATTCACGGCGACGGGACTTCATAACCTGGCGATATTGTACAAGAAGCAAGGGCAGTACGCCCAGGCTTTGCCACTATATCAACGGGCGTTAACAATTTATGAAAAAACCCTGGGGATTGAGCATCCTAAAACAGCGGCACTACTGAACAACTTGGCCAATCTGCATGTGAGGCAAGGGCAATACGCTCAAGCTCAACCGCTGTATGAACATGCCCTAAAGATACAGGAAAGGTTCCTGGGGCCCGACCATCCCGACACGGCGGAAAGCCTGAACAACCTCGCAATGTTGTACAGATACCAATTGCAGTACGTGCAGGCCGTGCCTTTAGCAGAGCGGGCGTTAGCGGTCAGGGAGAAGGCCTTGGGGCCTGATCATTCAAACACGGCTACCAGTCTTCACGGCCTGGCAGCACTGTACAAGGAGCAAGGGCAGTACGCCAAGGCCTTGCCACTATATCAACGGGCGTTGACAATTGATGAAAAAACCCTTGGGATTGAGCATCCCGATACGGCGACACTCCTGAACGACTTAGCTGAGCTGTACCGGGCACAAGGGCAGTACGCCCAGGCCTTGCCACTATATCAACGGGCGCTCACGATCTATGAAAACGCACTGGGACCTGATCATCCCTCCACAGCAGCACTTCTGAACAACTTTGCCTGTCTGCATCGGGCACAGGGGCAATTTGTCCAAGCACAACCGCTGGCTGAGCGGGCGCTGGCAATCCGGGAACAGGTGCTTGGGGCTGAGCATCCCGATACGACGGCAAGCCTGAATAACCTAGCGGCATTGTATTTGGAGCAGGGGCAATATGCCCAGGCACAGCTGTTGTTGGAGCGGTCGCTGGCGATCAATGAGAAGGTGCGTGGGCTTGACCATGTGCAAGTAGCGACGAATCTTCATAACCTAGCGGTGCTGTACGAGGAGCAAGGCGCCTATGCCCAAGCGAGGCCGCTGTATGAGCGGGCACTGGCTATTTATGAAAAAGTGCAAGGAAGCGAGCATCCGAGCACGGCGGTGATTCTCAGCGGCTTGGCAGAACTATACCGGGTGGAAGGACAATACGCTCAGGCGAAGCCGCTGTCGGAGCGGGCGCTCGCGATCTATGAAAAGGCGTTAGGGTCGGAACATCCGTATACGGCCATTGGGCTTGAGAGGTTAGCGGGCGTGATACTACAGAACCAGCCCGACGAGGAGACGGCTCAGCTTCTCTTGCGAGCCAGTCAGGCAAAATGGCAGTATTTGACCAACACGTTTCCCACATTGTCGACTGCAGCCCAGCAACAATTCCTGGTCAAGAGTCAGCTTAGAACTACGCCGCAGTTCTTTTGGCCCCTGTTCACCGCCCTGCCGGCATTGGATCGGGCGATGGGCTTCCAGGCCACCCTGCTGAGTAAGCAATTGGTGGCTGAAGCCACGCGCCACGAGAGCAGCGCCCTGCGGCAGGTGTTGGCCGACG
This sequence comes from Nitrospira sp., assembly GCA_005116955.1. Taxonomy (GTDB): domain Bacteria; phylum Nitrospirota; class Nitrospiria; order Nitrospirales; family Nitrospiraceae; genus Nitrospira_D. The sequence goes on along the minus strand of SWDI01000002.1, from coordinate 557,792 downwards.
CGCCTCCAGCCTGGCGCACGCTGTGGCACCAACGGGAGGATCGCAAGCGACAGTATGCCGCTCGCGCCTTACAGGCACTGCAAGACGATCCGGCTCGGCCTCGGCGAGTGGCACAACAATCTGCCCACAATCCGATCTCGCTTCGCCACCTCTCTGAGCAAATTGACCAGCTTGATCAGCAACTCCGGCGGGACCATCCGGCCTATGCGGCGCAAGCCCAGCTGGAGCAGATCTCCGTGGAGCAAGTGCAGGCCGCGTTGCGTCCTCACGACCTCTTGCTCGAATACGTGCAGTTTCGGTCCTATGATCCTCAGACCAAGGAACTGACTGAGACGCTGCACTACGGCGTCTATGTGGTGCGGGGGGATCGCAGCCCCATCGTGGCCCTTGATCTCGGTGAGGCGGCGCCGATCGACCGGGCCATTCAGCAGTACCATGAGGGGCAGCGGGCGGTACGTGACCTGGTCAACAGCGGAGAGGCCCCGAAGCTCCGGGTGCTCCAACAGTCGGAAACCACGCTCGCGGGGCTCTCGAGCAGGATTCGCACGGCCATCTGGCAACCGCTTGAACTTCATCTGCGCGGGGTGACGCGGGTCTATATCGCCCCCGACGGCCAATTGAGTCAGCTCCCCTTTGAAGTGCTCGCGCAACAGACCAAGAAGAACAAGACTAAACAGCGGTGGACCTATCTGGTGGAAGAGAAAGAATTGGTCTATCTGAACACGGGGCGCGACCTGGCCCGCTTGGCGGCGACGACCGGTGTGCCCACTCCTGCCGCCTCAGCCAGCAAGCAAGCGGTGTTGATCGGCAATCCCGACTTCTATGCGCTGCCACCCGACGTGGCGCGCGCCATCGCAGCCTTGCCCGCCTCGACTCCCACCGTCGTGGCACAACATGATCCGAGTGGGAAACCGGCCACGCTGGGGCTGGGCGAGACGAGTCCACGCCTCGAGGTCCCACGACGGTGGGAGGACAGGCCTGAATTGGGCACCTTGCTCCACGCTTCCAACAACCAACTGACTCGGCACGGCTGGACCGTCACGACGCTCGAACGGCAACAGGCGGTGGAGGAAGCCGTCCTACGGGTCCAAGCCCCGCAGCTGCTCCAACTGGCCACCCATGGCTATCGGCTCGATCCGGCCCCTGACGCGCAGCGCTGGGACAATCCCCTGCTACGCTCGATGCTCCTCTTCAGTGGCGTTAACCAGGCGGATCCACAGCAGACCGTCTTCTATGGCGTGGGCCAGGACCTCGTATCAGAAGCCGAGGCCCAGCAACGGGGCCTGAGTAGTGAGGCACTCCAGCCAGCTCGTATCGAGATCGGTGACGGCATTCTCACGGCCTATGAAGTCACAGGCATGAATCTGCAAGGGACGGAATTGGTGAATCTCACGGCCTGTGAAACCGGCTTAGGGCAGGTCACGTCGGATGGCGTGATGGGATTGCGGCAGGCGTTTCTGCTGGCGGGGGCACGGGCGCTTACAATGAGCATGTGGGAAGTGCCGGTGGAGGAGACGACCAAGCAAATCCAGACCTTCTATCAACGTTGGTTGGGACCGGAGAAGCACTCGAAGAACAACAGCAAGCAAAAGGCCAAGCATCCGCCAGTTCCGACTCGCTATGGCGCCTTTCACCAGACCCAACTGGCGGCGCTCAACACCGCCCGAGCCAATCGGAAGGGCGTCGGCCATCCCTTCTTCTGGGCCGGTACCATCTACCTCGGCGATCCCGGGGATCTGCCCACTCAGGCACGCACACTCAATCAATAGCGTTTCCTCTTATTTCACGGGTTTGTTCATCCGCATCCTTCATTCCACCTAAACTTCGCCCCTGTCCCTACGACAGACCCTTGTCGCAGGTTACTGGCCCTTGGCCGGCAGTCCTGGACCAAGCCGGCTACGCTGCGGGTGGTTCATGTCAGCTGACAATTTTCTCTAGAGCGGACCTTAACTCAAGCCAGGCTCGTACGACAGAGAAGGACAAGCGAGTTGTTGGAGATGGAGAGAGCCTTATCGAAGCAGACGAGGAGGGGATGTGATGTCGCAAGAAGAACGTACCTATTTTGATCGAGATGGAATGACGATCACGAGTCGTTCGATGAAGACGGATCGGCACACGCTATCGATACAGACGATCCATCACATCGAGGAACCATTTTCTTTGGGAGCCAGGACTTGGTACCCAATCCTAATGGCGCTGGGCGTAGGTCTCTTTGCAGTGATCATCGGGCTTGAGGGATTCACCCTGAGTCGTTGCCTTCCACCGATTGTCCTTGTGAGCGGCGCCGCGTTGGGTATTGCCACCGGGAAACAGCTCATCGTGCATACAGAGAGGGAATGTGTGGTAGTGGCCAAAGACAAACCTTGGTGGGTGATTAGGGAGATGAGGCTGGCCTTGGAGCAGGCCATGTCTGTGAGAAATCAGTAATGCGTTATCGACGATAGTGAGGAGGGAGTGACTCATGGGTGTGCTTGGTGTGGATCTATGTTCAGTAGTGGTAGGGCATTCGTCAACCACGCCTGAGTAGATTCACACAGTTGCGGGTGTCCTTCGTCCTATGAGACAAAAACCGCTTCGGTGGAATGGAGGTAGGAAGAGGATGATGCGGAGACGGAGTCTGGCAGTGAGTCAGTTCCTGGCACTGTGTGTTGTGGGAGTGTGGCTCTCGAGCGCGGGATGCCAAGCCGTGCTGGATCGCACGGTCAACAACGGTCCCGTACTCCCTGGAGGCAACGCAATTCAGCACTATGCCGGAGGGGGCATGCTCGGGGAACAATGGACTCGAGATGGACAGTGCCGCGTCATTCTGGACTGGCTCAGCAAAGTGAAACAGGAGTTTCCGGCCCTGCGGTTCGACCCTCGTGGCATGGCCGTTCCGATGGGCTACTATGTCAACCTTTTTCGGGACTCCACATTTGTCCCCGTGTTCGGCATGTCCTACCACCAGATGCCGACGTCCACGAGCACACATCTGTGGCAACGGATTCTCCATACAGACGGCTGCCTTGGAACCGGACGATTTGGGAAATATCACAAGGACTTCCAGCCCTACGCAGGGATTCTCCAATACGCGTTTCAAGAAGGGCCGCTCTCTGGAGGAGAGGATCTCAAGAAGGCCGTGGAAAAACTGAATCGTGAGGAACCGGAGATGGCTGAAGCGTGGCGGAAACTCCGTGAGGAATCCAGCTCGCGCGACAACTATCAAGAACTTCAGGGCTATGCCAAGCCGATCCCAAGGAATCTCCGCTGGGAGCGCGATCGGGTGATGTATGAATCGCAACCGGTCGGAGTCATGCCGGTCTGGGCGGATCGGCGATTCAACTCCCTCTGGCCGAGCGAAACACAAGCCTTTCATGCCGCACTGACCGACAAGCTGAAGGCCATGGCACAGACTCGTGGCGAGGCGACGAGCGCAGGAAATCCGCAGAGGTCACACAGTCTCCGTGATGAGCAGACTATTGCATCTGCGGAGTCTGATGTAGAGACGACGGCAGATCCAAAGGAGGAAAGAGTTAGGCATAGGCGAGAGCAGCTCAACTCAATTTACGAGGAATCCCTGAAACGGTCTCGCGAGAACATCGTTCCCAACGACAAACCCTATTGGACGTCAGCATCACGCGATGTCGTCATCAAAATGAGCATGGAGCCGTGGTGTATCCCAGACAGCCGGCGGAATGGACGCATCGAAGTCCACACGACCGATTCCACGCTGTACAAAGATGAGAATCCACGGCTGCAAACGATCTTCGCCGAGCTATCCACTCGGATTCGCACCGAATGTCCGGGCATGAAAGAACTCGTGCTTCATGGTTTTCTCGAAAAGGACCGTGTGTTTTATGCCTGGGTGGCTCTTGAACGTGGCGGGCAACTTGAGTCGCGCATGGATGTCAAGCAGGATCAACGAGATCGAGCGGCGGCGCAGGAGAAAGCGGCGGCGTGCAAGAGTGCGCCGATTCGGAATCCGTGGGGGAAGGCGGGCCCGTCTCAGTTTGATGAACCGAACCCTTGTCAGATGCTCTTAGCCATGAATGAGGTCTTGAGTGCCACTCACTCGAGAATTGCGGGCCCCTGTAGTCTCCTGAATTACAGCGGATGTGCCGCCAGCGCGAGGACCGATGCTGACGCGTTCCAGCTTCAACTGACACATTTCGAGAAGGGGACATGTGATCGTCACGGAGACTGTACCTTCTCGGCCACCTTTCATTGCCAGAATTTTCGGTACTGTGCATTGAGTGGAATCGTGTCCGACCTCCCACTGGCAGGCAGAGCGGCGTTCTCTCGTAGTCCCAACGGAACGTGGGTTGCAACGCCGCCAACGCTGAAGAGGACCACGGTGCTTGGTTCTCCAGGATTGCCTGTTGAACAGCTGTGCCCGGAGGTGATGGAGGCCATCCGATGCCCGCCGAGAAGTTCCTATTGATGCCTGCATGCGTTGCATACAGTGATGCTAGAAATACAGAGATAGAGAAAGGATCATAGAAATGCCGATGACTACATCTGCGAATTACTCATTTCGTTATCTTGCTGGTTTAGCAATGCTTGGCATTCTCGTGGGCGGGTGTGGTTCGATCGAAACGGCGCATGTCCTTTCGACGCTGAGTGGGAAAGTTGTGCTGGCGGAGATTGAAAACGGGACCATTGGGAAAGCGAGCAGCTTTGACCAGCAATGTAAGATTCTCATGGAGTGGCCCGGTGCCCTCAATGAGATGAGTATGATCTATCCCAATACGATGAGCCATCGTGTGACGGATATCCCATTCGTCCAGTATTTTGGGAAACCCTACGATGACTATTCTGAAGAAGTGAAAGCGACGATCCGAGCCCAGTTGATCGACCCCTGTATTCAAAAGAACCGCCGTTGGAACAGCACGGATATTCTACAGGGGATGATTCTGAAGAACTATATCACCTTTGTGAGGGCGGCGTTCCCTAATCCGCAGGAGACACCGACCCAGCTGACACCCTATTTCGGGCCACAACTTGTCGTCGCTGCGAAACGGGATCGTCGTGAACGAGAAGAGGCCCGTGCACTCTGGAAGGAGAAAGATGAGTTCCAAAAGCGCTGTCCGGCACACCGACGGCCTGTAGACTTTTCACGCAACCCGCTCGCGGATCGCAAATATGAACAGTCCGCGCTTCTGTACGAGGGACCCAATCTGAAAGTGTATGCGGTGAAAGTTCTGTCCAAGACGCAGGTAAACCTGGTCGCGATTCATGAGGGGCTCGGCGAACAGGACCCCATCATGGATCTGAACCCCAGTGATGCGAGCTATAGCCAGAAGATGCTCGAGCAGTTCAATTGTGCGATCTTACCCAATGTCTTGTACGAATGGCCTGATGCGAACACTGTGCACATTGCCCACTACGCAAAGGACGTGCATTTACCGAACATTACGGTTGGAGGACCGGTTGAGCAGCCTATGGGAGAATCCCTCTTCAAGCAGGGCGGAGGGGCTCAATGGGTCCCTGGTGTCGTCAGCGACAGAATGCAAGCGAATCGAAACACGCTGGCTCAGTGGAAGCAGATTATCGCCTACCAAGAAGCAAAAACCGATGCATCTTATAAGGAGTTGGCGGCCAAACGGGCCAAGAGGGATGACGCTGAACGGCAGAAGCAGGAACAGACTGTCAAGGCCGGGCTAGTGTACAAAAACAGGTCTTACTGGTCACAATTTCAAGCCGGTGAGGAGCTGAATACCCTCTTCTCTGGTGAGCAGGTCCCTTCAGTAATACATCGCTCCTTCTATGTCTCGTACGTCAACACCTACTCTGAGGTATGCGACAAGCATCTTCCCTCGGATTCCGTCACGTTGGAATCGTACAGGATTAGGCGGAGTATCATCGGCGACCAGAAAGAAGACGTGAGGACCGTTCGCGTCCATCCGCAGTTTGTAGCAAATTATAAAATCTATCAGGATGACCCCGGCTTCATCACGAAGTGGGAGACAATCCAGAAAATCCTGCGGGACGGGATCAAGAGCTTCACCTCCGAGGCCATGTCTGATTATTTTGAGCCATACTTAGGCATGCAGAAGTTTGTGAAGGGTGCAGGCTGCCAAAGTGCGACGATGCGGCAGATGAGTGAGAATGTGCTTCGTCACGCCCTGGGGCAACCATCTCTCCATGCGGCGGGGGCCCGTATCCCTCAGGCCGCTCAAGAAAGTGATGCGGTCACGAAGCCGAGCCGATTCACCAGATTCGAAGACGGCTGTCTCGACTACGAAGCGGGGGAAATGAAAAAATGGTGCAGCTGCCTCGATCGGGTCTATCGCGGGGTGATGACACAGGAGGAACGCGTCCGCTATGCAAATGATCATCAGGCCTGGCTGGATGAAGTCCGCAACACGCAACCTCAAGGGAAGCATGATCCTCGATGGCGACTCTACGAGCCGTTGAACCAGTGCCTCAACTAGCTTCGAGCACGGATGGAAGACGCAGTATGTCCTTGGGCAATTCCGCTCTGTGTCATGGCTGACGTATGGTGAGAGGAAAGTCGTATGTCGGGAATGCAGACTCCTGAACGCACGTGCAGATGCACCCTGAAATTCTATTGCCTGGTTGTTCTTCTACTTGGCCTATGGGTATCTCCTGCCAGCTCAGCCATGACGCGAGAAGAAGTTCATATCTGTAACAAAGGGGATATTGAACTGCTGTACGCGAGCCTCGGCACGTTCGTGCAATTACTTGGTGCAAGTGCACGTATTGAGGGGTTGTATCCTATTCCCCCCGGGGAATGCAGGGATGTGATGCCGTTGGGCATGACAGATGTGACGGTCGCCTTCTTCCATGTCGACAAGACCGGGCAACTGGGCAATGTCGTCTATTCACTTGACGGGGAGGGCAGCTCGTTGAAAAAAACGGGGTTGGATCGGATGTGCGTTGAACGTGGCAGATTCAAAGATAGTAACAAAAGACGTCGTCAGAGCTTAAGTCAGTTTGTACAGTCGTGGACTCCTCCTTGTCCTCCCGGACGTGTGTCAGTTAAAAACACATTTATGGCATGGGGGGGGAGGAATTTCGTGTATACGATCGATCTCAGGCCCTCTCTCGATGATCTTGTCATTCCTCTCGTGGATGAGGCATCACAAATCCACGCCAAGCGATTTGATGACGGTGCATACTACGAGGGACAAATGAAGGATGGAGCGCCTCATGGACAAGGCATCATGAGATGGCTGGATGGGAGAGTGTACGAAGGCGAGTGGCGTTCCGGGAACCGAGAGGGTGGGGGGCGGGCGAGATGGCCGGATCAACACGAGTTTTCTGGATTGTGGGAAAAGAATGAGCCACAAAAGGGCCGATGGACTGTGCGTGATGGTCGAACGTTCACTGGTCGCCTCGTGGATGGTTTTCCGAACGGTTACGGTACCCTAACCTTGTCTGACGGTCGGAAACTTCAAGGGGAGTGGAAGAACGGAGTCTTGGAAACGGGTGCGCCCTGGGTATGGCCTGATAGTCAAACGCCAAAAGGACGCTCAAACGATAACACTCCGTCCTCCCATGACTCTTCGAAACTGGCCACTAAAGATGACAGATTGATGGAGCGCAATGCTCCTGCCACACCTCCCACTGAGGATCACACAGTAAGACCGCAAGATGAGGCACCACAAATCCACGTCAAAACCTTTGACGACGGCGCACAGTATGAGGGACAGATGAAAGATGGAGTGCCTCACGGCCGTGGTGTCATGAAATGGCCTGACGGAGGGCAGTACGACGGTGAGTGGCGTTCCGGGAACCGAGATGGTCAAGGCACGATGAAATGGCCAGATGGGCGACAGTTTGCTGGGTCGTGGACAAGGAATGAACCCAATAGTGGGAGTGGTATCTGGACGTTGCGCGACGGCCGAACGTTCAATGGACGACTGGTGAATGATCTTCCGGACGGTGGGGGCAAAACCACCTGGCCGGATGGTCGAGAGTATGAAGGGAATTGGAAGAACGGCAAACCGGAAGGGACTGAGCGCTGGAAATGGCCGGATGGTCGAACATTTCGGGGACGATCAGATGATCCGACGTTAGGGCAGTGGGGGATGTTGACGTGGCCGGATGGACGATCGTTCTACGGGCCATTAAAAGATTTCAAGCCACACGGTGAAGGAAAGGTGACGTTACCTGATGGCTCACGATTCAAGAGCCTATGGGAAAACGGAGTTCTGATTAAGAAGCTTGCTGGACACTAGCAGTGTGCTGAAAAACTCGGTTTCTACTTTGCGCACCGTTGCGCGATGGCAGAAAGAACTGTGGCACTCTACACCCCAGAATGCTCAAAATGCCGCCCAGCAAGGCCGCAGCGAGCGAGGAGGCGAGGCGTACGCTCCGGTACGTTGAGCCTCTGAGTGACGCGAGAACGCCGCTGGAGGGCGTTTTCAGCATTCTGCTAGGAGCTCGCCCGTGCCACGGTCTGGTTGCGGGAAAGGGCACAAGGCACAATGACCTATCGATACTATCTGTTAGGAGAGACCGTTCCAGTGCGCGTCGCGTTTAATGAAACGGGCTTGAAAATGGCAGCCGAGATTCCCAGTCGAGACAAGCAGACATTGATTCAGGACGCAACATACCTGAGTCGCCTTGAACATAGTTTTGAGGTTGACGAGATTACTGAAGATCAATTTGTCGCATGCTGCCGGAGCATATTCGAAGTCGGTTTTGCAACCTAGCCTGTGAAACAGATTATGAATACGAATGAGCAATTACTTCAACTTGCCTTGCTCGCTGTTCCCGACGAGGGCGACCAGGATCATATTGCCAAGAGTGTCCTGAGACAGCTTGATGATTGGGATCTTGCCCTGGTCAAAATTCCTCTGTTTCTGACTGAAGAGAACCAGCGCAGAAATGATGACTACATCGTCGAGAATCGGCATGCGACTCTGCCTACCCTGCATACGGCATCCGCGACATTCTGGTTGATGACAGCTCGGATCATGGACATGCCGGAGGGTGGTTTTAAAGACAAATTTGTGCAGTACGTACTTGCGAGAGCACTCGAAGAACTGGCATGGAACCTCATAACTGAGCCGGTCGACCTAGACGACCTAAAGGCTGAAGCGAAGAACTTACGAGCAGACATGAGGGGCCAAGGGGAGCCTCCTCAATAGTCAGTATTGCCATCCATCACTCGGACATTAATATGGAAGGTGTAGACATGACACAACAAAGAAAGTCTCGGTGGTCTGAATCGAGGATCGGCATGGGGGCGCTCATGTTCCTGGGAACGCTTGCTGTCGCAGTGATGGGTATGGTGGTGGACTCAACAGCCTTTGCGCAAGGCAATCTTTCTGATGTAGCTACCGCGAGGAAAAATTGTTTGGATGCAAACTATAAAGCCAATTCGGGGAACGCAACAATGGGAGTGCGAGTAGAGGAAGAGCGAGAGTGGACTCAACAACTCTCTAACCGACCTATCAAGACCAAGATTGTTGAGCTTCGTTCCGGGGGGGCGGCCGAACGTGCAGGACTTCGGGTCGGTGATTTTCTTCAATGGGTGGTGGATATCAAAACGGGGGCGGGGAAGAGCATCGCGAGAGAAACCGCTCTGGTTGAAGAGCTCTCGCACTATACGCCTGGTGAGAGCGTCCAGATAGTGGTTGTGCGTGATGGAAAAGATAAGGTAGTTGAGGTGGTTTTCGATCGAGGAGACGGAAGTTTGATGGGAGGACCTGATGTGCAGTCAGGCATGTCCATTAATTTTGCTATGTATCTTGATTGTATTCGAGCCCTCTGGGGTATCGAACTTCAAGAAGCCAGCGGGGGAGATCCAGCCTACCCGAGTACACAATTCTCCTATTTGACGGTCGCAAAGCTCACGAAAAGCGGTGCTGCCTATGCGGCTGGTCTTCGATCCGGAGATAACATTCTTCAGGTAGGGGGCGACAACAAGCCGACGGCGGCAAAGCTCTTGGATGCCATTCGAGACGCGAAATCGGAGAGACCGGTCCCGATTAAGTATGGTACAGAGGGTCTCATGGCGAATGTGCAGATGCAGAGCGTTGAGGCCGGCAACGGCAGTGCTGAATTTGCGATGGTGGAACGCTTTCCAGGATCTGCCAAAGCAATCATGAGTACTATCCCTCAAACCTCTGAGGGCAATCTCGAGACGCTCTATCAAGCTCGCCTCATGAAGTTGGGCCCTGGAGCGTCCGAGCGGAAAAACCCCTATTGGGGGAAAACGGACGAGGAGCTGGTTCATGAAGCAGCCAGTGTGGTGCAAAGCACGAAACACGAACAAAAGATCAGCACCTTACTAGAGCTGATTCAGCGGGCTAATAGGATGAGCCCCTCAGGGAGTAATCTTCAAAAGCTTGCCATGGATCTCATTCCTCAAATCACAACGCAGTTCACTGATATCGGAATCACTCATTCATGGGAGATTGTGGAAGTTTTCAAAAATCGATGGGACCAAAAGTTGCGAACCATGCTCTCTGCCGTGATCGAACACAAAATACATGAACTGCAAAATATTCCCGCAACCTCCGAGGCGATGGGACAGGCCAATCAATGGGAAGGTTTTCTTCGCCTCGACCTAAACTATTTTTTCTATCCCCCCAAGGGTCATGAGTATCCCGAGCTAAACGCTGCCCTCACCGCATTGGAACAGCATCGAAAAGCAGCGCCGCCGACTCGTCTGCCTGACGGCATGCTCTTTTCAAGTCGTTCCTGGTCGTTGGCACGGACGAATATGAAGCAATGGTGTACACAAGAGGCGTTTGTCGATCATGTTCATGCCGATCCTGGGTGGTTTGATGAGAATACAAAATTCTTCCTCGACGGTGCCGCACAGCGGTTCTTGATGGGAGAAGTGTTCCCGTTAGTTCGGGAGCACTGTCCATCCGCAAAGAAAATAACGGTCACCAATTACCTGAAGGAACGTCCAGGCCCAATCAATCAGTACGTCTTTTCAGCAGCGGGTCACTCCTTTGTTCTACGGGGGATTGACGGGAATCCTCCTGCCAACTCGCTTGCAGAGGCCAGATCCATCGCCCGTAAGCAGGCAGCTCCGTGTGATCTTCAGGCGGCCGACCCGGCTGATTCAGAAAAGCCAAGATTATTGCCAGGAGTGGCGGATGCCGATGTCATGCCCGAGAAGGCCATCGAGGCATGTTTGGCTGCCGTCAAGGCTGATCCGAAAAATCGGCGGTTCAAATTTCAGTTAGGGCGTGCGCTTCTCTTAGGTGGGCTTCCTACTAACGCTGTGAAAATTCTCACGCCACTTGCCGAATCGGGCTACGGTGGGGCACAGGCGTATCTTGCTCGGTTGTTTGAGTCAGGCATCGGTGTGGGAAAGAACGTGGACCGTGCCAATCGGCTGTCTGCAAGTGCCAAGGACAATGGATACGATCCTGGCTCGACCACCCAACGTGAGAAGGACACACTTCCTGATCTGTCAGGGTATCGTAACTCACGACTCATTCGATACGTCTACGACTTGAGTCCAGCACTATTCCAGGAGTCGTTTAACAACCATTACGACTCAGCCTACATTATCCATATGGTGGATACCATTCTGGCTGTGTGCCCAAAACAGTTCCTGAGTATGCAGGACGACTATACGGCGCTGCGTGAGCGGCATGCCAAAGGCAAAGATCCACGCACTTTGGTTGACATCACAAATTTTGCCGGCGAGGTTCTGAAGGGGATTGCTGCAGCCGGCCAGAAAACACGCTATACCCCTCGGGACATTTCAACCCTGCGGCAGATGATGGAAGGTGGAGCAGCTGACGGCCGCACCATGGTTACCCGTGAGAAGTGTGAAGGGAAAGCCGTAGCTACATTCGCTGAACGGAGCAGGGAGTACCTGCGACAGGTCAAGCTTCCCTAGCGGGCTGATTGACAAAGGCCACCAGCAGTGTTCTCGCCTCGCTCAGAGGCTCGACGTACGGGACAGCATACGACTCGCCTCTTCGCTCGCTGCGGCCTTTCTGAACAGCCTGCGAGGCACCTCGATCCGGTTGGTCACCATGCGCACTGATCCAGTTTGAAAACGGTGCAGGGCGTGGCAATACATTGCTAATGACAGGATGCATTGTACAAGCAAGAGCGGTATCTCTCAGACTGTGTCTGTTTGCAAGTGATTCCGACTGTTTCACGTTCAGCGTTGTCTCTGGTCAGCTGTGGGACTACAGGGGCGACAGCTCCCATGGTCTAAGCCGGAATAAAGTGGGCCGCTGCAAAAAGGCGCAAGGTGGGGTGATCGATTTCGAGGTGGCAACTTCTGACTAAACGTGACAGCGATCTGACAGAGCGAGTCTTGAGTTCTACCGGTACATCACGAGGGAGTCCGGACATGTCCGGAGGTTAACCTGGCTTCTCACCCATTCCATCCTGGTACTCTCACATGGCCCTCTCCTCATTCCAATCCCAAGGTGCGTAACTGTGCGCGAATGGACGCTTGTTTTTCAGCAGATACGCTTGTGCCACTATTCTGTCCACTGGAGCGTTCCGTCATTTGAGTACTGAGGCCTTCACGCTGGTTCAACATCTTCTGATAGGCCTCATCGACCTCTTTGAGTTGCCGAGCTCGGTCCCGTTCCCATTCTTCTCGAGCTGCCCGTGCCTGCGCGCTACCAGCTTTACCCGCTTTACGCATCGCGTCGCGCGCGAACCAATCCGCTCCTGAACCAGACTGTGCATAGACCGTCTGCCAACCCACCATGGCGGAAAAGAGACCGAGGATAACCGTCGTACTGATCTTTCTATAATTCATGTGTCATTGCTCCTTTCAACTTCATGACCGGTTAACTCTAAACAATGGTATGGTGCGTCATCAAGAGCAAATAGCTCGGTCACGTTCCATAGACATCCGCACGTCATCGTGTACCCGTTGTATGGCTTCCACACGTCGTTGTCTGATGAGTGCGGCCGTCAATTCTTGCCCATTGGCATCGTGTGTTGCCACCGCGTGTGCGGCCTGAAGTGCCAAGCGCAGTAACCGTGCTTGAGGGTAGGGACGATCTTCCAATCCCTGTCGTCCCTGTGCATCGGCCTGGGCGGCGAGAATGAACTGTTCAAACACCGAGGGCGTTTCAAGCGCGTTCGTGTGTTCCAGCACTTTCAGCAGCGTTCCGGGTCTTAATTCTAATGACCGGTGCGCATGAAGGTGATACCGGGCGACATGTTCCGCAAGGGCAGAAATATGTTCCGGCACCCCCAAGCGTTGTCTTATCGCACGTATGGGAGCCACGCCGAATTCTTCATGCTGATGATGGGCGGGCCAGTGGTCTGGAGGCGTAAGGCTTTTCCCCACATCATGGACCAATGCAGCATACCGAACGGCTATATCCTCGGTTAATTCCGCCGCTCTTTTCAAGGTCAGCATCGTATGAATGCCCGTGTCGATTTCCGGGTGGTATTCCGGTGTTTGGGGAATGCCGAATAAGGCATCCACTTCGGGCAACAGTGCGTGTAATGCGCCGGTTGCCCGTAACTGTGCAATCTTGGTGTGAGGCTGATCACCACCTAAATACCCAGACAGGCTTTCCCACGTGTGGTTGAGCGTGACGGTGGAACCAGGACTGGTTGTAGATGAATCCTTTTCAATGTTCATCGGACTACGCGTTCCCTTCATCCTCAGTGCTACCATACTATCCCAAGGGCACCGAGAGCGGCCGCGCCACATTCTGCTCTTCCATGCGCATCACAACGCGCGTGTCTGGTACAGCCTGCTCCCTGCGCTCATTCTTCAGCGCGGGGCTCCTCGTCAGCAACATGCTGATGAGTCGATGCGTGGAACTTGACAGCAGTCAGTGCCCCTCGCCGTGCTTCTCGCTGTTCATCAAAAGTCAAGAATCTCTCTGCATAATACGTATAAGTAAAACGGATAGTCAGATGCTCATCCTCGGTAATTGCAAAGACTTTGTTGCCATCTATGTCTGCGGCTGACTTCAATGTTTTAAGGAGTCCGCGTATTTCATTTTGGGTCGTAAGAAGCTATAGTCGATCAACTGTTCTATGATAATAATGTTCATCAAGACACGTAGCGGACTCCAATACATCGCGGAATGTTTTAGGACCCAGGGTCAGGGTCATCGTGTTCTCGTTGCTACGCTGATCGGTCGGCCCCTCCGTCTCGTGCGCTGCATCGCCTTGTCTATTTGTGTTGCCACCCTCCGGTGGTGTTGGTGACGCCAGACTCCCACGTCCGATCGTATCCGCATTTTCAGAGCCCCCACTGTCCTCGGTATCAATGGGATGCTGATCCGACACCTGCAGTAGCTTTCGTAGCCCATCGAGATCTATGTCCTTCATGGCCAGTGCGAGAACCGTGGCGAAACCTGCCAGCCGTGTTTTTTGCTGTTCATCGAGTATCAGTGAAGTCCACGTGTAAGCAAGGATGGCTTTCAGAGTCAATTGATCCTTCTTGGCAATCTTTAACACCAGATTCCCATCCCGCGTGCTGGCAGCCTGGAATTCGTCAAGAAGGCTGTCGAGCTCGCTTCGTGAGAATCCCAACACGGTGTGGTCGAGTGTGGAATAGTGCTCATCCAGGTGCGTCAAGATATCACGCAAATCTTGGGCCTCCCGTGGACCCATGCGTATCGTGATCGTATCCTCATGGCTCACGTTGTGAGCGGTATCTCTCTTGTCAGAGTCGAACATGGTCTTGCTCCGTGATGATGACAAACAGGTACAACGTCCCACATGCATCTGCATGTTACGTTCTGCATTCTTTCCCGCAGCCTAGCGCGTGGAGCTTGGCTCGAAGCTGCTCCGCGTTGACCTGCAGCGTACGGAGCATCTGTTCTTCCTGTGACAGCTGTTGCGATTCCGACGCAAGCTGGGATGAGAGCTGTCCGATTTGGTGCTCAAGTGATTTCACATGGCTGTCGGCCTGATTCATCGTGTCCGCGACCTCAGCCAGTTCTTCCGTGTTATTGAGCGCCCATAATGCGGCGCCGGCTGCCATGAGACCCCCCACTGTCTTTTCGTCACTTGAGAACGTACTGGTCGAGTCAAGAGCCACGGCGGTGCCCCCGAGCCCCAGGGCGATGGCCGTTAGCGCCATTTTGTGATTCATCATATAAGCGTCGATACGCCCTTTGTAATCCGAGAGATCGGATCGATGTGTAAGGATCTGCTGCTCCAGATAGCCAACCGTATTCTTTCGATTGGAAACTGTTTGACTCTGTCGTGTGTAGTCGTTGTCGACTTGATGCAGCTCCGACAACAGCTGCTGCTTTCGTGCCTCCTTCGGGTCTGAGCAGGCGGTCAGTGTCAGCAGACACAACAGCACAAGGATGAACGTGTTCGTGTAGTTGGCCCACCGCAGGCTCTTGGCCGTGATTGCCTCTAACGTGAAATGTTCCATCGCGTCGCCTCCATGAAGTCCCATGAATTCAACAGGATTGAGCTGCTTCATCAGCTCGCCACATTCATCATTCATGACTCTCTGTCGTTGCAGGGAAGGAGAAGTTAAGGTCGTTCAGGGTGCTATGTCGCCTATTTCTTAACCGGAGTAGGAGGCTGCTTGCTGGTCTATTGCGCCTGATCTTGTCTGATGGTGCGTGCCACTATAGTTTTAAGGGGCACTTTGAACACCCATCTGACGATTGAGAAAACCTCATGGGGCAAACAGTGTTGTGTGAGTGTTCCGAGCGGCTTCGTCGGTGGGTTTGATGCTGACCTCGATGGTGGCGTACCCATAATCGATGGTTTGAAGGCAAGACCCAGATCTTAACCCGTTGACAGGGAATCTTGGGAACTCGTAGGCTTCCCGTTCTTGATTCATCGAGTCCTATATAAGGGGGCGTTTGATATGGCAGGAAGTCATGTTCATTGGCATCGTGTCTCATGGAACGGCAATCTTCTGAGGGCAGGGTTATGTCTTTTGGTGATCACCATGTCCGCATCATGCACGTCCATCAGGTCCTTAAATGATGGAGTTGAGAGTTTATCTGGTAAATCAACCGGTATGTGTTCTGAAATGTTGCCAGGCGCAAATGGCTGGACCTTTCGAGCCAATGAATTCTTAATAAAAAGTGAGCCCAGAAGTAATTTGCAGAGTTTAAATGGAATATTCCCAAGCAGCGACTCACCGGCCTACTCAACATGCGAATATATAAATAAGCTGTGGCATAACGTGATAACAGGGGAGTATGCCCTGACCACGACTGGTAATGCGGCGTTTATGACCACTTCAGACAATGTGTGTAGCGCACGTCCGACGATCAATATCCACCGGTATAGAGGTGATTGGCTCTTGCCCGAGGGTAACTTCAAGCCAACTTCCACCCAAATCCACGAAGAGCATACTGACCCGACTTTCTCGTTTTACATCGGGTCCCACAATGCCTCATGGATCACGACTCCGAACGCAATTGAGAAGAACCTGCTTCTGCTGAAGGAAGTCATTGCGAAGCAATGTGGGGCAGTCCCACACGAAATCGGAATCTCCGGTCGATTTACAGAAATGCCTCGATGGAAGGTTGGACGGAGGGGGGCTGACCTGCTCAACACCTATACGTCACAGGAGATTTACAGAGGCACGTACTATCCACACACGACTCCGATCAAAATTGTTCATAATGATTCCGAAAGGGCCAGATCCCTCCTTGCGCTGGCCACAGCTCGGCAAAAAGGTATAGAAGCGGAGATCCTGGCTGCGAAGAAAGCAGCGAGCGAACGGTTACGGCAGGCGGAGTTTGGCGGCGCTATATTTGGTATCCTGCTTCTTCTAAACGCCACAGGTAACCCCTGTGCTGAAGTTGTTAAGCCCTACCACTGTTATTAAGAGACCGAGGTCTAAAATGAAGGCCCCTGCCCCTATAGGCGGGTTCTCTATTGTGGAGCTGCGATGGCACGTTCTCGATGAACTCCACTTCGTGCTTAGGCAGTCTGAAAGACCGAGAAACAGGCTAGTTTACGGCTGTCGCGAATGCTGAGTCGAAGAAGCCGGTAGATCCCCTGGATCACCGAGATAGATGGTGCCGGCCTGAGACTCGATAACGGCAGTGCTTCAATCTTTACGATCTCTGTCGAGCTGGAGTATAATTCACCTCCATTTTCCAGGTTTCTTCGCCAGCAATGCTGAATGATTACTGGTAGTTGATCGGATCTCTGAGTAATGCGACTCGATGTGGCAGTACTTCTATTGCTGGTGTTGCTTCTGGATTCTACCCAATCCGCATGGGGTAAGGATAAGGTTAATCCGGCTGCCAGACATGAGCAACTGGCTACGGCCATTGCTGAGGAATTAAAGATAAATACGCCAGATCGTACTGCTCATCAAGTATACGTGCATTGGCTGAATCTAGATCCAGGCAATATGGTTGATGCCCTTGTCATCGTAAAACCCAATGCAAGTTCGTGTGCGGTGATTAAGAGGTGTATGGGTCTCGTTATGCGCGCAAACCAGAAAGGCTTTCAGGCAGTCTCTGTTTTTATGCCTGACGGTCATCCCATCTATCTTGGCCCTGTACCGAACAAGGAAGGCTTACGGTCGCTATATTTGATGGCCAAGAATGGCGACTACGATGAAATTAGTTTTCTTGGTGACAGGTATCAAGTGACGCGTCGTGGGTTTTCTAGAGGAGGCCTCCAAGCGCACGCACCCTGGAGTATTACTGAAGAACAATTTGATGATTTGAATATCCAAATCGATCAAGTAAGAAACTCCGATAGAACGCCGCGCGGGGCTCCATTCGAACTACGCATAGAGCAGCCACCTGCGGCACTGAAAGGACAGGACCGGGCCTACCTCATGCATCTTGGGTATGTAACAACTAAGGCTGCAGAGCCTACCATGCGTAGTTTCTTGAATGATTTGGCGTCAGAATACCTGCTTTCTCATTCTATAACGGTGGACTTCATCACATGTATTAATTGGGTAACCCGCGTCCCACTAAAGAACCAGGGTGCACCTTCCTCCAGGCTCGTAGTTGTGTGTGAAGATTTCCTTAGCTTGATCCATGATCAATTTCAAGAGGAATTGGAGGCCAATTTTATTCAGAAATTGATTCCGGAAAATGAAAGAAAAAGCACGACGAGCCTTGCGCATTTCAGGGGGAAGTATTTAGCGCCTTTTGGATTAGACGCATTGAAGCCGTTTACGCCAGAATCCAAGCAGGATGCGATTCTATTTACTCTTGTAGGGGCGGTGGGGCAAGCACTCGCCCTGCAGCAGGATATCCCTTCAAGGGTAGTTACTGTAATTGATGGTGGTGAAACGAGTCAGAGTGGAAAGGCCAAAGCCCGAGAGTTTTCCGCTACGTCTCCACATTACTTATTTTACTTATTTGGTTCATTTCTGTCTCAAAAGCTTATGAGCAAGTCGTACTATGATCGGGCTTCAATGGAACTCTTCACACGTGCATCCTCCGTCATAGAGTTCGAAAGAACGAACTTGTCATCAGCGCGAACGTCCGAGCGAGGTGTCTTTCTAGAAGATGTCCAGATCAGATTCTGGGCAGCAGCTTGTGCAAAACAATTTCAGGATCGGCCGAAAGCCTCAACTGCCAATGAAAATCTTTCTGCGCCTGCCGTATCCAGCGTGCTAGATCCAGGGTGGAAAGCCTGCAACCATCTTATGCCAATATTGGAGACGCTCACTCGACAATGAGGGCTGTCATGTTACCTCGATATATGTTCATTTTGATCCTGCTATTTCTCTCAGGAACAGGCTGTGCTTCTTCCGAGCTCTCCGGAACAAGGCATACGATTGTCTATCGGCCTGAATCGACTCCTCATTCTCGTCTTCAGGGAACCTACTCGCTGATTAGGGCAAGTGATTGGAATGGTTACGCATCGCGAAGTAGAGCGTTAAGCCAGGCCACTGCTGACCCTAAAAATGGGACCCTCCGTTTCACATTGTCTGCAGAGACCGCTCAATTAAGTTCACCATTGTGCCTTATGATAGTTGGATCAGGTGGACAGGTTTCCGTTCGTCACAATCATTCTGAGAAATACACATTCAGAAATCCATTCTGGGAGGAAGAGTTTTCCAGGATCAATGCCCGCAAGCAGGCCGGGCAATCGGTGGCTGCTCTCCATGTCGAAGCTGAGTCGATCAAGACCCGTGTCAATGTGGTGTTTCGAGAGCTTGAAGGATATGGAGCTCATTCATGGGCTGACTGTAGGGAGGGGGCACCGCCTCCGTCTCCTCAGAAACCCGTCACCGTAGTTCCATCAGAGGATCGTCCTGCAACGGCATCGCAAGTATGTGCGGTTGCATGGGAGGACACTCTACAAGAGATGGCGGGTAAGTTATATGTGATGGCGAAGAGGCAAGCCATATGGGATCGTCGGGCACAAGGAGTAGAGATACAACGTAAACTGAAGGTTTTCATGACGACGCCAGACGAGGACAAAATTCAGGGGTTGGAGCTTGCCGCAGCTCAGGGAGAACGATTTACGCAGTACCAGGAAGCTCTTGCGTTCTTTAAATCCCTCACATCAGAATGTGAGCAAAAGGCCGTAGAGCTGCTTCATGAGGGCGCGAGGCAGTGGGAAGACCGTGTAGCATACGTGGCGGCGACTCCACAGCGGCTACTACAGCAATGCCAACAAACTGCACAAACCCATCAACAGCTAAGTCTTGACCTCTCGAACGTGGAATCCAAGCTTACTCAGGCTGAGCAGGAGCTGGCTCGTCTTCGTGAACCACCTTTGAGTAGTGGAACGGCAAGATCATTGCTCTCTTTTACTTGCACCGATCGGTAATTGTTTTAGTACTTAAGGAGGTTCTATGTCTGCCGACTTTCATTCTAAGTTTAGCAATCCAAGCCGACGTATCATGGCATTAACTGTTTCTCTTTCGTTATTACTGGTCAGCTGTCAAGGCATGCAGGGACAAACGACCGCTGGTGACTACGCTAGTAATTGCGCCAAAGGTGTCGGCATCGGTGTAATAGGAGCTATAGGGTTTGAGGCTATCAAGCAAGCAAGTAATCTTAAGCAAGGGAAAATTGACTATAAGTCCGCGATACCGAGCGTTGCGATTGGGGCAGGCGCCGGGTGTGCTGTTGGACTGGCTTATACGGCTATTGGTCAAATCCTGACTGACCGAGAACAACAACGGCAGGATGAGGTATTTCAAAAGGCTGCTCAAGCTGGCGCTGAGCAAGCTGAACGAGACCGTCTCCAAATCGAAGAACGCTATCGAACCATGCCACCCCCTGCGACAGACTCAGATAGAGTGGCACGTGAGCAAGCGAAACAACGTGAGATTCAGACCGCACAAGCGAAGCAAGGCAGCCCCCAGACTTATACGGAAGACGGTACAAGAGGTGAAGCCACCTACATTGGGACATCGACCTCTCCCAAGACGGGGGAAATTGTGAGGACAAAGGACGGAAAAGATTGTGTCAAGATCAGAGAGATGGTTTGGAAGAATGGCGAACAGAGACAGCAAGAGTCTGACGCCTGCCGTAGCGCCGATGGCCACTATACAAGAATGGAACTCTCGCGCACATAAGAACCGCAGCTTTGTAAGGAACCCACCATGAGCCGTGTCGTAACGTTTTTACTTTGCCTATTTACGATTAATTTTCATTTGTCAATCACTGATGCACACGGACTTACCTTTCCGTGCAATCCTTCGGAAACTGTAGGAGCTATTCTTGCTGTTACGGGAGAGTTCAAATTCGGCGATGATGGGCTGTTTAAACAGGCGCTACGGTCCTGTCGAGAAAGATATAAAGCCATCGACAGAATTGAATTCAAGTCGGGTGGTGGAAACGTCAAGGCAGCCTTCGGCATTGCAGAAGAAATTGCTAAGCACGGTTTCCGGACACACGTATCCGCTGGAAGTTACTGTATTAGTGCCTGCACATTGGCTTTTTTGGGTGGAATCAGAAGAACAATTGATCCAAACGGAAGCTACGAAGTGCATGGGTTTTCTTCTCATCAATATAATAGGGCTGGTGAAGACTCTACCTATTCCGCCAATGCACGAAATGGTTTCACCCCATTTAACATGAGTCTGTTGTTATCTCTTAAAACTATTCATGCGATGATGGGCGCGATGCAGAACTCTGTTGTTCTCAATGTTATGAAGGCCAGCCTTGTGCCGTTTCAATTCGAAATTAAAGGAGATACAATTTCCCGGGGATGGCCGAGGTCAGTGCAGGTTGAGTCAATTAACCGGTATGTCGACGCTATGAATACTCCGGAGATGTCCGATCTTGTTATGACACTGGCTGAGATGCGAAGTGAGGAGAGCACTGAGATAGAGAGAAGTGGGGCTAAGATAGTCGTGGACTACGTCAAATTTTTGCTTAAGCAGGGAGTTTCTCTTGACTTTCTAGATCACATGTTTGAGCCAACAATTAACACGGTTGACAAAATGTCTCCACAGACACTGCGGGCGCTATCCGTGGTAACTGAGTAGGAACTTCTTGCTTTCGCGATCGCCGCGAGGACGTATGGGACGGGCAGGCCTGACCTTGTAATCGCAGTGCCGTCTCATGATTCGCATGATTCGGCCCCATAACGAGACGGCTCAAGCTTATTCCAGGTGGTTCACTCGACGATCGATTTTCTCAGTGGTTATCCGATGAACTCACGCTGAATCAGGTGGCCGAGCGAGCCGTAGGGACGACGGATATTGTGGTCTACCCATCTCAGACATTGGTGCGAACTGAGGCACGATCCACCAATCGCTCACATCCCTCCCAGTTCAATGAACGTAGCCTTCACAGGTTTCCTGGCTGAAGACAGTCGGGATGAACATTCAGCGGATAAGACCCATCTTAAATCGCCCGTGATTGAAACAATGATTACCCGCTTTAACCACCCATTTCCCTCTTCCTCTGTCCGCAACCGGCTCAGTTTGATGATTCCCAGATAGACCGCCTTCTTTCGCGATACATAGAACGTTTGTTCAGCGTTGCTGTATTGCCACCAGAGATCACCTATCGGGGCTCTCGCCACTGCTGCCGGAAGTCATAGACCATCTCGCCTTCAGCAAACCTTGATCGCTGCATCAATCTGCTCCCTTCTCCAAAGGCTCTTAAAGTCGCCATCCTGACGCTCTTTACCCGCGATTGTCATTGTTCAGGGAGTTTTTTGCTTTAGCGAGCTTAACTCCGAGGGCCATGCCACGACTGAGAGTCATGAACAAGAGATTTCGTGGGCTGCTGAGTCTCACCAATCTCGTTGAATGAGCAATCGAAAGGGAGGTGCGGTGATGGGGAACTTTATTTGGGGAATCATTCTGACGTTCGGCGTGCTGGCGTATGTGGGAAGTCATGACCAATCCGACGCGAGCGCACGCGTCGATCAGGTCCACTCCGACTACGATTTCGGCGTGGTCAATGGTGAGCCGGATGCTGGGGTGGTGGTGAAAGGGACGATTACCAATGTCGGCCAACAGGGGACGATTCGCGTGAAGGTGCATCTCTCCACCTCGGAGGGCGAATGGGACCGCGAGCAGAACGTGGTGTTTCGTGCCGGGGAACGCAAGGAGTTGCGGTGGTTCTTTCATGAACCGACGGTCAACGTGTCGAATGTGCAGTCAAGGGTCTCTGCATCCCCGTAGGCCTAAACAGGTACTCAGACAGGGACGGCTCACCACACCAGCGGGCGGAGCCGTGTCCTGTCTGGGTGAGCCGGCGTGGATGTGGATGAAGAGGCGGGATGGTGACGGTGAGTCGAAGCAAGGTGTGTGAGTCTTAACCAGGAGGATGACATGAACGTGTGCAGTGAGAGGGTATGGAAGCATCGATCACGATGGGGACGCGTCGCTCTAGCGGGGCTTCTCTGTCTGCAGCTGGCCGCTTGTGGCGGCACTGAGAATGGGAGTGCACCGATAGTACAATCGGTGGGTACGGTGACTGGGCAAGTCGTCTCATTGGCCAACGATGCGCCGGTGAGCGGGGCTGCCGTGAAGACGGAGACGGGGACCACGACGACGGCGGCGGACGGGAAGTTTACCATCTCGGCTCCTGTCGGAGATCGTACCGTTGTGCGTGTGGAAGCCAGCGGATTTGCCGAGGCCTTTCCAATTGCTCGCGTCACAGCTGGGCAAACCACCAACCTCGGGGTCAAGCTTGTGCCGATTGGAGTCACCGAGACGGTCTCCGTGACATCAGGTGGGACGGTGTCCGTGCCGAATTCACCGGCTCGTGTGACGATTCCGGCCAATGGCTTGGTGCCGGTCGCTGGAGGCACGCCGGCTGGGTCGGTGAATGTATCCTTGACGCCAATCAACCCGGCTGAGGAGCCCCGGGTGATGCCGGGAGGATTCAATGGCATTGCGGCCGGCGGCGGCTCGGTGCAACCGCTGGAAAGTGGCGGCGCCATGCAGATCGATGTTCGCGACAGTGCCGGCGCTCGCTACACACTGGCGCCAGGCACCACGGCGACCATTCGTATTCCGCTCAGGACCCAGTCTGCCAATCCACCGGCCACGATGCCCTTGTGGTTCTTTGACGACACCGCCGGGGTCTGGCGTGAGGACGGTACGGCCACACTGCAAGGGACTGGCGCAAATCGATACTATGAAGGACCTGTGACCCGTGTCACCTATTGGAATGCCGATCTGGTGCTCGACAGCATCGTGGTGAACGGGTGCGTCAAGGACGCGAATGGGCAACCAGTGGCCAATGCTCTCGTGCAGACAGAGGGCATTGGTTACACCGGGATGGCTATGGATGCGACGGCAGCGGATGGGACCTTCTCGGTGGCCATGCGCAAGAGCAGTCGGGCGAAACTCGGGCTCTTTGAATTCGATGCACAGACCTTCAATCTGGTCCCGGTCTCGAATACGGTGAACGTCGGGCCCTCGGCGACGGATATCACACTCCCCAACTGCCTGGTGAAGCAGCCGGGTCAGCTGGCGATCACGACGACGGCACTTCCGAACGGGACCATTGGGGTGGCCTACAACCAGACCTTGGTCGCTGCCGGTGGAGTGCCTGGCTATGTCTGGAGCCTCACTACCGGGTCGAATTCCTTACCGGATGGCGTATCCCTGAATCCCGCTGGTGTGATCTCAGGGACACCGACTGCGGCTGCCACGACGACAATCACCGTGAAGGTGACTGATTCAGCGGGGGGGACGACGAGGAAGGAATTTACGGTCGCGATTACTGCGCCGAACGTGCAACCCCTCTTGATTATAACCAACACACTGTCGAGCGGTATGGTCGGTACGGCCTACAATGACATATTGGGGGCGACAGGGGGAACCGGCGACAAGACTTGGAGTATCAGTGCTGGGACCTTACCGGTAGGCTTGTCGTTGGATACTGCCACTGGGACCATCACCGGTGCGCCGACAACGGCTGGGACGTTCCCATTCACTCTACGGGTACAGGATAGTGGGACGCCTCAACAATCAGCTGAACGGCAGTTTACCATCGTCATTCTCCCAAGTGGAGGCGGGGGAGGCGGAACCGGCGGAGGTCAGCTGACGGTGTCGAACGCGCCAGCCAGCGTGGGAGGGACGTTCGTGCCAGATCCGACATTTAACGACATCCGGGTCAGGGGGAATTCCATCTTGCTCTACGCATTGGAAGTTGATTTCCCTCGGCATGGAGAACCTCTGAACGTGTCTGTAGAGGCGTCCACTGGTCAGGTATCCTTCGTTGGTTTTGGTTTGGATGATGATGTGACTGGAGATGAGGGTCTTTGGACCTGTTTTTCTCAAGCTCCTCTTATTCCAGGAACAGCCTGCAGTGGTGTGACGGTGAATCGATCGGCGGGGACGGTGACGTTCTTGAATACGGTTTTAACAACCCCATTTGGGAATATCCCGTCGATTACCTTGAACGGCACGGTGACCTTCTCGCCGTTCTAACGTGCAGTGAGGTGAGTTCTCTGGGTGAGGCGGCGGTAATTCCGTCGTCTCACCCGGCGAGTATGAAACGGGCAAGGGTAGCTGATTTGGTTTTGCTGAATCACGAGGGGTCCCAGGAGAACAACATCGCCTGACTCCTACGTGAGGCAATGCGGAGGACATTCACACATGAATCATCACAAGATGCCGATTGTCTTAGCTAGCGTGCTGAGTCTGCTTTGTCTGCAGGCGGCAATGGCCGGCGAGCTCTTGCCGTCAATCGCAGAAGAGAGAGCGGGTAGCGAGGCTTCAGAGGTATTCGCCTCAACACCTGAGACGACTCCGCCATGGCCGGCCAGGCCCCTGATGGAGGGGAATTGGCAAGATCTTCCGCCGGAAGAATTTGCTGAGGTCATGCAGAAAATTCGGCATCATCGGGCTGCGCCCAGTCGGTATCTGATCAGAAGGAACGAGTGGTCGGTACCGGTTGAGCCCTCGCGGCTGCGGAGGCTGCCCCTTGCTTGTTACGACAATGTAGCTTTGATCGAAGGGGAATTGGAGATACCCGGGGTACAATCGGGAGTCCTGACCTTCCTCTCTCATGATCGCGGCATTACGCTCCTGAACGGTCAGCGAGGGGTAGAGCAGATTCGTCAGCTCAATAAGTGGAATCGTCCTCAGCTGACCACACCAGAGCAAGCGGTGACCTATCTGAAGTTCGTGATCGGGACGATGGATCCAGGCGACGGCAACTTCCGTGTGCTCGAAGAGGCTCAGAGTCTCGACTGGAAAACGGACGAAGATCGTGCCGCCCATGCCCACCTGGAACAGGCGATTCGTCCTGTGACCATGACGAAGAAGGAGCACGACTGGATCGGAGAGGCGATTATTCAATACAAAGCAGATCTATACCGCGCCGAACTGTCCCTTTCACTAAACGGTCAGCCCAACATGCTTGACGATCAATCCCTAGGATCGAATCTGCCAATCAAGGTGAGGCGATTCTTCGAATGGGTACGGTACGATGCGTGGTAGGGAGGCCATGGATCGCCCTGGCTTCCGCACTCAATTGGGGGGCACGCCTCAGGCTGAATCATTTCTCCCAGGCGAAGCCCGACCAGTCTACCAGCGACAGAAATTTTGTGAATCGTGGCACCATATTGGCGGGATCAACAAGCATGAACTCGCATGCGCACAGATGCTCCGGATGGAACTCGGAATAAGCGAGCCACGGACGGTCACCATTATCCCCCGTGGATACCTGCACCCATTTCTTCGGAGCACTCCCATCGCGTTTTGACAGGAGTACACACCAGTGAGGTCTTAAGTACTTCGCAACACGATGTTCTCTGGGTTGAAACTCCTCGGCATAGGGGGTGCCGGCGATCTCCCAGCAAAATTGACAGAGGGCGCTATACATCCATCGCTGTTTTTCATCCTCGACGGCTAAGTCGTAAAACCGTTGCGCCCATCCGAACCACTCTTCGGCATACTCTATCTGCACCTCGTCCCCCCGTACGTCTTGAGTTCTCAGGGGTCTCCCTGCTGGCAAATGGCCACCTTGCATGACGTGCTAGTCATCTAGGTGTACTCTTCCGTGCGGACTTCTTCTAGAAATTCGGCAGGTGTCTCGCGGGCATGGCTGGTCAGCAGTCTAAGAGTATGGACAGAGACGGTGACTGTGGAGAAATGCTCCTCGACCAAGCCTGTCACGATATAGGCTTGGTTCGTGGCCAGGAGATGGCAGTATTCCCGGTACATATTGGGAAACACGGTGGCGTCATACATCCCGGTCTGATCCTCCAGAGTCATAAACTCCATCGGTTCGCCTTTCTTGGTAGAGACAATCTTCTCTGTCAGAAGCCACCCGATAAGAGTGACTTCTTTCCCCATATACTGATTCAAATCCTTTGCAAGAATGTGCGAGGTATCAGCCAGCGCCTCCTTGAACAGATCGAGCGGATGGCAGCGTAAGGGAAAGCCGAAGAGAGCCAGCTCGTGGTGAAGTTTCTTCTGGACTGAATACTCTGTGGGGATGGGGATGTAGCTCGGCGGCTTCGTCGCTTGCGATGCGAAGACGCGCCACAGCAGGGCCGGTCTGGTGAGTTCACCGGCAATCGAATCCAAGCATCCAGGTTTGATCAACAATTTGGCTTGGCTGTAGTCCAGCTTTACGCGACTCAGGAAATCGGACGGCGATCGGTACGGGCCATGCGTTTTTCTCTCTGCGATGATCAGCTTGGCCAGGTCTTCTTGCAGGCCTTTGATCTGCATGAGACCGACTCGAACGGTGGTTCCTGATCCGGTATAAGCCCAAACACTCGCATTGATGTCCGGGGGCAGGATGGTGAGGCCCATCCGTCGTCCCTCCGATAGATAGGCAAAGGCTGAGTAGTAGCCGCCTTGATTACTCACAACCGCGGCGATGAACTCGGCGGGATAGTGGGCTCTGAGGTAAGCCGATTTGAAACTCACCTGGGCATAGCTGGCACTATGCGGTTTACAGAAGCTATACCCCGCGAAGCTCGTGATCATGGCCCAGATGGCATCGGTGACCGACCGTTCCACGCTACGGCTCATGGCACCCTTGTAAAACTGCAGCTGATAGTCCCGAAGCCGCCGGGCCTTGTGCTTCTTACTCAGGACCTTTCTGAGCTGATCGCCATCTTTGACGGAGAAGCCGCCAAGGGCCACGGCGACCTTCATCACGTCTTCTTGGTACACCATGATGCCGTGCGTCTCCGCGAGGACCTCATCCAGGAGCGGATGCAGTGAACGATAACGTTGTCCATGGGCGCGACGCACAAACTCATCTGCGAACACGTTCGCGGCAGGGCGGATGATCGACGACACCACGACGAGATATTCGAAGACATCGGCGGCCGCTTTTCTGGTCGGCGGCATCCCGGCCCAGAGCTTCTTCAGTAACAGTCTCGTCGCAGGCGATTCCACATAGAAGCAACCCATCGTCTCGCCGCGCCGAATCAAGTCGTTGGTGGTCGGATCAGTGAGCGGATCCCACGTCGCATAGTCGATGACCCTGCCTGTGTTACAGGCGACGGCGGCGATGGCATCACGAATGACGGCGAGTGAGCGATTGCCCAAGAGGTCGATCTTCACGACCCCAGCCTCTTCCGTCTGGTCCTTCTCCCATTGAATCACCGGTAAGCCGGAAGCCGAGATTTCAACCGGCACATACCGTCGGATCTCATCCGGAACTAACACGACACCGCCGGGATGGAGGCTCAAATTCCTGAAGTGGCCATCCAATTGCGTCGACCAGTAGAGGATCTCTGGCCAAGGGTTTCTCAGGTTCAACGCCTTGCAGACGTCTCGCGCCCAGTCTTGCACCATCATGCCGGGTTGCACGTCAACGAAGTCGGCTCGTCGCTGCAAAAAGTTCAGCGCCTTGCCAATCTCAGCGGCGGGAAGGCCATAGACCTTCGCAATCTCGCGCAAAGCCGCGCGTGTAGCGAGGGTGTTCTGATTGGCGACCATCGCCGCGTGCTGATGCCCGTACTGTTTAAAGACCCAGTCGAGGATGGCTGGACGTTCGTCCCAGGGAAAGTCCACGTCGATGTCGGGTGGATCATGACGGCCGGGATTCAGAAACCGTTCAAACAGCAAGTTGTGCCTGATCGGATCCACATGTGTGATGCCGAGACAGTAGGACACAATCGAGGCGGCGGCAGAACCACGGCCACAAGTATGTGGCGCTTGGCGGACGATTTCATCCACCGCCAGGAAATAATCCGCATAGCCTTTGTCACGGATCACCACCAGTTCCTTCTCAATCCGTTCTCGGACTAGGACCGACAAAGACCCATAGCGCCAGATGGCGCCGTCGTAGGTCTTGCGCTGCAACGTCTCGAAGGCGTCGTCTGAGGAGAGCTGACGGAAGGATGGAAAGATGGTCTGTTTAAAGTCCCAATCGGTGTGGCACTGTTTGGCAATCTGCCGCGTGTTGGCGATGGCTTCCGGAACGTGCGGCAGATGTCGCGTGAGCATTGGTTCCGGCATGAGCCACTGAGAGGGAAGAGCGCAGCGGTCGGGCTTGAGTCGTGAGAGCGTCGTGTTCTCCGCGATCGCGCGGAGCAGTCGATGGGCCTGATAGTCGGCTGGGCGAAGGAACGCGGCGCGGGTGGTGGCCACCGGCGGCAGCCTGAGTTGGCGGCTCAACGCGACCGCGTCTTGGAGCGCCGGTCCCGGCGTGAGCTCAATATAGAGATTCTCTCCCGAATCCGCCTGCCAAGCGGGCACGGCAATAGGATCATCTGACAGGATCACCAACCCTGTTCGGTGTTGGGCGACCATCTCGATGAAGTCAAAGGACACATCACAATGACGAGCAGACAGGATCCGGCAGAGATTGGCGTACCCCGTGGAGTTCTTCGCGAGCAGCACGGCCTGGCGCAGGCCGGAGACGAGTTCTGCACCGATGATCGGCTTGAGTCCATGTTCGCGCGCGACATTCAGAAAGCGGATTGCGCCATAGAGTCCATTGGTGTCGGTGAGCGCGAGATAGTCCTGTCCTTGTGATTGAGCGGCCTGGCAGAGGGCCTCTATCGTCGGGACACCCCACATCGGCGAAGAGGATGAATGGGTATGCAGGTGGACGAAGGCCACTCAACTACTCCTCCCATACCGAATGACCCGCTCACCAAACCGGGCATGGAGCGTATCGAGGGCGACCGCCAACTTCTTAGCTCGGTCCTGCCGTCGCTGCTCATCGACGGGCCGAGCATCGAACAACACCCCTTGCTCGGCGTAGCCGGTCAGGCCACTCATGCTTAGGGTCATGGCGCGCAGGCGAATCCGCCGACGCATGGACTTCTGAAAGAGTGACAGCACCACGGAAGACAAGTCACATTCCCAGCAGGTTTCGGGAGCAACGCGCTCGTGTTTGGTTACTTCAAGGTAATCGCTGTACCGGATCGTCAGGGTGAGACGGCCACAGACGCGACGCTGACTCCGGAGCGTCCGGCAGAGCCGTTGCAGTGCGTCGAGTAATTGGCCGGTCAGCACCGGATCATCGATTGCATCTGGATCGAGGAGGACCGTCTCTTCAAGACTGGGCTGAATCGCCGGCGGCAACACCGGCAATGAATCAATTCCCTGGGCCCAGCGGGAGAGTTGCCCGGCATAATCCCCGAGCGCCACTTCTAATGCATCAATGGGACTCTCCGCCACGTCACCGAGTGTGTCGAGATTCAAATCATCGAGCCTGGTCAGGACCTGCCGCATGCAGGGGCGCTGTAAGCCTGGCAGGCTTCGTACCGACAGTGGAGCCATGAACATCGGCTCCGACCCCGGCCGGACATCGTAGAGTTCAGAGGGTTGAATCAACGTCGCCGCAGTCTGAGCCACCAGCTTGTTGCTCCCCACACCGGCGACCCCGTCTAGCCGATACTGAGCGAGGACCTCATGCTGGACCTTCGCCGCGACATCATAAGCAGGCCCAAAGAGCCGTCCGGTCCCGGTCAGATCCATCACGAAGGAGCCAGCCTGAACCGGTTCCCAGACCGGAGCATAGCGTCTCACGATGTGAAGCAACGACTCCTCCGCGTTGCGGACGCGGGAGCGATTCGGGGGCGAGACGTGCAAAGACGGACAGACCCGTCGCGCTCGTTCAACGGACATGCCCACCGCTAGACCTGCTTGTTCGGATTCGGCTGAGACTTCACGCAGGCACGCGCGGGAGGTGTTTAATGCAGCGATCGCGACAGGTCGCGTCGAGAGACTGGGATCATGCAGCCGCGCGACGGCGACTTCAAAAGCAGGAATACCAAAGCAGACAATTTGGCGGTCCATGGTGCCAACAGCCGAGGCCTCACTTTCGGAGATGACGGATGACGCCGACGACAATGCCTTCGATCTGGAAGCTGTCCGACGGCTTGATAATGATGGGCTGCATGGCGTCATTGGCGGGATGGAGTTCCACCGTGCCGGCCTTGCGGTAATACGTCTTGATTGTGGCCTCGCCATTCACCAAGGCGATGACCGTTTGACCATTGCGGACGGTGGCTTGTTTCTGAACCACGACCACATCGCCGGAGAAGATTCCTTCGTCCTGCATGGACATGCCCTTCACCCGAAGGGCGAAGGTCTCTCCACGACCGACCATGCTCTTCGGCACCTCGACGCGTTCCATCTGAGGAATCGGTTCAATCGGCGCCCCTGCCGCGACAACCCCAGCCAGCTGAATCTGCGAGGAGCTGAGTTGCATCAGGGCCAGTTCAACGGTGGTGGGGATCGGCATGATCTTCTGCTCGTACCGATTAATAGTCTGCCGCGTCACATTGAGGGTCTGTGCAAGGGTGTCTTGGGTCAACCCGAGGGAGGTTCGCATCTGCTTGAGTTCATGAGGCTGCATGTAACAAAATGTTACATGTCTTATGGAGAACTGTCAACTGTCTTCCCCCTACCTTTTCGGTATGGTCAAAAATTCTGAACCCTCTCATAAGTTCCACCGTGCCACACTACCGGATCGAAGGGAAGATCCTGGTGAAGCGAGAAGAGTTCGACCGTTAGCTGTAGGACTCGCACGTCGTGAAGTCGGCTGACTGCCTGACAATCATCAAACTGAACTGTCGGGCATTGCCACGCTACTAAAGTAAAGGGGAAGCGAGATCATGACACCACCGAGCCTTGATCAACTGATCCAAGACCCCGCCAAGGCGGCTATCCTATCACCGGAGATTGCGCAGGCACTGTTGATCGGACTCGCGTCGCTTCAGCCCTTGCTGGTTCAGCGGGCCCTCATGGGCTCAGCAGACAGCGCGGGCGACGAGGATCTGCTCACAATCGGGCAAGTTGCAGCGAGACTGAAGCTCAGTCAATATCGCGCCTATGAGTTGTGCCGTCACGGAGAGCTGAAGGCCATTCGATTGGGAAAATCGGTGAGGGTGAAACCGTCCGATTTGCACGCGTATATGGCGCAACATGGCGGTTGAAACTCGCAGGATACGAATCGTATCCTGTCCTCGTGGCCCGATGGAAATGCATTGAATTGGCGCTTCGAGAACCGATGCAACCTGTGATTCGATTACTGAAGTCCCACAACAACTGGTGACGTATGGCGTGTGTGCGAAAACGGCGCGGCAAATATGTGGTGGACTGGCGCGATGGAGCGGGAGTGCGCCGTTGGAAGACCTTCGACAAGAAGACCGATGCGGATGCGCACCGTGATAAGGTCGGACCGGAAGCCCGGCAACGTTTGACATCGACGGTTCCCGCCAGCATCACGTTGAAGGACTATGCGGAGCACTGGAAACAATTGATCGGCCATAGTCTGAAGTCGCGGACCATGGCGCGATACAGTGAAATCCTCATGCAACATATCCTCCCGCGCTTTGAGAAGGTCGCAGTTCAAAAGCTGGAGCGAGGACCTATTAAGCTCTTACTCACTGACAAGCTCAACGAGGGATTTCAGAAGCGTACCGTTCGCAATATCCATGCTGTGTTGAGAGCCATGCTGAATGCTGCGATTGACGATGGTCTTCTCATCTCCAATCCAGCGGCAAAATTAGGCCGAACGCTCAAGTTAACCACATCCAAGGCGACGAGGCAGGAAGAAATCAAAGCCTTCACCAAGGAGCAGCGGCACGTGTTCCTGTCCACGGCCTTGAAGGACACGCCCCGCTACTATCCGCTGTTCTTTGTCCTGGCCGGTACAGGTATGAGATTAGGGGAAGCCTTAGCGCTGCAAGTCGAGGATGTGAATCTTCAGGCCAAGACGATCCGCATTGCCCGTGCTTTTTCAGAAGATGGAGCGCTTGATACGCCCAAGTCTGGCCATGGACGCTCGGTAGATATCTCGCACTCTCTCACTGAGATGCTGGGATCTCATATCCGGGCACGCAAGCACGACACGCTCAAATATGGATGGACTGATCGTCCTTCGTGGCTATTCGTGAGCAAGGTGGGTACCCCACTCGATGCGGCGAATGTGCGGAAGGGCATGACCCATGCGTTGAAGGCAGCGAAGTTGCCGACACATTTCACCCCTCATTGTTTGCGCCATACGTACGCCTCCATTCTCCTGGCTGATAGCGTCAGCCCTGTCTATGTACAGGAACAACTTGGCCACGCCACGATTGAATTGACTGTCTCCACCTATGGTCGATGGCTGAAGAAGAAAGCCCCTGGTGCATTGGATCGTCTCGACGCAATACCGTCTCAATCAGAGCGGGCGGTAGCACGTGGTAGCAAAGTGGTAGCAGACGGGGCTTATGCACAGAATCCCCAAACCGGACCACTTCTGCAACTACCTGATATATCGTGGAAGGGTGTGGAGCTGGCGAGAGGAATCGAACCTCCAACCTGCGGTTTACAAAACCGCTGCTCTGCCGATTGAGCTACGCCAGCCCGCTTGCGAGTTGAGTCCACACGTCGCAGCGCACAGTACCAACAGGCCGGAGAATCTGTCAAGAAATCTCCCACCCATACCAGATCGCAGCCAAGTAACTGATATAACTTGCATTAGATACCACAGGTCATTATTCTAACCTCGCATCGCAGTTCGTATTCCAAATGGTATCACGTATGAGTCAGGCCCACGTGCTCGTTGTCGATGACGACCCTGCTGTCCGGGATGTTCTGCAGGAAGTCCTGAGGCAGGAGGAGTATAGCGTCTCTACTGCCGAGGACGGTGCGGCGGCAATCCAAGCGGTGAAGGACTCGGTGATTCACATCGTGATCACTGATTTTCAGCTGCCCGATATCGATGGACTCGAGATCATCGATCGCCTGGCGAAGCTCGACGCGAAGATCATTCCCATCATGATGACCGGATTCGGTACGATTGAAACCGCGGTCCGGGCCATGAAGTCTGGCGCATTTGACTTTATTACCAAGCCGTTTGACCTTGAAACCGTGGCCGTGGTGGTTCGGAAGGCGGCAGAGTTCCTTCGGCTTCGGCAAGAAAACCATCTCTTGCGGAAGGCCGTACGCGATCAATATCGACTTGAACATCTGGTGGGTGCCAGTGAGCCGATCCAACACGTGATGGAGTTTGTCCACAAAGTTGCCGACAGCGACAGCACGGTCATGATTCAAGGCGAAAGCGGTACTGGCAAGGAGTTGGTGGCGCGGATGCTCCACTTCAATAGTCTTCGCAAGGATCGTCCGTTGGTCCCGGTGAACTGTGGCGCAATCCCTGAAAATCTGTTGGAGTCGGAACTCTTCGGGCACGAAAAAGGCGCGTTTACGGGAGCTACGCATTCACGAATGGGACGGTTTGAACTGGCAAACGGAGGGACCATCTTCCTCGATGAAATCGGCGAAATGAGCCTGCCCTTGCAAGTGAAAATTCTTCGAGTGTTACAAGAACGGGAATTTGAACGCGTCGGCGGAAATCGGACGATTCATGTGGATGTGCGGATTATTGCCGCGACGAATCAGGATTTGGAAACGCTGGTTGAAGAAAAGCGATTTCGCAAAGACCTGTTCTATCGGCTCAATGTGATCCCTATCGTGATTCCCCCTCTACGAGAACGCCGGAGCGATATTCCGCTCCTGATCGACCATTTCCTGATTCGCTTCAATCAGACCAAGCACACTCAGGTGTCAGGCCTTGCTCCCGATGTGCTTCACATGTTGACCGAGTACGACTGGCCTGGCAACATTCGGGAATTAGAGAACATGATCGAGCGATTGGTCGTGCTGAAGAAGCAGGGCGTCCTGTCCGTTGGAGATTTACCTGAGAAAATCTGTCGGAGGCCGCCGGTCCCTGAGCTCAAGGAGCAGTTCATCCGGTTCAGTGAGGACGGCATCAATCTTTCCAGAGAGGTTGAACAGTACGAAAAACATCTCATCATGGAAGCCCTGCGGAAAGCTAATGGCGTCACCTCGCGGGCAGCGCAGTTGCTCCACTTGAACCGGACAACGTTGGTTGAAAAGCTGAAACGTAAGGGGGTGGATCCACGATCTCAATTGGAAACCCTCCCACTCTGGCCACGCTCTTCCAGTCAAAAGATTGACGACCTATCGACCTAGCCGATGCCAATCCTGACGCGATCTATCCAAGTTCTCGATTTGCCTCGATAACTCATCTGATTTCCTGAGAGTTTTCGACCTGTCTCCAGGGCATGAGCTTTGCTGATGCCCTATCGCCGTGTATCGATACTATTTACGATATTGCCAACTCATCTTCTCGATTGCCGCTTGGATCGCGTGCTCTTCGTTGGCAATCGGGGCGGTTCCCTCGCAGCCGACTCCCTCAAGCGCCGCGGTCACCGAACGAGCAACGTCGATACGGAACCCAGTACCGATTGAGGGACTCGTACGACTGTTGCCTGATGATGGGCCTCGTCCGGAAGGCCAATCGTCGGGAATTGATGGACTCGCCTGGCAAGAAGGCCGGTCTGCGTACCGGAAAAACGCATGGCCGGAAGCGCAGCGGTTCTTTGGGAGGATCGTCAAGGAACACCCAGAAAGTCCACTCGTCCCATCTGCGAAAGCTTTCTTGGTCGAGATCTTGTTGCAGAATGAGGTCACGGGGCAAACCCTATCCGAGGCGATTCAGGAGTATAAAACGCTGCTTCGGGATTATCCGCAGTCGCTGAACGCTCGGAGGGCAGAATGGCGGGTCGCGGATTTGTATTTCGAGCAAGGCGCGTTTCAAGAAGCACAAGCATCTTACGAGAACGCCATGGCCCATTCCGTCAATCTTCCCTTCGACGGCAATCGGGCTTTGCTGGGGCTTGGCTATACATTCATGGCCATGGGGAAATGGAGCGATGCGGAGCATGCATTTGCCAACGTGCGAAAGCGGAGTGAGGACGAGCAGTTGCTCCAAGGAGCGACATTGGGATTGGCCCATGCGCTGTTCAGAGAGCAGCGAGTTTCCGAAGCGCAGCCGATCTACGATATCAGCTATCGACGATGGCCGCATCTCCTGAGGGGTGATCCGTTGTCGCTTCAGCAGTATGCCGTTACACAGGTGAAACTGCATCATGAGGCTTCCGCTCGAGAGCTCATGCTGCTCTTTTATAATCTATATCCTCGCCATGAGTATGCGCCTACAGCTCTGCTGCACATAGCTGAGAGTTTACGAGCTGATGCTAAACAGCCGCTTGCCGAGTTTGTCTACGCTCTGATCCCTTCGCTCTATCCGGACAGCGCGTCGGATGTGACGGCCAAACTCCGGCTCGCTGCACTTCGCGCAGAGAACCTGTTGCCGGCTGGAAGCAATTCGCTTGGGCTCACGATCAGCGCCATGATCCACAATGTGCCGGTTCCGGACCAGAGCGATGCCTCCTACCAATCAATGCTGGAAAGTATTGCGACTCGAGAGGTGAACAATCCAATGGGCCGAGAGGCACTGTACTACCTTGGTAAGGGATATGAAAGCGCAGGCGATACGCATCGCGCGCTTCGAACCTACAAGGAGATCACACTTCGAGCTCCCAATATGAACGACCTATGGGCCATCAAATCCGCAGAGCGCCTGTCTGCTCTGTTGACACCCTGGATTGAAGCGGCGATTGCATCGCGCGACGATCTGACAGTCGTCAGTCTCTTTCACAGGCAGGGAGCCATGGCCGAGCAGCATTTTGCGCGTTCCCCTCTGTTGTTGAACATCGCGGAATCCCATCGGCGTCTTGGCTTTTCTCCAGAAGCCCTGCGGCTGTATCAACAGATTCTTAAATCGCACAACGATTCGGTATTGCTCGAAACGGCTTTGATCGGCATTGGAGGGATCTACCTGGATCAGCGAGATCCTGAGGCTGCCAGAAAAGTGCTGGAGCGATACCGGTTTCAGTTCCCTATCGGTAAATACAACGCGGAGGTGTTGCATCTTTTGATTGAGGCCATGAGGCAACAGCGGGATCTGCAAGGGCTTCTCCATCTGTGCCGGATGTGGTTGTTGCGCCACCCGGTTCATCCTGAACGACCAGCGATGTATGTGGAGTTAGCCAAGACGCTGGGAGAACTGGATAAGCTGGATGAGTCTGCCCTGGCCTACGAAGAGGCATTCAAGGCCGGCGCGGTGCAAGCGACCAATACACTTGTCTCCTATGCCGATACGTTATCTCGATTGAATCGACATGAGCGGGCTATTACAGCCTATCAATTAGTGCTGGCCAAGAAACCGAACATGTCTCAGACCGATTGGGCGCGGCTGCAAACAGCCAACCATTGGGCGGCATTGAAGCAATACGATCGCGCCACCGTGGCGCTGGCCGAGCTCGATGGCATGGACGATCCAATCCTCAATCGCCTTTCAGTGTCCCTGAAAACAAGTTTGCGAGCGGTCAGCCATTCGAGGAGGCAGGAGGGTCTATGACGAGTGCTATGACCAAACATCCGGAAGAACGGGAGCTGCTGCAAGCCGCCTTCAGAAGTTTTGATGAGGCGGCTCACACGTTGCAGCAATCATACAGTGCGCTGACGACACGTGTGGAGCAGATGGATCTGGAGTTGGCACAGAGCAACGAGGCGCTCCGCCGGCAGCTGTGTAACAACGAGGCCATGCGTGTCCATCTGGACGGGATTCTTGAGTCCTTGTCCATGGGGGTGTTGGTGATGGACGACTGCGAAATGATTACTCGCAGCAATCGTGCCGCCGAGGCGCTACTTGGCGTGACAGATGACGAACTGCGGAACCGTCGTGCGTCTGAAATATTGGCGGGTGCTGGTCTTGGCGTGTGTGATCGGCCTCAACGCATCGGTCAGGCTGTTGTCTCCATTAGCCAGGTTCCATTGCACAACGATTCCGGAGAGCACTCCGGACACCTCATCCTGTTTCAGGACATCACGCGCATTTATCAACTGGAAGAACAGTTGCAGCGCAAGGAACGACTAGCGGCTATGGGAGAGCTGATCGGTCGGATTGCCCACGAAATCAGAAATCCATTGGGCAGCGTCGAGCTCTTCGCGTCCATGCTGCAGCGAGATCTCGGCGAGCAGTCGTCCGCCAAACGCTACGCGCAACAAATCTCGCAGGCCGTCCAGTCGATGGATCGCTTACTGACCAATCTTTTGCTGTATACGCGGCCGGTTCACTTGGCTCGTGGCTGGCACTTGGCCGAAGCGTTGATCGACGAATCGATCAAGTTGGCGGCGCATGCGATTACCAAGGTGCCGGTGGAAATCCGAGTGGATATCAGTCAAGAAATTGATTCGATGTGGTGTCACGACGGACAGTTGAAACAAGTGCTCGTGAATCTAGTCGTGAATGCAGTTCAGGCGATGCCGAATGGAGGAGCTCTGGCGATTAGTCTTTGCCAGGAACCGTCGCAGACACTCGGTCTACCCGCTGTTCGACTAACTGTCCAGGACTCCGGGATCGGCATCGCTCCGGCCCATCAGTCGCGCATATTCGATCCGTTTTTCTCGACGAAAGATGAGGGGACCGGCCTTGGCCTGGCGATTGTCTATTCGATAGTCGACGCGCACCAGGGACGGATCGATGTCGACAGTACCGTCGGGCAGGGCACCGCATGCTCCATTATTCTGCCTCATCCAACAATCGGTGGAGATCCCCATGCGGTGCAGACTCCAGCGCGGAACGAGCTGGAATCGAATCAATCCTACCCGAGTGAGCACACGATGACGTTAGTGGAGGAGTGGTCTCATGAATGACCGCGAGAAGAGTAGCCCTCATTCTGACAATGGTGACGAGCGCGAGCGCATTCTCATCGTCGATGACGACCCATCGATGCGAACAGCACTGATGGAGACGGTCAAGCGACTCGGCTATTCCGTACAAGGGGCAGTCGATGGAATGGATGCCATTGAACGGATTCCCCATTTTCGTCCATGGATGGTGCTGACCGATCTCAAGATGCCGCGTCTGAATGGGCTCGAATTGATTAAGGAAGTCAAGGCGCGCGCACCTCAGGCGACGATCGTTCTGATGACGGCGTATGGGGCCATAGAGACCGCAGTCGAGGCCATGAAGTTGGGCGCCAGCGAGTATCTGTTGAAACCGTTTTCCATGGACTTGCTGGAGCGAGTCATCGTGAATCTCAAGTCGGGACGAGACGTAGGGACCATCACGGGTCATCCGTCTCACCCAACGGAAAACCGAGCTTTGCTAAGCCAGGATCCAGGCATGATCAGGCTCTTAAGCACGATCGAAGGGGTAGCGTCTAGTCAGGCCACAGTCTTGATCCAAGGAGAGAGCGGCACCGGAAAAGAGCTATTAGCGAGGTTTATCCATAATCGGAGCCCACGGGCGCATCGCCCGTTCATCGCGGTGAATTGTGCGGCATTACCGGATGGGCTACTCGAGAGTGAGCTCTTTGGCCACGAGCGTGGTGCGTTCACTGGGGCGTTAATCAAGAAAATCGGCAAGTTTGAGATGGCGCATACAGGCACATTGCTTCTGGACGAAATCAGTGAAATGAACCTGAGTTTGCAGGCCAAGTTACTGCGTGTCTTACAGGAGCGCGAAGTCGATCGGATCGGAGGGCGCGACCCTGTGTCAGTCAATATACGAGTGATTGCGACGACCAATCGAGCGCTCTATCGGGAAGTCGAGCAGGGACGCTTTCGAGAGGATCTCTACTATCGTCTGAACGTCTTTCCTGTCACCGTTCCACCGCTGCGTGAACGCACGATCGATATTCCATTGCTCGCGCGTCATTTTGTGAGCCAGTCGGCCACGAGGAACGGTCTCACGCCACCGACATTGTCTGATAGCGCGTGTGCGCACTTACAACGGTTGGCATGGAAGGGAAATGTCCGTGAATTAGAGAATGTCATGGAACGAGGGGTGTTGCTGGCGGGGCCTGGCCCTATCCTTCCCGAACACTGTCCGCCTGAACAGAACGGAGAACAGCGGGTCCAGTCTGCCCATCCACAACAACCGGCCAACGGATCGTTGTGGGAGATGGAACGAGAGCTTATTTTTAAGACATTGGCACGAGTGAAGGAGAATCGTACGCATGCGGCAAAAGAGTTGGGGATCAGCATTCGTACGTTACGAAATAAGCTGCGAGAGTATCGAGAAGGTGAACGACCCTGTTCGATTACCGGAGGGCCTTAACGAGTGGCAAGAATTGCCGACCGGCAAATGTGTTCGGTGGCGGCAAGGGTCAAACGGAGGGTTCTAGGCGAGGGGAACGAGAATCAATGGGCGTTCCAGGAGGCCGCGCTCCTGGCTATCGCTCCGGCATTCAGGCAGGCATTATGGTTGCAGTGATACCGTGCGAGGGATTGAAAGGAGTCCTAGAGGTATGACGATCTTTGACAAGACCATGCGACTGCTACAGCGGAGTTTGGATTTGCGCAGCGCACGACAGCGTGTGATCACCTCAAACTTAGCCAATGAAGAAACGCCCGGGTATCGCGCGTCCGAATTAACCTTTATGGACCAATTACAGTCGGCCCACAAGGGGCGCCTGCCGATCGTCATGGCGGCGACTCAGTCTCGACATTTCGGCATGCATGGGCCGCAGGGTGTACAGGCCGTGGCGGGAAAACTCGGTGAAGTTCCGGCCGGCGATTTGCCGCTCGATGCCAACTCCGTCAATCTTGAGCTGGAGATGGCCAAATTGTCGGAGAACGCCATGCAATACAACACAGCGGCCACGATACTGGCCAAGAAGTTTCATGGATTGTTGAATGTGATACGAGAAGGGAGATAACGCCTAGCCCACTCGGATGGTCAACATCGGCACGCG
The DNA here is from genome assembly GCA_005116955.1 of Nitrospira sp. GTDB lineage: Bacteria > Nitrospirota > Nitrospiria > Nitrospirales > Nitrospiraceae > Nitrospira_D. Next base: position 517,448 of record SWDI01000002.1, on the reverse strand, counting down.
GTTGACGGTTGAGAGAGGAGGTTCATCATGGAAATGTCCGACAGTATGGCTGTATCGGTATCCGGTTTGGATGCCCAGCGGCGGCGACTCAATGTCATTGCGAGCAATCTTGCGAATGCCCAATCAACGAAAACACCGACTGGCGGTCCGTACAAGCGGCGGGATGTCGTCTTTCGCTCAACGGCGGTTCCAAGCTCATTTCATGGGGCTTTTCGACAAATCGCCGTTGGGCCGTCGGCACATGCGCTCGAAGGGGTCTCCGTCGCTCGTGTGGTGGAAGATTCCAAGCCAGGGCAACTCATTTATGACCCTCATCATCCGGATGCCAATCCCAAAGGGTTCGTGCGTCTTCCCAATGTGAATGTCATGGAAGAAATGGTGAATATGATCGGCGCGTCGCGTGCGTATGAAGCGAACGTTCAAGCCATCAACGCAACACGTGCCATGTGGAACAAGGCACTGGAAATTGGGAGGTGATGATGAATCCGATTTACGGTCCGACATCAGGTATCGCTCCGATTCCCGATGTGGCCCCAGGCGGGTCGGCCGGAACGTCAGGTGCCTCGGGGTTCATGGATTCGCTCAAATCCGCAATCGGAAAGGTCAACGACACACAGGTGGAGGCTGGCCGAGCGGTAGGTGACCTCATGACAGGCGAGACGCAGGACCTTCACCGTACGATGGTCGCGTTGCAGCAAGCCGACGTGTCGTTCCAATTGATGATGCAAATCCGGAACAAACTGGTCACGGCCTATGAAGAGATTCAACGGATGCAAGTGTAAGCGGTCAGGCACGATGAAGGAGCGTGGGTAGAATGTTTTCCAAGTTTTCCATCAATCAACGGATGATCATTCTCGTTGCCCTGGCGGGATCAGTGGCGGGCCTCATCGCGCTCACACTGTGGACGCAGCAGCCCGATATGCAGGTGTTGTTCACCAATCTCGGCGGCGAAGACGCGGCTGCTATCATCGATAAGTTGAAAGAGACGAAGGTGCCATATGAAACAACCGGTGGTGGAGCGACGGTGCTGGTTCCTAGCGCCCAAGTCCACGACCTACGATTGCAACTCGCGACTCAAGGGCTTCCCCATGGAGGTGGGGTTGGCTTCGAGATTTTTGATCGTACGTCGATCGGCATGTCCGAATTCGTACAGAAGCTCAACTATCGGCGCGCCTTACAGGGCGAGCTGGCGAGAACCATCGCGCAGTTGCCGGAAGTCGAACGGGCGCGGGTTCATCTGGCGCTTCCTGAACGGCGACTCTTCGCCAACGAACAGGAGAAAGCACGCGCATCCGTGATCGTCTCTCTTCGCAATGGGCAACAGCTGGCTCAGACGCAGGTTCAGGGGGTCATCCATTTGGTGTCCAGCAGCGTGGAAGGCCTGCAGGCTCGCGATGTGACCGTGGTGGATGGGCACGGCCGTATGTTGTCGTCCACCATGACGGAGGAGACTGCCGGGTTGTCTAATACCCAGCTCGAATATCAGCGGAGCATTGAAAAAGATGTCGAAACGCGTATCCAGACGATGCTAGAGCGGATTGTCGGTTCTAACAAAGCCGTCGTGCGTGTGTCCAGCGTGGTGGACTTTCGCAAGGTTGAAACCACGGAAGAACGCTACGATCCAAATAGCCAGGTAGTGAGGAGCGAACAACGAGGGCAAGAAAAGGCGAATGGCACCAACGGCATCAGCGGCGGTGTACCGGGTGTCCAGTCGAACGTTCCGCCTGGAACAGATCAGGAGCTTCCTCAAACCAGTTCGAACAACAGTCAGACGAAAAATGAAACGGTCAACTACGAGATCAGTCGAACCGTGTCAAAAATCGTCGAGCCCGTCGGTGTCATCAAACAATTGTCCGTAGCCGTGCTAGTTGATGGGATCTATGAGACAGCCAAAACCGGAGATGGGCAGTCGACGGAGACGCCGGCTGCCGCACGGAAATACGTCCCACGTTCAGAAGAAGACCTCAAGCGGATTGAGGACATCGTCAAGAAAGCGATGGGCTTTTCGCCCGAGCGGCAGGATCAGGTTCAGGTCGTGAACGTGCAATTCGGCGCGGAACCGGAAGAGCTGCAAAGTGCGACGGCAGAAGCCGTGGCCGAAGGGCCAAAGCCATGGTTGCCGTATCTTCGTTATGGTGTCGGCATCCTATTGTTTGCGGTGATTCTCTTGTTCGTGGTCCGTCCGCTATTGGCCATGTTGGGTTCAACGACGGAGCAGATGCAGACCGACGCGACGGTCTCGGCGTTACCTGGGGCTCACGCAATGGCGCAAGCCTCATTGACGAATGCACCGGATCGAGCTCAAATCATCGACATGGCCAGAAAGAATCCTGACACAGCTGCGGTTGTCGTGAAACAGTGGCTCAAGAATCCTACATAGCGTGTGACCATGTCAAAGACTCTGACGGGCGAACAAAAGGCAGCTATTCTCCTTCGTGCCATCGGAGAAGAATCAGCCGCCCAGGTCATGAAACAACTCGACCCCAAAGAAATTAAGCGGCTGGGAACCTTCATGAACGGTACGGCTCAGATTTCGCGAGACGAGGAAGATGCGGTCATGTTGGACTTTCAGACTGCCAGCGCGTCCGGCGAGGTTCAGTTTCAAGGAAAAGAGTTCATCAGGACCGTCCTCATCAAGGCGCTGGGTCCAGAAAAGGCGGCGCGGATCATCGAATCGATGACTCGGAAAAGCTATCCTGGGCTGGACGCAATGAAGTGGGTCGATGTGAAAACGCTTGTCCAAATGTTGAAGATTGAGCATGCGCAAACCGTGGCGGTCGTGCTGGCGCATCTTGAAAGCGATCAAGCCGGGCAAGTGCTTGCAGGACTTCCTGAGGCGATGCGTGGAGACGTGGCGCTTCGGCTGGCCACCATGGAAGATGTGCAGCCGGATGTCTTGGAAGAGCTGAGCCAAAGCATACAAGAGACACTATTGGCCAGTACGGGACTGGGGTCGCAGAGCCTCGGTGGGCCTGAGGTGATGGCCAACATCTTGACGCGCATGGATAAGACCAATGAGGGGGGCATTATGGGCAAGATCGCGGAGAAGAGCCAGCCGTTGGCGGACGCGATTCGGGCGCTCATGTTTGTCTTCGACGACCTGGTGAAGATCGACGATCGTGGCTTGCAGGAATTGATGAAAGAGATCAGCAAGGACGACCTCCCGTTGGCGCTTCGCGGTGCCAATCCCGAGGTGAAGGAGAAATTCTTTAAGAATATGTCGAGTCGTGCCGCGGAAATGTTGAAGGAAGATATGGAATCAAAAGGGCCGGTGAAGGTGTCTGATGTCGAGAGAGCCCAGCAGAATATTTTGAAAGTCTGCCGCAAGCTTGAGGAAGAAGGTCGTATCGTCATCGCGGGGGCAGGGGAGGAGAGGCTGTAGTGGCGGGAGGAACTATCCCGGCAGTGGTCAGTTCCGAGCGAAGCATGTCGCGCCTTCAAGGGACAGTCCTGATTGTTGATGCCGACGAAGGGATCCGAAACGTATTCCACGAACTCCTTCAGCCGGAACGAGTGTCGATTCGATTCTCGGGCTCAGGACAGGAGGCGCTTGCGATGGTCAAGCAGAAGGCTCCTGCACTACTGATCGTTGACGCCTCCTTGCCAGATCGAGATGGTATCGCGGTTCTGGAAGATGCACAGCGGATCGACAGTCGCATGATTGGAGTTGTGATGACTGGGGCCGCCTCGGTTGAAATTGCCGCCCGTGCGATGAGAGCCGGCTCCAGCGATTTATTGACGAAACCATTTCAACCGGACATTGTTCTCGCCACGGTTCGCCGGCTACTGGAACTCCATCGGTTGCGCACCGACCAGACGGTCTTGAAACATGCTGCTGTGCGGTCCGGCGCGGTACAAATGCAAAGTGTGCCTTTTCAAACATTTGGGGATGGGAGCGAGCGTAAAGGAGTTGATGGGCCGACGGAATATGAGCGAGGTCTGGAAGAAGGCCGGCGATATTCGGACACGCAGCGTCAACAAGATCTTGCGGTCTTGACCGAGGCTGTCGGAAGATTTGATGCCGCTCGTTCCGCGCTTCAGCAGACGATCGACGATGAAGTCATCGCGCTCGCGCTGCAGATCGTGTCTAAGATCCTGCATGAATCGGCCGAGTCCCGACGTGAACAGATCGTCATGCAGGTCAAGGCAGCACTCGGAGCTGTTCAAGAGTCAGATGGCGTGGTGATACAAGTGCATCCAGCTGACGCGGCCGTCCTTGAAGCCGTTCGGGCCGAACTGACAGGACGGCAACAGGTCGCACTGACACTCACCATCGAGCCGGTGGCTTCCCTTCAACGAGGAAGCTGTCTTTTGCATACTGCCACACGATTGGTCGATGCCTCCCTCGATACACAATTACTCCGCTTGGGCGATGCCCTGAGGAACAGGGCTCATCATGAGTCTTAGCCAGCTGATCGAGCGCGTCGATCCCATCGAAGTCTCCGGAAGGGTGGCGCAAGCAGTTGGGATCGTCGTGGAAGGGTATGGGCCGATGACGACGGTCGGAGAGCTCTGCCGCATCACGCGGGAGGTGGCTGGAGGGCCGATCGCTGCGGAGGTCGTGGGATTTCGGGGGGATCGTGTTCTCCTGATGCCGCTGGGCGATATGCACGGGATCGGGCCGGGTAGTCGAATTACCATGTCCGGCCAAGTGGCCAATCTTGCTGTCGGGCCAGGCTTATTGGGAAGGGTGCTCGACGGCTGTGGTAATCCAATGGATGGCAAAGGGCCGCTGGCGGCTACGGAGCGGTATCCACTCTATGCTGGCGCACCGAACCCGCTACAACGAGCTCGTCTACGCGTCCCACTTGATCTCGGCGTTCGTGCCATCAACGGGTTTTTGACCTGTGGACGTGGACAGAAGATGGGCATCTTTTCTGGTTCCGGGGTTGGCAAGAGTGTGCTGTTGGGGATGATCAGCCGATACACGAAAGCGGATGTCAATGTCATCGCCCTCATCGGAGAGCGAGGCCGTGAGGTGAACGAATTCCTGGAACGCGATCTGGGTGCAGAGGCACTCGGACGCTCGGTGGTGGTGGTGGCGACGTCCGACCAAGCCCCGCTCATACGGCTGCGCGCGGCGTTGGTCGCGACAACCATTGCTGAATACTTCCGTGACGCGGGTAAACAGGTGTTGCTGTTAATGGATTCACTGACGCGATTGGCCTATAGCCAGAGGGAGGTAGGGTTGGCGATCGGAGAGCCTCCGACGACCAAAGGCTATACCCCCTCCGTATTTACGCTTTTGCCGAAGTTGCTGGAACGTGTTGGGACTGGACCGGGTCCAGGAACCATTACCGGATTGTATACCGTGCTGGTCGATGGCGATGATCTCAGTGATCCCATCGCCGATACGGTGCGCTCGATCCTGGATGGCCATATCGTCTTGTCTCGCACATTGGCCGCTCGCAATCACTTTCCTGCGATTGATCTCCTCCAGAGTACAAGCCGTGTGATGCGGGATATCGTCGGGCGACCACATTACGATGCCGCCAGAAAGGTCCTTGAGTTGGTGGCACGATATCGCCAATCCGAGGACCTTGTTGTGCTGGGAGCCTATAAACCAGGAATGAACGTGGCGCTCGACCGTGCCGTTCAAGCGCAGGACGCGATCAATGGTTATTTGCGACAAGACATTGACCAGCCGGCAGGGCTGCCGTCGTCGGTGCAGCAACTTGAGACCCTGGCCCAGCAGGCAGCATGAGCCTCGAGTCCTTGCGGAAGCTGCGTGCTCAGACCGTAGAGGCGTTGATGATGGAGTTGGCACAGATCGTCCGCACGCTGGCTCAGAGCGAGGAACGGTATCAGGACCTTGAATCTACAATTCAGGAGGAGGTCGCTACCTACGATCGACAATCTGCGCAAGGGCTTACCATCGAAGCGTGGTTGGAACGGCAGGGGCGTATAGATTCGCAACAGGCCGCGTTGTGCCGAGTGCGTCGAGAGATCAATCAAGCCGTCGAGGCATGGCAGCATACCAAGGCGCGTCTCGTTGAAGCCAGCCTGGAGCGCAAGCTGCTTGACCTTGTCGCCGATAGACGCCGCGCCGCGCAACGTGCCGACGAGGCCCGCCAGGAGCAGCGGACCATGGATGAGGCTGCGAGCCGCAGGCATTCCACTCGGCGAGAGAGTCACTCATGAGGACAGGATCCATGAGAGGTTGGGTAGATCGTTTCGGTTTCGACAGCCTTGGGCGTATCGCGAAAATGGAGTCGAGAAAATACCGGCACTCCCAGTTTTTGACGATGGTTGGTGGCATCGTCGGCTCGACCGTTCTCTTCTGGGTCATGGTGCAACTGGGACAAGCCTCCTCCGAACAGAAATCCAAAATGCAGGTGACGACGACGAGTGGGCCGACGCGGGGTATGCCATCGCAAGTACAGGAGGCAGAGAGTTCAGGAGCGGAGTCTGATGACGGTGCCAAGCTGTTGGCTCCACCAGTGGTCCAGGGGCCGGCGATCGATGTTCCTCGTGAATTGATTGACATGCTGGATCAGAGAAAACGAGATCTTGACCGGCGAGAGCAATCGCTTCGCCAGAACGAAGAACGCCTCATGATGGTGCGAAGCCAGATCGAGGAGCTCCTGGACCAGAACGAAGCCTTGGAAAAGAAGATCCAGAGCGCGCAAGCCAAAGCTTCAGCATCACAAGCCAAAACCCCTGTGGAAAAGAAGGGGGCGGTACAGGACCAACGGACACAGCTCGCGAAGATTTACGAATCCATGCCGTCTGAGGACGCCGCCTTGCGTCTTGAACATATGCCAGATCGGAAAGCGATTGAAATCCTTAAGCTGGTGAAAGCAAAGACCGCCGGCGCAATCCTTGCGCAAGTCAAAGCTGACCGGGCTGCGAAACTCACGGAGCAGTTGTTGACGCACACGCCGTAGAGCTTCTCCGGTGCCCTCAGAAATTCTTGTTTGCCATACAGTCTGTGTGCCTGTCATCTTGCGACCATCCTGTCCTCGGCCTAGCACTCACGCCTCGCTGGAATATGCTCTTGCCATTAGCATGGTTGGAGTAAGTGCGCGAAGACTATGCTCGAAATGTTACCCACCATTGGAAAGATCCTTGTCCTTCAAAAATAGCCATTCATGTATTTGACTCGGCCAGTTTTGCCGAGCACGCTGTAAAGTTTTCCTCTCTCCGGACAACACCGTCAAGGCGCTCATAAAAACTAGCCTGATTATCCGCGATGTTGCACGCGGCTCACCTGGCATGAGGCTTGTATTCCCTCTTTGCTCGAATCACACGAGGACTGGCGTACGTGGACTTTACTCTTACTGACATAGTTCCTCATTCATCCGGTTCCCCTGTCGATATGGGAGTCAGACCGTCTCGGGCCTCGACCGCTTCCAGTTCCAGCGGTAGCCGGAAAAGCTTTCCTGCTGTGCTCCAAGGGGCTCGTGCGGACGAGCGGAGGATGGAGGCTCGTGAAGCAGCAGAGGCGCGATCAGCGAGCATGGCCGAGCGTCAGGCTCGATTGAGGGAAGTAAAAGATCAGAATGCTGCATCATCTCAGGCTGAGCGTGCTGAGGTGAGATCAACGAATAAGTCTGATCGTGGGGCCCAATCGAAGGAAACACAAGCCCAGAATGCTTCTGCAACTCCGGCCGAGCGTGCTGAGGCGCGATCAACGAACAAGTCTGAACGTGGGGCCCAATCGAGGGAAACACAAGCCCAGAATGCTTCTGCCACTCAGGCTGAACGCGCAAGTGCATCACCGTCAGAGGAAACAATCCAAGATGGAAACAGATCCAGCGACGATGTAACGAGGGGCGCTGAAGATTCTAGAAACGTTTTGGAAGCTACGGCTCAACCGAGTCAGACAGGTTTTGACTCTCAAGGGCAAGCCCCGATGCCGTTCGTCTCCCTGGTTCCATCTCAGGGACTGGCCCACGTGGATGACCGGACAAATGTTCCCACGGAGGGAGAAGAGAACTCTTCTGATAAGGAGTCCGTCTCTGAGCAGCAAGCTGAGTCGGACGGCGGTTCTTCAAGGTCTCCGTTGATGGTGCCTAAGGCGATGAATGCTTCCCTGACGGCATCCCATCCGACGGAAGGCCACTCTCTTGCTGGTCATGAACGGAATGCAACGTCGAATTTGCCTGTCCATGGATCAGACGTGCCGGTGATTGGCACCGGCGGTGATTCGCACAAGGCTCAAGTCGTCAAGGCGGGCTCCCATATGAGTGCCGATGATGCCGATCCAGAGATGACGCATCGTGTCGAGTCTCGTCCAGGACCGCTGGAGTCGCCATCCGGTTCGGTTCTTCTGCAGCCCGAGACCATTGTGCGCCGGGTCTCTTCTGTCGCTCTGGGGGTGGGGGGACCGGATGGCAAGCCGGACCTTCCGAAGACGGACTCTGTGATACGCAATGAGGGATCGGCAGATCGCGCAACGCCAGCGCAGATGAACGGGTATGTGCAATCCCTTCGTGACATGCAGGATAGCGGAGTGCGGGCGCCATGGGGGGGGCAACAGGGACAGCGCGTGGATTCCGGTGGGGCCGAGCATTTCAGCGAGCTCTGGGGTGAGCAACTCAACGCTCAACGCGATCAGGCTGAAACGAAACTACCGCAGGCAACGGTCATTGACCGTCCAGTTTCTGGCGGACCGGCAACAGAGTCGATGATGGCCGGCGCTCATGGGCGTGTCGTCTCCAGTCCACTCCCTTCTCCCACTCCCACTGTGATGACTCCGGCGCAACCAGCCATACCTTCCCAGGAGACGGCTGAGTCGTCGGTGCGGTTCATGACGCGATCGGTGGTGTTTGATGTGGCACAGCCCGACCTGGGCCATGTGAATATTCGCGTGGCCATGACGAACGATATGGTGCATGCCCATTTCTCAGCCGACAGACTTGAGGTGGGTCAGGTGCTCGTCAACGGACAGGATCGTCTGCAAGCCGCGTTGCAAGCGAACGGGTTGGACATGGGACAATTCCGTGTGGACATCGATCGTCAGAGTGCCGGTCGTTCGTTCCAACAGGACTCGTCTCCGGAACAGGGGCACAGTCGGCATCAGGGATCGACGGGAACACCCTGGGGGCAGAGTTCAGACCGACCAGATGCCTCACGCACATCTCGCCATGGCCTCTTGAATGTCGTGGCGTAGATCAGAAGGGAGAGACCAGACATGATCGATGTATCGCCACTCAACTCGTCGGGAACTCCAGCGACCGCGCGCAAAACCGGACCTCAACAACTAGGACAGGATGATTTTTTGAAATTGCTCGTCACGCAATTAAAAAACCAGGACCCTTTAAAACCAACCGACAATGCCGAATTTGTCTCACAACTTACTCAATTCAGTCAGTTGGAACAGACGGCAAAGCAGTCACAACTCCTTCAGAAGAGTCTTGATGCGCAAAACGCCTCCTTGCAGTTCACGCTGCTGCCCATGGTCGGTCGCCGCATTAGCATTGATCAGACGCTCACGCAGTTGGAGCAGGGTAAGGATAAGGCCTCGCTGACCTATGCTCTCGAAAAGAGTGCGGCTCGCGTCCAGATTACGATTTTAGATGAAAATCGTCAGGTCGTGCGAACGTTGGACTCCAAGGGACTTGAAGCGGGGCTGAACAAGGTGGAATGGGACGGGAAGAATCAAAAAGGTGTCGCGATGGCGGCCGGTGTGTATGAGTATGTCATCGCTGCTGTCGATCGCCAGGGTGCATCGGTTCTTGCCAAGGGCCATGCGCAGCTGACGGTGACGGGTGTGCGTATGGAGGAGGGACAAGCAAAGCTGGCTGTCGGAGCGTTATCCGTGGATCCGTCTGATATTGAGGAAGTGCAATAGGCGAGACTTATCCGAACCGGTTGAAGAAGGAGGTCTGCACCCATGGGAATTCTGTCGTCATTGTTTTCAGGAGTCAGCGGACTCAACGCCAATGGCACGGCGCTCTCCGTCATCGGCAACAACATTGCCAATCTCAGTACCGTCGGCTTCAAGGGGAGCAAGGCGACCTTTGCGGACTTGATCAGTTCCTCGATTTCAGGAGGGTCAGGGTCGGTGCAGACCGGGATTGGCGTGGCGCTGACGTCGGTGCAGGGGAGCTTCTCTCAAGGGTCGCTCGCGACCTCGTCCAATGTGCTGGACCTGGCCATAGACGGCAATGGATTTTTCATCGTGAGAGATTCGCAGAATGCCACCTTCTATTCCCGTGCCGGTCTGTTTCGGCTCGATAAGGACAACAATGTGGTCGATCCGACAGGATTCAAATTGCAGGGTTTTCTGGCCGATACCGCCGGCACCATCACCGGCACGATCGGGGATGTGTCGCTGCCTTCCACCACCGCATCGCCGCGGGCCACGACCACGGCCTTTGTTGCTGCCAACTTGAATTCAGCCACACCGAGGACGGGTGTGCGCGGCAACATCGTGGGGTCCGCGGCGTCGGTGACCACCACCGCAGCCGGGAACACTTCATTCAATATCAATCTGAATGGGGACGGGGTTCGGACGATAACCGTGGCGAACGGGTTGACCGGCTCGGCGCTGGCCACGGCGGTTCAAAATGCCGTGCGCGCGTTGGTCCCTAACGATCCGTTCAAAGCCGCTGCCTATGCGGGATTTACGGCGTCAGTCAATGCATCCAATATTTTCACCTTTGCGTCCGGCATGACGGGGACGACGAACAATTCCACGACCGGTACCGGAACGGTGGTGGTGACGGCAAACGGCGGCGACACGCTGGGGGCCAATCTCAACATGCTGGCGCCGACGTCGACCACCGGCACGGACTTTCAACTCACGGATCCACCCGCCAGCTCGAACTTTTCGACCTCGATGACGGTGTTTGATACTCTGGGTAATAGTCATCTGCTGACGACGTATTTCACAAAGATCGGTGACAACAGCTGGAACTACAACACGGTGACAGCCGCGTCTGACGTCGTCACGGCAAACTATCATTCGAGCAATATCGAGGCTAGCTTGGGCATTGTTCGGGTTGGGTCCGGCACGTTAACGTTCGGGACGGATGGGACGTTGGATCGAGAGAGCACGGTGATTCGGTACGATGATGGGACTGCAGCGGGGACGTCCGGCACGGTGCCGGGAGAGTTACAGATCGACTTTAACGGTGCGACGCCAGACCAGCTGCTTGCCATGAATTTCGGGACCAGCGTGACGACCGAGGGCGGGAGCGGACTCGATGGAACGACACAGTTCGGGTCGACCTCGGCGCTCGTGCAGCAAACGCAGGATGGGTTTGCCGCCGGCTCGCTCCAGGCCTTCTCCGTGGATGGGAACGGCATCATCAATGGCCGTTTTTCGAACGGTCAGCTGCGCGCGTTGGCGCAGGTGGTGCTCGCACGCTTCCCAGATCCCATTGGGTTGACGAGGACTGGGAAAAACACCTTTGCGCAGTCCGGGAATTCCGGCCAGCCGGTCACGGGAACCCCGGACAGTGCGGGGCTTGGACGGGTTTTATCCAATTCGTTGGAATTGTCGAATGTCGACCTCGGAGAAAGTTTTATCGATATGATCCAGGCACAGCGCGGGTTTCAGGCGAACTCGCGCGTGATTACCACGTCCGACGAAATCCTACAGGAATTGGTTAATCTGAAACGGTAGATCCATTCTTTCTTGGTGGGGCTGGGAGCGATCGTCGTTCCCAGCCCTCCCGTCCTTCACTGCGCTCTCTTCAGGTGTCAGTCTCTACTCTGACCGTCAACGTATGCCCTGTCAGCTTCTTGACGGTGTCAAGAGGTTGCTTGACAGGAAGCTACTGTGCCCTGTCGTGCGTGATGTATGTCGTATGGGAGCATGCGTCAGATATGGTGATTCATGATTCTTGCTGCCGATGAGTCGCCAAGTGTAGTGGCATATGCATTGCAGTCTCCGCACCGGGCCAGCGAGTTAATCGAGGAGGAGTTATGGCAGATGCAGCCGCAGGTGACGAAAAAGCTCCCGTAGCGGCCCCCGCTCCGGCGTTCCCCATCAAACTGCTCATTATTGTCTCAGTCATTGCCTTGGTATTCGGGATCGGTGGGGCATTCGTAGTAGTCAAATTCCTTGGGGGGGCCAGTAAAGGGGCTGAAACTTCAGAGGACCATAAAGGTGATGCCGAGGAAAAGGTCGAGTCTAAGAGCGAGGCTGGTGGCAAGCATGGTCAGGCCGCTTCGTCTGGCGTCATGTTTGATTTGGATCCCTTCATTGTCAATCTCGCGGACACTCCGGACGTGCGGTATTTGAAATTAACCCTCAAACTCGAGGCGGACAGCGAAGCGGTCTCTACTGAACTGTCCGCGCGCATCCCTCAGATACGGGATGCGGTCCTGGTCTTGCTCAGCAGCAAGGACGTCAATGCAGTCAGAACGACGCAGGGGAAATTCCAGCTACGTGATGAAATTACACAGCGCGTCAACGGGCTCCTGAAGAAGCCGGGAGTCCGATCGGCCTACTTTACGGAATTTGTCGTTCAGTAACAGCGGGCACTATGGAAAAAATTCTCTCGCAGGACGAAATTGACGCGCTATTAAAGGGCGTCGTCTCCGGTGATGTGGATACGACTCCGAAGGACACTGCCCAGGAAACCACGGGCGTCAAGGGATACGATCTGTTCAATCAGGAGCGAATCATCCGTGGGCGGATGCCGACCATGGAAATGATCAACGACCGATTCATTCGTCGCCAATCGGTTGTCTGGACCAGTATGTTTCGGGAGGCTGTTGATTTTGCTGTCGTCGGGACACAGGTGATCAAATTCGGTGAGTTCTTGAAAAAGGTTCCGATGCCTTCATCGTTGAACGTGTTTCATATGGCGCCATTACGGGGTAGCGCACTCTTCGTAATGGACGCGTTCCTTGTGTACCTGATTGTGGACTACTTCTTTGGGGGCAAAGGGCAGACCCACGTGAAGCCTGAGGGGCGAGACTTCACGCCCGTCCAACTGCGGATCATTAGAAAGTTGTTGCTCCAATCGCTTATCGACCTGGAAAAGGCGTGGCATGCCGTCGCGCCGATCAAGGTGGAGTATGTGCGGTCTGAGAGCAACCCTCAGTTCGCGATGGTGGTGACCGCATCTGAAATCACCGTCGTCGTCACATTACAGGTCATCATGGGAGAAACGGCCAGGGAGCTGTACATTGTGTATCCCTACAGCATGCTCGAGCCGATCAAAGAGAAGCTCTATTCTGGTCTCGTCTCCGATCAACTCGATCAAAGCGGCGAGTGGGGTCAGCGATTCCAAGAGCGATTGCACGAGTGTCCACTTCCGGTTGCGGTACGACTGGGGACCGCCACGGTCACGGTGAAAGACGTGCTGAATTTTTCACCGGGCGACGTGATCTTACTCGATCAACATCCAGGAGATCCACTCGACTGCTATATCGAGGGACATCACAAATTTCAGGGCAGTCCTGGAATTTACAAGGGCAATCACGCATGCCGCGTGACCAAAGTCTTGAACGAGTCGTGACATCATCGAGAGAGTGACTATGGCTGAATCAGACTCCGCAACGCATTTCGATTCTCAGACGACCGGGAGCCCGTCCCCGCAGCCGGCTTCGTTTCCGTCTGTCCAAAACGCAGAGACGGGCGGAACTCCCAAGAATATCGATTTCATTTTGGATATTCCCATGAGCGTCGCCGTGTATGTCGGATCCACTAAGATGGCCATTCGGGATCTGTTGCAACTCGCGCAAGGCTCCGTCATTGAGCTGGATAAACTCGCAGGCGAGCCGATGGAAGTGATGGTGAACAACAAGTTGGTGGCGCGTGGTGAAGTCGTGGTCGTCAACGAGAAATTTGGTATTCGCTTGACGGATGTGGTGAGTGCGGCGGAACGCGTGCAACACCTGCGCTGAATGATCCGAGGGAGAGGCCGTGATTGATCTATGGGAGAGCCTGTTCCGCACCGTCTCAGCCCTGGCCATCGTGCTGGTGTTGATGGGGGTTGTCGCGGTGGCGGTCCGGCGAGTGATGGGGCAACGACTGGGAGTGGCCGGCGGGCGTCCGCTCGTACAAGTCTTGGCGAGTGGCTATATCGCTCCGCGCAAGACCATTTCCGTCGTGTCGGTTGCGGGAGAATATTTGATTGTGGGGACGACCGCGACCGATCTTGTTCCGCTCGGACGCATCAGCGATTCAGCCGAATTGCGGGCATTACTCTCTCTCAACAGCGAGAACGCCTCCACCGAAGCGGCGCCGGCCTCTCAGGAAAAGTTTGCGTCTTGGGTGCGGCGTCTCCCGTTCGGTGCATTGCATCATAACAAGGGACTTCATGGCCGATAAGCACGAGTCGCACGCGCACATATTCTGGGGGGGTCTCCTCGGATGGATCATGCTGCTTGTGATGCCGCTCTCAGAAGCGGTAGCCGCGGGCCCATCGGTGAGCATCGACTTTGGCGCAGATGGCCCGAAACAAACCGCGGTGGTGATCCAGATCCTCATTCTGCTCACGGTGCTCTCCTTGGCACCGGCCTTGTTCATCATGGTGACGTCCTTTACCAGGATCGTTATTGTGTTGGCCTTTCTCCGACAAGCGCTCGGAACGCAGTCCGTTCCTCCCAATCAAGTGTTGCTGTCCTTGGCGTTGTTTCTGACGATGTTCATCATGGCTCCGGTGGGGCAGGCCGTCTACAACAATGCGCTCCAACCATTGATGGCTGAGCAGATCTCTTATGAAGAGGCGTGGAAGAAGGGCATCGAGCCGGTGCGAGGCTTTATGCTGCGTCAGGTAAGGGAAAAGGATCTCGAACTGTTCATCAAGCTGAGTCACGTGCCAAAACCAGATCGGGTTGAGGACGTGCCAACCCAGGCGATCATCCCGGCTTTCATTCTGAGCGAGCTGCGGATTGCCTTTCAAATTGGATTCTTAATCTATATCCCTTTTCTCATTGTCGATATGGTTGTGGCCAGTATTCTCATGTCGATGGGCATGATGCTGCTTCCGCCTGTCGTGATTTCGCTGCCGTTCAAGTTGATCTTGTTCGTCTTGGCCGATGGTTGGTACTTGGTCGTGGGGTCCATGGTGAGAAGTTTTCACTAAGGCTGAGCGGTTTGTCGATAGACGACACCGGATGGTCAAGTGTCGAGAAGAGGGATGATCACGTGACACCAGAAATGGTAACGGAATTGGCCAGGCAAGCGTTGGAAACGACGTTGTTGGTGTCGGCACCGATTCTGGGGCTTAGTTTGTTCATCGGCCTGGCTATTAGTGCGCTCCAGGCCATGACGCAACTGAACGAAGCCACGCTCACGTTTGTTCCGAAAGTGGTGGTCTTGTTTGTGGCGTTGCTGTTCTTTCTCCCCTGGATGTTGAACACCATGACCACCTACATGGCTGATCTCTTGATGAATATTCCCAACTATGTGCATTAGCGGGATGTTGAAAATGGCTGCCAGCTGTGTTCTCGCAACGCATCGGCCCTCAAAGTACCCCAGCCGGTATGCTGCGGTCCCTCGTTTGCTGCGGTTTCGCTTGAGGAGTAGCAGGAGTCGATGCGTCGGGGTTGTGCGCGTGAGAACAGCGGCCATTGTGAACATCCCTTATGCCGCTATTCCCGTTAAAAACTTGGCGAAGCCTTAAGAGGGACATGGCGCTGACGCAGACCATCCAGATTCTCCTTCCGGAATTCCAAGGATTCTTGGTCCTTATTTCCCGTATCGGTGGGCTGTTGGCTGCGTTGCCGGTGTTGAGCGGGCGAGCCGTTCCGGCGAAAGTCAAACTGGCCCTCGTCCTGGCGTTGGGAGTGCTGTTGGCTCCTTTAGTCCAACTTCCCGTCGTGCCCTATGATCCTATCGTCTTGGCCTCCGGGCTTGTCAGTGAAATGGTCATTGGTTTAGCGATCGGGCTGGCCGTACGATTATTTTTCGGTGCGCTCGAACTGGCCGGAGAGCTGATCGGCGTGCAGATGGGGTTCGGCGTGGTCCAACTGTTCGATCCTGCGACGGCCGAGCACACCCCTATCATCGGCCAATACTTCACTCTCCTGGCGACCCTCCTCTTTCTCTCGCTGAACGGACATCTGTTGCTGGTGGCGACCATTATCTCGAGCTATGAGTCCATTCCGGCATTCGGTGCGTCCGTCCCTGGTGAAATGGGTGAGGCTATTCTCCGCCTCTCTCAGAACATGTTCCTCCTGGGATTGAAGTTAGCGGCACCCGTCCTCGTCATCATTTTACTAATCAATATTCTTCTTGCGTTGTTGGGACGGGCGGTCAGTCAGATTAACGTGTTTGTTTTGAGTTTCCCTGTCACGATCGCCGGCGGGTTGGCGGTGATGTCGCTGTCCGCGCCGTTTGTGACGGAACTGTTAGTCCGAGAAATTGAGCGACTGCAATTCACGATTGATGAGCTTCTGAGGGCGTTGGGACATGGCTGAGGATCGAAGTAATAAGACAGAACCCGCGACGCCGAAACGGAAAGAGGATGCGCGCAAGAAAGGACAGATCGCGATCAGTCGCGACCTGTCCACCGCAGTCATCCTCTTGAGCGGCATCGGGCTGCTGGCGGCCATGTTGCCGGTTGGTCTTCAGAAAATGACGGAGATGACTCGTCAAGGGCTTACCCTCTCCTTTCCCTTAGCGTTCTACAAAGAGATGTCAATCGAACAGGTGTACGAGGTTGTCATCCACGCTGGCTTCACCGTGGTGATGCTGAGTCTTCCGGTCGTGCTGGGCATTTTGGTAATGGGGAGCGGTGCGTCGTTGCTGCAATCAGGGTTGTTATGGCGTGCCGATGCGATTCAACTGGATGCTCAACGCATCAGTCCGATCAAAGGATTATCCCGATTGTTCTCATTGCGATCTGTGATCGAGCTCGTGAAGGGGCTCCTCAAGATTGCGATCGTGACGGGTGTCGGTCTGTGGGTTGCGCGGTATGACGTACTCCAGATTCCGGGGTTAATTGGGTTTGATATGGGTACCGTCCTGGGTGTTACTGGACGGCTTGCCTTGAAGGTCGGATTGGCCGTCGCGGGGGCGATCGCGGTCCTGGCCGGGTTTGACTATTTCTACCAACGCTATGAGTGGGAACGCAGTCTGCGTATGTCGAAGGAAGAGGTCAAGGAGGAACACAAGTCCGCAGAAGGCGATCCGCTCATCAAGGGTCGTGTGCGGACCCTCCAGCGAGAGCTGACCAAGAAACGTATGATGGCCGCCGTGAAAACGGCGGACGTGGTGGTTACCAATCCGACACATCTGGCTGTTGCGCTGAAGTATGACACCACCACGATGGGAGCCCCTATGGTGGTTGCTAAAGGAGCAGGCTTTGTCGCTGAGCGTATTCGTGAGTTGGCTCGACATCACGGGGTGCCGGTTGTCGAACAGAAGTTCGTGGCTAGAACACTCTTCAAACTCGTCGAGATTGGCAAGGAGATTCCAAACGAGCTGTATCGTGCGGTTGCGGAGATTCTCGCGTTTGTGTATCGCGCCAGAGGTGTGACGCCATGATCAGGATGCTGAAAAAGTCCGCCAGCGGCGTTCTCGTGTCGCTCAGAGGCTCAACGTACCGAAGCGTACGCCTCGCCTCTTCGCTCGCTACGGCCTTGCTGGACGGCCTTTTTGAGCATCCTGAAGTTATTCGGGCGTCAGTAGGTACGGAAACGTTCCGCCATGCTGTTTGCATCAACCGAATGTGTTCATAGATTCCTAGGAGATTATGGCAACGGCAATTGAACCGATAGAACAACCCCAGTTCGTCAAGCATCCGGACATCGTGATCTCCCTCGGGGTGGTGGCTATTCTCATGGTGATGCTGTTGCCATTGCCGCGGTTTGTCCTCGATCTGTTGTTAAGTTTCGATATCACGCTGTCGGTGATTATCTTGCTCGTCGGACTTCAAGTGCGGCGCCCGATTGAGTTCTCGGTCTTTCCGTCGATTCTGCTAGTGATCACGTTATTCCGGTTGTCCCTCAACATTGCGTCCACGCGACTGATCTTGCTGCATGGCAACGAAGGGGCAGGAGCTGCCGGCGAGGTGATTCGGGCGTTCGGAAACTTCATCGTCGGGGGTAATTACACGGTCGGTCTGGTCGTGTTTGCGATTCTCGTCATCATCAATTTCGTCGTGGTGACGAAGGGCGCTGGACGGGTTGCCGAGGTTGCCGCTCGCTTCACCTTGGATGCCATGCCCGGAAAGCAGATGAGTATTGATGCGGATCTGAATGCTGGTGTGATCAATGAGGCAGACGCCCGCCGCCGCCGCCGAGAAATAGCAGAAGAAGCGGACTTTTACGGATCGATGGACGGAGCCAGCAAGTTTGTTCGTGGCGATGCCATTGCAGCCGTCATTATCGTCTTTGTCAACATCATCGGCGGATTGGCGATTGGGATTCTGCAACAGGGCATGAGTCCTGGACTGGCGGCTCAAACCTATACCGTGCTGACGGTTGGTGAGGGATTGGTCGCGCAGATCCCTGCTCTGATCGTGTCGACTGCCGCCGGTATCGTGGTGACTCGCGCCGCCTCGGACACGGATTTGGGCGGGGAGATGACTCGGCAACTATTGACCTCCCCCAAACCCGTGGGCATGGCTGCGGGTATTCTTCTTGCGCTTGGATTGGTACCTGGGCTTCCCCATGTGGCGTTCTTGGCATTAGGGAGTGCTCTTGCGTGGGTCGCCTATCACCTCCATCTGCGCGAGCAGGTTCAAGCAGTTCCCACACCGACTCCCAGCATGCCCAAGACCGAGGAAGGTCAGACCCGAGTGATCCCGCTCGATCTTATGGAAGTGCAGGTGGGATACGGCTTGATAGGTCTTGTCGAGGGAACGCAGGGCACCGCCTTGCTCGATCGGATTAAAGCGCTCCGGCGGCAATTTGCGGAATCGATGGGCTTTGTCGTCCCTCCCATTCATATACGTGACAATCTCCAGCTGCGTCCGAACGAATACGCCATCATGTTGAAGGGAGTGGAGGTGGCCAAGGCTGACGTCTTGCCTGGACATTTGTTAGCGATCGATCCAGGAACTGGTCAACGAGGCTTGGTGCAGGGCATTGCAACCAAGGAGCCTGCATTTGGGTTGCCTGCGCTCTGGGTGCCTGAAGAGGCCAGGGAGCAGGCGCAAATGGCGGGGTATACCGTGGTGGATGCGGGCTCGGCAATCGCGACACATCTATCCGAGTTGATCAAGCGCCATGGCTCTGAACTGTTGGGAAGGCAGGAGGTGCAAACGCTTTTGGATGAAGTGGGAAAATCGCATCCGAAGTTGGTGGAGGAGCTCATTCCCACGCTGGTGCCGCTCGGAACAGTCGTCAAGGTTCTCGGAAACTTGCTCAAGGAGGGCATTCCGATTCGAGATCTCCGGTCGATTCTCGAGGCAATTTCTGATCATGCCACCACCACCAAGGATGCAGAAGTCCTCACAGAGTATGCACGGCAGGCGCTGGCTCGGACAATCACCAAGCAGTATCTTGCCCCTGACGGTAGTCTGCAGGTCATTACTCTGGATCCCCGGCTAGACCGGTCGTTGGCCGAACAAGCCGCGGCATTGCCGCCTGGGGCCATGTTGAACCTTGACCCCACGCTTTCTCATAAGCTGTTAACTGGGCTCAAGCAGGCCGCCGAACGGGTTGCGGCTCGCGGGCAGCAACCGATCGTACTCTGTTCGCAGGTTGTTCGCCGCCATCTTCGTCGACACAGCGATCGTCAGTTGCATGCCGTTCCCGTCATGGGACTCAATGAAGTGGACTCGTTTGTCCGCCTGCAGTCGTTAGATACGGTCCGCATCGACTTCGAATTTGCGCAGCTATCATAAGGTAAGCCATGAAGGTCAAAACATTTCACGCGCTCACCATGCAGGATGCCATGCGCGCCATCAAGGAAGAACTAGGGCCGGATGCCATCATCTTGTCTGCAAAAGAGGTGCGTGAGGGAGGGCGAGTCGTACAGGCATTCAATCGACCGGTCCTGGAAGTGATGGCCGCTTCTGATCAAGACGTCCAACGGTCCCCTCAGGCGGCAGACAAAGTGTCACATGGTGCAGCGCCTGGGAGACCGTCTAATGAAGAGTCCGCGGCCACGCCGACTTTTCAACAGACTCTGCACGGGATGCTGAAGCCGAATAGTGAGGCGACGACACCACCCGTCGGTCGGTCCGCCTCGTCGAAGCCATCTCGAGTGCACGTGAAACCGAATCGTCGTCGACATTTCCGCACCGTCGTGAATGAATTGGGTCGCCTATTGGAGGACTTGTCTCGGGAAAATGTCCGGTCAATCGGAAGTCAACCGGTGCCGATGCTGGCCTGGCTGCGCTGCTCGCTGATCGAGCAGGGGATGAATGCTTCCACCGTGGAGTTGCTGATAAGCGAGGCGTGCAAGACGGAACAAGTGTCCGATCCATACGACGATGAATCGATTCGGCGTGCGCTACAGCATGAGATCGCCACTCGTGTGCGTACGAGTGAGCCGCTCCATAACGGAGAGGGATCTCCCTCAATCGGTCTTCTGATCGGACCCAGTGGAGCTGGGAAGACCGCAGCTGTGGCCAAGCTAGCTGCCTATTATCGTCTCGAGCAGCGGAGATCGGTCGCCCTCATTACCTTTGATACGAATCGGGAAACTGCGGTGGAGCAGCTGCGTCGGTATGCCAAGGTCGTGGGGGTGCCATTTGCTTGCGCCGTGTCGGCTCGACAGGTCCATCAAGGGCTCCGTCGTCATACGCGAGTAGATCTTGTGCTGATCGACATGCCTGGGATCGGACCAGGTGACCTGGCATTGGCGAAAGAACTGCGACAGCTGCTTCCACAGGGGGCCGTCACAACTCATCTGGTCCTTCCGGCTTCCACCAGGGAGCAGGAGCTCTGTCGGATCACGAGACGCCTCAGTGATCTACCCCAACTACGTCTTCTGTTCACGAAGCTCGACGAGACGGAATCGTTTGGCACCATCTTTGAAGTTGCGCATCAAACCGGGGTGCCGCTTTCCTATTGGAGCATTGGACGACGAGTTCCCGGCGATATCGAGGTTGCCTCATCGGAACGTTTGGCGGCGTTGTTGACTGCGGAACGCTCGACCAATTCTCAGGTGCTTGTCAATCGGGTAGGTCAATCGTCAGGCGCAATTCCTGCATTAGAAGCGGCAATTCATCACGGATAATCTGGTTGGAGGTCTCGCTATGCCGTTTGGAACAAGAAGGTCTGTCCTTATGTCGGAGGATCTGAGTCGTGGAGATGGTTCATCCACTCGCGTCATCGCGGTGTCCAGCGGCAAGGGAGGAGTCGGAAAGTCTAATGTGGTTGCAAACCTTGCGGTTGCACTCACGAGGGTTGGGAAGCGGGTGCTGATTTTGGATGCCGACCTTGGTTTAGGCAATCTTGATGTCCTCCTGGGGCTAGTTCCGCATCATACGATCGAAGACGTATTGAGAGGCACACATACGCTCGATGAGATCGTGCTCAGCGGCCCAGCGGGCGTCCATGTGCTTCCGGCCAGTTCCGGTGTTGCCCGTCTGACGGCGCTAACAGAAGCCCAACAGGTGATGATTCAGGAACAGCTGGCCCAGCTCACGTCAGAGATGGATGTGCTCTTGATCGATACCGGGGCGGGCATCTCGCCAAATGTCACCTTTTTTGCCTCTGCGGCAGATGAGACGATCATCGTCGTCTCGCCGGAGCCGACATCGCTCACGGATGCCTATGCGCTGATCAAAGTCTTGACCCGCCAGTATCGAGAACGCCGTTTCAAAGTACTGGTGAATCAGGCTAAGAGCCCCCGTGAAGCGGCTGAAGTGTTCGGGAAGTTGGATGTGGCGGTGGATCATTTTCTTCATGTGGCCGTCGAATTAGTCGGGGTGATCCCTTATGACGACTATGTGCATTTGGCCGTCATGCAGCAGAAGGCGCTCTGTGAGTTATTCCCAGATGCACCAGCAGCCCAAGCATTTAGGAGGTTGGCACATCAGGTCATTCAGTGGCCGAGACCTGGTCTCCCCAAAAGTTCCGTACAGCTTGTTTGGCAACGGGCGGTGACGCCGGCCAGTAACTGACCAACGATCGGACATGGGAAGATCATGAGCAAGACTGCTTTACCACACGAGCGAAAATCATTTGCGGCCCAGGGAGCCAGACGCGAAGAGCTGATCAAGGAGTTTGCCCATGTTATTCGCGCGATGGCCCATCGGTTGGCCTTCCGCCTCCCGGCATACCTCGACGCGGAGGATCTGATTTCGGTTGGCACCATTGGACTCATGGATGCCATGGATAAGTATGATCCCACACGAGAGGCGAAGTTTAAGACTTATGCGGAGTTCAGAATTCGTGGCGCTATGCTCGATGAGATTCGATCGATGGATTGGATCCCGAGATCGGTTCATGAACGTATCGGCTTGCTCCAAAAGACGCACACGATGCTGATGAGCCGATTGGGTCGGCCGCCCCAGGATGAAGAAGTGGCAACAGAACTGAAGATGTCCCTGGAAGAGCTGGATGATTTCATTACGAGGGCCAGAGGGGCGGTAATGATTAGTGTGGACGATTTAGGCCTTTATGAACCAGACGGGCATAAAGTGGTCAAGATGTTGGCCGATACGCACACGCCGGATCCCTTGTCCTCATTGGTCAACGAGCGTGAACGTGAAGTGGTCGCCGACGCTATCCACAAGTTGCCGGAAAAAGAGCGCCTCGTTCTGACCTTGTATTACTACGAGGAGCTTACGATGAAAGAAATCGGAGAGTTGCTAAAGGTCACTGAATCACGGGTTTGCCAAATCCATACTAAGGCTATCATCCAGCTCAAGGCACACTTACATAAACCGAGTTGATTCTATTTGCCGACCGACTCGGCTGGGTGCTTGATTATCAACGTGGCTCGGCTTCAGTTCCGAATCTAGGAAACCCGTACCACTCTAGACGAGATTTCGACTAGTACATGGCATAGCTAGGTCCTCAATCAGCAATCAAGATCATGCACATGAAGGTCTCACATCATACTCTGCCACGATCGGAGCAACGATCTCTTGCATGGTGGTCTGTCTCAGCAACGGTGTGTGGCAGAAACATGGGGTGGATGAGGACGACATCCGCCGATTCTGGAATCCAGGCCGACTTCCTAGTGAATGGTCGATTAAACGAAGAGGGGAACAGGCTCATCGTGGCTGCTCCATGGCTATGGTTGACACGACCTGCCGTATGTCCCTTCTCTACAATTTCGGGTCGGCATGAGTCGTCCCTCACCAGTCACCGCTAGGAATAATTTTCACCTTAGTGGGTAGAATCCACCCTCGCAGTATGGCAGGGGGATCCGATACCAGCCTGTTGTTCCACAGCGGAAGTCAGTTCATGCCTGCATTTGGCTGAGTTCGTGTTCGATATACAGTAATCTCTGCTCGGAACGAATCTGGCATAAGGGTTGCTGTCCCTCGAAGGGAAAAGGAGTCGGCAATATGAATCGAGGTATCTATTCCGTTTTGTCTGGAGCACTCGCCCATGAACGGCGCATGCAAGTGTTTGCGAACAATATGGCCAATGTGAATACCGCTGGGTTCAAGCAGGATGAGCAGGCCTTCAAAGCCATATTCCCACGGTACCATTCGGTCGCTCCCACTGGAGGCCGAACTGTGGGATTGGCCCAACAGATCACGGCCAGACCATTTGGACCATCTGAGCGTGCGTTTGTCGCACCACATCAGATCAAGACCACATTTGAGCCAGGCCGCATCCGATTGACCGGCAATCCGCTGGACGTTGCCATTCAAGGGCAAGGGTTTTTTGAGGTACAGACGCCACAAGGGTCTCGATACACTCGCAATGGCATGCTGTCACTGGATAATCAGCGACGGCTGGTGACAGGACTTGGCTATCCCGTGATGGGGACAAGGGGTGAGATCAAGATTCCTCCAGGAAAATTGGAGATTACGTCACAGGGAGACATCAAAGTCGATGACAAGCCTGTCGCCACAATCAAAGTCATGGAATTTGCGGATGAAGACATGCCGCAGAAGTCGTCGGACGGGCTGTTCTTCTCGGAGAAAGGCACGGTGAGCAAGAATCCGCAGATTCAGGTTGGGCACATCGAAGAGTCCAACGTCAATTCCATCGGCGAGATGGTGAAGATGCTTCAGGGTATGCGCAACTATGAATCAACGCAAAAGCTGATTCAATCGCTTGATCGTATGACTGAGGTTACGATTCAAGATGTAGGACGAGTGCTCTAAGACTGTAAAGCGTCGTTGGTCGTTCGTAAATATCAGCTAGTGTATTTCACGTTTTACGAACGGCAAGATACGTAGGAGGATTCCATGATTCGTGCCATGTGGACCGCAGCGACCGGAATGACGGCTCAGCAGATCAACGTCGACACGGTCGCCCATAACCTTGCCAACGTCAACACCAACTCCTTTAAACGCAGCCGAGCTGAGTTTGCGGATCTGCTGTATCAGATTCAACGACTCCCCGGTACCAGCGCCTCCAATGTCGGGGTCTTTCCAGTTGGCATTCAGGTCGGTGCAGGGGTGCGCCCAACGACTGTTGCGAAAGAATGGATTCAGGGGAATATGCGCCAAACGAACAACGAGACGGATTTGGCGATCGATGGAGCAGGGTTTTTTCAAGTCTCCCGTCCTGATGGGACGATCATGTATACCCGAAATGGATCGTTTAAGCGTGACAATGTGGGCAATCTCGTGACCGGCGACGGCGATCTCCTCAATCCCGTGATTACAATCCCTTCCGGCGCGCTCAAGGTGGATATCGGGCAGGACGGTACGGTCTCGGTTTTGCTGCCAGGTGTGACGCAGTCCTCACAAGTCGGGCAAATACAGCTAACACGGTTCGACAATCCTTCTGGGCTGGTCGCTATGGGGAGCAATCTCTTTATTGATAGCTTTGCTTCTGGCCCTCCCACGCAGGGGACCGGCGGCTTCACCACCGGATTCGGGACGATCCAGCAAGGATTCTTGGAGAGTTCGAATGTCAATCTCGCCGAAGAAATGGTCAATATGATCATTGCGCAGCGAAGTTACGAGATTAATTCCAAGACGATTCAGGCGTCCGACGAAATGATGGCCATTGCGAACAATCTCAGACGATAAGGAGCGGCTCATGTCTAGGATTTGGCTGACGATGATCATGCTCCTTTCATCTGTAGTCTTCGACGTGACGACATCACGTGCAGGACCTAGTGGTGGGTCTCGGCCCATCCCATCTGAGTCTCGAGGTCCGATTCATCGGGCGACCGACACCGTTGTGGACCGACCGGCTGTCAGTGAGGTCAGTCCTGATCTCATTCGGAAGGCCATTCAGAAACATCTGGAGAGCGAATGGGGGCACAAGGTGAAGACGGTACATGTGACGGTGTTGGACCCCGCGGATTCGGTAATGATCCCCGGCGGGACGGTGGAGTTGCAAGTTGCTCCCAACTCTCAGGAAGAAGGTCTAGGACGGCGGATGTTTCATGTGGAGGCGATGGCAAACGGGAAATCTCGGAAAACGATCCAGGTCGTCGCTGATATTGCGGCGATGATCGACGCGGTTGTTGTCACCCGCTTTCTGAAAACCGATGAACTGATTGATATGAGCGATCTCAAGACGGTTGGATTGCGGGTTCATCAGGTGAACCATCCCTTCATGACCGATCAAGGAGAGGTCATCGGAAAGAGCGCATCACGGCCTCTTCCGCCCGAGACACCGCTACGCCCAGCCTTTGTGAAGCCTCCGTTGGTCATGAAGAAGGGTGATCGAGTCCTCATCGAGGCGCGGCGTGGAGGCCTGTCGATTCGAGCCAATGGCGTCACGAAAGCAAACGGACAAGTCGGACAGACCGTCATGGTCACCAATCTGGATTCCGGCAGGGACCTACGAGCCAAAGTGGTGGCTCCAAATCTTGTTGAGGTCGATTTCTAGCTGAATCGTGCCAGAGAACATCATGCACTTTCACTGTAACCTGTCTTTTCATATGGCTGTACGTAGCCTGGTCATCACCATCGCCCTGCAAGGATGTTCAAGCCCGCCGAGTCCGTCTAGCAAGGTGACTGTGCCGCTGCTCCCTCCTCCAAAGACGCTTGGCTCGCTTTGGCAGGAAGAGAACGGACGGGCCTATCTCTATGAAGATATGCGTGCCATGCGAATCGGGGATATTCTGACTGTGAAAATCTCTGAAGTTCATAAGGGGTCAAAGTCAGCGGATACGGCGGTTCAACGGGATTCGACGATTAAGAACGGCATGGTCGGTAGTGGTATGGGATATATCGGGCTTCCAGGGATCCGCTTCAGCGATGAAACAAAGCGTGGATTCGGAATCAATGCGAACGCCAATAACAAGTTCGATGGGAAAGGTTCCACCAATCGTGAAGGCACATTGACAGGGACCATCTCCGCGATCGTGACAGAGGTGCTTCCCAACGGGGATCTTCGGATCGAGGGACGGCGTGAGGTCAGCGTCAACAGTGAAAAACAGCTGATGACGATTGGTGGGATTGTCCGGCGTGTCGATGTGGATACCAAGAATACAGTGGCCTCAAGTGCCATTGCGGACGCTAAAATTGAATACTCAGGCCTAGGTGTGCTGGACGATGTACAGCGACCCGGGTGGTTGATCCGTATTCTCAATTGGGTCTATCCGTTCTGAGGAGAAGAGGGGCTATGACGGTTCCGCCGAGACGCAAATCGACTCCGAGAAGCATGCTCCAGCGGCGTCCTTTAAATCTCCGCACGCTCCAGATGATGGTGCGGAGTGGGGTTGTCCGACGGGCTGATTTTGATCCTCCCACGTTTGGGAGCAGAACGCGATTTCATGTGCTTGATGATGCTGATCACGCCTCAGGGAAAGAGTTGGCTTTTGAGCAAGGATGGCTGTCGCGCATCATACTTGGTCCTCGCTTACAGGTCTCTGTTTCCAAACGTTCATGGAGAGGATAGGTGCCTCACACATGTTCATACGGTGTATCGCTCTAGTCAGTGTGCTGGTCCTGACCAGTGGTGTGTTGACACCCCCTGGCGCCGATGCGGTGAGGATCAAGGATATTGGCATGATTGAAGGAGTCCGTGAAAACCAGTTGCTTGGTTATGGTTTGGTGGTTGGTCTGGACGGTACCGGCGACCGAGTCATCGGCGGACAGTTCACGATTCAGGCGATGATGTCCATGTTGAACAAGATGGGCATCAACCTGGTGATCGATCCCATCCAGTTATTAACGAGAAACATCGCCTCAGTGATGGTGACCGCCAAGCTTCCTCCCTTCTCGAAACCAGGGATGACACTGGATGCCTTGGTGTCGTCGATGGCGAATGCCAAAAGCCTGCAAGGCGGGACGCTCTTGCTCACGCCGTTAAAAGGAGCCAATCAGCAAGTATTTGCCGTCGCGCAGGGACCAGTCTCAATCGGTGGTTTTCTCGGCGGGACGGGAGGGGCTGGCGGTGCGACAGTGACGAAGAATCATCAGGCGGCTGGTGTGGTTCCCGGTGGTGCCATTATCGAGAAGGAGCTCCCTGTCGACATTGACTCATGGGCAACCGTTTCTGTGCTTCTCCGCCAACCCGATTTTACGACTGCCATCAGGACTGCCGAGGCCATCGAGGGTGCCTTTGGAAAAGGCAGTGCATCAGCCACGAATGCTGGATCTGTGAAGGCGACAATCCCTCAAGTGTTTCAGGGGCGCGTCGTCGAATATATCGCATCGATCGAGGGACTTGATGTGACCGTCGATTCTATCGCCAAAGTCGTGGTGAATGAACGGACTGGCACGGTGGTATTGGGAGAACATGTACGGATTTCTACATGTGCGATTTCTCACGGCAATCTCACGATCTCGGTCAAGAACACGTTGAACGTGTCACAGCCGACGGCGCCACTCATTGGTTCGTCCGCAGGACAGACGACTGTCACACCGGATGTGCAGACAGAGATCAAGGAGCAGGAGTCGAGGCTCCTGGTAGTGGATGAGACGGTAACATTGGGGGATGTCGTACGGGCTCTCAATGCAGTAGGAGTGACGCCGCGTGACCTTGTCGCAATACTCTCGGCTCTGAGGTCGGCGGGAGCGCTGCAAGCGAACCTTGAAATTATATAGATGGACGAGTGCTACATATGAACACTCTAGAACAATACGGAATCCATTCCGGGCTCTCTTCACCAGCATACGTGGATCCTGGATTGACCGGACGCGCGAGTCATCTTGTGTCTCAGATGAATGCCTCGACATCGCAGGACCCTGTTGCGGCACGTCAACAAATGGTCCAAGCTGGCCAGCAGTTCGAAGCCTATTTTGTCTCATATTTACTGAAGGTTATGAGAGAAACGGTTCCTGAGGGAGGCATTGCCAACAAGCAAGGGGCGTATTTTTACTCATTTTATGACGAGGAAATTGGGAAACGGGCAGCCGAGTCTGGGGGGATAGGCATTGCCAAGATGGTTCAGGAGTATGCACAGCAATATTTTTCGTCATCCCCTCCGGAACGCTCAAGTTCTTCCGGGTAGCAACCGATAAGTAGCTCGACCGGGGTAAAATCAATAATTCTCTCGGACTGAGAGCTGAGAGGCGAGAGCCGGGGAAGGAGCGGTAACATGCAGATTTCAGGTCATGGGAAGGTAGATCACCTTGCCAAACTGTTACTTGGGGTTCAGGACACCGAGGGGACAGGTAATCGGCAAGCGGCTGCCCGCACCCAGGTGGGTAAAGATGAGGTTCAGATCTCGGCCCAAGCGAAGGAACTTCAACGGATTCGGGAGCTTGCAAATCAGCCTGACCCTGAACGGGCTGAACAGGTGGAGCGCATCAGGCGCGCGCTTGACAGCGGCACATATGATATCAGTGGCCGCGCGGTTGGCGATGCCATCGTGAAGCAGGTTCTAACCGACGCCGTACTGTAAGATCCGCCTTCCCAGGCTCCTGAATATTCACTCGCCGTGGTCCCTTTCGTCCTTGTCTCTTCGGGAAGGAGGGCAGGAAGAGGGGATGGATGGCGGAATGCAGCGCATGTGTAAGGTCAGAAGGAGTCTGTATGTCCACGTTCCCGCCAGCGATCACCCAACTGTGCCACTTGTTGCGTCAAGAGGATGCAACGTGCCATCAGCTACTTGAAACGGTCCATACAGAACGAGCTGCTATTCGAGCGCTTGCGATTACGGATTTTCATGCCATCAATTGCCGTCGACTGTTGATTCTAGAATCGTTGCAATCTCTTGCCAATGAACGACAGCAGCTTGTTCAAGACCTGGCGAGGCACTGCGGTCTGCGGCCGGGAACAGGCTCGATCCAGGAACTGATTGACCATGTCCAAGACTCCTCATCAGACGACTTACGAGCCGTCTACCGAAGTTACATGACGGTGGCCAAGACCGTCCGCGACGAGATCGGGCAGAACGTGGTGCTCATCGAGGGGATTCGCGGCGTGGTGGATCAAGCGCTGTCGACTGGTACTCCTCTGTCCCCAGTCAAGGATCTGTATGCAGCCGATGGACAAGCGATCGGCACAGGCCGTGTCAACGTGCTCATTCATCAGCAAGGCTAAGCATGATTGGTCTTTCGTCTCTCTTTGACATTGCCAGAAGTGCACTGGTCACATCCCAACAAGCTCTCACCGTTACCGGACATAATGTTGCCAACGTGAATACGCCCGGCTATTCCCGGCAGGAAGCCGTGCTGACCGAACGTCCGCCGCTGAACGGCCAACCTGGAATGGCGGGGACCGGCGTGCAGGCCACGTCCATCAGGCGCTATACAGACCAATTCATTAACCGGCAGCTGACGACGGTACAGCAGAATCTCGGACGACTATCGGTGTCGCGAGAAGAGTTGTTCCGGCTCCAAAACGTGTTTGGAGACAGTAATAATCAAGGCATCGCCGCGCGAATGAACGATTATTTTCGTGGGTTGCAAGATGTGTCGACCAATCCAGGCGGGTTGGCGGCTCGTTCCGTGCTATTGGCCAACGCAAGACAGTTGGCCTCGAGTGTGAATCAGGTGTCTTCCGATCTGGTCGTCGCGCGACAATCATTGAACTTTCAAGTCAAGCAGACGGTAACGGAAATCAACAGTCTGTCGAAACAAATCGCTGAGCTGAATAGCCAGATTGTTACGGCCGAGGTGACGGGTCAGAACGCCAATGACCTCCGGGATCAACGTGAGCTTGCACTGAATGAATTGGCAGTACGGATCGATATCACAACCGTCGAGTCTGGCACGGGCGGGCTGACGGTCTTTGCGGCACGCGGACAGGTGTTGGTGGAGGGACCCACGATCCGGCAGTTGAACGCCATTGAGGATACGGACAACGGCGGGCTGTTTTCGGTCGGGTATTTGACCGGAGGCACGCGTCCCTTAAGCATCGACGCCCTGATCTCGAACGGCCGCTTACGCAGCCTCTTGGATGTCCGTGATAGCACCGTTCGCCATTTGGAGGCTTCCTTCGACCGGCTCTCGGCGACGCTAGCGAACGCCGTGAATATGATTCATCGACAAGGGTATGGGCTCGATGGATCGACCGGGCTCGACTTGTTTAGTCCCGTAGCGGTGTCTACGCGGGCCGTGACTACCAACCAGGGGGTTGCCGCGATCAATGGCGGTGTGGTTGCCGCGAACAGTCTGCTGACCTTTCACGACTACGAGCTCCGCTTTTCCTCCGCAACGGCCTATTCCATCGTGGATGCCACGACGGGCGCGACAATTCGCGGGAACTATACCGGCACGGCGATCACGGCACCGTCCGTCGACGCACCCTTGTCCATTGTAACGGGTGTGAATGACACGCTCACGGTGACCGTCGATGGTGTGGCCTCGGGTACCATCACACTCGCAGGCGCTGTGAGTCCAGGCTTGTCGTATGCCTCTGGCTCGGCCATTGCGCAGGAAGTGCAAGCAAAAATCAATGCCGATGGAGCGCTACAAGCGGCTGGTAAAACAGTGGCGGTCACCTATGACGTCACAACCAACCGGTTAGTCATGACATCGAATGATACGACTGCGGCATCGGCAGTCGACATTACCGGAGGGACCGCTCGGACATCACTTGGCCTGAGCGCCGGTCTCAGTACGGCCGCCTCAGGCACGTACACAGGCCCGACGACGCTGACATTTGACGGTCTCAGTGTGACGTTGACCGGTGCGGCGGTGGCCGGAGACGTCTTCGAAGTGGATTCGTATAGCCATGCTGCGCGTGATTTGGCGGTCGCACTCACGAATCCGTCGTCCGTTGCGGCCTCATCCTCACGAACCGGGACTCCCGGCAACAATACCAACCTGCTCTCGTTGGTTGCACTCCAGCACCGGCGATTCGCGAGTCTGGAAAACGGAACCTTGCAGGATGCCTATCGATCTGTCGCGGCAGAGCTTGGCGTCGCGGCGCAGACGGCTGACCGTGAAAAAGAAGCGAAGGAGATTTTAAAGGACCAGATCGAGACGTTGCGTGCTCAAGTGTCCGGCGTCTCGATGGATGAGGAGTTGGTGAATCTGATTAAGTTCCAACGGGGATTCGAAGCCGCCTCGCGGCTGGTTCGTCTCACCGACGAAATGTTCCAAACGCTGTTGTCGATCAAACCTTAGCGTCGAGGCTGCTATGCGGGTGACAGAGTTACAGACCTTCGGTGTGCTGACGAATAACCTGGCCCGTGCGCGCGCGCGCGGTTTGGAATTCCAGCAACAGGTGTCGACCGGCAAGTTAGTGCGTCAGCCGTCCGACGATCCCAGCGCGTTCAACCATATTGCATTGGACAAAGCCTCGCTTGCCGCGATTGAGCAACGGAAGCGCAATATTGTGTTCGGGCAGACAAGGCTGGATCTTTCGGATACGGCGTTGAGCCACGCGATGACGTCGTTGTCCCGCGTGCAACAGCTCGCCGTACAGTTTCGTAACGACACGAACAGCGCGGCGGATCGGGCGATCGGGGCGAAGGAAGTACGACAACTGTTCGCGCAGCTCCAACAATTGGCCAATACGGAGCTGAGCAATCAGCCCATCTTCACCGGCACCAGCACGCATGGACGGGCCACAGGACTTGTGATCACGACACCGTTGACATTGACAAACGGCAGCAATGATACCCTCACCGTGGTGGTCGATGGAACTACATCAGGTACGATCGATTTAACAGCCGGGACAGAGTCCTTGACCGGCGCTCAGCTGGCGGCACGCCTCCAAAGCCGTATCAACGCCGATACGGCGCTGAGCAATGCCGGAAAGAGTGTGACGGTCACATTTGAAGAGGATCGGTTATCTATCACGTCTGATTTGAACGGCTCGCAGTCGACCGTGCGCGTCACTGGAGGTCTAGCCCGCACGGGAGTCGGATTCGCGGGCGGTAGCGAGACGACGGGTGGCGCGCCATTTGCGCTTACCGCGACGGTGGCTTCAGCGGTCGGCAACACCGGAGGCGCGCTGGCCGGACAGGGTCGAGTCGTCGACGACAACGCAGCGACATTGGACGACTATGTGATCCGCTTTACTTCCCCCACCTCCTACGATGTGCTCAACGTAACGGCTCCCGTCACGACGGCCCGTGGAGGATCCAATACCGGGGGCGTAGCTGTGAGAGATGCCGGCATGGTGAACGCGGCGCAGCTCACGCTACACAACTATCAAATCCAGTTTACCTCTCCGACACAGTATTCGGTGGTGGACCAGACGACCAGCACCACGCTGTCGTCAGGCAACACCTACCTGACGGGCGAGGCAATTACGTTCGCGGGCTTGCGTGTGGTGTTGGCGAACGGTCAACAGGGAGGGCCGCAGACTGGAGACACCTTCTCCGTCAGTCTGTCGCCCAGGAATGTGCTCATCAACCAGACCTATGTGTCGGGGAGTGAGATCAGCTTCGAGGGGCTTCGGATGATGTTGGCCAACGGAACCAGCGCGCCGGCGAACGGCGATCTCTTTTCTGTCGTTTCAGGTCTACAGTACCAGGGAGATGCGGGCGTTCATGCCATCGAAGTGGGGACAGACCAGACTGTGCCGACCAACGTTGCTGGGAGCCGGGCTTTCATCGAAGGCGGAATCGATATCTTTACTGAGGTCAAACAACTGGTTTCCGCACTGCGTGGGAATTATCGACTCGGCATCAGCGATGCGCTGGGACAACTGAATCAGGGAGTGTCGCAGATTGCAGCCATTCAAGGAGAGGTAGGCGCGACATCGAATCGCCTGACAACGAGCGCGGCGCAGCTCGAAGAGGCAAAGGGCTTTTTCCTCAAGACACTCTCAGAAACGGAGGACGTCGATTTAGCCAAAGCGATCTCCGATCTGACCTTGCAGCAATATGCGATCGAAGCGGCAAGCAGGACGTTGACCAAGGTGTTTGAAAACTCGCTACTGAATTACATATAAGAATGGGCGGGGCATCGGTGATGCATCGCGTGTGTCTAGTTGCTCCGGTTGATAGAGTCAGCCCGATTGCGGTGTAAAGTTTCTGGCCGAGTAGGCCGAAAAGGGGTGAGACTCCTGCCTCTTGTCAAGGAAGGCCGGTATGCTAGTTCTCAGCCGTCGATGTGGAGAAAGTGTCACGATCGGTCCGGATATCCGGGTGGTCGTGCTTGGGATAAAAAGTGGTCAAGTTCGGCTGGGAATCGAAGCACCGCCAGTGGTTGCGGTCCATCGGGAAGAAGTCTATGTGAGGATTCAAGAGGAGAACCGGTTGGCTGCGAAAACGCACGTGGTCCCTATAGACGCATTGCGTCGCTTGATCGCCGCGAAACCTCAGATTGCTTCGTGAGGGTACAATCGTGAAGAGTCTATCGACCCGGTTTGGATCATTCGAAGTCCACGACGAAAGCATCCTGACATTCCCTTCTGGGTTACTTGGTTTCCCTGAGCACCAGCGGTATGTCATCCTGGATCATGACACCGAGGCTCCTTTCAAGTGGCTGCAATCCGTCGAAGAACCGTCCCTGGCATTTGTCATTTTGGATCCAGCCATGATCCATCCTGACTATCAGATCGATGTTCCAGCCGATGCCTTGGCAGAAATTCGAGCAGAGGAGAGAGAAGAGCTGGCACTGGTTGTGATTTTGACCATCCCATCGGATGATCCTGGCCGGATCACCGCCAATTTGCGAGGACCGCTGGTGATCAGCCACCAGACCAAACTGGGCAAGCAGATGGTCCTTCCCGAGGATTTTCCTACCAGGCACCCGTTGTTTCCCGTCTCCGAGTCCCCATCGCCATCACCAGCGCAGGCTTCTCATTCTGTAGAATGTCAAATCTAGCCAATACATGTTGTGACTGTTCTGGTACTCTGTCTGATGGTTTGCTGACCTTGTGACATCGACCGTTCGACCTGACGTAGCCTGCCTGCCGCAGACCTGAGCGATCCTCGAAAAATAGGGAAGCTTTTATCCCGGATTCCGCAGTTGATTTGGAATTGAGGTAGAATCGGCGGCCAGATTCTCTTGGCAACCCAGGAGGTTGGCATGCGCACTCGTCCAGCT
>SWDI01000002.1:347607-483050 GCA_005116955.1 Nitrospira sp. | reverse complement strand
TCGCGGGGAGTTTGATGCGGGCCAGTATCGGCGGATCGGGAAGGGGGGCAAGGAGGTGTGGATCCAGGCCTCGTACAATCCGATCCTCGACGCGAACGGCAAGGTGTACAAGGTGGTGAAGTTCGCCACGGACATCACGGCGCAGAAACGGGCACAGGCCGAGTTGGAAGCCTGTATGGCTGAAGCTCAGCAATCTCTCACGGCCCTTGCAGAAAATGACCTCACCCACATGGTCCATGGCACGTACACAGGGGAAATGGAGAAAATCAAAGTCAGTATCAATAGCGCACTCTCCAACCTGGCCAATACGATTGGAACGGTTCGGGATGCCGTGGAAGCGGTGACAAGCGGATCTGAACAGATCACCAAAGGCAACGAGGATCTGTCTCAGCGCACTAGTGAGCAGGCCTCGGCCCTCGAAGAAACGGCGGCGTCGATGGAGGAAATGACGTCGACCGTGAAACAGAATGCCGACAATGCCAAACGAGCCGATCAACTTGCGATTGCGGCCCGGGAGACGGCGGATAAGGGCGGAGCAGTCACCAAGAAAGCCGTGGACGCGATGGGCGAGATCAACAAGAGCAGTAAGAAGATCGCCGACATCATCACGGTGATCGATGAGATTGCCTTTCAGACAAATCTCTTAGCCTTGAACGCGGCTGTCGAGGCAGCCCGTGCGGGTGAACATGGGCGGGGCTTTGCCGTGGTGGCGGCGGAAGTACGGAACCTCGCACAACGGTCCGCGACGGCTGCCAAGGAGATCAAAGGGTTGATCAACGAGTCGATCCAACGGGTAAGTGACGGCAGCGAGCTGGTGAATCAATCAGGAAAAACCCTGGAGGAGATCGTCAGCTCGGTCAAGCGGGTCTCGGATATCATCGCGGAGATCAGCGCGGCGTCGCAGGAGCAGGCGAGCGGGCTCGATCAAGTGAACAAGGCGGTGATGTCGATGGACGAGACCACACAGCAGAACGCGGCCTTGGTCGAAGAAACCACCTCGGCGGCTCAGTCGATGAAGGAACAGGCCGGAGAGCTCTTGCGGCAAGTTCAGCAGTTTAAAACCAATCAGGCGGATCGGCCTGCGGTGGCGCCGAAGCCTGCACGACAGGATGGCTATCACGTGGTCAGCAAGCCGATGACACAGGTTCCCAAGGGAATCTCCAAGAAGCCGGTCGTCGGGAAGCCTGTATCGCATAAAGAGCCGGTCGGAGTCGTGGCAGGGAATGGGAAAGATCGCCGCAGTTCGAGCGATAATTTCGAAGAATTCTAGCCTCCATACAACCGAATGAGTGTACGGCGGCAGGGATAGCCTGCCGCCGCTCCTGCCCCACTCTTACGACCTGACGACCCCACTCGTCACTCGTTCCTTCAATTCTGAGTGTCAGGTTTCATGTTCCAGGTTTCAGGTTATCGGAAAACATGAAACTTCAAACCTCAGACCTCCAACTCCCCCACGAACGACGCTTCACATCCTTACATTGCCTCGATTCGCTCCACGCATTTCATAACCCTTGACCGAACCTACAAGTTAGTTTACTATACGACCATGATAAAGCTAAACATTCATGAAGCGAAAACCCATCTTTCCAAGTATCTCACCAGACTGAAAGCCGGGGATCGAATCGTACTGTGTAAGCGCAATCAGCCTGTGGCACAGATCACTCCACTGTCTGAAGTTCCGACACGTCCGCGCCCCATCGGTTTGGCCAAACAGACGTTCTCTGTCCCAGCATCATTTTTTGAGCCACTTCCCGATGACCTGCTTCACGCCTTCGAGGGCGAGAAGGCGTGAGGTGTCTCCTCGATACCTGCACCTTCTTGTGGATTATCGCAGGCTCGCGCGAACTCTCTCCTACCGCAGCGAATATGTTTACCGATCCCACCCATGAAATCTATCTCAGTGCAGTATCGGTGTGGGAGATCTCGGTCAAACATTCACTGGGAAAGCTTCCGCTGCCAGCTTCCCTCGATCGGTTTCTGTTGACGCAGCGGGAGATGCATGGGATATCGATTCTGCCGCTCGAAGAACGGGCCGTGTTTCACTTGCACAAACTTCCCGCGCTGCATCGCGACCCGTTCGATCGGATGTTGGTCTGCCAGGCCATTGAGCACGATTGCGTGCTGCTGACTCCCGATCCGCTCATCGTTCAATACCCTATCAGAACGCAGTGGTAACGGAATCGGCCTCGTCGATGTTCCGTGCGCGGCAGCGTAGGGCTATCCGGACTCAGAAGAACAATCGATAGACAGGGTTTTTAAAATCATGTAAGTAGTATTGAACCCTAATAGATATAGAAAGGAGTCTGCATAATCAGGACAGGC
The DNA here is from genome assembly GCA_005116955.1 of Nitrospira sp. GTDB lineage: Bacteria > Nitrospirota > Nitrospiria > Nitrospirales > Nitrospiraceae > Nitrospira_D. The sequence continues at coordinate 480,728 of SWDI01000002.1, read as the reverse complement.
ATTCCTGGCCTATTCAAGGCTCAGTCATCTGGCTCTGTCCCTGCCTGGTTGACCATCGGTCAACAGCAGTTCATTTTTTCTCCTCTTCTCGTGACTACGTTATTTCCCGTCCAGAGTCTTTTTCAAATGGGTGTTGTGCGCCAAGGAGCTGCTCGTGGCCGGTAACACGCCGAAGCGCCCAAGGGTTGTGACAGGCGCTCACCGCAAATCCAAGCAGGAGGGCAACAAGCGAGCCGCTGCACGCGCTCAACCCAATAGGGCCCTACGCCCAGAGATGGCTGAACGCCGACAACTCGAAGCCTCGCTGCGTGAGAGCGAACAACGGTACCGGAGCGTTGTGGCGGCGATGGCGGAGGGGGTCGTCATTCAGGACCAGGATGGGCGCATCCGCTCGTGTAACGCCAGCGCCTGTCGGGTTCTTGGACTGACAGAAGACCAGGTATTGGGCCGTACCTCGCTCGATCCGCAGTGGCGCACGATCCACGAAGACGGCTCCCCATTTCCCGGCGAAACCCATCCAGCGATGGTGACGCTCCGAACTGGTTGCGTCAGCGAGAACGTCGTCATGGGTGTGCATCGGCCTGATGGCTCGCTCGTGTGGATCTCGATCAATACGCAGCCTATCATGGAGGGCGAGGGTGAGCAGCCGTCAGGCGTGGTCTCGTCGTTTCGTGACATCACGACGCAGAAGCAGGCGGAGGAACATTCGCGTCAATCGGAGGCATTCGTCACATCGGTTTTGGAGCACCTGCCACATATGGTGTTTGTAAAGGAGGCTTCCGACCTTCGCTTTGTGCGATTCAACAGGGCGGGCGAAGCGCTATTAGGGAAAGTCCGGAGCGAACTTTTGGGCAAGACAGACTACGACTTCTTTCCCAAGCGGGAAGCTGAGTTTTTCACCACGAAAGACCGTGAAGTGTTGGCCAATGGTGGCCTCATGGATATTCCGGAAGAAACCATCCAAACCGCCGCCGGTCCACGAATCCTGCATACCAAGAAACTGCCGATTTTTGGGATAGACGGGACACCACAGTATTTGCTCGGTATTTCAGAGGACATCACTGAACAGAAGCGGGCAGAGGAAAGCCTCCAGCGTACGCAGTTTGCCATGGATCAGGCAGTGGATGCGGTGTACTGGATCGATCCTCAAGCTAGGATTTTGTATACGAACAATGCGGCGAGTGAGATGCTGGGCTATACCGCAGACGAGTTTCGGCGTATGACGGTCCACGACCTGAATCCGGATTTCCCGAAGGAGATGTGGCCGGGGTTTTGGGAGGAGACCAGAGGAACGATAGCCCTATCGTTCGAGTCAGTCCATCTGACGAAGGATGGGCGGCGGATTCCTATCGATATTCGTGTGAGTTTCCTCGCCTATGGCGGTCAAGAATTCCATTGCGCCTATGTCCGGGATGTCAGTGAACGGAAGAGGGCGGAGGCGGCACTGCAGCAAGTGCATGATGGATTGGAGCAGCGAGTTGTCGAGCGAACGGCGCAGCTCGCTCAGGCCATCCGTTTGCTTCAGGAGGAGATTGCCGAGCGGCAGCGTGTGGAGGCTCGTCTACGAACGACCCAGTACGCCGTCGATCATGCTGCCGATCAAATCTTCGTCATCGGTCCGGACGGCTTCTTCCTCGATGTGAACGAGTCGGCCTGTCACCGTCTGGGATATACAAAAGAGGAATTGCTCAGGATGTCCGTTATGGATCTCGACCCGGATTTTCCACCAGCAGCATGGGGTGAGTGTTGGGCGAGGCTTACGCGAGCAGGGCAGTTGCGCTTGGAAACCAGGCATCGCACTAAGTCCGGTGAGATCTATCCCGTGGAGGTGGTGGCGAATTACCTGTGCCACGACGGTCAGGAACTCGATTACGCCGTCGTGCGCGATATCACTGATCGCCGGCAAGCAGAGACGGCTCTGCGCGAGAGCGAATTGCGGTACAAATTGTTGACGGAGGCGACGTTCGACGGGATCGCCATCCACGATCAGGGCATCATGCTCGAAGTAAATGCCGGTCTAGAGAGAATGTTTGGATACGAATCAGGCGAACTCGTCGGACGCTCCATCTTTAATCTGATCGCGGACGAATCTCGAGACCTCGTTCTGGCCAACATGGCAAATGGTGTGACTGGACCCTATGAAGCCATGGGATGTCGCAAAAATGGCATCACCTTTCCGGGTGAGGTTGTCGTCAGGCCCTATAGGTATCGTGGGAAGGAAGTTCGACTGGTGGCAGGCCGCGATATTACCGAGCGGAAACATCTGGAAGCAGAGCGGCTGCGGCACACGGAAGAGCTCGAACGCCAAGTTGTCGAACGCACTGCCCAGATCGCCAAGCTGGAATCGCAGCGAGCCCAGTCGGAACGACTGGCGGCGCTGGGCCGCCTTGCGGCCGGCGTGGCCCATGAAATCAACAACCCGATCGCCGGGATCAAAAACGCGTTTACCCTCGTGAAGCAGGCGATCGATCCCGCACATGCGCAGTACGAATTTGTGGACCTGATCGATCGGGAAATCGCGCGCGTTTCGTCTATCGTTCAGAATATGTACCAGCTCTACCGGCGGGAGTCCGGTAAGGCGGAGACCGTCGATCTCCGGGCGATGATTGGGGATATTAAGGCTCTGTTTGCGAAGCAGTTGCAGCAGCGGCAACTCAGGCTGGTCGTTGAGGCAGCGCCTGGGGTACACAGACTCGATGTGCCGCGGAGCGACCTCCTGCAAGTCTTGCTGAATCTGTTGAACAACGCTATCGATTGCTCCCGTGAAGGGACGACGATTACGCTGAACATTCTTGAAAAGGCAGAGGTCATCCAGATTGCGTTGGCTGATCAAGGGGCAGGGATTTCCCCGGAGGTCTTACCGCATATCTTTGATCCGTTCTTTACGACGAAGACTGAGGGTGTTCAGAAGGGCATGGGACTGGGTCTTTCAGTCTCTCAAAGTCTGGTGGCGGCGATGGGGGGGAGGATCGACGTCCATACGGAGCTGGGGCAGGGATCGACCTTTTCGATCCTACTGCCACGCCAGACAGGTGTTGCTGATGCGCGTGGTCAGACACGTACTACCAAGGAGGTCATGACACATGGTTGCTGAAGCTCCCAGGATTCTATTGGCCGACGATGAAGACACGTTTCGTCGCTCGACGTGCCGGCTCTTTGAACAGGAAGGGTATCGCTGTGATTGCGCACAGGACTCGCAGGAGGCCAGTCGGCTGCTGACGAAGGAGCACGACGCCCTCATTTCCGATATCCGCATGCCGGGCAATATGCAGTTCGAATTTCTCCGGGACATCCGCAGCCGCTTCCCGATGTTGCCGATCGTACTGGTGACCGGCTATCCCTCCGTCCAAACGGCCATAGAGTCGCTTCGTTTGTCCTTCACCGACTATCTCCTCAAGCCGGTGGATTGGCCGGATCTGCGTCGGGCGGTCGTCGAGGCGGTCAAAAAGACGACGATGTTGCGGATGACGGCCGCCGTGCGTGAAGAGGCGAAACGATTGGTTGCCTCGTTGGAACATCTGAATCAGGACCTCCCGCCGATGGGCAGCGGCGCAAACGGGTCGGAGCTGGCCTGGTCGTTGGATACCTATCTCTCGCAAAGTTTTACCCAGATGGCCATTCTGTCCGATAGGCTCCGTGCTGTGCTGAGGAGCCAATTACATGGCCAGGCCGAGGCGCCAACGGATGTGTGCCGGATGATGGAGTGCCCCAGACTCACCGCCTATCGAGGCGCGCTCGAGGGGACGGTCGAGGTGCTCGCGAAGACGAAACATTCGTTTCGGTCTAAAGAACTGGGGTTGCTTCGGGCCAAGCTCGAACAGGTGCTCCACGCTGATGAGTGAACACCCGTCCGACTCACAGCACTATTCCCACCAAGCAGGATCTGCCGATTGGCTGGCCCGTGTCGTGCCGCGTGCGACAGGGGCGATCTGTCCCCTCAGTTTGCGGAGTGTGTGAGACCCGCCTCAGCGTGTGTCCCCCCCCCTCAAGATTCATCCTCCCCAGCCGATAAAGGTACAAGAAGGCATCTCATAACGATCAGGCCTATGGCCTGATCGCCTGAACGGGCAGGAGCAAGACCTGTCAGTTGGAGGCGTATTCCGGCACTCTCACAAGAGTGGCAGGGAATGCGCTTTTGTTTTGACCTGTCTGACCTTGGTGGATATGAAGTGAAGCAGCCTTTGATGTGGAGTCAGGGTATCCATGGGTATGACCAGCACAGGACACACCATAATTTGGAGTCTGAATCCGAGTAGGTAATGATAACGCTACCGGTCAACCCAGTAGTACGTGGCTCTCACCCTCTAGCCGCGCTGGAGAAATCATGAAGACGCTCGATAATCTCAAAACCGTTCACAAGCTAATCGTCATTGCGGGCATCTTCTTGGCCGGCCAGGTGGTCGGGACGATCTTCTCAACCTGGGGGCTGTCTGAGTTGAGCCAGCGTACGGAGGCGCTCTATCGGGTGAACTTGCTTCCGGTCAAGGAGCTCGGCGAATTGAAAGCCCTCAATTACAAAATGGTCGCCCAGATTGGATTCCATATTCAGGCCTTCGACAGTGCCGCAGTGGCCAAGGCGGAGAAAGACATCGAGACCATCGACAAAGAGATCGACGACCTCTTGGCTCAGTATGCTCCGATTGTTGTCAGCGACTTGGAACGGAAGGCGTTTGCGCAGTATGCCAGCAACTTGGCGAAGTTTAAGGAAGTCCGTGAAAAAGTCTTGAAACTCAGTCGCCTCTACAGCAAGGACGGCGCGACAGAGGTGCGCGTGAATGAACTGACGCCGGTTCGGGAGGCGATGCTTGGCAACCTCCAATCGCTGATCAGTGAAAACGAAACGCAAGCCCAAGAGAATTATCAGGGCAGTCAACGGTTGAGCGTCCAGCTGACGGGGGGGCTGATCGCCATCGTCGTTCTGATGTCGTTGCTGGGTATGGTGACGGCGTGGGTAGTTGCAACGCGTATTACGAAGAATGTGTCGGATGTCCTGGACGCGGCGAAGAAGCTGGCTGAGGGAGACCTGACCGCGCGGAGTCGCGTGACGACCACCGAGGAGACAGGGCAGTTGGCGATCGCGTTCAATCAAATGGGCGAGGCCCTGGCTCAGTCAGCGGCGAAACAGCAGGAGGCGATCGAGGAGATGAATGCTCGGATCGACATCATGAACACGACGAGCATCGTGTCGGAAGCTGATCTCAAGGGCGACATCATTGCCGCCAATGACAAGTATATGGAAATTTCCAAGTATTCACGCGAAGAGATGATGGGGCGCCCGCACAGCATCACGCGGCATCCGGACATGCCCAAAGAGACCTTCAAGACCATGTGGCAGACCATCGGACGGGGTGAGATCTTCCGGGGCATTATCAAGAATCGAGCAAAGGACGGCACGCCCTATTACGTCGATGCGGTGATCAAACCCATTATGGGGCCAAACGGCAAGCCGAGGAAGTATTTGGGCGTCCGTTACGACATTACTCAACATGAGATCGCTCGGCAGAATATGAAGGGGCTGGTGGAGGCGATCGACAAGTCGTATGCCACGATCGAGTTTGACCTCACCGGTACGATTCAAACCGCCAATGGCCTGTTTCTCCAGACGATGGGATACAGTCTGGAGGAACTCAAGGGGAAACATCACAGCATGTTCGTGACGCCGTCGGACCGCGGGACCTCCGAGTATCACTCCTTCTGGGAGAAACTTGGGCGTGGTGAGCATGACGCCGGCCAATACCAACGCATGGGAAAGGGCGGACGGGAGGTCTGGTTGCAGGCGAGCTACAACCCAGTCTTGGACGACATGGGGCGACCGTTCAAGGTGATCCTGCTGGCGATGGACATTACTGGCCAAAAACAGGCGCAGGTCGAGGTCGAGAAACTGATCAAGGCAGCGACGGCTGGGCAGTTGTCCGAGCGGATTGAGACAGGAGCGTTCAGCGGCACCTCACGAGAGCTGACAGAGGCTGTCAATCGGCTGCTCGATGCCGTGGCCAGCCCGCTGCGTGAAGCGCAGACGGTGCTCGCTGCGCTGGCCAAGAAAGATCTGACGCACAGCATGTCAGGGGTCTATCAGGGTGAGTTTGAACAGATGAAGGCCAATGTGAACGGCGCCCTTCACAGCCTCTCGGAGACGATGACAACGGTGCGGGCGGCGGTCGAGGCAGTGTCTTCTGGCGCGGATCGCATCTCAAAGGGTAATGAAGATCTCTCCCAGCGCACGAGTGAACAAGCGGCCTCGTTGGAAGAGACCAGCGCATCCATGGAGCAAATGACCGCGACGGTCAAACAAAACGCGGACAACGCGAAGCAGGCTGATCAGCTGGCGATTACCGCCCATGAGATGGCAGACAAGGGTCGGGCTGTCACGCAACAGGCTGTCGATGCCATGGACGAAATCAACAAAAGTAGCAAAAAGATCGCCGACATCATCACGGTGATCGATGAGATTGCGTTCCAGACGAATCTCTTGGCCTTGAACGCGGCGGTGGAAGCCGCGCGGGCGGGTGAACATGGGAGAGGGTTTGCCGTGGTCTCGGCCGAAGTGCGGAATCTGGCGCAGCGGTCGGCGTTGGCTGCCAAGGAGATTAAGGAGTTGATCAATGAGTCGATCCAACGGGTGACGGATGGCAGCGAGTTGGTCAATCAGTCTGGGAAGACGTTGGAAGACATCGTCAATTCGGTCAAGCGGGTGACGGACATCATCGCGGAGATCAGCACGGCCTCGCAGGAGCAGGCCAGCGGGATCGATCAGACCAATACCGCTATTCTGGCGATGGACAAGACGACGCAGCAGAACGTGGCGTTGGTGGAAGAGACCACTTCATCGGCTCAGTCCATGAAGGAGCAGGCCAATGAGCTTCTCAGTCAGGTGGCCGAGTTCAAGACGCGAGACCATGAGCCGGCCAAGAGCATGGTGGGCGCTCCCGCCGTGAACCGTTCGCGAGAGATCGTACAACCACGGGAGAGGGCGATGTCTCGTTCAAGCGCACCGGTGCGCCTATCCAAGCTCCCTCAGCGTGGAGGGACCGCGTCAGCTAGACCAGTGCCGGCCAGCCTTGTCGCAGGCAAGGGCACCAATGCCAACGAGTTTGGGGAGGAATTCCAGGAGTTCTAGGCGGGTCTCTTGCTTTTACTTGTCACAGGAAGATGCCGATAAGGTACCTGTGGAGGTCATGGTTGCGGAATTCGCACCGTTGGCCTGAGGGTCGACGATAAGTACCTCTCCCTAAATCACCTAGGGTTGCGGGAACAAGATTATGGGAGCGTCTTTCACCGTAGGAGGGACGATGGTGACCTGGTTTAAGAATCAAACCGTGATGGCAAAACTCATGATCGGGTCTGCCCTGATCGGCGTCATTATGACGGTGGTTGGGACGATGGGCGTGATGAGTTTGAGGTCGATCAATGCTAGCAGCGAGAATCTCTATGAGGTACAGCTCAATGCCGTCCGCCAAGCACTCACCATTCAAAACAATATATCGATGGTGCGGTTCTGGGTGCTGCGTGCGGTGACGGCTCCGGACAAGGAGCACCAAGAGGCGTCGCTCGTCAAGATAGCCGAATTGTCAAAGCAGAACGACGAGAACAAAGCTCTCTTCGAAAAAATGATCAGCACGGATGCAGTCCGGAAATCATTCGGCGAATTCAAGGAGGCGCTCGCGGACTATCGCACTAGTCGGTTGATCACCATCGAATTGGCGATGGAGGGTAAGCAGACTCAGGCGATGGCACGTATCGATCACGAAACGCGGTTGTCGTACGAGGCTGTCAGCAAGCGCCTTGCGCAGATGGTTGAGGCCACCCAGACAGAGGCCCGGCAGCAATATGAGCGCGCGCAGTCGCTCTATGCCATCGGCAAAGTGATGTTGATGATCGTCAACCTTGGCGGGGTCGTCTTGGGGATCGTGTTTAGTTCGTTGATGGCTCGGTTCATCGCACGAAACATGAGAGAGGTCCTGCAGGCAGCGCAGCGGCTGGGCAGTGGCGATCTGTCGGCACGGGCCTCCGTGGAGGCGCAAGATGAGGTGGGGAAGCTGGCCCAGGCCTTTAATGACATGGGAGAGAAGCTCCGCACCGCCGCGACGGCACAACAGGTACAACAGGCCGAAATCGCCGCCACGAATTCCGAGGTCAAGAGTATTACAGACGCGATCAGTCGAGCTCAAGCGGTAATCGAGTTCGACATTGACGGCACGGTTATCACGGCGAACGACAACTTCCTCCAATGCCTGGGATACCGTCTGGGTGACATCAAGGGTAAGCACCATCGGATGTTCTGTGATTCCAGCTATGTGAACAGTGCCGAGTATCAGGCGTTTTGGTCGAAGCTGGGCCGTGGTGAGGTCGATGCAGGGGTGTATGCTCGAAAACGCAAGAACGGCCAGGATGTGTGGATCCAGGCTTCGTATAACCCAATTCTTAGCGCCGACGGGAAGGTCTACAAAGTCGTGAAGTATGCGATGGATGTGACCGCACAGAAGTTGGCGGCGATTGAATCCGAGGGCATCCTGAAAGCCATCGACCAGGGGCAGGCGATGGTGGAATTCAATATGGATGGGACGGTGCGAAACGCCAACGCCATCTTTTTGAGTGCCGTGGGCTATCGGCTCGATGAAATTAAGAACCAGCATTATCGGCTGTTCTGTCCTCCGGCTTCTGCAAACAGCGGGCACTGTGTGGCTTTCTGGCAGAAGCTCAACCGAGGGGAATCTGATGCCGGCTTGTATCAGTGGTCAAGCAAGGGAGGCAAGGAGTGCTGGCTGCAAGCCACGTTCACCCCGATTCTCGATGTCTCCGGGAAACCCTACAAAGTCGTCACCTTCGCAACCGATATGACGGCGCAGAAACAGGCGTCGGCTGAGATGGAGCACCTTGTGGCTGAGGTAGAAACGATTCTGGAGCGGGTTGCGGCGAGCGATCTGTCGCAGGAGATGACCGGGGTCTACCACGGCGGGCTGGAGAAGGTGAAGACGAGTGTCAATGCGGTGGTGCGAAATCTCATTCAGACCATCACCACCGTTCGGGAAGTCGTGGAGTCGGTCGTGAGCGGCTCCGAGGAGATTAATAAGGGCAATTCCGATCTGTCGCAGCGGACCGGTGAACAGGCGAGCTCGCTTGAAGAAACCTCCTCATCGATGCAGGAGATGACGGAGACGGTGAAACAAAACGCCGACAATGCCAAGCAAGCCAACCAACTGGCGCTTGAAGCCCGGGAGACAGCCAACCTGGGAGGAGATGTCACCAAGCAGGCCGTTGCGGCCATGATGGAGATCAACAAGAGCAGCAAGAAGATCGCCGATATCATCACGGTGATCGATGAGATTGCGTTCCAGACGAATCTGTTGGCCTTGAACGCGGCGGTGGAAGCGGCGCGGGCGGGCGAACATGGACGGGGCTTTGCCGTGGTGGCGGCCGAAGTGCGGAACCTGGCGCAGCGGTCGGCATCGGCCGCCAAGCAGATCAAAGGGTTGATCAATGAGTCGATCCAGCGCGTGACCAATGGCAGCGAGTTGGTCAATCAGTCCGGGAGGACGTTGGAAGACATCGTCAATTCGGTCAAGCGTGTCACGGACATCATCGCGGAGATCAGCGCGGCGTCGCAGGAACAGGCCAGTGGGGTTGCTCAAGTCAACAAGGCGGTGATGGTGGTGGATCAGACGACCCAACAGAATGCGGCCTTAGTGGAAGAAATCACCAGTGCGAGTTACTCGATGAAGGCCCAAGCGGATGAACTGTTGCGCCGAATGGCCATCTTCAAGCTCACGATCTCTGAAGAAGAGAAGGCCGCTATCCCGTCCATTGCCGCGGTACGGGAACATGCGGCTCGTTCGATTGCAAAAGCCTTCAGTGAATCCGTAGAGGAGTCGAGAGGGCTTCCGCCGCCAGTACCTCGAGCGACGGTACGAGAAAGCCCTCGCGTTGCCGTTGGTGGGGGAGGGCAGCAGACGTCCAGAGAGGATTTTGAGGAATTCTAGTTTCACGTTTCACGTTCTCAGAGACTGTTCTCTCAACATGAAACCTGAGACATGAAACTCAAAGCCGTTGCCCGAGACGCTCGCCTCGTCGTTCCTTACCCTTCTCATGTTTCCTCTATCCACAACCGATGAAGAAGTTGCTGGGAAGTCCAATAGTGGGCACCAAGCGGGTGAATTTCTTCCTAAAGATCGTACCGGGACCGGAGGGAGCGAGATTCACAAGCTGAGGATATCTATGATGAACATACTGAACAATCTTAAGACGAAAGCCAAGCTGTTGCTCAGTTCCGGCATGATCTGTCTGGCCCTGCTGATTGTGGGGGGCATGTCCATTGCCGGCTTGATGCACCTCAGCGACCGTATCGAAACCATCTTCAAGATTAATGTGTTGCCGCTCAAGCAGCTGGGTGAATTGCAGGGCGCGTCCAATCGGATGAGCTCCCTCGTGGCGTGGCATATTCTGGGCCGCGATGCGGCCACGATGAAAAAGTGGATGGCCGAGATTGCCAAGCTCGACGACAGGATCGACAAATTTCAAGCAGACTATGCTTCGATCATCGTGACCGAGTCAGAACAAAAGACCTTTGACAAGCTCAAAGCTGAGTGGGCCGGCTATAAAGAGATTCGCACGAAGGTCCTGACGTTGAGCGACAACTACAGCAAAGACGCTGCGTCGGAACTACAAGATACGCAATTGGCGGAGAAACTTGCGCAGCTGCTGGATTCCGTCAACGCCTTGGTCGAGGAGAACGAAGGTCAAGCCCAAGAGAACCATGAATCCAGCCGAAGTGCCGCCATGACCCTGACGATATTCATGATCGCCCTCATTGTGGGAGCGCTTGCTCTGAGCTTGTTCGGTAATTGGGCCATCTCCAAGTTCCTGGTGTCGGGGTTGGAGAATGTTCTGGAGGCGGCCACTCAATTGCAACGTGGAAATCTGGGGTATCGGTCCACGGTGACCACGGCGGAGGAAATCGGGCAGCTCGCGCAGGCGTTCAATCAGATGGCGGGGTCGCTGGAGGCCGCGTCGGCCAAGCAGGCCGAGGCGCTGGCGACCCAGGCGGCGGAGATGTCGGGAGTGACGAATGCCTTAGGCCAGTCGCAAATGGTGATCGAGTTCAAGCTTGACGGGACGGTCCTCACGGCTAACGAGAACTTCCTGACGACGCTGGGCTATCGGCTCGATGACATTAGCGGGCGGCATCACCGGATGTTTTGCGATCCGGTCTTTACCGCTACGGGTGACTATGTCGCCTTTTGGCAGAAGTTAAACCGGGGCGAATTCAACTCCGCGGTTCATCTGTGGCTGGGCCAAGGTGGAAAAGAGTTTTGGTTCCAGAATGCGTTTACCCCGATTCTGGATACCCATGGCAAGCTGACCAAGATCATGACTTTCGCGACCGACGTAACGGCCCGGAGACAGCGCAACGCGGAGTATGAGGGGAAAATTGCGGCCATCATGAAATTACAGGCGGTGATTGAATTCACGCTGGACGGAACGGTAGTGGACGCCAATCAGCAATTCTTGGAGTGTACGGGGTACAGCTTCGATGAAGTGAAGGGGCAGCACCACCGGATGTTCTATGATGCCCCCAGTACGAACACGAGTGAGTACACAGCGTTCTGGCAGAAGTTCAGCCGAAATGAAGCGGACACGGGTGTCTATCATTTGCAGGCCAAGGGTGGCAAGGAACTTTGGCTGCAGGCCTCGTATACGCCGATTCTAAATGCGAACGGGGTTGCCTACAAGGTCGTGATGTATGCCACTGATATCACGGTGCAGACGCAAGCTCAGGCCACGTTGCAGGCCTGCATGACGGAGGCGCAAGATACGCTCTTTGCCTTGGCGAACGGCGATTTGACCCAGTCTATGCAGGGGGTCTACGCAGGGGAGCTGGACAAGATCAAGAGCAGTATCAATACGGCACTCACCAACCTGACCGCCACCATCGCGACCGTCCACCAGGCGGTGGAAGGGGTCACGGCCGGCGCGGAACAAATTGCCGACGCGAATAAGGATCTTTCGCAGCGCACGAGTCAACAGGCGGCTGCGCTCGAAGAGACCTCCGCTTCCATGGAGGAGATGACGTCGACGGTGAAGCAAAACGCGGACAATGCCAAGCAGGCCGATCAGCTGGCGATTAACGCTCGCGCCACTGCGGATAAGGGCCGGGTCGTGACGCAGCAGGCTGTGGGGGCCATGGACGAGATCAACAAGAGTAGCAAGAAGATCGCCGACATCATCACGGTGATCGATGAGATTGCGTTCCAGACGAATCTGTTGGCCTTGAATGCGGCGGTCGAAGCAGCGAGGGCAGGCGAACATGGGCGAGGCTTTGCCGTGGTGGCGACCGAAGTGCGGAATCTGGCCCAGCGGTCGGCCACAGCCGCGAAGGAGATCAAGGGGTTAATCAAGGAGTCGATCCAGCGGGTGAATGACGGGAGCGAGCTGGTCAATCAATCGGGCAAGACGCTGGAGGAGATCGTCAATTCCGTCAAGCGTGTGACGGATATCATTGCGGAGATCAGCGCCGCCTCGCAGGAACAGGCGATCGGGATTGATCAGGTTAACCGGGCCATCATGGCGATGGATCAAGCGACGCAGCAGAATGTCGGCGTGGTCGAAGAAACCGCCAACGCAGCGCAGTCGATGCAGGATCAGGCCAGGGAGCTTCTGCAACAGGTGCAGGCCTTCAAAATCGCTCCGGGCCGTCACGCTGAGCCGGTGTCAGTGATGCCGTCGACTGTCAAACCCATGGTGAGGTCTGTCGCCCACGAGGGTGGCCGTTCCGCTAAAAATTCGGCTATGGCATCGGCGCTCGCACGGAAAGTGCCGGTCGGCGAAACAGTCCAACACAACCAGGGGCATCATGGGCCCAACGACAGCTTTGAGGAGTTTTAGGATGGCCACAGGACGCTCCCTTCCGCTTGCCCAGGCCTCAGTGACCCACAAGACCCTCGGCGCATGAGTCAGCGCGTTCGCGTCTGCTCTCGGTCTCCAAACCATCGCTGCAATAGCGGTTAAGAAATCACGCCAAGCGACCGATAAAGAAACCATTCGACTCCCATGGTGACAAACCGAGTGGTGGAGTGATTGGTATGGACCTTGAGATCTCAACTGAAGAATTTCAACGGTTTCGGACGTTGATCTATGACGAGAGCGGGATTTCGCTCAATGATCAGAAACAGGGATTGGTGGCCTCCAGACTCTCGAAACGTCTGCGCGAGCTCAAGCTCTCAACCTTTTCCGAATACCACGATCACGTGACCAAGGATTCCAGCCGGGAAGAATTCACCAGGATGCTGGACTTGATCTCGACCAATAAAACGGACTTTTTCCGTGAGCCAAGGCACTTCGAGTTTCTCCGTGAAGAGATTCTTCCTCAACTGGAATCCGAGAAAAGGATCCGTATTTGGTCGTCGGCCTGTTCGACGGGCGAAGAGCCCTATACGATCGCAATGACGTTGTACGATGGCGTATCCGATCCTACGCAGTGGAATTGCAAGATTCTGGCATCCGATCTGTCCACGCGCGTGCTGGCGAAGGCGGCAGCCGGTGTCTACGACGCGGAACGTGTCCAGGATGTTCCGTTGGAGACGGTGAGGCGGCACTTTCTCCGTGGGCAAGGGGGGAGCGACGGCATGCTCAAAGTCAAGCCTCATCTGTCGGCGATGATTCAATTCCGGCGCCTGAACTTGATGGATGAACAGTTTCCGATCAAGAGCCCTCTCGATCTCATCTTTTGCCGGAATGTGATGATTTATTTTGACCGCCCGACTCAAGAGCGGCTCGTGAATAAGTTTTATCGATACTTGAAGCCTGGTGGACATCTCTTTATCGGCCATTCCGAAAGTCTCCAATGGGTGACTCATCCCTTTACGGGTGTCGCTCCGACGATCTATCGGAAGGACGGTTGAGCCGATGCCGCGTGTCGCAAGCGATCAATTCGCCCATATCCGGCGTATGAAGGATCATCGGTTCCCGCATGAGATTGCCGCGATTCTTCCGGGAGAATATTTCGTTAGCGACCAGCCGATGATTGTGTATACCGTTCTCGGGTCCTGTGTGTCCGCCTGTATTCGTGACCCTCTTGCCGGTGTCGGGGGAATGAACCATTTCATGTTGCCAAAGCCCAAAGAGGCAGGAACTGACTCATGGGGCGAATCGACTCGCTATGGGCCTTATGCCATGGAGTCGTTGATCAACGGCATTCTGAAGCGGGGTGGAGTGAAGAGCCGTCTGGAGATAAAACTGTTCGGGGCGGGACGCATCTATGAGGGGAACATCGATGTGGGGGCGAGAAATGCCGAGTGGGTCCTTGAGTATATCAAGACGGAAGGACTCACCGCGTGCAAGACGGATCTCGGAGACGTCTTGCCGAGGAAAGTCTATTATTTTACTGAGTCGGGACGTGTGCTGATGAAAAAAATTGAGAAAGTCAAAAATGACACGATCGCGACACGGGAACGTGAATATGCGTCCAAGTTGCAAGTAGAGAAACATGTCGTGGCGGCGGAAGAGGATGTGACACTGTTCTGAGCGGCGTGAAGCGGCCCTTGATGGGTTCGAGACGTTTCGCGCTTCACGAGATACAAGGGTGGCTATGCCAAAAATTCGAGTACTGACCGTGGATGATTCGGCCCTGATGCGGCAAGTGCTCGCGACCTTACTTGCTAAAGATCCGGACATCGAGGTGGTTGGATCGGCTCCGGATCCATTCATCGCTCGGGAGAAAATCAAAGCCCTGAATCCCGACGTGCTCACGCTTGACGTCGAAATGCCAAAAATGGATGGGATCACGTTTCTTGAGAAACTGATGCGCGGGCATCCGATGCCGGTCGTGATGGTGAGCTCTCTGACGGAAGCCGGTTGCCAGACGACGATGCGGGCCTTGGAGCTTGGCGCGGTTGACTTCATTACGAAGCCGAAGCTCGATCTTCGTGAAGGGATGGAGGAGGTTGCGCAGGATTTGATCGCCAAGGTCAAGGCTGCTGCTATGGCACGGGTGCGTCCGTTGAAGGTGAAACCTCTCTCGCCTTCAGAATTAGACACTTCACGCGTCACGAACTACGCGTCGCGAACTTCGATGATCAAGACCACCGATACCATCATCGCTATCGGGTCTTCAACCGGTGGCACTGAGGCGGTGAAGGATCTCTTGGAAATGCTGCCGCCGGACACCCCCCCGATTCTCATTACCCAGCATATGCCAGAACGGTTTACGAAGACCTGGGCCGATCGGCTGGACAGCCTCTGCCGTATCGGTGTCAAAGAAGCCCAGCATGGCGACAGTGTGTTGCCGGGACATGCACTGGTGGCTCCGGGGAATTTTCATATGACACTCGTCAGGAGCGGCGCTCGATACACTGTGCATCTGAATCAGGATCCTCCCGTCAACCGCCATCGGCCATCGGTGGATGTGATGTTTGCCTCGGTCGCCCAGTATGCCGGTGCGAATGCCGTCGGGGTGATCCTCACGGGGATGGGGGGAGACGGCGCGAAGGAAATGTTGACCATGAAACAGGCCGGTGCCTTCACGATTGCTCAGGATGAAGCGAGTTGTGTCGTCTTTGGGATGCCCAAAGAGGCAATCAAAATGGGCGGGGTCGACAAAGTGTTGCCACTGGATGATATCGCCGGCGCCATTTTGGCCCATGTGAGCCGTTGAGAAATCAGGAGTTTCTCTGCCGATCATCCAACGGATTCGCCTCGATGTGTGGTTCGTGAAACGTGAAGCGATGGGAAGTAACGTGAAACGTCCGAATCCGGAACGAGATACGCGTCACGTGCGGCGCTTCACATATATGAGGCAATCTTGCCGATCTAAATGAAGGAGGAAGTCATGGCGATGCAAACAAAAGAACGCCCCGTGCCGAACGGTGTGATTCTTGAGATGACGGGCGATCTCACTTATGCCAATCGTGAACAGTTCAAGACCGCGGTTGAAGCGATCCGGCAGAAGGGCTGCCGTCATCTGATCTTGAACATGGCGGAGGTTCGATTCGTGGACAGCTCCGGCCTCGGCTTGCTGGCGCTTGTGTCTCAAAACTTCAAGTTGAGTCAGGCGAAAGTCAGCATGTTGAAGCCGCAAAGTTATGTTCGGGAAATCATGAGCCTGGCTAACATTCAGAAACTGATTCCAGTCTATGATAATGAGCAGGATGCCTTGACTGGACATCAACGCGCAGCCTAGCCGGATGCTGAAACAGGCCGCCAGCATCAGGGAAGTCAAGGTTGAGCGAATCAAGTCTCCTCTGAGCCTGCTCACTCTCGCTCGCTGTGGCCTTGCCTGTGGAAGGGCGCGTCTTGGCGCGCCGGGGTGGGCGGGTGAGAACGACAGCCTGTTTGAACATCCTGCGGAAACCTACACCTCACAGCCGCAAGTCTGGATACTCAATGCCGTTAACGTCGGTTGAACAGACAGCTCAGGTGGTGTCGCAAACCGTGCTGGTCGTGGATGATGAGCCCACGGCACGGCTGGCCTTAGCGGCTCGACTGAAACGGCTCGGCTATCGGGTGATCCAAGCCGGCGACGGGAAAGCCGGGTTGGAGGCGCTTCGGCGTGAGCGGCCCAGTCTCACCATCCTGGATTGGATGATGCCGGAAATGGACGGGCCGTCCTTCTGCGAATATGTTCGGCGAGATCCGGAACTCCTGACGAGTCAGATCTTGATGATGACGAGTCACGATCAACCGGAGCAGATCGCTGAAGGCTTGGCTCGCGGCGCCGATGACTTTCTGAGTAAAGCGGCCAGTAAGTATGAAATTACGGCCCGCGTGCAGGCCGGGATACGTGCGGCGACGTTGGTCAGAAGGTTGAGCGATGCCACCGAGGAGATCCGCCAGAAGCAGGAGGCGCTCGAACAGGAGTTGCAGTCCGCCGCGCGTTATGTGGAGTCGCTGCTTCCTCCCCCGGGGGCCATCTTGCCGGGTGTGCGGATGGTCCATGCCTACCGACCCTCTCTCGCCTTGGGCGGCGACCTCTTCAATGTCGTGCCGTGGAGTGAGGATGCGCTGGGTTTGTATCTGCTCGATGCGTCGGGCCATGGTGTGTCACCGGCGTTGCGATCCGCCTCATTCGCCACCTTTCTTCGAAGAGACAGTTTGCTCCGTCATGTCGGCTCGAATGACCCTGGAGCCATTCTGACGGAAGCCAATAAGCAATTCCCACTCACGGAATCTGGACACTATTTCACGATTGTCTTCGCGAGTCTCGATCTTCGATGCCATACCCTCTCCTATGCGACAGCCGGGCACGGCGGAGCGTTGCTTCACCGCCGGTCCGGTGAAGTCTGTTGGATGGCCCAACCAAATTTGCCGCTTGGGTTTGATCCTTCAACAACCTACGTCACCGCGACGCTTCCTATTGGTCGGGGCGATCGGTTGTATCTGCTCAGCGACGGACTGTACGAATTCCCTGCAGCGAGCGGGGAGTTGTGGGGACAGAGGCGGTTGGACATGACGATTCAAGCACTGGGTCAGCAACCCTTAGAGACCGTCATCACGGAGACGATCGCAGAGGCGGTGCGCTGGCAGGGGCATGAGCAATTTCCTGATGATGTGGCCTTGATGGGCGTCGAGGTCGCCATCTGACCGCTGGGATAGTTCGGGAGGAGTGATCTCATGAGTCAGGATCCTGTCTTCAGCTTTGATGAGGCCCTCGCCCGCGTCGATGATGACCGAGAGACGTTCCAGATGATGATCGAATTGTTTATAGAGCATGGTCCGAAGGACTTGGTGGAGGCGCAATCGGCCTTAGACGCTGGAAACGCGCCGGGTGTCGCGCGATCGAGCCACAAGTTGAAGGGCGCCCTTCTCCAGTTTTGCGCTCCGGCTGCTCTTCATGCCTGCAAAGAATTGGAAGAGTCCGCGAAAGCGGGAAATCTAGCGAACGGCGGACAGCTATATGCCACCTTGGAGCAGGAAGTCCAGCGGCTTCTCATCGCGCTTCGTCAGGTGTCCGACAAAGGGATGGCCGCATGAATCTGCCACTACCAGCTGATCATCTCTTGGTCATTGATCCTTGTTTGGAGACGCAATCTCGTATTGCGCACTATGCGAAAGACAGAGGGTTTTCGGTTGTGAGCGTCCCGGACGCCGTGGCTGCGATGGCCAAGCTTGAGGAGGTCGTTCCTGATATTGTGATCACCGACATGTTTCTTCCGGACGGTGCCGGATTGGCATTGGTCAAGGAACTCAAGGCTCGGCATGAGCCATGTCCGGTGATTGTCATGGGGCACAATGCGCCGGAACCGCTTATTGTCGAGGCCCTGCGTGGCGGGGCGATCGATTATCTGCATAAGCCGATTGCCGAAGAAGAGCTGTCCTCTGTGCTGCAGCGGGCTCAGGACTTCTTGCCCTGTCATCCCCTGGACGTGCCAGGGGCTCGACAATTTGACTATGAATTAACCGTTGATACGGATCCTGCGAATATCCCCGGGGTTATTTCGTGGCTCCTCAAGATGACCGCTTCCGCATTACCGCCGGTCCAGAGAATCCATATTCAGGGTGCGCTGCAAGAGTTGCTCTTTAATGCCGTTGAACATGGGAATCTGGAGATTCAGGATCGTGAAAAACGGGAGGCCATGGCCGACGGTTGTTATGATCAGTTATTGGCTCAACGCTTGGCGCAGTCTCGCCTCAGCGCACGCCGCGTGATGATCCGTGTATTTCACGAGCGGAGTCACAACCACTTGGAGTACCGAATCACCGATGAGGGAAAGGGATTCCCGTGGCGGACTATGCTGACGCGATCTCAGGAGATGCGCGAATCCGAGGGCACGAGCGGTCGAGGGATTCTACTGACGCGAGCCTTCTTTCCCAGTCTGACTTACAACGAACGGGGAAATGAGGTCACGATCACGGTGCCGATGGGCTGAGTTGCAAGTTCAACGTTTCACGTTTCATGTTGAGAGAGGCCTCGACAACTTGGAACCTGAAACCTCAAACCTGAAAACATTCCTAGAGAATCCGTAGAT
Source organism: Nitrospira sp. (assembly GCA_005116955.1). Taxonomy (GTDB): domain Bacteria; phylum Nitrospirota; class Nitrospiria; order Nitrospirales; family Nitrospiraceae; genus Nitrospira_D. The sequence continues at coordinate 461,772 of SWDI01000002.1, read as the reverse complement.
ATTCGACTGTCGTCTCGCCCTTGCTGGCGTCTCGCTTCAGGACGGCCCATGAGGCCTTGGTTGTTTCGTTCACGGTGACGGCGAGGCGCGCGGAGAAGTAGTCAGATTTGATATCATAGTCGTTTCTGAGTGTTCGACCGATCTCTTGAAAGCTGCTCACTCGATCGAGTTCCACTTTCGTCTTGTATGGGCGTCCTTGGACGATCTCTATGGCAACGGTTTGGGTGACACTTGGATCCAGCGTCTGAAGGACGATGGGATCCGCGGTGTTGAGGTTTATCGGCACGCCTCCCTCTTGTGGGAAAACCGTTACGTAGGGGGAGATCCGCTCGATAATTTCCGGCGTGAATCCCTTGATGAGCCGGAGATCTCCCAGCCCAGGTAACGGGCTATTCGCGGACCGATAGGGTGGCCTCAACGATTGGTAGTAGAGGCTCTCGGCACCGGCCGGCTGAGGCACTTCATCCTGGTCGACCCAATCAATGAGCGCATCAATCAGGGTGGGGCTGACCCTGAGCAGCTCGAACAATCGCTTGGCTCGGAGGATTTTCTTTTTCTGTTCAATGTCGCCTCCCGTAGCCGAGGCGAGGTCGTTCAGGTTGAATTTTCCGGTCTCATCCTGGATCTGCGCGGTCAGGAATCCGTCCCCAATCGGATAGTTCTTGATCGGCATGGCCCAGATATCGGTCGGCGCATCGTATTTCTGCCCCGTCGTCTTCTCACGCAAGAGATCCTGCAGCAGCACGGCTCGCGCGGCCTGCACGGCGGCTCGGGTCAGCATGCCTGTTTTGTAGTCGTCCCGAAAGGCGGCGGCGGCTCGGTATTCACGGCGCGCTTCCGCATCGAACTCAAGAATCATGGCGGTGAGCAGCGTGAGCACCAGCAGGGCTAAGAGCAGTGCGACGCCTCGTTCATCAGCTTTTCGCATAGCTCAAGACCCGCACGGTTGCGTCGAGATTGACCGGATTGTCGAATTTTGGGCGGATCTGCAGGTGGCGAACCTGAAGGTCGTACGGGGCTTGATCAATGGCCACGAGTAATGCCAACAAGTCCGGCAATTGGATGCCGTCCAATCGGAGATCGACGGCCGTTTCTTCGTAGCCTTGCGCCAGCGATTGGACTTGCGGCTGCATGCTGGTGATGCGCTCGCGCACATGGGCGGTGGTAGCCGCTTCCTCCATGAACGTCAGCAGGGAGAAATGGCTGTCGGCTCCGGGCATGCGACTCTCGGTCTTGGTCAGGCGCTCTCGTTTGGTGAGATAGGCTTGGCCGAGCACCGTGAGTTCGGCCAGCTCTTTCTGCTTTCGAATCTCTTGGCGCCCGAGGCGGTCCAGGGTGTCCAACAGAGGGTCGACGATCAAGATAAAGAGGAGGCTGAGGCCAAGCACGATGCCGCCTGCTAGGACAAGGGTGCGCTCACGCTGCGACATCTGGCGCCAGCGTTCTCGAAAGCTCTGCGTCATGACTTCTCCACCGTGACCGTGATTCGAAAGACGACTTGATTGGGGCCTGCGCCCACTCGGGTTTCCGTCACCGCGACATCTTTCAATCGAGGGCTCGAGGCGAAGGTTTGCTTGAGTCGCTCCACGGCGTCGAAGGAGGTCGTCTCACCCTCCATGAGGACGGTCGTTCCGTCGACGGTCAGTTCGCGCACCTTGACCGTCGTTCCGGGCGGGAGTTGTTTCACGAACGTTGAGAGCGTGTGCAAGACCTTGCCCTCCGCCGTATCGACGGCGCCGAGTGCTTTATCCAGGACTCCGATGCGGTACTGGGCTTGATCGAGCTCTTCTCCTGGCGCCGTGCCCGGTCCAAAGAACTGCTCATACTGGCTGTGCAGTGTCGTTTTCAGCCGAGCGACCCGCTGGTCGTGCAGCCAGAAGTGAATCGAGAAATCCACGATCGCCAGGATGGCAATGACCAGACCGGCGGCGATTGCCAGGCGACGGTCTTGCTTGGTTGTGGCGCTGTCCGGCGACGCTGCGTCGGTGACGCCTTTGAGATCGAGCGCGAGCTCCATGGGCGCCGACGCGAAGCGCCATCGCGGCCGGATGATCTTGGGGTGAATCGCCAAGCCGAACGCGATGGAAAATGCCCGTGGGGTGTCGGCTCCGAATCCCTGTCGCGGGCCGACTGGATAGAGTCCCAATTGTCGCGAGAGGTAACCGCCGACTTCTTGAAGTTTTGCCCCGCCTCCGCATACCCAACAGTGGGTCAAGCGGCTGCGCTCGTTGCCCAGCTGGGCCTGCAAGGTGATGCGGAGCTCTTTCAGGATGGGCTCCAACAACCCGCCTACTTGATCGACGGCCATCGTCCGCTTCAGACGCTCTGCGTCGGCGAAACTACAGGCGTGCCGGACGGCCAAGGCATGCGTCAGATGATTGCCGCCCCACAGGATCGTTCGGAGGAGCAGGGGGCGTCCTCCCTGCACCAGGCAGAGTGTCGTCTTCGAAGCTCCGACGTCGATGATGGCGAGGTCTTGCGGGACGGCGGCTCCTTCTTCTTGCAGATATTGCGTAACGGAGAAGAGGGCCATTGCGTCGACATTGATCGCCGAGGGTTCCACATCGGCTTGGGCCAGAAATCGGAGATGCTCCGCGACCTTGTCTCTCGGTGCGGCCGTGACCAGGACCTCCGAGCCCTTGCTTTCGCGGGCCAGGCCTTCCGCTGTATGTCCGGGCGGTAAGATCAGGCTTCCGATCGCGAGATCTTCGAGCGGCATCGGAACGAGATTCTCGACCTCAAAGGGGACGACTTGAGCGAGCTTGGTCGAATCCTTGAAGGGGAAGGAGAGCGTTCTGACGAACAGATCCTGACAAGGAATCGCGGTCACCAATCGGTCGGTGGCATAGAGTCCGTTACGCCAGAGGAACCCGCGCAGCGACTGCACGCGTCGAGCCGGTTCGAGATCCTCGGGACGGGAAAACGGCAGGGGCTGTTGAAAGTAATCGATCGTTTCGCGCCCGCTCAGACGGCGGCGGAAACGCACGGCTTTCAAGCCCGTTTGCCCAATGTCCAGCCCGACACATTCGTTTGTAATGGACATGAATCTACGTGAGTCTCATCTTTCTCGTTCTGAGTGTCATGTTGTCGGAATACGCGAAACATGACACTTGGAACCTGAAACTTTCGAACTACTTTACAATGCAATCCTCGCTTGTGCCAAGGTCCCGACAATCTTGACGGTCATGGGCGTTCCAGGCGGGGGTGAGGGAAAGCCCAGTGTACCGGCTTTTGAGGCAAATCCGGGGCCGGGGACGACCGTCACCGTGAGATTCACGTGGCTCTGTTGCATGGGCTGTTGGAGGGTGAGGTATCCTTCGCCTGTAAAGGAACCGTCGATGCCCGCGCCCTTCAGTTGCGTCACATCGCAACGGAGGTCGCGGCATGCCAGTCCGGCCGAGACCTGGCTGAATGTGAGCGACAGGGTGCGCCCGTTTCCGAGCGGAATCTGATCGATCACTAGGTCCGTCGCCTCGGCCGTCCACGTGCCTTCCCCCTTCATCGCGGTGACGGTTGCCTGGCCGGAGTCGATGCGGTGGGAGAAGTTGCCGGTGAGCGTGCCGTGCGTGACGTAGCGACGGAGGAGTTTGGACAGGTCCACGTGTTGCACTTGTCCCTTGACCGTGATGGGGCCGTCGAAGGACAGTGACGAGGCCGTGATGGTGGCTTTCGCGAGGTCTGTCGGGGACGCGGTTTCCGTCAGTTTTGCGACGATATCGAGCCCGAGCGTGCCGCTTAACGCGGATGTGACGCCGAGCTTGGCGTGCATCGCGGCCAACTGGATCGGGGTCCAGCTCGGTTTCGAGAAGGTGATGTCTCGCCATTCAAGACCCGGTGGGAGGCCCACTGTCCAATCGGTCACTCGGACGTCCATCCCCGTGGCCCGCGTGAGTTCCGCAACGATCCGTGCCTGGAGCATTCCGTACGGGAACGTCGCGATCAGGCACAGCACCAGGATGGAGATTCCCCCTCCCGTCCACGCCAGGATTTCTCGCCATGCTTCAGGCCATTTGATGGTCATGATGCGCCGATCGTCACCCATTCCCGCACCGTCCATGGATCGGCATCGGGGTATTGAAACGTCACTTCGATCAACAGGGCCTTGGGGATTTTTGAGACCGCCGGCCATTCGTCAATCCAGATCCGGTTCTGGTCGTCGTAATAGCGAATGTTGAACGCGTGGACACGGTCGGCCAATTCCATCTGGCTCAACGACTCATGCGTATCCGTCAGCGTATAGAGATTTCGGCGGACGAACCGAATCAGCCGATCTCGTTCTCGTGTGTACACCACGCGAACCGTCTCGCTTTCCTTGACGGTCGACGTGCTCAATTCCTGACTCATCGCGAGGATGGCGAGGATGTCGGCCGGTTGCCCGTCCTGCGTCCCGTTCGTTCCCACCCACGGGTACTGGGGAGTGCGTTTGCTGAGCGCGATTTCTTCGGCCATGAGACGCAATATTCGTCTGATTGTTTGTTCCTTCGCCACATGGTCTCGTCCGGCCTCCACGGCTCTCGTCGTCATGACAAGCGACCCGAAGACCATGGCGCCGATCATGCCGAGCAAGGCCACGGCCACCATGACTTCGACGAGCGTAAAGCCCGCGTCGGATTTAGAATGTGGAACGGCCGGCAAAGACATAGGTGCTGACCTCTATTGATTCTTCAAACTCGCCTCGTAGCCACGAAACCTTGATCCGGATTTCCCGAACCAACTCCAATGGAGTGGGGGCGATCGTCCGTTTCCATCTGTACCCGATCGCTCTCGGAACTGCTTGGATGGCGGTTTGTGCACCAAGCGGGAGGTTCAGGAACTCTCCGCTGGTTTCCCCGATGGCATATTGTCCTGAAAGTTCGGTCTCCAATAGTTTCTCCTGGGCCAACAGGGTGGCGGAGGTTAGTTCGGACGCTCTCTCTTGAAGTCCCAGGTCGAAATTTCTGAGGCCGAGCAGAATCGGGAGCGCGATCGCCAGCAGGGCGATGGCGAGTAGCACTTCGAGTAGCGTGAATCCATCTTCGTTAGGCTCGGCTCGATGTCCATCGTGGGCCATTGGAATTTATTACTGGTTCGGAACCAACCCTCTCTGCGAGGCTCCTGCTCCTCCTTGCTGGTTTGCCTTCAAGAGCAACCGGACTCGGTCGGGGATGATTGGGTTCAGTGGAGGGTCGAGTCGTTCGTCGCTGACCCGAATTCCTCCTGTCAATGAATCGACCGCCAGTCCCAAGAGATTGTTCTTCGCATCCGTCAGATACAGTGTGATCGGCTCAATCCGGCCATTGGCGAAGAAGGACACGTCGACACGTCCGGAAAATCGTTTGTCTTGGCCGATGGAGACCTCCGTAAATCGGATTGATTCCGGGAGCGCACGAGGGATCTTCCAGGCAGGATCAAGCGGGATCCGCTCTTCCTTGCCCTCGACCAGCATCATCCAGTAGGTTCCCTGATCGATGTCGAGGTAGAGCTTCAGGGGCTTTTGGCTCGTGGCCGCCAGCCCTTGAACGGTTCGAAGGACGCCGACCAGTTTCCGCCCTGTGGGACTCAAGTCCTCGGTAAGACTAATTCGAGGGAAGACGACGGCCACGACAACGGTTAGGAGAAACAGGACGATCAGCATTTCGAGAATGGTGAAGCCTGTTGCCACGCGTAAAGGGTGAGCGATGAAGGGTGAGGCGGATGGATGAAGGCATACGGGACGGCATGAGCCGCCACGCGCGGATGTCCTCTCCAGCGACCAATAACCGGTGACCATTACGTTCCTATTCTTTGTCGAGGTTCCAATTGGTGATGTCGGCGTTCACACCCTCGCCACCGACCTCGCCGTCCGTTCCAAGGGAGGTGATTTCATACTCCACTTTGTACTCTCCTCGTTGGACCGGGCTGAGATATTTGTAGGGATTGCTCCAGGGATCTTCCGGCAGCTTGGGCAGGTATCCTCCGAGCTTCCATTTCTTCGGGATCACTCCGACAGAGGGCTTTTCAACGAGCGACTTGAGGCCCTGTTCTGTCGAGGGATAGACACCGTTATCCAGTTTATAGAGTTGCAGCGCCCCCTCGATATTGCGAATCTGGACTTTGGCCGCCGTGCGCTTGGCGTCATCCGTCCTGCCCATGATGCGTGGGACGACCAGGGCCGCGAGAATGGCCAAGATGGCCACGACGACCATGATCTCGATGAAGGTGAAGGCCTGTTCCTCGTAGATACGACGGCGTGACGAGTGTTGGGTGCTGAGTGCTGGGTGAAGACTGGAAGCCCCCGGCATTCTTCTCCACATCATGATCATGGGTCCATTGTTGTGCTGCTCTCGTGTGCTCATCGAATGCCTCCCTGTTCCTTTCTGCCTATCACGCCTCACCCCTTCACAGAAGACTGTCTTATCGAACCATCTGGCCCATTTCGAAGATGGGCAAGAGAATCGCGACGACGATGAAGAGGACGACGGTACCCATGGCCAGGATCATGACCGGCTCCATGAGCGAGGTCAAGCGGGCGATGACCCGTTCCACTTCTCCGTCGTAGATCTGACTCACTCGGCGCAACATCTCCTCCATTTCACCGCTCTTTTCACCGACGGCGATCATGTGGGTGACCAGGGCTGGAAATTCGCCGCTTCGCTTGAGCGGATCGGCGATCGTCTCGCCCTCGCGGATGTTCTGCCGTGCCGCTTCGACCGTTTCTTCCAGCACGCGATTGTTCATGACGCGTTTCGAGACATCCATCGCGTCGAGCAGCTGAACCCCGCTGGCCAACATCGTGGCCAATGTGCTGGTGAGTCTGGAAATCGACACCATCCGCGCGACGTCTCCGATCAAGGGGAGTCTCAGGATCATCCGGTCCGCCATCATGCGACCGGCACCGGTTCGAATGAATCGTCGCGCCATATAGAGGCCTCCGAGGAGAACCCCGACCAATATCATCCAGTAGTCGGCAAAGAACTGGCTGATGGACATCAAGGCGACCGTCGGCCAGGGCAAGGCTTGTTTCTGTTGCGCGAACACCATCGTAATCTTGGGAACGACAAACGTAATGAGGAAAAAGAGGATCGCCGACCCGATCACGAGCATGATGAGCGGGTAGAGCATCGCATTGGTGACTTTATTCCTCAGGGCCAGTTGTTTCTCCAAGAACTCCGTGAGCCGGAACAGAATCTGATCCAGCGCGCCACTGGTCTCGCCGGCTCGTACCATGTGCACATAGATCGGAGAGAAATCCTTCTCGTACGTCTCCAAGACGGCACTCAATGCTTTTCCTCCCCGGACTTGCTCTCGGATATCGGCGAGGAGCGCCTTGATGGGTTTCTTCTCGGCTTGGTCCACTAAGACGCCGAGGGCTTCGACCAACGGAAGGCCGGCTACGAGGAGTGTCGCAAACTGCCTGGTCAGGAGGGCCAGGTCGGTGGAGGCGAGAGTGGCCGATCGGCCGATGGATCGCTCGGTGCGGCCGCGGGATTGTTCTTGCGAGTGGGTCGGGGCTTGGCCCTGCTCGACAACATCGGTCGGATAGACGCCCTCTTTCCTGAGTTTGAGGCGGGCGACCTTGGGGTTCTCCGCATCAATGATCCCGGTCGTGGTTCCACCGTCGTTTCGGTAGCCCTGGTATTGATAGACCGGCATGATCAGCAGACTCCGGACGTATCGGGCTGGACTGACCGGTGCCTGACAGTCCATGATCGAACCGGCTGGAGGAGGGGGTCAGCGCATCGGTGCCACATTAGCAGGATGCTGAAAAAGTGCGCCAGCGGCGTTCTCGCATCGCTCAGAGGCTCAACGTACCGCAGCGTACGCCTCGCCTCTTCGCTCGCTGCGGTCTTGCCGGACGGCCTTTTCGTGCATCCTGGGGCGCATCGTGTTGTTCTTCGGTCTGTCATATTTCAACGGTGGTTGATGTAGAAACCGAGTTTTTCAGCAGACTATTAGTCGACGTCGATTTCCTGTTGCGTGATTCGCATGACTTCTTCCAGCGTGGTCTGGCCTTGGAGGACACGCTCGGCACCCTCCTGTTTCAACGTCACCATGCCGTTCGTGATCGCGGCGTGTTTGATGGCCGTCGAGTCGGCTTTGCTCCCGATAAGCCGCCGGATGTCGTCGTTGAGCACCATGAGCTCAAAAATTCCAATGCGCCCGCGATAGCCGGTTTGGGAACAGGCGGCGCACCCGGCTCCTCGATAGAGGGTCACGGTGGACCCAGGCGCGACGTCCAAGCGACTGAGCTCTTCCTCGCTTGGCGCATAGGGGCGCTTGCAGTCCGGACAAATTCTTCTCAGCAGGCGTTGGGCCAGGACCGCCACGACCGACGAGGCGACCAGAAACGGTTCGATCCCCATATCGATGAGACGGGTGGCGGCGCTCGCCGCGTCGTTCGTATGCAGGGTGGAAAACACCAAGTGTCCGGTGAGGGAGGCATGAATGGCGATCTCCGCCGTTTCGCGGTCTCGAATCTCGCCGATCATGATGACATCAGGGTCTTGCCGGAGAATCGAGCGCAGTCCGGCGGCAAACGACAAGTTGATCTTGGGGTTCACTTGCATTTGTCCGATGCCGAGGAGCTGGTACTCCACTGGATCTTCGACCGTGATGATGTTCTTGTCCGGCGCATTGATGTGGCTCAAGGCGGCATACAGGGTTGTGGTTTTGCCGCTTCCCGTGGGGCCGGTCACGAGAATAATCCCGTGCGCCAATTGGATCAGCTGATGGATCACGGCCAGTCGCTCCTTCGAGAAGCCCATTTCCGAGAGGTTCAGCAGGCGATTTTCCTTCTCCAGTAATCGCAAGACGACCCGCTCGCCGTGCGAGGTGGGTAAGACCGAGACTCGAAGGTCGACGTCTTTCCCGGAGGTTCGGATGGCGAATCGGCCATCTTGCGGCAAGCGCTTCTCGGCAATGTTGAGGCCGGCCATGATTTTGAGGCGCGCGATAATGCTGGCTTGCAAATGTTTGGGCGGCGTAAGGACCGGGTAGAGCACGCCGTCGATGCGATACCTCACCACCAACCCTCGCTCGAACGATTCGAAATGGATGTCGCTCGCCCGTTGTCGAACCGCTTGAAACAGCACCGAGTTGACCAGTCGAATGATCGGCGCTTCGTCGGTGGCATCCAGCAAGTCTTGCGGCTCATCGAGTTCATGCGCGAGTTGGTCGAGACTCTGGTTGGCCGCGATGTCTTCCATCACTTGTTCCGCGCCGGCCGGGTTGGCGATTTCGTCGTAGGCTCGGTTCAAGCAGGCCAGCAGCGCGACGCTGCTGGTCAAGATCGGTTTAATCGGTTTGCCCAACAGTAATCGAAGATCGTCCAGCGCGACGGTTTCCAGAGGATCGGTCGATGCGGTCAGAATGGCCCCTTCTTCATATCGAAGCGGCAAGACTCGATAGCGTCGACAAAACGCGATGGGGATCTTCCTGATCAGCTCGTGATCCACCTGGGTGGTGTCGAGCTGAGGCATCCAGGACATCTCAAATTGTTGGGCGAGCGCCTCCAGCACCTGCTCTTCCCTCAGGAGGCGCAAATGCAGCAGTACTTCTCCCAGCAGGCCGCCTTTTTCGTGCTGGTAGGCTAAGGCCTCCTCGAGTTTTGAGTCCAAGAGATTGAACTTTTCCCCGAGAATACGTCCCAAGAGCGGGCGATGAACGCGAGGAATGGACTGATCGTTGTCGAGCTGTTCGGACAATTTACCCTGACCTCTTCTGCCTGGAGACCCGCGCCATTATTGGTCGTTTCCCCACTCTGCCACTATCTCGGTCGTAAAGATACTCTCCCTTCCGACGGCCTGGCAAGGACCGCGCTCATTCCTTGCGTACCATGAAGGCGTTGAGGAGCACCAGTTGACAGGAATACGAAGGGGTAGTGTGCTGACTGTCGTGTCAGCGAAGCTCGTACGTAATCGTCGAGCGCTGATTGTTCCGGAGCATGTCGAGCTTGACGATCTGTTCATTCTTCAGTTGTTGCAGTAAATTCAACATGGTACTAGGGTCGCGAATATCGACTCCGTTGACGCGCTGCAGGACATCTCCCGTCTGGACCCCGATTTTTTCATAGAAACTGGCCGGCGCGATATAGTCCAGGCGAAACCCGTTGACGCTTCCGTTCACCATATGTGGTGCGGCTCTGGCTTGGGATAATAGTTTTGGCAGATCGCTCATGGCCTGTTCCACTTCGCGGCGATCGACGACTTTGCGGAGCGGAACGCCGGCGGTCGGTTGCTGAACGGCGGACGGCGCGGTACCAGTAGTACCACCTGGCACCGGTGGGTGCTCCAACAGCGCCAGCTCTAATAATTCCTCGAGGTCGCCCTGGCGGACCAAGATTCCATTCCGCCGAATCTCACTCACTTCTCCAAGATCAAGAATCTGATCATGGACACGATACAGGGCCTGTTGTTTAGAGGCGAGCTCTTCGACGATCGCAAACACACCGCGCTGATCGCCAAACACGATACCGAGCAAGCGCATCCTGGCCGCCAAGCCGAGCGAGGCTCGAACTGGGGCGCCGGAGGGTCCTCGACCGGTCGCATTCGTGACTCCACTCTGAGGTGCAGCGGGGAGGACGAACAGGCCGCTTGAGCGCACATCCTCCACTGCCTGGGTCGGTGAATAGGAGGCGAGTAACGACGAGCCAGTCGATCGTGTCTCGCCGGATGCCACCGAATGTGTCGGGATCACATACAACGCCTCGGCAACAAAGGCATTGATGGAGTGGGCGATTAGGAGACCACTTCCGACCAGACAGAGGAAGAGGCCGATGCGACGCATATGTTGATGAGGTATTGGTGGCACGATATATTCTCTGATTCTACCTGCCTCATGGTACATGGCCCATATCCGTGGCCGCAAGAATCTTTTAGCAACCTCTTTTAGGTCATAAGTAGACAAAGAGACCGAAGCACGCAATAATCCCGTCCTTGCTCATATTAGGGAGGGTCTACGCGTGAAGAAAGCCTTGATTACCGGTATTACGGGCCAAGATGGGTCGTATTTGTCGGAGCTTTTACTTGGGAAGGGCTACGAAGTCTACGGCATCATCCGTCGGTCCAGCTCGTTCAATACGGGTCGCATTGATCCCATCTATGAAGATCCGCATGTCCCGCATCGGCGTCTCCACTTGGTCTATGGCGACCTGAACGACGCCAGTTCCCTCAATCGGATCTTGCGGACCGTCCAGCCCGATGAAATCTACAATCTCGGGGCCCAGAGCCATGTGCGTGTCAGCTTCGATATTCCGGAATATACCGGAGAGATTACAGGACTAGGCACCATCCGTCTGCTGGAAGCGATTCGCGAGTCAGGATTGAAGCCCAAGTTTTATCAAGCCTCATCCAGTGAAATGTTCGGCAAAGTCCTGGAGGTGCCACAGAAGGAAACGACGCCGTTCTACCCCAGGAGTCCGTACGGGGCGGCCAAGGTCTACTCGTATTGGATTACTGTGAACTACCGGGAAGCGTACAATCTTTTTGCCTGCAACGGCATTCTGTTCAATCATGAGTCGCCACGTCGAGGCGAAACCTTCGTGACGAGGAAGATTACCAAGGCTGCAGCTCGCATCAAGCTCGGCATCCAACAAGATGTGTTTCTGGGCAATCTCGATGCGAAACGCGACTGGGGATATGCCGGGGACTATGTCGAAGCCATGTGGATGATGTTGCAGGCGCCGACGGCGGATGATTATGTCATTGCCACGGGGGAGACCCATACAGTCAAGGAAATGTTGGAGCTGGCGTTCGACCGTCTGCAACTGGACTGGACGAAACATGTGAAGATCGATGCCGCGTACTACCGACCAACCGAGGTCGACCTACTCATCGGCGATGCCAGTAAAGCCAAGCAACAGTTGGGGTGGCAGCCAAAAGTTCGGTTCGAAGAACTGATTGCCATGATGGTGGACGCGGATTTAGCGTCGGAAAAAGAGAAATTGGATGGGACCAGGAAACGAACCTAACGAGTGGGGTAACTGAAGCATGATGTCATTTTGGAAGGACAAGCGAGTTGTTGTAACTGGCGGTGCCGGGTTTCTTGGTTCGTTCGTCGTGGACCAGTTACGGGCGAAAGACTGTCGAGAGATCGTTATTCCGCGGAGCCGGGACTATGATTTGGTGCAGATGGACGCGGTGAAGCAATTGTATAGCGACGCGAAGCCGGATCTGGTCATCCATTTAGCAGCTCGTGTCGGCGGCATCGGGGCCAATCAGGCCAATCCAGGTCGGTTTTTCTATGACAACTTGATGATTGGCACCCAGCTGATCGAGGTCGGCCGCCAACGGGGGTTGAAGAAGTTTGTGGCGCTTGGAACCATCTGTGCGTATCCAAAGTTCGCTCCAATCCCCTTTAAAGAGGACGATATCTGGAACGGGTACCCGGAGGAAACTAATGCTCCCTACGGATTGGCGAAGAAAATGATGTTGGTGCAGTCCCAGGCCTATCGGCAACAGTACGGGTTCAATTCGATCGTACTTTTCCCCGTGAACCTATACGGACCTCGCGATAACTTCGATCTAGAAACGTCTCACGTCATTCCAGCCCTCATCCGGAAATGCGTGGCGGCCAAGGACGCAGGACAGACTTCGATGACGCTCTGGGGAGATGGGTCGCCGAGCCGGGAGTTTTTATACGTCGAGGATGCGGCCAAGGGCATTCTACTTGCGGCCGAACAATATGATGGAAATCTACCGGTCAACTTAGGGACTGGTGAAGAAGTTTCGATTCGAGACCTAGCCGGATTGATTGCAAATGAAGTGGGATTCACCGGAATAATTCAGTGGGATACCGCGAAACCGAATGGCCAACCTCGCCGTTGTCTTGATGTGAGCCGCGCCAAGCAGCTCTTCGGCTTTCAGGCACGTCATGCCTTGCGCAGCGGGCTGAAGAAAACCGTCCAGTGGTTCCAAACGAATAGTCAGTCGATCCGCGAAGTGCACTTCTGATATTTCTCGTCATCCTTCTCGTTTTGTTAGCGGCAGCTATACCCTGTAGCGATGCCATGCCAGTCTATTCTCATGATCGGCTGTGTCGCGTCTCTATCGATCATGTCTCAGTGGTCCTGAAAACAATTTTGAGTTGCTCTGTCTGGCGGGAGTGACTACCATCACGCTAGCTACATGACCATATAACTGTATAACTGCAAGATGAGGTGCTGAGTGAAGCGCATTGATATTATCGCCGGAGCACGCCCGAATTTCATGAAAATTGCGCCGATCATTGATGCCCTGAAGGCAGCGGAGAAGCGGGGAGGGCCGCTGCGCTATCGCCTGGTCCATACGGGGCAACACTACGACCGCGCCATGTCCGGCAGCTTCTTTGAAGAGCTCGGGATTCCTGATCCGGACATCAATCTCGAGGTGGGGTCGGGCACTCAAGCCGAACAGACCGCCGGCATTATGGTCGGGTATGAAAAAGTTTTGCTGAAGGAAAAGAGTGACCTCTGTCTGGTCGTCGGTGATGTGACATCGACCATGGCGTGCTCCATCGCGGCGCGAAAACTGGGTGTGCCGGTGGCTCATGTCGAAGGCGGGATTCGGTCCGGGGATTGGACGATGCCAGAGGAAATCAACCGGGTGGTCACCGACTCCATTACCAATTGGTTTTTTACAACGAGCGAAACGGCCAACGACCATTTGCGCCGTAGCGGTGTCACCGACGATCGAATCTTTTTTGTGGGCAACACCATGATCGACACGTTGCTCAAACAGTTGCCTCGATTGCGTCAGCCGGCCTGCTGGGAGTCACTCGCATTACAACCCGGTCACTATATGGTCATCACGCTCCATCGTCCGGCCAATGTGGATGGAGAACAACAATTGCTCCGACTGCTGCGCACCATTGCCGATGGAACCAGAGGCCTATCCGTTATCTTTCCGGTCCATCCCAGGACGGCTAAGAATCTAAGAGACACGGGGAACACGCTTCCGTCAATGCACTACGTTGACCCCTTGGGCTACTTGGAATTTAATTACCTCGTCAAACATGCCAAAGGCGTGATTACCGATTCGGGGGGGATTACCGAGGAAACGACGGTGCTTGGTGTGCCCTGTCTCACGTTGCGCGATAACACCGAACGCCCGGAAACCATCACCATCGGCACCAACGAATTGATCGGGACTGATCCGAGCAAACTCCCTCCTGCGCTCGCGCGCTTGATGGCGGGACAGTGGAAGAAAGGGGCAATTCCGCCGAAGTGGGATGGCAAAGCGGCGGAGCGGATTGTGGAACAGTTGGAGAGACTGCTGCTCGCAGGCTGTTGATACGGGACTGGCTCCGCAGTCTTCGGCGGTGCCTGTCCCAGTATACTGATCTGATTCTGGAGGCCTGGCATGAACACTGCGGCGAAGATCGTTGACCCTCGCGTCATGACCGTTGAAGTCACCGACGATGAGATCATTGCGCATTTGGTGGATGGACGGACAATCAGCGTACCGTTGGTCTGGTCATGGCGCTTATCGGAAGCAACCCAGGAGCAGCGACAACATTGGGAAATCCTTGGCGACGGTCAGGGGGTTCATTGGCCTGATATCGACGAAGATATCAGCGTTGAGGGCATGCTGCACGGAGCTCCGGCTCATCGTCCAAGAACATCCACAGGACGCGCGGCCTAACTTGTATGAGTTACTCACGCACAAACGCCGAGAAGGTTATCTGTAAGGAGGCGGCAGAGAAACAATACTCCTGGGGAAGAAACGACAATTCTTGGAATGTCTGATCCTTCGGGACAACACGGAACGCCCTGAGACCATCACCATCGGCACCAACGAATTGATCGGGACTGATCCGAACAAGCTGCCACCCGCGCTGGCGCGATTGATGGCCGGGCAGTGGAAGAAAGGCGCGATTCCTTCGAAATGGGATGGCAAGGCGGCGGAACGGATCGCGGAACAGTTGGAGCGGATACTGGCGAGAACTGAGGTGGGGGTAAGCAGGAAGCGCGTGCTTCGGTCTTGCCTGATAGCGAGACTTCCCATAGAGTAGGAGCGGCCCGTGCGCCTGGTCTCGTCACACATGAGTAATACATGCAGCACAACACTGCCGCACAGCATCATCTGAATCGATGAACAGGGACTGAAACTCCGATGGCATGGAGGAAACCATGAAGGAATTGGATCGTATCACCATGGACCCAGCAGTCATGGGAGGGAAACCCTGTATCCGGGGTATGCGAGTGACCGTCGGGACTATCGTTGGCTTAATGGCGGCGGGGAAAGTGATTGAGGAGGTGTTGGCAGCCTATCCCTACATCGAACGGGAAGATATCTTGCAAGCCTTAACCTACGCAGCCTGGAGATCGGAAGAAAAGGATCTTCCCTTGGTCTCCTGATGAAATTCCTCATCGATATGAATCTCTCGCCTGACTGGTTAGACCCATTCGCCGCAGAAGGGTGGGACGCCATGCACTGGGCGACCGTCGGCGAGCCTTGTGCTACCGATGACGTTATTATGAAATGGGCCAGAGACAATGCCTATGTGATCGTGACGCACGATCTTGATTTCTCAGCATTGCTCGCGGCAACACGGGCAATCGGCCCAAGCGTCATCCAAGTGCGCACACAGAATGTTCTGCCCGACGCGCTTCGAATCGTGCTCATCAATGCAATCAAGCAATTCCGCCGGGA
This sequence comes from Nitrospira sp., assembly GCA_005116955.1. Classification (GTDB taxonomy): domain Bacteria; phylum Nitrospirota; class Nitrospiria; order Nitrospirales; family Nitrospiraceae; genus Nitrospira_D. The sequence continues at coordinate 446,185 of SWDI01000002.1, read as the reverse complement.
ACTCGAAGAAGGGGCGCTGATTTCCATTGACCTCCAACGCGCCAGAGCACGCGTCTTACCATTCGAATAGTGGGGAAATCTAAGTGTTGCACAGGTCGTTCTTGAATAGGCTTCCTGCATCGTGCCTCACCTTGCGTGACAACACCGAGCGCCCTGAGACCATCACCATCGGCACCAACGAATTGATCGGGACTGATCCGAGCAAGCTTCCACCCGCGCTGGCGCGATTGATGGCCGGGCAGTGGAAGAAAGGGGCGATCCCACCGCTGTGGGATGGCAAAGCGGCGGAGTGGATTGTGGAGCAGTTGGAGAGACTGCTGCTCGAACCTCGATAACACGGGCCTGCCTGCGGCACTCAAGGGTAAGGGCTCAACCTAGGTGGTTGTCTTGAAGGTGATAGTCAAGAAGATTGCATGATTTGCACGGTGGTTGCAGATTATCAGCAGTGATCGAGGCTGTAGAAAGGGGAAGGGTGAAGCAGAATTGATCGCGTGCCGGACGCGAGCAACCCATCGATTACGTGATGGAACGTAGGTCGTAAACAGTGCCGATGCGCTCAAGCGGTTGGCGTCAGTCTGGCGCTGATGGGGGCCATGCATGAGGCTTGATCATCCAAAGAACCGGATCAACCAGACCGACCAACCGACCAGACCGCGTGTCCCAGGAATATTGACGATGCTTCTCTTCAGCAAGATCTCGACAGGTGTACAAACAGTGCGTAGAATGACGCGAAGACGAAGGTTCTGGCTTGAATGAAGGAGGTCAGGCATGCCGACCATCGAGATCAATGACCAGCAGATTCTTCGATGCTTGGATCAACTCTCCCCAGAAGGAAAAAAAACGGCGCTACGACAACTCCTGGGGGGGCTGGAGCGTCTTGACCGCCTCGTTGAGAAGAATCGCGAACGGCTTGATGCCGTATGTAAGGCCCGTGGGGTGGATTTCGGGAGGCTGACGGAGGAAGAGCGCGAGCGATTTGTGGATCACATTCTCCATGAGTCGGCATAAGTGAAGGCGGTCTTCGATACCAATATTCTGATTTCCGCCGTTTTCTGGAGAGGATCTCCCTACCGGTGTCTTCTTGCCGCTCAAGCGGGGCTCGTGGACTTATATGTTTCCCCGCCGATTCTCGCCGAGTTGGTGCGTGTGCTCCAAGTCAAATTTCAACTTCCCTCGGCACAGGTTGACGAGGCGGTCGCAGTGGTACGAGGAGCCGCGAGTGTGGTGGAGATCACCGGTACCGTGCACGTTGTGTCGGATGATCCATCGGATGACAAGTTTGTCGAAACTGCCCAGATTGCCAACGTTGAGTATCTGGTGAGTGGTGATCATCATTTACTGTCGTGTCATGCACTGGGAAAGGTTCGTGTCGTGACTGCTCGGATGTTCCTGGACATCTTGTCACAATTGAGTCAATAACCTCCTCGAATTTTCGTGGACGGTATAGACGTAACTTTCCGTTCAACAAAGATTGGGCTGGAACACGGTATGCCACGAAACCGGTCGAAGCGTATGCCGTCGAAGAAAACGGATGGCTTGTGATCACCGTCGTAGTCAAATTCTTCTGAACGGGGAGGACGTATGAAGCTTAGCTACGACCAGAAATACAACGTCGCGTATCTGCGCCTGCACGAAAAGACGGCCCAGGTCATGACCATTAAAGTCAGCGACGAGATGAACATCGACATCGCACCGGATGGGACCGTCTACGGTATCGAATTGCTGAATGCGAAGAAGCAATTGTCGGACGACCACGGCGCCCTGATCGTAGAATCGGAAGGGCACCGCCGTGAAATCCCGCTGACGGTATGAACAAGGAACCCGACCGTGTTCTGCATTCCGTGCCTGACCCTGCACGACAACACCGAACGCCCCGAGACTATCACCATCGGGACCAATGAACTGATCGGAACGAATCCGGAGAAGCTTCCACCCGCGCTCGCGCGAGTGATGGCCGGGCAATGGAACAAAGGCGCGATTCCTCCGAAATGAGATGGCAGAGCGGCGGAGCGGATTGTCCAGTGTCTCGAAAATGAGCTGGTATAGCGGAGCAGGTAAGTGCAATGGAGTGGACCAAACAATGACTCCCGTTTCATCTTTCATGTGTGCAGTTCAAAGGAGGGCACCATTGTGAGAACAGCCAATGCCACAGCAGAAGTGTTCATGACCGCATTTGAGTCTTTACCGAAGTCCGAGCGTGAAGTAATCATGCAGCGACTCTTTGCCAACCCGGCATTGAAGGAAGATCTCATCGATGTGGCCACATGGTATGAGCGCCACGCAGAACGGGCCATTCCGTATCAGCGTGTGCGTGCACGCCTGAAAAAGGCCGGCCGTCTGTGAGCTATCGCCCCGCCATCAAGCCTTCGGCCAGCCGGGAACTTGGGCACCTGGATAATCAAGTACTTCGTCGGGTAGATGAGGCCATCCTAAAGTTAGCCGAAAACCCACGGCCACATGGCGCAAAGAAACTCAGTGGCGTACGGTTATATCGTATACGGGTAGGGACCTTTCGCATCGTCTATGAGGTGAATGACGCACAACACCTGGTGACCGTCGTGATGATCGGTCTCCGCCGGGAAGTCTACCGAAAATGATCGAGGCCTTGGGGCAGAATACGCGTCGAAGCAAAGGGGTGGAGGAAATACCTTGCGTGACAACACCGAACGCCCCGAGACTATCACCATCGGCACCAACGAATTGATCGGGACCGATCCAAGGAAGCTTCCACCCGCGCTTGGGCGATTGATGGCCGGGCAGTGGAAGAAAGGGGCGATCCCGCCCCTCTGGGATGGGAAGGCCGCAGAGAGAATTGTGGCGTGTTTGGAGCGCATCGTTCTACAGAAACAGTAGGCGAAGATTCATCAAGCAACGGACCCTGAAGTCAGATGCGTCTGCGTCCTGAGGGGCGTAATACGATATTGACAAACGCTTGATGTACGAGTCCGGTGTTTGAATCCCTTCATGGTTGGCTCGGTTCTTCGAGTGTGATCGAGGAGTAACGTGAGAGATACCATCCATGCAGAGAGTGAAAAATCGCCAGTGCTGTGTCGTGCGATCTAGACAGACGCTAACCTAGGGGACGGACCTTGAATCGCACATTGTGAAAAGCGACGGGGTGCTCTCATTAGCCTGTCTCAATAGGAGACGGGTTAATGTGTCTGTAGCGCAGAGCAGCTTGTGTAGAAGAGGTTGCACGGAGCGCCGCAGTAGTGGTGGATTCCCGTACGTGTTGTGCATTGGTGCTCGTTCGTTACGGTGGAGAGATCGGTACGGATCTCTCCACTTCCTATGAGCCGTATTTGAACAACATTTTTCCGTCATAAAATTCGTTTTAGTTTGTCACATCTATTCTTCCTGAATATTATCATTGCAGCCTCTACTTGTGGGTTTGCTGCGAATGCGGTGCAACCCTTGTCGGCGTCACGCACGTATCGGTCGTTCTTCAATGCGGTGCTGAATCACACCATTCACCGAAGATCAATATTGTGATGGTTGTCGGTGATGGGAATGAGGTGTGTTGCGATGGGAGAGGGCGCTGATTCGAGCATTTATAGCAGCGGCATGCTGTTGAGAGGGAGAATAATGAGCTTAATGATATCCAAAAAGATTCTAAACGGTTTGAATAGTATCGTCGTGTTCACGATATTGGCGAATGCCTCGGCGGCACAGTCGGATCCCCCGATTCCCTTTGGCGATACGATCGATATCGCCGCGTACTCGGGTGCCGTTGGTGACGGGGTTACGGATGATACGTCTCGAGTGCAAATGGCCTTGACGGTGTGCTCAAACCAAGGTTTGACTTGTCTGATCCCATCAAACAAGAGCTTCCTCATTACAAAAGAGCTCTATTTATGGGGAGCAGGCAATCTCGTCGGTACAGACTCGACGAGTAGCTTGCATCTGAATACAGGATCCGTGCCGTACATACTGAACATTGGAATAGCCGGTACACAGCAACTGAAGTCACCATGGACAGGAAGAATCCAGCATGTCACGTTTCAAGCTGTGGGGCCAGGTACGGGACGGATCATTTTCTTGTGGCGTTCGGATGGAGCGACGATCGCTAATAATATCTTCAACGTCGGAGCGTACGGGTATGGTCCAACTTCATCAGGGAATAACAACCATGTCGTCAGAAATGGCAATGCCCATTGTATTCGGAAAAATATCAAGATCATTGCGAATGTCATCACAGCGAAAGGAACCGATCTGATCGGCAATGAGGGGATTGGCCTCAATCAATGGGATGGCGCAGAAATCGCCTACAACACGGTTAGCGGTGTCGGCGATGACATGATTGGGATCCACTTCTCACGTAATATCAATATTCATGACAATGATCTTTCTGGAGTCGACGGGAGGCTGTTCGTGGCCAATTCACGCCATGTGACGATCGTCAATAATAAAGTCTCCCGCGAGGCGTCGAAATTGACAGGGTTGTGGTATCCGGGTATCGCGTTGCTCTATATCGGACATGAGGCGGATGTCCCCAACAACGAAAGCGCCCCCACGCACATCACGGCGCGAGGAAACACTCTGACGTATAACCCTGGTGCAGTTGATCGTGGTGCCGCGATTTATGTGTATGGACCACGGAATGTCACGGTGTCGGATAACATCGTTGTTAATAATTCTTCCGCGACGACCGCATCGGGCATTCATCTGTTGCCGTTCGCGTTCCTGAAAGGATCCGTTTGGAGGGACCCAGATGGGCTCGACCCGCATATGGTCAGCCGTGTCCACAATGTGACGATTGCCAATAATAATTTGAACCGAGGAAGTCACCCCATGTCCGTGATCCAAACAGGCCAGCACTGCGATTATTATGTCGGGCCTGTCACCATCGAGAATAATCTAGCCAGGGATTACTCATTTATTTGTGATCCGATCACGAGAGAGAACCGACGAAACTAGCCCGTTGGGTCGATGTGACGGAGCGGTTGGCAACTCGATGCGTCGAGCAGGAGATCGTTGAGTGCAAAGGCGTCCAGCCAGAGTCCGCGTGGTTGATCGTATCGGTCACGCAGACGAATCGAATCGCAGCCACTTCTGACGGAAGCGTCGGTCACACCCGGACGAGCTTCAGGAGCGTCTGTGAACACGCATGAATCTCAGCAGCGTTCAAGGTTCTCTCCATGCATAGTCATTCAGCGATCATGACTCATGATGTTCCAGAGGTGACGGAAGCGCCTCTGGCCAGCGATAAGCGAGCGAGTTTTGCTCAAGCTTTCAATGCGCTTGCCTTGGTGAGCGCCCTGGTCGGGATCATCATGTCAGATCGATCGTCTGAGGACCAATTGACGCTCTTGGTCCTCATCACCATATTTGCTTTGATCATAGGTGGTGGGCAGTTTCTTTTACGGCATAACAATGCAGCATCTCTCATGTTTGCCGTGCTGAGTGTCTATGTCTGGATTGCTTACCCGTTGAAAGTCATTCTGATGATTCATGACCCGATGGCGTCATGGGTGTCCCATCAACTGTTCGATGTGAACACTGTGCGGAGGGAAATTGTAGGCGCGTTTTATACCGTCATTCCCGGAATTTTTGCCCTGTTTCTTGGATTTCTCGTTGGGGGTAAGAACGTCTCTCGTGATCGTGAGGTGCCGATGCGTCTCCGGCATGGCAGGTTCATCGCCATCGTCATTGGTTTGATGTTGCTCAAAATCTTCGTACAACTCGTATTGGATATTGGGCTGCCGGGTGTTCGGCCACGAATGACTTCTGTTCCGTTTCTGGTGGGATTGTTGGACATGCTGACTCGGCCTGTATTATTCGCCACGGTCAACCTCTACTTTTACTGTGTGCTTCGGCTGAATGAACGTCGCGGCTTACTCATTGGGCTGTCTTTGATGTTGCTCAATCTTCTCTTGGCTGTCCGTGTTGGCTGGAAAGGTGAGCTCGTGATCCAAGGACTGCTCATCGCGTTCTATCTGGTCGATGTTTACGGCCATATGGAGCCGGGCAGGCGACGCGTTGTCGCGATCGTGGCCGTTGGGGTGATGGTGGCCACGGTCAATTTGTACACCTTGGTAAGCGAGTATCGTAACTACGTCTTGAGCGGACGAACGATGTCCGAAGCGATTGACAAAGCGGAAGATAGAGAAAAGAAAAGCACGTCTTCGGCGAGCCTGTATCCGATCTACAACCGAATCAATGGCATTGACGCCTATTATGCAGCGGTCAAACTGGGGAGGGGCAAAGAGTTTTCGCTGGAGAGTCTCCTCAACGATAACGTAATGGATTTGATCCTTGTGAAGTTGTACGGCTACGACAAAGATAAAGCGGTGACGGCATTTGGGACCACACAATTTTCAGTTCTGTATTTAGTCGGAGGCATTCCATTGCTCATCGCGGGGTGCTTTGTGTTGGGATGGGCGTTTAGATGGCTCACGGGATATTTGAAGAATAAGCTACTCATCTCCCACATGACGTTTTATGCATATTTACCATTATTGTGCATTTTATGGATTAAGATGCTGAGTGCGGGAGGGATGCTGTCGCTCTATATAAAAGAGCTGATGTTGATCGTTGGCTGTTTGTATTGTGTCGAGCGTGTTTGCTATCGAACCCGGACGCTGAGTGCGGATGAAGATTGTGAGAGTGAGCAGGCAGTGTTGTCCCATCCGGAAGGTAGATTGATAGTCGGTTAGAGATGGACGAACGTGCTGAGTGGTGCATGCTCGTGTCGATGGGTTGCTCACACAGTTCAACAGTTTCTTTGGAGCTGCCGGTGGTGGCACACATATGAAGATACTCTTTGTCGCAAATGAGGTTCCTTATCCCCCTGATAATGGGGTTCGAATACCGATCTATCACGCTATGCGCCTCATGTATCGGGCCGGACATCATGTAGCGCTTGCCGTACTTACAGCTGAAGCCGATGAGGTTGAGGCACGATTTAAAAGTCTTACGGAAAAGTTTCGCACTAGAAGAAGCTTTGTGGAAAGAATTCCTAGACGACATTCTTTGGAGATGCAACTCACCGCCATTCTTGGGAAGCGGTTACTCTACGTGGAACGATATCGCTCAGATAGCTTCCGAAGGCGATTGATGGACTGTATCGGCGAGTTTTGTCCAGACGTGATTCACTTTGATTTAATTCCCATGGCGCAGTATCAGGATGTAACTCCAGTTGGCGTGGGGACTGTCGCCTCCATCAATGATAGTTATGCCCTCACGTTGGAGAATGCTTTACGTGCTGGGTACTTCAAGGGCTTCGAATATCTTTATAAGAAGTGGCAATACCATAGTACTCGACAGTACGAAAAAACAGTCTACGCGAAGTTTCAACGAGTGCATGTGATGAGTGAAATCGATAAGGCGTATCTGCTTCAATTGAATGACAACTTGAGTGTGTCGGTGATTCCCAATGGAGCGGAAGACTCGTTATTTGATATCCCACCATCGAATCATCAGCAGTTGGACATCATTTTTGTGGCCACCCTAACGGGTACTCATCTCAAAGGTCTGCAACGGTTTCTCAGCCTCTCTTGGCCTATTATTCGGAGGCACCACCCCAAGATCAGATTATTTGTCGTGGGGAAAATTGGACCGGATGCACGACGGGTACAGGAAGAATACCGCACGGTTCCAGAGGTTACATTTACAGGATATGTTCCACATTTGTCGGATGTCTACCGTATGTGTGGCATTGCGATCGCTCCGGTTGATCAAAACTGCGGATTAGTGAATAAGGTTATAGAGGCAATGGCAGCAGGCTTAGTCGTCGTCGGTTTTGAGAAGACATTCGCGGGCATTCCTCACGGCAAACCCGGCGTACATTTTATTCAAACCGCGGACTACGAAAGCATGGGGCATGACATTGCAAAACTGATTGAGAATCAAGCCCGGTGCCAAGATTTGAAACTCGCCGGACGAGAATTGGCTCGCAGGTATTACTCATGGTCGAGTCGTGGAGAGTCGTATCATCAGATGTACACCACCGCAGCCGCAGAAGCCGCTCAGCCTCTTCTCACGTCGACACGCTGACGATGTCGCTGGCTCAGAAAGACTATGCCCTCCTGTTTGTCATCCTCATCGGTCCAGGGCCATGTCGGAATGGATGTGTAGGGGGCGGCGTGAGGTCAGTGTCTGTGCGAGGTCCGCTAGCTGCTGAGAGACCAGTCTCCCTTTGCCCTCAAGAATGGATTTTTGAGTATCGGCGAAGTCCTGAAGTTGTCCCGCCAATGCGAGTGAGATAAATTCGGACATCGAGTGTGAAGTGACCTGGGTGTGATCATACAGATACTCAGTCGACAACTGAGAATGGCGATAAAAGTTTCTGATTTTTTCCGCATAGGAAATTTGATAGACGGGAATTGAAGCCAATGTGCCCATGATGCCGGCATGCATCCGTGCTGAGATTAATGCAGAACACTCTGCAATCCACCGTACCATATCGTCTATCTGATCGTACTCGTAAGCGCACACCTCAATACGATCACCCCAAGTCTTTGATACCGTCTCATGCAGATGGTGAGAGATATTTCTGTCACCATCACGGTCATCCGTGCAGACACAGAGAATCCGGATCCGGACGTTTCGGAATCTGGCGAGCGAGCGTTGTAGTGCCTGTAAGAGGGCTTCACAATTACGCGAATGAGCTGCGCTGCATGTGCCAAACGCTCGTTCGGTCACTGCGACTCCAAGTAGGGGAGGCTGTGTGGCTGATTTCGCGCAGGTAGGCTTTGCTGTGCAACACAGTGCCAAGTCAAATGACAGTGTACTCTTGATGGGTTGTGGCGATCCCTCGATAAGCCTTTTAGATTGGGCGTCGCGTACCAGGACGTGGTCCATCAAGGACAGGCACTTGAAGCACCAGTGACGATCTCGGTTGGTGTGGAACGGGCCAATAGAAACTCCAATAGCCAAGATGGTTAATGTGTGACCTCGAAATAGTTTCAGCAATCGAAGGACGCAGTAGATGAGAAAAAAAGGTTGGATCGTGAAAATCGAGCCTGCGGAAAATATCAGCGCATGACTCGAAAGGGAGTGTCTGAATACATTGAGCCAGAGAAGACGGCTAATACGGGTAATGGGCGTACTGAACGGAATGACTGTCATTGTTGAGTCGGTGCCGTGTGTTGCCCCTTGTTTGGTGCTTATGTAACACGTCTGTATGCCGAGTAGAGTATTGAGCCAGCGGCATACGAGTCGTCTGAAGATATCATCACCGAGATTGTGATATCCATGGTATCCCACCAGTGTGGCTGTTTGTGGTCTGAGTGTATCTCTGCGATCTCTGATCATTGTGTCCCTACAGACGGTGTCCTGGGTGGGGGTGTTAGGCGTTCGTTCTGGCATGCTCATGATTCGCTCCGTGTGCCGACTGGGAGCTATAGAAATAACTGCCGGTATGCAATCTGTCGGGCCCGCTCATCTGAGACATGCGCTGAGCCACGATGGGACGGACGCGCACGGCAACAGCACAGATGGTAGTCCAATCGTCGCTCAGGACGATGTTGGCATAGCCGTACCTTTCTTTTTGAGACGATACAGTCCATTGTCGAGTAAACCTCGCCATACTTCACCGCGCCTGGTGCCAATGACTTGTGCAGGATTTCCGCCTACGATGAGCCCAGGGGCAATGGGTTTTGTCACGACCGCTCCAGCACCAACAATTGCCCCTTCGCCGATAGTGACGCCTGGAAGAATGAGTGCGCCATAACAGATCCATGCTCCTCTTTCTATTCGAACTGACCGAAGAATGTCCTCCCCACCATAGGGAACCGATTCGAGACTCTCATAATTATGGGTGCTGGAAAGGATGGTTACACGGGCGGAAATCACGACCCCGTCGTCGATGGTGATTCCACCTTTCGCTTCCACAAACGAGTGCGGTCCAATGTACACATGGTGTCCGAGGGAGAGATTGGTTATACAAGAGAAGGACGCACTAGGTGCGATGTCGCAATCCTCATGCACAATTGGGAATAGACCTAGGCGCATTTGGACGTATTGTCTTATCCTGGAGACCGAGGAGGTTACCCATCTCATGATCGTTCTAAGCAACCCCAAGACTCCTTTACATTGATGCTGTAGACCAACCAGATTGTATTGATCAGCATCATGCTGCTGTGGATAAGTAACAGGATCACCGCGACAGCGAATGCTCCGTAATGTGGAATAAAGATCGAGCCCAAGAGCAGTGCGATGGAGGCTCCCGCCAGTGACGTGAAGAGAAAGAACCGCTCTTGCTCTAAGGCGATACTGTGTTGAGAGATGGAAAATCCTACGCCGGCCATAACCACCCAGATGCAGAGCGGTAACGCAATCTTCGACATGGTCGCGAATCGGGCATCGGCGAGTATGTGGGGCAGAATCTGAATCACGATCCATGCTCCGCACGCCATGATGGCTGATCCGGCGAAGAGGATTCCAGCATTGTGGGCCATCGAGTGGAGAAGTGATTGTCGAGATCTACAGGCTTCCATGATGGACCGATTTGACAATCGAATCGCCTGGCCTTGGAACAAGAAGACGATCATCATCATTTGAAATGCGAGGCTATACGATGAGAGCTCGATGGGATTCGCAGTGGATGCCAGAAGAAGCTGGTTGCCGTATGTCAGAAACGCGTTTGCTACAGTGGCAATCGTTATGTGTATATTGATTCCATTGTGAGCTGATTGCAGTGGGAGACCACGGAGGGAAAATGGAATGGAGGCGTGCTGAACCCACCAGGCTCTCACCTGGACTAAGATGGAGAGCACCCGTGTCCCCAAGAGGCACAGGCTAATTGCGAGCATCGCCGGGGCCTTGTCGCCGAAGCCGTACAACGCATAGATCAGACCCAAGCAGACTCCTCGTTCAACAAGGACGATTACGTTCTGACGTCGCACATCGTGCGAATAATCAAACCATGCGGCGGGATACAAACCAATCAGGCCTGCCCAGAGCGAGAAGCCAACCACTGCCACCACATCTGAGAGCGCGTTGGTGAAGACCCTAGTGATGCCGAATAGTGCGACGGAGATCGGCAGAAGCATCATGATGCGTTGGCTGAGATTGGACAAGACCATCTCATCGATGGCACGCACGTGTGTGTGCGCGACGGCATCTCTCACAAATGTTCGATCGCTTCCAAGGTTAAACAGTGGAGCGATGAAGCCGCCGATCGCCAGACCCAGGGCTACCCAGGAAAAGGTTTCTGCTCCCAGGAGTCGCGCCAAGACCAGAATGATCAAGAAGCCGATGAGCGTGGAGGAATAACTCAGTACCAGATTAATCGGTAATTTCTTCATGTGTGCTCATTGATACCTGCGAACTGAGAATGGCTGCCCAGTCACAAGGATGTTCGGACACGCCTCCATCTTAGTACAGCTTGATGAAAAATCATTTAGAATTGATATTTCACGTAACTTCGCTATGGTGAAATTCTGCTCGCCTACGTAGTTAGTGCGTCAGGTGACGCAGAAGTCATGCGGTCGATTCGTATGTAGAGGTATTGAGCTCCACGATCTGGTGCTGTCGAGAGACGCGGGGAGCACGCATCGGTCTGGTGGAGAACCCAGGATAGGTGAGAGCGCGGCTGTGATTCTCGGTATTGATGCATTCAATATTCGTGCAGGGGGTGGAGTGACGCATCTGGCTGAACTGCTGGGCGCGGCTGAACCGTCCGCCCATGGATTTCACCGAGTCATCATTTGGAGTTCAACCAAAACGCTTGAACACATCGATGATCGTATATGGTTGACAAAAAAGAGTGACCCGCTTTTAGACAAAGGACTCTTCCATCGTGCGTTGTGGAATCGTTTCAGACAACAACGGGTGGCACGGCAAGCGGATTGCGATGTGATGTTTGTGCCTGGAGGGTCAAATGAAAGTGGTTTTACCCCGCTGGTCACCATGAGTCAGAACTTGCTTCCGTTCGAATGGTGGGAGTTGAAACGCTATGGAGTGACGACCTATACCCTTAAGCTACTACTCCTACGATGGGCCCAGGGTCGGACGTTTGAAAAAGCCGACAGCGTAATTTTTCTGACTCACTATGCGCGTGAGACCGTGAGACGCGTCATCGGAGCATTGCCAAGTGATTGTCCGATCATCCCTCACGGCATTAACACTCGCTTTATGAAACCACCACGGATGCAACGACTGCTTGAGGAGTTTACGACAAGCCGGCCGTGCCGTGTGCTGTACGTCTCGATTGTGGATGTCTACAAGCATCAATGGCATGTGGCTGAAGCCATCGCCATCTTGAGGCGCGAAGGTATTCCGGTTGTGTTGGAATTGGTCGGTCCTCCAGCCAGAGGGATGAGTCGGCTGACGCGCGCGATGCACCGATTCGATCCGTCCGGGACCTTCATCGTCTATCGGGGGGCAATTCCGTATGCGAGTCTAGATGAGATTTATGCCAAGGCTGATATGTGCGTATTTGCTTCGAGCTGTGAAAACATGCCGAATATCTTACTGGAAGGGATGGCAGCAGGTCTGCCGATTGCGTGTTCTCAGATGGGCCCCATGCCTGAGATACTTGATGGGGCCGGAGTGTACTTTGATCCGGAAGACGCACACAGTATTGCCCATTCGCTTCGGGAGCTGGTGGCCTCCCCTGTCCTGAGAGCACGCTGCGCGCGGGATGCGTATGCACGGGCACAGGCCTATTCGTGGAAACGATGCGCGGACGATACATTTAAGCTGTTTGCCCAAGTCGCGCGTGGGGCTACGCTTACAGTCGACGCGGTGAAACGTCAAGCCATTAGGGACACCGAGGTGCATCTGAGCGGGATGTCTGAGTGTCCTCAGCTGCAAAAGAGCCGCGTCGAGTGCCGACAGAGGTAACGAAGCGATGAAAACATTAGTCGATGGTCGGTGGACCGACGGGTTTCTCGATTATCACCGGAAACCTCAAGAGTGCCGGATTAAAGTGCTAGCCTGTCTGACACTGACCAAAATCGAAGAGCTGTACTTTGTTCGATCGGGCAGTGCTCGGCTGTTATGGAATTATATACAGGAGATCGGCATTCGTGATGTCTGTAGAAAGGTTGTGTCCCGTCGGGGCGAACGGTTTCGCAACGGAAAATTCTTGTCCATTGGTGTGGGGACCATACTCGAGTCCGGACGCGATTCAGAGTTTGACGACAGCGATCTGATGCTGTTCATTACGCCCTCCCACCCCATGTGTGCGGAGCGCGTAGTGGTGCCGTCTGAACTGCTCCGTGCGGTTGATGGTGCGCTGCCGATCGAATTTCAGCATGGAACTATTCTTCATGCCTGCTCGTCCGTGGCCCTTCCTGCCGCGCTTCAGGAGTTAGCTGGATGGAGTGCATTCTCAGGTAGCCCACTCCCGGACCTTCACGACGTGTTCAACGCTGCCTTCGCCCTCCTTCGGGATTCTTCCATGTGGACGAACGCCCAGCGACTTCCAATCGACGTCGATGATGTTCCTTCAGAGCGGCGCGAGAAGGAATGTGTCAAAGACTCTCAGCGTAAACAAGGGGTGCTGTTTGGATACGGTAATTATGCCAAAGTCCTGGTTTTGCCGAATGTCACCCCATACGTCGAGATCTCCTGCATTCACGAGATTGATCCATTGCAAATTCCCATCACTGGAAAGACAGATGTGGCATGGGATACGGCGAGCGATCTCCGGCCAGCAGAACGCTATGACGCGTACTTCATTGCAGGCTTTCATCATTCACATGCGCCACTCGCTGTGAACGCACTCCGGTTGGGTGCCTATGCCGTGCTAGAGAAGCCTTTGGCCGTTGATTCGGCCCAACTCTCTGACCTGCTCGACGCCATGGCGCATAGCACAGGGACACTCTATTGTGGTTTTCATAAGCGGTATCAACTCTTGAACCGGCATGCGCTCCAGGATCTTCGTCTCCATCCTGGAGAACCGGTTTCATACCATTGCCTTGTGTATGAGGTGCCGCTACCGTCTCGGCATTGGTATCGATGGCCAAACTCGAAGAGTCGGCTTGTCTCGAATGGGTGCCACTGGATCGATCACTTCCTTTTTCTCAATAATTATTGTGAAGTGGCCCGGGCTGATCTATTTTGGGCGAAAGACGGGACGATCAATTGCTCGATGGAGCTGACGAACGGAGCATTTTTTACCATGATGCTAACCGATCACGGGAGTGAACGGATTGGGGTGCAAGACTATATCGAACTGCGCGCCAACGGTGTGACCGCTCGTCTCCGTAATGGTGCCATGTATGAGGCGGAATCCAAACACCGAATGCTCAGGAAATACACCATTAATAAGATGGATAGTTATCGCCGCATGTATCGGTCGATTGGGCAAAAAATTGCACAAGGGGAGCCCGGCGATACGATTGAATCGGTGAGGGTCTCCACAGGTGCTGTGCTGTTGCTCGAGCAGCACCTGAACGCCCTCCTTGAAAAAGAGCATGTGACATGGGTGTAAGCACTGAGGCGGATTATTTATCACGGCATGAGGTACGGGTGAGGATGCGATGAGGCAGATTCTTCAAAGTTTAGGAACCGGATTAACAGAACTAGCGGAGATTCCTAGTCCACGTTGCCATTCTGGTCATTTATTAATCCGTTCGTCTTCTTCACTGGTCTCTGTTGGCACCGAACGCATGCTCGTCGAATTTGGCAAAGCCAACCTGCTTGACAAGGCACGCCAACAGCCGGAGAAAGTTCGGATAGTACTGGATAAGGTCAAGACCGATGGAGTGATGCCGACATTGGAGGCAGTCCGCAATAAATTGGATCAACCCTTGCCGATGGGCTATTGCAATGTCGGGACGGTACTTGAGGTCGGCCAAGGAGTCACTGACTTTTCAGTTGGGGATCGAGTGGCATCGAACGGAAAGCACGCGGAGATCATCTGCGTCCCGAAGAACCTATGTGCAAGAGTGCTAGATTCCGTGAGTGATGAAGCTGCTGCATTCACCGTTATTGGTGCGATTGGGTTACAGGGTATCCGGCTGATTCAACCCACCTTGGGTGAAGCCGTTGTAGTCACTGGGCTTGGGTTGATCGGATTGATGACCGTTCAGTTATTGAAAGCTCATGGGTGTCGAGTCCTGGGGTTGGATTACGACACAAGCAAGTTAGCGCTCGCTCAAAAGCTGGGTGCAGAAACTGTTGATCTCAATCAGAACGCAGATCCTCTTGGGGCGGCGATGGCTTTTTCAAGAGGACGTGGTGTCGATTCGGTGATCATCACGGCTTCCACGAAGAGCAACGGCCCTGTTCATCATGCAGCGCAGATGTGCCGAAAGCGAGGGCGCATTGTACTCGTCGGCGTCACAGGACTGGAACTGTCGCGTGCGGACTTCTATGAAAAGGAACTAAGTTTTCAAGTATCCTGTTCCTATGGACCCGGTCGTTACGACAGCTCCTATGAGGACAATGGACACGATTATCCCATTGGTTACGTTCGCTGGACGGAGCAGCGTAACTTCGAAGCGGTCCTCGATATGCTGGCTGACGGCCGTCTTCAGACCGATATGCTCATTTCGCATCGTATCCCATTTGATCAGGCAACGACCGCATATGACATTATTTCTAGTCGAACCCCATCGCTCGGAATTATTTTGCAATATCCGGAACCGGACGCCTTCTCTCAAAGCCGACTGCTGAGGAGAACGATCACGCGTTCGGAGGAGCCGTTCGAAGGGAATCGTTCAGCCGCTACCCCGGTCGTCGGGTGCATTGGCGCGGGAAGCTATGCCACTCAAGTTCTGTTGCCGGCTTTTCAGAGGACGGGAGTTGCTTTTAGATCGGTCGCAAGCAGCACAGGTGTAAGCGCTGCTCACGCAGGGAGTAAGTTTGGATTTTCTGAAATCACGAGCGACGGTCGAAGTGTTATTGAGTCAGCTGACATCAACACCATCGTCATCGCGACGAGGCATGATAGCCATGCGGCTCTCGCCGGTGAAGCCTTGAAAGTGGGGAAACATGTCTTCGTCGAGAAGCCTTTGGCTATCACGAGAGAAGAATTGGTGAAGCTGTGTGAACATTACGAAGAATGTATCAGACGGCAGGCATCGCCACCTCTGCTGATGGTTGGGTTCAATCGTCGATTTGCTCCACAAGTCCAGCGCATGAAACAGTTGCTGGATGGAGTGACGGAACCCAAGACCTTTGTCATGACGGTCAATGCGGGCCATATTCCGCGTGACCACTGGACTCAGGACCGACTGATCGGGGGAGGGCGGATCATTGGGGAAGGTTGCCATTTTTTCGATCTGCTCAGGTTTCTCGCTGCTTCGCCGATTGTTGGCGTTCAAGCTATATCGGCCGGCGAGGATAATGTGACGGCCACGTTACGATTCGAGGACGGATCGATTGGTACCGTCCACTATTTCTCCAATGGCAATAAATCCTTTCCGAAAGAGCAGCTAGAAGTATTTTGTGCCGGCAAGGTGCTGCAGTTGGATAACTTCAGAAAACTTCGAGGCTATGGCTGGTCCGGGTTCAGAAAAATGGATCTGTGGAACCAGGACAAAGGACAGACAGCGTGCGTTGCTGCTTTCGCGGACGCTATTCGGCGAGGCACGTCCTCCCCAATTCCTTGGAATGAGCTTGTAGAGGTGGCTCACGTTACCTTCGACATCATGGATGCACTCACATAGGCGCCTCCCCTTCATGAAGCAGTTGGGCCTCTATGCCAGGACGCTCGCATATCTTCGTCCTTCACAGGTAGCATACTTTCTTTGTCGCCGAATCCTCCCAGAATTTCGCTCTATAGCCAAAACAACTGGTTCCAGAATCCGCTCAGGCACCTCAATGGTGCCTGGTATTTCTTCAACTCATTCTACAGGAGACGATTCACATTTCTGTTTTCTGGGGCAGTCGAAACGCTTTCACTTAGGAAGAGAAGGTTGGGTTTGCAAGGATATGCCCAAGCTGTGGCGATACAATCTCCATTATTTTGACTACCTCCAGCACCCTCAACGCTCTGTCGAAAACAAGTCTCACCTGATCTCTGATTGGATCGAGCACAATTCGCAGGGAACAGTGGATGCCTGGGAACCGTACACCGCCTCATTGAGGATCGTGAATTGGGTGAAATTCTTTCTCTCGCTGTCGGCGGCTTCACTGAAGAAAAGCACAGGAGCAGAGGGAGGCACAAAAGGGAAGCTTCAATCAGGGTTGAAATCCGAATGGCTCAAGAGTCTTTACTCGCAAGCGCTGTGGCTCGAACAAAACATCGAATATCACATTCTGGCTAATCACTATCTCAAAAATGGCGTGGCGCTAGTGTTCGCTGGCGCGTACTTCGAAGGAGTTGATGCAGACAGGTGGCTTCGAAAGGGTTTGCGGATTCTGCGAGAAGAGCTAAAAGAACAGTTTCTTACTGATGGAGGACATTATGAGCGAAGCCCCATGTATCACTCCATCTGTGTGGTCGATTATCTTGATGTGTTGAATCTTGCACGGAACTCGCCGGCTGCGATTCCAGATGACGTAGCGGATGAATTTATTGGCAAGGTTACGGCTGCTCTCAAGTTTCTAAACGGTATCTGTTTCCCAGACGGTACTATCCCCTTGTTCAATGATTCGGCGTTCGGCATTGCCCCAACTCCTCATCAGATCTTTGACTACGCGGAGAGGGTGATTGGGTACAAGGCCCCAGAGTCAGCAAAGAATCTGATGGTAAATGCCTTTCCCGAAAGCGGCTACTATGTCTGTCGCAAGGCGGACGATATGATCATTATTGATTGTGGGCCAATAGGTCCTGATTATCAGCCCGGACATGCCCATTGCGATACGTTGAGTTATGAGCTCGCGATTGACGGACGGCGAGTGGTGGTCGATAGCGGGGTCTGTGACTATGAGCTAAGTCAGAAACGGGCCTATGCAAGGAGCACGAGGGCTCACAACACTGTCATGGTTGACGGAGAAGAACAGTCGGAGATCTGGGGAGTGTTTCGGGTGGCTCGGCGGGCCAAGCCGATCCAGGGTCATATCGATAAGACGGGGCACGAGTCTGTCCTGTTTGAAGGAGATCATGATGGATATAGGCGATTGAGCGGAAAGCCCATCCATAGAAGGCGCATGTCCTATGATGGGCAAGGAAGTTGGATGATTCGGGATCTGTTGGAAGGAAGTGGGACGCATCGTATGGAGAGCTTTGTCCATTTCCATCCTGATTACTCACTCGTGCCGTCAGGTGAAGGTGTCTTCAGAATTGAACGAGACGGGGAGGCGATTGCGGTGATCGAAGCGTTGAATACCTGTCGGATAGAGATTCAGCAGGGCTGCTATTTTCCTGAGTTTGGTTTGAGTCAGAAGAACCCTGTGCTAGCCTTTTCTTGTCATGGAGAAGTTCCACTTCAGCTGAGTTATCGAATCCAAAAAACGAGCGACCGACAAACTCAGGTGCACAGGCATGCGAATCCTCTTTCTATCACATTACTTCCCTCCCGAGGTGAACGCGCCGGCAACCAGAACCTATGAACACTGTCGACAATGGGCCAGAGATGGGCACCAGGTAACGGTCGTGACGTGCGCACCCAATCATCCTCAAGGACGAGTCTACGAAGGTTACCGCAATCGGATCTATCAACGGGAAACGAAAGACGGAATCAACATTGTTCGGGTCTGGACGTTCGTGACGGCTAACGAGGGGTTCCTTAAACGAACGCTGAACTACATCTCGTATATGTGTTCTGCGTGTATCGTCTCCCTTGTTCTCCCTAAAGCAGACATCGTCCTTTCTACCTCCCCTCAATTCTTCAATGGACTTGCGGGCTATATCGTCAGCAAGCTGAGAAGAATACCTTGGGTGTTGGAGATCCGTGACCTATGGCCTGAATCGATTGTGGCCGTGGGTGCGATCAAAAACTCTGTAATCATTAGTCTGTTGGAATGGATCGAACGGTTCGCCTACCGAAAAGCGGATCGGATTGTGCCGGTGACAGAGTCATTCAAGACATACATGCTGGCCAAGGGTATCGAGGCTAGGAAAATCACTGTCGTCAAGAACGGTGTCGATCTAGCCCAATACGCGCCGCGCGATGGTGCGAGTGCTCTCGCTGAAGAGCTTGGGGTCGAGGGAAAGTTTGTGGTGTCCTATTTTGGGACCCATGGCATGGCTCACCATCTGCAGACGATCCTCCATGCAGCCCACCGATTAAATGGCTCGAAAAACATTATATTCCTGATGGTGGGCGATGGGGCCGAGCGCCGAGCGCTTCTCCAGATGCGAGACGACATGGCGCTTGGCAACGTGATGATGCTCGACCAACAACCCAAAAGCCGCATGCGTGACTTTTGGGCGTTATCCGACATCAGTCTCGTTCTTCTGAAAAAATCAGACCTATTCAAGACAGTCATCCCCTCGAAGATCTTTGAAAGCCTGGCGATGACGAAGCCGATCATTCTTGGAGTGGAAGGGGAGAGTGCGGATCTTCTCCGAGCGGCCAAGGCGGGTATTTGTATTGAGCCAGAACAAGCTGATGAGCTCGCTACATGTGTTCTGGAGCTTTCCCAAAACCCTGAACGGTGTCAACAGCTGGGTAGGAATGGGCGCCGATATGTCATGGAACATTTCGATCGTATCGTGCTCGCTAGAAAACTCGCTTCTGTACTTGAAACGGTGGGCAGGGGGACAGTTCTTGAGGCTGAGGAAGTCTCTGTCTCTGTGAGATGACTTTACCGAAGAAACTCCGACCTTCCCAATATCCTCTCATCTTCCGCTCGCACCTGCCCTAGAAGTCAGAGCACGGGGCTCGCCTAAAGGCCAGGTTGCAGATGAATGGCGAGTCCAGGTAGTCGGCCCTGGGGATGCTCGTAGTGAGGGGCGGTGCAGCGATATGAACGCGCCGAGTCTGGTAACAGGAAAAGGTTCTAGGTAATTTTTGCCGTCCTGTACATAGCCTATACATAATTGAACGACGTTGTGGGGACATGCACACAGTTGCCGATGCAAGCTTCCATCGTGCTCTTTATTTTTCAGTGACATGCACGGTGCATTCGGTGGTCTGGGATTTGCTGAGCAATCATCCCATTGCTACCGACTGATATGTGTTCCTTATGTGTCAACCTCTAGAAGGAGCGGTGATAGAGATGATGAAACAGTGGTTTAGGAGAGGACTTCTGCTGCCGGCTGCCGCGATATGTGTCGTTTCGGTTCAGATCGGTGCGGCACAAGCAGCCTTGGTGGACTATTCATTTAATGGGACTGTCAGCAACATCAGCGGAGCCCTGCTTTCGCCAACGATGAACCTGACCTCCTCGGTCTCAGGTGCATTTCAATTTGACAACGCCACCGCTGGGACAAGCGGTCCGCACGTTGGGAATTACCCTGGCGCGGTGACGGGCCTGATTGTTCAGATTGGAGGTTATACCGCATCCTATACGGTAGGATCGAATACCATTACCCTGTTTGACAATGTGGGGTTTGGTGATCGGTGGCGTCTAGCCACGGATGTGACCGGTGGGGTATTGCCTAGCGGATATTCGGCTGCGCGATTTGACCTGCAGCTTGATCATGACACCGGCGGAGCATTCACAGGTACGAATCTGCAGAATCCTCCGAGCCTCGCATCCCTGACGGGCACGAGATGGCGGCTCACCTTTTCGGATCTTACCGGTAATGAAGTGAACGTGCGTGGTGCGATCAATCAGCTGACAGCAGTTCCATTGCCAGCCGCAGTGCTTCTATTCGGTGCGGGCCTGATCTCGCTGGTTGGTCTGGGTGCGGGAGGTTTGAGAAATCTCCGCGGGGCCAAGGCGTAGTCGAGAATCTCGTTTCTGACAGTTGGGGCTTGATATCCCGAGCGGGGTATCAAGCCCGTTCTTTCTCCGCAATCAATCGACAGATCGCCGGGTAGCATAAGATATTTACATAATTGAACATCGTAGAAGGAATGTGCACAACGTCGATTTAGAGAACCTGTCTCGCCATTCTTTGCTTTCAGTCACATAGAAGGTTCAACGAATGGTCTGGGATTTGCTCAGCTATCATCCCATTGCTACTAATTGATACGTGTTTCTTATGGTGCAACTTCGAGAAGGAGCGGTGATATGCAGATGAGTAATCCATGGTTTAGGAGAGGGGGCATATTGGCGGCTGGGCTGCTACTGTGCAGCGGCTTGGTGGCCACGCCAGCCATGGCGGCATCAATTACCTATAACTTTACTGGGGACGTGACGCGAGTCGACCCGCTAGTGTCACCACGATTCAATAACTCTATGACGATGAAAGGCTCCATGACTTTCGACATGGACCTGGTGGATCAACATCCTGGCGACAGCTCCTCCGGGCTCTACGGTGTCGAAAGTTTCACCCTGACAATTGGAGGCTACACGGCCACGCTGGGACCTTCTCTTGCAGGAAGCACCCAATTCTTGAATGATTCGCCAGATCTCAAGGGACTGGATGGTGTTTTCGCGCTCATGGAAGAGCTGAATGGTGCTAATGAGAATTTCAATGGGAATTTCTTGGGTCCCCGGCTCTTTGGCATTGCACTTGTGGGACCAAGCAATCTTTTGGTCAGCGATGCTTTGCCAATGTCTGCCCCAAGTTTGTCCTCCTTAGCCTTTAACGAGTTTCGACTGGCATTTGGACCTGATGGTGTGGCGGGAGGAGTTTCTGGAGTTGTGACCTCGTTAACCGCGGTTCCTTTGCCGGCGGCTGTGCTTCTGTTCGGCGCTGGTCTGATTTCGCTGGTTGGGCTGGGAGCGGGAGGGTTAAGAAATATCCGCGGGGCCAAGGCATAATCAGAAACTTCGTTTTTGACGACTAGGGCTTGATACCCATCACGCGGTATCAAGCCCGTTCGTTCTTCAAAATTAATCGACAGATCGACGGGTACCCTAGATAATCAGGTCTCGCCCCACTCTTCAGGACCGACGTAGCTCGTGTGACTCATTTCTCATCATGGTGTGAGTGACTCTGTCGTATGACTAGCAATCGCTCTCTTCTCTTCACTTCAGCCCTGGTCGTGGCGCTATTGGGCTACATGTATGCGGACAGTCTTGTCTTCTTGTTCAGCCGCTGGGTTGGCACCGAAGATTCTAGTCACGGAATCTTTGTGCCGTTCATTAGTGGGTATTTGATTTGGCAAGCCAGGCTCCGGCTCAGCCATATTGCGAGGGAGAAGTCATGGTTGGGTCTTGCGGTCATCGCGCTGGGTCTCATGCTCTACGTGGTTGGGGAATTGTCCACACTGTTTATCGTTCTCCATTTCTCGTTGTGGATGGTGATCGTTGGATTGGCCATCACACTGCTTGGGATTCGCGGGGCGAAGGTCATCGCGTTTCCTCTCGGCTATCTTCTGACCGCCATCCCGCTCCCGACGTTTATCAATGCGAATCTGTCGAGCCAGCTTCAACTGTGGTCGTCATCGCTCGGTGTTGGCTGCTTGCAGCTTGTCGGCGTGATGGCATTTCAAGAGGGCAATGTTATTGATCTTGGACCAGTGCAGCTGCAAGTCGTCGAAGCGTGTAGCGGGATTCGATACCTTCTTCCACTGACTTCTCTCGCGCTTCTCTGCGCGTATTTATTCAAAGATCGGATGTGGAAACGGATTGTCCTCGTGCTGTCAGCCATCCCGATTTCCATCCTGATTAATGGCTTTCGCATCGGCATGATTGGGGTTTTAGTTGATCTCTATGGGAAGGGAGCCGCGGAAGGTTTTTACCATCTCTTTGAGGGATGGGTGATCTTTATGGTGAGCCTCGGACTGTTGATCCTGGAAATGGAACTGTTGGGAAGAGTTGGGACATCACGAGTCGGAAAGCCATTTCTCGAGCAATTTACCTGGAGGGAGCGATCAGAAGATAACACCCATCCAGCCGTGCCAAGCGTTCCATGCCGAATCCAATCGGCTTCGGGCCGGGCCTATCTGTGTAGTGTCGCCTTGCTCGCGCCGTTTACTCTTTTCTCGACCGTGGTTGTGGATCGTGAAGAAATGGCTCCTCCGCGAACGGCATTCGTCGACTTTCCAATGCTGATCGATGGGTGGCAAGGCGCACCCTTTGCTCTGGAACAACAATACATTGATGCCCTGCGTTTTGACGATTATGTGCTCGCCGATTATCGGTCCGATAAGGAACAGCCGGTGAATTTCTACGCTGCCTACTACCGATCACAACGGAAGGGGCAATCGGCTCATTCGCCTCACAGCTGTCTACCTGGTGGGGGATGGGAGATCGCGTCTCTGACACAACGAGATCTGCCGATGTCGCAGGGCATGATGCAGCCGCGCAGGGTCAATCGGGCGGTTATTCAGAAAGGGGATCAGAAACAAATCGTCTTGTACTGGTTCAAGCAACGCGAGCGACATCTCACCAATGAATACCTGGTCAAGGTCTACTTATTGTGGGATGCCTTTTCTCGACAACGGACTGACGGGGCTCTTGTGAGATTGGCCTCGTTGGTTGGTTCGGGGGAATCTGAGTCCACAGTTGACCAACGGCTTCAGGAGTTCGCGGTTGTAGCTGAGCGGGAATTGACGAGGTTCGTGCCAGACTGAATCGTTGTGAGTAAGGCGTTAAGAGTGCATCTATGGTGAACGAGCTGTTTTTTAGTTCCATGACCGCCTTGCTTGTGTGCATGGCGCTGATCCCGCTCCTGCGTCTCATGGCGGCGCGGTTGCAGATCATGGATCAGCCTGGAGGGCGGAAAGTTCACGAACATCCGATTCCACGGATCGGCGGGATTGCTTTTGCTGTCGGCGCCTGCGCGTCGATCGTCTGGTGGGGCGAGAAGGATGCCGTGACGCTGTCGGTTCTGCTGGGCTGTGTGATCATCGTGGGGTTCGGAGTCTGGGATGACCGTGTTGATCTTAGCTATCGAAGCAAACTCGTTGGCCAGCTGTTCGCCGCTCTTGCCGTGGTGTTAGGTGGGGATATCTGGTTTACCACTCTTCCGTTTCTCCCTGATGTAGAGGTGCCGGCATGGGCCGGGATGTGTGTCACCGTTCTGTTTCTTGTCAGTGTGTCCAACGCTGTCAATCTGACGGATGGGCTGGATGGGTTGGCTGGTGGGCTGTCATTCCTTACGCTATCTGGGATTGCCTATTTGGCCTATCTTTCCAATGATTCGACTGTCTTGTTCTTGACGGTCCCATTTCTTGGCGGGCTTTTAGGATTCCTACGCTATAACACCTATCCGGCTCGCATTTTTATGGGAGATGGCGGCAGTCAATTGTTGGGCTTCATCATGGGCGTGCTGGCCGTTTTGTTGACGGATTCGTCACATGGTCCGTTCACTCCCAGCCTCGCATTCTTTCTGTTGGGGTTGCCGTTTCTGGACACGCTCGGCGTGACAGGACAGCGGTTGGCAGAAGGCCGTTCTCCATTCGTCGGCGACCGGGCGCACATTCACCATAAATTGCTTCGCTTTGGATTCACGCACTATGAGGCCGTGACCGTCATCTATGTGATTCAGGCAAGCATGTTGAGCTTGGCCTATATCCTACGATGGCAGTCTGAGCTGGTTGTCCTAGTACTCTATCTCACGATTGCGGGATCGGTCTTGATGCTGTTCATCGCAGCAGGGCGAGGACTGCTACCCAGTCTCACGGCACAAAGTGGTCATTTCCTCTCGAATGTGGTCGTGAGGCGAGTGATGAGTGGGCCATGGTTGACGGATCTGCCCATGCGGTTTCTGGCCGTGACGGTGCCATGTTTCCTCATTGTGCTGGTATTTGTCCCATCGAATGTGCCGGCCGATGTCGGGTACCTCTCGATCATCATTTTTGGGATTGTGTTACTCGGCCTCTCGTTCTCTCCTCGGATTGCGCCGTACTTTGTTCGTGGTGGGCTCTACGTCGGGACGACTTTCCTCCTCTATGTCTGTGAGGCGTCGCGGTATCGGTCCATGTCCGCGGTCGCGATGGTCCACAATGCATTTTTTGTCGTGGTGGCCGTCATGGTCCTCTTGAGTCTCCGGTTCAACGAGGAGAACCGCTTTCAAACCACACCGCTCGATTATCTGATGGTGTTCTTGGCGGTGACCTTCCCGCTGCTTCCCGAAGTGAGCGCCGATATTGCGCATCTGGGTATCTTCGCCGCCAAGCTGATGGTGCTCTTCTTTTCGTTTGAGTTACTGCTCCATGCGTTTGCCAACCGTGTCCGACAGCTTGGCCTTGTATCGCTCTGGATTCTGTTTGGGCTCGGAATTCGGATTTTGTTGTAGCAAGACGGGTTACGTAATAACCTAGGCTTATGAGTACATCAGTTTTGCACATCAGTGGTCGAGAGTTGTCTGGCATGCGTGTGATGAGCGGCATTGTTCTTCTCACCGTCGTCACGCTGGCGGCGTGCGGTGGCCCGGAGGAAAGAAAAGCGAAGTACTTAGCCAAGGCGAATGAGTACATGGAGGCGGCCAATTATCCCAAGGCACGGGTCGCCCTGAGAAACGTCCTGAAGATCGATCCCAAAGACGCGGAGGCCTACTATCTCTTTGCTCAAGTCGAAGAGAAAGAGAAAAACTGGCGCAATGCCGTTCAGCTGTATCAGGAGGCTGTACGCCTGGTTCCCGATCACACGGCCGCCCTCATTACTCTCGCGAAGTACTATCTTGAAGCGAGACTGACGGAGCAGGTGGTTCAAGCAGCGGATATGGTGCTCAAAAACAATCCCAGCCATCCGCAGGCCAGTGCGCTGAAAATCGCAGCACAGGCCGTAACGGAAGCAGCCATTCCTTCGGTCATTCCCAACGCGGAGTCACTGGCGAAGGAGTTTCCAACAGAACCAGATGTCGCCGTCCTACTCGCGACATTGTACGGCCAACAACGGCGCTATCGGGAAGCGGAGACGACGTTGAGGCGTGCCCTTGACTCCCATCCGAGGGATCTGGATCTTTTGATTAATTTGAGCAGGATCTTGACGCAAGCTAATAATATGGCCGGTTCCGAGGCTGTGATGCGGTTGATGGTCGCGGCTGAACCGACATCCATTGATCATCGGGTGAGACTTGCCCGCTTCTATGTCGGACAGGGGGCTCACAATAAAGCGGAAGCTGTGTTGCGAGAGGCAATCACACTGGATCCAAATAGCGAACAGCGGCGGATCATGCTCGCGGAGTTGTTTGTGAACGCAAAAAATATGGCCGCTGCCGAACAGGTGCTTCTTGATGCGGCGGCGCAAATCCCGCATTCCACCCACATCCAATTCGGGCTTAGTGCGCTGTACAGAAAGAGCGGACAGGACCTCAAGGCTCGTCAGCGCTACGCGCTATTGGTCGAGGAGTACACAGATAAACCTGTCGGACTGGAAGCCAAAGTCAAACTGGCGGAGATGGATTTTGTGGAGGGAAAGCAGGTAGATGCGGAGCGTTACGTCCAGGAGGTATTGAAGGCCAATCCCCGCTCATCGGACGGACTGATTCTTACAGGACGTATGGCATTGGCCAGACGAAACGGAAAAGAAGCGGTGCAGGCGTTTCGCACCGTTCTGCACGATCAGCCAGAGTTGGCCACGATTCACTATCTTCTTGGCCAGGCCTATCAGCTGACCGGAGACACTACTCTTGCGAAAGAAAGTTTTGAGCGAGCGGTCGCTCTGTATCCGGACCAGGTGGATGCCAAACGGTCTCTCGCCGTGATCGAGAGCAAAAGCGGCCGCTACGAACAGGCTCGTGCCCGGCTCGACGACTTGCTCAAACAGCGTCCTGATGATGTGACCGCGCTCGACATGCTGATGACGTTGGACTTGGTGACGAAGAACTGGCCTGGAGCTGAGCGGACGTTGACAAGGCTTCGTCAGATCTCCAGCGGCAATAATTCTGTGGCCTTGCTGGCCGAAGGACGGTTTTACGAGGCCCAGCGCCGTCCGAGCGAGGCAAGTCGAGCCTACGAGCGCGCAACGGCACTGGCTCCGAACGAACCGGAGCCGCTGCTGTCTCTCGTGAAGGTGGAAGTGGCGTTGGGACAAGCCCAACAGTCCAGAACTCGCCTGGAAGCCCTTCTTGCGTCCCGTAAGGACCATCCATTCGTGCATGGATTGCTGGGGGAGGTCTTGTCGCTCACACGAGAGCATGAAGCGGCGGCACTTCACTATCGTGAGGCCGTCCGACTGAATCCAAAGTGGATGACGCCGTGGCTCAACTGGGCCACGTTGTCGTTGTCCCAGAAGAAACCGGATGTCGCCGTACAGGTCCTCGAAGAAGGGCTCAAGGCCAATCCTGAGAGTGAAGAACTCTACATGCTGTTGGCTTCTGCACACTCCGAGCAAGGGCAGATCGATTTTGCGATGGATGCCTATGAGGCAACTTTGCGACTGAATCCTCGCAACTTACTGGCGGCGAATAACCTGGCCGTTCTACTCGTGGACCACAAGCGTGATCCGTCGAGTTTACAAAGGGCCTTTGCGCTCAGCCGAGATTTTGAACGGGATGCGCCTCATCCGCTCTTTATTGATACCCTCGGTTGGGTGCGCTTTAAGATGGGGCAACAGGACGAGGCCATTCGGTTGATGAAAGGTGCCGTCGCCAAATCTCCGGACATATCCGTCCTGAATTACCATCTTGGGATCGCCTTCTTTCAGTCCGGTCAGCGCGCTGAGGCCCGCACCTATCTTTCAAAGGCGCTCAAGAGTTCCGATTCGTTCGAAGGACGGCAGGAAGCAGAGCAGGTTCTTGCGCAGATAAAGGGGTAAGGGAATTCCATGGCTCGTGTTGTTCGATTAGTGATGGGTATTGTGCTTATGGTGGCGGCGGTAGTGGGATCAGGCATGCCGATGTATGCAGGTGAGGGGGGGGCTCTCGCCGTGGTGGCGCAAGTCGATCCAGGGTACCGGCTGGGTGCCGAAGATACTCTGCTGGTGTCAGTGTGGAAGGATGAACAGCTGACGCGTGAAGTCATTGTCCGTCCGGACGGGATGTTTTCATTTCCACTCGTCGGCGATATCCAGGCCGAAGACCGAACGGTCGAGGACATTCGTAGCGAGCTCGTGAGGCGGCTGACAAAGTATATTCCCAATCCCAATGTGTCCGTCGCGGTCACGAAAGTCATCAGTTACAAGGTCTATGTGATCGGGCGAGTCAATAAGCCGGGTGAATACGTGATCGGCCACTACACCGATGTGCTGCAGGCACTCAGCCTGGCTGGTGGACTCACTCCGTTTGCCGCGGAAAACGAGATCAAGGTCATGCGGCGAGTGAGAGGGGAGCAATATGCTATTCCCTTTCGCTATGGAGATGTGCGGAAAGGCAGGGACCTGGAGCAGAATATCATTCTCCAGCGTGGTGATGTCGTCATGGTGCCTTGACCGACGCCACGTCTATGCGACCGAGTTGCAAGGGAAGAGCTCATGGGTGGAGTCGAAGCGACATTGTCTATCTGGTTCTCGTGGCGGTGACCATGACGGCCAATATGGCGCCGAGAAGCGAGGCTGCTGAATGGTCGCTCGCACCTTCTATCGGTGCCAAAGGGGTCTATAACAGCAACTTGCTCTTGACCCCTCTACCTCACAACAAGACGTACGGCTATTGGGTAACTCCAGCAGCAGAGTTTTCCGGCAAGACCGAACGTCTTGATGTCAGTAGCCGGATTGCCGCGGATGTGGTCGGATATTTCGGTGGAGAGGACAGACAGTTTACCAATGTCTTTGCGCCGTTGTCCGTACGGTATAAGACCGAGAAGGATCAGATCGGTTTTAGCGGGGGCTTCACGCGTGACAATACGTTGCTGAGCGAATTGCAAGAGACGGGCGTCGTTCTACAGTTCGCTCAGCGTAATCAGTGGACGTTTAACCCTACGTGGGCAAGGAAGTTGACCGAAAAGCTATCATTTCAATCGAGCGTACAGTTTTCCGATACCACGTATGAGACTGCAAGGTTGGTTGACTATCGATTAATGGGTGGTTCAGGCGGACTCCAGTATCAACTGAGTGAACGGGATCAAATCCAATTATTGGGGTCGTATACGGATTTCCGCACGACCGGTTCACTGTTTGGGTTTCAAGCTAATTATCCTGGAATCAACATGAGCTTTACGCATGCCTTCTCTGAATCGCTGACAGGGACTATCAACGGTGGTCCGAAATTCTTGTCTTCAACCTCGCAGGTTCCGCTTGGTGCCATCACGGCTCACGAGACAGTGTGGTTGGCAGGAGCGAGCATGACAAAGAATTGGGAGAAGGCCACAGTACACGTGAGTTTTGCCCGAGATCTGGCCCCCAGTGGATTCGGATTATTGATTCAGACCAATCGGGGAGAGGTTGCTGGTTCCTATGAGCTTTCAGAAACCTTGACCGCTTCCCTAAATGTGGCCGGAATTCTCACGTCCGGAAAGAACAGCGCGACTATTGGCGGAGTCTTTCCGGATAGTAGCTATGTCAGCCTGACGCCGAAGCTCTCCTGGAAGGTACTGGAATGGTGGCAGGCGGAGGTGTCGTATATGTACCGATGGCGCGATGTTGACACTGCCGCGGATTCAGCCGAGTCCCATGCGACGACGTTCATGGTCACCTACCATCCACCCAAACTATCATTTTCTCACTAAGGCTATGACACAGAAGCTACAGGCATCCGAACCGACCCTGAGCATGAAGGACTATTTCGCAGCCTTTCATCGACGCCGGAAGATGATCCTTCTCACTGGTATGGGGATCTTGACCCTGTCCCTGACGGTGGCATTTCTGTGGCCGCCGACCTATAAGTCGACGGCCACCATCTTAATTGAGGAGCAGGAGATTCCTTCCGACCTCGTACGTTCGACTATCACCAGTTATGCCGATCAACGGATCGAGACGATCAAGCAACAGGTGATGAGCCGCACGACCCTTTGGAAAGTGGTCGAACAATTCAATCTCTACCAGGATTTGCGGAAAAACAGTCCGGCCGAAGAAATCGTCAAACGCTTCATTAAGGACATCGAGGTGGAAGTGATCAGTGCCGACGTCGTGGATAAGCGCACGCAGCATGCGACCAAGGCGACCATTGCTTTTATGGTGGCATATCAAAATCAATCCCCGGAATTGGCGCAGAAGGTAGCGAATGAGCTGACCAGCTTATTTCTGGGAGAAAACTTAAAGAGCCGCGAGCGGCAAGCACAGGAGGCGACGTCATTTCTTCAGCAGGAAGCGGACAATCTCGCCCGGCATATCGGTGAGATCGATGAGAAAGTTGCGTCGTTTAAACATCGAGTAGGCGGAGCGCTTCCTGAGCTGATGCCACTCAATCAGCAGATGATGAATCAAGCTGAGCGCGAGTTGATGGATATCGATCAACAGATCCGAGGTCATGAAGAGCGCAAAAGCTATCTCGAAGGAGAATTGGCGACGATCAAGCCGAATACGCCGATTCTATCCGTCACAGGGGAACGCATTTTGGACTCCTCCGAGCGCGTACGGGCGCTTCGGGCTGAATTTGCAGGGGCAGCCGCCAATCTGTCACCGGATCATCCGGATATCATGAAGATGAAACAAGAGATTGATGCCTTGGAGAAAGAGAGCGGGCAGGGCCCTGATGCGGAGGAGGTCTCCAAACGCCTGCTCGACGCCCGTACCACTCTTGCGGCTGACATGGAACGGCTGGGAAGCGAGCATCCCGATATTCTCCAAGCACGGAGGAAAATTGCCGCGCTCGAACAAGAAGCGGGTCGGCTGGGAACTATGTCGTTCGCGCAGAGGACTCAGAGACCTGAAAATCCCGCCTATATCAATCTTCAAGCTCAGCTGAATTCCGCAACCTCTTCGTTGGAGGCCCTTCGCAAGACACGTGTGGATGTGAAACGTCGACTTCAGGAGTATGCGACGCGTCTGGAACGGGCTCCGGAGATTGAACCGGAGTACTTGGTGCTGACACGGGATCGCGATACATCTGGGCAAAAGTATCAGGAAATCCGCTCGCGATTATTGGAAGCGAAGGTGTCGGAAGGTTTGGAAGTTCAGCGAAAGGGCGAACGGTTTTCGCTGATCGACCCGCCCAGTCTGCCGGAAAAGCCGTATAAGCCAAATCGCATGGCCATCGTCCTCCTTGGCTGCATTCTTGCTGTAGGCAGCGGAGTCGGCTTAGGGGCGGCGGCCGAGTCACTTGATCATTCGATCAGAACACCCTATCAGCTCGTTGCCTTGACGCAGCATTTCCCCTTGGCGGTGATTCCGTTCATGCCGAACGAGGATGATGTCTCTCGCGCAAGACTGCGACGGTGGGTTGTTCAGACGGCAGGGTTAGGTGCCGTTGCGACAGGCCTTGTCGTGTTACATGTGTTTATCATGCCGTTGGATGTTCTGTGGTTTACCGCTCTGCGGCGGTTTGGGGTGGAATAAGGAAATAGAATAATATGAATCGGATTCGGACCGCGCTTGAACTGTACAAGGATTTGCGAGGCTCTTCTTCCCATGAGGAGAGCCCGAAGAAGACCGCTCACTCGGTGCCGCCGCCGATCACCTATACCAAAACCAGATCGCTGAGTATTCCGCACGCGGTGCTGCATAGGCATCGAGTCATGGCCGCGCACAACAACGGACCGTTCGTCGATGCATACAAAATTCTTCGAACACAGGTCACGCAGCGATTGCGAGAGAATGGATGGAATGTGGTGGGGGTGACAAGTCCTGGGTACGGCGAGGGTAAGACACTGACGGCCGTCAATTTGGCCGTGAGTCTTGCCATGGAAACAACCCAGACGGTTCTTCTCGTCGATTCTGATTTGCAGGACCCCACAGTGCATGAGGTATTCGGTTTGACAGACTGTCTTGGTCTTGCGGATTATTTGCTGGACGATCAGCCGGTCGAGGATCTACTGCTTCATCCAGGAATAGGGCGATTTGTCCTGTTGCCAGGGGGACGGGCGATCTCCAGCTCCACCGAAATTTTGACCTCGCCAAAAATGGTGGCGCTCGTTGAGGAGTTGAAGAATCGGTACCCCTCTCGAGTCGTCATTTTCGACCTCCCTCCGTTGCTCCATACCGCGGATGTCTTGGCCTTTTCCCCCTACACGGATGCGCTGCTGATGGTGGTGGAGGAGGGGAAGACGACGGGCGAAGAACTGCAGCGGGCCCTGGCGCTGGTTAAGAATTCACGTCCTATTCTGGGAACGGTGTTAAATAAGGCAGGCCGATCGTCTCTGACTCTTGCGCAGATGAAGACCATGGTGGCCACGTAGTCTGTGAGGTCGGCCATCGAACGGCGCACCTATGTATGAAGCATTCTATCGATTCAAGGCTAAGCCGTTCGCGCTCTTGCCGGACAGCAGTTTTCTGTACCACGGCTCGGAGCACCAGACGGCCTATAGCCAGTTGGAATATGGGATTCTGAGTCAGGCGCCCTTCATGGTGCTGACTGGCGATCCCGGCATGGGGAAGACATCCCTGCTTCAGAAACTCATCGCTGAGCATGGCAGCAAACATAAAATTGGGCTGGTCACTAACGCTCGTTATGATATTGAGCAGCTCTTGCCATGGATTCTGTTGTCTCTTGGGTTAAGTACGAAGCGGCTTGATCCGATCGAAGCCTACCATCTCTTTTCAGAGTTTCTGTCTCAAGAAGCGAAGCGCTCGCGACGGGTGATTCTCATCGTTGATGAAGCGCAAAGTCTGGGTGCTGAGTTGCTCGAAGAGTTGCGGCTGTTGTCCAACATGAACGATGGCAAGACCTTGAAGCTGCAGATCATCCTCTCAGGCCAACCCGATCTCCAAACACTGCTCCGGCGCATCGATATGACGCAATTCGCGCAGCGGATCGTCGTCGACTATCATCTGAAGCCGCTCTCGGAAAGTGATACCGCTCATTGTATTCGCCATCGATTACGAGTTGCCGGTGGATTGCCGTCTCTCTTTACGAACAAGGCCTGTGCGTTGGTGCATCGATTGAGTCGAGGGAATCCGAGACTGATCAATCAAGTCTCCGATATCGCCTTGACCTATGGGTATGCCGAACAGGTGGGAATCATTACCTCTAAGTTGGTGGCCCAAGCTGCCCTTGATCGAAGCAAGGGCGGAATCCTTCCCCTGGCCGAGCAAGAGGAGTTGGTGGGACTCGCGGCGGATCCTGACGATCCCGCGGAACTGGATGATCCTATTCCAAGCCCAGGGCTGAATACGGCGGCTGTTGAATCGGCCGAGGCCCAGTTGATGAGCCCTCCAGAGGATGCCTATGCGCGAGCGATGGATTTTAAAGAACTGGGGCTATTGGAAGACGCGGTCGAGTTGTTTCATTCGGCAGCCAGGGACAAATCCATGTGGTTCAAGGCCTATGCACAAGTCGGATTGTGTTACGTCAAGATGAAAGAACACCATGCGGCGATACAGGCATTCCGCACTGCTCTGGACGATCCCACAGCCCCACAGCAGGATATGCTTGACGTGCTCTATGTCTTGGGGCGCAGTCTCGAGTCCATCGGAAAGGCCGGTCAAGCGGTCGACGTGTACCATCGAATCAATCAGGTGGCCCCAACGTATCGAGATGTCACGAGCCGGCTACGAGAAGCGCAGTCGCCCCGGAATCAGTCAAGTCAGAAAGTGAAGTCCGCCACGGAACGGCATTCGTGGGTCACCGGCCTAGCAGATACTGTCCAACGCCTTTTTATTGGTAGCAGGAAGTAGACGTCCCTTTCTTTCTTCTCCATGATACGATGACTGCCTTGATAGATGGGTGCCGTCTGAAGTTGGGAGGAGTAACGAGAGAGTCATGTCAGATCCGGTCAAGGACGCGTCCGACCCTGAAGTGAGCCCAGCGGAGCGCTATGAGCGGGGGATCGCGCTAAAACAGGCCGGGCTGCATAAGGCCGCCATCGATCAGTTTGAGATGGCGGCCGTCGATAGGTTATTAGCCGTGAAAGCTCATGCGCAGATCGGGCTCTGTTATAAGTTATCCGGGCGATATGAAGAGGCCGTCCCGGCGTTTCAGAAGGCGCTCAAATCCACACCCGCCTCATCGAAGGAGACCGTTCAGATACTCTATGTTCTCGGTCGAACCCTGGAATCGTTGGGTCGGGTCGCAGAAACGCTCGAAGCCTATCGCTGGATCAGACGGGAAGATCCAGCCTATCGGGATGTGGCTGATCGCATCGAGCAGCTCAGCTCTCGCCGCCCGACAGTGGCCACGAAAAAGAGCTAGTTTGAGGCGGTAGCTACGTGGACAATGATGGGACTCGCAATTCGTAACCAAACCCTTGCCGCCGCAGGCAGATGAGTTCTCGTCGACTGAGTTCATCCACTAGCGAGAACACCTGATTCCAGGTGAACTCGGGAAGATATGATATGAGTTCTTCAAGTTGGATCTGTCGCCGCTCATGGACGATGGCGAGTAGTTTCACTGCAGCCTGTTGAGTCATCGACATCCTCCCTGATTATGCGGGTTATGGGGAACGGAATCATGAGGCTCTGTTCTGAAGGCCGGACTCCATCGAACGGCCATGACGCGAACGATTCCTAGTACCAGCACAATGCCGCAGAGCACCGTCAGCGCTTGCCAGTCTCCCCCTTTGAACCACTGGGAAATCACTTCCGTCAGCATGACGACCAGAATCGTATCAACAATGAAGGTCACCTTGACGCGACCTTCCCGAAAGTAGGTCACCGTGGTTTTGAATACTTCGACAATGGCCAGCAAGATGAGTGTATTGACGATGACTTGCCGCAATACGACTTCGGCCGAGTGATCGAGGAGCAAGCGGATATCCCAGAACGTTTTGAGCGCGCCTCCGGTCAGGGCGGTCAGGAGCGTCAGAATCACGAGACTGAGTACTCCCTTCATGGCCAAGCTCCATACCTCGAGAGGATCGAGATGAGCGGCCCGACGCCAGAGAACCCCGCTATCGAACAGACGAAGTGCTTCGAGTGCTGACATAGTCTTCTTCCTTTCCTTTGTAGTTGCATACAGGATATCCGGTCATCATTCCAGAACGGTCACGAAGAGGTTAAACTTGTGTTAACTGTCTAGTTGCGGTGTGGTAGGCTCAGTCCCCAGATAGGGAGGTCGTATGGACTGTATTCTGATTCGCCATGGCATTGCCGTAGAACCCGACGAGTGGGAAGGAGCAGAAGAAAATCGTCCGCTGACGGAAAAAGGCAAAAAACGCGTCATGCAGGCCGCTGGAGGGCTTGCCGCGCTCGACTGTCAGCCGACCCATCTGTTTGCGAGCCCGTTCGTGCGGGCCTACGATACGGCGAGGCTGCTCCGTACGGTCGTCTGTCCGGTTCTGAAGGTCGAGACACGGGAAGAGTTGGCCGTCGGAGCGAAGCCGGAGCAGCTTGTCGCACTTCTCAACACGCTTCCCTCGGATTCGGTGGTGATATGTGTGGGACATGAACCTCAGCTTGGTCAAGCTGTGAGCCTGTTGCTCTGTGGGAAACTCCTTCCCAACTTTCCTTTCAAGAAGTCTGGCGCTGCATGCATCGAGGCAGAGGGCATCATCAAGCCGAATCAGGGGCGGTTGCGCTGGTGGTTGCCACCGCTCCAATTGCGGGTTTTGGGTAAGCGAACACGGAACAAGAAATCGGGTGAATCGTCTTAGGACGGGGATGTTTTCGCGTCGATCGTAGGCTTGTGGTTTTGTAACACTGGGAGAATGTACCCTCGAAGCTCGTTCTGGATCTCTTCGGGAGACTTTCGCGCGTCGACGACGTTGAAGCGAAATTCCAAGGCCATCTTGTCGAACTCTCCGATCAACAGCGATTGGTATTTCTTGAAACTATCATAGAGGTCCCCTCCAAGACGGAGATCCATACCGGATTCCCAGTAGTTCATTCCGGTGGTTTCGATGACTCGAAGCGCCAGAGTCTCGACGTCAATACGGAGGTAACATACGAGGTCGGGAATCAACGCAAACCCAAGCACATTGCGGATCCATGTGCGGTCGGCGCTTCGCACAAAATCGCGGGCGAACGCTGTATAGATATAGCGATCCGCCAGGACGACGAACCCTGATCGAAGAGCCGGAATGATCTGATGTTCGAGGCGATCAGCAAAATCCGTGGCATAGAGGAGACTGAGCGACCATCGGTCAAGAATATTGCCGGCCTTCGCCACCTCAATCGTCTTGGACATGAGGTTGGAGCGGGTCCAGCCGGTCGTCATCACCCCGTAGCCCTGGACCTCCAGCCATTCCTGCAACATTTCAAGGTGCGTCGTTCGCCCCACTCCGTCGGTTCCCTCAATGGCGATCAACTTGCCTTTCAGGTCACTCGGATCTAGGTATTTCAAACCGTCGCCAAAAAAGCGTGCGTCGGCCATAGGTGCCTCGTCTTGGTTTATAGCCACGGAGCGCCGCTTCCACAAGCGCCCGCATCTGTTCCTGTTGCGTTTCGATATCTTGAGTCGCATCCATTGTCAAAAGGCCATATTCGCCAACGATCTTGTCGTACTCCGCGAGGATCCGCGATTGAAAGAGTCGGAAGCTTTCAGTCACGTCAGGGCTCAGGTCCATGTCCATGCCGGCTTCATAGTATTTGAACTGGCCGCGAGTGCCTCGCAGGAGTCGTGAGATGGCGACTTCAATAGGGACGTTGAAGTAAAACGCCATGTCAGGCTTGATCGCAAACGCGTAGAGTTTCCGAACCCACTCGTTGGCCACGCCACGCACAACGTCGCGTGCAAATGCCGTGTAGATATAGCGATCGGCGAGGACGATCATGCCGGCCTTCAAGGGAGGGAGAATCTGATGATACAGGCGGCTGGCAAAGTCCGTCGCATGTAATAGGCTGAACGTTGTCGGGGTGAGGCTTTTCGACTTTTTCCCTCGTTTCGTGGTTTCCTTCACAAGTTCCGAGGAATTCCACTCGGTAAAGAACACCTTGTGGCCTTTGGACTCAAGCCACTTATGCAGGAGTTGCAATTGGGTGCTTTTGCCTGACCCATCGATGCCTTCGACGATGATCAGCTTTCCTGGATGAGGATGAGGGGCTGTCGTGAGTAAGTGGGATTCGGTCATGACTTTCCAGTTTCCGGCGTCATTCCTGAAAATTGAACCCGTCGGCGGAATACTTGTTCAAAAAGATCGGCTCTGCTCTTCGCGGCCCACAACTCCATCTCCGCGTCCCCGGTCAGATGAACTTGGATCGTGATCTGTTTTCCCAACTTGACGTGCACGGCCTGAACCAGAGAGAAATGCGTTCGATCGAGTCCATCGGCGATCCGTAACAACGAGGCCAGGATCTTGACCACACGTTGCAAACGTGGAGTCAGACGGGTGAATTCTTCATGTTTTAGTGCCGGTACGGATCGCCGGTGGTAG
The DNA here is from genome assembly GCA_005116955.1 of Nitrospira sp. Classification (GTDB taxonomy): domain Bacteria; phylum Nitrospirota; class Nitrospiria; order Nitrospirales; family Nitrospiraceae; genus Nitrospira_D. The sequence goes on along the minus strand of SWDI01000002.1, from coordinate 409,115 downwards.
CGGGCGACGGTGGCAATCACATCGATGTCCTCGGCCGTCAATCCCCCTACGTCGCCATGCTTGATCAGGTAGTACGCATGTTTGTGATGCTGCCTCGGGTTGATGAGGTATCCCACATCATGCAAGATGGCTGCATATTCCAGCCAGGCGCGTTCTTGATGGCCTAAATGATGTTCTCTCTTTGTTTGATCGAACAGACTTAGTGCCAAGTTGGCCACATGCAGTGAGTGACTTTCTGGCGCCTGGCAGCGTCGGGCAAGGCCGATCACATTGCGACGACGCACGTCGGGAATATCCTGTTCGGCTTTCAGCCCCTCTCGGTGCCGTACGATAAAATCGTAGATCACACCCTCACGAATGGCCTTGTCGCATAGCGTGATTGCGTGAAGGCCCGACAGCTCCAACAGACACCGGAGTACTACGGTCGCCGGCAAGAGGGTGTCGATCCGTTTGGGGTCCAGGCCTGGAATGGCCAGGCGAGCCTTCACCGATGATCGAGCCAACTCCGCTTCGAGGCTGCGGATATCCTTTAATGACACGGTCGCAAGATTCAACTGAGGCAATGGTCGGCCGGTATGACGGAGATGGATGATCTCACCGGCATTTCCCGCCATACCTGAGGTGGCGACCAAGGAGTGGAACTTCTTTATCTTGAAGCATCCAAGCGCATCCCGTAGCTCTGTGATCACGACCTGCTTGAGGGCGCGCATCATCGATTCCGACGGAGGCGTCTTGGGAAGGCATTGTTCCGCTAAGCGGATTGCTCCCAGCTTGAGACTCTTGCCGTGGATCAGGCCATCTCGATTCCCCACGATCAATTCGACGGAACCGCCACCGATGTCGACGACGAGTGTCGGTCCATCTGGGAGGGCGATACTGTGCTTGACTCCCAGGAAAATCAGCCGGGCTTCTTCCTCCCCACTGATGACCTTGACCCTCAGTCCCATCTGCTCCATGAGCAAGGAGACGAAATCACCGCCGTTTTGAGCTTCACGCACGGCACTGGTTGCGACGGCGACGATCCGGTCGAAGCCTTTGTTCCGGGCCAGCGTGACCAACGTTTTGAGGACGTCCAGGGCTCTGGACATAGCTTCGTCCGAGAGCCGTTTGGTGGCAAAGACGCCGTTGCCCAGCCGTGTCATGTCCTTAAAACGATCGAGTATCTTAAAACTGGCATCGGGGAGAATTTCAGCCAGTACCATATGAATCGAGTTGGTGCCAATGTCGATGACGGCGAGCTTAGACACAGAAGGTTCCTACGATGGAAGAATCGTTGGACCTTAATGAAAGCGCAGGCGCCTGTCAACAATTAGCGTGTAAATTGTGTGTAACAGGCACAGGCCAGAAGGAGCGCATGGCGGAGTGGGATATGCCTATTCGTTGACGACGAAATGGACACTCCTGTTTCTCTGCCTGCAATCGTCGGAATACTCAAAACACAGTGGGCGATCTTTTCCGTAACTTGTTGTCGTGACATCGATGGAGAGTCCCAGTTCCCGAAGGTAGGACAGCACATTACGTGCTCGGCGTTCACCCAGCACGAGATTATACGCCGACGTGCCGAAGTCATCGCCGCGCCCTTCCAAAAGGAGGCGGGGCGCTCGGTCGTGTCGCAGGTGTTTGGCGTCAGCGTTCAAGGCACGCATCGCTTCCATCCTGAGTGTGTCTTGATCAAAATCGAATAGGACGTCACCAAAGGTCTCATGGGCCAGGCCGGTCGCGTTTCGAGAGAGAAGCTCAGACTGCATGGCCGGGCTGGTTCGGGAGCCGGTCAGGTGCCTATCGTCAGGAGGTATCACTGTGATCACGGGCTCCTTGATCAGTTCTGCTTGAGTCTGCCCCTCTTGCCCCGATTCCGATCCCCACCACCATTTTGCGGCGCACCCCTGAAGTAGGAGTATGACGAGAACGAACGTGCTTGATGCCATGACACTGCGAACCTGTCTCATAGATCCTCCTCCTCAGGAAGGATGAGCCGATTGTTACCGAGGCAGCGTCTGTGCCGCTTCATAGATCGGCTGGGTATCTCTGATCGGTTCCCATCTCAAGATCGCCAATGAATCCTCAACGTACTTCGGTGTTCGCATACCGTTCAACACGCAGGTGACTCCAGGCGTACTCATGAGGAGCCACAACATTTTTTGAGAGAGCGATGCGATGCGGTGTGATGCTGGCAACAGAGGGTCAATTGTTTGCGCGACTCGTTCTGTCTGCGCCTGGCTCCTCAAGATTGCTTCGCGCCGGAATCCTCGCAGCAGCGTCAGAAGCTCAGGAATATAACGTTGACGCCAGCGTTCCCATTGTTCGGCTCCATCTCCGGAAAGCTGGCGCGCAAGCAGCTGTAAAACCTGGTTGATTTGTGGAGCGATCATGTGGTGTTCGATCTGTTCCCAATGTTCGAGCCCCTGTATCTGCGGATGAATGCGATGCAGTTCGGCTGACCAATTGAAGTATTCGGCCGGTGCCGTCTCGGATCCGGACGAGGGGATGTTTGGCGCAAGGGAAACCCGGTATTCCTGTTCGAGTGCGCCCACTGTGCTCAGCTGTTGATCGAGATCCATGGGCGGATCTTCGAGCGGGAGATCTGCCAGCCGCAACATCTTGTTTGGAGTCACCATGGCATTCAACGGCCGGTTCACGAGCACCGCGATGGTGTTCTGGCGCGCATACTCGAGTACGGTCTGAAGCGGAGATTGGCCCGTGTTGGCGGTCCTGGCGGCGCCAGCCTCAAGAAGATTCATCGGACATTGGAGCACACGAAAATGATGGGCAGACGCACCGACGGATTGTGCTGCGGCTTCAGCGGCTTGCACCATATGCGCGAGCGACGTCGATTCTGGATCGTCAGCCGCAGAGGTGACGGTGTTGGACGACACGCCATAGAAGCGGAGCCGTCCGGCCGAAACCTGTGTTTCAAAATAGGCAAAGGCTCGTTCAATTCGTGCATAGAACTCCCCGCGAAGCGCGGTGAGATCAGCTGAACCACGATGCTTTGATTCTGAGAGGAAATATTCTGGATTGTGCAGCAGGCAGAGGTCAAGTGTCGCCAGCCCCAAACGATCGAGAGACAACGTCAGCTGGTCCGCCAAGAATTCAGGATGAATGCAATGCCAAATGCCCTCTCCGTATTTCACCAGTTCAGGGTAGGGGCGGCCGGATTTGTCCTTGGCTTCGGCAAGTTTGAGATTCTGCCCCTGGAGATATCCGATTTTGGAGACCACGATGATTTCCTCGCGGCGAATCTCACCTGAGGCAGCCAGCTCGGCCAGCACGGAGCCGACTAATCGCTCGCTGTCGCCATCCGTGTAATTTGTCGAGGTGTCAATGAGATTACAAGACGCTCGCAAGGCCTTTTTCAACGCATGGCGGTGGTCGGCCTGCTGCATATCGACGCGGTATGTTCCGAATCCAAGCCGTGTTGTAGTCAGTCCAGTTGACCCGAGCACCGTAAAGCCTGGTGCCAAGCCTGCATCGCCGTCCCGCGCCATTGATCGAGACGCATAGGCCGCCGTACCCTGGACCGTGGCGTGCCCTGGAAGGCTGATCCCTTGTAACAGCGTTGGTTCTGTTCCATGCTTGCTCGGCGCAGTCTGGTCAGCCTGCAACGCCGCTGAGACCACACGGGGATCGGTGACCGGTTGCCGGCAGGTGTAATTCCGACAGATGTACAGTGTCGGCTTGCCGGACACGGCTGGACGGTCTCGCAAGAGTGGAAGCGAAGAGGGGTGCCCTGGAGAACCCGTTGCCAGGATGCGGTTGGGAAGATAACACTGTGCCACCGCCTCGCGGATGGCGCGAAGGTCATCGTGCGACTCATGACCTACAAGGGCCAGTTCCACTGGTCCTTCGATCAGAAAATCGACTACGGCCAGACTTTTCGCGAAAGCGCGTGGATAGCGAATCAGTTGCCGACCGTAGGCGCGTATGGCCGCGATGGCGGCGCGGCGCCAATCGTCACGATCAAAGTGGAAGGACAGTCGGGCCAGTGCGGACGCGGCGACGGCGTTGGCGCTGGGCGTGGCTCCGTCCGTGCCCTCACGGTGTCGGAGGATGAGGGATTCATGGTGTGTCGCCGTCGTGAAAAATCCGCCCAGCTCGTGGTCCATAAAGTCACTGATCAGGTACTCCGCCAGTCGTGCGGCTGCCTGGAGATACGATTCGGATGAACCGGCTTCATAGAGATCCAGCAATCCCTCTGTCAGGTATGCGTAGTCTTCAAGATAGGCATCGAGATGGGCGCGATCGCCGCGCGAGGTGCGCAGTAAGCGGCCGTCCGGCTTAGCATGACTGCGGAGCAGAAAGTCGGCCGTCCGTTGCGCGCTCTCGAGATAAGCGGCGTTTCCGAAGACTCGGGCGGCCTCGGCCATGGCCGACAGCATCATGCCGTTCCACGAGGTAATCACCTTGTCATCCAGACCCGGAGGGACACGATGTCGGCGTGCTTCGTACAACAGAGGCTTCGCACGGGGCGCGATTTCCATCAACTCGTCGGCGGTCAGATTCAGCTGTCTGGTCACGTCGTCGAGAGGTCGCAGCCGATTGGGGATGTTCGTATGTTCCCAATTGCCTGACTCCGTGATGTCGTAGAGTGTGCAGAACCGCCGTGCGTCCTCGTCGTTCTTAAGGATGTCTTGTACCTCGGCAGGGGTCCAGACGAAAAATTTTCCTTCGACACCCTCGGAGTCGGCATCCGTCGACGAATAAAAGCCGCCTTCCGGTCCGGTCATTTCTCGGCGCACATAGTCGAGGATCTCGGTGGCCACTTGTCGATAGAGCGGCTTCTTGGTGACCTGATAGGCTTCAACATACACGCGGGCCAGGAGCGCATTGTCATACAGCATTTTCTCAAAATGCGGCACCAGCCACCGTGCGTCGGTCGAATAGCGTGCAAAGCCGCCGCCGATATGGTCGTAGATCCCTCCGTCCGCCATCATGTCGAGAGTCTTGGTCACCATCGCGAGCGTATGCGGATTTCCCGAGCGTCGGTGACTCCGGAGTAAGAACGACAATCCCATGGCCGGGGGAAACTTGGGCGCCGTGCCGAACCCGCCGTGGGTGTCGTCGAAGTCCTCCGTGAATTGGACGACCGCTTCTTCGAGCACCGATTCGCTGATGGAGATGGGGGAGGGAGGCTGTTTTGAACCTTGCAACTGGGCCGTCAGTTCTTTGGCCTGATCCTGGACTTCGGAGGGACGTGTCTCCCAATAGTCAGCAATCTTCTTCAGGACGGAACCGAAGCCAGGCCGTCCCCACCGGTCTTCAGGAGGAAAATACGTGCCTGCAAAAAATGGTTCTTGCGTGGGTGTCAGAAACACCGTCATCGGCCAACCGCCCTGACCATGATTCATCGCGACAGTGGCGGCCATATAGATCTCATCGAGATCAGGCCGTTCTTCCCGGTCAACCTTGACGCAGACAAACCATTGATTCATGAGCTCCGCAATCGCCTCGTTCTCGAACGACTCCCGTTCCATGACATGGCACCAGTGGCAGGCGGAATAGCCGATCGAGAGCAGAATGGGACGATTCTTTGTCTTCGCTAACTGCAGCGCTTCCGGTCCCCATGGATGCCAATCGACGGGGTTGTGTGCATGCTGAAGGAGGTAGGGACTGGTTTCATGGATCAGTCGATTCGGGGGTCGTGTATTGGTAGAGATTGACATGGGGGCACCCTAGCATCGTGGCGAGAACAGCGTCAACGGATTGAGGGGTGAGGCGTGGGTGAATGAGTACGGACGGGGTCTTATCGCTCTTGCCCTGCGTGGGAGTTATGATACGCTAGCCAACGGAGGCATTGCATGAGAGACATTGGCCCCTATTCGAACTACCGCTTGACGGTTCGCCTCGAACTCGCGAACAAGCCCGGCATCTTTGCCAGAGTGGCGGCGCTCTTGGCTGAAGAACAAGCGAATCTCGGCGCCGTCGATCTTGTGTCGGCGACGAAGACCCGCATGGTTCGAGATATGACATTCGACGTGCAGAACGAGGAGCACGGCGAAAAAGTCGTCGCCCGGCTGGGCGAGCTGCCCGACGTGACCGTGCTGTCGGCGTCCGATCGTATTTTCCTGCTGCATCTCGGGGGAAAGATTCGAGTTGAGGGGAAATATCCCATCCGTACCCGGAATGGCGAGCTGCCCGACGTGACCGTGCTGTCGGCGTCCGATCGTATTTTCTTGCTGCATCTCGGGGGGAAGATTCGAGTTGAGGGGAAATATCCCATCCGTACCCGGAATGTCCTGTCGATGGTGTATACCCCGGGTGTCGGTCGTGTCTCCCGGGCAATCGCACAAGACAAGTCCAAAGTGTATACCTTTACGTGTAAGAGCAACAGTGTCGCGGTGGTCTCGGATGGGTCCGCGGTGTTGGGATTAGGCAATCTTGGCCCGGAGGCAGCTCTTCCTGTCATGGAAGGCAAGGTCATGCTTTTTAAAGAACTGGCCGGCATTGATGCTTGGCCCATCTGTGTGAGTACGCAAGAGCCGGACGACATCGTGCGGATCGTTCAGGGGATCGCGCCGGGATTCGGTGGCATCAATTTAGAAGACATCAGTGCTCCGCGGTGCTTTGAGATTGAGCAGAAGCTGAAACAGTCGCTCGACATTCCAGTGATGCATGATGATCAGCATGGCACGGCCGTGGTGCTCCTGGCCGCGTTGACGAATGCGCTCCGGGTTACGGGCAAACAACTAGAACAGGTTCGCATTGTCGTCAATGGCCTTGGCGCCGCGGGAACGGCCTGCTGTCGAATGTTGTTGGCCGCGGGTGCCACACATCTGCTGGGATGCGACAAGGAGGGCATCATCTTGTGTGGGGAGGCCGAGCAACTACGGGCCTGCCGAACCGATCTTCGTGCCTGTTTGACGCGAGACAGTCCGAAAGGCAGATTGCGTGATGCGCTGAAAGGCGCCGATGTGTTTATCGGTCTGTCCGTCGGCAATGTGGTGACTGCTGCTGATCTCGATCTGATGGCTCCGAATCGAATCGTCTTTGCGTTGGCGAATCCAGATCCTGAGGTTGCGCCGGAGTTAGGAGTCACTCATGCCGCGATTTTCGCGACCGGCCGATCGGATTATCCGAACCAGATCAACAATGCGCTCGCGTTTCCAGGGATCTTTCGGGGCGCGCTCGATGTTCAGGCCAGCGAGATCAATGAAGCCATGAAGTTGGCCGCCGCGCAGGCCATCGCCCATGTGATTCCAGAGGGCACGTTGAGTGAAGACTACATTATTCCCAGCGTGTTTGATAAAGCAGTCGTTCCTTGTGTCGCGCGGGCCGTCGCCGCCGCGGCGCGAGCTAGCGGGGTCGCCAGAAGACGGGCAAAAGTGGACGATTCCCCCATCGTTGATGATCCCCCCCCTCGAGACTGAGAAGAGCCAACCCTCGACGACAGCCTTCAGACCGGCGATCTGGTGTGGTACAATGCGCCTTCTTTGAAGGTTGGGGGGGCATGCCGTTCTCGACTGCAAAATTTCTGAAGTTCCGAAGCGGCATGCAGACACGCATTGGTTCACTCCGTTCAAAGACGGAAGACAGTTTGGAATTCGCCGTTGATACGATGATGGAAGAACGAGTGGATGGGTTCTTTCAGGTTGAACAGGGGCTTGAGGAAGTCATCAAATCTCTCGTCGAGATCGAAGAAGAGTTGGAGGTTGTTCGGGATCTGAGCGGTGCCATGCGTCTGGAATCCAGACTGGAGTTCGTCGAAGACCGGTGGGATGAATTCGACAGCGAAATTCGTGAACGCCCTCGACGGCGTCGTAAGCGGGTCAGTCTCGCCGATATGCTCAAGGCCGCGAGCGGATCGGGACCGTTGTCGGAGAGTCCACATGCGGTGACGAACGCCGTGGATGCCTATGCGATCATGGGGGTGGAGTTTGGCAGTTCACTCGCCGATGTCACAGCCGCCTTTCGAATCAAGGCGAAACAGTTGCATCCGGATGCGAACAACGGCGATCGCAGTTCAGAACCGGAACTCCGCCGCATGTTGGAAGCCTATCAGTTTCTCAAGGAATATCTCAGTCTCAGCAATACGGAACCGATGTCGCCTCCGGATCGCTCCTACAGCCCGTCTGAGTGAGGCACTTGTACGATGACCACTCCACAGCACTACATCACAAGCGCACCTGCACTCAATGAATTGTGCGAGCAACTGCGCGACAGCCCTCGCCTGGCGCTCGATACGGAATTCGTGGGTGAAGAGACGTTTGTGCCGAAGCTCGAACTTATTCAAGTTGCGACCGAACACACCGCCGCCATTATCGATTTTCCAGCCGTTCTCTCTGGGGGCGCCCTCGATGGGTTCTGGGAGATTGTCTGCGATGGGCGGGTTCAGAAGGTCGTGCATGCCGGACGGCAAGACCTGGATCTCTTTGCCGTCCATGCTGGGCAAATCCCGAAGCCGTTCTTCGATACCCAGATTGCCGCGGCGATGGTCGGCTTTGGCCCGCAGGTCGCCTATGCCAACCTGGTCCAACGGGTGCATGGAAAGAGACTGGATAAAGCCCATACCTTTACGAATTGGAGTGCTCGCCCGTTGTCTCACGATCAACTGGCCTATGCGTTGGAGGATGTGACGTTTTTGTTGGCCATCCATGACCATCTGCACGGTCGGCTGTCGAAACTTGGAAGGCTCCAGTGGGTGGATGAAGAGTTCTCTCGTCTTGAAGGGGTCGTCGGCGAGACTCGTCGTGAGCCGCAAGAACGCTACCAGCGTATACGAGGATGGGATCAACTCAAGCCGAAATCCGCCGTGGTGCTTCGGGAACTTGCCGTGTGGCGCGAAGGGGAAGCGAAACGGAGAAATGTGCCACGCAGTCGGGTCGTCCGGGATGAAGTACTGCTGCAGCTGGCGCGACAGCCACCACGACAACAGAATGAGTTGCGCAACGTGAGAGGTCTCCATGCGTCAGAAATCGACCGCAATGGAGAGTCGATACTCGCCCTGATTCACGCGGCGCTTGCGCTTCCACCCTCGGCTTGGCCGGTGCTCACCAAGGAGCGAAAGCCTGAGCCGGAAGCGAACGGGTTTGTCGAGCTGCTGCAGGCGATCGTCAAAGCGCGCGCACTTGAAGAAGAGATTGCGCCGACCTTGTTGGCGACCACGGCCGATCTCCAGGAGTTAGTCGAGGCCAAGACGAATCGATCGGCTCTGGATCTCCCACTCCTGAGAGGATGGAGACGAGTCTTGGTAGGCGAGCTGCTACTGGACGCGCTGGACGGGAAGGTCGTTTTCACCGTCGATCAACACACACGAACGATTCGGTGGTCGCCCTCAGAGCCTGTCTCCGATTGCTGAGTGATCCCGCTTGCGTGGAACTCCCTCTGCGATCGCCCGTTATGGAGGTTCGGAGTCCAGAACCTACAAGAGCTTTTTAATCGAGTCCGCCGGTCTTGCCAGCATTGCCTGGTTGCCTTTCTCGACGATCGGTCGTTGAATCAGATCCGGGTGTTTTACCATCAGGTCGAGCAGCTCATCGTCGGAGAGCTGTGCCTTCGCCAGGCCAAGCTCGCGGTACAGATCTTCCTTGGTTCTGAGTACGTCTTTGGGGGAGAGGTTGGCTTTCTTTAGGAGGGCTTTTAACTGTGCTTTGGTAAATGATTGCTCGTAGTAGTTGATGGCCATGAAGGGTTTGCCGCTGTCTTTGAGCATCTGTACGGCTTGTCGGCATGTCGTGCAGGTCGGTTTGTGATAAATCGTGATATCTGCCATAGTCACTCCTTGGTAAGAAGACGAGTCTTGACGAATTGTTTCAGTCTATGTATTAGATCTCGGTCGATGGTGTTCTTGCAACAAGGTCCTGTATGCCGTGGGTCGGAACCAGCTCTGCCGGTCAGTTCGCCTGTGCCACTGCCTCCCAGCGAACACTCAAGGATCTCCGCATTAAGCGTAAAGGTCAGCCGGTCTTTGTCCTTGGACATATGCTTGCTCGCAAAGGACAGGAAGCGACGTTCGAAGCCTTCAACGACCGACTCGCCGTGGTCAAGTTCAGTGACGAGGGACTGGTCGGGTATGACCCACGAGAGCTCCTCCTTCCGACTGAACTCGATGAGCACGGCGTTCCCTATTTTGAGATCCGATCCTGCCTATCCTGTGGGATGCTCTTCCCCCTCACTCTAGAGGAACGCGAGTCAGATCAGGAACCGGAGCAGTGCCCAGACTGTACCATCTGATGATCAGCGTTACCCACAGGATGTTCAAAAAGGCCTTCCAGCAAGGCCGCAGCAAGCGAAGAGACGAGGCGTACGCTGCGGTACGTTGAGGCTCTGAGCGACGCGAGAACGACGCTGGAGGAATTTTTCAACATCCTGTCAGATGCTAATCGACAAAGGGGACCACTTCCAAGGCCTTTTTGAGCAGGCAATCTCCCGCATAGCCCTGTAACACCATCGGCAGCATGGCTCCGTCGATAGCGCGCACTGAGTGGATCCGGAATCCCTCTGAAGACTTCTGGCCTTCGAGCTTTAGCGCGTGACAGATTTCCAATTGTTTCCAGGTTAAATTTGACAGGATGTGATCGGAGGCCAGCAGCTTCATGTCGGTGACCGATCCTTCGATTGCGACTTTCGCCGGAACCCGTGTCTTATCTTTGAGGAGCTCGCTGACGACGGCGAAGGCGACCACATCCTCTTCTGTTCCGGCAGAGGTCGTGTGCGCGATGCCGACCAGCAGGATGAGAATGTTGTACAGGAGGAAGGCTGTGTATTTCATTCACGTCCCTAGCCGGCCCTCGTTGTCGATGCGCGATGAATTCAGTATGCCAAGCGCGATTTTCCATTGCAAGAATGACGTATAGTCATGGTAGGGTAAAAACGAAGTACCATAAGAGTTCTTCCCCTGTGAGGGTACATCATGCCCCATGATTTCATGCCAGGTTTAGCTGGTGTTCCCGCAGCGACCTCATCCATCAGCGATGTCGATGGTCAACGCGGCATACTGGAATACCGCGGCATCCGAGTTGAGACCCTGTGCGCAGAGTCATCGTATTTGGAAACCGCCTATCTCCTGCTGTTCGGGCATCTTCCGTCAGCGGCTGAATTCCAACAATGGACCATGGACGTGACCCGTCATCGGCGCATCAAGTTCCGTATCATTGATTTGCTGAAGTGCCTTCCCGAACAGGGCCATCCCATGGATGCGCTCCAGGCGGCGGTGGCGGCACTCGGCATGTTTTATCCAGGCCGTCACGTCAAGGACGTCGAGAATAACTATTGGAGCGCGGTGCGACTGGTCGCCAAGCTGCCGACGATCGTCGCGGCCTGGGCAAGACTGCGCCACGGCGATGATCCGATCCCGCCGCGGGATGATCTCGGATTCAGCGAGAACTTCTTATACATGCTCACTGAGTCAGTCGCCCCATCCGTGTGGGCGGATATCTTCGATGACTGTTTGATTCTTCATGCCGAACACACCATGAACGCATCCACGTTTACGGGACTGGTCACGGCGTCGACGCTGGCTGATCCCTATACAGTCGTGGCGTCGTCGATCGGCGCGCTGAAAGGTCCTCTGCACGGCGGCGCAAACGAAGAAGTGGTGGTGATGCTTCGAGAGATCGGCACGGCGGAGAAGGCGAGGTCGTACGTCGAACGTGCCTTGCAGAATAAGAAAAAACTGATGGGCTTCGGTCATCGCGTCTACACAGTCAAGGACCCTCGGGCCACGGTCCTACAGGGACTTTGTCGGCGCTTGTTCAAAGAGTGCGGAAGTTCGCCTCTCTATGAAATTGCATTGGAAGTGGAGACAGCGGCCGGAGCCATGCTGAACAGCAAGGGTATCTACCCGAACGTCGATTTCTACTCCGGCATCATCTACGACAAGATGGGAATCGATGTCGATCTTTTTACGCCACTGTTTGCCATATCGCGGGTGTCGGGTTGGTTGGCCCATTGGCTGGAGCAGTTGCGTGAAAACAAGCTGTTTCGGCCGGATCAAATCTACTCCGGGGAACATAACCGTCCCTATGTGCCTATTGATCGCCGGTAATCCCCGTATTTGCATGCAGTGCAGGCTCTTGACTTCCCCATCGGTCGATTTATCTATCGGGTAGGCAGTTGAATCGGCGCGGCGCCAGCGACGATAACCTGACAACCACATGGAAAGCCAAGGAGGAGGTTGCTATGGCACTCGTACGATGGGATCCATTTCGGGAGCTAGAGGAAGTCTCAGATCGGTTGAATCGTATGTTCGCGCGCCCGGCTGCGTCGCAAACCAACGGGAAAGAAACCATGATCGTGGCGGATTGGACGCCGTCGGTCGACATCAGTGAAACCGAACAGGAGTATCAGATCAAAGCGGAAATTCCCGATGTGAAGAAGGAAGACGTCAAGGTGACAGTGGAGGATGGCGTGCTTACAATTCAGGGCGAGCGGAAGCATGAGAAGGAAGAAAAAGGAAAGAAGTACCATCGGATCGAGCGATCGTATGGCAGCTTCGTCCGGACCTTCTCGTTGCCGGATGTGATTGAAGAGGAAAAGGTGAAAGCCGACTTTAAGGATGGGGTACTCAACCTTCATCTGCCGAAGTCGGAGAAGGCGAAGCCGAAGGCCATCGAAGTGAAGGTGGCGTAAGACGTTCTGAAGAAGCCTCCAGAAACAAAGGCCCGCCTTCCCAGACGGGCCTTTTTCTTTCTGCGTCCTGTCCGTTGTTCCCGTCATCAATGCGAGCAAATCCTGTGCTTGTAAACTGAATATCCCACCCCGTCGCTACCAAATCAGAATCTGACGAACTATTAGTCATCCGTATTATGTGTGCTATTCCGATGGCCAGTTCTAGTCATTTGCGCCATGGGATTATAGAGCTTGATCTTTCAAACCGAACCAGATTATCGTCACCTCCTCAAAATGGATGAGCGCTACATGCTCACGGGTAGTGTTCATTGGCGTTGATCACCCTGCTGTTCTTTCATGTTTGAAACAACGCGTTGGTATGGTATGGCCATCAGGCCATGATGTCCCCCAGAGGGATTACGTCGATAGGTTTCCAACTTCACGATGGGGACCGTTGAACGCAAGATCTGAAAAACACGACAAATAACACGGTAGAAACATTTCAAGGAGGTGACTGATGCGCGAGGGGGTATTTGTTTCGAAGCTCCGGGGGTTGTTGAGCGGTAAGCAAGGAGGGCCACGTACATATCGTGCGACCGATGCACCACGCCCAGCGTCCGAGTATACGCTGGAACCGCTGGAAGGACGAATCTTACTGGCGGCGGACCTGACCGGCCTCGTGACGGCCCATACCCTGACGGATCCCAGTGTGCCGACGAACGTTGAAACGGCGACGGTCCAAGTGAAAAACCAAGGGACCACGGCTGCCACCCTGTCCACGCAAGTGCGTGTCTATGCCTCGACCGATACCACGTTCAGCACGTCGGATGTGTTGTTGGGGACGGCCATGACTACGGCCACGGCGGCCACGCCGCTCAATCCTGGACAGTCTCGTAGTGTGTTGGTCAACCTGACGATGCCCAATACTTTAGCCGCCGGGTCATATAAGTTACTCTCGCGGGTGGATGCGACGAACATCGTGGCCGAAGGCACAGCCGGAGAAGCGAACAATACCGAGGTGAGGCCCTCGTTTACGGTCGTGTGGCAGTTCGGTACCGTGCCGGGCCGTACCGGCAACACCGTGCTCACGCTGCGCGATGCTGATGGCACCGCCGTGACGTTCAAGTTGACTGGTCCAGGGGTTGGCACGGTCGTCAAAGACGGCACGAGCTGGGATCTGAAACTCACCGGCACGACCACCACGTCCGCCGTTACCATCACCACCAGCGGCGGCAATGGGCGCGTCACGCTGAACGATATCCAGACGGCCGGCCCATTGGCGTCGTTTACCGCAGCCACCACTGATATGAACGGGACCGTGGCCATCAATGGGACTATCACCACCCTCACGCTCGGCGATGTGCTCGGCGGGAATGTGGCCGCCAAATCCATCACCACTTTCACCGCGCGGAACCTCACAAACGCGAAGCTCTATATTGGAACGACGCTGGGGCAGGACGGGAAGCTGGGCGGGACGAGCACCAATCTCGATACCTATGGTCTGGGGCGCCTGCAGGCGTTGGTCCTGACCGGTTCGATGACCGGGAGTACGGTGCGGGTCAGCGTCAACCCGGTGGATGGGATCTTCGGCAACGGCAATGACCGGTTTGTTACCGGCACGCCCACCGGGATCGGCAGTATCAAGATACAAGGGACCCTGAGTGCCGACAGCCGTTTCATTTCGCCGACGATTCCGACGACCTATCTGCTCGCGGGACAGACCAGGACAACCACCGGGGATGTCCATTTCCTTACCAATCTGACCAATCAGCCTCCCATCGCCAACAATGATGCGTTCACGGTGAAGCAGAATGGTGTTCTCTCTGAGGTTGCGTCCGTCGTCAAGGACATCCTATCGGGTGCCAGCGCCTCAAACCCATCTAACTTTGTGAATATCAACGGCACTATTTTCTTCACGGCCAATAACGGAAATGGAGCGGATGGCGTTGAACTTTGGAAGAGTAACGGAACTGCAGAGGGGACTGTACTGGTGAAGGATATTGTCGGAGGGGCTGGCAGCTCGAATCCCTACCACCTCACGAATGTGAACGGCAAGTTGTTCTTCACCGCTGAAACGGCAGCGGAAGGTCGGGAGCTCTGGAAGAGCGACGGGACAGGGCCTGGGACGGTCCGGGTCAAGGACATTAAGCCAGGGACCGGGTATGGAATCTCGTTTTTGCTCAATGATCTCTTTGTCAACGTCAACGGGACCCTTTTCTTCACTGCCGATGATGGCGTGAAAGGCCGGGAACTCTGGAAGAGCAACGGGACAGAGGGTGGGACGGTCCGGGTCATGGATATCTGGGAGGGTTCGCTTGACTCGAGGATCGAAGAGTTGACTGTTGTTAATGGCACGCTGTTCTTTGTGGCCAATGATGGTAAGACAGGCCCTAATTTATGGAAGAGCGACGCTACAGGGACGCAACGGGTCGGAGGCTTCGCGCCGAATAGCTGGATTGATATCAGTAACCTCGAAGCGGTCGGCAGTACTCTCTTCTTCACGGCCAATAATGGCTTCAGTACTCACAACAAGCTTTGGAAGACTGACGGCACGACTGGCGGGACGATTATGGTGAAGGATTTCAGCCCTGAGGGTAGCACTTCTGAGCCTAGTCACCTCACGAACGTCAATGGCAGGTTGTACTTCGTAGCTAATACGTCCGCGACAGGGACAGAACTCTGGAAGAGCGACGGGACTGCGGGTGGGACGGTTCTGGTCAAAAACATCACGTCGGGGGCTGGGCATACCATCTTCAGGGAACTGGAAAAGGTAGGGAGCCAACTTTTCTTCCACGCCCAGGTGAATGGAATCGAGATGCTGTGGAAGAGTAATGGTACGGAGGCGGGAACGATTGCCCTGGCTGCTAGTGGCTTGACGCTACCCCAGGGCGGTGGCGCGATGATTACGGATATCAATGGGCTGGCCTACTTCAGAGCCAACAACCATGACCTGTGGAGGAGCGATGGGACTGTTGCAGGGACCGTACGTGTCCTAGCAGGCGCAAACGTCCATGAACTCGCCAATGTGAATGACTCACTGTTCTTCAGTGGTGTCCAGGTTGGGACTGGACAAGAACTCATGAAGGTCACTAAGGCTAATGTTCTCACCAACGACCGTGATCCGGAGGGGAAGCCGCTCACAGCTGCGCTCGTGACTGGTCCGACCAAGGGCACGCTGACGTTCAATGCCAACGGCACGTTCACCTATCGGCCTAACGCTGGGTTCATCGGCACGGATAGCTTCACCTACCGAGCCAGCGACGGACCTATGGTCTGGGGCGCCTGCAGGCGTTGGTCCTGACCGGATCGATGACCGGGAGCACCGTGCGGGTGAGTGTCAACCCGGTGGATGGGATCTTCGGCAATGGCAATGACCGGTTTGTCACCGGCACGCCCACTGGGATCGGCAGTATCAAGATACAAGGCACACTGAGTGCCGACAGCCGCTTCATTACACCGACGATTCCGTCGACCTATCTGCTCGCGGGACAGACACGGACCACTACCGGCGATGTCCATTTTCTGACCAATCTGACCAATCAGCCGCCCATCGTGGTCAATGATGCATTTACGCTATCAAAGGGTGGGGGACCGGTCCTCGTCAAAGACATTCGGACCGGAGCTGGTTCAAATCCAAATGACTTCGTCAACGTCAATGGCCTGCTCTACTTTACGGCCGATAACGGGGTCAATGGTCGGGAATTATGGAAGAGCGACGGCACAGCGGCGGGGACTGTTTTGGTCAAAGATATCGTGGCTGGGTTCAGCGGTTCGAATCCTCAATATCTTACGAATGTCAACGGCACGTTATTTTTCCTCGCCGAGACTGCAGCCAACGGTCGGGAACTATGGAAGAGCGATGGCACGGCAGGGGGAACCATCTTGGTGAAGGATATCAATCCTGGGAGCGCCTCTGGATTCCCAAACTCCAGCTGGCATACCGGTTCCCTCACCAACGTGAATGGCACACTTTTCTTCACGGTCGATAACGGGGTTAATGGTATAGAGCTGTGGAAGAGCAACGGGACAGCGGCGGGGACGGTCTTGGTCAAAGATATTTACCTCGGCTTGTCCAGCTCCTCTCCAAATCTGCTCACGAGCTTCAAGGGCATGCTGTTCTTCACCGCTTTCAACACTGCAACCGATAAGTATGATTTGTGGAAGAGTGATGGGACCGCGACTGGGACCCAGGTGGTTCGTTCCTTCTATTCACTGTCGTCGCAGGACGCTTCCCTCACAGTGGTTAATCAGACTCTTTTCTTTGTGGTAGATGATGGGGTCAATCGAACCGAACTATGGAAGACCGACGGGACGGCGGTGGGAACTGTGCTGGTCAAAGACATCGCGGTGGGGTCCAGTCGCCATTCGTATCCTCAATATCTGACGAATGTCAACGGTACGCTCTTCTTCACGGCTGACAATGATGTCAACGGTCGGGAACTCTGGAAGAGCGACGGGACGACGGCTGGGACGGTTTTGGTTAAAGATATTACGCCGGGGACAGGTAGTACACCCTTCAGTGATCTGACCGGCGTAGGCAATCAACTCTTCTTCCGTAACAACAGTACCTTCGAGTTGTGGAAGAGTAATGGGACCGCAACGGGGACGGTTGCGCTGGCTCCCGGTGGGATGACGTTGCCTGACCGGGCTAACGGCAGCCCAATGATCACTGATGTGAATGGGGTGGCCTACTTCAGATCTAGCAACTCCGACCTCTGGAGAAGCGATGGAACCGTGGCAGGAACCGTACGGGTTTTAGCCGGGGCAAACGTTGGAGAACTCGCCAACGTGAACGGCACGCTGTTCTTTAGCGGCGAAACGAGCAGTTCTAACAGAGAACTCATGAAAATCGGCACTGCCAATGCTCTTCTCAACGGCAATGTTCTGACCAACGACCGAGATCCAGAGGGGAAGCCGCTCACAGCGGCGCTCGTGACTGGTCCGACCAAGGGCACGCTGACGTTCAATACCAACGGCACGTTTACCTATCGGCCCAACACTGGGGTCATCGGCACGGATAGCTTCACCTACCGAGCCAGCGACGGCACAGCCACATCCAACCTGGCAACGGTGACGATTACCGTGACGGCGTGAGGAGAAGACGAGAAGCGTATCTTGTGAAGCAAGAAGTGGGGACTGACACCATTCTCGGCGTTTGCGCCAGGTGTCCGTCCCCCTCCGAACTGCGTGAGGTACGAGACGGGGGGCAGAAGGGGAATTCGCCGATGAAGTTCAACGCACAACATACCAGATATCAGCCGCGGTGGACGGTTGAGCGACGATGTCTTCTGGTGGATGCGGTGATCGCCCAGGATGAGGTCCGTCGCGGCACAATGCGTATAGGTTGTTCACCCAATGGTTCCAACCAGCTTCCTACCCTGTAACCCTCTCTTCTTCGCAACACGAACACCATCATGAGCGAACAGGTCAGCTCACAGCGTGCAAGTCAGACAGTGGAGGCGAATGCGTTGGTCGCCACGCTGGCACAAGCTGATGCAACTCAGGATGATACACTCTGGACCGCCTTTGCCGAGGCCACGACGGTCGAGGCCTTTTGCCGGAATTGGTTGGCGCTGCAATGCCTCATGATCGAGGGTGTGCGGGCGGGCATCGTGCTCTTTGGCCCGCCTGATCGTGGTCCTTTCTCTCCCGTGGCCATCTGGCCTGAAGGCCTTCAGCATCTCACACAGCTCACCCATACCGCTGAGCGCACGTTGGCAGAACGGCGGCGTCTCATTGTGTGTGGTGAGCAGGTTGAGGGTGGGACGCAGAACGGCTCTAGCGAAATCGGCTATCCCATCGAGGTGTGTGGTTCGCTGCATGGCGTGGTCGTGTTGGAAGTCGGGCCGAGATCCGAGACGGAGTTGCAAGGGCTCATGCGGCAGCTGCAGTGGGGGGCTGCCTGGCTCGAACTACTGTTTGCGCGGGAAGCGGTGGTTCTCGAAAAAGGCACGCGAGAGCGAATTCAAGCCGCACTGGATCTGGTCGCCACGGCCGTCGGGCATGACCGGTTTTATGCCTCAGCCATGGCGTTGGTGAATGCGCTGGCGACAAGCCTTGCCTGCGACCGGGTGAGTCTCGGGTTTGTAAAGAGCGGCCACGCCTGCGTGGCTGCGGTGTCCCATAGTGCTGAATTCAAAGCACAGACCAATGTGATTCGTGGGTTGGCCGAAGCCATGGATGAAGCGATTGATCAACGTGAAATGATCGTCTTTCCCCCGCCGGTGGAAGGGGCTGGAGTCGTGATGCAGGCCCATGCGGCGTTTGCCAAGGACCATGGGTGTGGCGCGCTGTTGTGCGTGCCTTTGGAGGCGAGTGGGCAGGCCGTCGGCGCCCTCTTGCTGGAACGGCCGGCGGAACGACCGTTCGACGATAAGAGCGTCGTCCTGTGCCGGTCGGTGGCGGCGCTGGTCGGTCCTGTGCTGGAGATCCATCGTCGTGACGATCGTTGGATTGGTGCGAAAGTCTGGGATGCCCTCACTCGATACGTTCATGACTTGCTGGGCCCCAGTCATGTGGCGTTGAAGGTGACGACAGCGACTCTTGCAGGCCTACTGCTCTTCTGTATCGTAGCCGAGGGCGAGTATCGAGTGTCGACCAAGACGATTTTGGAGCCGATCGTTCAGCGAACGGCTGCGGCTCCCTTCAACGGCTATATCCGAGAGGCACCTCTTCGAGCCGGCGACATGGTGCGTGTGGGCGATGTCCTCTGTACGCTCGACGATCGGGAATTACGGCTCGAACGTCTGAAGTCTGCGAGCAAGCTCGAAGAGTATCGCAAGGAATATCATAAGGCGATGGCAGAGCGGGAGGCCGCCAAGGTCGAGATTGCCACCGCGCAGATGCATCAGGTGGAGTCGGAACTTGCTCTCGTTGATGATCAGCTCGCACACACGCGTGTGTTGGCGCCGTTCGATGGAATCATCGTCAGCGGAGATCTGAGCCAGTCGTTGGGTTCACCGGTTGAAAAGGGCAAGGTGCTGTTCGAGATTGCTCCGCTCGACAGCTATCGGGTGGTACTGGAAGTCGACGAGCGTGATATCGCCGATGTGCAGGTGGGCCAGCACGGGCAGCTGTTGCTCTCGGCCTTTCCGTCGGACCCGGTAGGGGTCACGGTTGCCAAGATGACACCCGTGTCGACGGCAAAGGATGGGCGCAACTTCTTCCGTGTGGAAGCGGCTCTTGATCAGCCGCATGACCGTCTGCGCCCGGCGATGGAAGGGGCAGGGAAGATCGAGATCGATCGACGCTCGTTCATCTGGATCTGGACCCATCAAGTCGTGGATTGGATCAGACTCACTATTTGGACGTGGCTCCCGTGACACCTCTCTCGCAGAGGAGTTTTATGTTCCACGTTGTTGAGTGAGGGGAAACTTGAAACCCTATGAGCGAAGCGTTATTTAGTCCCTCCTGGTATCGCGTGGCATCCCTCACTCCGCGGCTTCGCAGCCATGCCGTGCTGCATCGGCATCGCTATCGCGGACAGATTTGGTATGTGTTGCAGGACCGATCGAACGAGCGATTCCACAGATTTTCTCCAGCTGCGTTCTCCTTCATTGGTTTGATGGACGGCACGCGCTCCGTTCAGGACCTCTGGGAGCTTGTCTCGACTCGGCTCGGTGACAACGCGCCGACACAACCGGACGTCGTCCAACTGTTGGCACAGCTGCATGCTGCGGACGTGTTGCAGTGCGACATTCCACCGGACACCGCCGAGCTGTTGGCTCGCCACGACAAACAGCAACAGCAGAAATGGCAGAAGCGGCTGATGAGCGTGTTCGCCTGGCAGTTTCCCCTCATTGACCCCGAACGGTTTCTGCAGCAGGGGGCCTCGCTTGTCCGCCCCTTCTTTTCCTGGTGGGGTGCGGTCCTCTGGTGCCTCATTGTTGGTCCAGCTGTTTTGATCGGTGCTGCCCACTGGTCTGATCTGAGCGCCAATCTGATTGATCGTGTGACCGCGCCGCAGAATCTCGTACTGTTGTGGCTGCTCTTTCCCGTGATCAAAGCGCTGCATGAATTCGGCCATGCTTTCGCCGTGAAAGTGTTTGGTGGCGAGGTGCATGACATGGGGATCATGCTCCTGGTTCTCTCTCCGGTGCCCTATGTAGACGCCTCGGCCTCATCTGCGTTTGCCGATAAATGGCAGCGCGTGGTCGTCGGAGCCGCAGGGATGATCGTGGAATTGGTGCTGGCCGCGATGGCCGTGTATATCTGGGTGAGCGTCGAGCCGGGTACGGTGAGCACCCTCGCCTACAACACCATTTTTATCGCTGGCATCTCCACGGTCGTATTCAACGCCAATCCGCTTCTGCGCTTTGACGGCTATTATATCCTGGCGGACTTTCTGGAAATTCCGAATCTCCGACAACGTGCCAATGCCTATCTCGGGTATCTCTGTGAACGATACCTGTTTGGACGAGACGATGCGCCGGTCCCCCATGCGACCGAAGGTGAGCGGGCTTGGTTCATCACCTATGCCATGTCATCGTTTCTCTATCGGGTAGTGGTCGTCGTTGCCATTCTCCTGTATCTCACGGACCAGTTATTTCTCCTGGGTGTCATCTTTGCGGTCTTGACGGCCGGCACCTGGTTTCTATTGCCGCTTGGGAAGGGCATTCACTATCTGTTCACAAGTCCTAGGATCAGACGGGTGCGCGGGCGAGCTGTGGCTGTCAGCCTGGCACTGGTTGCCGGGGTAATGGCCGTGCTGACGCTTATCCCGGTGCCGTTTCGGAGCAGGGCAGAGGGCATCGTCTGGATTCCTGAGGAGGCCTTTGTGCGAGCCCAGGTTGATGGGTTTGTTGAACAGGTGGTGGCGGTGCCTGGCTCAACGGTCCACCCTGGCGATCTGCTCGTGGTCTGTTCAGACCCCGTTGTCCAAGCAGATGTGAAGGTGCTCGACGCGCAGGTGCAAGAAATCAAAGCCCGGGTCCGAGAGCAACTCGTCGACAACTTGGTGAAGGCGAAAATGTTGGAAGAGGAGCAACGGTACATCGAACAGCGTTTAGCTCGGGCGAAGGAGCGGCAGTCAGAGCTTGAGATCAAAAGTCAGGTGGCAGGGACATTCATCCTTTCTAAGGCCGAGGATCTGCTCGGGCGATTTGTGAAGCGGGGTGATGTGCTGGCCCATGTGGTGAACCTCAAGACGATGACCGTCCGCACGATTGTCGATCAAGGTGATATCGACTTGATTCGGCATCAGACCCAGGCCGTGGAAGTGCGATTGTCGGAGCGGTTGGCCGACCCGATGCCGGCGACGATCACGCGCCTGGTGCCAGCGGCCAGCGACGAGCTGCCGAGTCTGGCCTTGGGCAGCGAGGGTGGAGGGCAGGTGCCGCTTGATCCACGCGATTCGAAGGGACACACCGCGCTCAAGAAACTGTTCCAGATCGATTTAGCATTGCCGCTGCAACAAGCTCTCCTCAACGTCGGTGGGCGGGTCTATGTCCGATTCGATCATGGACGAGAATCGTTAGCGACTCAATGGTATCGACAGGGGCGTCAGGTATTCCTGGCGCGTTTCAATGTTTGATCTGGCACGCGAACGCACGGCCTTACACAGTGCCTACCCAGAACGGCACGTCCCCAACGAGGGGTGGTTCGACCGGCAAGGGGCTCGCCTGGTCAGTCCGCTGCTGCGCCGGCACCGAGTGAGGCGGTGCCGAAATACGACGATTGTCGAACAGGTAGCAACGCAGGGCCACGAGCTCTCAAGGCTGTCGGACGAGCAGCTCACCGAACGAGCGACGCAGTTGCGCAAGAGCTTGCGTCGGGAGGGTCTTTCGGAGGAGCGGGTGTGCAGGTCCTTCGCCCTGATTCGGGAAGTGGCGCACCGGACACTAGGTCAACGGCACTATGACGTCCAGATTCTCGGTGGCTGGGTCTTGCTGAACGGCTGCATCGCGGAAATGGCAACGGGAGAAGGCAAGACGCTTACCGCGACATTGGCGGCGGCGACGGTTGCTATGGCCGGGGTGCCGGTCCATGTGATCACGGTCAACGACTATTTGACGGGACGGGATGCCCGTGAGATGGCCCCTCTCTATGAGATGCTCGGGCTCAGCGTCGGTGCCGTGATCCATGAGCTCGATCCGGTCGCGCGACGGAGTGCGTACGGTTGCGACGTGACGTACTGCTGCAATAAAGAACTGGCATTCGACTATCTCCGAGACCGGTTGGTGGTCGGGCGGCAGCCGAATCGCATCCAACTCCAACTGGAGCAGCTCTATGGTGATGCGGCGAGGCTGCGGCAGTTGGTCTTGCGGGGCTTATGTTTCGGCATTGTCGATGAAGCCGATAGTGTGTTGGTGGATGAAGCGCGGGTACCCTTGATCATCTCCGGTGCCGGGGGCGAGGTGCCGGAGAAGGATATTTATGAGACGGCCTTGAACCTTGCTCGCGGCTTAGTGCAGGGGCAGGATTTCTCACTGGATGGCCGAGAGCGAACCATCCGACTCACTTCACGCGGTCGGACCGCACTCATGGATCGCACGGTGAGTCTCACAGGCATCTGGTCTGGCCCCAGACGGAGGGAAGAGCTGGTCCGGCAGGCGCTCACTGGGCTCCATCTGTTTCAGCGCGATGTGCACTACCTCGTGCGTGGTGAGAAAGTGCAGATCATCGACGAATATACGGGACGAGTGATGGGAGATCGGTCTTGGGAACATGGGCTGCATCAAATGATCGAGTTGAAGGAAGGGTGCCCGGTGACGCCGATGAACCGGCCGCTGGCGCGCATCACCTACCAGCGATTTTTCCGACGCTATCTCTGGCTCTCCGGGATGACCGGCACCGCACAGGAGGTGGCCGGCGAGCTGTGGACCGTCTATCGACTTGCAACCGTCACGGTTCCGACGAATCGCCCGCTTCAACGCCGGTGGTTGGGTGAGCGCTTGTTCGCCACGGGAGCGCAGAAATGGGAAGCAGTTGTGGATCGGATTGTAGCGTTGCAGAAACAAGGTCGGCCCATTTTGGTGGGGACAAGGTCCGTTGATGCCTCCGAGGTCTTGAGTCAGCAACTGACGAGGGCCACGATCGAGCATGTGGTGCTCAATGCGAGGCAGGACCAGGAAGAAGCCTCAGTCGTGGCGGCGGCTGGCGAAGCGGGACGAGTCACCGTGGCCACGAATATGGCGGGTCGTGGAACCGATATCAAACTGCTTCGTTCCGTGGCACAGGCTGGCGGACTGCATGTGATCGCGACCGAACGGCATGAAGCGACACGTATCGATCGGCAGCTCTACGGGCGGACAGGTCGTCAAGGCGATCCTGGGAGTTACGAAACCGTGACATCCTTGGATGACGAACTGTTGGTTGCCTCTGGGGGGACGGTCATCCGGTGGGTCGCTTCGGTGCTTCTGAAACTGGGTGAGCCACTGGAAGGATGGGCAGCACAGTGCGTGGTGCGTTGGGCTCAATGGTCGGCGGAACGGGTGCATGCCCGTGTGCGTCGTGAGTTACTTCAACATGAAGATCAGCTTGAATCCACGCTTGCGTTTTCAGGACGGGTGGAATGATGGAAGGGACGAGCGCACGATGGTGAAGATGGATTCAGTATCGTTCCTCGGACCTGTCAGGAATGGGTTGTGTCGTTGTAGCGCTGTCACACGGGTTTCAATTTGTCTTACCATCGGCTGGTTTGGCGGGCTGACGGCGAGTGATGCCTCCGACAATCTGGCCTGCATTATGAAGCCCTATATTGAAGTGTCTATCGGGTCGCCGGTGGAAGGCATGATCCAGGCGGTACATGTTGAACGGGGCGATTGGGTGATCAAAGGGCAGGCAGTTGTCGCATTGGAGGCGAGTGTGGAAAAGGCCACGGTTGTGCTGGCGAAGGCGAAGGCGGAAGCCGAGGCGACGATCAAGAGCACACAGGCCAAAATGGCTTTCAGTGCCAGAAAGCTCGAGCGGGCGACGGATTTGTTTAAATCGAACTCGATTGCGAAGCACGAGCTCGATGAGGCCGAGACGGAACGGAATCTCGCGGATATCGCGCATCTGGAGGCGACGGAAAAGAAGCACATTGATGGGTTGGAATGGCAACGGGCCACGGCGGCCCTGAATCTCCGTACCATCTCGAGTCCACTGAACGGCGTTGTGGTCGATCGGCTGTTGTCTCCCGGTGAATTGGCCGGCAAGACGCCGATCTTGAAACTGGCACAGATCAACCCATTGCGAATCGAAGTCTTCGCGCCGTTGAGCCTGTTGGGGAAGGTGGCACCGGGTATGAAGGCAGACGTGCATCCGGAAGGTCATGCGGCAACGACCTATCAGGCTCACGTCACTATCGTGAATCGTGTAGTCGACAGTGCAAGCGGGACGTTCGGCGTCCGTCTGGAAATGCCGAATCCCAATAACGCGCTGCCGGCTGGGCTGGCCTGTACCGTCAAGTTTCACTTGGCTCGGTAGACGTAGGAGCGACATGACTCACTATGTGCGAATCGGTCAATGGATAGCGGTGGTTTGTGTTTTCGCGGGCGTGCTTTTACTTTCAAGTTTTGTTTGGGCACTGGAGAGCACAACGCTTCCGCTGGAGAATCTTCCAGTCCTGAAGTTGTCGTTGGCCGAGGCGATTGATGCAGCACTCGATAAGAGTCCCAATATCCGGTTGTTTCGTGAACGTATCGCTGCGGCGCGTGCCGCATCCCGCACGCAACTGGGCGCGTTGCTCCCGAATATTGCATCGACCGGCAAGTATAACCATCAGACATTTTTCCTCGGCACCATCGGTGGCGCGCCAGTGCGTACCGATCCGTTCGACATCGTGGATGGTCGGGCCTCCTTCACGCAATCCCTGTTCAGTCTGAGCTTAATCGAACGCTGGCGGGCGTCACGCTCGGCTCTACAGGTTGCTGAATTGGACTCCGCGACGACCGAGCACGATACCGTGGCGAAGGTGGCCCTGACCTACTTTGAGGTGCTTCGCAATCAGCAGACGATGGAGGCTCGATTCGCCAACGTGGGGCTCTATGAAGATCTGGTCGCATTCGTCAAAAACCGTCAAGCCGGGGGCATGGCGACTGGTCTGGACGCGGCACGACTCGAAACGCAACTGGAGAATGAACGGCAACGGCTCGAGCTGGCCAAAGGGGAGGTGGAACGTGCCAAGTTGACGCTCCTGAACCTCATCGGAATGGGCTATGACCTCACGCTTCAGCTTATTGACGAGATGAAAGCCTACGAAGGCCGCCCGCCATCATTGGAGAGCATCATGGACGAGGCCAGCGTCAATCGACCGGAGATCAAAGCCCAAGCGCAACGGATTAGGACCGCCGAATTGAGTTTACAATCGGTCAAGGGTGAACGGCTTCCCTCTCTGTCGGCAGAAGGGAGCTATGGACTGATTGGTAATAAGCTTACCAACAATACGGGTACGTACAATGTTGGGGTTCAGTTGTCGATCCCAATTTTTGATGGAGGGCAGCGGGAAGGGCGCATCGGGCAGAGCTTGAGTGAGCTTAACCAGGAGCAGTACAGACTGGCTCTGGTCAGAAACCAGATTGGGATGGAAGTGCGCGACGCGCTGGTTACCCTGAAAGCATCTCTTGAACAACAGCGAATTGCGAAAGACGGGCTCAAGGCTGCGATGACCGAAACGAGTCTTGCTCGAGAGCGTATCCGTACGTTGAGCTCCAATACGCTCGAAGTGTCAAACGCGTTGGTTTCACTCGTGCGGGCAAAAGACAATATGATCGATGCACTGTTCCGTGTGCATGCCTCGCGGGTCAATCTGGCCCGGGCCCAGGGACAAGTCGAACAGCTGCGTCATCAGTAATACTGCCACAATCTCAACTTGGCGTCAGAAAGCACGCCAGACTGTGCCAGCCGATCGCGCCGTTGCTGACGTGCTGGTTCCCGCGATCGCTCATCGGGTCATTCGGTACATCGAAGGCTAGGGCCCCATCGGATCTACGGCTAGGGTCATCTTTGCGTATTGCGTATTTGATGAAACCGAGTAGAGTGCGCCGCACTATCCTCAGTGTCATCGGCATGCGCAAGGGCTCACGCCTATGGTAATGCCAGCCGCTTCACGCAGATCCAATCAGTCAGGCAGATCGTCGTCATGATTTCTCTTGATACGAGACAAGAGGCAAGTGGCATCTCGATTTTAAATGGTAATCAGGCCGGAAATGGATAAATTATGGGGGGAGGTCTTGATCGATATTCTGCACAAGTGAAAAGGCGTGTAGACCTTCGCCTAGCAGTCGAACCGATTCAAACACCTGACCTGTTTGAGGAGGCAAAGATGAAAACTCTCAGCTATTCGCTGGTGACAGTCGGAATGGTGCTGGCACTCGGAGGGGTCGTGGCCGTCTTCAACTTCGAGCAGCCTTCGGATGTGTTTTCGTTAGCCTGGTGGATGATTGTCGGTGGATGGGGCCTGGCATTGACAGGGATGGGGATAGATATTGTGCATGTGTTCCGGATCGCTAAACGCGAACCAGCGTACGTGCTCCAGCCGAAGACGAATACAGTTGAAGGAGTCGAGGGAGAAATTGCTCGTATGTGATGATCTGAGAGGAGCCCATCACGCTGGGTCCTTCGCCTAGAATGAGCGATCGGAATGGATCTCTGGATTCACTGATTGTCGCAAAGGCCCGCCTTCCCAGGCGGGCCTTCTTGTTTGTCGGTACGCCGCTCATGAATCACTCATTCTAAACCGTTTCATCGGGTGACACCTCAAGACATATTGACTGCCATTGTTCGCGTGGGTTCGAAAGTGCCCATAGATCTACGTGTGCCGACGGTCGAGAATTTCTGGCTATGTCAGGGGGAGTCATGTTGTCTGCTCTGTAGATAGCAAGTTAAGTTGTCCGGTTTTTGTAGCACATGATCTGTCCGGTGTGTTCCGCTCCACGTTTTTCAGCCGCGCGCCGAAATTCTTTCGCGCACAATTGGTCGAGGATCCACGATCGATCGGTCGCCCGCTCCACGGGTCGGGCTGCGACGGCCTGCCGGAGTCCCACCCGGCTCGATCATCCGCCCATCTGGCTGATACTGTGCCAAGCATCGTGGGCCATGAAACACTGCCAACGTGCCATTCGGATGGGCGTGGACCCGCACCGTGACCTTCACATAATGGAACCGGTGCTGGTCGGGCGGAATCTGTAGATGCAGGCCCTGATAGCGCACCGTATTGTCGTTGGCGACGACGCGGTCCTCCTGCACACACAGCACATCAACCAGACTGGCTCCCACCCAGGGCACAAACGCGGTGCCAGGTTCTGCGGCGGGGACCGCAAACCGCTGGTTGTAGGCCGGGATGAATCGGGTACGGAGCAACGCATTGGCCGCCGCCATCTCCGTAATCCCCGCCAGGGCCAACTCTTTGGGCAGCCGATCTTGTAACGTGCGAAAGACGCGCTCCGACCGGCCCCGCGCTTCCGGCGAATAGGCCGGGATCAGCGTGATGCCCAGTTGCTGTAAGGCGCGGTGGACCTGCGTGAGCCGGGTCTTATCGACCTTGCCCCCGGCTGCCTCGGTATACCAATAGTGCGTCCCTCGATCGGTATAGAGGGAACTGAACAACCCTCTGGCCTCAATCACCTCCCGCAGCCCTTGGAAGCTGCTCATCGTCCCTTCTTCTTCGACGAAGAAGGCCGAATAGAGCTCACTGGTGGCATCGTCCATCGTCACAATGAGATCCCACTGACAGCCCGGCACCCACTCATGGGTCGAGCCCTCTTGATGCAGCATCATGCCCGGCAAGGGCTTGCGCGGTCGCTTTTTGCGATGCGCGCCACGGCGAGGGGCAGGGGCGACCTGTCCAGCCCGTTGCAACCGATTCTTGGTCCACGTGTAGGAGCGGGTCCCGCCATGGTCCTTGTGCCAGCGCTCATGAAAATGTTTGACGGTCCATCCCGTATACCGGGTCTCATACAGAGTCACCAGCTGCAGGACTTCGTCGACGGGGGCCGCGCAGGCTGAAGCCCGGCCCAGCCGTCGATCCTCCAGCCCCTCGATCCCCTCCGCTTCATAGCGCGTACTCCACCGCCGAAATGTCCGTTCTGTCACCCCCAAGATCTCCGCCGCTTCCACCATCGTGAGTTCCCGCCGTTGTCGCCGCTCGTACAGCTCTTCAAACCGCATCCGTCTCACCTCCTGTAGGACTGTCGCCCGTGTCATGGTGGCCCTCCTTGAGGACGCACCCTAAACCGGACAGATCATGTGCTACAAAAAGCGGACAGATGATGTGCTAGCTACACTCATGTTGTCTGCTCTTGTGAAAGTGAGCGGGCTGAGTTTATCATGACGCCCGCAAGGAGTTGGAACCTCTTACCATGGAGCACTGTGCATGAAACAGGATCAGAACAAGCCGTCAGCCTCGACTCGAATGGAACGAGATACCATGGGGGAACTGGCTGTTCCCGTTGAGGCCTATTACGGAGTGCAGACCGCGCGCGCGATCGAGAATTTTCCGATCAGTTCGCTGCGCATGCCACGTGCAGTTATCCGGGCCATGGGGATGATCAAGCGAGCTGCCGCGACGGTGAATCACTCCCTTGGCTTGTTGGACAAAAAACCGGCTGAAGCGATCAAACTGGCGGCGACTGAAGTGGTCGATGGCAAGCTGGATGTCGAGTTCCCGGTCGACATTTTCCAGACGGGGTCCGGCACGTCTACCAATATGAATACGAACGAGGTGATCTCGAACCGCGCAACGGAGCTGCTCGGTGGCGCGCGTGGCAGCAAGTTGGTGCATCCGAACGACCATGTGAATCTTGGCCAATCGAGCAACGATGTGATTCCAACCGCTATTCACATTGCTGCGTCGGAAATGATGCAGCAGCAGCTGCTGCCGGCGCTGACTCGATTGCATAAGGCGTTGAAGCGTAAGGCGAAGGAGTTTGATCAGATTGTAAAAATTGGGCGTACGCACCTACAAGATGCGACGCCGGTTCGCCTTGGGCAGGAATTTGGCGGCTACGCACGGCAGATCGAGCTCGGCATTCAGCGGGTCAAACAAGCCCAGGTAGCTTTGATCGAAGTTGCATTGGGAGGAACCGCCGTCGGCACAGGGCTAAACTGCCATCCGCAATTTTCAAAAAAAGTCATGGCCATTATTTCCAAAGAAACCGGCTGTTCGTTTAAGGAAGCCAAGAATCATTTTGAGGCTCAATCGGCACAGGACTCCCTTGTGGAGGCGAGCGGGTGTCTGCGTACACTGGCCGTGAGTCTTATGAAGATCGCCAATGATATTCGCTGGCTCGGCTCCGGGCCTCGGTGCGGGCTCGGCGAAATCAATCTGCCAGAGACGCAGCCTGGTTCTTCAATCATGCCGGGGAAGGTCAATCCGGTGATCGCCGAGTCCGTCACGATGGTCTGTGCGCAAGTGATCGGGAACGATGTGACGGTGACGGTCGGTGGACAGGCGGCGAATTTCGAGCTGATCGTCATGATGCCGGTGATGGCTTACAATCTTCTTCAGTCCATTGAGCTGCTGGCCACAGCCTCCAACAACTTCTCGGTCAAGTGTATTGAAGGGATCAAGGCGAACGAGGAGCGATGTAAAAGCCTCATCGAGGAAAGCTTGGCGATGTGTACTGCCTTGGCACCGGAGATCGGTTACGAAGCTGCGGCCAAACTGGCGAAGGATGCCTACAAGTCAGGTAAGACCGTCAGGCAGATGGCAAAAGACCAAAAGGTCTTGCCGGATAAACGCCTCGCGCAACTCCTTGATCCTTGGCGTATGACCGAACCGGGTGGACCGGTGGGGAGCGCGGGAGGGTAATTGAACCGCACGCAGGTATTGTCTTACAGCCGCTGGTCGGTATACTGAAGCATGATGAGGTCAGTCGGCGACAGGCATTCCTTCAGGCTCGCTCTCGTGACCTTGCTGGTTGCAGGCACGCTCGGCGGGTGTGCTGTGACCGGACGTCAGCCTGTACCAGATCAGAGGAGTATGATTCCTACGATGGGCACACGTGGAGCTCATTGCTGTGCCATGGTACAGGGCGTTCCACGGCAGATGGCGCTGGCGAAGACAGCGGTGAGGTTTGTCGGACAGTCCCGCATTCAGGTGGATGGACGGAACTATACTCCAGATTGTTCAGGCTTTGTTCGAGGCGTCTACGCCTCGCAGCTGGTGGACTTGTACGGTGGGCTCGGCGAACTTGATGGCGGTAACGGCGTTGGGCGTATCTTTACCCATGTGGTAGAACATGGGCGGATTCACTATGGCCCCATCGTCCATCCTGGAGATCTGGTCTTTTTCCACAACACGTGGGATTTCAACCGAGATGGATTGCCGAACGACCCGCTCACGCATGTTGGTGTCGTTGAGAAGGTGGACCTCGATGGGACCGTGGTGTTCGTCAGTTCGGTGTCAGCAGGGATTGAACGGTATCGTATGAATCTCAAGCATCCGGACACACGCAAAGCCCCGGATGGGCGAGTCCTGAATGATTTCCTCCGACGCAAGCACGTGGGCGACGCCAGCGGGACCTATTACCTTGCAGGGCGACTATTTGCTGCGTTTGGAACCCTTGCTCAGTAAGCGGATGGTGAAAAAGTCCTCCAGCGCCCTTCTCGCATCGCTCAAGATTTCAACGTACCAATCGCTGTCCAATTCTCAGAGAGCGCGGACCGCTGACGCGTTCGGAAACATAGGCTAATGAGACCGATGACAACTGAAACGATTCAGATATCTCCAGATGCCGTGCAGATCAAGATTGTTCCGATCATCGCCAAGGAGCTCAGTGTCGGAGTCCATCAGATTTCTGCAGCCGTGGCGTTGCTCGACGGCGGGGCGACAGTGCCCTTCATCGCACGTTATCGGAAAGAGGCGACTGGTAACCTGGACGATACACACCTGCGCACGCTGGAGGAACGATTGCTCTATCTGCGCGAATTGGAAGAGCGCCGCACGGCTGTCTTGGGTTCGATTGAAGAACAGGGGAAGCTCACGGATGCATTGCGGGCGAGTATCGAAGCCGCGACCACCAAGCAGGCTGTCGAAGATCTGTACCTTCCGTTCAAACCGAAGCGGCGCACACGCGCGCAGATCGCCCGAGAAGCTGGGTTGGAACCGTTGGCCGATAGTCTCTTGGCTGATCCGAGGCTGGATCCCGAGCAAGAAGCGTTCAAGTACATCCGCGTTGTGCCGGCTGCCGAAGGGGTGGAGGCGATCAATGTGCCTGATACCAAGACTGCGCTGGAAGGGGCACGGGACATTCTGATGGAGCGGTTTGCGGAAACGGCCGATCTCTTAGCCGTGTTGCGGACGCGGTTGTGGGACCAGGGTGTCCTCACGTCGACGGTGATGAAAGACAAGGAAACGGCGGAAGAGGAGAAGTTTCGTGACTACTATGCGTATGCCGAGTCGATCAAGACCATTCCGTCGCATCGGGCCCTTGCGTTATTCCGAGGTCGTTCGCTGGGAGTCTTGAAACTTGAACTGGGTTTAGGAGAGGCTCTGGACAAGGTCGTTCCCCATCCCTGCGTGGCAACGATTGTCGCTCACGCGGGCATCGAAGATCGAGGGCGACCCGCGGACAAATGGCTAGCCGGTGTGTGTGAATGGACGTGGCGTGTCAAGATGCATCTCCAGATCAGCACCGAGCTCTTGGTGCAATTGCGCGAAGCGGCCGAGGCTGAGGCGATCAAGATTTTCGCCAGGAACCTGCATGAGTTGTTATTGGCGTCACCGGCTGGGCCAAAAGTGATCCTCGGGTTGGATCCAGGTATTCGCACCGGGTGCAAAGTGGCGGTGGTCGATGCGACGGGGAAATTATTGGCGACGGAAACCATCTATCCGCATCAGCCTCGCAATGATTGGCAGGGGTCATTACAGTCGCTCGTTCGTCTCGTCGTTCAGCATGGCGTGGAATTGCTGTCCATTGGGAATGGGACGGCTAGTCGGGAGACGGATAAGTTGGCCGGCGAGGTGATTAAGCTAGTCGCCGCGCAACGACCTGAACACAATGTTATGAAACTCGTGGTGAGTGAGGCAGGGGCGTCGGTCTATTCGGCATCGGCCTTCGCCGCAGCCGAGTTCCCCGAGTTGGATGTCAGTTTGCGAGGCGCGGTGTCGATTGCTCGGCGCGTACAGGATCCGCTGGCCGAGCTGGTGAAGATCGAGCCGAAGGCGATTGGAGTGGGGCAATATCAGCATGACGTCGATCAGCGGGCCTTGGCGCGATCGCTTGATGCCACGGTTGAAGATTGCGTCAACGCGGTGGGCGTGAACGTCAACACGGCTTCGGTGCCTTTGTTGGAACGGGTCTCGGGCCTCAATAAGGCATTGGCCAGGAATATTGTGGACTATCGCAATGCGAACGGGCCGTTCCCAAACCGGACGGCGATCCGTAAGGTTCCGCGTCTTGGTGAAAAAACATTCGAACAGGCGGCAGGCTTCCTGCGCATTCCCGATGGCGATAATCCCTTGGATCGTTCTGCCGTGCATCCAGAGGCCTACCCCGTGGTTGAACGCATTCTGACGCGACTGGGATCCGGGATTACCGACGTGATGCGTCAGCCGGCGGTCTTAAAGGGCTTGGCGCCGACTGATTTTACCGATGAACAATTCGGGATACCGACGGTACGGGACATTTTTGTCGAGCTGGAAAAGCCAGGCCGAGACCCTCGTCCCGAGTTCAAGACGGCAAGTTTCCGGGAGGGGGTTGAATCTCTGAGCGACCTGCAGGCAGGCATGGTCCTGGAGGGAGTGGTCACGAATGTGGCGGCGTTTGGGGCCTTCGTCGATATCGGCGTACATCAGGATGGGCTGGTGCATGTGTCGGCGCTAGCCAATAAATTTATCAAAGATCCACACGAGGTGGTCAAACCGGGCCAGATCGTCAAGGTGAAGGTGATCGACGTTGATCTGAAGCGTCAGCGGATTGCGCTGACGATGCGTCTGGAGGATGCGGCCAGCCGTCCATCTGGTCAGGCTCAGCCCGGGAGTCAGTCAGCACGTGACTCACGCGGGCACGGGCCGTTGGTGTCTAATCAGGCGGCGCGAGCGCCTCAGCCGATCGGCGCCATGGCGTTGGCATTGGCGAAGGCGAGACAAAAGTCATAATAAACATCCAATCGAACAGGCGTTAGGGAAAGCGATGGGTTATCCCTCTGCTAGACCTCCAATCCTAGCCCTGCTCAGTTGACGCATGAAGGAAAGTGTCCTACAGTGATGTTCTGCGAGGTGATCGGCCATGGCTACCGATACGATGAAACAAAAGATTCTGCAGGTCGTCCAGGGGCTTCCTGACACGGCCACATTTGAGGACGCGATCGAACGGCTCTGTTTCCTCGCAAAGGTCGAAGAGGGCATACGCCAATCTGATGCCGGTGAAACGGTGCCTCATGCCGAAGCCGTTCGTCAGCTCCTCACATGACTCCGCTGATCTGGACTCGTCGGGCCATAGAAGATGTTCAGTCCATCCGGCAGTTCATTGCCCAAGACTCTCCTCACTACGCTGAACTTGTCAGGCAACAACTGATTGCAGCAGTCGAGCGATTGCCTACCTTCCCTCAATCCGGACGTGTTGTCCCGGAAGCCAATAATCCAGCGATCCGGGAGGTGATCCAAGGCTCCTACCGAATCGTCTATAGGCTCATTCATGACGAGATCCATATTCTCACCGTTCACCACGCTGCCCGGCTCCTCAAGTTATAGCCGTTGGCTTCTATGCACGGCCCGCACCCTTGTGTGAGGCTGATTGGCCATTCCAAAGAGCGCCTAACAGATTATTCGTCTGCAGGTCGAAAGCTTGTGACTGTAATGTGATATGTCCCATCGCTCTTACGTTTATCGAATCTATACGCAGTTACATCAATTTCATCCCACTCTTGTGTGACCGCCAAGAGAACTCGTGCGAGATGCAGCGCTTGTTCGCGGGTCATCTTTATGCCGATGGTCTTCAACTCCGGGGCACTTTTGCGGCTATCTTCGACAGGATATACTCGTAGGCATCTGACGTTGGGATCAATGGAGATTGCTGTCGGAGAGTTTCTCTTTGAGGAAGATCGAGACTTTGTTTTCGAATCTTCCAAGAGGGCATCAATTGTTCGTTTCGTCTCTTCATCCATGTTATTTCCACCTCCATGTTCTTGCCATTTGTTAACCCGTACTCTTTTCTTATTCCTTTTGTGATAAATGCATTACTTATGCTGGCAGGGGACCACGCCTTGCTCTTGAATTTGTACGGGAGGAATAGGATTTAGTACTTGCCCACCCAGTCCTTTGGCCTCCCCGCTCTGCTTTATCGTGACTGGTCTCGTCGAACTGATCGAGATGTCCATCTGCTCGCAACGGCCCCATCTTCTACTATCTTCCATCCGGCTGCTTGTAATGCGAGCAAGGGGTGTGATGTCTCAACGTGTGCGTCGAACGAGCACCGCTCTTAATCTCAGCTACGATCGATCTTGCGTGCCGCTTTAGCTCGGCACGGCTCCCAGCGGCGTAAGCAGATTGGATAACACCCTAAAGACGTTCATGATCTTGCAGGGGATTGTTTGCTGCGAGCGAGACTCTTCTGTGCTACCCGTATTTGATTTTGAGTGAGACGATGCCAAGCTGGAGAAGAAGGGTCACTGCATTGGCCAGAATCACAGGCAGCGAATCGATCCAGATTCCGTAGATCAGCCATAGCAGCACGCCGATCGTGAACGTCAGCACCATTCCCCAGGATAAATCGCCGGTTGACTTTGATTTGAAGGCCTTCGCGAGTTGGGGAATGAAGGCAACCGTGGTCAAGGTTCCGGCCGTTATCCCGAGGATCATGGCTCCGTCCATTGCTATACCGGCCACTTCTCTTCGTTCCACGCCATATCCCAGAACATCCACTCATAACGTGAACTGATGATGAATGAGTCTTCCATGCGCCGCAGTTCTTCTTTGCCGGCGGTCTTGGCCCACTGATCGACTTTCTTCCGCATCCAGAGCTGTACTTGGGCAAACTCCGGCGACGCATACAGCATGAGCCAGTCGCGGTAGGGATGATTCTTGGGCGGCGCACCTTTCTTCAAAAGGTGTTGCCCCACGACGCAATAGACCCAGGCACAGGGGAGCGCGACGACGGTGATCTCTGCCGCGGTGCCTGCGGCGGCGACGGCCAGCATGTGTCTGGTGTAGGCATAGTTTGTTGGCGCCATCGGGACAGAGGTCATCTGCTTCGCCGTCAGTGCCCATTTCTTTCCGTAGCTCTCATGCAGGCTCCGCTCGACGATGATAGTCTCTTCTGCCAGCTTGTTGAACCGCAAGGCCGATTCCGAATCAGGTGCCCTCAGTGCGGCGGCGGAAAACACACGTGCCAGATCGCCGAGAAATCTGGCGTCTTGCTGAATGTAGTATCTAAATTTCTGTTCAGGCAACGTGCCGTTGCCGAGGGCTACGACGAAGGGATGGCTTAGCTGGGCATTCCAGATGGATGTGGCAAGTTTGCGCAGGTGGTTTGAAAATGACATAGGCTACTCCTTTCGGTATGTGTTGCGGCTCTCACGTACGAGAGGTCTCGCACATCACACACTGTACTGTCAGATGTAGGGAACCCAGGGTCCTGACATACGATTCAGGCCGTCTAGGGCTGCGACTTTGTAACATTCGGCCAGGGTCGGATAATTGAAGACTGTGTCGATAAAATAATTGATCTTGCCGTGAAAAGCCATGACGGCCTGGCCGATGTGGACGAGCTCAGTCGCTCCCTCGCCGATAACATGAACGCCCAGTAGATGTTTGGTGTCCCGGTGGAACAGTAGCTTGAGCATGCCGGTTTCGTCGCCGATGAGCTGCCCGCGGGCAATCTCCCTGTAACGGGCGATGCCAACTCCAAAGGGGATGGCTGCCTGCGTGAGTTCTTCCTCGTTTCGTCCCACCATGGAGATTTCAGGAATGGCGTAAATGCCATACGGGAGAAGCGTGGTGTCCGTGCGATCCGAGTGACCGAATGCATGGCAGGCCGCGTGACGGCCCTGTTGCATCGACGTCGAGGCTAGTGCCGGAAAACCAATGACATCACCGGCTGCATAGATGTGAGGAATCGAGGTTTGGAGGTGTTCATTCACGGTAATCCGTCCTCGGGTATCCGGTTGCAATCCGATGGCTTCTAAATTCAGCATCCGTGTCGCCCCGATGCGACCGATCGCGTACATGAGTGTTGACGTCTGGATCGGCCGGTTGTTCCGCAAGGACACGTGAATAGAATTGTTCCTCTCTTGCTTGATCGCGAGGACTTCTTCATCGTGATACAGCGTCACACCGAGATCTTTCATGCATTGTTGGAGCGTGTCAATGATCTCAGCGTCCACGAACTCCAACAGCCGTGGTCGTTTGTCGATAAGGGTGACGGGGATTCCCAAGGCAGCGAGCATCGAGGCGTATTCCGTTCCGATCACTCCGCCTCCGACAATAACGATGGTGT
This sequence comes from Nitrospira sp., assembly GCA_005116955.1. GTDB lineage: Bacteria > Nitrospirota > Nitrospiria > Nitrospirales > Nitrospiraceae > Nitrospira_D. Next base: position 372,210 of record SWDI01000002.1, on the reverse strand, counting down.
CGGGGATGTGTTTCAGGGTTAGGAGGCCGTCCGTATCGATGACCGTATGGTCGTCGAACGGAATGTGGGACGGCCGAGCCGGTTCTGTCCCCACGGCGATGACAATATAGTCCGCCGTCAGCTCAAGCGCGCCATGCTCTCGTTGAATGCGCAGACGATGGGGATCGAGAAAGCTGGCGGAACCAAACACCATATCGACCTGATTCCGGGCCATCTGATTCTGCACGATCTCGATCTCGTGCTTGATGATATGATTGGCGCGGAAGGCCAAGTCTTCGATCGTGATCTTCTTTTTGACGCGGTAGTCACCTCCGTAGATATTTCGCTGTCGAAACCCGGAGAGGTAGAGCACCGCTTCGCGGAGGGATTTGCTTGGAATGGTGCCGGTATTGATGCAGACCCCACCGACGAGGGCCTTTCGCTCGATGATTCCGACCTTTCTGTTGAGCTTGGCTGCCTGAATGGCAGCCTTTTGGCCGGCAGGTCCCGTGCCGATGACGAGCAAATCGTAATGAGCCATTAGAGTTTTTGGAAGGTGAGGAGGTACCTGGGAGAGCGACTCAACGCTCCCCCAGGAGCTCAGCTTCGAGCGATCTTCTCGTTAACTCTCCGTCACCAATCGACGAGCAAATTGCAAGGCTTCTTCCATATCCGGGAGTTGAGTGAGCTCCGGGGTAACTTGAAGATAACGAATGGTGTTCGTCTTATCGACGACCAGGACCGCTCTCGTCAAAATGTGTGGCCCTTCCAAAAAGAGACCATGCGTCTTGCCAAACTCGGCACCTCGGTAGTCGGACAGGAAGGTGACGTTGGCGATTTTCGCTTCTGCCGCAAACCGCTTTTGGGCGAAGGGCGTATCGACGCTCACGGTGATGAGTTCGACCATCTTATCAAGGCCTTTATTGCGCTCGCTTAGAAGATGCGTCTGTTGTTCGCAGACCGGGGTGTCGAGCGAGGGGACCACACTGATGATACGGACTTTTCCCGCGCCTTTGGTCTGCGCGATGTTCACGAGGGACAAGTCGTTCTGCGCGACCTTCACATCGCGGAGCGCGTCGCCGACTTTGACCCCGTTGCCGGCGAGCGTCAACGGGTCGCCCTTGAAGAGGACCTTGTTGCCTTCCCCCGCAACAGCAGTTCCATTTGCCACCGGCATATTCTTGTAGGAAAAGCCAGCGCCAGTTGACCCTCCCATCGTTTGACATCCAACAAGGCCAAGTGAAAGGCACAGCGTGGTGCCAATGAAACCAGCATATCTCGTCTGCATCGTAGGCTCCTTCTTGAAGATAACGAGTGGGGATCCCACTCGACCCCTCTGTTCAGGGTGACGGTTGAATATACGCGATCACCGATCGGTTGACTAGGTCTGGCCGTTCCCATTGTGGCATATGACCGGCCTTGGGAATTCTGAGGAACGTGGATCCGCGAATTCGGTAATGCAGCTCTTCACCCACAGCCAGGGGGAACACCCGATCGTGCTCACCCCAGATGATCATGGTTGGGTGCGTGATGCTGCTGAGGTGTGGGGCGAAATCGGTTTCCCAGGAAGGGAGGGCATTTCTGACGGCCATGATGGGCTTGATGATGCCGGGGCGTCGGCGGTTCTGGTTGGACCGATCGATGACGGCCGGGGTGAGGAGGGTGTGGTCGCGGACGATTTCTTTCAGGACAGAATCGGTGACCAGCCCGCCGAACAGCCAGTTGCCGAAGGAGACGAGCCAGGAAGGGGCTCGAGATTCCAGCGCTTGCCTGAACGACCGGCTGGTGAGCTTGGCCATGACCTGAGACGGTAGTCCGCTGATGAGCACGAGCTTATTGACACGGGTGGGGTGGGTCAAGGTCATGCCAATGGCCAACCCTGCGCCCATAGAATTGCCGACCAGTGTAGCCTGAGGAATCTGCAGGGCGTCCATGAATCCGATACAGAACTCCAACATCTGATCCGGCAGGTACTCAATGTCCGGTTTATCGGACAACCCAGATCCGGGTAGGTCGAGTGTCAGGGTACGAAAATGTTGAGACAAGGCATGTTGCTGATGCTCCCATTGCCACATCGATCCGCCAAAGCCGTGGATGAGAATGACCGGCGGGCCACTACCAACATCGAGATAGGCAATCCGTTGACCATGGACGAGAATGGTTTTAATGGGAATGCGTTCTATCGGGGCGCGTTCCAACGTTTCAAAATAGGGCGGGATTTGTGAGGGTGGAGCACAAGCGGTCATGAAGGACGATACGAGACAGAGGACGAGGATGGTGAAAAAGCCCGCCAGCGTCGTTCTCGCATCACTCAAGGCCTCAACGTACCAACCGCGTACGCCTCGGCCTTTCGTTCGCTGCGGCCTTGCTGGACGAGCTTTTTCACCATCCTCTGAGATTCTGCGATGAGCCTTTAGGTCCGTGCAATAGATGTGCGATGCTCTCCAATTGATAGTTTTGCAATAGCCTCTCGATATGCAGCACAAGCCCCCCGGGCTTACGGTGGCATGAGGTCGAGCCGGTGATGGGATTACTCCAGTTGGATGACCGTTTCATCCGTCTTCACATTGTCGCCCTCGGCAGTCAGAATCGCAACGACTCTCCCATCGATTGGCGCCGGCACCCGGCTTTCCATCTTCATCGCTTCAATGATCAACAGAGGATCGCCAGTCTTGACTTGATCTTCAACGGCAACCAACACCTTGACGACTCGACCGGGCATCGGTGGAGCCACATCGCCTGGCTTCGACGGCCTCGGCCGTTTTGGCTTTCCTCCTGATCCTGTCTCCTGGGACTCCGGGACACCAGCGAGCACTTCCTGGATGGGTTCGAGCGACACTTCTTCGAGCTTATCGTTGACACGGATATAGTAGGGCTTGCGTCCGTCGATCTTTCGGCCAGACCCCGAGACCTTCACATGATAGGTCTCACCGTGCACCGTCACGTTGAATTCGACGGGGGCCAAGTGCAGTTCGTGAGCGGTAGTTGGGCCTTTGGCTGATCCAAGTTCGAGCGGCTCGGGTGTTAGCTCGCCTTTCTCGCGGGCTTCGAAAAAGTCTCGAGCGATGGCGGGAAACAGCACGAACGACAGCTGGTCCTCGACGGTCTGAGCCGAGTCCGGAAGCTCTTTTTTCGCCTCATCCAATTCCGACTCCAGGCGATCAGCCGGCCTGGTTTTGATTGGCGTTTCATCGCCGGTGGCGCGTGCCATCACGTCGAGATCGACCTGTCCAGGAGCACGGCCATACAATCCCAAGAAATAGTTTTTCGTTTCGGTGGTGATGACTTTATATCGATCACCGGTCAACACATTGAGTGTTGCCTGTGTGCCGACGATCTGACTGGTCGGGGTGACAAGAGGAGGATAGCCCATTTCCTTTCGCACACGCGGGACTTCGTCGAGGACTTCTTTCATCCGGTCCAGTGCGTTCTGCTCAGTGAGCTGTGCCGCCAGATTCGACAGCATCCCTCCTGGGATTTGTGAAGTGAGAATCTCCGCATCGACACCGGTGAAGTCGCTTTCGAACTGACGGTATTTACGACGCACGGTCCTGAAATGCTCAGTGATCGGCTGGAAGGATGCGAGCTCCAGTCCCGTGTCGTAGGGGGTATTCTGGAGCGATGCGATGACGGTTTCCGTTGCTGGGTGGGAGGTTCCCCCTGCCAACGGAGAGATGGAGGTATCGAGCATATCGAGGCCTCCGAGTATCGCCATCAACGAGGTCATGGACGCCATACCGGAGGTGTAATGCGAGTGGAGATGAAGTGGGACCTTGACGGCAGCCTTCAGGCGACGCACCAGATGGTAGGCGTCGAGAGGGGCCAAGAGTCCGGCCATGTCTTTGATACAAATCGTATCCGTCCCCAGATCTTCCAACTTCTTGGCCAGATCCACAAACCGGTTGATGCTATGGACCGGGCTGACGGTGTAACAGATGGTGGCTTCCGCATGTTTGCCGCAAGCCTTCACCTCGCTGACAGCCCGATCGAGATTCCGCACGTCGTTCAGGGCGTCGAAGATGCGGAAGACATCGATGCCGTTCGTGGCCGACCGTTCGATGAACCGCTCCACCACGTCGTCAGCGTAATGGCGATAGCCGACTAGGTTTTGTCCGCGCAACAGCATTTGAAGCTTGGTGTTGGGCATAGCGGCCCGCAGGGCCCTGAGCCGTTCCCAGGGATCTTCTTTGAGGAAGCGCAAGCAGGTGTCGAACGTGGCGCCACCCCAGACTTCCAGCGACCAATAGCCGACCCCATCAAGCTTTTGCGCAATGGGCAGCATATCTTCCGTACGCATGCGCGTCGCCAGCAACGACTGATGGCCGTCCCGCAGCGCGACATCCGTGATCAGGACCGGTTTACCGGCGGCCGGTGTGATCGTGAACTCGCTGGGGCGGGACGCGACGCTTTTTGAGGTCTTGATCGCCGGAGCGGACAATCTGGTCTTTTTCTTCGGTTTCTTCGTTGGTGGTCGTCTTTTCGCCATGATGGTTAATGCATCTCTTTAGGAAGCAGAGGGTTTGTTTGAATTAGAGCCCTTCGTAGGCGGCGATCGCGGCAGACAGTGCCAGTACCAGATCCTCCGGCTGCTCAAACTCGTGATACGAGTACAACTCAGGATGGGTGTCCAGATACGACGTGTCGAAACGACCCGCAATAAAGTCAGGCTCTTGCATAATCGCTTCCATGAAGGGAATCGTGGTTTTCACTCCACGGAGCACGTATTCTTCAAGGGACCGGCGCATACGACTGACGGTTTCTTCCCAGGTGCGGCCCCGAACCGTCAACTTGGCCAGCAGAGCGTCATAATAGGGCGGGATCGTGTAATCCTTGTACACGGCGCCGTCGATGCGCACACCGATTCCACCGGGAGAGAGGTAGGCCGTGACCGTGCCCGTGCAGGGCAGGAAATTGTTTTTCGGGTCTTCCGCATTGATCCGGCACTGGATTGCGTGACCCTGGAGGATCACGTCCTTTTGCTGGATGCTGAGCGGCAGGCCCGCCGCGCTCTTAATCTGATTCCGCACGATATCAATGGCTGTGATCTGCTCTGTCACCGTGTGCTCGACTTGAAGGCGCGGATTCATCTCAATAAAGTAGAATTTGCCCTCTTGATCGAGCAGAAACTCCACGGTGCCTGCGTTGTCGTAGTTCACCGCGCGCGCGATGGCGATGGCGGCGTTGCCCATCTCTTCCCTGAGTTCCTGGGTTAGAATCAACGAGGGGGCGATCTCAATCAGCTTCTGGTGTCGTCGCTGGATCGAACAGTCTCGTTCTCCAAGATGGATGATGTTTCCGTGCTTATCGCCCAGTATTTGGAACTCGATATGGTGGGGCCGCTCGATATACTTTTCGATGAAGACGCTGCCGTCGCCGAAGGAGGCCTGGGCCTCGCGTGCTGCAACCTCCATGTTCTCTCGCAGCTCATCGTCAGACCGGACCACACGAAGCCCGCGACCGCCGCCGCCGGCGCTTGCCTTGATCATGACCGGATAGCCCGCCATTTTTGTGAAGGCCAGGGCTTCTTTGAGGGTGGTAATTGCCCCATCTGTACCTGGCACAATCGGCACGCCGGTGGATTCGGCCAGCTCGCGCGCCTTGACCTTGCTGCCCATCAGGGTAATGGCATGGGTAGAGGGGCCGATGAATGTGATGTCGGACGCCTGGCAGAGCTCAGCGAACTCCGCATTTTCAGATAGAAATCCGTACCCAGGATGGACGGCATCGGCGCCGATCCGTCGGGCCAGGTCGACGATCTGCTTACTATCCAAGAACCCCTTCACCGGCCCTGGGCCGACCAGGTAGGATTCGTCCGCCTTCTTGACGTAAATCCCTGTCGAATCTGCTTCGGAATAGATGGCAGCGGTGGCGATGTTCAATTCGCGGCAAGCGCGGATGATCCGCATGGCAATTTCACCGCGATTGGCGATCAAGATTTTCTTGAACATGTCTGAGCCTGTCAGCTCTCGCGTGGAAAGGAATGAGATATAGAAAAACGAGTTCGTAAGCTAGCATAGGATTGAGAAGCCTGTCGAGAGACGCAGTGACAAATCAGTTAGTCTGAGTAATGCAGACGATGGGTTGATCGTTGTAGTCATCGATAATTTACCGTAACTAATTTAGTCGCCAGCTTCGTCTGAGTCGTGTAGAATTCGCCCGTTTCCGGCATTTCAACATGCTGGGTGTAATCCTTCATATGACTGGTCGGAACCAGGCTAGATGTCTTTCATGAAAGGTGGTCTTTGCCAATGAAGCGGGAGTTGTCATTAAGAGTAATGCCATGGTCTTGGCGACGAAGAGCGACGCAGATCAGTGGTGTGCTGCTGCTCGTCGGAATCATCTCCACTCCGGCCTGGAGTGAAAACCCTGCCCCTTCAGTGCACTGGGGAAGTACGGCATTCCCGGATCAATATTCGACATTGACGGGAGGACTGACCCTCAATCGATTTACTCCGGTTGATGGGTTGGGGAACAAGTACGATTCTACGGTAGGCAATACACTCGGCTTCAACTTGATTACACTCAGCTGGACGCAACATTGGGGTGGGATCTTCCAAGGGTGGAGTACGAACCTCACGGCCGGCATCAGCCCGACGAGTGATGAACCCAGTCAGTATTTTCAGAATAAAGTCGTGCATCAGCTTCGCCAACTCCCGTCGGTTCCGACCGTGGACGCTCGGAAAGAGACCGATGTGATGATCGATGGGTCCGTGACACGGTGGTTTCCGCTCTTTCGTCCAAAAGTGATCTTTGCGGGTGCCGGGTTTTCAGTCGGCACGATTTATCAGCAAGGGTTTCTTCGCGCCGGGATTAGGCGGATGCCGATTACGCCAACCCTGTATCATAGTGACAGGTGGGGCGATGTGAGCTTGCGGGCTTCCGTGCTGGGACGAATCAGCTATCAGGACAACGGGGCCGTGCTTCATGCCGTGAGAAGCACGGCAGGGTTGGTGCAGCCGGCCATCGCATTCGGTCAGTACCGGACAACTGAGTCGGGTGAAACCATTCCTACGTGGGAAATTGAGCTGGCGCTCATGTGGGACTCCGGGATTTTCGTGAATACCACGGGGCAAAGCCAGAAGCAGTTCGCCTGGTCGTTAGCCGCGTCCGCCGGGCCCGTGCGCTTCGAAACCTGGAATGACAGCATGGGGCACCTCTCAGAGCGAGACTATGGCCCCTCCTATGGCGTAGCCCTGACCCTCGACGTCCTGCGAGCCTGGCACACTATCCAGGACTTCCGAACGAAGCCCACAACTGACCAGCCTGCAGCGTCATGACCAGCGTCGCTTAACTTGTAAGGGAAATCCTAGGCCACCCCAGCCTACAAAACTACTCCCGACCATGTTGATTTCATGCGGCTCAGGGCTCACCTGGGACAAGGCCATTGATCAGCAGGGGGAGAACGGATAGGTCGCTCTTGCCTCCGGCATGCAGGTACGAGTGAGTCATCTACTCAGAAAACGTGAGAGCCTACTCATGCCGGTCTTACCCTTTGTGTTCTGAACCCCCTCTTAGCCGTTTGAAGATGCGAGGTTTGCGCAGAATAAATCGACCGTTTTCTGAAAGAGAAAGAGCGTGGTGTCTTCTGGAGAGGCCGTGAGTGCTTCTCGTGCACTGTCCTGAATAGTCTCGGGAGAGAGGTGGTGATGTCGAGCCACCAAGAATGCATCGTCGAGGTCAAGCTCCGTTCCGCGACGAAGCTTGGCAATCACAAAATCGATGGGCGACAGGACACGGATACGAAGACGAGGGCGGTTGATGAGATCAACGGCACGGTCCCGGTATCCCGGAGGCATGGCCACTACGGACCACCCTGAAAAATTTTGGGTCAGATCGGTCGGAATCTTCTGGGCCGTGAGATAATCCCTCAGCGGCATCAGTGGACCTTGCAATTCGGCGTCCACATCGAATGTCGCTCGGGTAGGGACTCCGTAGGCGTGCAGGGCCAAGCCGCCGACGAGGAGAAGGTCTACCCAGGTGTCCGTGTCGGCAACATATCTGGTGAGGAGCTCGATGAGAGACTCAGCGGTGAGCGTAGGCAAAGTAGACCGCCTCGGCGAATGTTCGATACTCGCGAAAATCAATTGGGCCTGCGTCGATCGGGAGCGGGGTACGATTAAAGAGGTAGGTCAGCAGGCGGCGGTAGTGGGTATACCATCGGCAGGCCGTCCTGTGGGCTTCTTGCACTGCCGGTTCGGATTGCCAGGGCGTCAGATCCAATTGGTCATTCAATAAAATTTCCAACCAGAGCACCCTGCGACCTCGTGCTGTTTTGATGGTGTCCTCGATTGACGTCGTGCCAAGATACGCGGGCAGCAGTTTAAAGGAAGGCGTGGACTGATGGGCAGGGAGGTCTGACATGCCTCTAGTGTAACACAGGCGCATCCAGATCCACATCGAAGCGATCCGACTGATTCCAGCTCCCTCTCTGAGATCTCGTCACTCCAGTTGCTGTTCTCGATTCCATAAATAATAGCGCGACGGATGTATGCCGACCGAGAAAGGTGCAGCGTGTCAGCACAACGACGGCTGGCCTCGAGTATTTCTTCGGGTAGTTTGAGTGAAATAACTCCCATGGCATACCCATTTGACCTCAGATTCTCATACCATGAAGTGATAGCTGCAAGTGGTATGGGTGTGCAAGGCATTTCGTGCGCAGTTTCTTCTAATGCGTTGCATCCGTTTCCATCCAGGAAGAAGGTGGACCAAAGGAAGCCAGCGCCTATGGCGCAGCCCTGACCGTCGATGTCCTGCGAGCTTGGAATATCATCCAAGATTTCCAAACGAAGCCGGCCACAGACCAACCGACAGGGTTATGAAAAACGTCCCCTAGCTCGTAAGGGAAATCATGGACCAAACAATACGATAAATAGACTCTCGCTCATTTTGTAATGCTATAAAAGTTCGCGCTTACGTAGATTCTTCGAAAACAGGCTCTTCTCCCTGGTGAGTGGGCAAATGACGCGCGAGAAACGCCATTTCTTGAGGATAGGAGCGTGAATTCTGTGTGTGAGGTGGGCTGAGCATCTGGCATGATCGCCGGATGCGAACATACCGACGCCTCTGGGCCACCTACCGCTTTCCTGATTTCCGGCCAAGCCCAACGATACGAGGCATCTTCGGTGACCCGAAGGCTCGCGTCGTTCGCCTCCACCGGCGGGAAAAAAGCGGCATGCGGAGCCTGCGGGTGCGTCCATCACGCCTGGTACGATCGGAAGATACGCCGCGTTCGCGACCTGCCCTGCGGGGACACGCGGGTCTACCTGGAGGTGGAGATTCGTCGCGTCGAGTGCAAGACGTGCGGCAAGGTGAAGCAGGAAACCTTGGACTGGCTGGCGGACAATCCATTCCACACCAACCGCTTCGCCTTCTTCGTGGGACGGCGCTGCCGGACCATGACGATCAAGGACGTTGCCGAGGAAACCAGGCTGAACTGGAAAACAATCAAGGCCCTCGACGCGCAGTACATGCAGGAGCAGTTGCGTCGAGCGGGGACGCCTACTCCAAAGGTAGTCGGGATCGACGAGAGCTCAATCCGCAAGGGGCACACCTACCGTATCGTGGTCAGCGACTTGGCACGACGACAGCCGATCTGGTTCGGGGGCAAGGACCGCTCAGAAGAGAGTATGGACGCGTTCTACCAGTGGCTGGGCTTGTCAAAGAGCAAGAAGATACGGCTGGCCGTGATGGACATGTGGAAAGCGTTCCGCAACTCGACGCGCAAGCCGGAGCACGCGCCGTACGCGGCCATTCTGTTCGACAAGTTCCACGTGTTACGCCACCTGGGCGCAGCCTTGGACACGGTGCGCAAGGCCGAGTACTACCGCTTGACGGGGAAGGATCGGCGGTTCATCAAAGGCCAGCAGTACACGCTGCTGTCGCACCGGGAGAACCTGACGACGGATGGGCGCCGGAGCTTGAAGCTGTTGCTCAAGGCCAACAGGCGATTGAACACGGCCTACCTCCTTAAGGAGGAGTTCGGGCAGCTCTGGGACTACGAGCGGGAAGGCTGGGCTCGGCGCTTCTTCGAGAACTGGCGCGCCTCACTCAAATGGCAGCGCCTGAAGCCCTACGAGAAGTTTGCCGAGATGATCGACCGGCACTGGGACGGTATCGCGGCCTACTGCAAGCCGGAGAACACGGTCGCCTTAGGATTCGTCGAGGGTCTGAACAATAAGATCCGCGTCATTCAGCGGCGAAGCTATGGCTTACGCGACGAGGAGTACCTGCGCCTGAAAGTCCTCACCTGCATGCTCGACCCGATATGAAATCAGGCCGAAATCACCCACTCGGGAAGGAGATGACCCAGAATTTCAGTTAGCGAAAGCCCAGCGGGTTTGGGTAAGGACGCCATCATTGGTTTTGCCGGAGCGGGCGCTGCGCTCGGCGACCGGATCGATCTGAGCACGATTGATGCCAATAGTTTGGCAGCTGGCAATCAGGCCTTCATCTGGGGCGGCGCGTTTACGGCTGGACACCTCCGGTATGTCGGGGGCGTTCTGCAGGGCAACACCAATGCGGATGCTGCGGCAGAGTTTGAGATTCAGCTCGTCGGCAGTCCGGCGCTCGTTGTGGGAGGGGCTGGCACGGACATTCTCCTATAATCATCTCGATCCTCAGAAGGGCACCCTCATCCGGGGGAGCCCTTCAGGGGGTGCGACCGAAATTGCGCAATCCTCGTCAGTGCCCCGCAAGTACGCTGCAGTTCGCAAGCAGTTCGAGTCCACGTTTCGCAATACGAGAGCTGCATCAACGGCCTGTACCTTCATAAACGATGAGCTGATTGCCCCTCTGGTATCTGCGAATCATTGCACCTGCTGCCTATCGGTTTGCATACGATCCATCTATCACAAAACAATGGCTTCCTAAGCTCTCGCTCACTCCCCATTTGTCTGTCTCCGTTCATACCCACTTCCGTTGGACAGTCCCCCCTCTAAGAGAAGTCAGAACCGTTCCGATCCGTTGATACAATCGGCGCTCGGACCATGACGTAGCGACTTTATCTGGTAGAGGTGGCACAAGAGTGGCTCCCATGAACAATTCAGGACCGCAACAGGTGCACCACAGCTCCACTGCCTCTTTGAATGGATCACCGGCAGATAGCGGCCTGATCTGTCTCCTCATCCTCGCTCGCTTTCATGATCTTCCCGCCGATGGGGCGCAGCTGCGGCATCAGTTTGCACAGTCCGGGCAAGCCCTCTCAGATACCGAGCTCCTCCGTGCGGCTAAACATCTCGGACTGAAGGCCGGTCTGGTCAGTACCACGTGGAGCAAACTCCAGGGGACACCGCTGCCTGCCATGGCAAAACGGACTGATGGCCGCTATGTCGTGCTGGCGAAGGTCGAAGCGGAGAAGGTGTTGGTCCAGGACCCAATCGAAGCGCGCCCGCTCGTGCTCTCCCGCGAACAGTTCGAGTCGATGTGGACCGGAGAATTGGTCTTGTGTACCAAGCGAGCCCATGTCCGTCTGCAAGACTTGAAGTTCGATTTCACGTGGTTTATCCCCGCGATCGTCAAGTACAGGAAGTTCTTCGGCGAGGTGTTGGTGGCGTCGTTCTTCCTTCAGCTCTTTGCGCTGTTGACCCCGCTCTTCACCCAAGTGGTTATCGACAAGGTGCTTGTCCATAAAGGCTTTACCACGCTCCATGTATTGGCCATCGGTATGATTACGCTGGCGGTCTTTGAAGCGATGTTGGGTGGGCTCCGCAGTTATCTTTTTGCCCATACCACGAACCGGATCGATGTGAGTCTTGGCGCGCAACTCTTTCGACACGTTCTGGCGCTTCCCTTGTCCTATTTTGAAGCGAGACGGATCGGTGACACGGTCGCACGTGTGCGCGAGTTAGAGCAGATCCGCCAATTCTTGACCAGCCATGCGGTCACTGTGGTGTTGGATGTGATCTTTACCATGGTCTTCCTTGCGGTGATGTGGTTCTACAGTCCCACGCTCACGCTTGTGGTCATGGGCTCGCTTCCAATGTATGTGTTGCTGTCGATCGCCATTACTCCGGCGATCCGAGTGCGCTTGCATGAAAAGTTCAACCGAGGCGCCGAAAACCAGGCCTTCTTAGTCGAAGCGATCAGCGGGATCCAAACCGTGAAAGCCATGGCGGTCGAACCTCCGCTTGTGCGGAAGTGGGAGGAACAACTGGCCGGCTATGTCCGGTCGAGTTTTCGAGCCACCAGTCTGATGATGATTGCCGGTCAATCAGCGGCGTGTGTTCAAAAGGTGACCACTGTAGCCGTCTTGTGGGTCGGTGCGTATCGTGTGATTGAAGGCGATCTCAGTATCGGGCAGTTGATCGCGTTCAATATGCTGTCAGCACAGGTAACAGGGCCGCTCTTGCGCTTGGTCAATCTCTGGCAGGAATTTCAGCAAGTCGGGATTTCCGTCCAGCGGTTGGGTGATGTACTCAATACGCAGCCTGAGCCTTCATATAACCAGAATCGGACGACGCTTCCCCATGTGACGGGCCACGTGCGGTTCGATGAGGTCACCTTTCGCTATCGGCCTGACGGTCCGGAGATCCTTCGCAAGGTCTCGTTTGCCGTCGCGCCTGGGCAAGTGATCGGTATTGTCGGGCGATCTGGATCTGGGAAAAGCACGATCGCGAAATTGTTACAACGTCTCTATGTGCCGGAACGGGGGCGTATGTTGGTAGATGGCGTGGATTTGGCGCAGGTCGATCCTGCCTGGCTCCGCAGGCAAGTGGGAGTCGTGCTGCAGGAAAATTTCCTGTTCAACGGCTCGGTGCGGAGCAATATTGCGTTGACGGACCCAGGGCTGGGTATGGAACAGGTGATTCAGGCGGCGAAATTGGCCGGTGCCCATGAGTTCATTCTGGAATTGGGAGATGGATATGACACCGTGATCGGAGAGCACGGATGTACGTTGTCGGGAGGGCAGCGTCAGCGAATCGCCATTGCACGGGCCGTGGTCGCCAATCCTCGTATTCTGATCTTCGATGAGGCGACCAGCGAGCTGGATTACGAATCCGAAGCGGTCATCCAGCAGAACATGGCACAGATCAGTCAGGGGCGTACGGTCTTCATCATTGCGCATCGACTGAGTACGGTGCGGCCCGCCCATCGCATTTATGTCGTCGAAAAGGGAGAGATTGTTGAGCAGGGGTCGCATGATGAGCTGCTACATGTCGGTGGGTTGTATGCGCGCTTACATGCACATCAAGTCTGTACAGGGTAGAGGGATAGGATGATCTTGGGAGCGTTCTCACGACATTGGATAGTGTGGAAGACAGCGTGGCAATCCGAATCAAGCCAGCTGGCCGGCATGTCTGCTCCCGGCGGGTGTAACACAGAATTTCTGCCGGCGGTATTGGAAATCCAGCAGGCACCGCCCTCGCCGATCGGCCGAGCGCTCCTCTGGACCATCTTGGCGGCTTTCACTACCGGAATGCTGTGGACCACGTTCGGTTGGATCGATATCGTGGCGACGGCTCAGGGCAAGATCATCCCCAGCGGGTACTCGAAGATCGTCCAGCCCTACGAAACAGGGGTCATTGCTTCCATTCAGGTCCAGGATGGACAAGCGGTAAAACAAGGCGATGTGCTGATCGAGCTCGATTCGACCCTCAATCGCGCCGACCGTGACCGGGCATTCAATGAATATCGAGCGGCGAAAGTGGAAGCGGCGAGATTGCGAGCCCTGATCAAGGGGCAGTCCACATTTGAGGCCCCTCCAGATTCAGAGAGCGTCTCTGTCTTGTTGCAACAACAGTTGTTGCGTGACCAGTTCGCCGAATATCAGGCCAAGATGGCGGCAGCTCAATACCTGGTTGATCAGCGTCAGGCTGCGGTCGAGCAAACCAAAGAGAACATTCTCCGCTTGGAAGCCACGGTGCCGATGGAGACAGAACGTGCCGAGGCCTATAAGAAGCTGCTGGAGCATGAAGCGGTTACGAAGATGGACTTTCTCCAGGCTGAAGGGCAGCGCATTGACAAGGTGCAAGAGTTAGCCGGGCAAAAGAGGAAGCTCCAACAAGATCAGGCGGCGCTCGCCGAGGCTGAGAAGCATTATCGGGCCATGCGGTTGGAATTCCAGCAGAGCAAACAGGCGGAACTGTCGGCGCTCGAAACCAAGGCTCTCTCGCTCTCGCAAGAAGTCACGAAGGCTGGACAAAAGGCCGGTTTGCAGCGGCTTGTCGCGCCGATCAACGGCGTGGTGCAACAGCTAGCGGTGCATACCGTTGGCGGTGTGGTGACCCCAGCTCAGCAGCTGCTCCTCGTCGTCTCGCAGGACCATCCGGTTGAGGTCGAGGCGCAGGTAGAAAACAAGGATGTGGGGTTTGTGAAGGAAGGCCAGCCGGTCGAGATTAAGGTCGAAACGTTCCAGTTCACGTTATATGGCACGATTCCAGGCTCTGTACTGACCGTCTCCGACGATGCCGTTTCCATCGAAAAAGTCGGGCTGGTGTACCCAACGAGAGTCAATATGGATCGGTCGACGATGCACGTCGAAGGTAAACAGGTGAATCTTTCTCCTGGGATGGCTGTGACCGTCGAGATCAAGACTGGGCAGCGCCGCATCATTGAGTATTTGCTAAGTCCCTTACTCAAGTCAATGAAGGAAAGCCTAAGGGAGCGGTGATCGGATGGTGAAATCATCTGCCCCTCTTGGGCTCTGTCTGCTGGCTGTCGGAGTCCTTGCTGCGGACTTTGTATGGGCTGATGCGTTAACCGATGGATCGAGTGGTGGCCTGTCTCAACCTTTTCCACAACAGCCTTTTCAGCTCACCTTGAAGGGGGCGTTGGCCGCAGCCGTTGATAACAATCCTGACGTGCTGTTGTACAAAGAACGAATTCAGGAGGCCAAGGGTCAGGTGCGAACCCAGTTGGGCGCCATGTTGCCCAATGTCTCCGCCAATGCGCGACAGACCAGGCAAACACAATTTCTCGGTACTATCGGGCTCTCGCCGGTACGTACCGATCCCTTCAGCATTTTTGATACGAGGGTCACCGCCACGCAGAATCTGTTCAGCCTCAGTTTAATTCAGCGGTGGCGGGCCTCACGGGAATCACTCCAGATGACTGAGCAGGAAGCGGAAGCCAAGAAATTGGACACGATGGCCAGTGTGGCGCTTACCTATATGGAAGGGTTGAAGGCCACCGCCATGATCAAGATGCACGAGGCGAATCAGCAGGTCATGAATGAATTACTCGGCACTGTCAGGCAACGGCAACGGGGAGGGCTGGCCACAGGATTGGATATCGCACGGCTGGAAGCGCAGCTGGCTGCGGAGCGGCAACAAGGGTCATCTTCGCAGTATGATCTTGAACATAGCAAACTGAGTCTCGTCAACCTGCTCGCACTGCCCACGGAAACTACTCTCGTTCTGACCGATGAATGGCTGACAGATATGTCGGATGTCTCGACGCCGCAGGGGGCGGTGGAAGCTGCATTGAGGCAACGGCCAGAGCTTCAGGCACAGCACACCCGTGTGAAAGCTTTGGAGCTGACCTATGCTTCCATCACTGGGGAGCGGTTGCCGTCGCTGGTGGCTCAGGGAGAGTATGGGCTCATCGGCAATCGTTGGAGCAACACGCTCGACACTTACAATATGGCGCTGATCCTCCAGATTCCCATCTTTGACGGAGCCCAGCGTGAAGGTCGCATTGCCCAAGCCAGAAGCCAGTGGCAGCAAGAATCGTTACGCATGAGATCGGTGCTCAACCACATCAAGATGGAAGTGCACGATGCGCTCGCCTCACTGGCAGCGGCCAAGGAACAAGTTGGCATTGCGCAGACTGGGTTACAGATGGCGACGAAAGAACTGGATCTTGCGCGAGAACGTTATGCCGTCCTAACCTCCACTAGTCACTTTGAACTCACCAATGGGCTTTCGTCAGTAGCCCGTGCCAGAGAAAACTTCGTCAGCGCACTCTTTCAGCTCAACGCTGCTCGGGTCAATCTCGCCCGTGCAACTGGCAGTCTCCATACACTGAGTTAGAAGCTGTCTGAGGCGTGAGTCAGCGTTGACCTGCCGTTGCTCAGTTCGTGTGGTCCCGCCAGTTTGGCGACACCTGTATCGTTGATTTTCCCGCCGATCCCATCAACGGGTCCAGAGTCTGCATTGCCTTGACTTGATCCAGCCCTTCACTCACACTCCCGGTATGTACGATCAGTCTGAAAGCGACCTCTTGCGGATGTTGGCCGATCGGGCAGGGATTGGTGCCGACTATTACGACATCGCTGGAACGCACCATGTGACGACGGATGAGACGCGACGGGCCATTCTTGTTGCCATGAATCTTCGGGTTTCGAATCGTGAGGAGCTCATTTCTGAGTTAGAGGCATGGGATAACCAGTGGTGGCTCAGAGGCTGCGAACCGGTTCATGTTCTGCGGTTAGGACGAGAGGCGGGGACTTGGTCGCTGTATGTACCATGCGAGAGCTCGGACGATTCGCTTCTTTCCATCAAGTGGTTACTCTGCGCGGAGAACGGAGCCACGCACTGTGAGCGAGCGGAGGGGCCTGGTCTCAAAGTTGAAGAGACCCGAACGATTCAGGGACGTCGATTTGTTCGTGTCGCGTTGGCATGTCCGCAAGACCTGCCGCTTGGCTATTACTCAGTCACCGCTCATACAAAGGGAGGCGGCACGAATACGGAAGCCACCTTCCGCCTCATCGTTGCGCCGGATCGTTGTTACATTCCTGATGAACTCCAGCAGGGTGTGCGGTGGTGGGGCGTTGCGTTGCAGCTCTACTCATTGCGGAGTCATCACAATTGGGGGGTCGGCGACTTTCGAGATCTGGGTGCCGTCGTCGAGTGGGCAGGAAAATGTCTGGGCGCTGCGGTGATTGGGTTGAACCCGCTCCACGCGCTTAAGAATGCCAAGCCCTATCACATGAGTCCCTATTCGCCCACCAGCCGCCTATTTCTGAACGACTTATACATCGATGTGACCCAGGTTCCAGAGTGCTGGATGGGCCCGGATGTGCAACGCCGGCTTGCCGATCCCTCAGTCCGCTCGAGGATCGACGCGGCTCGTCGATGCGAGTTCGTGGATTATGACGCGGTGAGGTTGGTGAAACGCGAGGTGCTCGAACTGTGCTATCAGGTATTTGTGCGGGACAATTTCGAAGGGGTCGAACCGGAATTGAAGCCCATGACGGATCGGGGGAGACACTTCCAGCACTTCACGGAGCGGGAAGGTAAATCCCTGTCGTACTATGCAGTGTTTCAAGCTCTGGAGGAAGAACGGCAGTCTGCCCAACCGGCTTCAGCTGTCTGGGAGGATTGGCCGGAATCCTATCGAACTCCAACGTCGGAGGCCGTGGAGGAATTTCGGCGTCAGCGGATGTCGCGGGTGCGATTTTTCCAATATCTGCAATGGCTGGCCGCGGACCAGTTGCTTGCGGTGGTGAAGAAGACGCACGAGGTCGGTATGCCGATCGGCTTGTACCATGACTTTGCCCTGGGAAGCGATCGCTATGGTGCCGATGGGTGGCTCAATCAAGATGTCCTGGCGTTCCAGGCTGACTGCGGTGCGCCTCCTGATGCATTTGCCCCTGAGGGACAGAATTGGGGATTTTCTCCACTTGATCCATTACGTCTGCGAGCGAGCGGCTACCAGTATTTTACCCAATTACTCCGTAATAACCTCCGCTATGGGGGAGCGATACGGATCGATCATGTCATGGCGCTCTTTCGACTGTTTTGGATTCCCCGTGGTCTTCCACCGGCGATGGGGACCTACGTGCATTACCGGGATGACGAACTCCTGGCGATTTTGGCGTTGGAAAGTGTACGGGCGAAGGCGCTGGTGATCGGTGAAGATCTGGGCACCGTTCCCGATTGGGTGCGTGACCGACTCGGACCAGCTGGCGTCTTATCGTACCGTGTCTTCTATTTTGAGCGAGAACACTGGGGAGGGTGGAAGCCCCCGACTCAGTATCCTGCTCAAGCACTCGCCGTTGTCACAACCCACGATCTTCCAACGTTGGTGGGGTATTGGGAAGGCGTGGATATCGACACCCGATCCACATTAGGCCTCTTTCCTTCAGAGGCCGCGCGAAATGCGATGTGGGCGGAACGGCATCGAGAAAAGGCAGGGATTCTCACGGCCTTGAAGTCTCAAGGGCTCCTACCGGCTGGTGTATCTGAGGATCCTACCCTGGTGCCGATCATGACGACTGAGTTGATGGAAGGTATTCATCAGTTTCTGGCCCGCACCCCTGCGTGGATGGTCTTGGCCAATATTGATGATGTCATCGGCACCCGTGTCCAAGCCAATCTTCCAGGGACGGTAGACCAGCATCCGAATTGGTGTCGGAAGTTGAGTCTGCCGGTGGAGGAATTGACCCAAGATTCCCGATTTGAACGACTTGCGGCTCTGTTGCGTTTGACCCGCCCTCTTGTGTAAGTACTTCCGTGAAGAATTCCCTACATTCTCGATCCAGCGGCTATGATTCTCGGCCAAGCGGAGTGAATCGATGATTGCCATGACGCATCGTGACCGCCTCGTGCTGGCCATCGCGGCTGCCTGCTTTCTCATCATCTTCATCATTGAAGAATTCGCCCCGGCCAACGTTGTCGGTGCGTATGGGTATGTGTTGCCGATTTTGTTGGTGACCACCCTTCGGAATCGAATGATCATGTTGGTGACGGTGCTGGGCTGTGTCATGGCGACGTATTCAGGTCTGCTCCAACCGACGAAGCCGGGCCGGTTTCAAGCTGCGGTCATCAATCGAAGCGTCGTCGTCGGCGTTCTGCTGTCGGTGGCATATCTGGGTGTGAGTTGGGAAGAGCGGAAGGCACGAGAAGAGGCGGCGAGGGCGGCATTAGCCCGAGAAACCGAGAATCTACTCAAAGCCAACACGCAGCTCGTCCAGGCGAAAGATCAGCTGAACCGGTCTGAACGCTTGGCGGCGGTGGGACAGCTCGTGGCCTCCGTAGCGCACGAGGTGGGCACACCGCTGCACTCAATCGCATGGCATGTCCAGGCTCTGGCTGAGGAACCTGGTGCGACGCCGGAGATGAGGAGGCGAGTGGCCATTATCGATGATCAGCTCACGCGAGTCGTTCGAATCATTCAGGACCTATTGTCTTCTACCAGGCCGCGCCAGCCTGAGCCGCAATGGCTTCCTGTGGAGGAAGTGGTTTGCCCCTCGGCGGTCTTGATGGAGCCGGCTTTCCATGAGAAAGGGATCACTTTGACGGTCGACATTCCAAAGGCCCTTCCGCTGGTGTGGGCGGACAAAGAAAAAATCCATCAAGTATTGGTCAATGTCCTGGCCAATGCGCTTGCCGCAACCCCTGCCCAGGGGAAAGTCACCGTCATGGCAGGAAGTCGCGAGGCATCGTCAGCTGAACTGGACTGCGGTCGGCTGGTTGCAGATGGTATGTCACTGTTGGTGATCATGATCGAGGTGCAGGACACAGGATGCGGTATGCCAGAGGAAGACGCACAAAAAGCCTTTGAACCGTTTTTTACGACAAAGGCAGTTGGCAGGGGGACCGGCTTGGGGCTATTCTTGAGCCACGAATCGGTGGTGGCTCATGGTGGGAGCCTGGTGTTGGCCAGTGAGATTGGGCGTGGCACGATTGTGACGATGACATTGCCGGCGATGCGAAGAGAACCTATTCGCAGGAAAGAGGAGGCGTGATGCAACCAGCGACGATTTTGGTGGCCGACGACGATGCGGTTGCACGTGAATTATTGGCGGAAGCCCTCAGAAAGGAGGGATATCACGTCGAGGCGTTTGCGGGTGGAGAAGCGGTCATTGCGCGTGGACGCCAGGGACGGGTCGATTTGGTACTGACGGACATCCGCATGGGTGCGGTGGATGGGCTCACGGTCTTGCGGGAGTTCAAACGAGTAAGTCCGAATACGGTCGTGGTGGTGCTTACTGCATTCGGCTCTTTGGAGGGCGCGATCGAAGCGATCAAGCAAGGGGCGTACGATTACTTGGCGAAGCCGTTCAAGAAAGAGGACATCAAACTGGTAGTCAAACGAGGGTTGGATCACTGTCGATTGCTCCAAGAGAATGCGCGGTTCCGAGAGGAGTTGAAGAGCAAGGACGCGTGGTCTCCGTTAGTCGGGAGCAGTACGGCCATGTTGGAGGTGTACAAGCTGGTCGCGCGCGTGGCGGAGAGCAAAAGCACGGTCCTGCTCCAGGGGGAAAGCGGAACCGGGAAAGAGCTCATTGCTCGGGCTATTCATACGAACGGTCCCCGCCGGGACAAGCCATTCATCCCGGTCAATTGCGGTGCGTTGCCTGATACCTTGCTGGAATCGGAGATGTTCGGACATGAGAAAGGGGCCTTCACGGGGGCAATCGGGACCAAGATCGGGCTCTTTGAATCAGCCACTGGAGGGACGCTGTTTCTCGACGAGATTGGTGAGCTTGGACAGGCGTTACAAGTGAAGTTGTTACGGGTCATGCAGGACCAGGAGGTCCGCCGAGTTGGGAGCACAACATCCACCAGAGTCGATGTCCGGATCATCGCTGCAACTAATCGAGATCTTGAGCAGCTGGTGAAGGAGGGAAAGTTTCGAGACGACCTTTTCTACCGATTGAAAGTCGTTCCGATCACGTTGCCGTCATTGGTCGACCGGCGGGAAGACATTCCGATGCTGGTGCATCACTTCTTACAAAAGTGCGCGGCAGGGATGCAGCACGCGGTGCGAGGAGTCCTCCCGGAAACGATGGCGCTCTTGACTCAATTTCGATGGCCAGGCAACGTTCGAGAACTTGAAAATGCGATTGAACGCGCCGTATCGTTAAGCCACGGGCCTCTCCTGACGCCTGAAGACTTACCTGAGGTGATTCGCCAGCATGCAACCAATGACGCTGATGCACGACTTTCACAAGTCGATCAGCTTGATGAGGTGTCTCTGACCCTAGAAGAAGTGGAAAAGCGGCATTTGACTCGTGTGCTCAAGGAAACGAAGAGAAATAAGGTGAAAGCGGCGAAGATCCTTGGCATCGATAGGCGAACGCTCTACCGTATGGCAGAGCGTTTCGGCCTGGATCTTGGAGAAGAGACTGAAGGCGCGGAAAAAGAGCCTGTCTAAGGTTTCGATCCGTAGAAGGTCTCGGTTGTGTACGTGGTCTGTACGATCTTCAACTCATTCTTAACCAAACGGATCTTATTTTCAGCACTTTGAGGAGCTTGAGGTTGGGTGGGAACCCATCCATCGAACATCGTTTGCTTGCCTTCCGACGAGACTTGTAGCCGGAGACGAGAGCTCTGGTCAGTTTCCGCCGTCACAGCCACTTGGGCACGGCTCCTGACCACACCGAACCGTCCTCGCACGAGCCAATCCCAGATACTGGGCTGCTCGCCCCTGTAGCCTGTCTGAAGCTGCGTTCCATCCTTCCAATCCACATCGTAGTTGTCGTCTGCCAAAACTTTAGTCACAGCCGCTTTCACCCGGTCTGCCGATGCCGGTAATGTGACTTCAACGACGTCAGGTTGGATGGGGTGCTGCACACCGGTACATCCAAATGCGAAAACGGAAAGGGCGACGATGGCGAGATAGTCCTTTCGGATCATTTTGTTCTGGCCTCCTTCAGCCTGTATACGAGGTGAGTATCGGTCTGGGTCACTCCTTCGATACGATGTATGCGACTCAAGACCAGTTGGGTCAACGCATCTTGGTCCACTATGTCAGCTATTGCAATAATGTCCGGCTTGCCCCAACAGGGATCAATCGTTTTTATCTCTTTAATTTCCCCTAGCGCTTTAACGACAGCAGCTGTCTGTCCAGGGAGAACATTGATGAGCACGTACGCCCGGTCAGACATCCCTTGATCTCCCGGAGCTGGACCATGAATGGTATACGGAATGGCCCCGGAAGTGGGTTGCCTTATAGCAGGGTCATTGTGCCCTGTCAACTCGGGCTTGACTTTCATGGCCTTGGATGATGCTGCAATGGAAGGAATCCTCTTTAAGTTTGATTTAGTCATGGTCTCACTTTGGCGCAACCAGCACTTCGACCCGGCAGTGCTCGCTCACGCTTGTTAGGGTGGTTTCCAGCCGTTTCGGGCTCCCGATGCGGCCTTCTGGATCGTATATGAAGCAAAATACAGTTGCGCATCGCCCTTGCGCTCGATAATAGGCGGTGTCCGCTGCGACCTGATCGGCAAGTTCCTTCGTGGTCACTCCTGGTCCGGTCTTCTTCGCCACGATTGCGATCTGATCTCGATTGACCAGGAGTGTCGTTCTTGGTGTGCCTCCTGTATAGGGTGGTGTCCATTCATCGGTCGAGACTTCGTCAAATTCCACCTTCAATAATGCGCACAAGAGGTCCTGTAGGTCATGATCGTCATCGACCTCAAGTGTCGGACGATAGTCTTTCCGAAGTCGGAGCTGGCGGGCTACGGAGTGGAAGCGAAGGCAGACTTTTCTGACGAGATTGAGTGGATCTTGGTCGGGTGTGGACTCAATCACCCGCGCGATACTCAAGCCAATTGCCTGCTTGCCTGCCGGGGGATCTTGCGGAGCATGGATCAGACTTAGCGACAACTCTGGGTGCATCGATGGATTATTCGACATAGGGGGTGGGGGAGGGATGTGTGGTTGTGTTGGCATTGAGGAAACGATCGGAGCGGCTATGGGCGATGGCACGACTTCTATTGGTCTCTCAATCGTTGATGACCTTGGCGGAGCTGCGGGTGCAGGAGGAGGGGAAGGGATGGGGGTGGCGACGGCGACGGAGAGAGGAGGTGGCTGGGGTATGCCAGGCATGGGTGTCAGCGACGGTGTTGGAGATGGCGTAGGAGTTGGAGTCGGTGTCCGCACTGGAATCAGGGTCGGTGCAGGCGCAAGGATCGCAGGCTCCGGCATGGGCGGTTGTGATTGAGGTATGGGGAGCAGAGGAGCAATCGACGGTTCCACATTTGTTGTCATGGCCACAGCGACAGTCATCGGCGAGGGTGTCGGTTCCGTCACAGTGGGCTGGGGTGTAGACGGGACCAACACCATACGAGCTGTATTGCTGAGAATTGCCTCGGGTGATGGCTCTGGTTTTGGTGGGGGTTTGAGTCCCTGAAGTTCCAGCTTCCGGTCTTCCAAGGTGTGCATGAGGCCCTTAATGACAGTAAGGCTCTGGGCCACCTCGGCCTTGTCCGCCGTACGAAGTTTGAAGTTGTGATAGGTTTGAAACTCCTGGGATCGCTCGCCGAACGCGTGACGCAGGCACTCGCGAAACTGCAGCTCGGCTTTGCTTTGCGCAGCATCACGATATGGAAAGCCTTCCTGACTAAGGTCATTGATCGCTGCCAACACTTCCTGAAGCTTGGCGATCCCGAGTGTGGCCTCTTCGGTCGGAGTGGTTTTTGATCGAGGCCGCTGATGTTCTACTGCGCGTGCTCGTGCCATGGTTGTGTGAAAAAAGTCTAACTGAGGGGGGAGAACCTGACAAGAAAACAGCAAATTTTGACGGGGGATATGCCGTAACGGCCAGGGTTGCGTCCAGGGAAGATCGAATTGAACCACTCTGCATGGACCGGCCGCCAAGAATGGCGGCCGGGTGTGTACTTTCCGTATCAAGTTATTCGGTGATTCGACGTGCTACGCTGCTCCTTTCGATGCCATATGTTCACAAGATCCGGCGCAGCGACGGCAGAGCTCGGCGCATTGCTTTACCATCTGATCGTCTCCTCCTACCTGTTCGCAGCTCTTCGCGCAGAGCCGACAGATCTCGGAACAGAGGCTGCACGTGCGGTCGTGCAGCAAAGACTTCCGCGCCATGAAATCGGCGGTCGTCGTGCAGAGCTGTGCACAGTCCATCAATAACCGGATATGGTCAGGGGCTGCATGCCGACCTCCAAGTTTTAAGCAATGATCGATCATTTGGATGCAGGTCACATGGCAGTCTTGGCAGAGCTGAATACAGCGTCGCATCTCCTCGCTCATGCGGTGGCCGTCCATGGTGGTCGCTTCGCCTGACATGTGGAGAAGCGAAGAGTCCGGGAGTGCCTGAGGCTCTCGCATCGGACCATGGCCCGCATCGTGTGCGGCAGCCGCTACCCCTCGCGACATCATCAACGACACACCAGTAGTCAGTAGCGATGCACTGGTGGTCACAAATGTTCTTCTGCTGATATCTGACATACATCCCCCTTGTGTGCTCTCGGGTCTAGGTTGATCGCGTGGATCTAGAGAAAAGGAACTGTCAAGCGTTGCTTGGTAGCCTAGAGTCAAATGCAAAACGGAAAGGGGGTATCAAATCCTCAGGACCGTTGTGTGGATCGAAAGATGGATGGGTGTATTGGCGCTACGTGGTGGGTTAGTGATTCGAACAAGTGGAACGAACGTATCGGGAAGAAGCTGAACGGGCAACGCGCATTCCAGATGGTCCGTATTGGCGGTGGCGTGAGATACAAACTGTGATTGCGGGCCTATGTCGAGAAACGCATCGCATGTTCCGCGTACGGGCTCCTCCGTCCCTGAGGAGCAGTCCATCTCACCTGTTTGTGGCAACGGCAGGACACAGGCATAGGCGTTGAAGGTGAGGACGACGAGCAGAATTGCCAAGAAGACAGAAATCCGTGCCATTGCTAGTGGACTGTAACGATTGATTCGGGAGTAATTCGACGTGACGCCTCGAAGTACTTCCACTTCACGGGTTTCGGCTGCTTGTTGTATTGGCGTA
>SWDI01000002.1:265186-347507 GCA_005116955.1 Nitrospira sp. | reverse complement strand
AATCGGCTCGACCAGTGCTGGCTCTCGCTTGGCGCTGCAGTTCCATGCGTTCACTCGTGGTCAGTGTCATGACGTCCTCCATGGGCGTCATGATACTACTATTTTAAACGTTACAGTCCACTAGGATGCTACGCCTTGCTTGGGGTGCTGTCAATTGAGGTTTCTAATAGGTTTGGCTATGGGGAAGTTCACGGACACACGCCAGCCGGTCAGCGAAAAGTTCCACAGGATAGGGACGCCGTTTAGCATTCCAGAGGAAATAGGAAACAGGGTATTGAACCGAGAAGGGACGCGAGAGGCGAATGGAGAAGGGTATGCGGGGCCATGATCTTCCCCTACTTACCACCAGGTAGTCCGGGCTTGTCCCTGATTCCTGCCACGATGAGCTTTTGAAAGTATGCAGATTCAGCTTCAGCGGTTGTGGGTAATTTGGGTTCTGTAGAAGTGAGTGCGGAAGCTGGTGTTTCGGTATCCAAGGTGCGAACTGAGTTTGTGTTTTTGCCGATGGTCAAGGAAAGGAGGAGTCCACCGAGCATTCCCCATGTGAGGACTCCGAATACGATAAGAATACACAAGGCCGGAATTGCAGCGATGGCCCACTTCACCATGAAAATGACCATCGAGAAGAACGGCATACGGATGTCTGTTACTACTACGGCTTGTTTGTTCGTGTCGTCTACCATCATCGCACCTCCATTGTGTCGCCAAGCTAGGCCGACCATGGGGAGGTGTCAAGGCTCTGGCGAGCAGCAATGAGGCGTGTGGCTTCGCTCCAGCTTTGAATTTCAGAAGAAGGGACGCCTATTCGGTTTGCGCCATCAGGACAAAGGGGAGAGGCTTGCGCGTAGTTCGACGGGGCGAGGGGCTAGCGGACCCAGTTGTGCTATTTGATGGAAATGTTGAAAAACACTTACGCCGCCTTGCGGCTGTCGGCCAGGGCGAAGAGTTTGTCAGTGACTTCGATGTTTTCTTTGATCTTCTGAGCGAGGGCTGTGCCTTTTTCACTGAGCTGTAGCTTGACGATCTTCCTATTCGCATTGACCTGTGGTTTGCGTATCCATCCATTTCTCTGAAAAGTTTGAACGGTCTTGACCGCTGAGAGGTTCTGCATACAGAGCGCCGAAGCGATTTCAAGCACCAGGCACTGAGGATGCCGGTCAAGATAGAGCAACATTCCTGCCTGGATAGGAGAGACGCCAAGCGGTTGCAAGCGGTGACCGAATAAGCCGTGAAGACGGAGCACCGTTTCTAGTGTGGAAGGCCTGCTTGTCTTACCTTGCAACTGAGCCATAGGGAGAAGTATAGCTTAAGTTGGTAGAAGCGAAAGGAATAAGCAAGAACATCGTAAAGTCTGTAGGCATTTTCTGTCCATCTATGTTTCACCGCAATCCAGTAGTTTCCAGAAAAGCAGGTGAAATTTGGTGCCCCCGATACGAATTGAACGTACGACCCACGGTTTAGGAAACCGTTGCTCTATCCAACTGAGCTACGGGGGCATAACAGAACTGTAACGCACTGACGGAAAGATTGGAAGGGGCGTGACAACCCTTTTGGGAGCAATTCCCTTAGGGGCCTCTTTCAGCCGTGTGGGCAATAACCCCGTCCGGTCATTGCCTGCAAGAACCTAAGAGCCCATGAGGTCCTGGCAAATATGTGTGTCCATAGAATCAGACGGCGGTCCTCTCGGACTGATCGGTTTTGTCGTGGTTTACACTTCCTGATCGGCTCACTCTCCCACCCTCATAGTAAGGTGGCATCTGAGATGCCGTGCTTGCGATAGCGCTCTTAGCCCACCCATGCCTGCCTGGGTATCCTGAATAACTTGTTCCTCCCTGTGCCGTTTCTTCGTCACGGCCCCTTTTCTATGGGGCCAATCTCAACACAGGTGAACTTCCAAGCCAATGCTCTTGCAGAATGCTGAAAAATTTCTCCAGTGGTGTTCCCTGCCTCACCCCTTCGCTCGCTACGGGCATTTTTGAGCATTCTGAAATGTCACAGGCCACAGTTTGTTCTGTCACCGTGCAACGGTGCGCGAAGCAGAATCCGAGTTTTTCAGCAGTCTGCTAGGTTGCAGGGGGAAGGTCACACAACCCTTCCCTGTGGTGTTTGTAAATAAATATTTCTCAAGCTATTGATTACATGGATATCTTTATTCTTTTTTCAAGGGAATGTTCATGCTAGTATCCGTGTGCTGCTTTCTTTCCGCTATGGAGTCTCTCCCGGCGCTAAGGAACTGGGGAGGTGATGTGGCCATCACCTCCCTTTTTTTTGCCGCGCTGCATCCTCGTTATCGTGACCTCGGCCTGATGGTCGGTTCGTCCTCTGTTGCCGTATCCTTCATTTCATGAGGTGCACGTCTTCTGCGTAATCGGTTGCATCCGTACATCTTCACTGATTCCATCCCGATGGAGGGTCCATCAGTGAGGGGAGTTCTCGTTAGTGACGTGGGCGCTCTCGGGTGCTCGAGTCAGTTGGAAGCGTTGCTGAGGAAGTGTTCGACGGACAACTACTTGTCTGATGTGGTGTAGGGCAGAGGAAGATCGAGGACGCGGGCATGGTGAGGAGGCGACGTGGCCGACGCCTCCTCACGGTGCGGCTACTTCTTCTTCTTGGCCGCTGCCTTCTTGACAGGCTTCTTCGCTGCTGCTTTCTTCGTTGCCATGAGTACTCCACCCCCCTTCGATTTCAAAAATTGTGATTGTGTATGTCTGGTATAGCAGAGTTTGAGCGATCAGTAAAATCCTCTCTACCCAAATTTGGTCCGGTCGGTGGAAAGAGGGGGGCAACCCTTGTTCTGTGCATCGCTACTTTCTAGAGATTCAGGATGTGAATTCTTATCAGGGAGGCCTCTGTCTGCTGCTCGACGGATCTTGAACAAGCTGTATGCGTGTTCTCGGTGACCTCACAGGGGACAAGTAGGGGAGACCTGCTAATGTTCTGACGTGACTAGTGGTCGTTGGAGCGAATCGAGGTGGTCAGCAGCCGAATAAAGTAGCAGTCGACTTTTCCAGCATCAAAGGAACAACAACCTGAAGGGCTCGGTGCAACTACAATGGGAGCACTGACCTAACCCCCCAATTCATACTTGTCAGGCGAGGGCCAAGGGTTCGAGTCCCAGTCGGCTCACCAGTTCGGACCAGAGACAGAACTTTCAAAACGACCTTCATTCTCGTGAACTCTTCATCAGCCGGCAGCAAGATGGGTGATGGTTCACGACAATGCCGTTGCGATTGTGATTCGCAAGACCATCGCATGTCTGTTTTGAGTTGGAGCGACGAACTTCGATGTGTTATCAGTGTACAACTATCCGTATAGCGGACGCGGGCCACGTCCTGCAGTAATCGCCACATCATGGAATGACATCCCAAGAACTCATACGATTTATCATGGAGACAAAGTAATGCCCAAAGCCCGCAGCGCTGGCCAGTGTGATCGATGCGAAGCCCAAGATCGAGTCAGGATGACCTTCATGACGTGTAGCCGGTGCCGGCGATATTTCTGCAGCGGGCATGGCACCGTGGAATTGGACCAATGTGAAGTGTGCCTTGAAGGCGGCGAAGAGATGGACTAGCGAATACTCCCTCCATCGGATCGAACCAGTGAACAGGTACCAAGAGGCTTTTCTGGCGACGTCTCCCTGTTCGGCATCACACTGTGTCCGCAGGTATTTGGTCGCTACTGGCTGTAACCGACCGGCTAGCAATTGCGAGACGCACTGCTCGCGCCAGTGAGACTGGCACTCCTGCTGCGTGAATCTCTCCAGCATGCCGGTTTTGGCCTCTGCCTCGCATTTTCTTCTTGAACTGTGCGGTGCCTCTTCTCCTGGCGTGAGGGAGGCACCTTCATTTTGCACAAGGAGGAAACATCCTCTGCGAAAGCGCTGTTTGGCTGTTTCATAAGGACTTATGTGGGAGTATCTGAGAGGCTTAGGAAACCGCTGGTTTATCTAACTGAGCTTACGAGGGCGTACCAGATCTGTAGCGTACTGACGGGCAGATTGGAAGGGGCGGGACAACCCTTTTGGGAGCGATTTTCTACCCGCAGCATCCGCCGGCGAAGACTTGTCGTTGGCGGTGGGCATTCCAGCAAGCTGGGCAAAGTTGAACTGTGGAGTGCGTAAAGCCGTCGATCGATTCCATCAGCCGTTCGACGGCCATGCCGCAATCAGAACAGGGACCTGTCCGCACTGATGGTGCGCTAGGCTCTTGGACTGTCATGGCTCGCCAGCTTTGTATTCAACCGGACCTGTCGATTGCAGACTGCCGACATGAACTGGCCTCTCTGCTTGGACCGCAGTAAGCTTCGAAAGCGCTCCACCAGTGAGCCTGGAGTACTTCGTTGCAAGCCCCGTTGGATGCTCTGCAACCGGTTGTCTAGGGCTGCCACCGTTCTTTCCAAATCCATCAACTGATCTTTTGTGAGAGAGATTGATTCTGTCGCGAGCATTGTTTCCTCCTTTCGATTGGCTAGACGGTACAATGTCGGATGACACCAATGACAATTCCTTCGATCTGAAATTCATCCGATGGCCTGACCATGATCGGCTGCATCATCTCGTTGGCCGGACGAAGTTCAATGTGGGCATCCTTCTTGATATAGGTCTTAATCGTAGCCTCGCCATTGACCAAGGCGACAACGGTCTGCCCGTTTTTGGCCGTGCCTTGTTTATGCACCACCACGAGGTCGCCGGGTAAAATGCCGTCGTCTTTCATGGATTCTCCCTTGACCGTTAAGGCGAACGTCTCTCCACTCCGCAACATGCTTGGAGGGATATCCACGAGTTCCGATTGTGGCACCGGCTCGATCGGGGAGCCGGCTGCAACCAGGCCAGCCATGGGAACGGCTGTCTTACGTCGTAACTGATTCAGCACAACCGAGACGACACCGGGAATCCGTCGCATGCCGGCTTCATAACGCGCTACGGACACCCGAGTCGTGTGTAGGGCCTCGGCAAGTTGTTGCTGGGTAAGGCCTAATTCTTCTCGAATTTGTTTGAGGTCTTGTGATTTCATGATGTAGCCATTGGTAACACTGTCATGCTTGTCTGTCAAGTGGATATTCAGGATATGTGTGAAGTGCCTGTGTATAACTTTTCTGCTGGAAGAAGATTAATCAGCTAGGAGCAAACAAACACGGTTAGGGCCTTGAACGAACGAACTCTTTCAGGTTTCTTCTTAGAAATAGATCAATATCTACAAGGTGTAGGGTCATGCTTTCTCCATCCATACAATGATTAAAAAATAGGCAAGAAGGTCGTGCAAGGCGCATTTCTCAGGTTCAGACATCGTGAGGAGTGTTGCGCACAGGTTTATCCACAGAAACTGGGGAGAGGGAGCCAGCCTGAAGTGGAAGATGGATTATCGGCGTGGAATAAGGTGTACAGAGCCTGCTTTGAAGGCAGCCCGCACGTCGCTGTCGATAGCCAACCGCAGTTCGCTCTGTGCAGATCGAGTGACGAGCGCAGTCAGAAGAAATCCGCAGTCAATGGTGACTCGTACCAGTGCGCCGAGCGAGGTGATGGCCTGGACGGTTCCCCTCAGGTGATTTCTGGCACTCGTTTCGCTGGAACCGGCTAATTCCAGTGTGACATCTTCGGCTCGTATGCAGACAAAGACATCGGACTCAAGTCCCGGCGAAGCCACGGCGATGACAGGCACTGGACCGACCTGGACTGTTGCCAATTCATCTCGTATCTCTCTGACTCGTCCGTGGAGAACAGTTTCGATACCGACGACACGGGCAACATCGGCATTGATTGGTCGGCTGAAGACGTCTTGTGGGGTGCCGGTCTGTAATAGGCGTCCTTCATCAATCACGGCCATCTGATCACCGAGCGCAAGTGCCTCTGTCCAGTCATGGGTGACGACAACCGCGGGGATGGCCAACCTCGTCAGCAACATCCGCAGGTCCTCGCATAGTTTGGTTCTGGTCGGTGCATCGAGTGCCGACAATGGCTCGTCGAGCAGCAACAGTTGCGGCCGTCTAGCGATCGCGCGTGCCAAGGCGACACGCTGCTGTTGTCCGCCGGATAACTGAGCCGGCTTTTGCTGCGCGAGTTGTGTGATCTGCAACAAGGAGAGCACCTCGTTGACGCGAGCCTTCTTCTCCTGGACGGAGAGCCCGCTCAGTCCATAGGCAATGTTTCCCTCCACTGTGTAATTGGGGAATAACGCATAGGCTTGCGCCATATAGCCGAGCCCGCGTGCTTGCGGCGGGGCATGGACATGAGTGGCTGCGTCGAACCAGATCTGACCGTTCCATGAAATGGTTCCTTCTTCAGGCTGTTCGAGTCCTGCAAGGCAACGGAGGATAGTGGTTTTTCCAGATCCCGATGGGCCGAAGAGAATCGTGACGGACGGCGGATCAAGAGGGAGCCTAAGTTGCACCGCAATGGTGGCGCGATCGACAAAGGTCTTGCGAATGTTCAGCGTTATTTCTGGGGCCATACCGACCAGACACGACGATTCATGGCATAGACCAGCAACAAGACGGCGTAGGACACGAGAAGGAGCAAGGCAGAAGTCTTGGCTGCCGCGGCGTAGTTGAGAGCCTGTACTTCGTCGTAAATCTCAATTGAGACCGTACGCGTGATACCCTCGATATTGCCGCCAACCATCAAGACAACGCCAAACTCGCCCAACGTATGGGCGAAACTCAGGACCACTCCAGTTATCAGTCCAGTTGTTGAGAGCGGCAGAATAAGATGGATGAAGGTCTTCAGTTTGGAGAGCCCAAGCGTCCAGGAGGCTTCGATGAGCTTTCGATCTACCTGCTCGAAGGCAGTGGCAAATGGCTGAACAGCAAAGGGCAAACTATAGAGAATGGACGCCAGGAGCAACCCTTGAAAGCTGAACGGCAGCGGATGGCCAACGAGATCTGTGTAGAAGCGACCAATTGGGCTGTGTGGTCCGATGGCGATGAGAATGTAGAACCCCAGCACCGTGGGCGGCAGCACTAAGGGCAAGGCCACGATCGATTCGATCAGAAACTTCCAACGCCATTTGGAATAGGTCAACCAATAGGCGATGGGGAGGCCGATGATCAATAAGGTGAGGGACGTGAGGGTTGCTAGTTTGCACGTCACCCAAATGGCCATCCAATTCATCGGGACCTCGAGGCTACAAATCCATAGCGCGTCATGATGGCCACTCCTTGCCGGCTCTTCACAAACTCAAGAAACTGCTTCGCCGAGCCTGCTCGTTTCGATGCCTTGACGATGACGGCTCCTTGCTCAAGTGTCGGGTGCGCCGCCGCGGGGATCTCCCAATAGATTCCCTTCGTGCTCATGGCAGGTGCAAGTGCCAATGAGAGCGCAATGATGCCGATATCGGCGGCGCCAGATTCAACAAACTGCGCGGCCTGCGAGACGTTTTCTCCTAGGACCAGCCGGTCTTTGACGTCATCGTACATTTTGAAATGTTCCATCGTGGCGATTGCCGCTCGGCCATACGGCGCATGTCTAGGGTTCGCAACTGCAATTGTCTTGGCAAATGGGTGACGAAGCGCTGCAATGCCTTGCGTGACATCGATAGGCGATTCATGCCTGGTCCAGAGGACGATGCGTCCAATGGCATAGCGATAGAGTGATCCTGGCACGATCAGGCCGGCTTCTTCCAATTTCTTTGGATAGGAGATATCAGCAGAGAAGTAGAGGTCGAACGGGGCACCATTCTGAATTTGCACAAAGAAGTTGCCTGATGAACCCAACGTCAACTTCACCTGGTTGCCGCTGGCCGTCTCGTACTCTGAAATAAGCTCCTTGAAGGCAAAACTCAGATCAGATGCGGCAGCAATCGTGATCTCCTCGGCACGGACGATATCTGTGCTTATCATGGCACACAGGCTTAACCAGAGTAGAAGTGGTTTCATGGATCGTTTCCTACACCCTCACGCGCATTTGGAGATAAAAGTAGTCTGTATCTTTGTTTCCTCCGAGGGGAAGACCCGCGGAGCTGGGGAGGCGGTCGAAATAGGATCCCTTGAACCAATGCACGTACCCAATATCGAAATCCATATTGGCGCTGAGCGCCCATTGTGCGCGTAATTCGACGTCATGCCCTAATGAGTTTCCGGCTTGTCCGGTGGTATCTTGTAGCCCAGAATTACCGAAGACATCCTGGCTTTGAGCCAAATACCAGACGCGATGTTTGACCTGCACAATCCAGCCAGGTGCCGGATTGACAATAAGACGCCAGCCCGGCGAATTGAGGTTGGTCCGGAAAAATGGCCCGAACGTGCCGGTCGGCATCAGCTCCCAGCGTCGCGCTCCGAACAACGTATCAAATCCTTCATCCTGACTATCACCTGGCTGCCGGTCTCCGCTGGCATAGTCGTAGTGAAACAGCAATCGAGGAGCCCAAGGGAGGTTAAAAGTATAGCCGAGATCAAGATGCTGAAAATGGGCGAAGTGATCGGTGTCTCCACGCGTTCCAATCTGCCACGCACTTTCAATTTCGTAGTCCAGTTCGCCAGGCTTGGGGTTTTTAGATAGGCGGCCTCCGAACGTAGAGTAGGTCCGATGGCTTGATACATTTGGTACGTGCCGGTCATTCAGGCCCAAATAGTAAGCATCGACCTGAAACCAGGGAACGTGCCGGCTCTCGAAATAGCTTCCCCAAAACAGGGACTTGCTGTTCTGCTCATCAAGCTGCACGTCGCTTCGGATGACTGGTTCTACAAAAAATGCCCGGACTCGCCAGGTCTGGCCCTGACTGACTTGCCAGTGAAACCCATCGAATGCGTTCGACGTATTCCGAAAATCATTGCGTGCGATCAGCCGGCGGCGGCCGAAGTCCATCGTCATACGTCCGACGTGAATGTCGGTACGCAGACCACTTCCGAATACGTTGTGTAGAGTTAAGGCGCCGAGTAATTGTAGGATGTCGAATTCATTGACGGTCGTACTGTCTCGGAAATCACCGGGATCTTTGTTTAAATAAACCCGTGCGTCCTGTCCCTCAAAGAGAAACCGGAAAGGGCCATTTCCTCCCAATCCGAATCGTAGGCGGGATCTTAGTAGGATTTGAGGATCAGTCTGACCATTGCCGATGGCTTGACTGGTCCGCCAGGGATGGTCATACGATTCGAACCGTGTCCTGTTTTCTAACCCCAAGTCGATCCAGTCAGGCAGGTATAGAGCCGTACGTAAGTGGCGGCTCCATTCCACCTCTCGCCGTTGAATCAGTACTGCATCAGCCGGTTCGATCAAGCTTTTCTCTGTCTGTGCGTCTGTTCGCTGTTTGATGGCAAAGATCGAATCGACCAGATTCGGAACAGGGCGCGTTGAGGGAGGGGAGGATGCCCCAGGTAATGGCTCTTCAGCCAGAGCCATGCCGGTTGCAAAAATTGTCACGATACCTATGGCCACAGTGCTCAGAATACCGAGGTGTTTGTTCCTTTCCATCTCATTCATGACGGGGTCACAGCCTTCACGAGGTTCACCTTCAGCTGGTCCGCAAGGCCTGGGCTTTTCCCGTTTCGCTCGTGTCGTATCCGCCGAGGGCTTCGATCTCGTTTCTGAATGAGTGGCTGACAAGGGCCTCGAACAGATGGGCAAGGGTGGGATGCAACTTGAGGTACAGTTTGGGCACAACCAGGTCATAGCGTGCTGTTTGTAGTGGGATGAAATCCAAGTTGAACTGCTGTGCAGCGGACCGAATCCCAATTCCAACGTCGGCGTGGTGTTCCGCAATGGTCCTGGCCACCTCGAAATGGGATGACACAATTCGGTCATACCCGAGAACTTGAGTGGGCTGTATCCCGGCTGGCCGCAACCGTTGATCGAGCAACAGCCTTGCTCCCGAACCCTTTTCTCGATTCACGAGGGTTACGAGAGGTTCCGTCAGATCAGCGGCCGTGCGAATAGATTTGGGATTACCCGGGTGAACGAGGAATCCTTCCTCCCAGGTTGCGAAGGTCACCACTTCATAATCGGTCCCTTTCAGAGACCGTCTAAGAAACGGCAGATTCGATTCGCCTGTGACTGGATCATAGAGATGCATGCCGGCGACATGCACCTCGCCTCGTTGCAGCGACTGGAGTGCGGCCGTGCTTCCCATGCTCCAACCCACGACGGTCGTCTGGTCTTTGTGTCGTCGTAGATGTTCACCGACCAAAAAGATTGCCGGATCACAGCCAGCCACCGAGATTTCCTGTTGGACCGCTTCTCGATCACGGGAGAGTTTCACGTGAACGGTGGTGCCGGATCGCTTGCTGTCCGTCTCGGTGACATAGCCATCGGCTGGGATGGCGAAGGAGAGCTGCTCTCCCAAGTCGGTGACAGGCCGCACGACCGTCCGCGTTCCAACGGTTGACACTTTGACTCGAATCGGGTGAGCCCTCGTCTTTGCTTGGGGGAGATGGCCAATCAGGGTGCCCTCGATCATGTCCTCCGTTGGAACGAGGCTGAACAGGTCTTCCACACGACAGGAGAGGATGGAGGCCAATCGAAGGGCGATCACGGTCGTCGGTAAGTACAGATTGGATTCGATGGCAGAGACAGCTTGCCGGGTAATGCCAGTTTGATTCGCCAGCTGGCCCTGCGACAAGCCTTTCTGGGTGCGAAGCGATTTTAGGCGATTCGAGAATTGCGGGGCCAATTCGGCTTCAGTCTTTGAGCCTTTCATGGTAACGATGTAGCATTTTAAAATGATAGATGTAAAGTATGCTTGCTAGTGCTTGCAAGGCGTGCGTTGCTCTGGCATCGCTGACAGGTTTCGTGGATGGATTTGTCACCTTTAGCGAGACAACCGACGCCATGAATGATTTGAAGGTTGAGGTGTTTGATCGCGAGCTAACCTGGGGTTTCTATCGTTGGCCGACGGCCTGGCCTATCAGCTGGACAGGATCGCATGGGCCGGTGCGCTGGCCCTTAAGCAATTGACGAGAACCAGTGTCGACAATTGGGCGATCGGCAATTTCTCAGATGCCGCCGTCCGAGGGGAGATCCGCTCTGCAGCTATACAGCAGGAGGTCTACGGTCTTGTGGAGCTGATCATGTAGAACACGTTTCGAGGGGACACGTGGCGCTACTCACTATGGTGCGGGGCGGCTGATGCTGTGGGCATGGAGGCCGAGATACATCCTTCTATGAACTCAACCTTGCATTGCCATGAGGCAGCTGCAGCGTTGACACGCTTGATGACATCCGCTGCGGTCGTGGTGCCGGTGGTAATGTCGACGAGGACATGGTTTGGGACACGGTTGAAGTAGATGCCGGTGACACCGGGAATGCTCTGTAAGACGGTCGTTATCTGAGTCTCCTTGCTGTCGCAGCCGGATCCGCTGAGCGTCAGGGGAAGTCGTTCCTTGGTGGGTGGGGTTGCCGCAGCTGGCAGGGACATGGAAAGGGCTGCGATAAGGAGTGCGACCGGGACAGCTCGTTGGCACCTGAAAGTTTGCATGAGATGCACTCCCAGACAGACAGTAGATTCTCTACGAATACGATACATGACGCGGGATATTATTGTCGAGTTGCTATCTAGCCTGTACCAAAAAGGCTTTCGAGCGGGCGTTCCCTCCGCTGGCCACGACGTCGATGAAGGACATGCCGGGCTGGATCTCCGGAACCGTCGCTTCGACGGTCGTGTCGTTCACAAACGTGTAGGCAATCTTGGTGGATCCGGCTGCACTGAATGCCACGCCGCGGAAGCAATCTCTGGTTCCAAAGTGCTCACCTTTAATCGTGATTGTTTGTCCCGGCTTGGCTTCGTCCGGTTCCACACGCACGATCTTTGGTTTTCTGCTGCTATCGCAGACGGGGTCCTTCGCGACTTTCTGTTCGTCGTGCCCCTTGATCGATTCTGTGTCGTGCAGCGTGTAGCCCGCTCCGTCGACGATCACTCCCTCTTCGGCAAGGGAGGGTAGGGGGAGGTAGGCGAGCTCAAACAACGAGACCATCAGGAAGGGCATCAGGAAGTGGGGAGCCATCGTGACCTCCTTCGATGAAGAACTATTTCTTCGGCATCGGAACATACATGTCTCCGATAATCGTTTGTCCGGGAGGGGAGAGCGCAAATGTTGAAAAGGCCTCTACCAAGACATTCGGTTCTTTTTTGGAAAGCAGCAGCAGCGGGCGACGAAGGCTGTAGCGGCCGTCTTTCACGGTTGGCACTTCCGGTTCAACCTTATCCATCGGTAGTAAGCGGACGGCGACGCCGTCTGAGACGGCCGAGAGGCCGGTACTCAGCGAAATATAGGCAACTGCAGAGAGGGGTGGTAGGGTGCCAACGACGGTCTTCACGACGACCTCATCTCCGCCGAGTACTTTGGCGGCCTCAGCGATTTTTCCCGTAATCCCGAGTTGGGTTTCGAAGGTGTCTCGAACGTTCTGGTTGCGTGGCCTGTCGATCAGCAGAATCTTCGTCTCCGGTCCGCCCAGTTCAGACCACTCCTTGATCTTTCCCGAAAAAATGTCGGCAACTTGCTGCTTCGTCACCTCTTTGGTGAAGTTCGATAAATGGACTAAAATGCCGATTCCATCCCAACCTATCTGAGTCGTCGCGAAAGCGGGATCTTCGATACCCGTGACGGCAATCTGGGCCTGGCCTGTTGTGACTAATTGCAACGGCTTGGAATTTTCGTCCCACAGGATGTCGACATAGGCACGGGGATTGGCTTTTTCAAAGGCTCGAGCCAAGGCCTCGATGGTCCTTTGCTCCGGTCCGTCGCCGGCAATGACGAGGCTTCCAGCTGTTTGAGCGAAGGTGTCGGCATGGGATACACAGAAGATCAGTCCGACGAGCAGCCCGGTTACGAACCGTCCCAGGGTCATTGAGTCGCCTGTTCCCACAGGACGTTGGGACCGACCATGCACTGGGAGTGGATGCTCAAGAAGTTGACCCTTCTGTTGGTGTAGGATCTGATTCTGATGTGACGTTCGGCGGTGGCATAGTGCGCATGGCATTCAGCGGCGGCAACTTGGCGAAGCGCTGCATCCGTTCCTCGTTCATAGCCTTGGCTTTCAGCTCAGTAAAGCCTGGCTTGCGATCGCCGACGACAGTAGACGTAAATGAAGACATGAGTCGGGTTGCCTGGCGAGCCTGACAAAATGGGCATTCCGTGTCTTCGACCCTGGCATACACGGATTGAGTGGCTTCGAATTGTTTCTCGCACTGTCCACAATGGTACTCGTAGAGGGGCACGGAATTAGGTCCTTTCTGTATCTCTATTGTAGCGATCTCATACGGAACTCGGTCTTGGACTTGACAAGGTGACCTCTTCCAAGCGATCTTGACCGGCTCACAACGAGACGTTTATTCTAGCAACATAGGCAACCAAACTGCCAGCTTCATAAGGAGGGCTTCAATGTCAGTGTTGATTCGACGGTATAAAGGCAATAACGGAGTAATGCAAGAAGAACGAATCGATGACGAGGATCGAATCGAGCGCTACATGAAGCTCTTCGAAAAAGACGATGTCAAGAAGTTGCAGACCGGTGTGAAGTGCTTCATCGAGAAGGATGAGTGGCAACTCCTCGCATGAACTGGTCATGGGTTAGGAGTAAGGCGTGATCCAGCTGTGAAAGCTCCTTACCACTCACCCTTTACCTCTCACCGGTTAGCATGATCTATTGGGTTCACATTGCCCGCTCGATCGATCGTGTGACGCTCCACCGAGACCGGTGCTCGGAAGTACCGTCCGTCTCAACGTCCAGCGATTTCTGGGAAGGGGGATGGTTCGACTATCCCGATAAAGAGCGGGCGCTCCGTGCCATGGAACAGGCTGGAGTCAACCGAGACCGGCTGTGTCCTCTGTGCAGACCGTAAAGATGTGCAATGGTGAACGGTTACTATGAATGCTGACCTGTTGGGTCCGTTCAACATTCATACGTGATCATTCACCATTGACTATGCCGCGAATTGCCCTTCTCCTGACCACCCTCATTTGGGGTGCCACCTTTCCCGCTACCAAGGCCGCGCTTGAACAGATCTCGCCACTTTCCTTCCTGTTGCTCAGATTTTTCCTAGGTACTCTACTGATCCTGTTATGGTTTGCTGTGAGTCGCCATCGATTGCATCACGATCGTGCTCTGCTCATGGCGAGCGCGCTCACCACGCTCTTCCTCTTTCTTGGCTACGTATTGCAAACGGTTGGACTTCAGCATACGACTGCGTCCAGTTCGGCCTTTCTGACGGCGCTCTATGTCATTTTTGTTCCTTTGATTCTGATGCGGATCGACCGACGGGTGGTGTTCGCCACGGCAATGGCGTTGGTTGGACTCTGGCTATTGGTGAAGCCGAGCACCGCGATGAACCTGGGTGATCTCATGACGATCGGGTGCGCCGCTGCCTTCGCGGGACATATCATTTGTCTCGAACGGTTCACACGTCAATTCGACGCGCCATCATTGCTGGTGTGGCAGATGGTGGCGATGACGGTGCTGTTTCTTCCGGCTCCCTGGTGGGAGGAGGCAAGCGCAAGCGCTTTTTCGCCAACGGCTGTCTTACTGATTGGTCTTGGAGTGACCGGCGTACTTGCGACACTGGCTTTTGCCGTTCAGATGTGGGCACAGCAGCAGGTGCCGGCACAGCAGGTGGCGTTACTGTTTGCGTCTGAACCGGCCTATGCGGCCTGGTTATCCTGGTACTTTCTGGGCGAGACCTTGGATACTCAAGGGTGGATTGGGAGCGCGCTGATCTTGTTGGCGGTGGTGATCGGCGCGTTCGGTGGTTGATCGTTTGTATAAGGAGAAGTTATATGGCGCAAAAATTTGGGAATGGACGGTGGGTTCGCGAAGGATTTTTAGATAACCGCGTTGAAGGGACGGTTGTGGGTCAAGTTGTCTTTGCCGTGATCGGGCCGGTGGATTTTTATTTGCGTGGCAATTTTAAGCCGGATATTGCAGGAGAGGTGATTCGATTCCGCAATAATCGGTTTGAAGATGACGATATGGCTGGACAGGTCATCGGCGACATGGCGAATCCGCAGGTTGGAACGGTGAATCTCATTTCGCTGGATCCACACCCCAATCTGGAGCCGCATCCTTACGTCGAGTGGTTTACGCTCAGAAAGGACCACTATCGTTTCGAGCTGAGCGCTGGTGAGGCGTGGGTGTTATCCGATGAGGAGCGAAAGGCAATTGATGGAGAAAGTCAACGAATTCGAAAGACCTTAGCTGATCACAGGTCTGATCAGCCAAGGTCTAGTGACAGTGCCGACTTGGTCTAGCGAGGGGTCAGCTCAAGTTCAGGCTGAGGGTCTGGAAGCTCCGTGGCTTTCACGGCTGCGTCGATCCTCTTTTTGAGCACGCTGCGGTCAGAATCCTGTTTGGTTTTTCCTTCACGCACATAGTCCGGGACACCGCGGATATCCCAGACCAACCCCATCCACTCAAGCCCCTTGAGGCAGTAGTAGGTCATGTCGATTTCCCACCAGTAAAAGCCTTGTCTGGTCGAAGCCGGATAGTAGTGGTGGTTGTTGTGCCAGCCTTCTCCCATGGTAATCATGGCCAGAATGAAGTTATTTCGGCTGTCGTCGCCGGTGACATAGCGCTGTGACCCATACACATGGGAGAGGGAATTGATCGTGCAGGTCCCGTGAACCAGTGCGACGGTCGAGATGAAAAATCCCCAAATCAGCATCTGAGGGCCATTTGTGCCGAGTCCGGGTGCGTAGGCTTCCAGCAATTGACCGAGACCGAACATCCCAAACCCCGCAATGGTCGGCATCAGAACATCAAACCGGTCGAGAAACCGCAGCTCCGGAAACTTTGCGAAATCAGTAATGCTTTTGAGGCGCGGTGCATAAAACGTCTGCGACATAATCCAGCCCATGTGGGACCAGAGAAATCCTC
Organism: Nitrospira sp.; assembly: GCA_005116955.1. Classification (GTDB taxonomy): domain Bacteria; phylum Nitrospirota; class Nitrospiria; order Nitrospirales; family Nitrospiraceae; genus Nitrospira_D. Next base: position 331,714 of record SWDI01000002.1, on the reverse strand, counting down.
CCTGGCGTGGGGAATGCACATCCTCCGGTGTATCAGACGCGATGTGGTGATGGCGATGATGGCCGGCCCACCACAAGGGGCCACGTTGTGCGCAGGTCCCCCCCAATAGGGCAAAGAGAAACTGGACGGTCCGGGAGGTCTTGAACGTGCGATGCGAGAAATAGCGATGGTACCAGCCGGTGATGGCAAACATGCGGACGTAATAGAAGGCGACCGCGATAGCCACAGCGGTCCAACTCCAGCCTACCCAGATGACTCCCAAACACATCAGATGTACGGCAAGGAAGGGAATGCTGCGAATCCAGTCTACCTTGGGTGGCCCCTCTACTTTCGTGTGCTCAAGGCCCGCCCAGGAATCAAACCAGCGCAGAACGGAATACCAGGCATCTGGGGCTTTGGTCGAGTGAAGCGATTGCGCGTCGGACATACAATTCTCCTCGTAGGTCGGGGGATCGGCAACGTCACTGTGGTGGGAGACAGGGAGCCGGGGTCCCAATTAAGCTGATTGATCGTCCTGAATAGGTTAGAGAGTCATTATACATAAGAGCGTCATGAAAGTGAAATCTGATTTTGCCTGTTTTCCGTCGGATTGATTGTACCGGACTGGTGATCGCTGTCTACTCATTTGGACAAGTCTTCAGGAAAAAGTGGAGATGCACGTGTCTGTTTGACAGCGCTCCTCGTGCCTCTCTAAAATGCCTCCACTATGAATGAACGATTTCTCAAAGCCTGTCGCCGCGAACCTGTCGATTGCACACCTGTGTGGTTTATGCGCCAGGCCGGACGCTACATGTCCGAGTACCGAACGCTGCGTGCAAAACATTCCATTCTCGAGATGTGTAAGACGCCTGAGTTGGCCGCCCAAGTCACTCTTCAGCCTATCGATCGATTCCCTTTGGATGCGGCAATCATTTTCGCCGACATTCTGCTCCCGTTGGAACCGATGGGGCTCAACCTGGAATTTGCGGAGGGCGAAGGACCTGTCATCCACAATCCGGTTCGAGACCGAGCGGCTGTGGATCGACTGAAAGTCATCGACGGCGATGAACTCGACTATGTGGCCGAAGCGATTCGCCAAACGCGACGGGCTCTGAATGGGCGGGTGCCGCTAATTGGCTTTGCCGGTGCGCCGTTTACGCTGGCGAGCTATGCAATCGAAGGCGGCGGGTCTCGCAACTATCTGCACACCAAGCAGATGATGTATGGTGATCCGACAGCCTGGCATCGCCTTATGGACAAATTTGTGTCGGTGCTCACTGGATATCTCCGGCGACAGATCAAGGCGGGAGCTCAAGCGATTCAGCTCTTCGATAGTTGGGTCGGCTGTCTCTCGGCGGGTGATTATGCTGAATATGTGAAGCCGCACGTCCAGCGGATTTTTGATGGGCTCAAGCGGGAAGGTGTGCCAATGATTCATTTCGGCACCGGCACGACGGCTATTCTTGGGCAGATGCGCGAGGCAGGTGGCGATGTGATCGGGATCGACTGGCGGGTTCATTTGGACGAGGCTTGGTCGATGGTTGGGCATGATCGCGCCGTCCAGGGCAACCTGGACCCGCTCGTCCTATTTGCACCGCTCCACGAAATCGAACGTCGTGTCGAAGATATCTTGCGACGAGCCGGGGGACGCCTCGGGCACATTTTCAACCTCGGTCACGGCATCCTGCCCACGACACCCGTTGACCATGTCGCTGCCACGATCGATATGGTGCACAAACTTAGTCAACGCTAGCGTGTTTCAATCGATTTGCACAGAGGGCGACAGCGGCCTCTGAGTCGCAAGTGACGGTTGATGAATTCATAAGGACTGGTATGGCGACGACGAAGCATCCCACGGCAATTCTCCTCATGGCGATGGGTGGGCCCGATTGTCTGGAGAACGTCGAGCCGTTTTTGCTCGATGTTCGTGGTGGCCGACCGACGCCCCCTGAGTTGGTCGAAGAGATTCGTGAACGGTATCGAGCCACAGGTGGGAAATCGCCTGCTGTCGGTATTACCCACGAAGTGGCAAAGAAACTAGAACAACAGCTGAATAGTTCGAGCACTGGCCGATACCGAGTGTATGTTGGGTTGCGGCATTGGCATCCTTTTATTAAAGAAACGTACGCCGAACTGCTGAAGTCCTCGCCGGAACAGATCATCGGGGTTTGTATGGCGCCGCAACAGTCCTCACTGAGTACGGGCGCCTATCGGAAGAAGGTCGAAGAGGCTCGTGTTGGGTTGGAGGACGGTACCCCTGTCACCTATCTTGGGAGTTGGAACCAACATCCTAAACTGATTGCGGCTCTGGTTGAGAGTATCCAGCAAGGTCTTCAGAAGTTTCCTGCCGATGTGCGAGCAACCGTGCCGGTACTGTTTACCGCACATAGTCTGCCGGAACGAATCGTGGCCATGAAGGATCCCTATCCTGACGAGGTCAAAGGCACGGTCGAGGCGGTCACGCAACAGTTGGGGAACCGACCGACTTACTTTGCCTATCAAAGTCAGGGACGATCGAACGAACCCTGGCTTGGACCCACCGTGGAATCAATGTCGGAAACCATCCAGCTGGCGGGACACCGGTATGTGCTAGTGGCGCCTATCGGCTTTATCTGCGACCATGTGGAAACGCTCTTTGACATCGACATCGAACTCAAGCAGCTGGCGACGAACAGAGGCCTACACCTCGAGCGCATGCCCATGCTGAACGACTCTCTTCCACTCATTGAGACGTTACGCGACGTCTTGGCTGCACACGAATCTTCGCTCCCTATTCAGTCGTGACTCGATCGCGTACAGTCGTGATCGTCGGTGGGGGCATTTCCGGCCTGGCTACTGCATTTTCACTCCAAGAGCAGGCGACAAAGGCCGGTCTGGCCCTCCGCTGCACGATCCTTGAATCCGGATCGTCCTGGGGAGGGAAGATCGTCACGCATCGAGTTGGCGAGATTGTGACCGAAGCCGGACCGGACTCATTCCTGTCCCAAAAGCAGGCCGGTCTGGATTTTTGTACGAAGCTCGGCCTTTCCGATCAGCTCATCAATACCAATCAGACGGGCAAGAAGGCCTGTGTTCTGTACAGAGGTCGCCTTCATGACCTACCTGAGGGCCTGTTGTCATTCGTCCCAAAACAATTGGGGTCGTTCCTTCACAGCGGACTATTGAGCTGGTCTGGGCTGGTTCGGATGGGACTCGAATTCGCCGTTCCACCTGGTTCTTCCAGAGAAGATGAGCCGTTGGCTGCGTTTCTTCGCCGTCGGTTCGGTGTTCAGGCATTTGAGCGGGTATTGGAGCCGCTCATGGCCGGGATCTACGCGGGGGACGCCGAGCACATGAGTCTGAGGGCTACGTTTCCACGGTTCTTTGAGCTCGAACAGCAGTACGGCAGCGTTGTTCGCGGCATGATGGCTGCCAAGAAAGCCGCCTCGTTGGTTTCGAATACCCAACCAGGGCGTACGATGTTTGTCAGCTTAAAGAATGGTCTCAGCGATTTGGTTACGGCTCTGACGAGTCGATTGGCGCAGCAGGGCGTGGAACTTAGATTAGGGTGCCGGGTCGACGCGCTGAGAGTGAGATCTCATGAGTTAGGACGGTGGATGTACGACCTGATCATGGAGGATGGATCGGCACTTTCTGCGGATAGCGTGGTTCTTGCCACACCGGCGTATGTGTCGGCGGAACTGGTGCGTCCATTGACACCGATTGCCGGTGGACTATTGAACATGATTCCCTATGCATCAACTGCCACCATTGCGATGGCGTTTCCACGGACGCTGACGAGTGCCATTGAAGGATTCGGATTTATCATTCCACGAACAGAGCAGCGTGATGTGATTGCCGCAACCTGGACGTCGCTGAAGTGGCCGCATCGCGCTCCGGTGGATCAGCTGTTGGTGCGATGCTATGTCGGTGGCGTAGGCCGGGAAGACATTCTTCAGTTGGATGACGAGACGCTGGTAGCCAAAGTCAGAGAAGAACTCGCTGCCGTATGCGGCATCAGTGTGGAACCAATTTTCACGGAGGTGAATCGATGGTGGAAGGGGATGCCGCAGTACACAATTGGTCACCTGGACCGATTGGCCCAGCTTGATACCGCAGTGAGTCGCTATCCAGGGTTGATCCTCACAGGGGCCGGCTATCGCGGGGTCGGCATTCCAGACTGTATCCGTGATGGGGCGTTGGCGGCTGAACGCGTTGTGCAGGATCTTGTAGGTGGCAAGAGTCTATCTGGGCGATCCGCTATCAGTGAGGGTTTATGAGGAGGGGGAAGGAAGGGGAAACGGCCTCTTTGCAGTCGATCGAGGGCCTTTATGGGAGGATAATGGCCTGCTCAGGATACCCAAGTCCCTTCAGCGTTGTTTCCAGAGCATCGACCATCGGAGGGGGGCCGCAGAGGAAGATACAGGTGCCGGCATCGGCAGCAGGAAGGTGGTGTCGCAGAATGTCCGGTGTAATTCGTCCTATGCTGCCGGACCATCCAGGAGGTGGTTGTTCCAAGACGTGATGGCAATGAAAGTTGGGATGTTCTTGGACGTTTTGTTCCCACTCTTGTCGGAAGATGATGTCCGCTTCTGTTTTATTGGCAACGATCAGAAATAGCTCCGCATCGATTTTCTTGGTTAGAATCCAACGAATGATGGAGATCATCGGCGTAATGCCGGTGCCTCCGGCGACGAATCCTACGCGTGTGGCCATGCTATCCACCCAATGACCGCCGGTGTTCGGCCCGCTCATCAGCACCGTCTCGCCGATCCACTGATCATGAAGGTACTTCGAGACTGAACCAGCCTCATAGCGCTTGACCGTCAGGTCGAAGAACCCCGTCGTACCGGGCAGCGACGATGGCGTATAGGCCCGCTTCACTTGCTTGCCGTTAATCGTGGCATGGACGTACAGAAAGTCACCGGGTAGCATGTCCAGCGTGGCGTCGGCTGGTAGCTCGAAACGGAAGGTCTTTGTGTCGTGAGTGTCCGTCTCGATGTGTGTGAGCTTGTACGGACTCGGTGTTTTCGTCTTGAGGCGCGTAAGATTAACCATAGTAGGGATGTACTTTATGGGATTGTATCAATCGGCGCAATATCGGAGAGCGGCCAGATTGCTTCAGTTCTGTAGCTTGAGGTGTTTTGCCTGTGCGGGTGCTTTCGGACTGGGATTGCCATGAGGTTGCATTGCCAGTTTCGCGAGAAGTGGCTGAGCCGCCGTAATCTTGTGTTCGACTGCCATGGTTAGCCATCGGCGAGCCTCATCAGTACTTCTTGGTACTCCGCGTCCATAGGCGTACATCACCCCGAGAACATACATGGCTTGTCCATTGCCGGTTTCCGCCAGGCGGTGCAGACCTGGAGACGCTTTCTTGTACCAGCTGACTGACTCTGAAGCCTTTCGCCCATCACGCTGTGCGTAATAGCGGCCGAGGCGATACTGGGCAAATGCATCGCCCTGTTCGGCTAGGCGAGCATCGATGTCTGACTCTTGAAAGGGTCTTGAGGTTGATGAACTTAATATCGATTGTTTGTTAGCTGATGATGCGATATTGAGGTCAATGGGATGGTTAATGAGCTCGGAGGACTTGGGTGTTGAGTTTTGGCTCTGATGGTGTTGTGGCGTGAGTCGATCGGCTACGTGAACATTGCGATTCTGGTTATGTGCTGGTTCGGAGGCCTGCATATGTGATGTTATTTTTTCGTTAGTTGGAGATACTGCGCTGTGGTCAGCTGGGCGGTCGGCCGGCTCCGAGGATTGAGGTGTTGAGTCTTGGCTGTGTGTGCTGGGGGGCGTGTGCTGATCTGGATCAAGGGGAGGGGAAGGTGGAGGATTGTTAGATTCAGCCGGGCCTTCAGCCTGTGAGACGGGCGTCAGGCTGAACTCGTTCTGATTTGGTAACGGTTCCGTTGCTGATTGTGGTTGGCCACATTTTTCAGCAAGGCCATTCGAGCCTTCCTGTGCGGCGTCTGGTTGACAGTTCGCCCTATCGTCGGAGACCAGTGGCCATACACCTAGTGTCGACGCACCCCAGACGAGCGCGATAATGAACAACGCACAAAGGAGTAGTCGACGCCTCAGGATCGTTCGATCGCTGGGTGGCACTAGAACGAGTCCAGGATAGCCTTTCTTGGCCATGCCTTCTCCCGAGGGAATCCTTGGTCGGAGTATATCAGTGTGTCAGGACGCTGTCTCGTGCTCTGGTCTCCACCACTGCCGTCGTAGCGGAGGAGCCGCAAAGACCTGCTTGCTGTGTCGAACCGCTGCAGCCCTGTGCCTTGTATCTCGTACGCTGCCCCTCTATAGATAGCCTCTTGTCCTCTCTAACTTCAAGCTCTTATAGTACAGGCGAGAGAGGGTGTCATTGTCACCGAGGAAAGCGAGCGAATCATGTCGTCAACTGATAACCCCTTTGCCATCGTAGACATCAACGGTCCGTTTCGTGAGCCGCGAGAGCAGGTCTTTTCCTTCGACTATTCAATTCAACGATCTACCTGGGCGACGCCACATGGCGTGCGTGTGAAGGTCTCCATACCGGATGAACTGGAGGTGTTGAAGCGTCGTCTCGTCGGAATGGCTGTTGGCTCGCCCGGCCAGCAATTGATGATGAGCAACATCCTCTCCAAAACGATTGCGAGCTGGAAGATGCAGGTGGCTGACGGGGAGGGCATGTTGACGGAACGACGTGACATGCTGCTGGAGCCATTTATCGGGCCACTGGCCCATCTGTTCCCGAAGGTAGAGGCATTGTTTGCAGCGGATCAATCGGCTGTCCGGGAAGAAGTGAGGAGACGCATCGGGATCTGACGCTTTGAGGGAAAGGGTACCGACCCGATCCGTCAAAAAATTCTTTTATAGTGTTTTGAATGGACACCTGATTCGTCGGCGAAACCAAGGGATCCCTTGTCCGGGCTGCCGGTATCATTCAAGTCGATACGGTAGTAGCCACGAACTTGCTCCATGGCCACCTCGAATGGAACGCCATTCGGGTAAAGCGTCCCGGGTGCATGGGCCCCTCGTGTCAGCGTACGGATCGTATCTGCTTCCGTGAGTTGCTTGTCTGAAAAGATGTAGATATCGGCAATGGTGTGATCACCCAATTTGTGGCCGGGTGTGGTCGAGGGAAGCAATTCACCGAGGGTGCCCTTCAGGCGTGCTTGCTTGAGGCGTTGCAAGAGAGCGACAATCTGGCTATCCGTCGCTTGCGAGGGAACGATTAAGCCCAGGGTGTTCATCTCCAAGATCGTTGTCTGGACCTTAAACATGACAGGCGCGGCTTCCGGATCCTCGATGACCGAGACATTGGGACCCTCAGTCCCGGCGGCTTGTTTGTTCCTCGAACTGGGGACGATCAGGGCCACGAACAACCAGAGTCCCATAAGGATGCCGAATACCACGAGCAGCGGATGAGCGCCGGCACGCTTTCCCTCTTCGTAGGGTCCTTCGTCCTTCGTCATGGGGCGCGATCTCCGGCGTGCGAGGTGGTGTCCGGTTGTGGTCTTTGTAACTGTCGCTTGGCTTCATCCCATAGCTCGTCCATTTCGGCGAGCGTCATGTCCGTTAGCGACGTGCCTTTCTCCGCTGCTTGCGTTTCTACCAGATGAAAGCGATCGATGAAGCGATTGGTCGACCGGCGAAGCGCTTCTTCAGGATTAACCTTCACGAAGCGGGCGAGGTTGACCAGAGAGAACAAAATATCTCCCAGTTCCGCTTCAATATCGGTTTGCTTGCCAGGCTGGTTTGGGCCTGACCCCGACCCTGCCTGAGCCAGCGCCTCCTTCAACTCGCCGACTTCCTCCGCCACTTTTCCAAAGATTTGTTCGAGGCCTGCCGCATTGTGTGGCCAATCAAATCCGACCCGGGCGGCTCTGGCTTGTGTCTGGTAAGCCCTCAGCAAGGCCGGCAGGGTTTTCGGCACGCCGTCCAGTGCGGACTGGGTGCCGCCGGCTGCCTCGCGTTCGGCGCGTTTGATGTGTTCCCATTGGTTCAAGACCTGTTCGCTGTTGGTGAGGGTGCCGGTCTGGTCGCCGTTTCCAAAGACGTGGGGATGCCGACGGACAAGTTTTTCGGCGAGGGTGTTCAGTACATCCTCCACAGTAAAGGTGCCGAATTCGGCGGCTATCTGGCTGTGAAAAATGACCTGTAACAGCACGTCGCCCAGCTCTTCCCGCAGCTTGGCCTGATCGCCCTGATCGATCGTCTCGAGGACTTCGTATGTTTCTTCGAGGAGGTAGGGTTTCAGTGACTCGTGAGTCTGCTTCCGGTCCCACGGACAGCCGTTTTGTGCGCGGAGCGCAGCCATCAGTTCAACAACTTTTGTAAAATGTGTCGACATTAATGGCGATCGCTTTTCTTTCATCCTGTGCCGAGCCTGATACTATACCACTCTATACCGAGTATGACGGTCTCTTCAATCTCCGTCACGGCTTGCGACCGAATAGACCCTATGGTAGGGTGCTGAAAATATTTGGGAATGTGAGAGGAGAAGGGAAAAATGGCAGAGGAGGAGCAAGCGTTTGTCGTTCGTGATCGGCGAGCTAAGGGAGGAGCCGAGGCCGCTCCGCTCGCAGCGTCGCCTTCAAAACCGTCGATCTCCGCGACTTCGTCGACGGAACCAGTGCCAGCGCCTCCGGTCACCTTCGCGTCATTTGTGATCTCATTGGGCTCGTCGTCGCTCATGCTCATGGGCGAGCAACTGGACCCGAACCAGGCATCGATACCTGTCAACCTGCCTCAAGCCAAGGAAATCATCGATCTATTGTCTGTCTTGGAAGACAAGACGAAAGGCAATCTGACCGCTGACGAGCAGACGGTCTTGCGTGACATGCTGTATGCGCTTCGCATGAAGTATGTCACGCTGGCATCACCGAAGTAGTATCCCATCTTTCGGTTCTACTATGCCGCCGGGTCTCTGGACGCTGCGAGTTGTGCGGCAAACTTTGAGACTGTCTTATAAGTCGGCTATAGTGAGACAGGCTCCTGTTTCCATGTATGAATAGTCTCTAGAGGGCGAGTGAATGCCAGAGCTCAACCATCCCACGGGTGCATTTGGATCAGCCTCCGGAGGACTTCCGGAGGTTCTGCCCGTGGCGATGGGCGGTCACGTCCGTACAGCTTTGGCGGACCAACCGAAGAAACCGGAGCGAAAACCACCTCATCTTCGCCCTGTCTGGATCGTGCTGATTCTCTTGATCCCCTGCGTGGCCCTCACGTTGTATTACTCACAAGTTGTGGCGCCGGGATCCGAAGAGAACGGTTCTTTCCTGCCGACGACGAGCTACGCACTGGTTCTCCTGCTGGTCAATTTAGACCTGATCGGCTTTGTTGTGTTGGTTCTGTTGTTGTCCAGGAATCTGATCAAGGCCTATTTTGAACGCCGGCACCGTCTTGTTGGGTCAGGATTTCGCACCAAGCTCATCGCGGCCTTTATTGGGTTCTCGTTGATTCCGACGCTGCTCCTGGCAATCGTCGCGAGTGGGTTGGTCAACAAGGCGGTCGATGTTTGGTTCAGTGAGCATATCGAAAAAGTGATGAAAGATTCGTACGAGGTGGCTCGCATGCAGCATGCGGGGCATGTCGCGCTCGCGGTGAACAGCGCACGGGCGATTTCTCAAGAACTGTTTCGCGAAGACCTGTTGACTCCCGTCCAGCGGGATCTCTTGATCGCCGCGATGGCTCGGAAACGCATGGAGTACGGTGTTGCCGGGATCGAAGTGTTTTCGAACAAAATGGAGACCCTCACCAAGGCCCTTGATAGTGACATTCCCTCCGGGGTGTTGGATCTGCCGATCAGTCAGCTGGTCTTGCAAGTCATTAACGGCAAGCAGGAGTTTACCTCTGTCCAGGAAGCCCAGACGGGACGGTTAGTGCGCGCCGCCATCCCAGTGGCCTCCGGAAGCCGGCGAGGCGAGATTGAGGGGGTCGTGGTCGTGGAAACCTACGTCCCTGAATCCCTGTTGACCAAGATGGAGGGGATTGGCCGTCAATACACGGCATACAAACAGATCAAGGCGATGAAAAACCCAATTAAAGCCGGGGCCTACCTGTTTGTGGCCGTCGTGGCGGTATTGATTCTCTTCAGTGCGACGTGGTTCGGGTTTTATGTGGCGCGCGGTATCACCGTTCCGATTCAACGGTTGGCGGAAGCGACCGAAGCCGTCGCCCAGGGCGACCTGTCGGTACAGGTCGATGCCAGGGCAACTGATGAAATCGGGACGCTGATCGAGTCGTTTAATCGGATGACGCAGGATCTGCAGGGGAGCAAGTCGAAGCTTGAGGAAGCCAACCTGACTTTGCGGAACACGAATGTCGAGTTGGATCGCCGCCGTGCCTATATCGAAACGGTCGTCGATACGATCGCCGCTGGCCTGCTCTCGATCGATCGGAGCGGAATGATCACGACGTTCAACCCATCAGCTGAGCGTATTCTTGGGTTGGCTGCCGACCGGTTCAAAGGACGGCTGGCCAATGAGGCGTTCAAGGAGTTCGGTCTCGACTCGTTCCAGACCGCCTATGACCGTATGCTGGCCGATGAACGAGACGATTTGGACTTGGAAGGGCAGTTGGATATCCAAGGGAAGCTGATCACGATTGGGTTGAAAGGTTCCCGCATGCGGGATGAGGCGAACAAGGATTTGGGGTTTGTGTTGGTCTTTGAAGATCTGACGGAATTGATCAAGGCGCAGAAAGTGGCCGCGTGGCAGGAAGTCGCGAAGCGCGTCGCCCATGAAATCAAGAATCCACTGACTCCGATTCAACTATCGGCCCAGCGATTACGCAAGAAGTTCTTCGAGAAGTCCCCCGACCTGGATCGCGTGTTCGACGACGCCACGAATGTCATCATCAACGAAGTTGGTAGTCTGAAACAGATGCTGGACGAATTTTCTAAATTCGCCCGTCTGCCTGTTCCGCAAATGACGCGGCAATCCCTGCACGACGTGGTACGGGAAGTGATCACGCTCTATCGCGAGGCACAGAAGGATATTGAGCTTATTGTGGAGCTGGATGAGGATCTGCCAGCCATCAATTTCGATCGGGAACAACTGAGACGTGTGTTCGTCAATCTTTTCGACAACGCGGTTCAAGCAATGAATCAAAAAGGGCGGCTGTGGGTCGGGACGAAGTATGATACGAAACGCCGTCGCGCGGTCGTCGCCGTCGCGGATGAGGGGCCAGGGATCACGCCGGAGGATCAGGAACGGTTGTTTGTCCCGTATTTCACCAGGAAGAAGACCGGAACCGGGTTGGGGTTGGCGATCGTCCGCCGGATTATCACGGACCATGATGGACAGATCCAAGTTGGGAACCATTACCCAAAGGGCGCCGTATTTACATTCGATTTGCCGGTGTAGGGTAGACCGGTGAGACGTACGCGGTAAGGAGAGGGGAAGTATGTCGGCATCGATTCTAGTGGTGGACGACGAAGAGGCGATTCGCACGTCCCTGCGAAGCATCCTCGAAGATGAAGGGTATGAGGTGTCAGTAGCCGCCAATGGGGTCGAGGCGTTGAAAATCTATGGGACCGATCCACCGGATCTCATGATTCTGGATATCTGGATGCCGGAAATGGACGGACTGGAGACGCTACGTCGTGTCAAAGAATTTGTGCCTGCGACTCAGATCATGATGATGTCTGGGCATGGGTCCATCGAAACAGCCGTGAAAGCCATCAAGCTGGGTGCGTACGACTACATCGAGAAGCCGTTGTCGCTGGAGAATGTCACGTTCCGTGTCAAGCAAGCGTTGGAGCAGTTTCGATTGGCACAAGAGAACCGGTCGTTGCGGACTAAGGTTCAGCAAAAGTTCGAGTTGGTCGGACAGTCTCCGGCCATGCAGCGGCTACGGGAGCTTATCGAGACGGCAGGGCCCACGAACAGTCGGGTATTGATCGGAGGCGAGAATGGAACAGGGAAGGAGTTGGTCGCTCGAGCCATTCATAGGCACAGCACCCGATCGGACCATCCGTTCGTGGCCGTCAACTGTGCCGCCATCCCTGAGACATTGATTGAGAGCGAATTGTTCGGCCACGAAAAAGGTTCCTTCACCGGAGCCACATCCATGAAGCGTGGTCAGTTCGAGCAGGCCGATGGGGGCACGTTGTTTCTGGACGAAATCGGGGATATGAGCCTCAGTACGCAGGCGAAAGTGTTGCGGGCGTTACAGGAACAGCAGTTCACGCGAGTTGGCGGGACCAAATTGATGAAGGTTGATGTGCGGGTGCTGGCGGCTTCCAATAAGGAATTGGAAAAAGAAATCGGCAAGGGACACTTTCGGGAGGATTTGTACTACCGTCTCAATGTGGTGCCGATTGTCGTGCCTCCACTGCGGGAGCGGCGAGAAGATATCCCGGCTCTTGTGCGGCACTTCATGAAGACGCATGTCGAGGAGCAAGGGTTGCGAATAAAAGAAGTCTCGCCTGAGGCGATGGCCGTATTTCAGCAATACGAATGGCCCGGGAACATCCGGGAGCTGAGGAATTTGATTGAGCGGCTTATGATCATGGTGCCGGGGTTTATGATCGATGCCTCTCAGGTTACCTTGTCGCTACAGGGACGAACCGTCGGGGTGGTGCCGGTGAGCAATCACGCGGCCAATCCACTTCTCAGTAAATCTTATGACTCCCTGCGAGACGCTCGGAATGCGTTCGAGAAGGAATATATCAGCCGTAAACTTCGGGAACACCATTGGAATATTTCACGGACCGCGGACGATCTCAAGATCGAGCGAAGTCATCTTCACCGGAAGATTAAATTGCTCGATGTGGAGATGCGTCCGGAAAGCTGAGGATCGCAGTGCCAGGATCAGCGCCCGGCACACGCCGAGCAGACGAGATCCTGAAACTTCGTCAGGGGGTGGCTCCGTACATACTCGTCGAGCGCGGTGTCAGACATATGCGCGGGATGGGATTTCTTGCACGATGGGCAGACGGGGATCAATTGCTGTAATGTCGCCATGTCGCGCAGGGTACGATCGAGTTCGCTGATGACTTTTGTCAGTTCCTGTTCCCAGTGATTTCGCTCCTCTGTTTCCTGTTTGAGTTTCAGCGTAGCCTTGACTCTCGCCAGGAGTTCCACCCGTTCCACTGGTTTTCTGATATAGTCTGTTGCCCCGGCGTCGAAGGCAGCTTGTAAGAAGTCCCTTTGGTCCCGCGCGGTCACGATGATGATCGGAATCCCCGCAAATGCATCAATGGCTTTGATGCGCCGACAAGCCTCCACTCCGTCCATGTCTGGCATCTTGATATCCATTAAAATGAGATCCGTCTTGACGCCGTTTGCGCCTTCATGATCGAGGTCCAACTGCATGAAGACATCACGAGCAGAGGAAACCGTGATCAAATCCCGATACCCTGCGGTTTTCAAGATGTGATGGAGCAACAGACGTTCATCGGGAGAGTCGTCAACGATTAAAATAGCCACCAACCCCTCCTTGGTCGGTTTGTTCGCCGGAAGAGTGCGGAAATGTGACGAGCATAGTATAGGGCGTATTCCGATGGCGGCAAGAAAAAAGCAGAAGGCGGGGGTAGATGGAGTTGTGTTGGGTGGCTTCAGACAGCCGCGTTGACCTCTGTTGGACCCTCCGTTAAGATGCGCCCCGAACAGATGTAAGGCTGAGGTTCAGTCTCATCACAACCGTAATTGTTCAGGATATCTATTCATGACGACCTATCGTGATGCCGGTGTGGATATCGATGCAGGCGATGAGTTCGTCGATCGCATCAAGCCGTTTGTTCGATCGACGTTTCGCCCTGAAGTTCTGACCGACCTTGGGGGCTTTGGCGGCCTCTTTGGTTTTCAAGCTGGGAAATATAAGGAGCCGGTGCTCGTATCCGGAACCGACGGGGTTGGGACCAAACTGAAGATCGCGTTCATGATGGACAAACACGATACCGTCGGGATCGATCTGGTGGCGATGTGTGTCAATGATATCGTGGTGAGCGGGGCGGAGCCGCTATTTTTCCTCGATTATTTCGCCACCGGGAAGTTATCTGTTTCAAAGGCTCAGGAAGTGGTAGCCGGTATTGCCGACGGCTGTCGTCAAGCCGGGTGTGCGCTGATCGGGGGTGAAACCGCGGAAATGCCTTCATTCTATCCTGATGGGGAGTACGATCTGGCCGGTTTTGCCGTCGGCGCCGTCGATCGCCCAAAGATGATCGATGGTCGGCACATTGTGCCCGGAGATGCCGTCATCGGATTGGCTTCATCGGGACTTCATAGCAACGGCTACTCACTGGCCAGGCGGGTGCTGTTTGAGCAAGCCAAGTTGACAGTTGCCAGCCGTCTCTCCGAGCTTGAGGGGTCCATCGGCGAGGTTCTCCTGACACCCACCAGAATTTACGCGAAGCAGATTTTAGCGTTAGTCGAGGAGTTTCCGATCAAAGGCATCGCCCACATTACCGGAGGGGGCATTACAGAGAATTTGCCACGCGTGTTTCCGAATGGCGTGCGGGCGAGGATTGCTAGGACGACCTGGACGGCACCGCCGATTTTTGGGGTAATGAGCCGGTTGGGACAGGTCGATCGTGAGGAGATGTATCGTGTGTTCAACATGGGCATTGGGTTGATCCTCGTGGTCCCGCCTGATTCCGTGTTTGGAGTGCTGGCTCGTGCCGAGGCTTTGGGAGACCGAGGCTGGCAGATCGGCGAAATCGTTGCCTCCACCGGGGAGGAGCCGGAGGTTGAGTATGTCGATTAGCCGAACGACTCCGTTGCGGGTGGCAGTGCTGGCATCCGGACGAGGTTCAAATCTACAGTCCATTATCGATGCGATCGAAGCAGGGCAGGTGCAAGCTCAGATTGTCGCAGTCGTCAGCAATAAGAGGGACGCGGTTGCATTGGAGCGGGCGCGGAAGCACGGGATTAAAGATCTCTTCGTCGATCCCAAACCTTTTGCCGGTCGGCCGGACAGCCGTGAAGCCTACGACCGATCATTATTGGAAGTACTTCAGCAACATCATGTTGAACTCGTCTTACTCGCAGGGTACATGAAAATCGTCACGGCAGTGCTGGTGAATGTCTACGCCAATCGCATGATGAATATCCATCCCTCCCTGCTGCCGTCATTTCCCGGATTGGATGTACAAAAAAAGGCCATCGATTGGGGTTGCAAATTGGCGGGCTGTACGGTGCATTTCGTGACGGAAGGTGTGGATGAAGGACCAATCATTATCCAAGCATCCGTGCCGATCCTGGACGAGGACACGTCCGACACACTTGCTGCGAGAATCCTCGTGCAAGAGCACAAAATCTATCCCCGCGCCGTGCAGCTCTTTGCCGAAGGCCGACTGCGTGTCGACGGCCGCCGCGTGTTCATCGATGCCGCCAAACCGGATGGAGAGGCGATTATCAGTCCTGCATAATGGGTTTCACATTATCGGTATTCTTCATGGCGTAGATGGCTTACGAGTGCTTGTACTGTGAGTGGCGCATTCCCTTCCGATCGATTGTTCACCAATACATAGATTTGCCGATTTCCGCTCGTGGCCTGCTTGATGAGGGTTACGGTTTCTTTGCGCATCTGAGGCAGCTCTCCCACGATTGTGTTGTAGGGGGCCGCTCGTTTCTTGGCTGCTTCGTAGCTCATGTTCAGTGGCGTGAGTAGGCGGATCACGATAAACGGGGCTGTGAAACCTTCTTCCATCCGTGTGTGCTGTTGCAGCAACGGTGGCATGTAGGACCAGTGGTTGTAGACGTGTGCCACACCATGGCTCTCTAAAACTTTCCGATAGCTTTCCTCAAGCAAATCCGCATTGCGGATCTCGACCGCATACCGGAAATCATTCGGTAGCTGCTCGAAGAATCGATCGAGCCGTGAGCAGAACTCGTCACTGGTCAACCCATGCCTCTGAAACTCAAAAATGAACGGCCCCATGTGCGGCTCAAATTTGGCTTCACGGTATGGCGCCAGAACCAGATCGCTGAATAGCTTTGCGTCGAGAAAACGGGGATTCGGCTCTCCGGCCTTGGGACCGTAGCGAACGTGACTCGCAAAACGCGGAATGGTAATTTCTTCCCAAACCTTGAAACACATCTCGAAGTCTTCTGGAATCTGCTTGAGATAGTGGCCAAGCTGGTTCGTCGTGGGTGGGTGGTAGAAGGTGGAGTCGTTGCCGACTGTCAGAAAAAGCGGTTCGCCGGTATGGAGATACTGGCAATATTCACCTAAACATTCACGTGCAAAGGTGGTTTTCGCGTACGGCCGGTGATAAATCTGTCCTTGCCAGCCTTCATAGGCCCACGTGGATGTGCCGAAGCGAATCAGAGGAGAGAGGGACATGGGGCCTGTATTGTTCAGCCAACTAGTGGGAGCAGGAATATGATCATCCAAGACGTGTTGTAAGGGGAATGACTACAACCGGTAGTTTTAGCGAAGATTGGTGGAGGGCAGGGGAGTTGAACCCCCGACCCCTACGTTGCGAACGTAGTGCTCTCCCAACTGAGCTAGCCCCCCACTCATGGGACATCGGGACCGCGACCTCGGGATCCCGCAGAATTTGCTGCACTTGAGCATGCAAACTCGCTGCTGCGGCCGAAGAACGGGGAGGAATGTAGAGCCGCGTTTCCCTTGGCTCATTATACACAATCTGTTACAGAGTCTCCACCAGTACTTGATCACACAAGAACGGAAGATACCATCATCCTAATAGGGCATTCCAAAGCTCTCGTCTTGATGTCCCCTCGGCGGGGGCAATGCCTGTGATCGCAGGATGGCCTATGGCGATCGTGATCCTTCTTACCAAATTGGTCAGACTGGGACCTCTCGAATCAAGGTAGGCTAGAGTTGTGTTTTATCTTGATGGAAATGTACCGCTTCTGATTTCTCGGACAGGGTTATCGCTATATTGGACCGGACTATCAGGACACAGTTGATACTTTCAATCGACTATGTGTTGCAGCGATCATCACCTCCAGAATATCCGGTTTTAGCTTGAGGATGAGGAACCTTTCGAATGATTGCCGATGTGGGAACTACTGTTCGAAGCCGATGGAAATTGAGGGTCGGATGAACAAGGTCGCGTGCTCCATCCTCTAGTGGACTGTAACACTTAAATAGTTAGTATAATTGCGCCTATGGAGGGCGCGATGAAACTGACTAACCGCGAACGCATGGAACTGCAACGGCAAGCACATACGCCAATACAACAAGCAGCCCAAACCCGTGAAGTGGAAGTACTTCGATCCATCGCGACGAATTACTCCCGAATCAATCGTTACAGGCCACTAGCGGTAGACAACTGTCACGTGTTTGAGGAAGTCTTCCAGCTGTACAATATGTTGTTCGATTGTTGAGTGGTCCTCGAGTTGTGCCGCGCGCTCCATTGCCGCTCCGATTTCAGTAATTCGATCAAACCCAAATCCGCCTCCGTCGCCTTTCATGCGATGGCCCAGAGTTTGAACGGTCCTGAGGTCTTGCTTGCTCAGTGCGCTTCGAAGTGTCTGGACATCCTTTTTCCGATTATCTAGGAAGATCGGTACAATATCTTCAAGGTCTCGATCAATCTCTACGGTGAGTTGGTCTGTTGGTTCGGGTTGTGAGGCGTGCATCGCTAGACGACGTGCTCCTTGTACGCTCGAAGCACTTCCAGTAATGTGGATTTCTTTACGGGCTTCGTGAGATGTGTGTTGCAGCCTGCTTCAAAGATGCGGGCCCCTTCTTCCTTGAGGGCCAATGCAGTGAGGGCGATAATTGGTGTGGGTGGAAGATCATGATCCCGTTCCCACGAGCGGATTGCCCTTGTCGCGGCATAGCCGTCCATGACGGGCATTTGCACATCCATCAGGATGACGTCGTAGTGAACGGACTTGAATCTGTCCAACGCGATGGCGCCATGTTCTGCCACGTCAAGGAAGTAGTCGGTCGGCGTCAGATATGCCCGTACGAGCAGTTGGTTGTCTGGGGAATCTTCAACTAACAATACACGTAATGGACGTGTTGGAGCCGTCGACGATGGCGCTGTGACTTCTAGATTTGTCGTCGGTATTCCTTTCGTCCGACCAAGGGCAATCCCTATAGTTTGCATGAGATCGGACCGTCGGATGGGTTTAATCAGATACCCACCGAGACCAAGGTCATAGGTCCGTGCGATATCGTCCGCCCAATGATCGGAAGTCAGCATAATGACGGTTGGGCAACTCTCGTTGGGCAGGGACTTCAGCTGTTCCACAACTTGAAAGCCGCTCATCTCAGGCATGCGGCAGTCGAGGAGCAAGAGCTCGTAAGCCTGTTCTCGTTCGGATGCGTGGCGGAGTTCGTCCAACGCGGTCATTCCATCGCTGGCTTCCGTCACCTGAGCCCCCCAGGCACTCAGTAGCTCACGGAGGATGAGGCGGTTGATGGGATGATCGTCCACGACCAGAACTCTGATTCCTTCAAGGTTGATCGGCGTTGCGGATTGCTGATGGCGCGGTTCTGTTTGAGCCTGAAGCAGGAGGGAGCAGTGGAAGGTGCTCCCCGTTCCCACAATACTTTCAGCCCAGATCCGTCCGTTCATATGTTCGGCAAGGCGTTTGGTGATCGCGAGGCCGAGTCCGGTCCCTCCGTACTGCCTGGTTGTTGACGCATGTGCCTGCGTGAAATTGTCGAAGATCGAGACGAGTTTGTTGGACGGGATTCCGATTCCGGTATCGGTTATAGAAAACCGAACAGCACCGGCGATATTTTTATCGGAGTCGTTGGTAACACGAATGATAACCGAACCTTTCTCTGTGAATTTGATGGCATTGCCGATGAGATTGATCAATATCTGCGTTAGCCGCGTTGGGTCACCGACTAACTGACACGGCACGTTCCGATCCACATGGCAGGCAAGCTCTAGCTCCTTCTCGTTGGCTCGCATCGCCAGTATATCGATGGCCTTATCGATGACTTCATTCAGGTCGAACGCGATAGATTCCAACTCCAAACGACCGGCTTCGACTTTCGAGAGGTCCAAAATATCATTGATCAGATTCAAGAGTGTGCCACCCGCACGTCGGAAGATCCGTAGATACTTTCGTTGGTCTGGTGTGAGCGGAGTATCCCAGAGAAGATCGGCCATGCCGACGATGGCATTCATGGGGGTTCTGATCTCATGACTCATGCTGGCTAGGAATTCACTCTTGGCGCGGTTGGCCACTTCGGCGGCTTCCTTGGCGACACGGAGGGCTTGTTCCACTTCACGCCGTTCAGCCGCTTCTAAGGCAAGGGATGTCATGGTTGCGAGTAGGCTGATGAGGTCTTCTTCATGCCGAGTCCATCGCCGAGGTGTGCCGATGGACTCGGCACAGAGTGCTCCCACGAGCTTTCCGTTCTGCCTGATCGGTGCACTTAGCATGGCTTTGATACGGAAGGAGGACAGGTACCACGGTGCCAGTTCCTTGAAATGTGGATTCCTGGAAACATTGTGAACCGCGATGGTGCGCTGTATGCGCGTCAGCGATCGAAGATGTGCAGGCCAGTCTGAGAGCCGGGACACAAAGGAAGGGTTGGAATGATGTCGTCCGGATGTGCACACGTCGATCAGTTCGATGGCAGCGCGCTCACTAGTAAGCAGCCAGAGGCTGGCGCGTTTGACATGCAGCATGCTGCAGCAGGCCTCTGAAATAGCTGAAAAGACACCGGAAATGTCGCTGCTGTTCAAAGCCTTACTTTGCGCCAGTTTGCGGAGTGTGCCTTGATACTGCTTGAGCCGTGTGGCCGCACTCTGCTCGAATAAAGGGAGTGTTCGTTCGGAGAGTTTCCGTTCAGGGGAAGTGGTTCGTCTGGTCTTAGTGCGGGAATGAGGAACAGATCTCATGGTTGCGAGACTCGCTCTTGATGTCGTACCCGCGGATGGCGTGACATGGGGGTGTGAATGCCCAGCGAATAGTTGGGGCGGTCTCTAGTCGTCGTGTGACTCTTGGACCAGCGACAAAAAGCTGGCCGATTTGGTCCGATTACGTCCATCTTGTTTCGCTTGATAGAGGGCCTGATCGGCGGCCTTGATGAGATCGGTAGGAGAAGAGTTTCTGTTCGGGACCATGCAGGCATATCCAACGCTGATCGTCACGAGTTCCCCATCTGTGTGCTTCATATCGAGGGATTCAACCCGGCGTCGCAGATTTTCCGCGACTTGTGCCGTGCCATCGATCCCTGTGCCGGGCAGGACCGTCACAAACTCATCTCCGCCATAGCGGGCAACCAAATCTCCTGGCCGATTCACGGAGCTCGAAATTGCCGCAGCGACTTGTTTGAGACATTCATCGCCAGCTGTGTGGCCTTTGGAGTCGTTATAATTTTTAAATCGGTCGATATCGAAGATAATCAGCGATACTGGAGTTGACTCGCGCGCCCCTCTTCTCCATTCCTGATCCAGAAAGTCGTCGAACTGGCGTCGATTGGTGATACCCGTCAATCCGTCCAAGCAGGAGAGACGGAGCAACATCTGATTGGCCTCTTGGAGTTGGCGCATGACCTCGAGAAGTTCCTGCTCACGTGCGCGGCGGCGGTCGATTTCGTGGACAAGCCGGAGCACCGACCGTACTCTGGTCAGGAGCTCGACCTTCTTGACTGGTTTGGCAACGTAATCCATAGCTCCGGCGGCAAATGCGAGTTGAAGATCGACTGGATCGGTCTTGACAGTGACCATGATAATCGGAGTGTCTCGGAACCGGTCGGCGGCTTTGATCTGGCGACAGGCTTCGATACCGTTCATCTGCGGCATCAAAATATCCATGAGGATCAGATCGACGTGCCCGCCGCTGTGCTTACTTCCGTCCAGGCCGAGATGCTGAAACGCGGCGGCGGCGGAATCCGCTGTCAGAATATTTTCATAGCCGGCAGCCAACAAAATGGCCTGCAACAGGAGTCGATCATCTGCGGAATCGTCGACGATGAGGATGCTCATAAGTTCACACAGTCTTGTGGTAAGAAGCTTCTAAACGCTACCAGCTACTCTTGATAAACGCCAGGATAAAGCTTTTTGAGGCAGGGTTGACAGAGTCCGTGGCTAAACTCCGCTTCGGAATGTTCGCCGATATATTCTTCGAGTTGTTGCCAAAATCCACCATCATTACGGATGTTCTTGCAGGAGGCGCAGATCGGAATGAGCCCGCGTAGCACTTTGACTTCGCGAAGAGCGCGTTGGAGTTCCTCATTGCTGCGGCTAAGCTCCGCTTCCCGTTTCTTGCGGCAATCCATCTCGTGCTTCAAGGTAAGCGCCGAGGACACGCGGGCAAGCAACTCCACTCCGTTCACGGGTTTATTGATGTAATCTATTGCGCCGGCAGAGAACGCTTCCTTGAGGCTATTGAGGTCATTCTTCGCGGTCACCATGATGATTGGAATGTCTCGAAGATGCTCCTGCTGTTTGATATGTCGGCAAGCTCCCACGCCATCGATGTCGGGCATGAGGACATCCATCAGAATCAAGTCGACCCTGACTGATGTTGGTGGGCCTTCAAGGTTTAAGGCCGTAAACGCTGCCTGGGCCGAATCAACTGTGACAATCTCATCATGACCGGCCTTTGTCAGGATAGACCGCAGTAAGAGATGTTGGTCGGAAGAGTCATCAACTATGAGGATTGCCATACCACTACTTAACGGCTAAGAGTAGACGAAACTAAAGCCACTCATTGAATAGGATTTAGTATAGCAAACGATGCTAGAGACGATTAGGAGAGCTTACTTTTCACTAGGTCGCTGACTTGCTTGCCGTCGACGGACTGCCCGGCGAGGCGGGACATCACGGCCTTCATGACGATCCCCATATCTTTGTGGGTATGGGATCCTGTCTCTGTGATAGCCATTATGACAATGGACTCCAACTGTTGAGGTGAAAGCGGTGTGGGAAGGTAGGTCTCGATAATTTCGATTTCCTTCCGTTCTTTGGCAGCCAGTTCAGCCCGTTGAGCTTTTTCAAATTGCTCGACGGATTCTCTGCGTTGTTTGATAAGAGTTGTCATCACGCGGCTCATTTCAGCATCATCAAGGTCCCGCTTCAGCTCGACTTCTTTGTTCTGGACGGCGGCTTTAATCATACGGATGACATCCATGCGTAGTTGATCTCGTGATTTCATCGCAAGTTTGAGATCTTCGGTCAAGCGATCAGACAGCGACATGGGTGACCTCATGGATGTATGGTTGAGCTGGGTTGCGAAGCATACCCTCTTGGTTTCAGTGAGTCAACGAGATGAGTGCTGAGTGGTATTCATAGAAAGGGATGGTATGATTATGATGTGGGTACAAATTGTATGGTTCTCATGACGAAGAGGAGGATGGGTATGTCGGAGAAAGCGACATGGAGGATAGGGTTCAAGAATGGGTTGAGCGTGGCTGGCATGGGGGTATTGCTGTTGGTGATAGGGGGATGTGCCGGTGAAGCGCCGAAACCTGCGCCGACAATGACGCAGGACCAGGTTCGAAGCAATGCTGACAAAGCGTTTGAAAAACTGAAGCAAGAGGAAAAGAATCGTGCTATCGACTCCGGAGTAGGTCCTTACTAATTATGGTTGATCGCCCGGCGTGAGAGTTGTCGTAAGGGTTTCAACAGCGGCAGTTCCCAGAGCAATCGATGGTGAGCGCGCTGTTCCACTTGACGAGGTTCGTGAAAGGTTCGGAGAAGTGTCGCTGAGACGATCAATCGCAAAAGGCCCGAGAGAAAGAAAATAAACGGGAGGTTGGAGACGGGCTCCAGCATCAAGTTCCAAGCCTGCAGCCTGTCCGGTAGCGTGTCGATCAGTATGCTTCCGATCACGGTTCCTATTGCCCACCCAATACCATTCACGATACTTGAAATGGCAACAGCTTTCCCGCGATCCGTAGGCAGCACCACGTCGAAGACGTAGTTATTCAATCCAAGCCCAAGTCCTGCCCAGACCACGCCTCCGAAGAAATTGACGGTGACAAGAAACGGCCATGCTGTCCCGAACAGATACAACATCGGCAGGAATGCTACGAGTAGCCCAGTGAAGGTGAGCAACGCCTTATTCCCAAAGCGATCGCCGAACTGTCCCCAGGCTGGGAGAGTCAGAAATTGGCCGATGATGCCGGCGGCCAGCCAGGTTCCATATTGCCAATGTGCGAGATGCAGGTCCTGAAGCAGGTAAATGACGAAGAATGGACCAGCAACCAACACAGCCGAGTGCATGAGACCTGAAAACAGTAGGAAGTGGCGGAAATTTTTGGACGTGCCGGTGCGGAGAAAGACCAGAAATCCAGTTGGATTGCCGCTCGGCTCACGCGATGGTAAGCCGCGTACCTTCAGTAGTAAGAGTGCTGACGTGCTCCGGCAGAGCCCAGCCGTGAGGAACATCACGGCAAAACCGACCCAAAGGAGTTGCTGGTGTTCGAAGAAGCTCAACAGCGCTCCAGCCAGACAGAGTGCGAGAAAACTGGTCATTGCAATGGTGCGTGATCGTCTGGCGAAGTAAGTGCCTCGTTCGTTAGGCTCAAGCAAGTCGGTGATGAGACTATTCCATGCAGGAGAAGTGAAATGAGTAAAGGTGAAATACACGGCAACGGCTGCGATGAGCAGCCACGGTCCTTGATCTGGCCAGAGCAAGGGTAGTGCGAGAATGGGGATCCAGGCGAAGGATTGTCCGATGATGCCCCAGAAGACTTGAGAGGCCAGGCTGGGGAACCAGTGGGCGACTTTGACGGAAACCAACTGCGCCCATGTGCCTAAGAGCTGGGGAATAGCCGAGAGAATACTCAATTGGAACGGTGTCGCGTGCAAGAGCAAGGCAAAGGCCGAGAGATACTGCTCGCCTCCGCCTTGGGCAATAGCCTGGAACAGTCCATCACGAATACCAAAACGACGACCGGACTCGTGTGGCATGATGGGAGCGGGATCGTTGTTAGGAGTATGTCCGGTTGAATGTGGTGATGCTGGTTGGGCGGTCATAATAGGAAAGCCAAGAGCACTCTAGCATAGAACCAGCCTGGCACAAGGATTCATCGGATGATGGCTGGCAATCATTGATCCCCATGGCGTGCTTCAGTACGATAAATTCTATGGCGCAGGATGCTCCGGCAACAAGATGGTCAAGAGGTTGGTTGGCCGTTGGCGTGGTGTGCGTCGCCTTGCTCCATGAGCAGGTAGGGATTGCCAAGGACCTCCTGCCTCCCAAAGCGCAAGAGTCCACGGAGATTGGATCGACCCAAAGCCCCTCCTTCGACTATCAGGAAAAAGACATTCCGCAGTCGCTTTTTACTTGGATCAAGATGGCGAAAGCGTTTGAGGTAGAATGGGATACGTTTGGACGTAAAGGGTGGTATACCCAGGATCCGCGACTGAAACCGATCGGGCTGGGTTCTACATTCACGCCGGAGATTCCAGCAATCTATATTGTTTTTGAAGTAGCCCCCTTGGAAGATCCAGCGCAATTTGCAGTGCAATGGCATTTGGAGAAACTGGGTGGCCAGTTGAATGAGAAGCCGTTAGGGAAAGATGTATTGGAGGTGTCAGGACACGAACGATATGGGTACCTTGAGTTGAAACGGTCAGGCGAGAAATGGCCGGTGGGCAATTATCTGGCGAAGATCTATATTGCGCCGCTAGGCCAACAACCGTTTCATGCCGTCAACCACGTCGGCGTGATGCGTTTTACCATTGCAGATACTGTTCCTACCTGGTCTCCTGAACTGAAGTCGGTCAGGTAGGTCCCTGGAGAAAGGATACTCATGGGAGCGCGTGTGAAGGTCACAGATCCAGAAAAACTAGCCTTGCTCTATGAACGGTTTCGGGATGTGTGTTTGGTTGAGAAAGAAGTCTGGAAAGAAATCTTTATGCCACGAGAGCTGACCGGGGGGCCGGTCAGAACGAACATTCAGGATCGGTATGACGTTGAGATTAACGACCCCGACATTGAGGATGCCATAGAGGCCAACATCTCACGGGGGAGTACGACCTTGGGCGCGGCTATTACTGAGTACCGCGCCCACATCGTATTTTTCAAGAAACAGGATTAAAGCCGCTCCAACGCCGCGATCCGTGCCTCAAGCGGGGGGTGCGTTGAGAATAAGCTCATGAACCCACTGGTGTTGCCGGAGATCTTCATCGTTGCGAGTGCGTCTTGCGTGGAGTATTCGAATTGAGCACGACTCACCCATCGATCAATCGCTCGGAGCGCACCGATCATCGAGTCTTTCCCGTACACCTTGGCAGCAAACGCATCGGCTCCAAACTCTCGACGACGTGAAAACCAACTGATGACGACGGAGGCCAGGATGCTGACGATGATCTGTACTACCAGTGACAGACCGAAACCTAAGGCTGCCTGATCCCGCTCCGCGAAGAAACGCCGTACCCACATGGCGATGTAATACACAAAGGTGTTCATCAGCCCGGCTAGCACAGTTGTAGCGAACATGTCGCCGTTATAGACGTGGCCCATTTCATGAGCCAGAACAGCCTTCACCTCATCTTCCTTGAGGTTCTCCAGTAATCCGGTTGACACCGCCACCATCGAGTTGTTCTTGCTTGGTCCCGTCGCGAAGGCATTGGGATCGGGAGAATTGTAGACCCATACCTCGGGCATGGTGATATTCAACCGTTGGGCGATTTCCCGCACGGAACCATACACAATCTGTTCCGCGTGAGAACGAGGTTGGGTGATTTGCTGGCAGTCAAGCATGGCGCGTGCCATTTGCTTCGAGAACGCCAAACTGATGAATGCCCCACCGAACCCGAACATAGCAGCCCATATCAACGATGTCAGATCGACGGAACCGCGGACATCGATTCCGAACATCGGTAAGATCACGTTGATCACAATGGGGATGGTGATCGAGAGCGTCACCATGATGAGAATATTTGCGATCAGCAGCAGACCTACGCCTTTAAGCCACTTCATTATGAGCCTCCTTGGAAACAAACGGTCGCCTCATGTGAGGCAACGAGCTGAACTTCCATGATTATACACAAATCCGTTGTCTGCGACACATTGTCAGTCATAGAGGGGCATAGGGCTATGAGTAAGACCTCATTATTCAAAGTCAAGAATGAGTGAGGTCTCTGAAAGTACGTGGATAATCTTGACCGTCTCCCGACGCTCCTGTTAGAAAGCCATTATCATGAGGGTTTATGCAAAATGCTTCTGGACACTGGTGATAGGGAGTTGGTTGACACTAGGGCCTACGTCGGTTGGACTAGCTGCGGATACTTTCATGCCAGGCACGCCGATCATTGTCTCCATTTCTTCTGATGGAGTTCAACGGGCTACCGTTATTCTCGACAGTTATTCCTACTCACCGAACCATCTGGTCGTGGAGAGCGGCAAGCCAGTTGAGTTGACCTTGACGAGTCGTACGACATTCATACCCCATAACTTCGTCATGAAGGAGTTGTCGGCCGGCCTTTCAATTGAACAGGACGTTGGTGCAGGAAAAACTATCATCGCAAAACTCCCTCCGACTCAGCCCGGGCGCTTTCTGTTCTTTTGTGACAAACGGCTGTGGCCTATGCCCAGTCATCGAGATAAGGGAATGGAAGGATTATTGGAAGTCAGGTAATGGAACTCTCTACGACAACTGTCTCCTCCAAGCACGAGCTGCTCCGTGACCTTCTCAAGCAAGTTTCCCGTCTGTTTTACACAACGTTAGTTGTTGTGCCGGCGAATGTTCGTGATCAAGTAGGATTGGCGTATCTCTTTGCCCGGGCCGCTGATACGATCGCCGATACGGAACTGATCGACCGATCGCGTCGTCTCAGTTTTCTTCACCGCTTTAGAGAACAATTTCTCGGTGAGCAGCTCGACTGGGCTCAGATCCGTACGATTCAGCAGGCTGTGGGACCACTCCAACAAGTGTCGACTGAACGAACTCTGCTCGAACGGTTGGACGAGTGTTTCCAACTTTCGCTCACCTGTTCGCTGGACGACCGACGTAGGATTCAGCGGGTGATGACGACCCTGACTCAAGGAATGGAAATGGACCTGAGCACGTTCCCTGGGGCTTCCGTGGAGGATCTCACCGCGCTCAAGACCTTTGATGATCTGGACCGCTATACCTACCATGTGGCCGGATGTGTCGGCGAGTTCTGGACCGATCTCATGTGCGCTCATCGCAAGGCGCTGGCGAACTGGAATATTCAGCAGATGTCGGAAGTTGGAGTACGATTTGGCAAGGGACTGCAACTGACGAACATCGTCAAGGACATTGCCCATGATCTGCAAAAGGGACGCTGTTATATTCCAGAAATGATGCTCGATGAAGCTGGACTGAAGCCGCAGGACCTGTTGCAGCAGAGCAATCTTCCTCGCTTCAGACCTGTGCTCCGCAAGCTTATCCGTCTGGCGGTCGAGCACCTTGATCAGGGCTGGCTCTACACAATGGCGATTCCGCGTTATGAAACCCGACTACGACTCGCTTGTATGTGGCCGATCCTCTCTGCCGGAGAATCGCTCAAGCTTGTCATGAATTCCCCCGATCTGTTGAATCCCACCGTGAAGGTCAAAATCCCGCGCAGCAAGGTCTATCAGATCATAGCTATGACGACAGGTACTGCTGCGTGCGCATACGCCGGAACTGCCTATTGGGGGCATTTACGCAAGCAGATCGTGTGACGATCTGTGTAGGCCTTCGTCCTACTCTGTCTTTTTCTGCGGCTCCAACAGTTTGTCGCCCTTCTTGAAGACGGCGTAGATTGCCTGTGAGGGGCAAGCGTCTAGGCAGAGCCGGCAGCTTTCAAGGCAGCGCGAAGGATCAAATTTGTAAGGTGGCGTTGAGAGCCAGGCGCTGGTCGGGCAAATCGGCACACAGACGGCCTGGTGCGTGCAGCGGTCAGGGTGGCGGACGAGGTGATCACGAATGACTAACATGGGCTTGACTCCTTCAAAGAGGCCTTGAGAGAAGATCTCGAACATATTTTTTTTCGGCAGGCTGCTCATTTCCATTCCTTGACGAGTTCTTTGAGCCGATCTTTGAGCTCAGGAATCTGTTCGAGATTATTCTGAATCGCACCGATGATCTTTTCCAGCCGAGCTGAGCGAAGCGCTTCCTTATCCTTCTTCACCACACGGTCATAGTCCTCATAGGCTTGTCCGTGTTTGGGTTCCAGATGTTTCCTGGCATCCACCAGGGCCTGGCCCAACTCCCACGGTTCCGGCGCCGGTAGAGAAGCGATCGTAAACGACCCATCGGTAAACACGATGACCGAGGCACTCGGTTTCCCGGTCAAGGGAACCACGGCTTCAATCGTTTTGCGTTCGCAGACGTTCCAGTCCAGCGTGAGTCCAGGAAACTGTTTGGTGAAGGCCACCTTTTCCATGTTGGCCTTCCATTTGTCTTCGGTTGGCATGGATGTATAGAGGTATCGAAGGGGAAGCCTTAGAGTTTTTTGAGCGGCACCAGCTGTTCTGGAACCGGATGGTCAGGCATGAGCAATCGAGTGACGATTTCGCCGTTCAGCACGTGCCGCTCCATGATCTCGGTGACATCGTCCTCCGTACCGACCCAGTACCATACGCCTTCAGGATAGACTACGACACTTGGGCCGAGGTCACAATGATCGAGGCAACCGGCTTTGTTTGCTCGGACAACCCCTTTGAGATTTAATCGCTTCGTTTCACTCTTGAAGTGTGCATGAAGTTTTTCCGAACCCAAGTTCGCGCAACAACCGCGTGGATCGTCTTTTGGCCGCTGATTCGTACAGATGAAGATATGTCGTTGAAATGATGGCATTGGGTTAGGTCGCTAGACGGGCATCGTCAGGGTATTGAGCCGTTCCATCAGGAGCGTCACATCGTCGCCTCTTAAGAACGGAGATGGGTGCTGGGTTGCGCTCAGGATAGTCGAGATCTCATGTAACCGCAATGATGCTCGTCGGAACTCGTCGCCCTTGGCGAGTTCCGATACGTGGTCAGCACGTAACTTATCGAATTCAGCACAGATGTCACGGAAATCACGTTGCAAGTTTTTGTGTATCGAACACGGGGTGCAATACCATTTTGGGCTTTGATCTGATAACGGAGACAGGCGATCGTAAGGGCGGCCGAAAAAGTCTTTTCCCATGGAAAGCTTTGTCAGTGCACCGTTGCCGGCTCCGCAGGCCTGACACGATTCGCTCCAGGAGTCCATCTTCACCTCCATATACACCACAACGAAGGGTGCATCTTACAACAGGCTTTCCCAAGCTGTCCACGGGCAGCACAGTAGATGGTGTGGCGGTCAACCTGATCACTTTGTGGATCCATGTATAATGGACACAGTTAGGTCTGCAGCACTCATAGCTGGAAGGGGGAACCTGTATGGTCATCGGTGTTCCGAAGGAAATCAAAGATCATGAGTATCGTGTCAGTCTGACACCGGAGGGTGCAGCGACCCTTCGACAAAGTGGGCATGATGTCTGGGTTGAATCGTCTGCCGGGCAGGGCAGTGGATTTAGCGATGCTGAGTATCGTAAGGCTGGGGCCTCGGTTGCCGGTTCGAAAGAGGAGCTATTCAAGAGAGCTGATTTGATTGTGAAGGTTAAAGAACCATTGTTTTCTGAGTGCCATCTGTTTCGTCCAGGCCAGGTCCTGTTTACGTATTTACATCTTGCTTCACTCGTGGAGGTGACCAAGGAGCTCCTGCAGAGTAAGGTCACGGCTATTGCGTATGAAACGACCGAGTCGAAAGATGGCAGTCTTCCGATGCTCAAGCCGATGAGTGAAATTGCCGGACGAATGTCGGTGCAGATCGGTGCTCAATATCTGGAGAAAATCAACGGAGGTCGAGGTGTGCTGTTGGGAGGAGTTCCGGGAGTGGAGCCGGGCAAGGTCGTCGTGCTTGGTGCCGGGATCGTTGGAAGCTCGGCGATTCGCATTGCGGTCGGGATGGGAGCCCAGGTGACGGTGATCAATTTGGATGTTGAACGGTTGCGGCATCTCGATGATCAGTACCAGGGCCGGATCATCACGCGCGCTGCGAGCTCCACCACCATTGAGGAGGCTGTGTGCTCAGCAGATCTTGTTATCGGCGCCGTGCTGGTCCCCGGAGCCAAGGCACCAACGCTGGTGTCCCGTTCGCTGGTCTCACGGATGAAGCCTGGGTCGGTGATCGTGGATGTTTCTGTCGATCAGGGGGGCTGTGTTGAGACCACAAAGCCGACGACACACTCGGCGCCTGTCTATGTCGTTGATGGCGTCGTGCATTATTGTGTTGCCAATATGCCAGGAATCGTTCCTCGCACATCCACCTACGCTCTGACCAATGCGACGTTGCCGTATCTGCTGCGGCTCGCGTCTGACGGTGTGGATCGAGCGATTCACGCTGATCCGGGGTTGGCGAAGGGGGTTAACCTTAAAAATGGAAAAATTGTTCATCGAGGGGTGGCTGAAGCTCATGGGTTGCCTTTTACCCCTCTCTTGTAAGACAATCACGCGTTCGGTTTGTCTGCTTGGTCTTGTCGGGGCGTAGCGCAGCCCGGTAGCGCACTGCGTTCGGGACGCAGGGGTCGGAGGTTCAAATCCTCTCGCCCCGACCAAACCAAGCTTCCTCCCCAGAAGTCTACTCTTTCCAAGTCAAGGGCGACAGGATACAGGCCTCCAGTAGTATGTGTCTGTTTTTACCTCGCTCGGTTAGGCCCTCCCGACAACTCTATATCGCGACTGACAGTGAGAGGATGGAACCCAACGGTGTCTTTCTTTCATGGCAAACTGCATGTTCTTCGAACGGTCCCTGCATTCAGGTATGTCATACATCGCTCGTGCCGATCGTTTACACATTCTAGATCACGGGCTCAGTTTCTAGCGTGGAAATGTAAAACGCGTGACGCATCTGAAGAGGTGTGAGAGTATCCGCTGAGCAACGCCGCGCAGGGCAGTTGACGAGTCATGATTGTGGTAGAGCCAGATGCCTCAATTGGTCGATGAACCACCCGTTCGAGCACACATTCTCGTGGTCGGTCGTGTGCAGGGAGTAGGGTTTCGTGCGTTCGCGGCACGTATCGCCACCAGGCTTAATCTGTTGGGGGGCGTCCGCAATCTCGACGACGGCCGAGTTGAGCTGGAGGTCGAGGGTGGGAAACTGGTGATTGAAGACCTTCTGCGAGAATTGAAAGCTGGTCCTCCAGCTGCGCATGTCAGGACGATTGCGGTGGAATGGGGCGTCGCAACCGGCCGGCATTCACACTTCGACATTTGGCATTAAGGAACGAGGAGTCATGAGTCGACAGGAAGACGAGGAGTCCGAGTTGAGCGAAGCTCGACGGCACATCGCCGATGATATGGACACCTCAGAACCTGCGAGCGCATCTGATCAGGGCGAACGAGAAACGGGTCGATCAGAAGGACTTGACACGCTGAAGAGCTACTTGCGGGAGGTTCGTCGATCGACACTGCTGACCTTCAAGCAAGAACAGCAGCTCGGCAAACGAGTGATGGCCGGTGATGAGCAAGCTCGGCAACAGATGATCGAATCGAATCTGCGGCTTGTCATCAGTATCGGGAAACGCTACATGCACCGAGGGTTTCCGTTTTCCGACATCGTGGAGGAAGGTAATTTAGGACTGATCAAAGCAGTTGAAAAATTCGATTACAAGCGGGGCTTCAGGTTTAGCACCTACGCGTCCTGGTGGGTCCGGCAATACATCGAGCGGGCGATCATTAATCAAGGCAAGCTGGTGCGTTTACCCGTACACGTGGTGGAGCGTCTCAATCGTTATCTGAATCGTGTCGAGCAGTTGGTGCAAGCGCTCGGGCGGGAGCCGAGGGCGGCCGAAGTGGCCGCCAAGATGAAGACATCGGAAGAAGAGGTATTAGACCTGAAGCAGTTGGTGCGCACAACCTGCTCGCTCGATAGCCCGCTTAATGACCACACTGATACCTTTCTGCGCGATGTGATTGAGGATCCCGTTGGGCTCTTGCCCGATGAGACCGCCGATGGGGTTCGGCGGAGGACGGAACTGATGGCGTGGGTGAGGGAGTTGCCTGAGAAAGAGCAAACTGTTATTGTGTCACGGTTCGGACTCGACGGAGATGAGGCGAAGACGCTCGAAGAAATCGGTCGTACCATGGGACTGACTCGTGAGCGTGTCCGACAGATCGAAATGGCGGCGTTAGTTCGGCTTCGCAACACGATCGGCAGAAAAGCCATGACACAGGCAGACTTGCTCTAAATCTCGTGACCATCGTCAACTATCAGGCACTCATTCGAGAAGTGCCGGACTTTCCGAAGCCCGGTATTCTCTTTTATGATATCACCACGCTTTTGAAGAATCCTGCTGCGCTTCGGAGTCTTGCCGACCAACTGACGACTCGCTATCAGGATCGAGGGATCACCAAAGTTGTCGGGATTGAGTCGCGGGGGTTTATTTTTGGTGGGATTCTTGCCGCCCGTCTCGGGGCTGGATTTGTTCCAGTTCGTAAGCCTGGAAAACTTCCGGCTGATTGTTATGAAGTCAAATATAGTCTTGAGTATGGGCAAAACGGTCTTGCTGTGCACCGTGACGCGATCCAAACCGGAGAGCCTGTGCTGGTCGTCGACGACTTGTTGGCGACCGGAGGAACGGCAGAGGCGACGGTCCAGCTTGTTCGTCAGCTTGGTGGGACGATTGTCGGACTCGATTTTCTGGTTGAACTGAAGAGTTTGAGGGGACGCGACAAACTCGCTGGGTACGAGGTCCATTCAACCATTACCTATCCCTAGGGGTTAGGCATCCTTCTAAACCCCTTGCTCAAGGGGCACAGGGCGTGATATACAAGCCGGAATTTTTACCCTCCAACTACGTACCTTATTTCTGGAGCGGACTCTCTTATGGCAACAAAAATACAGGCAAAGAAGAAGGGTGAGGCAAAGACGAAATCAGTGGATGCTCTCATCAAGAAATCTCAGTCGGCGACCACGGAGGCAGCCGCGGTACCTAAGGTGACGCCCGAGGTCGAGATAACGGTGCCGGTGCGGCCTAAGGAAACGGCAAAAGAGCGTGAAGCGCGGGAACAGCGGCAGGAAGTGCTTCATAAAATGCTCATTAGCAAACGCCAAGAGATTATTAGAGAGATCGAAGAGAGTTTGGGGCAGTCGTTGACTGAAGATCAGCAGCGACGTCTCGAATCAGCGCGTGATGTCGGTGACCAAGCCTTAATGGATCTTGAGCGCGAACTTGGGATTTCGTTGATGGAGATGCGTAATCGCCGGCGCCAGTCGATCGATGAAGCCCTCACTCGGTTACATGATGGGACGTATGGGATGTGTGCCGAATGTGGGATTGAGATTAGCGAAAAGCGTCTCCAGGTGGTCCCCTTTGCCAAGCTCTGTGTGGAGTGTCAATCGCGCGTGGAATTGCTGGAGAAAATCGAACGCGAAGAGGATCGCGACTAGCGTACAACGTTCCCTCTCCCTTCACCCTACATCCTTTCTTTCTCCATCATGAATGGGCAGACTTCAGAACGAGCGGTCGTTCTTGCCAGTGGCGGATTGGACTCCACTGTCACGGCAGCCATTGCACGACGCGATGGATATGCGCTGTGCTTGCTGACCATTGCATATCAACAACGTCACGCGGTGGAGGTTGAACGATCGAGACAGGTGGCGACGGCTCTGGAAGCTCACCAGCATGTGGTGATCAACGTTGATTTAGGGACGATTGGTGGATCGGCCCTGACCGGCAATCTGTCGGTGCCGAAGCTTCGGACTGAATCTGAACGGAACCGGGATGTGCCTGTGACCTACGTACCAGGCCGAAACCTGATTTTTCTGTCTTTGGCTGCGGCTCACGCGGAAGTGCTGGGGGCCTCGATCATCTATTTCGGCGCCAATGTAATTGACTATTCCGGCTATCCCGACTGCCGTCCTGAGTTCATCCAAGCTGTGGAGGCAGCCCTGCAAGCAGGAACAAAGGCGGGCATGCAGGGCAGGGGCATTGAGATTCGAGCGCCACTGCTTCGGATGTCGAAGGCGGAAATTATCAGGCTGGGCCTGACTCTGAACGTTCCCTTTCAGCTCACGCATAGTTGCTACGACCCGGTTGGGTCGATGGCCTGTGGGCAGTGCGACAGCTGTCAGATTCGGAAACAGGGATTTTCGGAAGCGGGAGTTGTAGATCCGATTCAGTATGCGGTATGTTGAGCCAATGGTCGGCTCGGACAGGTGGTTACGCTCTATGAAGTCATCACGAATGCAGTTGGTCAGCCTCGTTCTGGTGATGCTTGGCGCCGCACCAGCGTGCAGCCAAAACGGGGGGGAACCAAAGGGAACGGCTACCGTGGCCTCTGCACCGGTAGAATTACGAGAAGGAGAGCAGAAGTTCAACGCCAACTGTTCACTCTGCCATGGGATCGGTGGAGTCGGAACGACTCAAGGCCCGTCGTTTCTTCACAAGGTCTATGAACCGAATCATCACGGCGATGAAGCGTTTCAGCGAGCTGCGGCCAACGGAGTAAAGGCCCATCATTGGCAGTTTGGTGATATGCCGAAGATCGATGCAGTCAAACCTGGTGATGTGGACCACATCGTAAAGTACATCCGCTGGCTTCAGAAGCAAGCCGGCATTTTTTGACCGTCCGACCTCATTCTCTCTCATCATCCACAACAATCTGACGTGATCATTGTCGTTTGGGTGTCCATTTCTTTGCCCGTTCTTCAGATTCGGTAATCTGGCTGCGAGTCATCCGTGTGGCGATAGTGTCGCGTGATTCAACAGCTCGCTTCTCGCCATAGGCCGCTGAAAGGCTGTACCACATGTGCGCTTCAACAAGACTCTGAGGCACGCCACGCCCTCGTTCATACATCATTCCGAGCTTAGCAAATGCGAGCGCATTTTGCTGTTCTGCTGCTTTCTGAAACCAGAACAACGCCATGTGATCACTGTACGGGGCGCCTTGTCCAAGTGAATAGAGTGTTCCAAGATTGACTTGAGCACCGGCGTGTCCTTGATCAGCGGCCTTTTTAAACCAATCCTTGGCCTCAAGGTAGTTTTGTGGAAGACCTCGTCCTTCGCTGTACAGTATGCCCAATTCATTTTGAGCATTGGGATCGCCGGTCTGAGCATGTTTGAGGACTTCGCTCACGGCTGGTTCGCCAATGAGTAGTTGTGGTGGACTAGAAGGGGACGTGGTGCAGCCTGATACGAGAAAGGACGCCAGGAGAAATCCTACGAAAGTCACATATTGATAGGGTAGCCGGTGATCCATTCTGAACGATTGTGAACGTGATTAATATCTGCTGGCCAGTTAGCGAACTACAGCTCGATATCCTACGCAGTGGGAGGGCGCAACTTCAAGGGGGCCAATCGTGGGTAAGGGGTAGATGAATGGAGAGCCTTGAAGGTAATCACATTCTCCAAAGGCGTTCGTGTAACCTACGGTATGAGTGGCGAGCAGGATAAGCCGACTTCAAGGAGTGTATCTCAGTTGGTGGTCGCAGATGACAAAGAGCAAGCTGGAGAAACCCATGGGCTACTGTTCTTGAACTGAATTGTGGGATTTTGGTTTCCAATTCCGTGCAAGAAATTGTGCCTGTTCGATTTGGGTTGGCGTCATATTCGTGGCCAGACGATCTCGCCACTTCGCTCCATTCTCCTGTCCGTTAGCCGCCGCCAAGTTGTACCACTGGTAGGCTCGGATGACATCCTTGGGAACACCCCGTGCCTTTTCATGATAGGTGGCGATCAGGAACATCGCTGGTCCATGTCCCTGGTCCGCGGCAAGGTGGCACCACCGTAGAGCTTCCTGATAGTCCTGGGGCATCCCTCGACCGATGTCCGACAGCACACAGAGCCGATAGAAGGCACCGATATGTCGCTGGGTGGCCGCCATGCGGTACCATCGAACGGCTTCCCTATGGTCTTTCGGTAAGGCGTTCTCATATCGCAGGCCCAGATTGTACTGATCCTCGGCGCTCCCTTGTCCTGCGGCTGACTGTAACTCATCGATCCGTGACGTTGTGTCCCGTACGTCGACGTAGGGGGATTTCGGTGGATCGATGCATCCCGACAGGGTGCAGAGGGCGGTCATCATCATGAGATATCGCAGGCAGGTCTTCATAATCCCTCTCATTCGAAACGTTCCTGCATTGGCTGCTGCCTATCTGACCAGCAGCCAATGCAGGAACTACTCTAGCACATCTCGCTCTCTAGAAAGCTACCATACCAAGCGTACCATCACGAGCTTCTTCTGCCACGCCCTGTTGCTTTCACTGAAGAGAAAAGATATTTGTTAGCATTGGCATCAAGGTGAAATCTTGGCTCTTGTTGTGGTGCGGAACATTACGAGAAGCACCCTCCTTATGGGAACCTTGTTCCTTGTGTCCGCGTTATCGGCTCAGGCGCAACAAGAGTTTTCGCCTGGGTCGCTCGAAAAGGGCATACTCTTGGTCGCGAGTCCCTCGCTGAGTGATCCCAACTTTCATCAAACCGTCCTGCTCATTGTCGAACATGGACGAGGCGGGACGGTTGGGCTCATTCTGAACCGCCCCACGAATGTGCTTGTATCGGAAGTCTTGCCGGATTTTACCGTGCTGAAGCGTACTACCCACCGATTGTTTGCCGGAGGGCCAGTCGAGCTCACGCAGCTGGTCTTGTTGTTCCGGCTCACGCAGCTCTTGCCTGATACACGTCAGATTGTCGATGGAATCTACGTGGGCACACCTCGCGTCCTGGAACGTATCATGACTCAGCCTAAATCGACCGAGACCTTCCGCGCGTTTTCCGGATTCGCTGGATGGGCACCGGGGCAGCTCGAACATGAAATGCTCGAAGGGGCATGGGGAGTCTTGCCATCGAATGCGTTCAATATATTCGACAAAGACCCGGCCACACTCTGGCCGGACAGCATCAGACGTCTTCAGGCCCCCAGAACTATTTCCATTGCGCGATAGATGGGTAGACCGGTTTCTCTGTGCGCCTGTTGGGAAGGTGAGGTCGTCTTAAGCGACCTAGCTCCGTTCGATTTAATCACTCGACTCCTGCTGCACGACATGCTCCGAAGAACTTTGTGATGTCTTCCACGACGGGGACTCTCTGTCGGTTCCACCATGACAGAGCTCCGATAAGATCGGTGTGATCGGCATTCGGATAGATGCGTGATCGTACACAGCCGCTTCGTTGCTTGATACGCTGCTCCAGCCTTTCAAGATTGGCAAGTTTCAAGGCTGTGTCTTTCTTGCCGTAGAGCAGTAGCATCGGCGGTTGTGTGCCGTCGATGAACGTGGTGACCTGCATGTTTGGATAATTCTGCGGTGGGCCGAATATGTCTTCCAGATCAGGTTCGTCAGGAGTAAAGGCGTAGGGGCCGGCGAGGCCGGAAAAATCGTGAATGGTCAGTGAGCGGTCTTTCCCTTCGTCGGCAAGGTAGTGAGGATCAGCGGCGAGTAACGCGCCGATATGAGCCCCGGCGGAATGCCCAACCACATGGATCCGCGCGGGATTGCCGTACCACTCGACGATGTGATCAGAAATCCAGGCAAGAGCCTTCGCCCCGTCTTCGACGAATACTGGAAAACGCACTTGGGGATACTTTCTGTAATCGGGAATGACGACAACAAAGCCCTCCTTTACGAATGTCGCAGCGACAAACCGATAATCTTCCTTGGCGCCATAGGTCCAGCGCCCACCATAAAAAAAGACGATGATATCCAGTTGTTTGTCCTTTGAGTTGGCAGGAACATAAATATCGAGTTTCTGCGATGGGTCAGGGCCATATGCCTGATCGTGTTCAACAGCCATCTCGACCAAGTGGGTGGGAAGATTGGCGGCTGTAAATGCGGCTTGTGTGCAGGCAGACATTAGTAGCAGGGAGGCAAGGAGCAGGATTCTGGAGCATCGGTCTCTCAAGTCATCCATCGGATATGGTCTCAAATCATTCTCACTAAGGCAGAAGTCAACTATTTATAGCATGGGTTAATCGCGAAGGACTCCTGCAGGTCGTAGCTCGTATAGTAACTCCTAAACTGCTTTGTGCTGTCTTCAAGAAGTTGACAGGGTTTGGGGATTCCAGTAGGATGACGAAACCTTTAATGCCCATCCAGTGAGGTGGGCAAGGAGCCAATCATGAATTTCTGTCCGGCCACGGCCGGTGATCAATTGACCTTCTCACAATGGCACCGTGAGGGGGTTTTTTTATGTCCAGATTCGACAAGAAACTGATCGCATAATCATCTTGACCATGACGACTCCTACGAACAAACCGACAGAGCGGAAAGATGAAAAGCTGATCATGGATTCCGGGGATATTTCCCGCGCCATGATGCGCATCGCGCACGAGATTTTGGAGCGGAATAAAGGAGGGAAGGATCTGGCGCTGGTGGGGATACGGACCGGTGGTGTGCATCTCGCCCATCGACTTGTAAAGCGCATCCAAAGCATCGAGGGAGTACAGGTTCCCATCGGGGAATTGGATATTACCTTGTATCGTGACGATCTGGCCTTACGAAAGAATCAACCGATCCTGAGAAAAACGTCCGTACCATTCGACATGACGAATAAAGTCGTCGTGCTTGTCGATGATGTCTTGTTCACTGGAAGAACGATACGGGCGGCGATGGATGGGTTGATGGACTTGGGACGTCCGGAGGAAATCCAGCTGGCGGTGTTGGTCGATCGTGGTCATCGACAGCTGCCGATTAAGGCGAATTATATCGGGAAAAATCTACCGACCTCCCGAGAGGAGCAAGTTCAGGTGCTGTTGGACGAAGCTGGGGAAGATGACCGCGTGGTCATCTTACAATCCTGAAGCGGAGGATCCCATGAGCCTCAAGCGCAAAGATCTGCTGAGCCTCGCTTCGTTGTCTGTGGACGAGATCATGCTCGTCTTGGAGACGGCAGATTCCTTCAAGGAAGTGACCGGGCGCGAAATCAAAAAAGTGCCCGCTCTCCGAGGCAAGACCGTCGTGAATCTCTTCTTTGAGCCGAGTACCAGAACGCGTACGTCCTTTGAGCTGGCGGCCAAGCGACTGAGCGCCGACGTGATTAACTTTGCCCCATCTTCAAGCAGCGTCGTGAAGGGGGAGACGCTGCTTGATACGGCCAGGAACATCGAAGCCATGCAAGCCGACATCATCGTCCTCCGCCACTCCTCGGCTGGTGCCGCCGAAACCCTGGCGCATGGCGTCAAGTCATCTGTCATTAACGCAGGCGATGGGTGGCATGAGCACCCGACGCAGGCGTTGCTCGATCTCTACACGATCCGGCAACGAGGGATGAATTTCAATGGGCTGCGCGTGGCGATTGTGGGAGATGTGTCGCATAGCCGCGTAGCTCGATCGAATATCTATGCGCTCATCAAACTGGGCGCCGAGGTGCGTCTGGTGGGACCGCCGACGATGATGCCGAGCTGTGTGGAGAAACTGGGTGCGAAAGTCTACTACAACATGGATGAAGGTCTGCGCGGCGTGCATGTGATCATGATGCTCCGGCTGCAGTTGGAGCGGCAGGGACGCGCGCAGTTTCCGACGATCCGGGAATACTCAAGGCTCTATGGCTTGACTGCTGAGCGAGTGCGACTGGCCGACGCCGGCGCGATCGTGATGCACCCGGGACCGATCAATCGAGGAGTGGAAATCGCGCCGGATGTCGCCGATAGTTTGTCCTCGGTGATTCTCGACCAGGTGGCCAACGGCGTCGCAGTGCGCATGGGAATTCTGTACCTCATGTCCGGGGCGAATTGAGGATGTTGCAAAAGCCCTCCAGCGTCGTTCTCGTATCGCTCAAGGTCTCAACGTACCAACCGCGTACGTCTCGACCTTTCACTCGTTGCGGCTTTGCTGGAAGTGATTGTTCAGCATCCTCTGGAACAAATCAATGGAGAGGAGCTTCGCGTGTCGATATTGATTAAGGGTGGTCGTGTCATTGATCCAGGTAAGTTTGACGGCATCGCCGATGTACTGATTGAGAACAATAAGATTGCCGCACTAGGGTCGAATCTTTCAGCCCCGGTCGGTGGCCGGACCATTCACGCTACGGGAAAGTTGGTGGTACCGGGGTTCGTTGATGTCCATGTCCACTTTCGGGAACCGGGATTCGAGTACAAAGAAACGATTCAGAGCGGCAGTGCTGCGGCGGTTGCGGGCGGATTTACAACGGTGTGCTGCATGCCCAACACGAACCCGGTGAATGACAACCAAGCCGTCACGGAGTTTATCCTGGAGCGGTCCCGGCTGGCCGGCCTCGCGAATGTGTTGCCGATCGGTGCCATCACGAAAGGCTCGGAAGGGAAGGAACTCGCGGAGATCGGTGATTTACGGCGGTCTGGCTGCGTGGCGATTTCTGATGATGGCAAGCCGGTTATGAACAGCCTGGTGATGCGGCGAGCGATGGAATATGCCGTGGCCTTTGATCTGACGGTCGTCGACCATTGCGAGGACCTGCATCTGGCAGAAGGCGGCTGTATGAATGAGGGGTTGATCTCAACTGAGCTTGGGTTGCCGGGGATCCCGTCAGCAGCTGAAGATGTGATGGTGGCGCGGAATCTCTCACTTTCGGAGCTGACAGGAGCTCGTTTGCATCTCGCCCACATCAGCACCGCCGGGTCTGTTCGCATGGTGCGGGAGGCGAAAGCCAGGGGGATCCGCGTGACGGCCGAAGCCTGTCCTCATCACTTTACGCTGACGGAAGAACTGGTGCGCGGCTATAACACCCACGCCAAGATGAATCCCCCTCTGCGTACCTGGGCCGATGTCCAGGCGATCAAGGAGGGCTTGCGGGACGATACGATCGATGTGATTGCAACCGACCATGCCCCCCATGCGACGCAGGAGAAACAGCAGGATTTCACCGAGGCCCCATTCGGAATCGTGGGACTTGAGACGGCGCTTCCGCTGACGTTGGGGTTGGTAGAGGAAGGGGTGCTGTCACTGGAACAAGCGATTCAGAAACTGACCTCGGCCCCGGCTGCGGCATTTGGACTTAAGAAAGGGACGTTGGCGGTCGGTGCCGATGCCGATGTCGTCCTCATCGATCCGCAAGAACCCTGGGAAGTTGACTCGTCCAAATTTCGATCCAAGAGCCGCAATACGCCGTTTGTGGGGTGGAAGGTGAAAGGGCGAGTGAAGACAACCATTGTAGGTGGCAAGATAGTGTTCGAGGACGGCCCGGTGGAGCGGTAGTGCTGTGCGACGGTTGCCCCGCTGGGGGATGGTCGGGTGTCTTGCTCTTGAGTGGGTCGCGTTGGCTGTCTGGGTTGGAGGCATGATCGTGCTGAGCGGAGCGGTGATCCCGGCGGTGTTCAATACATTCGGAGGACAGGATTCTGGGGGCATGTTTTTAACCCGAGCATTCGAAGGGTACCATCGTTTCGTCATCGGGGCTTGTGTGATCCTCAGCGCTGCTGTGTGGTATCGTTGGTGGAGCGGGGATCCAATCATGGCGGTCGGTCGGGGTGAGGTGATAGTCCTGGCCATCATGGTGCTCATAGCCGGGCTCATCATGATGGTATTGCACCCCCATGCCGTGGCGCTTCAAGCTCAGGCATTCGCAACGAAAGATGAGACAGCCAAGAAAACGGCGTTAGAGGCGCTGTTTCGTGTGCTCATGCCGATTCGGTCGTTGTACATGGTGAATCTGGTCTTGGGCATCGTGCTTGTCGTGATCAAAGTGAACGGTTCACTTGATCTGAATAGAAAGCAGTCGTGAAAAAGGCATTACTGGCATTGGCAGACGGAACGGTGTTCGAAGGCCGCGCTCTTGGCTACGAGGGCGAAACGGTTGGAGAAGTCGTCTTTAATACGGCGATGACCGGTTATCAAGAGATACTGACCGATCCATCCTATAAAGGACAGATCATCACGATGACCTGTCCCCATATCGGAAACTATGGTGTCACACCTGAAGATGTAGAATCCGGTCGGTCATGGGCAGAGGGGTTCGTGGTCATGGAAGCCAGCCGTCTCGCCAGTAACTGGCGAAGCCGACAGACCCTTCAAGAGTCATTGATCGAGGCAAGAGTTGTTGGAATTGAAGGCATCGACACGAGAGCCTTGACAAGGCACTTACGCGAGCATGGGTCACAGCAGGGAATCATCACGCATCGTGATCTCGATCTCGATCGAGCTGTGCAACGAGCCAGGCAGGCTCCCGCCATTATCGGTCGAGATTTGGCTGCTGAAGTCACTTGTGCACATCCATATGACTGGACAACGGGAACCGGAGATTGGGCACCCTTGGCAAACGGCAAGGAACGTGGACCGTCCAGGCCTTGGCGAGTTGTGGCCTATGATTTCGGTATTAAACACAACATTCTGAGACGATTGGTGGATGTCGGCTGTCAGGTGACGGTGGTGCCTGCTGCGACATCAGCAGAGGAAGTCGCGGCTCTAAAGCCAGACGGCATTTTCCTTTCAAATGGACCCGGCGATCCGGGAGGCCTTCCCTATGCCGTGAAGGCGATGGAGAAACTGATCGGCCGCTATCCGATCTTTGGCATTTGTTTGGGCCATCAGATTCTCTGCTTGGCCTTTGGCCTCAAGACTTATAAGCTGAAGTTCGGTCACCATGGGGCGAATCATCCTGTGATGGATCTTCGGACGAGAAAAGTCGAAATTACGTCGCAGAACCATAATTTTGCCGTGCAGGGTCCTACATCATTCCGTGAAGTACCGAAGTTCCCGCCAGTGGTCGACACCCGATATGGCAACCTGTCGCTCACCCATCTCAGCTTAAACGACTACTCGATTGAGGGGATGGCCTGTCTCGACCATCCGGTCTTCTCGGTCCAATACCACCCGGAAGCGGCACCGGGACCTCATGATGCTGCCTATTTGTTCGATGAATTCGTGCGTCTTATGGAGACTCATCATGCATAACCGTGTTCTCATTGGGGTCATCGGACTGGTGCTGTCTGGATGCACGTTTAATTTTCCGCTGTTTCCAGGCCCCGGGCCTCTGCAAGAGGCGCAGGTTGAGGGGACCGGTAAAGCAAAAGTGCTGCTGGTCGAAATTTCCGGGATGATCAGTTCTCAGGAAAAAGATGGACTCCGGTCCGCACCCAGCATGATTGCAAGCGTGAAGGAACAGCTGACCCGGGCGGCTAAGGATGAGAACGTCAAAGCGGTCGTA
Source organism: Nitrospira sp. (assembly GCA_005116955.1). Lineage (GTDB taxonomy): Bacteria > Nitrospirota > Nitrospiria > Nitrospirales > Nitrospiraceae > Nitrospira_D. The sequence continues at coordinate 288,831 of SWDI01000002.1, read as the reverse complement.
CTTCGTATCAACACGCCTGGGGGAACGGTGACGGCATCGGATATTATTTATCACGAGCTGAAAACGTTCAAAGCCAGTCGTAAGGTCCCCATTGTGGCATCCATTATGGATCTAGGGACTTCAGGGGGCTACTATATCGCCGCCGCCGCGGACACGGTACTGGCGCATCCTTCATCCGTGACCGGCAGTATCGGTGTGATCATGCTCACCATGAATGCACGAGGGCTGTTGGAGAAGGTGGGCGTGGAGGCTACGGCTGTGACGTCGGGGCCTCGCAAAGATATGGGTTCGCCGTTTCGGACCATGACGACTGAAGAGCGCGCCATCTTTCAAGGGCTGATCGATTCGTTTTATCAGCGGTTTTTGAATGTCGTGCAAGAAGGCCGCTCTAATTTACAGATGGAGCAGATCAAACGGTTAGCTGATGGACGAATCTATACCGGAGAGCAAGCGAAGGAGGCTGGTTTGGTCGATGGGATCGGCTATCTCGAAGACGCAGTCGAATTAGCCAAGAAGAAAGCTGGTCTGACGGAAGCTCGAGTCGTGACGTACCAACGGCCTGGGGAATATTCGAATAACGTCTATTCCAAGCTGTTGGCGCCGAGTGGGCTCGCCAGTCTTGCCGATCTCGATCTCATGACAGTTGTCCGTGGGGGAACGCCCCAGTTCATGTACATGTGGATGCCATAGTGAGAGAAGGTGCCAGTCGCATGACTGAGAGTATCGAGACTGGTAAGATGATGAGAAACGGCCTTGATCGTGAGATTCGAGATGACAGAGTCGGCAGATCAGCAAATCAACCTCGTGTTTTCAACGCCCATCGAGCGTCGTGCGTTGCTTCGCTATTGGGTTCGCGGAATGTGGGGAGTGACGTGCCTTTCCTGTCTTGGAACAACGGCTGGTGTGCTTGCAACTCTGGGGGGATGTGTCCGCGCGCCGGGAACGGCACGAGATCAATTCATCTATATCTCTGAGGAGAAAGAAATTGCGATGGGCATCAGCGGCTATCGCGAATTACTGCGACAGGCTCCAATCAGTAACGATCCTGAGTTAACTGAGATGGTCAACCGGGTTGGTCAACGAATTGCCGCGGTGGCCAATAAACCAGAGTATGAGTGGGAGTTCGCCATTATTCGGGACGACCGCATGATCAACGCCTTCGCGCTTCCAGGTGGCAAGGTTGCCGTGTTCACGGGTATTCTAAAGTTGACGAAGAACGAAAACGGGTTAGCGACTGTGATTGGGCATGAGGTGGCGCATGCGCTCCAACGCCATGGGGCGGAGCGATATAGCCGAAGTATCCTTGAAACGATCGGCCAAGTCGGTGCGTTGGCAGCTGGAGCTGCTGTCGGACGTCCGGATGCGGCGATGGCGGCGATGAGTGCCTATGGAGTCGGCGTTTCGCTGCCGTTCGGAAGAAAACAGGAATCGGAGGCCGACTATATCGGACTGAGGTTAATGGCGCAGGCTGGCTATGACCCTCGAGAGGCCGTGCCATTTTGGGAGCGCATGAGCGGGTGTCCCAGGCAGATGATCGACAAGGTCTGTTTTCGGTCGAAACATAATATCCCGGAGTTTTTGTCCACACACCCTTCCGATCTGGCGCGTATCAACCAGATTGAAGCGTGGCTGCCAGAGGCCATGAGGTATTATCATGCGGCGCAGGGCGATGCTCCCTCTGTACCGCCGGTCCCGTATCACCCACGGATTGGTCCCGCGCTTCCGTCCAGCTGATCGACCATCACAACACCATGCCAAAACGTACAGACATTCAGTCAATCCTCATGATCGGTTCCGGTCCGATTGTCATCGGCCAAGCCTGTGAGTTTGATTATTCCGGCACACAGGCCTGCAAAGCCCTCAAAGCGGAGGGGTACAAAGTCATTCTCATCAACAGCAATCCGGCGACGATCATGACAGATCCGGAGATGGCTGATCGGACGTATGTCGAACCAATTACCTTAGATGTGGTTGAGAAGGTGATTGAGCGAGAGCGCCCGGATGCATTGCTTCCGACCATGGGCGGACAAACGGCGCTGAACACCACCATGGGATTGGTGAAGCGAGGGGTTCTCGAGAAGTACAAAGTCGCTCTCATCGGCGCGTCGGCGGAAGCGATTCATAAAGCAGAGGATCGGGATGCCTTCAAACAGGCGATGTATCGAATCGGCCTGCGAGTGCCGACGAGCGGCACGGCGCATACGCGACTGGAAGCGCTGGCTATTCTCGAGACGGTCGGCTTCCCCGCGATCATTCGGCCGTCCTTTACCATGGGGGGGACCGGCGGAAACATCGCGTACAATCGTGAGGAATTCGAGCGGCTGATCGATTGGGCGCTGGCCATGAGTCCGGTCAGTCAGGTGCTGATCGAAGAGTCGGTCATTGGATGGAAAGAATATGAATTGGAGGTCATGCGCGACCTGAAAGACAATGTTGTGATCGTCTGCCCTATCGAAAATTTCGATCCGATGGGCGTGCATACAGGAGACAGTATCACGGTCGCGCCGGCCATGACGTTGAGCGATAAAGAATATCAACGGATGCGGAATGCGGCACTTCGTATCATCCGAGAGATCGGGGTTGATACGGGAGGATCCAACATTCAGTTCGGTATCAACCCTGCCAACGGGGAGATGGTTGTCATCGAAATGAATCCTCGGGTCTCTCGAAGCTCAGCGTTGGCGTCAAAGGCCACCGGGTTCCCAATCGCCAAGATCGCGGCCAAGCTCGCTATCGGCTACACGCTGGATGAGATCTCCAATGACATTACCGGTGTCACGAAGGCTTCCTTTGAACCGGCGATTGATTACGTAGTTGTTAAGATCCCAAGATTTGCTTTTCAGAAGTTCAAGGGGGCCGATCCGACCTTGACGACACAGATGAAATCGGTCGGGGAGGTGATGGCGATCGGACGTACCTTCAAGGAGTCTCTCCAAAAAGCCATTCGCTCCCTAGAGTTAAACCTCAATGGGTTGGCGTCCCGGTTTGGGCTTGATCGGGGTATTCCAGCCGAGTTTAACCGGTCAGAAGCGATCGAGAAGCTCAACCGAGTGCTGCGGACACCGGTAGCAGAACGACTGTGGTATGTGGCCGATGCCATGCGCCTGGGATTCACGGACGAGGAACTGTTTGCCACGACAAAGATAGATCCTTGGTTTTTAGACCAAGTGAGACAGCTGGTGGACTTCGAACAAATGCTTGCTGGTCATGCTGTCAACTCAGCGGCCGTGTTGGCCAGTGAGTTGCTCTGGGAGGCGAAAGAACTCGGATTTTCGGATGATCGGATCGCACAATTGCTCGGATGCGAACCGGGTGCGGTTCAGACCGCACGGACACAACAAGGGGCACGCGGGGTCACCTATAAACGAGTTGATACCTGTGCTGCCGAGTTCGAGTCGCAGACACCATATCTCTATTCCACCTACGGCAGGGAGTGTGAAGCCCGGCCATCAAACCGACAAAAGGTCGTGATTCTTGGCGGAGGCCCGAATCGAATCGGGCAGGGGATTGAGTTTGACTACTGCTGTGTTCATGCGGCCATGGCGCTTCGGGAGGAAGCGGTTGATACGATTATGGTCAACTGCAACCCGGAAACCGTAAGCACGGATTACGATACCTCCGATCGACTGTACTTTGAGCCGCTGACGCACGAAGATGTTCTCAATATTGTGCATCGTGAGCAGCCGCTCGGAGTGGTCTTGCAGTTTGGGGGGCAGACGCCGTTGAAACTCGCGCTTTCGCTCTCGAACGCCGGCGTGAAGATTCTCGGGACTAGTCCTGATGCGATCGATTTGGCGGAAGATCGAGAGCGGTTCCGAGAACTTCTCAATCGGTTGGGGTTACGGCAGGCGGAAAGCGGAATCGCCCGATCCATTGAGGAAGCGGTGCAGATCGCCGGACGGATCAGCTATCCGGTCATGGTCCGTCCGTCGTATGTGTTGGGTGGCCGGTCGATGCAGATTGTCTATGATGAAGCCGGCTTGCTGGAGTACATGCATTCCGCCGTCAAGGCGTCGCCCAATCATCCGGTCTTGATCGACAAGTACCTAGCCGATGCCATCGAAGTCGATGCCGATGCGATTTCGGACGGTGAAACCGTGGTTGTGGCGGGAATCATGGAGCATATCGAAGAAGCCGGTGTCCATTCAGGCGATTCGGCCTGCTCCCTTCCTCCCTATACACTCGACAAGTCCATTGTGCGTGAGATTGAACGTCAGATGTGCATGTTGGCGCTGGAGTTAAGAGTTGTCGGGCTCATGAATGCACAGTTTGCCGTCAAAGGGCAGACGATTTTTGTCCTTGAGGTCAATCCACGCGGATCTCGGACCGTGCCATTCGTCAGCAAGGCGATCGGCATACCCCTCGCAAAGTTGGCCATGAAAGTGATGATGGGGAGAACGCTCAAGGAGCTTGGATTTACGAGCGCTCCTCTCCCCAAGCATTTTTCGGTCAAAGAAGCGGTGTTTCCATTCAATAGATTTCCCGGGGTCGATGTACTGCTGGGACCGGAGATGAAATCGACCGGTGAAGTGATGGGTATCGACGGAGATTTCGGATGGGCGTTTGCGAAATCACAAGCAGGGGCAGGGGCGGTGTTGCCGACGTCAGGAACTGCCTTTATCAGTGTGAAAGCCTCCGACCGTCCCGCAGCGTTGGAAGTGGGTAGGGCGTTAAATAAGTTGGGGATGCGTATTCAGGGAACGAGCGGGACAGCGGGGTATTTACGTGAACATGGGCTTACCGTGGAGATTGTGAACAAGGTGACCGAGGGGAGGCCGCACATCGTCGATCACATCAAGAATGGATCGATCGCCCTCGTCGTGAATACGGTACGAACGGCCTCGGCGCATCTGGATTCGTTAGCCATCCGGCGCGAAGCACTTCATCGCAGCATTCCGTATTTCACGACGATGAGGGGAGCGCATGCTGCGGTGATGGGTATCGAAGCGATCGTCAAAAAGGGCTTAGCAATTCGCACATTGCAGGAGTATCATCGGCCATAACCTGTTCAGGAGCGACCAGAGCATGCCGACACCAATTACGAAGAAAGGCTACGAGGCGTTAAAGGCAGAATTGGATCGTTTGCGCAAGGTCGAGCGGCTCAAAAACATCGAAGCCATCGCGGAAGCCAGAGCGCATGGCGATCTTAGTGAGAACGCCGAGTATGACGCCGCCAAAGAGCGCCAAGGCTTCATCGAATCGCGCATCGCTGAACTCGAAACCAAGCTGGCCGATGCCCGCGTGGTGGAGATCGCCGGACGCATCATCGAGACGATCGTCTTCGGTGCGACGGTCTTGGTCGTTGAACAGGAGTCTCAAGCCAAGAAACAGTATACCTTGGTTGGACAGGACGAAGCCGACATGAAATTCAACAAGATCTCGGTGCAGTCCCCTGTTGGGCGTGCACTCATCGGTAAACGCGTTGGAGATTTCGTGGAAGTGAAGACACCTGTCAAGATGGTTGAATACGAGGTCATGGAGATCAAATTCGAGGAACTCTGACGTGCAGGATGCACGCCCCCTTATCACGCTGCTGACGGATTTTGGCGAGCGGGATTGCTTCGTGGCGAGCATGAAAGGGGTCATTCTGTCGATCAATTCCACCGCTGCCGTCGTCGATCTCTCTCATCAAATCGCCTCTCATCGGATTCAGGAAGCTGGGTACTTTCTCAAGTCTTGCTATCGCTATTTTCCAGCAGGAACTATCCATGTTGCCGTGGTCGATCCCGGAGTCGGAACCGAGCGACGGGCATTGCTCGTGTCCGCGGCCGGTTCATTTTTTGTGGGACCGGATAATGGGTTGTTCAGTGAACTCCTAGAGCAGGAGCAGGGGGCGAAGATATGGCAGATCGTGAATCAGGACTATCGTCTTGAAACGATAGGGTCGACCTTTGATGGGCGAGATGTGTTCGCGCCGGCTGCTGCATGGTTGAGCAAAGGCGTGCCACCGGCATTTTTTGGGCCGGTGGTCCAGGATCCGATTCACCGTTCCGTGGCGATCCCCGTGTGGCATGAAGAAGTGCTGATCGGCAGGATTGTCTCCGTCGATCGCTTCGGGAATCTCATCTCTAATATCACTGCGAGGCAGGTGAGGGAGTTTCGGGCAGTCGGGGGGCAATCTCTCGAGATTTATGTTGGAGCCTATGTCATCAACGATTTGGTTGGGAGTTACAGTCAGGGCAATCGGGAGAGTCCCTCTGCGCTCATCAATAGTAGTGAGAATTTGGAAATCTTTTTGCAGGAAGATAGCGCGGCGCGCTGTCTGCAAGTTGGTGTGGGAGAAGAAGTCCGTCTGTGCTGAGTCGTCTCAGCCCATCGCATTGTCGATGTGATCGCACACATGGCTTGCGAAGGGGAGCGAGCAGGTAAAGGCGGGAGACACGGCGTTGAGCACGTGCATGGAGCGGTTGTCGCCTTCCAGGACGAAATCCATTTCAAGCTTTTTCTTCGTGATGTCGAGGAGCTGGGCTCGAATTCCTGGTCGCCCCCATTTATGGTAGTTGCGCTCGACCACGCCTTCGGCGAGTACCGAAGCAAGTGCTACCATCTTGCCCCGCGAGTATTTGGCAACCTCTTCCATCGCCAAGCGTCGGAAATCGAATCCAGCTCCGGTCAGTAACCCGAGTCCTCGACTTGCAACTTCAACAAGTTCACCGAAATTGAAGTTGCCGAACCCCTCATAGTTCTCTCGCCACAAAGCTGGAATGGCTGTCGGGCCGATCTTGGCTTTTCCGTCGGCCGTGATAGTGAAATGGACACCCAGGAACGGATTCCTGAGATCTGGAACGGGATAAATATTGGTACGAATCGCACCTACTGGTTCATCGGAATAGAGATAGAGGCCTTTAAAAGGCAGGATGCGATACTTTTCCGAGAATCCATAGTCCATCGCAATTTTGTCGGCATACAGGCCAGCGGCGTTCACGACGTAGCCGGCCTCAATGCTGTCGCGGTCGGTGTACACACTTGTGTTGTCTCGTCGTCGATAGGCTGTGTTGCACTGAATTTGAATACCCTCCCGGAGTGCATCTTCCTGCATCGCGTTGACCACTTGAAGCGGGCTTACCGTCGAGGTACGTGGCGAAAAGAGGGCTCGTTGGTAGGTCTTGACTCGTGGCTCAATGGACTTGGCTTCTGCTTCCGTGAGAGGTTGGAGTTCAATGCCGTTGACTTGTCCGCGACGGAATAATTCATCCAGCGATGGTAAATCGGCCGCATCCTTCGCGACGACGAGCTTGCCGCATTTATTGAGAGGGATGTGTTTTCCCTCGCAGTAGGCAGTCAGTCGTTCGTTCCCAAGACGAGTAAACTTCGCTTTCAGGCTGTCGGGTGAGTAGTAGAATCCCGCGTGTAGGACTCCGCTATTGCGTCCACTGGCATGAGCCCCGCAAGAAGGTTCCTTTTCAATTAACAGCACGTGGGCATCTGCCTGGCGTTTGCGAAGCTCACGCGCGATGCTGAGGCCGATGACTCCACCTCCGATGACGAGAAAATCACAGGTTTGCATAATGTGTCGTGGCTCTCTTGGCGATTGGGTGACGCATCTCAGTGAGACTCAATCACTGTGCAGAGTCTCTATGGATTTCTTGATGATTTCTAGCATTTTCTTTAATTCTTCTGTTGTGGTCGAGAGGGGAGGTATGAGCACAAGTACGTTCCCGATAGGTCTCAAGATGAGTCCCTTCGATCGGGCGATGGCCGCTACGTGGTGACCAGTCTTGGCGCTGAGGGGGTACGGTGTTTTGGTTGTCTTGTCTTGGACCAGCTCGATCCCAACCATGAACCCACGCTGTCGGATGTCGCCGACATGAGGAATATCAGCGATCGGCTTCAACCATTGGGTCAACATCTTGATCTTTGCGGACAGTCGGGACAGTGTTTTCTCCTGGCGGAACACTTGGAGATTGGCCAGGGCTACGGCACAGCCTAGGGGATTTCCGGTAAAACTGTGCCCATGAAAGAAAGTCTTGAATTCGTCGTAGGTCCCCAAGAATCCTCGATAGATTTCATCGGTCGTGAGGGTCGCCGCAAGCGGCATATACCCGCCGGTGAGTCCCTTGCTGATCGCCATCAGATCCGGTGTGATCCGTTCATGCTCGCACGCGAACATCTTGCCGGTTCGCCCGAAACCCGTCGCGACTTCATCGGTGATCAAGAGGACGTTGTATTTCGTGCAAAGTTCTCGGACTCGTTTCAGATACCCGTCCGGCTGGGGAATCATACCGGCGGCCGCTTGCATCAGTGGTTCGATGATGAATCCGGCTAGTTCGCGATGACGACGTTTCAAGATTTGTTCAATTGGATCGATGCAGGCCATCTTGCAGGAGGGATAGGCGAGTTTGAGCGGACAGCGGTAACAATAGGGTGGTTCTGCCGCCAGAGTTGGGAACAACAGCGGTTTGAACCGAGAATGAAACAGCGCGATATTGCCGACGCTCACGGCTCCGATCGTATCGCCGTGATACGCCATCTTGAGATGGAGAAACGTATTTTTGAGGCCGGCCTCCGGATGCCGCTGCTGCCAGTATTGGACGGCCATCTTCAGCGCGATTTCTACCGCCGTCGAACCGTTGTCTGAATAGAAGACGCGTGTGAGCCCCTTTGGTGCGATCCGGATCAAGGCGCGTGCCAGCTCGATAGCTGGTGGATTGGAGAGTCCCAGGAACGTGGAGTGGGCGATGTTGTCGAGCTGTTTCTTGATGGCGCGGTTCAGGACAGGATGTCGGTGTCCATGGAGATTCACCCAGATGGACGAGGTGCCATCGAGATAGCGTTTTCCTTCCGTATCGATGAGGTAGGAACCGTTCCCGCGCTCGATGATCAGCGGATCTTCCTGTGCCCACTCTTGCATCTGGGTAAACGGATGCCAGAGATAGCGGTGGTCCCAGTTCCTTAGCTGCTTCGTAGAGGGTGGTCGAGTCATGACTCCATGAAATATCGTCTTTTAATCCTGGGATTAGACTGGACGATCTGTGACTGACGCTTGACGACTCCCGATGGACGAGGGAGTGGCCTCGATAGCGGCGCGTGATTATAGGTGGAGGCGATCTCTTTGACAACCCAGGAAGCAGTTACTATAATGACGCATTTTTACCAATGAGCTAGGATTTGCAAAGCCTTATACGTAATTTTTCCATCATTGCTCACATTGATCATGGCAAATCAACCCTCGCTGACCGGTTCCTAGAAGCTACTGGCGCAGTCACTGCTCGAGAGGCGAAAGAGCAGATCCTCGATGCCATGGACCTCGAGCGGGAACGTGGCATTACGATCAAGGCCCATGCAGTGGCGATCCGGTACAAGGCTCAGGACGGGAAGACGTATGCCCTGCATTTGATCGATACGCCGGGACACGTCGATTTCACCTATGAAGTGTCGAGGAGTCTGGCGGCCTGCGAAGGGGCCCTCTTGCTGGTCGATGCCACCCAAGGGGTGCAGGCGCAGACGATTGCCAATGTGAATTTGGCGATGGCCAACCACCTCACTATTATCCCGGTCATCAATAAGATTGATCTGGCGAGTTCGGATATCGAGGGCACGAAACATTCGATTTCTGAGGTGCTGCAGCTTGATGCCGCCGATGCCTTGCCGATCAGTGCGAAAGAAGGCAAAGGAGTCCCTGAGGTATTGGAGGCGATCATTGCGAGGGTTCCTCCTCCGTCCGGTGATCCCCAGGCTCCATTCAAGGCGCTTATCTTCGACTCCTGGTTTGATAATTATCAAGGTGTCATCGTCCTGGCGAGACTGGTGGATGGATCCATTCGGCCAGGGATGAAGATCAAAGTCATGTCGAATAATCGGACGTTTGAAGTCATGGAAGTGGGACAGTTCACTCCGAAACGGACCAAGAAGACCGAGCTGTTGACCGGTGAGGTTGGATATCTCTGTGCCAATATGCGAGAGGTTGCCGATGTCAAAATCGGGGATACACTCACGGATGCGGTCTTACCCACGAGTGCGCCCTTTCCTGGTTATAAAGAGGTGAAGCCGCTGGTATTCTGCGGGCTCTATCCAACCGACACCGGCCGATACGAAGATTTGCGCGACGCGTTAGTCAAACTACGATTAAACGACTCCTCGTTCGTCTATGAACCTGAGACATCGCTCGCGTTGGGATTCGGCTTTCGCTGTGGGTTTTTGGGCCTGCTGCACATGGAAATCATTCAGGAACGGCTTGAGCGTGAATACAATCTCACGCTCCTCACGACCGCTCCGACCGTTGTCTATCGTCTCCTCACCACGAAGGGCGAGGTACTGGAGGTCAATAATCCGTCGCAGCTCCCGCCTCCCAGTAGCATTGACTCATTTGAAGAACCGTTTATTCTGGCCTCAATCATCACGCCCGAACGATATATGGGGGCTATCCTCCAGCTCTGTCAGGAGCGCCGAGGGATTCAAAAGGGCCTGAGTTTTCTCGATCCGACCAGGGTCATGATCAGTTATGAACTGCCTCTTAACGAGGTCATTCTCGATTTTTACGATAAGCTCAAGTCGCGCACACAGGGCTATGCGTCGCTCGACTATGAAGTGCTCGGCTACCGCAACTCCGATCTTGTCAGGCTTGATATTCTCTTGAACGGTGAAGCGGTCGATGCCCTGTCGTTTATCACGCATAAAGATCGTTCTGTTCAGCGTGGGCGGCAGCTTGCTGAGAAGATGAAAGAGCTGATCCCACGGCAGATGTACGAGATTGCCATTCAGGCGGCGATCGGCAGTAAGATCGTTGCGCGTGAGACCATCGGTGCGATGAAGAAGAATGTGCTGGCAAAATGCTATGGTGGCGATATTACGAGGAAGCGCAAGTTGCTGGAAAAACAGAAGGAAGGGAAGAAGCGCATGAAAGCGGTCGGCAGTGTTGAGGTCCCGCAGGAAGCGTTCCTGGCGATCTTGAAGGTTGGAGACGAATGAGCCTCGATCAGAATCCAAGGAATGCGGATAAGTTGTCAGGCGCTCCGCGTGGGGGAGGAGACCAGGCCACGCTCTCGGAGGTCAAACTCGCCGACAACACGGACCAATCGAGGCAGAAGTCTCTTGTCCGGGAATATGCGGAGGCGATCATTGTGGCGATGCTCCTGGCATTTGCCATCCGCGTGTTCGTCGTGCAGGCATTTAAGATTCCCTCAGGATCAATGATTCCGACCTTGCAGATCGGCGATCATATTTTGGTCAGTAAGCTCTCCTATGGCCTGCAGTGGCCGACGGATTGTAAGGTGCTATGGAGTTTCCCACCGCTCAATTGCTACACGTCCGAAACGGTTGTGACGTTCGGCAAGCCGCAGCGGGGCGACATCATCGTGTTTCGGTTTCCCGAGGATGAAGAGAAAGACTTCATTAAGCGCATTGTCGGTCTGCCAGGGGATACCGTCCAACTGAAGAATAAGAGCGTCCTTGTAAACGGCCAGCCACTCGACGATAAAGCCTTCACGCAACGAATCGATCCCGGCGTCATCGACGGTACGATCAACCCCCGTGATAATTTTGGACCAGTGACGGTTCCGGATGGATCGTATTTCGTGATGGGCGATAATCGCGACCAAAGTCTGGACAGCCGGTTTTGGGGCTATGTGCGCGAAGAAAAGATCCGCGGTAGAGCGTTCCGTATCTATTGGTCCTGGAATGGGCAGGGAAATTGGACGGAGTGGGTCAGATGGGAACGATTCGGAAAGGCGATTCAATAACGAAACGCAGCGACTCTTCCCTTCCGAGCGCAGACTCGAATGGGAAGAGTGATGCGTTGTCGCCTAAGGCGCTCCGACAGTATCTTCAGCGATTTCCGCAGGCATCGATCCTCGTTGTCGGCGACCTCATTCTCGATCACTATGTCATGGGACGGGTCAGCCGGATTTCCCCTGAAGCTCCGGTTCCGGTCGTTCATGTCGAGTCGGAATCTCTCCGGCTTGGTGGGGCGGCGAATGTGTTCAACAATATTTTGGCGCTTGGCGGAAAGGCCGATCTCTGCGGTGTGATCGGGTCGGATGAAAGCGGGCGTCTGTTGATGAAGGAGCTCGGCAACAAACGCTCAAGCCGCGGGGGGGTGGTGATCGATCATGATCGTCCAACGACCAGAAAAAGTCGCGTGATCGCGCATAACCAGCAGATTGTTCGGTATGACATCGAGGGACGGAGCGAACTGAAAGTCGCGCTGAGGCAAAAGATTCTCCGGTATGTGGAGTCACGGATTCGAGAGTTGTCCTGCATCGTGGTGTCGGATTATGCCAAGGGCGTCGTCTCGCCGACACTCATGTCCGATCTCATACGACTTGCTGCGTTGAGAAAAGTTCCGGTCATTGTCGATCCGAAGGTCGAACATTTCAGCTACTACAAAGGCGTCACCGTGCTCACGCCAAATCATCTTGAAGCGGCTCAAGCCTCCGGGTTGCACGGAGACAATGACCAGACGATCGACGAAGCCGGCGTGATGATTCGGCAGCGTCTCGGGTGTCAGTCCGTCCTGATTACGCGCGGTGAAAAAGGCATGAGCTTGTATGAGCGCAATGGCGCATCGTGGCATTTGCCGACGAAGGCTCGGCAGGTCTACGACGTCACTGGTGCAGGCGATACAGTCATCGCAACTTTGGCGCTGGCGCTGGCGGCTGGAGCAAGCATCAAGACCGGAGCAGTCATGGCGAACTATGCGGCCGGGATCGTGGTGGGCATGGTCGGCACCGCGACGGTCTTGCCGAAGCAATTGTCTGAGGCATTTGGAGATGAATAAAAGTTCACGGTCTGTCACGGTTGTGATTCCAGCCCGCTATGGGTCCTCACGGTTCCCGGGTAAGCCGCTCGTCGAGCTGAATGGGAAGCCGATGATTCAACATGTCTATGAACAGGCTGTGGCCTGCCGTGCCGTTGCTGATGTGTTGGTCGCAACTGACGATGAGCGTATCAAACATGCCGTTGAGCGGTTTGGTGGGCGTGTGATTATGGTTGCCGGTGATTGTCGAACAGGGACGGACCGGGTCGCCGCTGTGGCTCGCATATTTGCGGGAGAGTACTTTTTGGACTTACAGGGCGATGAGATTCCACTGAACCCCGAGTTGTTGACCGATCTTATTGAACCGTTTCTTGAAAGCGGTGTCAGCATAGGGACGCTGAAGCGGGTCATGGACCCTAAAGAGGATCTCCACAATTCCGCAGTGGTCAAAGTCGTGACGGACGCCAAAGGCGAGGCCCTGTACTTTTCTCGATCTCCGATCCCATTCGTCCGTGATGAGCCAGGAGGGCAGGTGATCGGAGGGCTCCACTACATCCATCTGGGCTTGTACATGTATACGAAGGAGACCTTACTGCGATTCGCGGCGTTGCCGACCAGTCGTTTGGAGGATGCCGAGAAGCTTGAACAGCTCCGTGCGTTGGATCATGGGATTCGCATCCGGGTGTGGGAAACCAAACATGCCTCGTTGCGAGTTGACCGTCCTGAAGACGTGTCGGATGTCGCGGAACGTCTGCAGCAATACGAGGCGGTCAGGCGTGAGTTGCAGAACAGTGGGGTATTTTTTAAGCGATGAAAAGTATATTCGAATTGGGGTGCTCTGACGTCCAACAGAGGGGACAACCATGAGCAAGTTTATTTTTGTGACTGGCGGCGTGGTCTCATCACTTGGGAAAGGGCTGGCATCGGCTTCTATCGGAAATCTGTTGGAAAGCCGTGGCTTGAAAATCACCTTTCTGAAGCTGGATCCCTACATCAACGTCGATCCCGGTACGATGAACCCCTATCAACACGGAGAGGTCTTTGTCACGGACGATGGAGCGGAGACGGATCTTGACCTCGGGCATTACGAGCGATTCACCTCGTTATCGCTGACGAAAGAGAGTAATTACACGACGGGTCGAATCTATCACTCGGTCATCACGAAAGAGCGTCGTGGGGATTATCTTGGTGGAACGGTCCAGGTCGTCCCGCATGTGACGGATGAGATCAAACAGGCGATCATGCGCATCTCCAAAGGAGTCGATGTGACGATCGTCGAGATCGGCGGCACGGTCGGCGACATTGAAAGCTTACCGTTTCTCGAAGCCATCCGACAGATGCCGTACGACGTCGGACGCGACAATGTGTTGTATGTCCATTTGACCCTCGTGCCCTACATCGGGGCGGCTGGTGAATTGAAAACCAAGCCGACGCAACATTCAGTCAACAAGCTTCGTGAGATCGGTATTCAGCCCCATATCCTCTTGTGCCGCACCGACCGGTATATTCCCCCGGAGCTCAAGGGCAAGATTGCCATGTTTTGTAATGTGGATAAGGATGCGGTCATTACGGCCAAAGATGTCGAGACGATCTACGAGGTGCCGATTGTCTTCAGGAAAGAGGGGTTGGACGAATTGATTGTTCGTCAGCTCCACATGGAAACCGGCCAGCCCAATCTCCGCGAGTGGGATGCGATGGTCCAGAAGATTAAGCGGCCGAAGCATGAAATTTCCGTCGCCCTGGTGGGCAAGTATGTGGGGCTGAAGGAATGTTACAAGAGTCTGGGAGAAGCGCTGGTTCACGGTGGGATCGATCATGAAACGAAGGTCAACATCAATTGGATCGAGTCTGAAGACATCGAGCGGCAAGGGACGGAGCGTATCCTGCGCGAGGCCGATGGCATCTTGATCCCCGGTGGATTTGGGACAAGAGGGATTGAGGGAAAAGTGACGACCATCAGGTATGCGCGGGAACGTCAGGTCCCGTTTCTCGGTCTGTGTTTAGGAATGCAATGTGCCGCGATCGAGTTTGCGAGAAATGTAGCCGGATTGGCCGGTGCCAACAGCGCCGAGTTTGACGAGCACACGCCCCATCCGGTGATCAATCTCATGCCCGATCAGCATGGCGTGAGCGACAAGGGTGGGACTATGCGATTGGGATCGTATCTCTGCAAGTTGGGCGAGGGGACGCTGGCGCAGAAAATGTACGGGGTGAGCGAGGTGCGTGAACGCCATCGCCATCGCTATGAATTCAATAATGCCTATCGGGAGCAGCTGACCGCGAAGGGGCTGGCCTTGAGTGGAGTGTCTCCCGATGGTCGCCTTGTCGAGATCATCGAGTTGAAGGATCATCCCTGGTTTTTAGGGACACAGTTCCATCCTGAATACAGTTCCCGCCCGCATCGTCCACATCCGCTATTCAGCGGGTTTGTGGGAGCGGCGTTGCGCAAGAAGTTGGGGCACTAGTTGTAGGCTATGGCACAACTCGTCGAAATCGGTTCGTTCAAAGTCGGACAAGGACAGCGCCCGTTTCTGATTGCCGGGCCCTGTGTGATCGAGAGCGAGCAGCTGGTGATGGAGACGGCCGGTTATGTTGCGGACATTGCAAAGTCACTGGGAATTCCGTACGTCTTCAAGTCATCCTTCGATAAAGCCAACAGAACATCGATTACCTCGTTTCGAGGTCCTGGGCTTGAAAAAGGCCTGGCGATACTCAAAAAGGTCAAGGACCAAGTCGGTGTACCGGTGTTGACCGACGTCCATACGGAAGAGCAGGCGACCGAAGCGGGGAAGGTGGTGGATGTCCTTCAGATCCCAGCTTTTCTCTGTCGGCAGACGGATTTGCTAATTGCCGCCGCAAAGACAGGGAAAGTCGTGAACGTGAAGAAGGGGCAATTTCTCTCGCCGATCGAAATGGGCAATGCGGTTAAAAAAGTCGAAGAATGTGGAAGCCGTCGGCTTCTGCTCACCGAGCGTGGGTCGTCATTCGGCTACAACAATCTTGTTGTGGATATGCGATCCTTTCCTCTTATGAGAAGTTTCGGGTATCCTGTCGTCTTCGATGCGACGCATAGCGTTCAGCTGCCGGGTGGTGGTGGGACAAAATCCAGTGGCCAGCGGGAATTTGTTGAGCCGTTGGCGTGCGCTGCGGCTGGAGCGGGTGTCGACGGATTCTTCATGGAAGTCCATCCAAATCCAGACGGGGCGCTGTCCGATGGGCCCAATATGGTCCCATTGCATCAACTAAAGTCCTTGCTGGAACGGGTTCTGCGCATATGCGACGCAGCCAAGCCGAGAAGCTGAAACCTTCCGTGCGGCGCGGTCACTCTACGAAAGTGAAGGCAGCTAGTCGAGTAGCAAAGGTTGCGAAAAGGCGAAGCGAAACTATGACGGTGAAGCCATCTGGTCGGGATTCGAAAATTTCGAAAATAGAAGAAAGTCTGGCCGACGGTCGGCGCGTGCTCGAAATCGAAGCGCGAGCCGTGCAATCGCTTGTGGACCGGTTGGATGCCAAGTTCGCGAAGGCCGTGCAGCTGCTTGTGCAGTGTAAGGGAAAGGTCGTCGTGTCGGGCATGGGGAAGTCCGGCTTGATCGGTCAAAAAATCGCGGCGACGCTTGCCAGCACCGGCACCTCGTCGTTCTTTCTACATCCCGCCGAAGGTGTGCATGGAGATCTGGGCATGTTGGCGCGACGTGATGCGTTGGTCGCGATTTCCAACAGCGGTGAGACGCAGGAGTTGCTGCAATTGCTTCCGTTTGTGAAACGGCTCGGCATTCCGGTGATTGCGTTCACAGGACGGATGACGTCGACCCTGGCAAAAAATGCCGATGTCGCACTCGATGTGTCGGTCCAGGAAGAGGCCTGCCCGATGGGATTAGCTCCGACCGCCAGCACGACCGCTACGTTGGCTTTAGGCGATGCGTTGGCCGTGGCCCTGCTGCAGAAACGGGAGTTCAAGGAAGAGGATTTTGCCCGCTTCCATCCCGGCGGCACGTTGGGGCGACGATTGCTGGTCAAGGTGAAAGACCTCATGCATGCCGAATCGGATGTCCCGATGGTCCAAGCCGCGGTCGGGGGCATGGCGGCCATGCTGGAAATGACGGCGAAAAAGCTCGGCATGACCACGGTCGTGGATCAGGAGGGATTGCTGGTCGGAGTGATTACCGACGGCGACTTACGGCGGTTTATCCAACGGGGAATCGATCTGGTCAACACCACGGCGCAAGAGCTGGCTACCACGAATCCTAAGTCCATTGGGCCGGACGAACTGGCCGCCAAGGCCGTTGAGATGATGGAGCGATTTTCGATTACGACGCTGGTGGTCACCGAGGATGAGCGGAACATCCGCGGGGTCATTCATTTACATGATTTGTTAAAGAACGGAATCGTGTAGCAGGATGCTGAAAAAGTCCGCCAGCGGCGTTCTCACATCGCTCAGAGGCTCAACGTACCGAAGCGTACGCCTCGCCTCCTCGCTCGCTCTGGCCTTGCTGGACGGCCTTTTTGACCATCCTGCGGGTGCCATCAGGTCGAAGCAGTGTTTTAGTCGCCTGCGTAGGAGACGAATCGGACCATGAACCGCGTTTTGGCAATGTGGCGAGAGATAGGAGCGGAGTCGCTCAATCTGCCCAATCTCTTGACGCTCGTCCGCATTCTCTTGATCCCGGTCTTCATCATTCTCTTTGTCAATCCAACACCAGACCAGTCACTCGCGGCGGCGATTGTCTTTACCGTTGCGGCGGTGACGGATATGTTGGATGGCTATATTGCCCGCCGAACAGGCCAGGTAACGAAACTCGGCAAACTGCTCGATCCGATCGCGGACAAACTCCTGGTGTTGTCGGCACTGATACTCCTGATGAACGTAGATCGGGTCAGTGCGTTGGTCGCGCTGCTGATTATCGGGCGAGAAGTGGCGGTGACGGGAATCCGTGCCATTGCTGCGAGCGAAGGCATGATCATTGCGGCGGAGACGACCGGTAAGTATAAGATGGCGCTCCAAGTCGTGGCCATTATCCTGCTGATCCTGGAAGGGACGGGGCTTGCTGAACTTGGTAACATGCATTTAGCCGGCACCGTTACGTTGTATATTTCGCTGGTGTTGGGCTATCTCTCTGGTGGCCAGTATGTCTGGAGCTTCTGGAAGCAGGTAGTCGCGAAGGGACTGTAGTCAGGACGTTGAGACGAGACTCCAGCTTTGTTCTCGCATCGTTCAGACCTTCAACATACCCATTCGGGAGAGAGCTGCTCCGGCTGCTCGGGGTGGGTGGGTGAGAAAGATTATGTCTCGGCCCTTTAAGACACGGGGCGCTTTCCATCTCGCGCCCGTCCGCAAACGTGAGGCTCCTTATTCGTCACCTTGCGGACCTCGCTGCGGCCTCGCTGGATGTCTCGTTTGAACATCCTGTCGTACAGTGGATTGGACTCCTCCATCAACTTTCTTCGGCAGTAACTGTCACCAAGACGAGCCTGACATGGGTTTGGAATCCCGGGCCGTCCGTCGAGCGCTACTCACATCGCCAATCGTTGCCTGTACTAGTCTCCTCTTTCTCGTTACAGCTTGCACAGAGAACGGAACGCCTCCTCAGTTAGAAGCTTATGCATATCCGAGTACTTCGACGGTGACCCGATGTGAAACGGGTGCGCGAGCTGGACTCACAGGCGCGACCGATGGGAAAGTCTCCGTTGACGGCATTCGGTATATGGTTCGGACGCCCTCGAACTACGATTCCACATTCGCACATCCGCTCTTGATGGTCTACGCTCCGGCTGGGCAGAGTCGCTGGACGTCCGAGCGTCTCACAGACCTTACGACTGCAGCGACCGGCGCGGGGTTTGTCGTCGTCTATACCGATCATAAGCAGTTGAATATTTCGACCATTGAACAGCTTGGAGCCATTCCTGGTCTAGTGGCAAAGGAATGGTGCATCGATGAGAGCAGGGTATCCGCCACCGGTCATTCAGACGGGGGTACGGCATCCCTGATGCTGGCTGTGATTGAGAAGACGAAAACAGTGCCTGCCACAATCGCGCCAAGTGCTGCTGGGGTAACCGACAAAGACCTTGAGGCGTATCAATGTCGCGCTCCAATCCCAGTCATGATCATGCATGGCAAGAACGACAAGCTGTTTCCAGGCTGGGGAGCCCAAACGTCAACTTGGTGGGCCGGCTGTAATCAGTGTGATGTGACGAAGACGAAACCAGTGGAGGGCGGGTGCCGTGCATACCAAGGCTGTGCCTCAGGCGGTGCAACGCTCTACTGTGAGGGGACGGGCAGCCATCGCGACTGGCCGAATCTGAATCGAGTGATGCTGGAGTTCTTTACGCATCCAGAGAAGTTTCAGTGAAGTCTGTGCGGCAGGCTCCTTCATCAGTCGGACCTCACCTTGTGTCCCTGTCATAGCTGTGATAATCCGTTCGCCCTGAGTCCTTCGACTGCCTCAGGATAGACTTGTCGAAGGGCTTACCGTAATCGTCATTCTCGGATTCTATTAGGATGGAACAACAAGGACTCATCGCTGGGCTCTCGATCATCGGATATCTTCTAGGAGCTGTCCCATTTGGCATCGTCATCTCCAAGGCGATGGGCCTGCCAGATCCACGCACGGTCGGGAGCAAGAACGTCGGATTTACGAACGTCCTCCGTGTGTCGGGCAAGACGCCCGGCATCCTCACCTTGATCGGCGATATGGGCAAAGGATGGGTGATGGGCTTCGCTGCGACGCAGCTGCTGCAAGATGAATGGGCCATACTGCTCGTTGCCCTCGCACCGTTTCTGGGCCATCTCTTTTCGCCGTTTCTCGGATTCAAAGGAGGCAAAGGAGTCGCAACGGCACTCGGTTCAGTGCTTGGTGTCGCGCCGCTGATTGGCCTCTTGCTTCTGCTGGCCTGGATTGGAGCAGTCGCTCTGTGGCGCTACTCTTCTGGCGGCGCACTGACCGCCTTTGGACTTTTCCCTATCATCACCGCGCTGATGCGACCGACCACAGCGTTCATGCTCTTCTCACTCGCTGTGAGCGGGCTGATCGCGATCAAGCATAAAGCAAACATGGAACGGTTGCGGAATGGGACGGAGAGTAAGATCGGGCAGCGCGGCTGATCCTCTGTGCTCGCCCACCGCGCACGCAGGACCTATCAGACGTACATCAGGTCAGGCGGTGCTCGGTGGATGCGCGCACTTAAGGACCAAGCCGCACTACCCTCAGGGGGGATATTGGGAGGGGAAGAGAAGAATTCTGCCGAACGCGCGCCCTCAGAAGGGCCTTGTTCGATGCGCGCAGTTTTGGCTTCAACCGGGTCACCCTTGTGAGAGAGGGAGAGTGAAGGACCAGTGTTGGGCAGCCGCAATAGGCTAGGTACAGGTGTTATTCCGAACGGGTTGAGTTCGTGCCTTCCATCAGCCGCGTCGTTTGTTGGCGATGGGTTGATGGAGTTGTTAGCTTCCCCCTCGAGGTAAATTAGTTACAAACAGTGGAAGAGGTCGTTTACCTTCAAGGACCTCTATCACGCCTTTTCGGATTGCGGTCTGTTGTTCTTCAAGCTCACCGTGTGCCATAGGCGAGTATGAGGAGTTCTTAATATGAGTCTTATCAAAGTCATAATTGAGCACGATGGCCATCTTGTGAAGTAGCTCTACGAGCAAATCCACCCTCTTCACAGTCCATTGCTCAGGTGTTAGCTGCTTATTTCCAAGCAGATTGAGATATTCTTTCCAGGCTTCGATAACGGCCTTTTCGTTTTTCTCCTTTTTGTCGAATTCGAGGTCGATGCGGTTTAATGCCTCGACGTGATCCCATGAGATTGTGTACGCGCGCGTTGCCATCAATTTCTTGAAAACTGCCAACTTGCGCTCACGAATCTCTTTCTTATTATCAAGATAACGAGTCAGGCGGACAGCGATTATTGGGCCTAGTAAAACGGCAAAGATCATGAGCCAATCGGCGATTGTGATTTTATCCATCTACTCCCTCGATATCCGCGATATTTGTCTGCTAGTCGGATTGGTTGACAAAGTACACCGAGTGCCTAACGACCTGTGGAATAGAGGGCATAATTTCGAGAGAACAACTCTCGGGGTTGGGCGTCCGCGTAAACGATTAAGCTCAACGCCAATTTCTTCCGTTTGTGACAGCAAGGGACCATGGGAGCCCACCGGGACTGCTATCATCTATTTCCGGTGGAACGCCTTGTTTGGCGTTTTCCATGTCCATATTCGCTATTCTCCTCCTCGTTCAGTTGTTCATTGTTCCAGTCCTGACGGATCTTCTCAGCTGCTCTTCTTATCTTGTCCACCAAGGGCTGAACTGGGTTAGGCGTGTACTGTTCGTTTGCACCAATTGGCTCAATACCAAGTTGATTTAGTCTCGAAAACACTGTGGCCATTGCAGCATCGGGGGTGCGGAAAAAGACGCTGCCGCGGATGCGGACGAATACCCAGCCAAGCCTTTCCAGAATCGCTTGCCGTTCAAGATCACGATGAAGCTGCTCTGGTGTGTGCCACCGCTCGCCGTCGCATTCCACAGCGAGGCGTCGGTTTTGCCCTTCCACCACGAGGTCAATTCGGTAAGCACCGACCGGCCACTGCGGCTGCACTCGGTAACCGGCTGCGAGGAGTCGCTGGAGCACCATGGTTTCAAACACCGAGTCAGTCTGTTTGCTGTGATTCTCCATCGCTCGAAGAATCGCTTGTGGATCACGTGCATGCTCGATGAGCCGGCGGCGTAGATCGCCACCCTTGAGATGAATTTCTGGGTCAAGTGAATGCACGATCCAAAGCTGATTACGAGCGCGGCTCACCGCGACGTTGTAGCGCTTTTTATAAAGATCTTTCGGCCCAGCGTCGCGATAAAAAAGTTGTCCGTCCTCCGGCGGTCCATCGACCATTGAGAGAAAGACGACATCTCGTTCATCACCCTGAAATTGCGCCGCATTCCCGCAGAGCAATCGGTGTTTCTCAAAGACATCCGGTGACAGCCGCTGCCGGAGCAAATTCTCAATCAACAAGGCCTGTTCATCGCCAAGCAGCGAAATGACGCCGAAGCTTGTTGGACGCTTCGATTCGTTTTGTGCATATTCCGCATCGCTCAGGCACGCGCAGACCAACGACGCGATTTCCTCTGCCTCGACCTGGTTGATCTTGCTCCGTTCATCGCGGAAACCATGCACGCGATGGGCCACGAGCGCCGGGCGCACGCTTGCCGAAAACGGCTCACGCAGAGGTCGAATGCTGTGACTGTAAGAAAGATGATTGCAGAACTCAATGATCTCCGGCACACAGCGGAAATGCTCGCGCAATGCGATCACACCGCCGAATGCCGTTTCCGCAAGGTCATAGATAGAAGTCTGCCCATCATAGAGATGCCCGTTTGGAATGCCCTGGAGGTCGGTGGCAATGAGCCGTTGAACCTCATCCACTCGCTGGCCCACGGCATCGGGTGTGACCTGCTCCTTGTCGCCGACTACAACGTGCTCGCGCCCGAGATACAGTGCCGCGAGCGCGGTCACATCGCTCTGGCTGGCCTCATCAATAATCACCACGTCGAACTTTGTATTGCGCGGATCGAAGCTCTCGTACACACGGTTCAAGGGCATGATCCACACTGGCACCGCCCGGCGCGCTTCAGCGAGGAGACGTCTTGCCTCACGCATCAACTCCGCGTCTCTCACGCCACGACGCGTCTTCGTGATTTTTGCTTGTGTCTTAACGAACCCCATCAACGACAACTGTTCTTGCAGTCCTGTGCGTTCACGCTGCGCTGCCCATGTCTCTTGCTCGACGATCTGCCCCGCAACTTGCCGTAATTCGTCCTCCGTTCGGTCGAGCCGTTCTTGGAGTTCCGTCATCGAAACTGCTGCGCGCCGTTCCAACTCTTGAAGCCACTGTCGCCAGCGCCAGGCTGCAGCCGCATCGCCCAGTGGCAGCGGAACGTCGTGCGGCTTGTACCGTTTCGCGATAGCATGTGCCCATGCAGGTGCGGGAGTCTCCAGCTTTTCGAGGAGAACGTTACGAGCTTCGTACACCTCGCGGAGACCTTCGAGCCGTGCAATCTCGCGGCACGCCTCCTCGTAGTAGTCCACATTCCATGTGTCCTGCGCCTGGAGCAGTACCGAAGCAATATCGCTTTGTGGGAACCCTGCCAGATAGGTTCGCTGGGCTTGTAAGGCCGCCGATAATTCCGCTTGCCTGAGCAGCGCCGCCTGTGCTTCTACAATCTCCACCAACCCATGCGAACCAGCACGCTGCACTCGCGTCAATTCGCCATAGTCTCCAGGTATGGGTGGATGAGCTGCTAGCCACATGTCCCAGCGAAAACCCACAGCACGCAATTCACCGATCAGTGGCTCCCATACAGCACTCCGCCATTCAAGACGCGTGCGTATTTCCACAGCGTAGCCTTGAGCTGTGCGTTCCGGTGAGCGCCCAAGGCTTTCAACCGCCGGCCCGTCGAGGCTTTCAACCGTGCGACGCCAGCGGGCGGTGAAGCGGTTCCGGCTTTCCTCCAACTGCGCTCTCGCATGCAACGCACGAAACTCATCCAGTATTTGAGGCTCACGACCATCTACGCGGCAGGATTCGATGAGCTGATGCCACGCCCGGCGAGTGAGTTTCGTCTTCAAACCGAAAGACCCACCAGATTCAAGGAAAGCTACGATCTCGCTGAGCAGTAAAGCTGCTTCATCCACCGGACGACCCTGCGGGAGATCCGGTCCATGTGCCATGATAAGTCGGTGAGCCGTGCCAGCTTCACTTGCCAAGGTCTCGACAGCGGCCAGCAAGTCTTGCCATGCCTCCTGCAATCCCCCGCCAATCCACCCGGCGAAAAGGACCTCCCGAAGCCAGTTTTGCTCCTCGGCTAGTGGCCTGTAACGATTGATTCGGGAGTAATTCGTCGCGATGGATCGAAGTACTTCCACTTCACGGGTTTGGGCTGCTTGTTGTATTGGCGTATGT
>SWDI01000002.1:226517-265086 GCA_005116955.1 Nitrospira sp. | reverse complement strand
GCTTGCCGTTGCAGTTCCATGCGTTCGCGGTTAGTCAGTTTCATCGCGCCCTCCATAGGCGCAATTATACTAACTATTTAAGTGTTACAGTCCACTAGTATCGCCGCTGCCTGCCGAACACGCTGATGAAGGCCCTGGAGCTGCGTCGTGGTGTAACCGGCTACAGCAGTTCCGTTCCAAAGCTCGGGCCGATGCGCTTGAGCACGCAAATCCGCGCCGGCCCGCTCCGCCGCGAGCAAGCGAAAATCCGCAGGTGCGACCAACGCCGCCAGCGCTGGTTGAGACACGGTGAGCTGGGCCTCGTCTGCCAGTGTGAGGATACCTTGCGAGCTGTAAAGTTGCCGAATCTCGACATCAGTGAGCGGACACGAGATACCAGGCTGGAGCGGCTCAGGTATCCAGCCATCGCGCTCCGTATCCGCTCTCACTCGCCTCGCCACATCAATTGGGTTTAGCCCTTCTCCACCGACCACGATCTCTTCTACTTCACTGAAGCGAGCATCCCGGAGCTGCCGACGCAAGGCTTCTTTGCTGGTGAGTAACTTTCGCCGCTTGTCGCGGAGTAGACCTGCCTCGCGCCGCAAGCTTGCTGAATCGGTGCGCGATAGCCGGTCGGCAATGTCCTGTGCTGCACGAGAAAGCTGTGCCTGACCCTCCGCGTCGCTTTCGAGCACGCTTAGGGCTAGAGGTTGAAGCGCTTGGTCCACCTGTCGCCGCAGCACCCGCAACGCCTTTGTTGTGTGTGCAGTCACGAGAACGGTCTTTCCCTGCGAGAGTAAGTAACCAAGCAGATTCCCAATTGTGTGCGTTTTGCCCGTGCCCGGCGGGCCTTGCACGAGCACGGCTTTCGCTTTCATCAACCGTGCTGCAATTTCATACTGTTCCTCGTTTGCGGGCTTGCTAAAAAGAATGTCAGGCTCCGTCCCAGTTGGGATTCGTGACGCCTTGTCATCGCTGCTGGTACGTATCTCAGAAGTATCCTTGGTTTCCACACCTACAATACGCGACAATCCTTCCGGCGCCTGTGTGTCTTTGTTGTCCAAATCTTCCAGGATATAGTCCAGTGTCGTACTCAGACCAGCCGTCCGTGGACGGAGGAACATTAGCGGCTCACGCCAAATACTCGGGTGGCTGGTCGCTGTTCCGCGCACCTTCTCTTCGAGAAACTCGCCATCATTGAACAACCCCTGTACAAGTCGACGAAAAAATCCCTCGGTGCTCTCGCCGCCAAGCGGCTCTACCGGCTGCTCCTCCAGATCTTTGTCGAAGTGCGCAATCATTCGTCCTTCAATGCTTGGTACTAGCCGAAGCAACGCGCGGTGCAATTCCACCTTTTCCGTCCCAGCGTTGAAGTGAAACTCTGGCAATGCCGGGTCGAACTCCAGATTTATCCGCTGCATTAACACCGGATGCTGGATAAAGTGCTCCGCCACACTGAGCATCCCGTCAGCAAGCACAAGTTCTACGCGGTCACCCTCTCGCTGCATCATCGTCCACAGCGCATGAATTCGCTCAAAGAGCTGACGCGCCACAGTTGCCGGCCGCTCTGCCTCAGCCCACTTTTCCCGTACCACAATCCACTCGTTCAGCGACGCAACGCGCTCCGGGTCATCTATAAAAGCGGCAGTGCTGGTTTGCTTGTCTTTGCCCTGGAAGTTACGCGACTCCAATACCTGTGCTTCCGCGTCTACCGACTGCCATCCCGGCTTCAGCCAGCCGTCCAAGATTGCAGGTGGCCCTGGACATGGCGTCAACCGTGCCCTTTGGATACGGATGAGTGGTTCCATTTCCATCTCCGCCGCGTCGTTGGCCTCGTCTTCCGTGCGGTCGCCACGTCGCATCTGCACACATGGATGCAAAGGCCAGGTATTTATCCGCATCACATCGGCCTCGGACAAATCACGCGGCACGGGGTTGCGAAGCTCGTTAAGTTCCTTCAGGAACTTAAATGTCTGAACCAACCGTTCTTTGGCGCTACTTGCGGGAGTCATTTACTTCGTTTCGTGTTCCGCGATCACAGTCATACGCCTAGCTATTGATTATACTGACCAGCATAGTACACGCAGCTGGACTGAAAACTGGTGAGTGATTCTTGCGCGTAGAAATTAACTTGTCAATGCTCTCTTGCAGGAAGGATCAAGCCGTGCTGTTCTTACGAGGGTGCTATTCCTAACGGGAGAGGTAATGCATCTCTAAGTTGTGTGCGCCGTCTTCCTGCGTGTACGGGTTGAGCGCTGGGTTATGCGGGTTATTTTCTCAGTCAATACGAGTGGGTTGGCAAGTGCTTCATTAACCGCTTTTGAGGTAGGGAAGGCCTTGCAATAGCCGGTTCCAACAAGGCAACCGAAGTTCCTGCGGCTACTGCAGAATAAAATGTTCCTCTTTCCAGTCACGTCAGGTTGCCCTCAATAATCTCTCGGTTGAGAGGTGTTCAGAAAGGGCGTTGCTGTCGTCTGTGAGGGATGGAGCCGAACTCGACGTGTCGGCATGTGTTATAGAGAACTACCGGGCGACGATGCTGACTTGTGCGGAATAGCCAAGCTGGGTGAGGAGTTGCTCGCAGTCTTCCCGGTGAGGCCGAAGGCGCGCACGTCGGCGACGCCGATCCTGGCGACAACGTCACGAATGGTCGGAAGATAGGCTGGATCGAATTCGCCGTCCATTATCGCCGATTCTGCCCAGTCCACCAGGTTGCCCAGCGACAATTCATGGCGCAGATGGGCGGAAAGCTTTTCGGAGACGGTCTTGCGTGTGATGAGTACCATGGCCGTCAGACTTTTGATGCCCTAAGTCTTACGCAGCGCGTCGTCGTTTGGCGCGCCCGCTCGAACGCGTTGTGAGACGCGATGAATTCTCCGTGAATCGGCCTGTCACGAACTTGTGTAGCACGCTGGCAATGAGCGTTTGGTAAGGCACTCCTTCTTCGGCTGCACGGGTTTGGATATCCATCAAATCGGGTGAGGACAATCTCACGTTGACCCTCCGGTTCTTGATGAACGTCGCCCGGGCCGCATCTTTGAAGCGGTTGAGTTCGGATTTTGAGGGAGCAACGGACTTAAACCGGCCTTTCTCATATTCTTTGGCAATTTGTTCTTCATACGATGGTCGACGTTTTTTCATTTACACACCGCCTTTCAGGTAGTCACGGGTCGCCTTCCTGTTCGGAATGACCGTCTTGTAGTGATCAAGCAGCATGGTCCCGTGTGCGTTTGCGGCGGCGGGGGCGTGTGGGCGGATGGGGAGCCGTCTCCATGGTGGCCAGCCCGGTGAGCGTGACAGGCTTACGGTCGGGGAATTTGGCGATCAGTGAGAGCTGACCACCCATGGCTTCGATGTAGGTCCGCAGAGTAGATAACAGCAAATCGCTGCGTTTTTCGAGACGTGACACGCCGTCCTGGCCAATGCCAAGGGTTTCGGCCATACGTTCCTGTGTCAGAGTCAATGCCTGCCTTAGATTCCTCAGGGACATTTCTTCAGCAATCAATGCGGCGGCGCGTGCCTCGATCTTCTTACGCCGGACTGGACTCAAGCCCTTTATGGTGTCGCGTACATTGGTAGCCATAACTACTTCCTTTCTTTTCTCAAACGTCCGAGATGGGCGTCAAAGCGCGTGTCAGCCTTGCGGATCAGTTCATTGTAGAAGCGCTTTTCGCTCCCTCCTGATTTATCCCCGGCGACAAGCAGGATCGCGTGCCGGCGGGTATCAAACGCGAAGGCTACCCGCCAGACGCCATCTGCGGCGTTAAAGCGTAGTTCTTTCATATTTGCGTGGCGCGACCCGTTAAGTGTATCCACGCGGGGGCGTCCTAGCTGGGGACCATATTCCTGGAGCAGGCGCGAATGTGCCAGGATTTCGTCCTGCACATCTTCGGGCAGTGCATCGAACTCCGACTCAAATTCGTCGCCTATCTCAACGTCCCACTTCTTCACTTTGTCAGTATGGTACATGAGTAATATGCTGTCAAATACATACTTTGTGGGAGTGCGTCGATGGACACATTGAATGTAGATAGCAAGTGAAGTTGTCCGGTGTATGGAGCACAGGATCTGTCCGGTTTCTCTCTCCCGGTTTTCCCGTAAAGAATTTCAGTCCCGCGCCGAAAAGTTGGCGCGCACAGTTGCGCTAGAACCAACGATCGCCTGGCCGCGTGACCGAGGACTCACGTCTTTCCGGCGTCTTGCCGCAGCGTCGGGTTCGATCAACCGGCCATCGGCATGGTACCGCGCCAGGCACCGAGGGCCATGGAACACGGCCAGAGTCCCATCCGGATAGGCGTGGACTCGCACCGTGACTTTCACATAATGGAACCGGTGGGGATCTGACGGGATCTGCAGGCTAAGGCCCTGATAGCGCACCGTGTTGTCCTTCGCGACGACGCGCTCCTCCTGCACGCAAAGGATCTCCGTGAGAGACGTCCCCACCCACAGGATGAAGGCGGTGCCCGTCTCAGCCGCCGGCACCGCAAACCGCCGGTTATACGCCGAAATGAAGTGGGTGGTCAGGTATTGATTGGCGGCGGCCATGTCGGTGATCCCAGCGAGCGCCAATTCTTTGGGCAGCCGATCCTGCAGGGTGCGGAAGGCTCGTTCGGATCGGCCCCGGGCTTCTGGTGAATAGGCGGCAATGAGCGTGATCCCCACCTGCTGCAAGGCCCGATGCACCTGCGTGAGCCGCGTCTTATCGACCTTCCCACCGGCATCCTCCGTGTACCAGTAGTGCGAGCCGCGATCGGTATAGAGGGAACTGAACAAGCCCTGTGCCTCAATCACCTCTCGTAGACCACGAAAACTGCTCTGGGTGCCTTCTTCCTCCACAAAGAATGCGGAATACATCTCACTGGTGGCATCGTCCAGCGTGACAATGAGATCCCACTGACAACCGGGCACCCATTCATGGGTCGAGCCGTCTTGGTGCAACATCATCCCAGGTAACGGTTTGCGGGGCCGCTTCTTCCGATGCGCCCCGCGTCGAGGCGCACGGACCACGTGTCCGGCGGTCTGCAGCCGGTTCTTGGTCCAGGTGTAGGACCGCTGCCCCCCATGCTCGGCCTGCCAGCGCTCGTGGAAGTGTTTCACGGTCCAGCCCGTATAGCAGGTCTCATACAGCGTCACCATCTGGAGGGCCTCATCGACGGGGACCGCCCGGGCCGACGCGCGGCCCAGCCGACGATCCTCCAGTCCCTCAATGCCCTCCGCTTCATAGCGAGTGCTCCACCGCCGAAACGTGCGTTCCGTCACGCCCAGCATCTCCGCCGCCTCCGCCATCGTCAGCTCTCGCCGCTGCCGTCGCGCATACAACTCCTCAAATCGCATCTGTCGCACCTCCTGTAGGACGGTTGCCCGTGTCATGGTGGCCCTCCTTGAGGACGCACCCTAAACCGGACACTTCCCGTGCTACAAAAACCGGACAGATGATGTGCTAGCTACACGATGGACACATTGAATTGACTCTCTTTTGTCCCCTTCATATAATGCGGCTCGTTCCAGGTTTGCCTTATCCGCCCTGCACTTATGCGATCACTGTTCAGAGGAAATGCAGCGGAAAAACTGGCGAAAGTTCGTGTTGGATTGCGCCATGCGTTTGCCGTTCGACCTGAGACTGAGTCCCTCGCCATTGAAGATGTCCAATTGCTCGAGCGAATAGCCGAGATGGTCGTCAAACGCGGCATGGCGGCTCCGGCGACGATGTTTTTGGAATCCATGGGGCCGATGAATTTCCTTGGCAGTCAGGCCCTGCATTTCATCACGCCGATCATTGATTGCGTGATGAGTGCTAAAGAAGTTGAGCAAGTTGCGCGATTGCTCGAACGCCGTGATACAGTGACTCGTTTGATTGCCATCATTGAAGCCAGGTCTGCTCCAGAGGGAGCAACGGCTCAATGACGGTTTCCACCTCTACTCCTCCCAAGATCGATCGTCCTCTCAACGTCATTGTCGCCACCGATTGTGGCAGTACCACGACGAAAGCCATCCTCATCGAAAAAGTCGGCGACGAATATCGACAGACCTATCGCGGTGAAGCCCCGACGACGGTTGAAGCGCCGTTCGAAGATGTGACACGCGGTGTTCTGAATGCCATCGTGGAAATCGAAGAGCTTTCCGGTCGAAAGATTTTAGACGGTGACAAGATCATTACGCCCTGCCGGGACGACAAGACCGGTGTTGATATCTACATCTCGACCAGCAGCGCCGGCGGTGGGTTACAGATGATGGTGACCGGTGTCGTGCAGAACATGACGGGTGAGAGCGCGCAGCGCGCGGCACTGGGGGCAGGCGCCATCGTCATCGACGTGCTGGCGGCTAACGACGGTCGGCTGCCTCACGAAAAGATCGAGCGGATCCGCTCTATGAGGCCGGACATGATTCTGATGTCTGGCGGAACCGATGGAGGGGCGGTCACCCACGTCGTGGAAATGGCGGAATATATCGCTGCGGCGGAACCACGGCCACGGTTCGGCGTGACCTACAAGTTGCCGCTGATCTATGCAGGCAACAAGGAAGCCCAACCGCAAGTGAGAAAGATTCTGGAAGATAAGTCGGCGCTGGTCGTCACGGAGAACATCAGGCCGGTGCTGGAGCGAGAGAACTTGGCGCCGGCGCGCAACAAGATTCACGACCTGTTTCTTGAGCATGTCATGCAGCAGGCGCCTGGTTATAAGAAGCTCATGGAAATGGCCGGCGCGCCGATCATGCCGACTCCCGCTGCAGTCGGCCTCATCATGGAGGCGATCGCCAAACGAGAACATCTGAACCTAATCGGTGTGGATATCGGAGGAGCGACGACGGACGTGTTTTCCGTCTTTGACGGCCTATTCAACCGGACGGTCAGTGCCAATCTCGGAATGTCTTACAGTGTATCGAATGTGCTTGCGGAAGCGGGACTCGCCAATATCATGCGTTGGGTCCCGTTTACGATCGATGAGCAGACGCTGCGGAACCGCATTAAGAACAAGATGATCCGACCCACCACCATTCCACAGACGCTCGATGAACTGCAAATTGAGCAAGCGATCGCGCGAGAAGCCTTGCGGCTTGCGTTGATTCATCACAAGTCGCTCGCAACCGGCTTAAAGGGTGTGCAGCAGGAACGGACGATTTCCGACGTTTTCGAACAACAGGTTTCTGGCAGGACGCTGATCGATATGTTGAAGCTGGATTTAATCGTCGGAAGCGGGGGAATTCTGTCACATGCTCCGCGGCGGATCCAATCGATGTTGATGATGGTCGATGCCTATGAGCCGATGGGCTGTACGCGGTTGTCCGTCGACAGCATCTTCATGATGCCGCACCTTGGAGTGCTCTCCACGATCAATGAGAAAGCAGCGACCGACGTGTTCGTGCGAGATTGCATGGTCTACCTTGGGACGTGTGTGGCGCCGATTGGACAGGGAAAGGACGGCGATCTCTGTGCCGACTATGAAATCACCTGGCCCGATGGGAAGACCACGAAGGAGCCCTTGAAGTTCGGCGAGTTGAGATTGTTTCCATTAGAGTCCGGTAAGCAGGCCACGATTAAGGTACAACCTGCCAAGGGGGTCAACATGGGGGCAGGGGCGGGTGTGCCCGTGACCAAGGAAGTTCATGGTGGTGTCGTTGGACTCTTGCTCGATGGCCGTGGGCGACCGCTCCGACTTCCAGCTGATCAACCAGGCCGTGTCACAGCGCTGACGAAATGGTTCAATGCCGTTGGGCTCTATCCAGGACCGAGTATCGAGCGATGAGAAACGAGGCAGACCTCCGCACCAGTCTCTTAGCTCAGCACTCAGTCCTCAGCACTCAGGGCTCTCGTTAAATGGCCCATTCGTACACCCCCGGCTTAACAGTCACGGATCATACGGTGATCCACCGTCGGCGCATGTTGCCGTTGCCGGGGACGGTCGTGGTCACTGTCGGCGATCTGGTCCGTTCCGATCAAGTTGTGGCGCGTGCAGAGTTGCCGGGGAAAGTGTTTCCGGTCAATCTTGCCAATCAGCTCAGCGTGGCTCCGGGTGAGATCAAAGACTATCTGATCAAAAAAGAAGGCGATGTTGTCGGAAAGGACGAAATCCTCGCTGAGAACAAGCCACTGATCAAATGGTTTAAGACGGAGATTCGTTCGCCGGTCGCGGGGACGATCGAATCGGTGTCGAGCGTCACAGGACAAGTTCTCTTGCGCGAACCTCCACGAGTACTTCAGCTGCTCGCCTATGCGAACGGCACGATCATCGAAACGATTCCGCAGCAGGGCGTCGTGGTCGAAACGACTTGTAGTCTTGTCCAGGGGATCTTCGGCATCGGTGGAGAAACGTCCGGGGAGATTGTCATGGCGGTGAAGGCACCTGATGAAGCGTTGACGCCGGGACACTTCAATAGCGCCATGAAGGACAAAGTCGTGGTCGGGGGATCCTTCCTTTCAGCCGAGGCGATGAAGCAGGCCAAGGCGGTTGGTGTTGCCGGTTTGGTCGTCGGCGGGATTCACGATGAAGATTTGCGCGCCTTGCTGGGCTATGACCTGGGTGTGGCCATTACTGGAACAGAACAGGTGGGGTTCACGCTGATTCTGACTGAGGGGTTCGGGACGATTCCGATGGCGGCAAAGACCTTCAAGCTACTTTCCTCGCATGTCGGCCAGAAGGCCTCGATTTCCGGTGCCACCCAGATCAGGGCCGGTGTGATTCGTCCTGAGATTATTATTCCTCAAGAACACACCAGTTCGAAGGGGGCAGCTCAGTCACAACGCGAAGGCATTCGTCTCGGCGACCCGGTCCGGATCATCCGCGATCCGATGTTTGGGCGTATCGGTGAAGTATCGGCGCTTCCATCAGGGCTCACCAAGATCCCCACAGAGAGTGAGGTGCGGGTCTTAGAAGTGAAATTTGCCGATGGAAAGAAAGCCGTCATTCCGCGGACGAACATCGAAGTCATCGAAGGGGCATGAGCAACGTGAATCCTCAGGCGTTAATCGGCCAACGGAGCGTCTGTATGGTTGTCTGGACATTGCTGGTGTCTGGCTGGCTTTGTTCCTCTGCCTTGGCACAGACATCGATCAGCGCTCCCCAAGACGTGCGGGTCTTCGATACGCCGAGTGATGGTGGAGGCAGCCTGACCGTGCAGTGGGCTCCCTCGTCATGGGATGGTCAGGATGCACGGTATCAAGTCTTGGCCGGTGATGCGGCTGCGACTGATCCGGCAGCGCTCACGATCATCGCGGAGTTCCCAGGGAACTCGAAGTACGTCAAAGATGCAAAAACCGCGTGGTGGACCAGAAACGTCGACAAAACCTGGCATCAGGTTCTGGTCAGAAGCGCGAAGGGATTCGAGGTCAAGGATGGGACATCCTATGCCGTTGCTGTGGCAGCCGTTCAAGGCGACCAGCGGGTCTTCAGCCCGGTCGTGGTGGCCAGTCCTTCGCCGGACTGGTTTAATTGGAATCAGCTCAATAATCTCATCATCGCGTTGTCGTTTGGCGGGCTCGTGTTTTACTCGATCAGTTACGCGAAGCGACACGAGATCTTCCTGCGGCGGATTCCAGGTCTTGATGCGGTCGATGAAGCGATCGGACGTGCAACGGAGCTGGGCAAGCCGATCCTCTATCTGACCGGCGCGCATGACCTGCATGATCCTTCGACCATCGCCGCCGCAGTCATTTTAGGGAAAGTTGCCAAACGGGCTGCGCTGTACGAAACGGAACTGCTGGTGCCACACCGTGAACCGATCACGATGGCAGTCTGCCAGGAAATTACCAAGCAGGCCTATTTGGAAGCGGGCAAGCCGGATCTTTTCAAGGAAGACGCCAACTTTTTCATCACGGCCGATCAGTTCAGTTACACGGCGGCAGTGGACGGGATTATGTTGCGGAAGAAGCCGGCCGCGAACTTCTTCATGGGCGCGTACTTCGCCGAATCGTTGCTGCTGACGGAGACAGGCGCAAGTACCGGTGCCATTCAGATCGCCGGCACTGACTCAGATCACCAGCTGCCGTTCTTTGTGACGACTTGCGACTACACCTTGATCGGCGAGGAGCTCTACGCTGCCAGTGCATACCTCTCCAAAGAACCGGTGCAGATCGGGACGCTCCTCGGTCAGGATATCGGGAAGGCGGTTGTCCTGAGTGCCATCGGTATTGGCATCGTATTGGCGACGGTGGGAGCCGTCACGGGCGCACAATGGCCACAGTTGTTTCTCGATCTGTTAAGGGATTTAAAATGATCTTTCTCCGCCGACAGCTCCCCCTCTTGATCACCTTGGTCACCGGCCTTCTGTTTGCCGCTCAGTATTACGTCCCGCATCCCGCTTCGGAACAAATGCTCACCTCCGCGACGAAGTGGCTGCAGATTGTCGGTGGGTTTGCCTTGATCTTGGGAGTGACCAGTCTGTTTCATCAGCATGCGGTGAAGATCAGACGCCAAGAAGCGGGCTGGGGCTATAGTCTCGTGCTGTACATTGGGATGCTCGGCACCATCGCGGTTGGGCTCTGGGCCAATGGCAAGGAAAGTGTCGAAGGGACCATGACGGCCTTCGGCTGGGTCTACAACTACATGATGGTGCCGCTACAAGGGACCATGTTTGCCATCCTGGCCTTCTTCATCGCCTCGGCTGCCTATCGCTCGTTCAGGGCCAAGAGTCGTGAAGCGGCCGTGCTGTTAGTGGCGGCTGTGATTGTCATGATGGGACGGGTGCCGTTGGGTGAATATTTGATTCCCCTGAGCGGCGATGTGTCTTCGTGGATTTTGAATGTCCTGAACTCATCTGTGCGTCGCGCCATTCTGATCGGAGTGAGTCTCGGGGCCGTGGCGTTGTCCTTCAAGATCATCTTTGGCGTAGAGCGGTCGTATCTCGGGGGAGGGAAGGACTAGTGCAGGCTGTGAGCGAGCGATGTGGATGGCGGGTATGACCTTCTCGGAAAAAATGCTCAAGATTGATCGGCGGATCATTTTCGTGATGATCGGTCTCTGCACGCTCTTGCCGCTGCTCTATCCGGTCGGCTTGCCGATTAAGACTTCATCGGAAGTGCGTGGTGTGTATGACCATATTGAATCGTTGCCGGAAGGTTCGGTGTTCCTTCTGTCGATTGATTTCGACCCGGCGTCCAAACCCGAGCTGTATCCGCAAGCGATCGCGCTGCTGCGTCATGCGTTCAAAAAGAACCTTCACGTGATCACGATGACACTGTGGGTGTCCGGAACAGGAATGGCGGATCAGTTAGTGACGCAAGTTGCCAAAGAAATGGGAAAAGAAAATGGCACGGATTATACGTTCCTCGGGTGGAGTCCCGGTGGCCAAGCGGTAATTATCAACATGGGACAGGACCTCTACTCGGCCTATCCCAGTGACTATCGAGGCAAGCCCACGAGGGAGTTGCCGATTCTTGAGGGGGTGCGCAGCTTGAAGGATGTCAGCTACCTGGTGAGTTTGGGGGCAGGACGGCCGGGGGTGGAAGAGTGGTATGTCTTTGGTAAGGATAAGTATAAGTTTGAAATGGGTGGTGGGTGCACGGGCGTGATGGCTCCCGGTTTATATCCATTGCTACGGAGCGGTCAGATCAATGGCCTCATCGGGGGTCTCCGTGGCGCAGCGGAATACGAAAACCTGATCGGA
This sequence comes from Nitrospira sp., assembly GCA_005116955.1. Classification (GTDB taxonomy): domain Bacteria; phylum Nitrospirota; class Nitrospiria; order Nitrospirales; family Nitrospiraceae; genus Nitrospira_D. Next base: position 253,509 of record SWDI01000002.1, on the reverse strand, counting down.
CAGAAAGGCAAGGCCGTGGCTGGGATGGACGCGCAGTCGGCCACGCATCTCGCCATCATTGCGCTGGTGATCATGTGCAATTTGTTCTATTTTTCTCTACGCCAGCAAAGAGGGTGAAGCACCAGTGACGACGATGCCGTTTGAAATGATCGTAGGCGCGTGGGTCGCAACCGGGTTGACCCTCCTGATCTTCTCGTTCCTCTACAAAGACAACCCGCTGTTCAAACTTGCGGAACATCTCTATGTAGGGGTGTCAGTCGGCTACGTGATCGTGAAGACCTACGATACGGTCATCGTGCATCTGGTCGTCAAGCCGATCGTTGAGAATGGTGAAATCGCCCTGCTGATTCCCGTTGCCATTGGGATGCTGATGCTGACTCGGTATGTGCCAAAGGCGGCCTGGATGTCTCGGTATGCGTTCGCCTTCATTGTGGGAATGGGCGCTGGGTTGGCGATCCCAAGAACGGTGTCATCCTTCATTCTCAAACAAGTCGAGGATACCATTCGGCCGTTGTTGTCGATGACTGGGTCGGAAGGCGTCACGTTCTCGATGAATCTGCTCAATCCGGCCAGCCACCTCAACGCGATCATCATCTTCATCGGTGTTAGCTCGGTGTTGTTCTACTTCTTTTTCTCGATCGAGCATAGCGGAGTGGGGAAGGCGGTGGCACGAACCGGTATTCTCTTCTTGATGATTTCGTTCGGCGCCGGGTTTGGCTACACGGTCATGGCACGCATGTCGCTGTTGATCGGCCGCTTGACGGACTTGATCGAATTCTCCGATACCTCCTATGGTCGTCCGACAGTTTGGCTGTCGCTACTCACGGTTGGGGCTCTCTTTTTGCTCGCTCGACGGGGTCGAGAGCAACCTCCTGATATTCATTGAGAAGGAGGGGGCGTCGAAGCAGTTGCGGCTGTAACCATTTCTCCCCTACAATGTCCTCCGCTATGACCTCCGGTATCGTAAAAAGCCCTGCTCAATACCCTGTCTTGCGGAATCTGCAGTTTTCTCCCATTAAGCAGGGGGAGGATCAGCTGATCGTGCTCTGGGATCCCAGTGGTTTGAGCAAAGAGAGGTTAGTCCTACCGCTCAATTTCTTCTTCATCGTGCAACATTTCGATGGAGAGCATTCCATCCAGGACATCGGTGCACTCTATCTGAAACGGTTTGGCGAGTTTCTGATGCCGAATAAGGTGGAGCAGCTCGTGACGGATTTGGAGCAGAAACTCTTTTTAGAGGGGGAACGGGTCGAGGCTGCCAAGCAACAGGCCCGGATTGCGTATCGGCAGCAACCAATGCGGCAGGCGGCGTTTGCTGGCCGCAGTTACGAGGCGGACGGTGTCAAACTGAAGAAGCAGATCGATGGGTTCTTTACATCCGGCGAGGGGCCTGACTTTAAGCCGTCAGAGAACCAAGGCAAATTGATCAAGGGGCTGGTTGTCCCCACGTATGATCTTAAACAAGCCGGATCGGTCTACGCATGGGCTTACAAGGAGCTACAGGAAGCTCAACAGCCGGATGTCTATGTCATCATCGGGACTGCCCATGCAGGGCTGGAGAATGTCTTTGCCGTCACAGACAAGGATTTTGAGACACCACTAGGAGTGGTGCCAGCCGATCGAACGATCGTAGATCAGCTGAAGGGGCTGGTGCCGAATCTCTTTGACGAAGAGATGGCTCACCAAACAGAACATGCCATTGAATTTCAGTTGCCGTTTCTCCAGACCACTGTTGGTAAACCGTTCACGATCGTCCCGATTCTCTCGTCATTTTCTGCGCTCAGCCTCAACGATCCAGCTGTTCAGAGCTCTGTGGAGCAGCTCCTTAGCGCATTCCGAGAGGTGATCGCGGCGTCGGGAAAGACCGTGTGCATCATCGCAGCAGGGGAGTTGGCGCATTTGGGGATGCGCTACGGCGATAGTGCGCCACCCACCGATTTCTCTTTCCATCGTTCAATGCAGCAGGATCTGGAAATGTTGAAACCGGTCGAAGAGCTCAAGCCGGCTGGATTCTCCGGGTATATTCAAAAAGAAAACGATCAACGGCGGATATCCGGCTTCTCCCCGATCTATAGTCTGCTCCGATTAATCCAAGCCGAAAAAGGCCAAGTGCTCCGCTACGACCGCGGCATCACCGATCAGTACAATTCCACCGTCACCTACGCCAGCCTGGCGTTCTTCTAGCGCGGAACCGACCGAACAATTATTGTGACGAGCCTGCCAGGCAAAGTCTTGCCTGAATGGCAAAAGATGAACGTCGTGATCCAGGGTGATCAGTGTGACCTGGTGATCGAGACAACTTTGAGAGATGAGCGTATCTGCGAGTTTGGCCCAATGGCGTTTCTTGAGATCTCCACTCAACGCAGACCGGTGCACTCATGGAATCTTTCGATCAGGGGAAGAGTGAGCATCGGGAACGACATGGATGGTAGTTTTTCCTGGTGTTCATGGCAACAGCGAAAACCAGAGCCCACCTGTATCCAAAAGATTTCAGCATAGAATCTTTTTTGATACATGCCTCATTCTCACCGACTGCGGATGTATCGTTTTGATACGGTCCAATTGGGATCGAAAACCATCCTTTGTTCGCGATTCAACAATAAACTTCAATGAATCAACACCGTTGAGACCTTTTCAGGACGATGTGTGAGCGGTGGGGATTTATCTGATTCGAAGAGACTTGCATTCCGCCTGAATGGAATGATTGTTGTATGAGTTTTCATCTTTTAAGAGGGTAACGTCTAAGCGTAAGTGAGGGACCTGCTACAAGTAAGGGAGTGCGATCGGCACCAACTCATGGTTGCGATGGAACCTCAAAGAATTCGGGTTATTGAAAGTCAAGATATTGGTGATGCCTACCGCTTCTTGCGTTGCTGAAAGGAGATAGAAAAATGGACAAGCGCCCTAAAGTCTGTATCGACCGGATCTTGCCAAGAGATCTCATGCGGTTGCAGCGGACCAAACCGATGCGCGACGGCGGGAGGCGTGCGATTGCTCCCATCGGGAAGACATGGATGAATGGTTCGACGCTCAGAGTGCGGTTTATGGGAGGCACTCCAACCGAACAGAGCGTTGCCCGGCAACAGGCCGAATGGTGGTCTCAAGTGGCCAATCTTACGTTTGCATTCAACGATGCGCTGAATGCGGAAATACGGATCACCTTCGATCAGAACGATGGAGCCTGGTCCTATGTCGGCACTGATTGCCGCGGCATTCCATTGGATCAACCCACCATGAACCTCGGCTTTCTCGATGGGGGGACTGCGGGCCATGAGTTTGGGCATGCCATTGGATTGGCTCATGAACATCAAAACCCGGCGGGAGGCATCCAGTGGAACGAAGCCGTGGTGAATCGTGAAACTGCGAAATCACCGAACTTCTGGGATGAGGCGACCACGCGCCACAACATTCTTCGCAAGTACAGCGCGAATCAGGTCAATGGGACGTCATTCGACCCGGACTCCATCATGCTGTATTTCTTTCCCGCCTCCTGGACTCTCAACGGGATCGGCACCAAAGCGAATGAGGTTTTGTCCGCGATGGATAAGGCCTTCATCGCCGGTGCCAAAATGTATCCACAGGCTGGGGGGACAACGTCGACCGCTGTCGATCTCCTCGTGAATGCCAAGCGCCGCACGCAGGCGTCGATTGGGAAGGTGGGCGAGGAGGACTTATACAGGTTTACGGCGGCGGCGGACGGGCGGTATGTCATCGATACGCTGGGACCGACGGATGTGGTGATGAAACTGTTCGGGCCAAACAGCGAGACCGCCTTGATCGCAGAAGACGATGATTCCGGCCTCGACACCAACGCCAAGATCGCAGGGGATTTCATTGCCGGGGAATATTTTGTCCAGATTCGACACTATTCGCGTGTGAGTGGAACCGGAAAATATTCGATCAAGGTGCGAAAACTCTGAGGGTGTCAGCCTGGGCAATCCATAGCGGCCTCTGCTGCTGTAACATGGTTCTTACGGGCTAGGTGGGTGTCTAGGTGCGAACATTGTGTTGTAGGTAGAAGGGCCATGATGCATGTTCTGTTATGTGACGGAAGGAGTTCGTGATGGCGCGTGCAGGTGTTTTGAAAAATCGCCGTACTCCGAGGAAGAAAAAGGCAGCCGTGCGATCAGCGGGGATGCGGCATACTGTGATTGCGCGAAGTTCAGGCCTTTCTATCGAAGATAATCGGCTTGTGGGTAGCAATGTTTCATTCGTCGAGACTCCAAACCAAGGAGGAGCCCTTGCTCCACGCTATCTGGTATTCCATTACACCGCTGGAAAAAGTGCCACGAGCTCAATCAACTGGTTGACGAACCCGGAATCGAAGGCCTCCGCTCATATCGTACTGGTCGTACTGGGCAGGGATGGCTCGATTACTCAACTTGTTCCGTTCAACGTCAAGACGTGGCACGCGGGCATGAGTCATTGGGATGGGTTGAGCGGCCTGAATAGTTATGCCATTGGGATAGAGATGGATAATGCAGGCCCGCTCACGAAAGTCGGCGGTAAGTATCAGGCCTGGTTCGGCACGCTGTACGACGAGGATCAAGTCATCTATGCCAGGCACAGACTGGACGGCGAACCACGCTGGTGGCATGCCTACACCGAAGTGCAGATCCAACGTGCCTTGGAACTCGCACAACTTCTGGTTCGACGCTACGATCTGAAGGATGTGATAGGCCATGACGATATCGCTCCCGACCGAAAGCGAGATCCCGGTCCCGCCTTCCCGTTGGAGCATGTCCGTGCCTCGGTCCTGGGTCGTGAAGAAGAGGAGCCGGAACGGTATGAAGTGATAGCGCCCACGCTGAATATTCGAAGTGGTCCCGGTGTGGAGTTTCCCTCTGTTGCCGAACCGCTCAAGAAGGGAACGGTGGTCGTGCTGTTGGAGAAGCGCGACCGATGGAACAAGGTGGAACTGGCAAAGAATGGAGATATTGAAGGTTGGGTGCATAACCGGTTCTTGGCCAAGATCTGAGGCTCCAAGAGCATAGCTATTCTATTGATGAACCAGGCTGAGTTACTGAGAAAGGCTTCCCGTGGCTCCTGCCGTGTAAGCAGTGACCGATATCGTCTGTAATCTCGTCCAACCGACTCCCTTCAGTGCCCTCGTCTCTTGTAGCTAGATTGCTCCCAGCGAAATACGAAAGACACAAGCACCCGGTGCTACACAGCGCTTCAATTGCCCCTTCCTGCCCCAATTGCACGATCCTCGCCGTCTAACGAATTAGACAGCACAACATGGCTCATTTATTGACGTTGAGAGGGATGGGCTCAGCGAGAGTCTCGTCCTGTAGAAAAACTCCACAAAAGCGAATGATGAATGTTCCATCCTCAGAATCGCTCTAACAATCTGTTTTGACGGGATATTTCTTCTTGATGCTATTCGCTTCCATTTTTCGGCACAGCCATTGCTGACAATAATTGTCGCTGGTGGAGGTTGGGGTGATTTTGGACCGGCCTCCGAATGACCCATTCCTTCGCAAGAAGGAGCCCTTCACCAGCTCTTCACCTTCTGAGGTGCGAGGTCGGAGGTTAGTTCGGAGGCCGGTTCTCATTAACCACAGTTGGGTACGGCAATTGAGGCAGATCTAAATTATCAGGTGCTCAGTGTTTCTCAGGTGGTCACATATCTAGAGAAGGGGAGGCCGAGTTATGAGGTCTAAGCAGTCCACCATTCCCAAATCAAGTGGGAGGCTAAAAGGAGCTGGCGCTATGCGGCAACTCCTCAGCCTAGTCTTGACGAGCGGTCTCGCGATCACACCGATGGCGTTGGCCGCTGAGCAGCATGGTCACCACAGCAGCGCGGAGCAAGCGACTGCGAAAAAGGTGATCTATCGTGAAGGCGGGGCAGTCCTTCACGACCGCATGATGGAAGAAATCAAGCGGCAGCAGGAGTTCATCGGAAAGAAGGGAGGGTATAGCACGGGCGCCAACAGCCACATGATGCAACAGGGCGTGTTGCTCGTGGTGGATGACCCGGACAAAGTATCGGTCACTGGCGGTCAGCGGTGTCCAGCGAATGCGCCTGTTAAGGAATATCATGTCTCGGCGATCAGTATCGAAATCACGCTGAGCCGGTTCCTCGATTATTTCCCTGGGTACATGTACGTCCTGAACGAAAATCTGGATAAAGCACGAGCCGAGGAGACCGCGAACAAGGAAGCGCGAGAAAAAGAAAACGATCCCGGTGCCCTGTCGAACGGTCTGCAGGGTGATGTGATCCAACCGCTGGTTATCCGAGCGAATCAGGGCGATTGCCTTAAGCTGACGCTCCATAACCAGATCGCAGATGAGCCGACCAACCTCGTCATCAACGGGTCGTCGATGGTGGTTTCATCCACCGGCAAGCCGGCCACCCCGTCGAATCCGGATACGACCGTGGCGGTGGGGAAGCAGCAAAATTTTGAATGGTACATCAAGCCAGACACACAAGAGGGCGCACGGTTTCTCCGGTCGCATGCCTCACGCGAACAGTTCAATCAAGGCTTGATCGGCATGTTGGTCGTCGAGCCACGTGGCTCACGCTATCTCAGTCCGTTCGATGGAAAGCCGATGGCGAGCGGCTGGGAAGCCATGATTGAAGATCCGAAAGGGGCAGACTTCCGCGAATTCGCGATCTTTTATCATGAGGCAGGCGATGAGGCCTTCCGGATTTTGAACAAGAAAAGTGAGATGCTGCCGCAGCGTGACCCGCATACCGATTCCTATCGTCCTGGGGCACGGTTGCTGAACTATCGCAGCGAGCCGCACGGCACCCGCATTGAGCTCCAGGCCCACATGGGGTTCTACGGTGATGAGTCTATGGCCTATGGGTCCTATACGTTCGGCGATCCAGCCACGACCATCCCCCGCTCCTATCTCGGCGATCCGACCAAGTTCCGGATGGCGGGTGGATCAGAGATCGTGCATTCGCATCACCTCCATGGTGGGTCCATTCGTTGGGCACGCCAGCCGGGGAACAGCAACCTGGACTTCGCGGCTTCCAGTAATGGTCCGGTGAAGTTTCCGCTCATCAGCGATACCTCAGATCGTCTCGACGTGCAGTCCATTGGGCCGACAGAGATCTACGATCAAGTGATCGAGGGCGGTTCAGGAGGATTGCAGGCATTGGCCGGCGAGTTCGTGTTCCACTGTCATATCCCGCAGCACTATGTGACGGGCATGTGGGGATTCTGGCGGGTGTACAACACCCTGCAAGCGCCAGGATTCCAGACCGATGTGATGAAACCCCTGGTTGAGTTGCCGGATCGCGCCGGCCGTATGAGGACCGGTGTCGCAAGCGATAAGCTCGTGGGGACGATGGTCGATTGGTACGGTGGCAAGAAGTTCGAAATCACCAAGGACCAGACGGATTGGAAAGCCGATCCAGCCAAGGTCTCCATCAAGGATTGGGTTGAGATGCAGGTGCCGCCGCAGGGCAAGCCAGGGCACAAGAACACGGAAAAGGAGCAGACCCTGGCCTATGACTCGACGGTCAATGATTGGGCCTGGGATGGTACAAAGGCTCTCACGGAACCTGAAACCTCGTACGAATGGGTGAACTATAAATCGACAACACCTGGAAAGCGCCAGGATATTCTTTTCGATCCACGAAGTGGAAAACTGTCGTGGCCGTGGCTACGGCCGCATCTGGGCCGACGAGTACCATTCTCGCCGAGCCATAGCGGAGCGCCCTGGTTGGAGCCGATCCACCGGCGTGACGATGGCAGCAATTCAACCGAGCCTTCCAAACCGGGCGAGAACGGACCCTGGAGTCTCTGCCCGGAAGGCTCGCCGCTCAAGAAATTCAATATCCATGCGATCACCTTGCCGATTACCTTGAAGGGGGCGACGGCCAAGACGCCGGCGATCGTCGATCCGGACGGCTTACTCTATGTGTTGCATGAAGAGGAAGCTGAGGTCCGAAAGAATCGAGCGAAGCAGTTTCCGCTCGTCATTCGCGGAAACGTGCAGGACTGCGTTGACGTCGTCTATAAGAGCGAGCTGAAAGATGATGCACGGCAAGGGTTCTCCAGCAAGACGAACCTGCACCCGCACATGTTCCAGTTCGATACGCAAGCCTCCGATGGTCCGATCATCGGGTTCTCGTATGAGATGTCGCTCCGGCCATTCACGATCTTGAAGAATGAGCACCCAGGCAAGGGCATGCCAGTCCCGATGAACACCACGATCGAGGCGGATGCCGCCAAGGGGGCGACCAGCATCAAGGTCAAGGATGCATCAAAGTTCCACGTCAAGACAGAGCTGGGCGTGGGGATGGATGAAGTGAATGGATTCGAGTCAGCCCGTATCAGCAAGATCGACGGCAATACGATTACCTTTGAGCGGCCGTTGCAGCACGCCCATAAGAAGGGTGAGATTGCCTCGGTCGAGTGGATCCGCGAGCGCTGGTATGTGGACGCCGACTTCGGCACCACGTTCTGGCATGACCATGTGTATGGACTTGACTCGTGGGGGCACGGGCAGTATGCCTCATTCATCACGGAGCCGCCGCGATCGACCTATCATGATCCAGTCACGGGTAAGGAAATCAGGAGCGGCCCCGTCGCGGACATTCACACGACCGAACCGGTGTCCGCCCATATCCGGGGGTCTTTCCGTGAGATCGTGACACATGTCATGGATTCCAACCCTCGGGCGGCAGAATTGATTACGGCCGACAATCCACAGGCGAGGGTCAATGCGATATCTGTGGATGGGACGCCTTCGGCTGTCTATCCAGCCAGATTGAACCTCTCGCCGATGAAGTTCTTGAACGGCGGCGAGGCCACGACCGGTGGCGGGTACAACATGCGGATAGAGCCCTTGTCTGTCCGCTTAGCCAACAACCCTGATCCGTCGCAGTTGTTCAGCAGCCGGATTCATGGAGATCCGGATACGCTGATGTTGCGGGCCTATCTGGGTGATCCAGTGGTGGTCAGACTGTTGGAAACGTCAGCCAACGAAGTGCATTCCTGGCACATCAGCGGTCACTGGTTCCCGATGGAGCGGTATAGCAAGAACTCCATCCCGCGGAGCTCGCTGCACGTGGTGATCGGAGAACGGTACGATGCGGCCATTCCGGCCGCTGGCGGACCCCAACAGATGGCAGGGGACTACCTGTACTATAGTGGTCGGGCGTCGCATTTCGTCGAAGGCAGCTGGGGAATTTTCCGAGTCCTCGACAAGCCAGAGACGACGCTGAAGCCGCTTCCGGGGCGCAGCGAGATTCCGCAGTCAGCCAAGTCGGTCTGTCCAGCGGACGCACCAATGAAGAACTTCAATGTCTCGGCCATCGACAAGGTAATTCGCTACAACAAGGGCACGCCTGGCACGATGGAAGTCGACCTGGAGCGTAAGATGGTGCTGAGCAACGAGACTGGGAAGATGTATGTGCTCGAAGGCGAAAAGACCAAAGTCACGTCGGGCAACCTTGAGCCGAGCCCGTTGACATTGCATGTCAACGTCGGTGATTGCATCAAGGTGAATCTCAAAAATGAAATGGCAAAAGAGCGAGCCGGGTTCCACGTGGATAACTTGGCGTTTGATCCGAAAGAGTCCATGGGCATCAACGCTGGCAATAATCCTGGCGATCAGACGATCGCGCCGGGCCAGAGTAAGACCTATACGTTCTACGCCCATCCGGAGTTCGGGGAGAACGCAGCCCTGATTCAGGATTGGGGGAACGTCATCGAGAATCCGAGGAACGGACTCTTTGGTGCCGTCATCATCGGTCCGAAGGGATCGCAGTATCGCGATCCGGTGACCGGTGAGGATGTGGCCCAGAAGAGCTCGTGGAGGGCGGATGTGATTGTCGATCGGACTGTATCAGGAAACGACAAACGGCAGAACTACCGCTCGTTTGCGCTCCTGTTCCAGGACGAAGATAACCAAACCGGCACCAGCTTCATGCCGTATATCCAAAAGGTGGCTGGCGTGACAGCGGTGAACTATCGGTCGGAGCCGACCGATTACCGCACCGAGAAGGGCTGTGCCTACAGCGAAGTGTTTGCCTGTGTGAAGACGGGTGACCAGCCAGTGACGCCGACGATCGCCGCGCACGTCGGAGATTCGGTGGTCATTCATGTCCTGGGCGCCTTCAGCGAACAGGTGCAACTCTTCAGCGTGTCGGGTCATGAATGGAAACACGAACCGTACATCAGCGGAGCAGACCTCGTGAGCACCATGGAATTCGGTGGGTCCGAAGTCATCAATGCCTGGTTGCACGGTGGAGCCGGCGGACCGAACGGGATTCCCGGTGACTATCTCTGGCTCAATCAGCGTCCTGGCTATCTCGATGCCGGGCACTGGGGAATGCTGAAGGTCCTGGATCGTGATAGCCGTGCCATCCTTCCGCTGAGTGGTAAAACCCCGGCCACACAACAAGCCGAGGGTAAGTCCTCAGCAAAATCCCTCCCGGTGTCTACGAAGGCGAAGGCCAAGTAGACCGACGTGGAGACTTAATGGGCGGGGGAATCTGGCTCGTGAGAGCCGGGTTCCCCCGTTCGTTTTTCAACGGCGAACGATGTCTTGAACTCAGCTCAACCATACGGTAAAAAGACTGATGGAACCGCGAGGGCTCCCTCTCTCAATTCGTCTGTTCTTGATCTGGCTCGTGTCGATTGCCACAGGGAGTGTACCAGAGCCAGCTACAGCGCTTGATTTTTCGGCTGAGCGGGTCGTAAAAAACGGCGCGTCTGTCATCACGGCCCATGTCAACGCTAAGGGCGATCGTTGGCGGTTCGAATACGCACAACCCCAGCGAGGCGCCAGTATCATGATCGTTCGGATGGACAAGCAGCATTCGTGGCTCATCCTCTCGGAGCGTCGGCAGTATCTTGAGATCCCGATCGCGGCCGACCATTTGTTGATGATGACTGAGAAAATGGGCGGAGAGGTCTCACGCGAGTTGGTGGGTGACGAGACGCTGAATGGTCATCCCACGGAACTGTTCGAAGTGACGGTTGCTGAACAGGGTGAAACTCGGCAGTATTATAGATGGGTAACCAAGGCCGAGCGGTTTCCGCTGAAGACGGTGAGTAAGCAGGGAAAGTGGTCGGAGGAGTTTCGTCGGGTGATCTTCACGGAGCAATCTCCGTTCCTCTTCGAACTTCCACGACGGCTGGATAATGCGAATCCATCCGCCGATACGCAACCTTAGTCGCATGACCGGAGGAAATATGAGAACGGCTATGATGGGCGCATTATGGGCGGCGGGCTGTGTGTCGGTGATCCTGACAATCGGACTACGAACCGATGCCGGGGCCTATGAGTCGGCACCGGTGGTGGATGGAGCGACGGTGCGGGGGAAGGTGACGTTTACCGGGACTGTTCCGGAACCCAAAGAATTTGAGCTGCGCCGCTATTACGACCGCGAGTATTGCGGCATGGTATCGGATGGTAAAGGGCATCGGCTCCTGAAAGAAGTTAATCTTGGGCCGGAGGGGGGGCTTAAGGATGTGGTCCTCGTCGTGGAAGGCATCCAGAAAGGTAAGCCCTTCACCTTCACCGATGCGGAAGTGGAAGCGAGTCTGTGCCAGTTTCTGCCCTTCGTCACCGTGGTCAGCGACAAGCGTCGCATTACGGTGTTTAATCGTGATCCGGTGTCCCACGACATTCAAGGCTATGCGTACGATCAAGCCGGCGTCGATATTGTTCTCCATCGACCTGCGCTGCATGTGAGTGGGACTACCGATGTCGTACAGCTGGTCAAAGGGCGAAAAGTGTTTACCATGCAGTGCGGCATGCATCCCTACATGCAGAACTGGGGCTATGCGATCGACAATCCGTATTATGCGGTCACGGATCCCACTGGTTCGTTTGCCATCGGCGATCTCCCGGCCGGGACGTATCACCTCAAGGCCTGGCATCCGATCCTCGGAAGCCAAGAGCGGGACATTACTGTAAAGCCCAATGAGACGGTGTCACTCGATCTGTCGTTTGAGGCCAAGTGATGGGATAGGCTGGGGTGAGGTTCGCCTCACCTTCATCGTGGCGCAACCGGTAGTTCAGGTTTCGGCATGAGAGGGCTGACCGCGTTCTGATCTCGCCCAGGTTGGTAAGTCGCGAGCATCCGCTCAATCAGTGGCATGAGTTGGTGTTCCCCAGAAAGCGGCACTTTGACTCGGATGCCTCGTCCCTCGTTCCGACCGAGGGACATGACGTGGTGTTCAATCACCTCGCCCGCGGTGCTGTCGACATAGGTAAAGGTGAGTCGTTTTCCAGGAAATCCGGCCAACAGCCTCTCCTGATCCGGTCTCCACGTGATGGGGATGTGCTTCTTTCCGTAGAGTTCCGTGATAATGCGGCGATGAGCTGTGGCAAACTCGTCGAGCGTCTGCCGCCCATCTTGACTGGTCCCACCGACGATATTCATATGACCCGATAAGGCGACGAGACTATGCTCGACCGTGGGGGACAGCGTCACGCCGACGCCGTCCGGCAGCGGATTACCAAGTCGCCAGTCATCGGGATAGCGGACGGAGAAACCAAAGCGGGCGTTCGTATAGAGTTTCCAACCGGTTCCATCGTTGGGTTCGGTCACGGCGCCGAGAGAGGACGGGGCGTTTGGAGCGAGACTCATCGCCGCCAAGGTAACCACAACGTATCCCAGGATCATCAGCGTCTTCATAAGGTAGCTCTCTCCTCCACTATCGGATTGATTTTGCACAGCGAAACCCAATCGTAGCTGCCCGCTGTTTGGGTGCGGCTCCGCTTCTCGTGGCTGTTCGTAGCAACACCGGAGCACTTTTCCAGGAACCGCCTCGCACCACCTTATAGCGACCTGGGTTGGTTCCCCTCGGATTGCGCTCTGGCATGGTCGCATAGTAATCGATCCCAAACCAATCGTCGACCCATTCGGCGGCATTCCCAGCCATGTGATGCAGGCCATAGGGACTTCGTCCCTGCTCACCACTCTCAACCGAGGCCACGATCGGAATTTCGTGCATATGGTACTGCCCGAACATGGCCAACCCCGGCGCAGGAGGTCGGTGCCCCCAGGGAAAGAGATTCCCCTTCTCTCCTCGGGCGGCTTTTTCCCACTCAGCCTCGGTCGGGAGGTGTTTGCCCTGTGCGCGACAAAAGTCTAAGGCCTCCGCCCAGGTGACGTAGAGCGCGGGCCAATGAGCAAGCGCTTCAGGCCGCATGGCATGGACGGTCATCATATGGTCGATCAGTTTGCGCAAGTCGCTAGAAATGGGACGGCGCTGCTGCTGTAACCAGAGTAGGAACTCACCAAGGCTGACTTCATCGCGATCGATTTCGAACCGGTCAAGCCACACACGGCGCTGTGGTTGTTCGGTGTCATCGTACGGAAACTCAAGGCTGAAAGAAGTCTGGGTCGTCCTGGCAGTTCCCATGAAAAAGTGGCCTTCAGGGATGGTCATCATGGGCGAGCGCGAGGCGAATGTGGCGACGCCGTCATATGGCGATTCTCCGTTTGCTGTTCCAGTCGCTGGGTGCAGGGAGAGTCCCAGGACAACCAGGACGAGAAAGATACCGAAGATACGCGGAATTGCTCTCATTGCTTCCTGTACCGGGAACATTGGCGGAGAGTCAATGGCCGGAGAGGCCTGCGTCGAGAGGAATACAGCAAATTGGCAAGACAACGCCGAAATTTAGGGTGTGGTTTCGGGATGCAGGGTGGCGTTTGCACCCGGTCGAAGAGGGCCAAGCCCTCTATTACGATCAGGGATTAGTGATCAGTGCAACTCCACCGTTACTTGGACGAGCCGGGTGTTCTTCTGAAAGCCTCACCGGAAAAAGGTGTATGGGTAACCAGCTATGCCGCTCGACCTGCCAGTATCAGAAGGCATTCCGACCGTGTCATCTGGTATGATGACGAAGGAAGACTACTGTAGCCTAAAAATCCCTGTAGCATCTGTTGCAAAAGGTCTTTGGAATCTATATATATGTCCCAACGCTATAAATTTTGTTTGCTACACAGTGGTGTGTGCTTCGTGATTCAGTTGCAACAATCCTCCCAAGTAAGTGTGACCTCTACGAGAACATTCCTTGACAGTATTCTTTTGAACGGAAATTTGTCTGACGTTGTTCCCAACTAGTGGCCTGTAACGATTGATTCGGGAGTAATTCGTCGCGATGGATCGAAGTACTTCCACTTCACGGGTTTGGGCTGCTTGTTGTATTGGCGTATGGCTTGCCGTTGCAGTTCCATGCGTTCGCGGTTAGTCAGTTTCATCGCGCCCTCCATAGGCGCAATTATACTAACTATTTAAGTGTTACAGTCCACTAGTGCGGAGAAATATTTTCTGGAGGAGGGTGAACGTATGAGTGAATCAACGAAATGGATGGGGCCGGGAATCTTGGGGTTCGCAGCCAGCCTAATATTAGCTGGGGCGCTGCCGGCTAGTGCGATCATGTCGCACGATGCGCATGTGGCTCAAGGTTCGACTGCGGGTCTTGTGACACCAGTCAGTGCGCAGGCCGGCCCAGCGCTGATGGACAAGATGTCAAAGGCCGTCGAGCAGATTGAGCGGCAGGTCCACTCAAAAGGACCATTCCAAGGCGCCGGTTCTCACGCCATGCAGCAGGGGGTGTTGCTCGTCGCCGACGATATGGACAAGGTGAAGGTGACACAGGGTGGCCGATGCCCGGCGACGGCACCGGTTCGTTCATACGACGTGACCGCGATGAACGTCGAGATCACGGTGAATCGGTTCGGAGACTTCTATCCAGGTTTCATGTATGCCCTCACCGAGGATGTCGCAGGGGTGCGTGCGGAAGAAGTCAAAAACCGCACCGCGCGTGAGAGCGAAGATCCCTCGTTCGCTGAAGGCGCGATCTCCAACGGTCTGCAGGGTGACTTGATTCAGCCGCTGGTCATTCGTGCCAACCAGGGCGATTGCTTGCGGATTACACTCCGCAACCAGATCGAAGGCGAACCCACGAACATCATCATCAACGGGTCACAGTTGTTGGTGACCAACAGCGGAAAACCGGCAACGGCCAATAATCCGGAGGCCTTGGTGGCAACGGGAAAGACCGGTGAGTTTGAGTGGTATATCGGCCCAGACACCCAAGAGGGTGGACATGCGTTCCACAGCCATGCCTCGAGAGATCAGTATTCTCTCGGGTTGCTGGGTTCGCTCGTGGTGGAGCCACGGGGATCTCGTTTCTTGAGCCCCTTCACAGGCGAGGAGATGAAGAGCGGTTGGGAAGCCATTATCGATAAGGAAAAGGGCTCGGACTTCCGGGAATTCGTGATTTTCTATCATGAGGCCGGTGACGAGACATTCCGGCTTTTGAATCGCAAGGGCGATATGCTCCCGCAGCGCGATGCCCATACGGATACCTATCGACCGGCCGCTCGGTTGCTCAACTATCGTAGTGAGCCGCATGGGACGCGGTTGGAGATGCAAGAGCATCTCGTTGGTTTTGCTGATGAATCGCAAGGCTATGGGTCCTATACGTTCGGTGACCCGGCGACCACGATCCCACGTTCTTATTTGGGCGATCCTGCGACCTTCCGCATGATCGGTGGCTCAGAAATCGTCCATTCGCACCACTTGCATGGTGGGTCGATTCGTTGGGCCAGACAGCCCGGAACCAGCAAGCTGGATCCGACGCTGTCGAAGAATGGTCCGGTCAAGTTCCCAATGATCAATGATACCTCCGACCGACTGGATGTGCAGTCAATCGGACCGTCCGAGATCTATGATGAAGTGATCGAAGGCGGATCGGGTGGGTTGCAAGCGCTGGCTGGAGAATTTGTGTTCCATTGCCATATCCCGCAGCACTACGTGACGGGTATGTGGGGCTTCTGGCGGGTGTATAACACGCTGCAGCAACCAGGATTCCAGACCGATGTGATGAAACCACTTGTGGAATTACCGGATCGGAAGGGCAAGATTAAAGCTGCTATCAGTTCCGATAAGCTGGTCGGTACGACGGTTGATTGGTACGGCGGCAAGAAGTGGGAAATCACGAAGGATAAGACGGATTGGAAAGCCAATCCAGTGAAGGTCTCCATCAAGGATTGGGTGGAGTACATGCTGCCTCCGCAGGGATTGCCAGGTAAGACGGAGGATCAAGTTCAGCAAGCCAAGGCAAACGATCCAACGGTGGTGAATTGGAAGTGGGAAGGGGCATTAGCACTCAATGAACCGGAGACCCCACACAAGTGGGCTGACTATGTGTCGCCTGCTCCTCTGAAGCGCCTGCCGATCACGTTTGATCCACAAACGGGTAAGTTGGCGTTCCCCTGGCTGCGCCCGCATCTTGGGAAACGGCCACCCTTTGCGCCAAATCATGGCGGTGCGCCGTGGTTGGAACCATTCCGCGTTCGGGAAGATGGGACAAGGGATACTGAGCCTCCGAAACCAGGAGCGCAGGGTCCGTGGAGCTTGTGCCCAGAGAATTCGCCGAGGAAGTTCTTCACAATCCATTCAATCACGCTGCCGATCACGCTCAAGCCGGCCACGGCCAAAACAGCGGCGGTCGTTGATCCGATCGGCATGATCTATGTGTTGCACGAGGAAGAGGCGGAAGTTCGTAAGGATCCTAAAAAGCAACTACCGCTTGTTATTCGTGGAAACGTGTATGATTGCGTGGACGTCATCTTCAAGAATGAAATTCCAGATGATGCGCGGACCGGGTGGTCGAACAAGATCAATCTCCACCCGCACTTCTTCCAATTCGATACGAGTGCGTCCGATGGTCCGACGATCGGGTTCTCTTATGACATGTCGTTGCGGGCCTTCACGATGCTGAAAGATCCACAGCCGGACAAGGGGATGCCGCTCCCGGGCAATACGGTGCTGACGGCAGATACGAAAGCCGGGGCTCGGAGTATCACTGTCGCGGATACGTCTAAGTTCCATGTGAACACAGAGCTCGGCGTGGGCATGGATGATCCGAAGTTCTTTGAAATCGTACGGATCAAGGCAATTAATGGCAAGACCATCACGTTTGATGCGCCGTTGAAGTACGGTCATAAGAAGAGCGATATCGCGAGCGTAGAATTCATTCGTGAGCGCTGGTATGTCGATGCCGATTTGGGCACAATCTATTGGCACGACCATGTGTTCGGAACGGATACGTGGGGCCATGGGCTGTTCTCGGCGTTTATCACCGAGCCGCCACGTTCAACCTATCATGATCCGGTAACCGGCAAAGAAATCCGGAGCGGCCCCATCGCGGACATCCATACCTTGGAGCCGGTTTCGGCCCACATCCGCGGCAGTTTCCGTGAAGTCATGATGCATATCATGGACAGCAATGCCAGATCCGCGGAGCTGATCACAACAGACAATCCTCAGGCGAAGATGAATGCGGTGACGGTGGATGGGCCGCCGTCGCATCAGTTCCCTGAACGTATCAACAAGTCTGCGATGTGGTTCCTGAACGGAGGCGAAGCCACCACGGGTAGCGGCTACAGCATGCGTGTGGAGCCGTTGAGCGTCCGGCTTGTCAACAATCCTGATCCATCCAAACTGTTCGTTTCCGGTATCCATGGTGATCCAGGCACGCCATTGTTACGCGCCTATCTTGGCGATCCGATCATGGTGCGTGCGCTGGTGGGATCGGCCAATGAAGTGCATACCTGGCACGTGACCGGACACTGGTTCCCGATGGAACGGTACGGGAAAGATGCTATGCCGCGCAGTACGGTCCATTTGGTGATTGGTGAGCGGTATGATCCAGCTATTCCAGCCGCCGGGGGACCACAGAAACAAGCCGGAGATTATCTCTACTATAGCGGTCGTGCGTCGCATTTCGCAGAAGGCAGTTGGGGTATTTTCCGTGTGTTTGACGAATTGCAGGGTGATTTGAAGCCATTACCCAGTCGTGAGCAAATTCAAAAGTCTGCTCCGTCGGTGTGTCCGGCTGAGTCGCCAGTGAAGACCTTTAATGTCTCAGCGATCGATCAACAGATCCGGTACCATGAGGGCGCACCGGGTGTGATGGAAGTCGATCTTGAGCGGAAGATGGTTTTCGGCAATGAACAGGGCAAGATGTATGTGCTCGACGGAGATCGTGGACGGGTCAAGGCCGGAGAACTCAAGCCGAGCCCACTGACTCTGCACGTCAACGTCGGTGATTGTGTGAAAATCAATCTGAAAAACGAGATGGCCAAGGAGCGAGCCGGGTTCCACGTCGACATGATGGCGTTTAACCCGAAGGATTCGTTCGGTGCCAATGTGGGTAACAATCCCGGTGATCAAACGGTTGGTCCCGGCGAGAGCAAGACCTACACCTACTATGCTCACCCTGAATATGGGGAGCTTGCTGCGTTGATTCAGGATTGGGGGAACGTCGTGGAAAATCCACGAAATGGCCTGTTTGGTTCTATCATCGTTGGTCCGAAGGGATCGCGGTATCGCGACCCAGTGTCGGGTGACGATATTACAATGAAGAGCAGCTGGCGCGCCGATGTCCTTGTAGACCGGACACTTTCTGGAAATGAAAGCCGGAAGAACTATCGCGATTTCTCGTTGATGTTCCAGGACGAGGACAACATCGTAGGCGTGAGCTTCATGCCCTACATTCAGCAAGTCGCCGGCATCACGGCGGTCAACTACCGCTCGGAGCCGACGGCCTGGCGAATGGAAAAGGGTTGTGATGTGTCCGAGATTTTCAGCTGCGTGAAAGCCGGGGATACGCCTTCGACCCCGCTGCTCCAGGCGCACGTTGGAGATCCCGTGGCTGTACACGTGTTGGGCGCATTCAGTGAACAGGTGCAACTATTCACGATTGATGGACATGAATGGCCACACGAGCCATATATGCAGGGCGCCGACCAGGTCAGCACTATGGAGTTCGGCGGATCGGAAATCATCAATGCCTATCTCACAGGAGGGGCTGGTGGTCCGAACAAGATCGCGGGCGACTATCTGTGGAAGAATCAGCGCCCGGCCTTTGCCAACGCTGGACAGTGGGGCCTGTTCAAGGTCCTCCCGGTTGACGATCAACGGATCAAACCGTTGATGCCGCAGGTTCCGCCGACAAGGACTGCGGAGCAGCCGTCTGGTAAGGCCAAGGCCTCACCGACCTCGCTGAAGGGCAAAAAGTAAGTAGAGATATCGGTGGCGTTACCCACTTTCACGTGGGTAACGCCGCCCTCCTACTGAATCTATAAAATCTTCTACTGCTGGGGAGCCATCGCTCCCCAGTGTTTTTTCGACAGGGGCATAGTCATGAGGCGATTCACCAATACTCTTGTTCCTGGTTTCATCGGTCTGACTTTCACGATATTCATGGTGAGTACGGGAGCGATGGATCTCGCATTGGCTTATGAGCCGATGGCGGTCGTGAATGGAGGTGCAGTCAAGGGGATGGTGCACTTCACCGGCGATCAGCCTGACCCGGCTGCCTTCAAACTCCATCGCTATCCAGATCAGGGCTATTGCGGTGCCCTTTCGGATGGATCCGGCTATCGTCTGCTTCGTGAAGTCTTGGTAGGGCCACAAGGTGGACTCAAAGACGTGATTGTCACGATCGAGGGCGTAAAAAGCGGTAAGCCGTTCGAATTGGAAGCAACCAAGTTGGAAGCGAATATCTGTCAGTTCGTGCCGTATGTCTCGGTCATGCGCAACGAGCATCCTCTCATCGTGAAAAATCTGGATTCCGTTGCACACGATCTTCAGGTATATGAACGGGATTGGGAGCATATCTTTATTATGTTTCACCGTCCTGCGCTGACCAAAGGGGGAACCCAGGATGTTGTTCGTTTTACCGGGGATCGGCGAGGTGTTATCATGCAATGCGGGATGCATCCCTATATGCAGGGACACGGTCTTGCTGTCGATAACCCGTACTATGCCGTGACGGGGAGCGAGGGGATGTTTGATATCAGAGACCTCCCGGTCGGCACCTACCGGATCAAGGCCTGGCATCCGACTCTCGGGGAACAGGATCGGGAATTCACCGTGGCGGCTGGAGAAAGCAGTTCGGTGGAATTTACGTTTAAGGCAAAATAGCGATGCGTATACAGTGGCATGTGATCGGTCTGCTATTCATCGTCCTGCTGAGTGAGATTACGGTGCTGTCCGCGTTCGGGGAGAAACCGGCGGCACCGACGGTGAGCCGTGTTGAAGTGGTGCTTGCCTATCACTATCGAGCTCGTAAAGCCGAACTCAAACAGGAATTTGTCCAAGCCGGATTTTCCAACGTGCATTTCCAGTTTGCCAGGATGGGACAACCACCGCAGAATATCGGGTTGGGGCGAGAAGTTCCAGCCGATAAGGCCAGAGAAGCAATCCGATTGGCGCTAAAATACAATCTAGGAGTGGGCATCTTACTGCCGGAACGATTGTTTCCTCCCAGGTTTATTACGATTGCGTCATCCAATTATGACGACACCGTGGAATATCCGATTGATCAAGCGACCTTGACGAGGTTGCAGAATCCTGAGTTGACAACGGAAGCATTTCATCGTCTTTATCACGAGCTGACATCTGCCGTAATTATCCCCAAAGGGCGCTATTAATGGCGGCTATACGCGTGCAAACTGGATACTCCAGCATCGCATCGATGATCTCTGGGCTCATCCTCATCATCGTTTTTTCACTTATTGCACACACGTCGGTGTTTGCCGTTGAGCAGGGCCAAAGCCTGAGTGAGGCGGCGGATGGGCTGCGATTGAATGCTGAGGACATGGTTGCCCATGGTGGAATGGGTGATACAAAGGCGATCATTCACCATTGTGCTGAGACAGCGCAGTATGCCGAATTGCTTATCAAACAGCTCTCCAGGTCGCATCCAGGCCGGGAGGAGGGTATCGCGTCCCTTCATGACGTTATCCGACACTGTAAGCGGGTCGCAGAAATCGGGATCCATGCAGATCCCGGGGTGCTCCTCAATCCTGCTATCAAGGCTCGCACAGCCGCACGCGCATCAGTGAAGGCACTCGGGTTTGCCAAGTAGCGATAGCTCTTCCCCGCAATGCAAGAGGGGAGCGGAGCTGACCAGCAGTTCAACCCTATAGCGTCGCGCACCGGCGCAAGCGATCCATGATCGCGACCCCCAACCCTTCTTCCTGACAAGGCTCCGCATAGATTCGATCCAGACCAAGGGAGTCTAGCCTTCGCAATGCTGCAAACAGATGGCGTGCGGCTTCCCTTAGATCGCCGGTTGAAGAAAGAACTTCAACGGCGGCAAAGCGATCGTCGGTGTCCCTTGGATGCGAGTGGATGAGTAAACCCGCGCGCGCGCCATCTTTTAGGATAGGCCTTGCTCCAGCTGAGGCTAAGATCGTCAGTGGTGTCTGGGTTGCGTAGTGGCGTGATAATTGACCAGGCGCGATTGGCGTGTGATTGACGGACAACGACTGACGAATAGAACCGACGATAGAACTAAGTTGCTCGATGGTGATGCTGCCTGGGCGCAACAACTCGGGCTGTGATCCTGCCAGTGAAACAATCGTCGATTCAACTCCAATCGGACATGGTCCGTCATCGAGTATGAGGTCGACGGTACTCCCAAGCCCAGCAGCTACGTGCTGAGCCGTTGTTGGACTGACATAGCCGAATAGATTGGCGCTGGGGGCTGCGATCGGGGTGCCTGCCTCTCGAATAAGGCTCTGCGCCACTGGATGGTTTGGCATTCTCACTGCAACCGTCGAGAGCCCAGCGGTGATGAGATCTGGGATCGCCGGCTGTTTTGGCAAGACCAACGTCAACGGACCGGGCCAAAACGCGTCAATGAGCCGCTGACCCACAGCAGGAAGAGATGCAATCACCATCTCCAGCTGCGTAAGGTCAGCGATGTGGACGATGAGTGGATCGAACTGAGGACGTTGTTTGGCTTCGAAGACCTTCGCTGCTGCCTCAGCATTCATCGCATCGCAGCCGAGTCCATAGACCGTTTCGGTTGGAAACGCGACGAGTCCACCTGTCTTGATGATTCTTCCTGCTCGTCGAATGGATTCAGCATCTGATGCCGAGAGGATGGCGCCCTTCACATGATTATTCTCTCTCTCCATAGGAATGCTGCACAGCGGCCTGATCGCCTACTCCTTCACAGTCATCGTAATTCTGATCGGATCGAGTGGGTTGTCTCGCTCGTCACGAGGAGCACCGACAATCTTGTCGACGATGTCGATCCCACGAAAGACTTCTCCAAACACCGTGTAGCACCGATCCAACCCGCTGTTGTCTCCGACGCAGATAAAAAACTGTGAGCCGTTATCGTTGAAGTCGCGCGTACTATTGCTCTCACGCGGCATTTTTGCCATGGAGAGTGCGCCGCGCTTATGTGGGTAATCATTTGGCTCGGGGGAAAGAAAGTATCCTGGTCCGCCCGTGCCGTGGAGTGCACGCTCGGGAGTTTTACTCAACGGATCGCCACCCTGAATGATGAACCCAGGCACCACACGATGGAACGTGGTGCCGTCATAGAACCCCATCTTGATGAGATTGATAAGGTTCTCCACATGGCGCGGAGCAGCGTCTGGGTAGAAGCGAATCTTGATCTCACCGAATCTCGTGGCGATCGTGACGCGGGGATCCTTCTTTTGAAACTGCATGCTCATGGTCTGACTGTATCAAGGCAGTCTTCTCGATGACAAGGACTGGTGACGATGTTGAGTTCATGCCATCACGGCTCAGGGCCATTTTTTGTGAGTCCATCACCTGGGGTGATGCCGAGCCACATGATTCCACCGATAAGGGCCATGATTGCGGCAAAGCCGAGCGAAGCGGGCCATCCCCACTGGTGAGCGATCCATGGTGTGATTGTAGGCGAAAGGGCGCCACCGAGATTGGCGCCCATATTCATGAGACCTGACAAGCTACCAGCATGGGTCGGTGACAGATCGCTTGTCGAGGACCAATAGGCGCCGATGGTGAAGTAGAGCCAGCCTGCACCCAATGAAAGGCCGGCGATCGCCAGGTAGGGAGACTCCACGCTCGCACCGAGCGCGATCGAGCTTGCGGCTAACCCCATGCCTGTCATGCCTACGATCTGACGACCTTTCGTGATGCCGTGGCGCATCGCTAGCCGATCGGTGACCCATCCACCGAGTGGACATGAGATCAGAATTGTGAGAAAGGGGGCGGCAGCAAACACCCCACCACTTAAGATAGTGAAGCCACGCGCATTGACAAGGTAGAGATAGAACCATGACATGTAGACGTACGCGACATAGCCGAGACATCCGTAACTCAACGTGAGCCACCACACGCTTGGTGTTTTTCGGAAGGTCGTCCAAGGAATCGATGGCTGGGTGACGGGAACCGAAGTCGTGGATTGTCCTGTCTCGTGATCGTGGTGCCATCGGTGACTTGTCGGGCGATCAGCGGCCAAGAGCCACCAGATAGCGGCGAGGCCTATCCCTAAGCCGCTCGAAAGGTAAAACGCTGATTGCCAACCATAGTTAACCATGATCCAAGCGGTGAGGGGGGGAGTAATCGCTGCGCCGATTCCGATCCCACCAATGGCGATGCCGATGCCGAGGCCGCGTTCATGTGCCGGGAGCCAGTCGGTGACCGCACGATTAAACGTCGGCAAGGCTGCCGCTTCTCCCACTCCAAGGAGAAATCTGATACAGGCCAGAGCGCCAACCACTCCCAAGGGCCCGGCCAGAAATGATGTCGCCGCGACGGCTGTCCAAGCGGTGAAGCAGGACCACCAGACCAGTGCGATCGTCAGCACGATGCGTATGCCCCAACGATCACTGAGCCAGCCGCCGGGGATTTGGAACAGAGCGTACCCGACCACGAATGCCGAGAAGATCAAGCCCATTTCCTGATCGGTCAACCCCAGCGCTGGCATCATTTGCCGCGCGGTAACGGAGATATTGACGCGATCGATGTAGGTCACAACGCTGATGGCAAAGAGGAGCCCGAGAATCAACCAGCGCAGAGGGGAAGGGGGTGAAGATTCTATGGGATTCGAGGAAATCGTCCCGCTCACAGTAGTTTCGACCAGAGACACATGGCGTGAGCGTTGTTCAGATTGTGATGAGGTTTCCGTCTCAATCAAATGAATGACCGCCCCTTCTCGAAGGGGCGGTCATTCAGACGTCTACTTATTGACGATTTCGAGTAACTCGACTTCGAATACCAACGTGGATCCAGGCTTGATAACTGGCGGTGATCCTGCGTCACCATACGCCAGATTTGAGGGGCAGACGAGCCGACTTTTCCCGCCCACCTTGATCTGTTGAACACCTTCTGTCCAACATTTGATGACTTTGTCTAGAGGAAAGGTTGCAGGCTCTCCTCGTTTGACAGAACTATCAAACACTGTTCCATCAGTTAAGGTGCCGTGATAGTGGACCTTAACCGTATCCGTTGCCTTAGGCGTGGCCCCGGGTCCAGGCTTGATGGTGGTGATCACGATGCCGGATTCAGTTTTGGTGGCGCCCTTCTCCGAAGCCGCTTTGGTTAGAAATGCGGCTCCTGCTTTCTTCTCACCCTCAGCAACCAGCGCCACTCGAGATTGTTGAAGCTGTTGAATCTTCGGGCCAAATGTCTGGAGGTCAGCTTTGGGGGGGCGCTTTAGAACGCCGTCGGTAAGGCCATTTTTGACCATATCGAGTTCGGCGTCGCTTAGCGAAAAGCTTCCAAGCGATTGGCTAATGGCCAATCCAAGAGCATACAAAGTCTTCTGGTCATCATTCGCTGGATCCTGCGAGGCCGCTAATAGCGGTGCCGAGAGAGTGAGAAGCCCTATGGCAAAACATAGTGTACGAATTCGCATGGAGTGGGAGTCCTTTCTTATGATGGTCGATGAGCCAATGTGGCACATAAGGATACGATAGGCTTTCCAAATCTCACAACAGAAATCTCACTGAAGTAGGTAGGGCCAGTCAGGCGAGGTTCTATGCTCCACGCAAACTATGTGGTTGAGGGGGTGGCGGAGAGGGAGGGATTTGAACCCTCGGTAGAGATTTTGTCCCTACGGCGGTTTAGCAAACCGCTGCCTTCGGCCACTCGGCCACCTCTCCACGTCACAATTAATGGATTTCGCCGCATCCACAGCGGAAAGCGTCGCTAGGGCGGGAATCACCGACGAGGGGGCATCTTACCTCAGCTGATAGGAAGGGTACAAGAGAGGAGTGAGGTCTCGGCTGACAGCGCATCCAGTCTCACAATTGGTTTTCGATGGGAGGCTCCTCAGGCATCATACGAATGATCATGCTGCATTCGACACCATTCTGGGGGTAGGGTCTATGGCTAAAAACGGGTGCTTGTGGACAAACGTATAAGCAATTTGAGTGTGCGGGTGCCAGAGTGAGTTTTCATTCTTGGTAGCCAGCTCATTAGTTCAAAGAACTTTTGTCGGAGGCTTGATGGCTGGACTGTGGTTATGGGTTTCTCCTGGAAGGCGCTCGATTGATCTTCACGAAGATCTGCCAGGATGCCCCGCTCGGAAGAGCGGGGATGAATGGCAGCCCATAGCGAAGCGGAGGCCAATCCCTCTTGGTTTACAAAAGCCTTGCATCGGCATTACGATGACCTCCATTTTCGTGAGCCACGCCCAAGCTGCCAAAGTCAGATATACAGGACACGTTTGAAGTCCGTATCCAGGCTTCGTGGACGGCTGCATTGGCAGCAACGAACAAATAGGCTTGGGTCATCTAATGTTCCGGAGGTTCGAAGGACAAGTTGGTATGTCTTTCCTCCACAATATGGGCATGCTTCTCGATGGAGGTTCTCTTGGATCAATCCCCGTCGAATGAGTTGGTTTTCCATTCTTCGTCCCTCAATTCAGTATCCATACTGTGATTCGCCTGGTGTCAGAATAGGGCTCCTGTCGGTATGACGAAAATATTGCAATGAGGTTGCTGCGCACAGTGGATGCTGTCACGCGCGAATCATGATCTGTCGGCCTATGCTGGTTGATGTTGGCACGTGCTTTCCGTCAGCAGCTACGAATTGTCTAAGCCTCGTTTGGTCTTTGGCTGACACAAGAAGAAGTTCAATCTGGATCCACTCATTCTTGACCCACTGCACCTCCGCTAATTCGATCATGCTAAAAGTGTCTTCATCGGGGAACCACAAGCGGAGCTTGACATAATCACCAGGGCGCAGCTTTGTAGGGGGTAAGATGGCCGGGTGAGAGGATGATAGTTCATACAGGCACCCATCGCCCTTCAAGCCGTTGCCTCCCTTTGAAAGCATACAGTCGATCCCAATTTTTGATAGAAGTCCTGCAGGCATGTTCTCTCCTTGTGTGGAAAGTCTGAACAGTAGGGAAACGGTACTATAGGGGTGGAGTGAGGGCTATTACTCTGGTAGGTGGAAAGACCGAACTAAAGAGGCATCAGCATGAGTCACGCGCCACATTGAAGCATATAAATATGTATTATTAGTGAAGTATTACAGTCACTTACGATATATAATTAATGTAAATATTGCAGTACTTGACGGGCTAGGGATATCCATGAGGCTGTACAGGACTCACTTATCTGCATGGTCTGTTACCGGTCTGTTGTGAGTGGTAGCAGATTGCACAAAAATCAACCTTGCTCCTGGCTTAGTTGAAGAGACCGGCAACATACCGTCCCTGTTGTTCTGCGATAGGTGCCACTCCCGGCAAAGGTTTTCCATTATTGCCGACACAATGGGCTGCGTCCCTTATCATGAAGATCCGGGGAGTATCTGGGATGGCGAGATCTGCTCAGACTTTGACCTGACCGTATGAATCTTAAGGAACCGCCAGGGTGTGGGGGAGTGGCGAGGGCTTGTGGCTTGCCGCTCAATCACTTTGCCGGACAAGATCCATTCGTTCCCGACCAGCACTCCGTCCTGACGGACAGCACTCACGGGGTTATTTAGTTTGACCGTGACGCCAATTTGTTCAAGAGCCGAAAGAGCTTTGAGTGATAGCTTGGGGTCGAATCCGTGAAGAATGCGTGGGCTGGCCTCTACGACGGGGAAGGTTGAATCAGGAATCCACTTTCAAAGAGTTAAACGCATCCATTGCGTAAGCTGTGTGGTGAATGAGTTATAACCAAATCTGGTGTTTGAGGGTTTGAAAAGACGCGGCGTATCTGGTTGATTTGTGATCGCGACACAACGAAGCAACCAAAGGATACGCC
>SWDI01000002.1:207820-226417 GCA_005116955.1 Nitrospira sp. | reverse complement strand
ACATACGCCAATACAACAAGCAGCCCAAACCCGTGAAGTGGAAGTACTTCGATCCATCGCGACGAATTACTCCCGAATCAATCGTTACAGGCCACTAGGTACAATGGATGCGAATTTATCAACTGAAGAGAGACAGGCAGGAAGATTACTTCTGAAGAGCGCTGGTGATTCGTTTCATGACCGTTTTTACAACCTCCGATAGAGGTTTATCCGTCCCTTTCCTATAGAGTTCAACCTGCTTGGCTATAAAGTCCTTCTTAAGAAGACCTGGTGCGTGCTTTTGAATAAATCGCCAGTCAGCTGGAGATCTGTCTTGTGGTGGGATCCAAGATATACGGTTCAATCTTACATACTTGCGAACTGCATCTTCCCGAAGTTCAGGATGTTTAATAAGAACATACTGGATAAGCTGACCATCTGATACTTTCTGAAATTTAAAGTCCTTCTTACTCTTATCGTAGAAGGCCTCCACGGCACTTATTACAGGCTTCCACACCGATGGGCGGCCACGGAGAACCTTCCTCTTTGAAGATCGGTATTTGGACCAAACTTTCTTCGCCCCAGCAATGAATTCCCTTTGGTTCTTTGAGTTCTCAAGAAGAGCCTGAATTGTGTCACGGCATTCCAATAACGCCGCCCCATCTGCACCTAAGTACTTCGATAATGCGTTCATAGGACTATCGTTTCCGGGTAGAAGGTCAGTTACGACAACGCGAAGGATAAGAGGCTAGTTCAGGAGGGACCTAAAGAGACCTCCTCCTCCTTCCGGCACAGTTCGACCAAAAAAACTCTCCGGTTCCTGTCACGGTTCCCAACCGAAAATGGTCACGGTCAGGGGATACCACAGGAGGGGACAAGAAACAACGGCAGGCCACAAACCCCTTGATAGGCCTGCACCTGCCGTTGTATGGTGTGGTCTGCTATGTCTTGGTGTTTCTTTCTAAACCAGCTTTGGGAGCAGGATGTCGGAGGTTCAAATCCTCTCGCCCCGACCAAACCGCACTTCGTGTGGGTTGCGCGCCAACCATCGCGCCATCGTGGTTGATGCGCGGATAATGTCATTCAGCAGTCCTATCTTCTCTTTCCAAACCAAGCTCGCTCATCTGGGAAGCGAATGTAGTTAAGTAGGTAAGACCGATCTTGACGCATTGAGAATCGATCCCGCAGATTGCGAAGCAGGACTCCCCATCGAAATTTGACGGAATGATCCGTATCAGTGTTTGACCTGTTCGATGCGAGCCGGAAGGGTGAGCCCCCCATCCCGGCTCGCATCCAGACCCAGTTCTCACGATGAAAACTTCTTTGGTGCGGGATCAAAACCAGTCGCTTCACCATTGATTACTTGCGGTCAGGGCCAAGCGCCCCATACATGAGGAACACCGCACCGATCACCAGCACTCCAATATTCAACAGCATCAACATCATCATCACCATTCACCTCCTTTCGTCGCAAGCTGCGTCGTGCAAGATTGAGTCACGTCTTTCTCATGAGCATCGCCAACATCGTCACAGCGAAACATATCGCGCCTAAAATCGTTAACATAGCCATCTCATCACTCAGCATGTACATACCCGTCCTTTCTATGCTCCATCGTGATTCATTCACATGGAGATCGACGTGTGTCGATCATGAAGTCCAAGTTCCAGGGTGATCGTTTCTTCATGCCAAGGACTAAGCATTTCTTAGGCCACCGCGCGATTGGCATCTTACTCCTGATATTTTGAGCACTTGCACAGAGAGGCCCATGCTGTGGCGACGTGTGCCTGAATCTGAATGGATTCTAGGCTGGATCAAATTAGATGCGGACGTGGGGAAATGGCGGTCGAGGATGTCATGAGAAATCGAACGACGCGATGAAACCTTTTATATGAGTATCGTTCTTTCAGTCTGAGGGATCAGCAGGGGGCTTGCCTGAAATCTGCTTCTGCCGGAGCAGTTTGGTCAGGTAGGTCCGTTGCAGACCGAGTTCGGCTGCCGCCTTTGTCTGATTCCACCCGTTCCGATTCAAGGCCGTCTCAATGAGTTTCTGGCTATATGCGTCCATACTCTTATGATAGGAGAAAAATAGGATGTCAGAAGTAGGCTCCTGATTCACTGGGGATGTGGCGATTGTTGACCTCGTTGGAGTAGTCAATGCGAGGTGTTCCGGTCCAATCGTGTCGCCGGGGCATAAGATCAATGCACGAGTGAGGACGTTTTCTAATTCGCGCACGTTGCCTGGCCAGGAGTACTGATGCAGCGCCTGGAACGCGGCATCGCTGAGCGTCAGGCGTTTGCCCTGACCCACATGACTGGGCCGGTTGAGGAAATGGTGGATCAGCGCCGAAAGATCTTCCATCCGTTCTCGGAGCGGCGGCAGGGCGAGGGGAATCACGGCAAGACGAAAGTACAAGTCTTCGCGGAACGTGCCGTGATGAATCGCCTGTTTCAGATCTTTATTCGTGGCGGCGAGAAAACGCACGTTGGCCCGTACTTCTTGCGTTCCGCCGACACGGTAGAATGTCCGATCTTGTAGGACTCGCAAGAGATGGCTTTGCATGGTGAGGGGCATGTCGCCGATCTCGTCAAGAAACAGCGTGCCTCCCTCGGCGATCTCGATTTTGCCGGGCTCCCGCTTGATGGCTCCGGTGAACGCACCCTTCTCGTGGCCAAAGAGCTCATTCTCCAGTAGGTTCTCAGGGAAAGCAGCGCAATTCACGGCAATAAACGGTTGTGCGGAGCGAGGGCTCCACCGATGAATGGCGCGGGCGACGACTTCTTTCCCCGTCCCCGTTTCGCCAAGCAACAAGACGGTCACGGAGGAAGGCGCCGCCTGTTTGGCCACGGCCAGTTGTTCGCTCATTTTCTTGCTGGTCGAGACGATCGGTTCGAACTGATCATCGACCTCCTTGCGGAGCGAATCGACCTGGCGGTGGAGGGCGACGGTGGCCAAGGCCTTGTTGATGACGACGGTGAGGTGGTCCGCGGTGAATGGCTTCGGCACAAAGTCGAAGGCGCCGAGTTGCATAGCTTGTACAGCGAGTTCGATGGTGCCATATGCAGTCAGTATGACGATCAGCGGGGTTGTATAGGGGGGTGTCTGGGCTGTCTCCTCATCTGTTGGTTCGCTCGGAACTGATGCCGCACTGACCTGCCGTAACACGTCAAGCCCGGCAATCTCTGGAATTTTCAAGTCCAGCAGGACAAGATCTGGTTCCTCTTCCCCAATCAAGCGCAAGGCATCCTTGCCGTTCGTCGCCGTTAGGGGCTCGTGTCCCATAAAACTGACACGATTCTGCAAGCTCAGGAGGATATCGGGGTCGTCGTCGACAACAAGAATTTTAGCGCGCATCGTCTGTCGCTCCTTTCAAAATAGACAACGGTGGGCTTGCATACGACTGGGATGCCACTGGCTCGTCCGGTTGTTTAGCTCGGTTCATCCTGTGACCCAGCGAGTGGGAGCGTGAAATAAAAGCGTGACCCGACCGCCGGTTGACTCTCTACCCAGATCTGTCCGCCATGCATGGTAACGAGCGTCTTTGTAATACAGAGGCCAAGTTGCGCACCCTGTGACGTGGGCATAGCTGACGGCACCCTGGAAAACTCCTCGAAAATGTTCGGCAAGTGGGACGGTTCGATCCCGCAGCCGGAGTCGGCAATACACGTTTGTACGAAGCCTGGTGGCGACATGCAAAACTCCACTGTCACACGACCGCCAGCCGGGGTGAATTTAATCGCATTCCCGATGAGGTTCCACAGAATTTGTTCCAATTTGTCGCGATCGCCTTGGACCGGTGGAAGCGACTCGGCTGACGCCACGGTAAGGGTTACGGTTTTCTCTCCGGCCACCATCTGTAAGCTGTCAGCCGTGATCGTTGTGATCTGGTGGATGCAGACTTCCTCCAAACGAAGCTGGACGCTTTCAGTATCGAGACGCGACCAATCGAGGAGTTGCACGATGATTCTCCCAAGGCGGGCGACATTGTGTTGGATACGTGTGAGATAGGTATGTTGCAGTTCGGTCAGTGGTCCCGTCACGCCGTCCAACATATTTTCCGCAAAACTGCGAATCGCCGTCATAGGCGTTCGCAGCTCGTGTGAGACGACGGAGAGAAACGTCGACCGGCGTCGATCATGTTCCTGGAGCTGTGTGTTGGCGCGCGATAGCTCTTCGGTCCGTTGCTCGATGCGCTCCTCCAGATGCTGCGTCAGCTCCGTCAAATCAGAGTAGGCCTCGGCATTGTCAATGGCGGCCGCCACGTGGCCGGCGATCGTCAGCAGAATGTGGAGATCCTCTTCGTTGCATTGGCGTGAGCCTCGATCGCCGGCGAGAAATCCAAATATCTTGCTATGGCTCTGGAGCGGTACGGCGATGAACGACTGCACACCCGAACGGCGCGCCATTTCAAGTATCGGCGGGTACATGCGTTGAGTGGCGGTTTCAACATCTTGGATCAGTACCGGTTTGCCGTGCAGGAGAAGCTCGGCCGTGATTCCGCCGTTGTCGACGACCGGTATATCAATACGGCGAATAGCCTCTGTGATCTCCGACGACACGCCGATGATTCGGGCGAGGGAAGCACAGTTCCGATCAGGATGGTGCAGGAAGACGGTCATCCGAGAAAATCCGAGGTTATCGACGAGCAGGGCGAGCACCGTGTCGAGCAGCTGGTTCATGTCAAGCATGTTGGCGCCCGCAATCGCAGCGCTGGCTTGATGCGCCGTCGTCAAGTGCTTGACTTGCCGCCTGATGGTCTCGAGATTCATGGTAATCGCTTGATTCCGATCATGGAGAGACTGGGTCATGACGTTGAACGCATGGGTCAGTTCACCGACTTCGTCGTTGGTGAAGGGGGCGAGGGGGACTGGTGCATCGTTTCCCATAGCGAGTTGCCGGGCCGCGTTGGCGAGGCTTCGTAGCGGCGTCGTAATGCGTGACGTGAGCAGATGAGCACCGAGAATGCCTCCCATGATAATGAGCATGGTGAGGATCGAGACATTGCGGACAATGACCAGCAGCGCTTCCTTGGCCTGCACGTCGGTGATCCCGATGCGTACGAGGCCGATTACCGGAGAGGTTGTTCTCAGGAGAGCGGAACCTGTTTTCTCTTCCAATTCAACCGAAAGCTGAGGCCTGGGTGGCGCAGCCTGGGATTCCCGAAGAATAGGCATCGCAAAGTCGAACAGAGTTTCCTTCCCAATCAGAAAAGGTAAGAGCCAGTCTGAAGACTCATCCTGGGCAACCAACGTCTCTTCAGACGAGAGAACGACCTGTGTGATAAGCGGAGTTGTCAACGGAGCCTGGAGCAGCGATTGTGAGATGTGATCGTTCAGGTAAAGCGGTTGTTCCGTGGCAGGAGAAAATCCGTTCGGCGATCTTCGAATGCGTTTACTTTGTTGGCCCAGAATCCGACCATCGGACGCCGCGATGACCACATAGACGACATGGTCGATTGCCATGAGACTCTGAATAAATTGCTCGAGCGTGACGCGATCTTCAAGGACGACACCAGCGACTCGAAAGTGCTCGTTGCGGACAGTATTGGTCAATAAGATCGTTCCAAGTTCTTCCAGGTTATCGGTCAAGGCCTGCCGTCTAGTCTCAATGAAATACCAGCTCAAGGACGAACAGGTCATGATGAGAATCATGCTGAACAGGACCACAAACTTCATGCGGAGACCGAAGAACCGACCGATCGGCCTTGATTCTGAAGTTGGCCTCTCCTTGAGCGTTATGTTGCGCGTGAACTGGTCCATTCAATAGGTCTCATCGATAAGGCTGTCGAGCTCTTTTGGAATGGTGACGCCCAAATACCGCGCTGTCTTCTGATTCACCGTGATTTTGATCCGCTG
The DNA here is from genome assembly GCA_005116955.1 of Nitrospira sp. Lineage (GTDB taxonomy): Bacteria > Nitrospirota > Nitrospiria > Nitrospirales > Nitrospiraceae > Nitrospira_D. The sequence continues at coordinate 220,584 of SWDI01000002.1, read as the reverse complement.
GACTGAGACTGGCTTGAGCGGCAGTCGTTGTTCGCCGTTCACAATACGTTTGGCGAGCAGGCCGGCTTCGCGGCCGACTTCGCCGTAGTCGATCGACATGCTGAGGAGCGCACCCAGGCGTGTAAACTCGGATGAAAAGCCGACGACAGGAACATGTTTGGCCAGCGCCGATTCGAGAATAAAACGGATCGATTCGTCCGTCAGCACGGTCGAGTCCGGAACGAGCCATAAGGCTTCCGATTCGGACAAGAGCACCCGTAGTTGTTGCGGAATCTCCTTCTCATGCTCGACCGGAAACCCTCGCAATTGAAACTCATAGGTAGAGGCTCTCGAGGCCGCCTCCTTAAACTTGGGCGCAGTCTTGTCGGGATCGTACAGGATGCTGAGTCGGCGCAGGGCGGGTAGAAACGTGCGCATGATTTTGAGCTGACGGTCCGTTGGAATCTCCAGCAGGACCCCGGTCATATTCTCAGCGTTGAGGCGATGTTTCAAGGGGTCGAGAATCATCATGTACAGCACCGGGATATCCACGATCTCCAGCTTAGCCGCCAGTGCCGCTTTGAGGCCGACCGCGACCACGAGCGCTGAGTCCGACGCGCGGATTTTTCTGGCGAGTTGCTTTCCCCCTTCAGGATCGCCTCGCAGGTCGTATTCGGTGTAGGTCGCTCCGCCTGGCGCCGTGGCCTTGAACCCTTCAATGGCATCATTGTAGGCCTTCAGGTCGGACGATCTCAGGATAGCAATCTCTAGGCCTGCAGCATGTATCTGGGTGGGGACGGAGCAAAAAACGGCGATGAAGATGAACGACGCGAGCCAGACATAGAGCGAGCGTAAGCTTCTTCCTCTTCGGCCTCTGAAGGTCAATGCCATCATGAGTGTGTCATCACCGACAGCATGCAAGGCTTCTACGATGGGCGAATCAATTTGGCTATCAATATTGAGTATGGGAGCATTTCAACCTCTAGCAATATAGCTAATACCGCACCGTCAGCCAGCCCATGACGCGGCTGCCGATCGTATCGCTTAAGGGATGTTCCTTGTGTGTGTCGTTCAATGAGTTAAACGCGGAAACCGCTACCTCGGGGTCCCTCAGATATCTCCCAGCCGCTTTCTGCTTCCAGAATTTGTATGCGGCTCGAAGGTTGAGCAATGTATAGCCGTCAACACGCGAATTCGGCACGGTAGCACCGAACTGGGCTTGACGGTGATAGGTGTCGATCACTGGGTACGTAGCCGCCGTGACGTAGTAAACAGTTGCCTCGCCACTCAGGCCGTTGTCCCACTACGCCTCGTAGCCCGGCGTTCACTTTCAAGACAGGGCCACCTCGGTGGCCGACTCCCTCAAATGTTTGCCCAATCTGCTGGTAGGACGCATTCATAAATCCACTGAGCCACTGAGTGACTCTGAACTCGGCACCAATTTCCATGCCATATATGTCGGAGACGCCCCTGTTTGAAAAGGGTGTTGTCCCAATGGTCACGAAGTTGATCAAGTCAGAAATATGATTGAAGAAGAAATCGCCTCGCACACGCAATCGGTGTTTAAACCACCAGCCTTGATCGTCAACATCGTAGGAGACGATCTGCTCAGGCTTCAGCATGTGAGACTCTACTAGCGATGAGGGTGCTGGGGAGGGGATCGGAGGCGGAAGCGTTGTAATAAATTCCCCAATGCACTCTCGTTCGAAGAGTGTCGGAGGCCTATACGCTTCGGATACCGTCGACATGACGATTGCAACAGGTGCCAGGTCAACAATGGAAAGAATGTGTTGTCCGTGTGTCATGTCACTCTCGACGCCAACTGCTACAAGCTCTGAAGAAGGCTCCTCGATAGTCTTGCCCACATCCAGGCTTCATGAGTGTGGACCTGGGAATGTCGACAGCGTGGAGATCACGAATCGCATCCCACTGTGGAGATGGGAGGAGGTTTAGCAGCGGGTAAGCGGGACAGAGGACTCCTCTGGGCGCCACGAGGATGTGCAGCTGACGGCCGGTGAGCTGCAACAGGGTTAGGATGTTTCTTGTTATCCTTCTTCGTCTCATGCGGTGGATGATGTGGTAGAGGCTGTGGCATGGAGCGGCGAGTGACCTCTGTGCAATGCTTGTACTGCAGGTCGACCATGTCATGACTCAGATACCGGTGGTTCTGTTCGGGATCGATACTGCAACTGCAAGTCACGAACCATCAACTCATCTCTGTGTCCGCTCAGTGAGAACGAGTACTACGGATGGAATGCGCTTGTACGATTGTGATACAGCAAGCCCCGTACCATTGCCATTGTAGGATTCCGATAGGCTATTGCATCAGTTGCAGTTGTCTTTTTAGAAGGCCGATGACATGTGAAGCTTGTCGGTCTCGAAGAAAAATCTCCTATCAGGTGTATCTAAAGAGATTCAGCCTGAATCAAATATGATTCAGTTCATTGGAGCGAACCCATGGTAGCAATAGTGTCGGCTGATTGGAGCTGTTGTTGATGGAGATATCGACGCCGAGAGCCACACAATGTATTCCTCATGAACACATAACCGAGGAGTTGCCTGTGAAGGTCTATTTACCCGTGGCCTGAATGGATCTGAGATCCCAGTCCGCTACGCCGTTGAGGCCGACTTGCCTCAGGAGGGCCGCGCGCAGCCTCCGAAGCGACGGGTCCGTTGGTTCTTTTTCGATCAATGAGCAGACACACCCCATCGCATCGTACCAGAACCCGATGAGGGCATTGGTGCGCACGCTCTCCCGGTCGCAGGTCAGGTTCACTGAGGTGATCGTCAAGCATTCGCTGAACTCGCATCGCTCGATCATCCCACCGGCGACGATATCTTCCGAATGGGAGGCTGTGTTGCGCCTGGCCGATACAAACCAGCGGTATTGGACGTTCGGTTCAAGCGTGAGTCCGAGAGTCTTGAGATCAATCGATTGAACCCCTGCTTTCATGGCAGTAGGAAGGGGGCCTTCATAGAGGGGGGCAATTTTTTGGGTGTCGTTGAGTGTAAATCGTAAGGGATAGGCCGTTGGTTTTGAGAGATACCAATTGAGTGTGGGGGTTTGTCTCACAGTCAGGCCTACGTGGTCAGGCACTAATGCGACAAGTTCTGGCTCATGGCCTTCGGTCCCCCGCAATGTGCCTCCGACTCGCGCGCGAGGAGTCAGTTTCTTGGGCAGTGTGTAAATGAGAGGCAGCTGGTCATCTTGTTGACCGGCCGTCGCCGCTGTCGGCGCATCTGCGGCGTCGAGGAGGGAGACTTCCGCGATGGTCAGGGAAAGGCTCAACCCTATGATCAATACACGCCTCACGGTGATTCTCCTTTCACAGCCAATTATTGAGCAACAGAAATGGTGACCAGTAGGCCGGATGTTCGTAAACCCTGTCGCTCAACAGCTTCAACTGCGCACGTTGGAGCGCCACGGCTTTCGAGAGAGCGGGGTTCCGCAGCTGTCGGTAAAATTCGGAGATCAGCGCCGCCGATGCTTCGTCATTGATGAACCAGAGGGTGGCCAAGGCGCTACGGGCTCCGGCTTTCAGCGCGACGCCGGCCAGGCCAAGCGCGGCACGATCATCGCCGACACCGGTTTGGCAGGCACTCAAGGTCAACAGCTCGAGTGGCTCTTGCCGGAACCGAAAGAGGCCGATCAGTTGGTCGAGCGTCTGCATCGTCAGTTTCCCATCGAAGGTCAGGAGAAACGAATTGTTCACCTCAGTCGAGAACCTGCCGTGCGTGGCGATATGCAGGCCTCCGTACCGCCCTTCACGCAATTCCCGTTCCAGTCTGGAGGCTTGAAAGTCATTGTTCATGATTTGGTCGCTCTTGTAGAGCCGTTGGATGGATTCGACCTCGTCTGCGACGTAGGGAAGAGGGGGAAATCCCTGGACTGATTTGGTAAGGCCCGCTGTGAGAAACCGGAGTTTGTCGCGGTTCAGCGGTCGTGGGTCGGTCAACGTCAAGCCGGGTGTCATGGCGAGCGCGAACTTGCTGATCAGAAACGATGAACCGTCGTGGAGCGCAGCCAGTGGAATGGTTCGAAGGGCGCTATCCGGCACGAAGACCAACGTGGTGATGTTCAACCGTGAGAGGTCAGTTTCGAGCGGGCGGATCAGCCAGTCGTACAACTGTTGTGCATGGGGCACATATTCACGGGTCGTACGTTTTTCAATCAGGCGGCGAAATTCTCGGATTTCCCGTGTCAATCGCTCAGCAGTCACGGGCACTGAGATACGCTTCAGACCGGACGGAAGGCTCATGAGCAGTTCCAGCCGTGAACTGAATATGATGGGATAGATCACGGCGGTGTCCGGGGACAACCGATCGAATGTGGTCAGCCTGGACCTCACGGCGTCGACACAGTCATCTTTGAAGTAGTCCCGCAGCTCGGCTGTTTTGTACGCCTCGATCGCATCGCGAGCGGAGAACAGATATCCCTCTGCGGCTTTCCCGTCATCGGTGAGCGATGCTCGCTGCAGCAACAGGTCGGCCAGCTCAAAGAACAGAGGTTTCACGGTGTCCTGGTCGGCGACATGACCTTCAGAAGAGGCTTGTGCAATTTCAACGCGAATTGGTTGAAGCGTCACAGTTGCTTGCCGGTATGAGGCGATGGCCTGATCCAGCTGACCCGTCGCAGCCAGCTGGCGTCCTAACTGCCATTGCCAACGATAGAGTGACTCGGGGGCATCCACTGCTTGCGCGGCGAACAGGGCCCGCCTGGTGAGCTGCAATGCCTCGTCCATGCGAAATTCTGTTTCGTAGAGATGTCCAAGATAGCCGTGGGCATAGGACAGCGTCCGCTTGTCGCCCTGTTGCTGAGCGAGAGTGGCTGCTTCTTGGAGCACACCCGCGGTTCGCAGCACGAGTGGGTCATGAGCCTGCGGCAGCTGAGGGGTGATGCGTTGGTAGGCCAGAGCGATGCCGATCAAGCCGAGTGATTGATCACGAGATGGGGGCAAGTCCTTTAAGTGATCAAGCGCGTCGTCGAGGGCTATACGACTGTTGGTTGGTTGGCCGAGTCGCAGCAGGACTCGTGCGGCGTTCGTGCGGGCTGTTGCTGCGAGTAGGGGAAGTCCAGCGCTCTGTGCATGAGACACGCTCTTCTGAAATGCGTCCAGTGCGTCCTTGTCCTGCTGTTTCAAGACTGAAAGAATACCAAGATCATTCAGTGTGGTCGCCATGAGCGGCGAGGCCTTCTGCTTGTTTGCGATGTCGGCTGCTTGCTGGAGGTATTCCGACGCCTCGGGAAGTTGCCGCAGGGCCAAGTATATCCGTCCCAGATGCCCAAGGATGGGAGCTTCTATGAGCGGATCACCACTCTTCTGTGCGAGCGCAAGCGCCAGTTCCAACGACTGGAGTGCTTGTTTGGATTGTCCCAAACCCATGGAGGCCTGAGCCGAGAGGACCAGGGCCTCGACCTGTGCCGGGGCGTTTCTGGAACTCTTGTAGAGCTCCATGGCCTGTTTCCAATGAGACAACGCTTCACCGAATGCTCCGCGTTCAAAAGCTTGGGCACCTTCTTTCATGGCTATGCCGGCAGGAGAAGATGTTTCATGAGAGTCTGATCGTGTCACGAAGAGAACCGGCATGGTTGCCAACAACAGTATGATGGTTCCTCGTCGAACGAACTGAATACATGATCGATTGAAGGTCGGCATGGAGTCTCTCGTCATTAGAAGACCTGGACCACTGCTTGGAGATGGATACCATGGTCTTGGAGGTTGCCGGCAGGATGGGTCACGTGATTGAGCGGCACCCCCCAATAGAGTTCAAACCTCGCTCGATCTCTTGGCAAGACAGCCCAACGCAATCCCAGTCCGACACTTGCTAAGGTCTGAGGATTGGGAGTGTCGCCCTTCGTCTCCCAGGCCCGACCAACGTCCACAAATTGAGCAAACTGTAAGAGCGGTTCGCCACTGGCATACCGGATGAGCGGAAAACGTGATTCGACGGAGAAGATAAAGCCGTTGTCGCGGATCAAGGTGTTCTCACGATAGCCACGGACACTAAACCGTCCTCCGAGGGGAATCTGCTCAAGCGGAAATAGACGATCGTTGGCAATCTGGAGGCTCATCTGTCCTAGTAGCTGCATGCCCCACCAGTCGTCAAACCGTCGAACACCCTGGAGTTGCCCGAGCCAGGAAAAGAAGCGTCCATCGGGCTGGGAGCCGACATTGGTCGTGGCATTCAAGACGTCGAGGCCAACCGAAAAGCGGGAGCGTGCGGCAATGACTGAGGTTGGTGTGCGATGGACATATTCTTGAATGAAGCGCAAGGCGCTCACGGAGCTCACCCCGGTATCCGACGCCCCAGGAATGAGGAGTGGGGTTCCACCGACGCTATCAAACGCGGACGTGATCTTATTAAATAGATGTTCACCCGTAATGGCGATGGCGAGTTCGTCGGTCAAAGTTCGATAGACAGGATGTCGAAGGGTGAAACCGATGATTTCCGAATTGGATTTCAAGTTCAGGAAGTCAAACTGGCTTTGGACGACATGGAAGTCGTTTCGGCGATAGGAGGCCGTGAAGGTCGTATCATAGCGATTCAAGGGAAGGGTATACGAAACATCGATGATCGGATGGACTCCGTGCGAGCCGCCATACGCGATGGTGAGCGGATCTCCGTGCCCGGTCACATTCTGATGGGCAACCGTCATCAACCCACGCTCGGCTCCGACGACCGGTGTCTGATAGTTGCTGAACTCCAACCACATTTTCCAAGGACTCTGTTCTTTGACTTTGACGTTCAAGATGCTCTGGCCGCGCTGGTCACCGGGGCGCAACTCCGCATTGATTTGTTCAATGCGGGGATCTTGTTGGAGGAACTGCAGCCTCGTTTGGAGCGGCTCCATCTGCAACGGAGGGCCGGCCCCTCGCTCGATGCGGTCACTGAGATAGCCCCGCCGAAACCAGTTGGTTCCTTCGACGTTGATCTGTGACAGAGCGCCTTCGATAATCTTGAGCTGAACCACACCATCTTTGACGTCCTGATCGGGAATGACGGAACCGGAGGTGATATAGCCGTTGTTGACGTACATAAATGTGAGGGCGAGCCGCAGCCGTTCCAAATCCTCGGTGGTCAGGGTGCGGTTCTCATAGGGTGTGGTGATGGCGGCGATCTCTTCATTGGAGAACACGGTGTTTCCCGTCACCACGATGGACTTGACGAAGACTTGTATCTGGCTAAGCTGTTGCTGCGCACCGTCTTCCGGTGATGTCGGTGGCACTGGGGGCAGCACGGGGCTTGGTGGTGGCATGGAGGGAGGTGTGAATTCCTTCTTCAGCGGTGAAGGGGGTTCGCCGGATCGCAGCGTCGGATCAAAGATAGGAGGAGTCACCATCGGCCCTCCCTGTGCGAAAACTAGAGAGGATGTTGTGATGATCGCCATCACCAAACCACCTGAGAGAATGGCTTGGAAGAGACTATGGCGCCAAATTTGTCGCGCCAGAATACCAGCGCTACCTGTCATGAAGGACAGCCTGTGGTTCCAGTCGCAAATGACCGAACTAAAAACCCCGGTGGTGTCAGTCGTCGAAGAGAAAGCACGGTCGACTTATCCTTTGACACGACCAGTGGTGGCTGTGTATTCCATCCGCGGCTTCGTACCATCAAGCGAGACACATGGTCCTCTGGCTTCTCTCCCGTCCAATGTTCCATCGCAACCGGGCTGCTGAGCCATCCGCCCGGCTCGGAGGGGAGTGCATAACGTCCGGCAAGAATGAACGTGCTTTGCTCGCCGCCAGCTAAGGCGATGCAACGGTTTTGCAAGAGCACCTGCGGTGGGTTCGTCTTTGACGCGAGCTGCCCGACCGTGCCGCTTAAGTTGGACGTCGGCGATTGAATCGTCACCGTGCCACTCACGCCACGTTGCGATGAGGCGCTGATAACGCTGGCTGAGTCAGCTAAGAAGAGGGGAGTGACGAATGTAATATTCCCTCCAGTGCCTCCGACTGCTTGCGCGGTGACGGTACTGCCTTGCAGGACCACCACTTTCGGATCGATAAAAATGTTCCCGCCGCTGCCATCCTCACCCAGAACCGAGGTACTTATCGTGCTGTTCACAAACCGAATGCGGTCGATCGCTCGGATATCGATATTGCCGCCATTTGCCAGGCCTGACTGAGTTGTCGTGGTAATGGAAGAGTTGGTCAAATCCAACTGCTGACCGGCATTGATGAAGATACCTCCTGCGTCACCAGACCCTGTACTATTCGCAGAGATGGTTGAGTTATTCTCGACCGTCACTGATTGCCTGGCTGTGATTGCGATGTTACCTCCGAATCCATCATTAGTTGTGCCGCTGTTGATGGTTCCACCATCAACAAGGCTCAACGAGTCAGTGGCGATTGTAATATTGCCAGCATTTCCACAAGGGCCAGTACACAAATCAATGCCAACGGTGCGGGTATATATCCCACTGCCACGTGTACTTCCAATTCCAATGGAAGCATTAGAAACCTCAAACTGACTCTGTCCTGATATTGTCACCGAACGGGAAAAAACGGAGATATCACCTGCATTGCCACTATTGTTTGTGCTCGTATTGATCAAGGCACCATCAAGTATCCGTAGCTGAGGAGTATTTATCGTGATCGATCCAGAACCTCCAATGCCCTCAGGGCCAGGGTCTAGTGCGTAGAAGTTGCTTACAATCGCTGAGGGGAGACCTGGGTTATCAGCCTTCCGACCATCAAGTCTGAGTTGCTCTGAAGCGGTGATCTCAATGTCTCCGGCTGTCCCCTCCCCGAGGGTGGACGTCCGAATCTGGCTTCCTTCTGACAGTTCTACAACCTTTGCCGTAATGGCGATATCTCCTCCAGGATCGACCACTGTGTTACTATTCAAGACTGAGGCGAAATTGAGTCTGAGCTGGTCAGCCTTCACGGTTATGGTGGCTCCTCCAAAATCTCCATCTACACTGACGAAGCTATTTCCAATAACGCTGACATCGCGTCCTTCTAGAGTTATGTTTCCGCTCTGAGAAAAATATGCCTCAGTAGAGAAAGTTGCTGCAGGACCGATTTGTAACCCGTCAGTAGCCCTTATAGTAAGATTGCCGGCGGAGCCACGCACATCTTGATTTTGCAATTGACCGAAACGAAAGTTTCCGGTAGCTATGTTAGGTCCCTCTATCATGACGTTAGTGCTCTGAATATTAATGTCACCCCCATGTCCCGTTCCGGCGGTTCCAGTGTCAATGAAGAACGCTTCGTTGGTTGCGTGTAGATTTCCAGATGTGATCGCAACATTTCCGGCTGTGCCTGTTCCGGATGTGTGGGTATCAACTAGTGCGACCAAGCCATCTGCTAACGAGCTTGTAGTGGCTTGTAAATTTCCAGATTTGATGTTGATGGTCCCTGCATTGCCAGTGCCAGTTGTTCTCGCTGTAAGGGCAGGTGACAGATTATTGGCCATGGTTATATTGCCAGTGACATTGATGTCTATGGCCATAGGTGATCCATTGGTATTGATCGTGTTGGCCGAGACGGTTGCATTGTCGATGGTGAGCTGTCCCCCACGAATGCGAACCACCCCCGCTGCATCGGCTGTGGCATTTAGGAGGGTACCTTGTGAGAGATTGATATTTCCCATCGTCATGCCGGGCGCTGGCATGAAATTAACAGGGAAGATTTCGCCGGGTGAAGCGACGCTGGCGACGTTAATCTGCCCGCCTGGTGTGGAGAGGAGAGCGGACTTAATCGTGCCGTTTTCTAGCGTGTCGGACTCGACCGTAATATTGCCACTCACTAGCGAAATGTTGGATGCTTCGGACACTTTGAGCTCGCTGCCGTGGATGGCGATAGTGCCGGGAGTTGAGCCAAGAAAACCATAGGCCGAAATGGGTGCGGTTGACAGCAGCGCATCAGCATTGGCATTTTGAATTGCGTTGAATCGCACGTTGTCGTGAAGACGTAGGTAGTTCGACGTCGTAAAGGTTACCGATCCTCCAACATTGAGTGATGCCGTTGGCCCAAAGACAATGCCTGCTGGATTCATCAGAAACAGATTGGCGCTTCCGAATCCGGTGGTTTGAATTGTACCGAAGATGCTTGATGGACTCCCTCCGGTTACGCGACCTAGGATGTTGGATGTCTCGGGACCTGAGTCATTGAGGAAATTGGCGATGTTGTTTGCGGGGACATCAAATTGTCCAAAGCTGTGAAATAGGTTGGTCCCTGCGCGAGTTCCACCTGTGATGTCAAATTGAGTTTTGCCGCCTGCGGCAGGAAGTGGCGCACTAACTTGAGTGTCCAACCCAGATGGTGTGATGGCAGATGCTGCATGGACGGTACATGCAATTGGAAAGTTGGCAAGATACGCCAAACAAGACCCCACGACTAATCTGGTAAGAGAAAGGTTCACGGGTAGCCTCTCGCGAGGAAATGAGAGTGCATGTTTCATAACCTAGTAGGCCTCATGCTTGAGGCTTACTGAAATTTCTTAGATCGTCAACGCCCTCGCCGCACAATGCAAAACAACATCGAGCATTGCCGAGTTTATGGACATCCACAACTACAACTGCCGCTAGTGCCGTTAGTGCCTGACTGCGTCCAGATAGTTTTGCAGTTCACCGTGGAAGTGCGGCCGCCGCAGGAGCCAGGAGAGCTCCCGCATTTTGTTGATCCACTATTACATGTTGCGCCTGCCGGGCAAGTTATCTGAGTGCTGCCATTTTTACAGATGGTTCCCGATGGGATACTACCTGTATAGGATACAGAGTTACATGCCCCAACAACATCACTGCCTTCACGAGCCATCTGCATTCCAGGGCCACATTTGACTACTACTTCATTGGCACATCCTTGCATGATGATGGCAAAGAGCATCCCAAGGAGGGTGATCGGCCAATTTGCTCCCGAGCAATTACTCATACGCATCGAAAGTCTCCTCTATTGTTCAGGTGTGGGATGGTTCTCATCTTCGAACGGCATCTCATACTTGTCGGTTTTCACCTCCTGAGCGATTTCGTTAAATACGTCCTGCGCGCTCTGAAGTGAAGGATTGGTCAAGGTGTTTGTCTTTACTTTGCTTAGATCGATAATCCTGAAGTTGCAGCTATTTTCACGACGTATGCCCAAGAGCCGTTTATTCAGTGCTGGGATCGAGATCAAGAAATAATCACAGCTGTCATCTTTTGCCAGTAGTTCTTGCTTCACCTTACTCAAGACCCGAATGGGCAATGATAGACTTGCGCCAAGCTGAGAAAAACGGTAATAATTCTCTTGGTCCTGATCATTCGTATCTACCTGAACGAGCACACCGGAAATAATTGCATTGTCTTTCTTAGGCGCCACAAGTGGATAAATGAAAGTGTTAGTCCGCTGAAGAAGTGGCCAAGGATCAGTTCCCTTTGTGTAGGTGCGTAGATTATCAAGTCTGACGTAAAACATACGGAGTCGACGTTCAGGGTCAGGTTGGACATCCTTTAGCTGCTCAATCGACTCAACTCCCAACGCTCGAGCGCGCAGTTGTAGTTTATCTTTGGGTAAATCAAGAAATGCCCTCTGAAGTCGATCCCGTGCTCCTTCGCTAAAGGCGTCGAATATACTTATCTTTGGTTTCGAATCTGCTTGATGATCAACCACAGCTCCTTGGAGATAGGGAGGACTCAGGATAACTAATGCGATCATCAGAGTGGTTTCTATAACTCTCATAGTTCTACCTTTACATCGAAGGAGTGATATAGACATAATTCACATCGTGTTCGTGGATCTCCCCTCCCCATCGACCTTCCACGTAATCCTGGTAGGTCCAACGTAGGTAGGCCGTAGGTGATGGTTCGCCTGTGTTCGGATTGGTAGACACTTGGGAGTGGTCATGTACCCAGAGAGACAGCTCATCGGTATCTGGGTCATAGTCATAGTCTCCGACAACGAAGGAATGGCCTCCACCTCCGGCATAGCGCAGGATGAAGATAAATGGTCCATTGCTGCAAAGCTGAGCCGCAATTTTTTCCCTTTCAAGCGGGCCTCGCACCATTTGCCAGGTGAAGTCATAGGCTTCAAATGCCCAACTTGGCAGCCCGTTTCTCTGGCAGGTATTGTGATACTTCTCAGCACAGCAGAAAGCCTTGCTATCAGGTCCTGACGGGTCCCCTTCGCCACTAAAGATCGTATTGACGATATTGCACTGACTCTTGTTAGGCAAGGTCGATTGGTACTTCATGACGGTTTCGGCGCTTGCGGCCCAACACCAAACATCTGTGCTTTGTGCTATGGGGGCAACCTCTTCATCATCCGTACGGCAGTAGTTATCTGATGGGTTTTGTACAGGGATAACAAAACGAGTTCGGGATGAAGATCCGGAAGAATTCAGTTCAAGAAGACTTTTATTGGCGGTGGGTGTTCCCAGCCCAGATGGTTTCTTTCTTCCTAAGGACTTACTCGGTAGGGTGCTTTGATCAACAAACTTTCCTCCGCGTGGGGCCTTGCGTGGACTATCTGCTGCGCATTCAATAGTGACTTTATTTGTAAAGAGTTTAGTTTCGCACCCGTAAGTCCATAGCGCGCAAAAGGTCACAATAGTACATATTGTACGGTTCATGATATCTCCTCATCAGTGAGTCGAATCACCCAGCGTATGGCGTCCTTGCGTAGTCCCGTCGACTAATCTTGCACATGCCCCTTTCATGCCCCTTTATGGTGATTCCGCTCTCCTTCATCGCTTTGTCGCAAAGTTATAAGAGGGCGGTTTCAAGTTCCAAGTGCAACGGGTGAATGATGGCGCAATTGCGCATAGACTTCCAGGGGCGTCGCAAAGTCGAGACATTTTCGTGGGCGCGT
>SWDI01000002.1:166496-207720 GCA_005116955.1 Nitrospira sp. | reverse complement strand
ATCAAGGCTCGTTTCAATGTGCTGATCTAATGTTTTCGTGGTCATGAAGACCCCTCCTTACTCGCACGAGCAAGAGCTTCTAATGTAGCAGAGTTGTTTCTCATACACCAGAACTGCCGGCGAAGGGTCAAATGGATCAAAGGGAGTCTTGGTAGTCAGATGCTTGGGGCATGCACTGACTGGGTTTTGTAATCAAATGATGCAGTACTCTACCCAGGATCATCTGCTACCACGCTGCTACCAGGACAGGGCAAACTGGCCCCATCTTGCCCCATGTCTGGGGGGTCCTGCTTTGTTGTTTCTTGCGGGGTTACGTTGTCTGAGGTTGGATCTGGTACAGTTCGTAAACCGCAGGTCAAATTTCTAAGTTGTCAGAGCAACCCCTTGAATGTTAAAAGAAAAAGCATGAGCCAACGACGGCAGGGTCCCCTGTGCTCCTCCACCACGAGCGCGAGGGCGCATTCGATGGCTTCGGTTTCTGTTTTGGTACCGAGCACGGTCTTCGTGCACATGAGCTTCACTTGATTGAGTTGGAGATGTGTGTGCCGTTCCACGGAATGGTGTTTCATGGTCTCTCTCCCTTCGACCTCAGTGTCTCTCTGCATCCTGGATGCTGAGGACGTACTACCGTCGCGCGCTGGCGACCTTCAGTCGTGTGGGAACGAGATGGCAGGCATCCGCTGTTAGTTCCAATTTGCCACCAAGCACGCCGAGAAGCTTTTGCAGGGTTGGAAACGCGGGGAAATGGGCCCCGCTTTCCAAGCGGGCGATCTGCGGCTGTTTCATGCCGGTGAGTTTCGCGAGCTCAGTCTGACTCAACCCCCGTCGTTCCCGTAGCCTCGCCAGCTCCACGGCAATCCCCACTTCCTGCTCCGCCTTCGCAAGAGCCTCGGCGAATTTTGGTTCTTTCCTGATCTGTTCGTTGATGTACTGTCTATGCGTGTTCATCGTGACGCCTTGCGCGTGACCTCCTCGTATCGTTGCTCCGCGATGGCGATGTCTCGTTCTCGCAGTTTCTGCCGTTTCTTCCGGATCGCATGCAGGATGACGAACCGCTGCCTCACGAATGCGGCATAAAAGAACCGGTACTCAGTCCCCGACCATTCCGGACGCAGCTCCCAGATCTTGCCTCGGACGTGTGCCGCAATCGAGGCGGGAAGACGCGTCCCATCAATTTCAAGCCGACTGATATAGGCCAGACATTTGGCTCGCGCTCCATGGGACAAGGCGTCGAGAAATGCCTCAATCGGCTTATCTCCCTGCGCCGTCTCATAGTAGACGACTGTCCAGGCCATGTGTGGAAACTATAACACTTATGTTATAACTCGTCAAGGGAGGGATCTTGAGGGCGAAGGGCTCCCACCGCTTCGATTCCTCTGCGACGTCACTGATCAACCATGTGCCTGTAACAGCCGAGAGCTGGACCGATCATGAACGGCCCCACACAGTGGACTCGCACACCGACTTCTTCTCAATACCGTGTTGCGCCCCTCACCCACATCGAGGGCGCAACAGAATCTCCGCGACTGTGGCCACGCGCGACTGCAAGCGTGACACCGTCCTCGGTGGCACGGTTGCCACGGGCGTGCCACACCCCTTGACGGGCCACGGCTATTCTCTTGGCACGGTCGCGTCGCGTTGCGCGACACGACGGTGCCGGACTCCACCTGGCACGGCGTCTCCGGACGCGGTGCCTCAGGAGACATTCGTGCGCCACTCCGCCGCTCTGCAGACCTTGGTGAGTGCCTCCCGGAACGCGGCCGGCACCAACACCGGAGTCCCTTCGCTTCTGTGGCCACCCCTACTTTTTCGGTATGGTGAATAATTCTGAACCCTCTCATAAGTGCCACTCTCAAGAGCTGTGCGGAGCTGTCGGTCGGCTCACTTGACCTAGGTAGAGCAGGAAGGAAGGGCCTGTCTAACGCGCTATGAATAACCTTTTGACAATGGATGAGGCCGCGAAGTATTTAGGCATATCCAAATTGACCCTGTACGGATGGGTTTCCGCGAGGAAACTGGGGTACGTCAAAATCGGACGGCTGGTGAAGTTCAAGCAAGCTCAGCTGGATGCCTGGATCGATCAGCACACGATCACACCACGGAGAGACAGCCATGGGACTCACTAAACGGCGCGATAGTTACTATGTGGAGTTTCCGGTGATCGAAAGTGCGGACGGAAAATCATTGGTCCTCGCGAGTGGTGTACCCGGTGCCCGTTGGAAACGCTGGAAGGTGGGGTGTCTCAATAAGACTGTTGCCAAGGAGATGGAAGCCACCATCAGGACACGACTCCTCCTAGGCCACGAGAAGACCGAACAAGCCAAGCCGATCTTCTTCAAAGAATGGGCGAAGGCTTACCTGGAGCTGGAAACCGTCCGAGGACTTCGTTCCTTCGTGGGACGAGCCTACAGTATCAACACTCACCTCATCCCGTTCTTCGGCCAGAAGATCCTGTCAGAGATCAAGCCTCAGGATGTGGAAGCCTTCCGCAATCAACGCACGAAACCCAACGGAATCAAGGCGAGTACACAGACAATCAACCATGACCACATTGCGTTAAAACACTGCCTGAACATGGCGATCAAGCGGGGACTGCTCCAGGCCAACCCCGCGTCCAGAGTCGAGATACCCAACCCCCAGAACGAACGGGATCGAGTGCTCACGGAAGAAGAATGGGGCCGGTTACATCAGGCCGCGAAGCCACACCTCCGCCCGGTGCTCTTGACGGCCTATCAACTCGGCCAACGGTTCGGGGAGATTGTGTCTCTGACGTGGGACCGTGTTGATCTCCGTCGGGGATTCATCACCCTTCGAAGTCAAGACACCAAGACCAAAACCGGGAGGCGTATTCCCATGACCGCAGACGTTCGATCAACTCTCCAACGCTTGGCCAAAATTCGCAGTCTGACGAATAACCACGTGTTCACCTACAAGGGCCGACCGCTTCAACGTATCAGCCGATCCTTCAGGACCGCGTTGAGCGATGCCGGAATAACCGACTTTAGATTCCATGATCTCCGTCATTGTGCCTCGACAAACCTACGACGCGCCGGTGTGGATACAGCAACCGCGATGAAGATTGTTGGTCACAAGTCAGAGAAGATGTGGAAGCGGTACAACTCAATAGAGGAGAGAGACTTGACTGAAGCCGCCTTGAAGGTGCAAAAGTACCTTGACGTTAACACCCTAATAACACCAAGTGACATGGCCGTGGAGAGTCACTTGTCCAAGTAGTTGAAATATTGGAACGCGCCCGTAGCTCAGTCGGATAGAGCATCAGCCTTCTAAGCTGAGGGTCGTTGGTTCGATTCCAACCGGGCGCACCACTCCAAGCTCGCTCATGGCAGTGCTGTTTCTATTGAGGCGACGGGATACACACCGCAAGGATCTTTTCCCTTCCCTCGGTAGACATCGCTCGATGTCAGCCACCGCGCGTTGCATTCCCTAATAATTTCTCTGGCCAGGCAGATATCTCTCTGTAGACATTCCACGGTCTCGTCCCCTATAGTTTGCTCTTCAGATTCTTCCTCCAAGGGGCTGGATTGCATGCGTCGGCTGCTTCGTCCACGGGTTCTGATCGGTACGCTGGTAGGTCTCATTGCGCTCTATTCGCTCGTCGGCTTTGTGCTCGTTCCCTATCTGATTACATCGTACGTCGTTCCCACCGCCTCGGAGCAAATCAAGCATCCTATCCTGTTGCGGGATGCCGCCTTCAATCCGTTCGCGCTCTCGCTCCGTCTCAATGGGTTAGAGGTCCGGGAGCAGAACAAGACGCCGATGCTGGGGTTTGAGGAACTGTTTGTGAATTTGCGTGCAACGACGCTGCTCTTGCGAAAAGTCGCGTTCGACGAGATTCGTCTCGTCATGCCATTCGTGGCGGCGAAGGTGAATCGTGAGGGTAAGTTGAATCTGATGTCGCTGGTTCCTCCTTCGGATGAAGCACCCCAGCCCCCTGCTCAACCAACAGGCGAACCGAAGAAGATGATGCCGGTGCAGATCGATCTCTTGGAGATCGGGCAAGGCATCATTGAATATCGAGATGATTCAAAGGCGCGACCGGTGGTGATCGATGTGGTGCCGTTTGAAATCGTGCTGCGCAACTTCAGTACGGTGCAGGCCGAGGGAGGCGAGGGTGCCCATGCGTTCACGGCGGAGGTCGGAAAGGGTGAAAAGATCTCGTGGGAGGGGAGCATATTTCTGGAACCGGTGGAATCTGATGGTCGGGTGAATCTGTCCGGAATCAAACTCAAGACGTTGTATCAAGCCGTGCACGACTTGTTTCAGTTTGACATTCCACAGGGCACCCTTGGCCTCTCTGCGTCGTACCATTTTGATCTGCGCGGTCAGACTCCTCAGGCAACGGTCAAGAATGGAAACGTATCGATTCAGAATCTCGCGATCGTGGAACGAGGCGGGCTTGAGCCAGTCGTGAGTATTCCGGCCTTTCATGTGGAAGGGATTCAGCTGGATCTGCAAAAACAAGCCATTGATATCGCGAAGGTGCATTCAGCCAATGCGCGATTCGAGGCCTGGATGGACCCAGGCGGGGCGATAAATTATCACACGCTCTTTACGCCCGTCGATGGGAATGAGGCGCCTCCAATACCCACGACGGCAAAGGCCAAGCCCGAGAAAACACCAAAGCCTTGGACCATTGCTGTCGACGAAATTGCCCTACGGAACTATCGGGCTGCGTTCGAGGATCGAACGCTCTCGAGACCTGGTCATGTGGATGTGTCGGCGATGAATCTCACGGTGAAAGATGTGCGGATTCCCTTCAAAACACCGTTGCCGGTGGATCTGTCGTTGAAATTGAATGAGACGGGAACGATTGGTGTTCAGGGGAAAGTCACGGTCGAGCCATTGATCGTTGATGCCGCTCTCAAGTTGGAGCACATTGATATCCACCCATTTCAGCCCTATCTCGATCGGTTTCTCAATGCCGACGTGCAGGATGGAGCCATCGATCTCAAGGGGGCACTGCACTTTGCCACAGAACACCCGAATGAGCCTCTGCTTCGGTTCCAGGGTGATCTTGCGGTCAATCAGTTGGCCGTTGTCGATCGCAAAGAGTTTGACAATGTCGTGACGTGGAAGAGGTTGGCGGTGAACCGCGTCGCGTTGGATGTGGAGCCGACCGCTGTGAAAATCGCTGAAGTGGTCTGGCAAG
The DNA here is from genome assembly GCA_005116955.1 of Nitrospira sp. Classification (GTDB taxonomy): domain Bacteria; phylum Nitrospirota; class Nitrospiria; order Nitrospirales; family Nitrospiraceae; genus Nitrospira_D. The sequence goes on along the minus strand of SWDI01000002.1, from coordinate 202,550 downwards.
AACCGTCTATGCGGATGGTGGTGGAAGCTGACGGCCAACTCAATCTTTCCCATCTGACTGTCTCGCCTCCACCCGGCGATCAGGCGGCTCCCCCAAAAGAACTCGAACCCGAGAAGTCGCACACCAAACCGGCGGAGCCCGTGCCTGTGACGATCGACCAAGTCAAATTGGTCAAACTGGCTGCAAGGTTTCAAGACTTGTCCATTGAGCCGAACGTTAAGATCAGCCTCACCGAGTTCGGCGGAACCATCAAAGGGTTATCGTCCAAGCAACTGAAGAAAGCCGATGTCAATCTCACGGGCAGGATCGGTCAAGCGGCGCGACTTAACATCGTCGGAAAGATAAATCCACTGAGCGAGGACGCCTTCACCGACTTGGTCATTACACTGGGCGGGATGGACCTGACTCCGGTTGGTTCGTACAGCGGCAAATATGCCGGCTACGGATTGTCCAAGGGCAAGCTCTCGCTTGATTTGAAGTATAAGGTCTCACAAAAAGTGCTGGAAGCGGAGAATCTCGTGCAAGTCGATCAGCTGACATTCGGTGAAAAGACCAACAGTCCTGATGCGACGTCACTACCGGTGCCGCTGATTGTGGGACTGCTGAAGGATCGTAAGGGCTTGATCGAAGTCGATATGCCGATTCGTGGAGACCTCAATGACCCGGATTTCAAGTACGGCAAGGTCGTGCTTTCGACGTTGCTCAACTTACTGACAAAAGTCGTGGCCTCGCCGTTTTCGCTGATGGGGAAGCTTATTCCGGGCGGGGGGAATGAGGAGGAGCTGCAGTTCATCGAGTTCGATCCGGGCAGCGCGGCATTGCTGGAGAGCGAAGTGCACAAGCTGGAGGCGCTGGAGAAAGCATTGGATGAGCGGGCCGGGCTCAGGCTCGATATTAAGGGCACGTCCGATTCGACGCTTGACCGAGCAGCACTTCAGAGGATGAAGCTCCGAGACCAACTGTTTGAGATGAAGGGCATCCCGCGTGGCGGGGCACATACCGATCAGGCACAGCTCTCACCAGGAGACGAGCAACGGTTGATTGAAAAGCTGTATGCAAAGTTACCGGCGCCTGATCCAGCGGCCACGCCGGCTGAGTCCACCCAGCCGACCGTGGAGCACATGAAGCAAAAACTGGAAGCGGCTATCCAAATTTCAGGTGCGGAGTTAGACGCATTAGCCCACCAACGTGCGGAGGCGGTTCAGCAACGTCTTTTAGAAAACGGGAAGCTCACCGAAGAACGAATGTCTCTCTTGGATCCAGAGGCTGCCGAACCCGGGCATGAAAAGGTGCGAACGCAATTGGGTCTGTCTGCTGGATCCTGACACTGTTATCGCGCATGCCTCCCATGGAATTAGGAAGGGAGTAGGTCAGGTAGGATGTCGTCTTGTTGAGATGACGATGAACCAGTGGCGGAGTCGCTGGCATCGAGCCGGCAGGAGCAACCGAAGCAAAAAGCTGTCCCGCTATTTGTCCCGATATCGCATTCTTGTCCCATGTAGAAGTGAGAGCTCGATTTCAGAGGCGCTCAGCTCTGAAGGGAATAAGACACCGGAAATCTGGCAGGCGTTGATGCTGGCGCCGTCCATCTTGGCCTTGCTCAGGTCGACCCCTCTCAGGTCGGACTGCCGAAAATAGCAATCGGTGAAATCCAATCCATCGGCATCGAGCCCTCGAAGGTCCAGCCCGCGAAGGTCGAGCCCGCGAAGGTCGCATGTGTCGCCGGAGGCCTTTTTGACATTAAACTCCTTGATGCAGCCTTCGCGAAGCATCAGATACATGGGGTCTTTTGACATGTGCAGTTTGATTCGTGTTGGGTCGGGTTTGTCCATGGCAAGCCTCCGTGAGAAAAGGTTCCCGGAGTCTCTATCGGCAAGCCAGAGTCAAAGCTTAAGCGCCCCTTGCACTCATCCTTTGCGAAACAGTATTGTAGAAAATTCGTTGGGTGATAGCTGATCAATAGTTGATGGCTGGATATTTTCCGAGGTTAAGGAGGGATACCATGGCAGTACGATTGGGAGACGATGCACCGAACTTTACGGCGGAGACGACAGAGGGCACGATCAATTTTCACGAATGGTTGGGTAACGGGTGGGGGATTCTGTTTTCACATCCCAAGGATTACACCCCTGTGTGTACGACGGAGCTGGGAACGGTGGCCAAAATCACGCCGGAGTTTAAAAAACGTGGCGTAAAAGTGATTGCGGTCAGTGTAGATCCGATGGATTCTCACAAAGGCTGGATCAACGATATCAACGAAACGCAAAAGACGACGATGAACTATCCCATCATCGCCGATCCGGATAAGAAGGTTGCGACGTTGTATGACATGATCCATCCTAATGCCATTGACAATATGACGGTGCGATCGGTCTTTATCATCGGCCCGGACAAGAAGGTCAAGCTGACTTTAACGTATCCCGCTTCCTGCGGCCGGAACTTCGATGAGTTGTTGAGAGTGATCGACTCGCTTCAGCTGACCTCGAAATACAAGGTCGCCACTCCGGCGAACTGGAAAGATGGTGAAGATTGCATCATTACGCCCGCGGTGGGTGATGCAGAAGCACAACAACTGTTTCCTAAAGGCTTCACGACTGTGAAGCCGTATCTCCGCTACACTCCTCAGCCGAACCGATAGGCTCTTACCGGTGTGCTGAAGAAAGCCAGGCAGAGCAAGACGAACTTCTTCTGCCTGGCTCTTATTTATCTATAAGTTACCTCCTCCAACATTTTTCAGTGCGGACATACATCTCACAGTTGTCCGTCTCATAATTCTGTGGACTCTAGAATCGTCGTGTACCTAAGAGTGCGGGGTACAAGGATTGCTTCACACCGGTCGAGCCTATACGTTTTAGAGCGGTGGTCCGTTTGGTTCCTTCGGCGAAACTAGCTGAAACCTGTTCTCCCTTTGCCAAGGTGTCGGCACGCCGCCAAATGGCCCTGGCCGACTAGACAGAGGACACTCGGTACGCTTCTTCCACCGCGTCACGGCGGGGCATCCTACGTAGGCAAGTAAAGGCACGTATGGTGGCAAATGAAAAACGAGTTAGTGACAATGCGGTTTGTACGCGATCTGCGCAGGTTATGCTGAGGTGCGCAGGTGAAAACCACATCAGTATCGCACCTGATCGATTCCTGCATTTAGATGGACAGGCAGAAATACATATGTATATTTGTTACATGTGGAAGCAAGTAGAGAAAAGTTTCTTGCTATCTTTCGAGCACTTAGGCATACTCGCCGCCAACTTCCTGGTTGTATACGTTTTTGGATATCAGTGCAGGTGGGCAGTGGTTTCTTAATACTCACAAGGGAGGGCATCAGTATGAAGGAACATCTTACGAGGCGGTGGAAAAAGGTTTTAGTTGCTGGAGCCATGACGGCACTGGTGGCTGGAATGGGATCCACGCTGCCGAGTGCTTATGCTGGTGGCACAATCAAAGCCGACGATGACAAGTGGATTTCCCTCTATTGGGGCGACCGTTCTGATCGCGACCAGGCAGTACTCTCAATCAGGCCTATGCAGACTGAAAGTGGTGAGGAAATGGGTATCACGACTATCCTCGGTCATAAGTTTGATACAACCGGCGTGCTTGGCTACTCGGACGGCATGAGACGGGCCTTTCCGGCATGGGCGACCATTCCCAGCGCCAAGTGGCTTGCGATGGGGCGGCAATGGCATCTGTTTTTCGCCTGGCTTTTTGTGCTCAACGGGCTGATTTTCACCGCTTATGCTTTCGCGAGCCGACATGCCACTCGCGACCTGGCTCCAACCGGCAAAGACCTTCGTGGCATCGGCAAGTCACTCAGCGATCATCTGCTCCTGCGACATCCAAGCGGCAAAGAAGCCAAGCGGTACAACGTCCTTCAGAAGCTGGCCTACGCCTGTATCTTGTTCGGCGTGGCGCGCTCGACGGCCTACTATCAACCGACGCCGGTCTCGGATCCGGTGCTGGCGCTGATGCGGTGGATCGACGAGCTGTATCTGCAGTATCCGTTTGCTGGCGCCAGGATGTTGCGAGATCTCCTCCGGCAAGAGGGCCACGCCATCGGGCGGCGGCGGGTGGCCACGCTGATGCGCCGCATGGGGATCACCGCCGTGTATCGCACGCCCTGCACCACGCAGCGGCATCCGGCCCATCGGATCTACCCCTATTCCCTGCGCGGTCTGGACATCGCTCGCCCGCGACATTTGCCCAGCAATGGGTCCGTCAACAGCTGGCGGCATGAGGCTGCAATTCATGGCGTCCACTATTGACGACCGAGGTCACTGTGGTAGGCCAGCGGGCACTCGCCACCCAGGCCTCGAAGACGCCGCTCACTTTGAGAAATTCGATGAAGAAGGGTAGCTGTCCAAGAGGAGTCACGGCTGCAGCAGGGGTCCCATTCCACGTGGATCCGGCCACCGAATTTATCGAGTGCAATTGACTGCCGTGACCTGACCACGGCCTTGCGTGGTGCTTCACCCATGGGGTGACTCCCTTCGTGCTCAGAAATGCGCCGCCAACCCGCTTCCACCAAGGCTATAATGGAGCCGTACGATCCTTCAACTGCCGTTTATTAGGTTGAACGGTTCTTTCGCAGTCTCAAAGAAGAGTGTGTCTGGCAGCACACGTTCCAGACGTTTGAGGAGGCGCGCCAGATCATTCGGGATTGGGTGCAGTGGTGCAACCAGGAGCGGCCGCATCAAGCCTTTTGATACCGGCGTCTCGTTCTACCTGACGTAGACCGATGAACCCGCTTGGAGTCTTTGAGCTATGAGGGTGGTAAGATTCTCACACGAGGATGTTCTTCAGCAATGGCTCAGGGTTTGTTGCATTCACGGCAGCAGTAACGATTTCCGCGTACTTGGTCTCACCAAGCGGTTGCCCTTGAGGCATCTGTGCCAAATCCACACCAAACTTGTCGTTCCCTTCAAGTACAATTGGCCCATTTATCGTCAAGGCAATATCCCAACCCACAAAACAAGGGCCACCGAGTCGTTCGTGAGCCAATAAAGCCAGGTCCACCATTTGTTGCCAATAGGGCAAGTCTACACCCTCGATTCTGGCCTGTGTATCAGGATGATGTGAGAAAAGACCGGCTCTGACATCTTTCCCTACAGCCACTCCTAATTTACCTCTCTCGGACACCCCAGCAGCGATTCCGCCAGCATTAAAATTGTCAGCTTCTCCCCTTCCTACGGGCATCCGGAAACAGGATTGAAAAAGTGCCGGTTTTGTATTGGGTAGGTGATAGGAAACTACACGTAACGTACCAAGTGCACTATTGCTAAATTGTTCGATGCTGGGGTGGTTCCGCAATCGTGGTTGGACGATCAACTGGTGTTTAGCAGCAAGGTGGCGGCAATAAGACAAAAGCTCTGAGTGGTTTAGCAATGAATCACCTCGCTTCCATTTCTGACAGACTTCAACATGCTCCCATCGTTCCACGCCTTCACCACAACTCAAAGTGCTGGGCTTGACGACCAGATCCACCTTGGGAAAACTCGAACTATCGCAATACCACTGCTCCATTCCAGATCTATCGAACCTCGCAATTATGGGTGGGGTTGGGATGTCAGTCGAATGACAGAATTCAAAGAAGGAAATCTTGTTATCGAGTGTTTTGGTGTCAAGGTTCCTATTGAGCCAATCAAATATGACGGCATGTTCTGGCCACACAATATATTGATCGGCCTTTATTAGATTTGAGTCGTTCCAAAGCCTGAAATCGTAATACGATTGGGGTGGGAGATTGTATACATTTGCCAAGTAGACAATCTGTTTCCATTGCAACCACAAGCTGATCCGATACCTCTTTTCTACATGAATACCATAACGATAGACAGCGTAAAGGGCTAGTAGTAGCGAAACGATAGGCCAAACCAGTACACCCTTAACCATACCCCCCCGCATCCGTGAACGAGTAATCTCCAAGGCTAACCGATGAATACGGTTTACGGTGTCCTGTTTCCCCCTCATCTTGAACCACGGTAAACACACAGGAGATCGGAGGTGAATAATGCGGTGTTGAAGATAAAAAAGGCGGTGTCGAAGATCAAAATTGGTGAAAATCCGTTTCCGGATCGCAAACAATAATGGCTGTAAGATTTTCATAATATATATTCCATGAACTACATCATTTTGGCAGAAATCTGTGTGCTCCCCTGAGATTAAGCCAGCTGAGTACTGTGAAGACCAATGCCTCGGATGCTACAATTCAAATTGATGCGTTTCCCAAGTTCCGTGAAATCTTGCTGGATCGCATTTCAATCATCTCGACGACGCGTGTGGCGGCTCGACGGCAGGCATTCTCGACCAAGTCACGCTCCGGGCCTTCAAATGGCGTTAACACATATCTTGCAACTGGTGTCCCATCGGTAGGTACGCCTACACCTATCTTGACTCGACGGATATCTTCGCTTTGAAATGCGGCGATGATGGACTGCATGCCTTTGTGCCCTCCGGAGCTGCCACTCATTCTATTGCGCACTTCGCCTGGCTTGAGGTGAATATCATCCTGAATGACCACACAGTCTTGGATCTTCAATTGGTATTGATCCGCCATCTGTCGCACCCATGGCCCAGTATGGTTCATCTCAGTCGCCGGTTTAACCAAAAGCACCGGTTGGCCTTCAACTTGAGTTCTAGCCACTAAGCCAAAATTTTCCTCAGACCACTTCGCCTGTAACGATTCGGCAAGCAGCTCCAGCGTCCATTGGCCCACGTTATGAGGAGTCTGTTCAAAACGCTTGCCGGGGTTGCCTAAGCCCACAACCAGTTGGCTCATCCCCTTATCCTGCATCGCGCCGTCAGTAGAAAGAATTGAAGTATCACTCGCGAACTGCACCGGGATCGCGCTGTCTCGATCAGGGTGAACTTCAACAGACCGTCCCTGCGGCTTGCGACTCCAGACCGATACGATGCGCGATAGACCATCGGTGCGTGATGATCCCTTAATTAGGACCAAATCGCCCGGCTCCAAAAACCCCTGCAAGAATCCATTGATTTGGTCCACAGTAACAAAAGCCTGCAACGCTTGGTCTTTGGGATGCCGCTTGGCACGAAGGCAGCGTGAGGCCCAGGGACCGACGAAAAACACGTAATCGGCCACCTCCAATGCCTGTCTGGCGACCTGAGCATAGGTCGGATTCATGGGTTTTAGATAATCCGAAAGAGTACCTAGGATAACAATTCTGCGTTTTGCAGCGGCGCGTCGCATGAAATCCAACGCCGGAGGGATTGCCCATACAGAAGCCTTCACGTCATCGCAGATAAACGTCACGCCCTCAGGGGTTTCAATCGGATACATACGCCCTGGAACCGGGGACAAGCCTTCTAGCGCCGCCGCCGCCGATTGAAGGCTGACACCCATGGCTTTCCCGGCGGTCATCGCAGCAAGCACATTCGGCACTAAGTGTGCGCCGCACAATTGAGTTTGCACTCTAACCGATTCATCCCCATACCGGACAGTCAATGACAAACGGTTAGGCCAATTGTCGCGGACATCTTCCGCACGCAGCATGGCATCCGGGGACAGGCCGTACGTCAGTGTGCGCCCTCTGCAGCGGCTTTGCATCGCCAGGACGAGAGGGTCATCCGCATTCAGGATTGCGGTGCCATTGTACGGGAGCGCGGCAATCAATTTTCCCTTTTCAGCAGCGATTGCCTCTCTACTGCCGTGCGCGCTGATATGATCATCTCCCACGGTGGTTACCACACCCATCTGAGGCTTAAACATTTCGAACTGTTTTTCTAAAGAAATCGCTTCACCGAGCCTACCGACGGTGAACTCCTGTACGCAAAAGTTATATTCCCGTCTGGTACGTAATATAGTCTGTATTACTCCAATTAAGGTATTATCATTGGCATGGCTCTTGTGACCTTTGAATTGGCTGGAGAGCACTGCGGCAATCATTTCCTTCGTTGTAGTTTTGCCACAACTGCCGGTGACGCCGATAAAGACAGCTCTACGAAGGCTCAGCCGGTAAATGGAAACTATCCAAGCGACACCTTGCCAGGCAGTAGGTCTCAGCTGCCTCCACCATGTGTAGGTGCTAACATGGGAAAGCCAAAAATTATAAAGCCAGTGCCACATGCGTCCGCGAAAAGTCCTTATATGCGGTGATGAAGTTGGCATTCATTCCCCCGATAAACTCAGGTAAGATCACGTCAGTGTTGAAGTTTTTCTTAGACTAAACAATCCCATGAAATTCTCTGGGACGCGTAACGTGGAATAAACGAGTATCAAATATATAGGGGGCGGTTTCAAGTTCCAAGTGCAACGGGTGAATAATGGCGCAGGTGCGCATAGACTTCCAGGGGCGTGGCAAAGTCGGGACAGTTTCTACTGCGTGTAGCCCGACAAGTCCGTGCCCTTGGGTAAGTACTGGCGCAGCAGCGCGGGGACATGCCGAAGCTTCTTCGTGAAACCTTCACGCGCACTCCTCGCATCGGTCCCATTCATCTTGGCCAGGAGCACCAGGCGTGTCGTCCGTTCGACCAGCGTGCCGACCGCTGAGCCATTGCGGGCTCCCTTGATGAGGTCGCCTTCCCAGTGGCCTGGGACTGTGCGGGAGGCCACCTCGGCGGGACGCTCGACAATCGGCGTCATATTGGGGAGCTGGCCGCGGCGGGCAGTCCCTCGTGCCAGAGGCTGGCGCGCCTTGCGTGCCTGACGCAGGGCGGCCAGTAATTCACTGCGCAGCGTGCCACGAGGCAACACGTACAGCGCGGCATAGATGGTCTCGGGCGAGAGGTGTTGGCGCATGTCGGCAGTAGACGCGCGTCGCAGGTGGCCCGCAATCTGTTCCGGCGAGCAGCCGTCTTTCAGGTGGGTCTGGGCAGACGCCCACAACCAGGGATCCAGGAGTTTCCGGGGGCGTCGGGGCTGGTGCACCCTGGCGGCCGCCTGGATCTGCGCTGTGCAGGCGCGATAGGGATGGCCCGCGTTGTGTTGCGGGCGCATTCCCGGCTCACAGGGTGCTGGGCGCGCGGCCCAACACGCGGGCTATCATCCGGAGCGGCTACCCCTGGGCGAGGCCCAGGCTCAGGGTGGCTCGTTCTTCAGGACTCAAGTGCGTATAGCCTGTGGTGTTCATGGCAACACCTTTGCCCATTCGAGCTGGAAGTGTTGCACGTGGAGTTAGAACTCAAGCTGAGTTTAATCCTTGCCATTAAACGTTTGTTCTTTTCAAGGCCTGTGCGCGGTCCATCCGAGGCAGGCCGTTTCGTTTTTCCGCATGCATCATTCGCTGCTGTAAGAAACCACGCATACTTCCGACGAAACGCTAGGTTGTGCATTGAGGGGAGGGGGAATCATGGCGTTACTCATTCAGTCGGAAGAAGCTATCAGTAGGGAGGGAGCTCAGATGCCGATTGTAGAGCCGTCGGCATCTGAAACGTTATCGACAGTGAGTACCCCCATGATTTCGACTCCCCCTGTAATTGAGCGAGTGTACCGCCATCGACTTCCAGTCAGGATCAGTCACTGGATGAATGTCCCATTCCTGATCATCCTCATCATGAGTGGCCTGCAGATTTTCAATGCGCACCCAGCGCTCTATTGGGGCGACCGTTCTGATCGCGACCAGGCAGTACTCTCAATCAGGCCCATGCAAACTGAAAGCGGTGAGATAAGGGGTATGACCACGATCCTGGGGCATCAGTTCGATACGACCGGCGTGCTCGGCTACTCCGACGACATGAGACGCGCTTTCCCAGCCTGGGCGACGATTCCCAGCGCCAAGTGGCTGGCGATGGGGCGGCAATGGCACCTGTTCTTCGCATGGTTCTTTGTGATCAATGGCCTCGTGTTCACAGCCTATGCCTTCGCGAGCCGACATGCCACTCGCGACCTGGCTCCAACCGGCAAAGAGTTTCGTGGCATTGGCAAATCACTCAGAGATCATCTGCTCCTGCGACATCCAAGCGGCAAAGAAGCGAAGCGGTACAACATCCTTCAGAAGTTGGCCTATGCCACGGTCTTGTTCATCGTGGCACCGCTGATTGTGTTCACTGGTCTGGCGATGTCGCCGACGATCGACACCGCGTTTCCCTGGCTCTTGACCATATCGGGAGGACGCCAAACGGCGAGGACGATTCACTTTGTTGCCTGTTTTTCGTTTATCGGCTTCATCGTGATTCACGTTCTCCAGGTAATTCTCACAGGGTTCTTCAACAACATCCGTTCGATGGTCACGGGGTGGTTTCTCGTTCAACATCAAGGAGTGCGTCATGAAGTCTGAACATGCAATGGAACGACGCCGATTTCTCAAGGGAACGTTAGGCGCGGCAAGTTTGGTTGCGCTCTCTGGGTGCGACAATCTCACGCAGAGCAGTTGGTTCCCGTCCATTCTTAATAAGGCGGAGCGATTGACGGAAACTGTACAGCGGGCGGTCACTCCGAAAGACGCATTGGCAAAAGAATATGGTGTGGCCGATATCTCGAAGATCTTTCCGGCGAACGGCAATACTGATCCTGGCACGGAACAATATGCCGAGCATGTCGCACAGAACTTTTCGGAATGGATGCTGGAAGTGGCTGGCTTGGTCCAGGCGTCGAGAAGTTGGTCGCTTGCTGCGCTGAAAGAGCTGCCCGCTCGGACGCAAATTACTCGTCATGATTGTGTCGAGGGGTGGAGTGCCATTGGGAAATGGACTGGTATCCCAGTCGGTGATTTGATGCGCCAAGTCGAACCGTTGCCGAATGCCCGCTATGCTGTGTTCCACTGTGCCGATGTGGATGACGAAGGGATCGCGTACTACGAGAGCATCGCCGTGGCCGATTGCTATCACCCCCAGACGATTTTGGCGTACGAGCTCAATAGTTCGCCACTGGATGTTCCACATGGCGCTCCTCTCAGGCTCCGCTTCGAGCGACAGCTCGGATACAAGCAGGCAAAGTATGTCATGAAGATCGAGTTGGTCGAATCCCTTGCCGGCATCGGAGGTGGCAAGGGTGGTTATTGGGAGGATCAGGGGTATGAGTGGTACGCCGGGATTTAGGATGCTGAGACAGACTTGCGTTTCGCTTCGTTGGTTGGGAATTGTAGTTGTCGTTCTATTGGTAGGATGGCTCACTCTTCGTCCGGCCGACGCGATGATTGGCAAACCGGCTCCTAACATCGCCAATCCAACCTGGCTTAACAGTGCGCCGCTGCGGATGGCTGATCTCCGTGGCAAGGTGGTGATGGTCGAGTTCTGGACGTTCGGTTGTCACAACTGCCGAAACGTCGAACCCTACGTGAAGGAGTGGTACCGGCACTATGCGGATCAAGGCTTTCTCGTGATCGGCGTCCATTCACCGGAGTTCTCACACGAACGTGAGATCGAGAATGTGAAACGATATATGAAGGAGCACGACATCCGTTTCCCTGTACCGATCGACAACGAGTTCTCGACCTGGAACCGGTACGGGAATCGGTACTGGCCGGCGATGTACTTGATCGACAAGCGCGGGATCATTCGCTATGTCAGAATCGGTGAGGGGGGCTACAGCGAGACAGAGCGGCAGATTCAAGCCTTATTGGCGGAAGGGTGATGGTCAGCGCCGTCCGTCGTACCACACCGAGAGGTGTTTCTTATCTTGTAGTGTTTGTTTTCGAAGGAAAAAGATGCAGAAGATCAGCACGGCAATCTCTCGGCTCGAATAGAGCGACACTTTACGCGACGAGGTGTCGAGAGGGTGTCCCGTTAAAATTGTGAACTGAAGGCTGCGCTGCCGTCCCCATTGTTTAAGCTGCTTACTCAGTCTGATTTCGTCCAGTGCGTAGAGCTCCTGGTCGAACCCGCCCACTTCCTGAAACGCGTCGCGCCGACAGACCACGAGCGCCCCGGCAGCCCAACGACAGAGTACCGAGACCGACGTCCAGAACTGTAGGGTCAAGTTCGCCCACCAGGGCAGCCCATCCATGCGCAGTGTGCTGCCGCATCCAACGTACTTTCCTGACTCAATCAGTTGCAGAATATCGGCCAGCAGGCCGGGACTCAGCAGGCTGTCGGCATCCAAGAATAGCAGCCAGTCTCCCGTGGCGTGAGCTGCACCGGCGTTGCGGGCCCGGCCGATTTGATTGATCGGTTCGAAGACGACTGTTGCACCGGCTAGTCTGGCAAGCTCGGCTGTATTGTCAGTGGAATTGTTATCCACGACAATGATCTCGGATGTGAAACCGGATTTCTGATTCGCAGCGATCGCGGCAGCGACGGATTTCAGCGAGTCTTCGATCAGACGGGCTTCGTTGAATGCCGGGATGACGATGGAGAGGTACATGAGATCGCCATGATGCCACATTTGCCATGGGTTGCGAAATGGGCTGTCAGTTTCGCATGATGTCATAGAGCGAGGACGCGCAGGTGTGCCCTACTGACATCTTTCATGCGTGATTAAATGCCGCCGATGCCACTCACTCGATTCCATCCGGTCATCTCGGAATGGTTTGCTTCGCAGGTCGGCCAGCCGACCGACGTTCAACTCCGAGCGTGGCCCGCGATTCAATCTGGAACGGATGCGCTGATCGCTGCTCCGACCGGATCCGGCAAGACCCTTGCGGCCTTTCTCTCCTGCATTGATCAGCTCTTCAAACAGGCCCTGGCCCGTGAACTGGACGACCACACCCATGTCCTCTACGTCTCACCGCTCAAGGCTTTAAGTAACGACATCCAGAAAAATCTTCAGAAGCCGCTGGCGGAAATCGGTCAGCTTGCCTTGCAGGCCGGGCTGCTGATGCCGGAACTACGCGTCTTGGTCCGTACCGGCGACACGCCGATGACGGATCGTCAGCAGATGCTGAAACGGCCGCCCCATATCCTCGTCACGACTCCGGAGTCGCTCTTCATCTTACTGACTGCCGAGAAGAGCCGAAAGCTCTTACAGACGGTACGCACGGTGATCGTGGACGAGATTCATGCGCTGGCACCCAACAAGCGCGGGGCTCATCTGGCGCTGTCGTTGGAACGGCTGGAAGCGCTCACCTTCACAAAACCACAGCGGATCGGCTTATCGGCAACCCAGCGACCGATCGAATTGGTAGCGGAGTTTCTTGTCGGCGCTCGCCCACGCCCGGGGATCATTGATGTCGGCCATCGCCGCGAGTTGGATCTGGCTGTCGAAGTGCCGAAGGATGAGCTGAGTGCCGTCGCCACGAATGCGATCTGGTCGGATGTCTATGATCGTGTAGCTGAGCTGGTCCGGCAGCATCGTTCCACGTTGGTGTTTGTCAATACGCGTCGATTGGCTGAGCGGGTATCGCATTATCTGGAGGAACGTCTCAAAGACTTAGGCCCGGATGTTGTGGCGGCCCATCATGGGAGCCTCTCGCGGCAGATTCGCCTCTCGGCGGAAGAGCGGTTGAAAACCGGCAAGACTCGCGTCGTGATTGCCACGGCCTCGTTGGAACTGGGCATTGATGTCGGCACCGTCGATCTTGTTTGTCAGATCGGGTCGCCGAGAGCCATCGCCACGGGGCTGCAGCGGATCGGGAGGGCAGGCCATTGGATCCACGCAATTCCGAAAGGTCGCCTGTTCGCGATGACCAGGGATGAATTGCTGGAATGTGCCGCCTTGGTGCGGGCAATCAAGCAGGGGATGCTGGATCAGATCACCGTGCCGCCGGCTCCACTCGATATCCTGGCCCAACAGATCGTGGCTGCTTCAGCCAGCCAGACTTGGGCGGAGGAGGACTTGTTCGCACTCTGTCGGCGAGCCTTTCCCTATCGCATTCTGTTACGGGACGACTTCGATGCCGTGGTGCGGATGTTGGCTGATGGCATTGCGACGCAGCGAGGGCGCGGACTGGCCTATCTCTATCACGACCGGATCAATCATCGAATCAGAGGCCGACGTGGGGCGCGGCTGGCGGCTATCACTTCAGGCGGTGCGATTCCCGATACTGCGAATTACGCTGTCGTGGCGGAACCGGACGGCACGGTGGTTGGGTCCGTCGATGAAGACTTCGCCGTGGAGAGTCTGGCGGGCGACATCATGCTGCTCGGCAATACCTCATGGCGCATCAAGGGCGTCGAGGCGGGCAAGGTACGGGTAGAAGATGCGCGAGGGGCGCCGCCCAGCATTCCGTTCTGGCGAGGGGAAGCGCCATCTCGCACAGCGGAACTCTCCGCTGAAGTCGCGTCATTGCGGGCTGAGATCGATAGAATTGCGAACGAGACCCCCTCACCGGTCCAGTGGCTTCGCCAAGAATGTGCGCTCGATTCACGCGGTGCCCAGCAGGTCATCGAATATGTGTTGGCTGGCAAGGCGGTATTGGGAGTCGTGCCGACGCAGGAGACGATCGTGGCCGAGCGATTCTTCGATGAAAGCGGGGGGATGCAGCTGATCATCCATGCCCCGTTTGGTGGACGCATCAACAAAGCCTGGGGGCTCGCGCTGCGTAAGCGATTTTGTGTGACGTTTGATTTCGAGCTGCAGGCGGCGGCGACGGATAACGGCCTCGTGATCTCACTGGGCGAGAAGCACAGTTTCCCGCTGGAGTCCGTGTTCAGCTATCTCCATTCCAACACGGTGCGAGAGGTCTTGATTCAAGCGGTCTTGCTGGCCCCGATGTTCACCACCAGGTGGCGTTGGAATGCGTCGCGCGCGCTGGCGTTGCTGCGCTTTTCGAACGGCAAGAAGGTGCCGCCGCAGATTCAGCGCATGAGGGCCGAGGATCTGCTGGCGGCAGTGTTTCCCGATGCGATTGCTTGTCAGGAGAATCTGGGCGTGTAAGATTAACTGTGTAACTGGTTATCATGCTTCTTCTAGAGAGGAGGGAGGGTTTGATGACCAAGCCAGATACCAACACGGATGCGTTGCTGTGGAAACGGGCGCTCAATCAATTTGCCATGATTTTAGGGGATCGTGTGCCTACCAGTGATTAACCACAATCAGTTACACAGAAAACTTGACACGCCCGAGAATCTAACAGGGGAGCGAGCTGCTCGTCAGATCCCCGACCATCCGCTAGTGGCGGAGACGATGCGTGATTGTCTAACGGAGGCGATGGATCTTGATGGCCTGACGGCGGTGCTGCAACGGATCGAGGCCGGCCACATTCGTTGTGTGGCGGTGGAGACGCCGGCGCCCTCTGTGTTCTCCCACGAAATCCTGAACGCCAATCCCTATGCCTTCCTGGATGATGCACCATTGGAAGAGCGGCGGGCGCGGGCCGTGGAATTGCGCCGGACGCTGCCGCCGGATCTGCTGGGGCAAGTAGGGGCCTTGGATCCAGCTGCGATTGAAACAGTGCAACGTGAATCCTGGCCGGTGGTGCGCGATGCCGACGAACTGCATGACGCACTCTTAACGCTGGTGTGGGTGCCTGAGGCCGAGGTGAGTGCGTGGATTCCGTTCTTTCCATCCCTAGTCGAGACTGGTCGTGTGATAGTCCTTGCTGTTCAAGATGTACAGGGATGGGTTGCCACCGAAAATAGTGAACGAGTCCGACAGCTGTTAACCGGCGGTGAGGACTGGACCTGTAATGCCGTCGTGCTTGGGTGGATGGAAAGCATTGGCCCGATGACGACGATAGAGCTGGCCGAGCGACTGCATCTTCCGGTTCCTGCTATCGAGGCCGCGATGATTCGCCTCGAATCCCAAGGTCAAGTCCTGCGCGGCCAATTCCGTGCGATCTCAGCACTCAGTCCTCAGCACTCAGCACTATCCGGCGCATCTGGACGAGAGTGGTGTCACCGCCGCTTACTGGCCAGGATCCATCGGTTGACGATCGGGATCCTGCGCAAGGAAGTGGAACCGGTGACGGCGTCGGACTTTATGCGATTCTTGATGCAATGGCAGCATGTCGTGCCAGGGTCGCGTCAGCATGGCGACGCGGGGCTCATGGAGGTCATCAAACAACTCGCCGGGTTCGATGCCGCGGCATCTGCGTGGGAGCCCCAGCTGTTACGTACGAGGATGGCCAAGTATGAGCCGGAACTCTTAGATCGGCTCTGTCTAAGCGGCGTGGTCAGTTGGGGGCGCCTCTCGCCCCATCCGAAACTGGCATCGGGTAGTGAGATGTCGGGGCGGTGCATCACCCCGACGAGCATTGCGCCCATCAGTATCTTCCCGCGGGAGGAGTGTGACTGGTTGCTCGCCGCACTCCATCGTGATGTAGCGGCAGTAGGCCCCGATCCGTTCACACTGCTGAGTTCGGTAGCCCAAGATCTCCGTCGTGCGTTGCAGCAACAGGGGGCCAGTTTTTTTACCGACCTGGTGCGGATCACCAACCATCTTCCCTCTGAGGTCGAGCAGGGATTGTGGGAGCTGGTGGCCGCCGGTCTGGTGACGGCTGATGGGTTCGATAATCTCCGTGCCCTCATGGACCCGCATCGGCGTCGCGCCGAGGGAGGAGAACGGGCGCGTCGGCCTCGGCATGCAGCAGGACGGTGGTCGTTGTTGCGGTCAGCAGAGAGCGGTCATCTGACGGCTGTTGGCTTATGCGAACGCACCGCCCACCAACTGCTTCGTCGTTATGGGGTTGTGTTTCGTGATCTGCTAGCACGGGAATCGATAGCTCTATCCTGGCGGGATCTGCTGGTACAGTATCGGCGGATGGAGATGGCAGGAGAAGTCCGTGGCGGTCGATTCGTGAGTGGATTTACCGGTGAGCAGTTTGCCTTGCCGGAGGCGCTGGGGGGGTTGCGTGCATTGCGTAAAAGCGGCAATCTGAGCGCCGGGGTGGAGGTGAAGATTTCAGCCTGCGATCCGCTGAATCTTGCGGGGATTGTGTTGCCGGGGCCACGCATCCCCGCTGTTCCAACAAACTTTCTCATCCTCAAAGATGGGATTGTGGTGCGGACGGTCATCGGTCGTCAGGGTGAGACCGCGCTCTTCGCCCAAGAGCAGGTCGGTGCACGGGCCGTGCAGCAACGTCCTTAACCTCAGGTCAGCGAACAAACAACCTGGAGGTGTCCTTCAACAGTGCGAGCAAGGCCGTGGAATCCCGATCCGCCATCTGGGTATAACTTGCCTGGGCGGCGGAGAAAAATGCCGGTTGCCGGTCTTCCGGAATCCCCAACAGCGTACTCATTGACACCAAATATTCTCCTCGTCCTGCTGCCAGATTCTGCCGTAGATTCTCGTGATTGAAGCTGACAAACGCCGTCGTTTTAAAATCCGGCTTAATTTGGCCATCTTCACTCCACCAGGCAGCTCCTGACGTGGTGCCGGTGATGTTGGATGTCGTGTCGGTCGTTTGATTAATGGTGGCTTTCAGGGTGCAACCCGTTGTGCCAAACATCAGGCTTGCACCGATGGCTGCCATAGTTCGAAAAGATTTCCGCATGGAGTCCTCCCTCTTTAAGCAGGATCAAGATGTCTGAATGCCCACACTATATCATATGGTCTCTTAAGTTCAGCCGACGAGATGCCGATAGCGGAATGAGGCAAGGCGTATCTCTCATCAATCGAGTAGGAGACCTCATATGCCGGTTCAGGCCCTGACATCCATCGATCCACATCACTTCTTCAATCTGCGTCAGCTATCCGATGCTGAGGGCCATCGACTGGATACCAGGGTGAGCGGCGTGGCGGTGTCCAACGATTTGTCCGGACGTCTTGCGGTGAGGACAGCAGAGGGGGATCGGATTACCCTTACCGCAGATCTTGCAACCGATTTTCGATCAGGAAGCTATAGCTCCCAGGTGGCGGACGATCGGACAACGGGGAAGGTTGAAGCGACGTATACACACTACGCCGTCCAACGAGAGTTCGGTATCGCTGTGGATGGAGATCTCAACAAAGAGGAGCTGCACGACCTGAAAATCCTCTTCGGGAATATTGCGAACATCTTTCGTGGATTCTTTCAGGGCCAAGATGAGGATGCCAGAGCGCATATCACCAAACTTGCGGAAGGGTTTACACAGTTGGACTCACTCTCCAGTCTTGATTTGACTGTCGAAGTTGTTCGATCGGTTGCGGTGGTGGCAGCATCACACGGTACCCCGGAGCCCATCCCGTCATCGGATTCACCCGATGGAACTCATCTCACTGTTCCAGTAAAAGACGCGCAGCTGGCATCAATCATTCAGCAAGTCCTTGATGCACTGAAGGAAGCGAAGGTCGAGTTAGAGAAGGTCCGTAAGCATCTGCCAGACTTCTTCGACAAGTTACGCGAGGATCTGGCGAAGGAACTTCGAGGCAAGCAGGAGCCCAAGGCTGATGAGCAGAATCATTCACGACCTCAAGTATTGGATGAGATTAACTCGCCGACAACCAGCAGCAGCTTACTTGTGGCCTATCGAACAGTCACCGAGACATCACTCTCACTGTCGATCCAGAGTTAATCCAAATACTGCTCATTCGTGGTTGATGTCGAGTCGTTGAGGGCGAAGTCGTGCATGCCGGCTTCGCCCTCAACATGATCATCTAGTTCGTCCACAATCGCTGATACCACTTCTTATCCTCGTCTGCTGGCAATGAGGCTAGGTTCATGGCCTTGCGAATCTCGCCGATATTCCATCCGGTCATATTCGCCAGGGTTTGTGCTTATCGCTCATACCGTTCGCACAGCTGCTGCCGATAGGCGGTCGCAGCTGGACAGTTCTCCGTGCCGGTCCAGGGATGGCGAAGGACATAGCGGGCCTGGAAGTTGTTACGATTCGATGTTTCCTGGAACATCAAGTCTTCGGGAAAGTGAGTGGCGTCGTAGCGGACGTGGAGTCGTGTGAGGAAGACGTTTTGGCCCTGCGGGTACAACGCTTTGCCTCGCTGCATCTCGTTTTGGTTGTCTTGCCAGAAGACACCAAGGCTCCGCAGCTCTTCGGTTGACAATGGGTTGGCGGCGCAGGGGTCGCACCAGCTCATGTCCCAGGCATATTCGAGAAATACGCCGCGCTCGCCTTCACGCTTTACTTGCTGTGTAAAGAGGTCACGGTAGAAGTCTCCGAACTGCTCCTTCACATAAAGAGGGATCTCCTGGGCTTCCGGCAAGCGGACCATTCGGTAGTTGGTTGTTTCGACGCGGCCCTGTTTCGTCAGGAGATAGATGAAGAGTTCCTGAGCGCCCTCCGCATTCACGGTACCCAACCGGATCGACAGCATGAACTTCGGCGACTCGAAGGCGATCTGGAGAGGACGCAGGTGCGTGAAGCCGAGCTTTGATTGCTCAACCAGGTTTACCCTGGCCACAAAGAATTTCATGTTCTGCTTTAAGTAGCTCTGGAGAACCGTTGATGTGCCTGATGGAATGCGGTATCCCTTTTCACTGAGCCATGTTTCAAGGCCGTGACTCTCCTTGGCCGAGAGAATGAGGATGTCGTATTCGCCGACGGTGTATTGTGCTTCGACGGTCACACCCAGCGCCTTGTCTCGCTCTTGTTTTGCCGGAGCCGATGCGGGCGCCATGTTCTTCATGGACCCCATCCGGTCTTCCATCAGTTCATAGCGTCGGCAGGGATTCTCATCGAAGTATTCCACTAGCCGTGGTGCTGAATAATCAGCCAGATGTTTCAGCACGGCCGGATCGACGACATGAACTTGGTCTTTTTTCAGGACAGTTGGTACCGGTACGACCATCGCGAATTCTTTGACATCGCCCTTGAAGTCGTTGGCCATGGTGATGACGGTCTTGCTGTCGTGACGGGCAATGACAACTTCAGACGCTTTGTTGAAGAGCTTCGTATCTGCTTTGCCGACATAGAACCCGCAAAAAGCCGTGGCCTCGATACTCCAGAGGAGTAGGCCAATACCAACGGTGACGAAAGAAACAAGTACAGGATTCATGAAGACCTCCTTTGTGGTTGAAGTGAGAGCGACATGGCAAGGGACAGGAGAGTGTGATCAGTTGTGGGTTCTGACCAGCTGTATCGAGTTCCGGGAAATAGACGATCCAGTAAGGGAACGAGTGGCGAGCATACGATGAGCCCCCAGAGAGGGCCATTTGGTTTGAAGAAGTGAAACTGGACAGAGAGTGCGGTGAGTGCGACGAGCAGGGCGTAGACGATCCGGCCGGTTCTGGAATCCGGTGTGGTCTTTGAATCTGAAATCATAAAGAACGAGAAAATAAGTAATGTGCCACTTTCGATTTGATGCAGCGGAATCGTCAGCGGATCGCCAAGCCACTGAGCGCGAACAAGCAAGAGGCCGACGTAGAAGGTGGAAAAGGCCAGTGTCACGTCGGCGCGTGCTGCGCGTGTGACGACGAGACTCCCGAGACACGCAATGAGAAAACCAAACCATGCGACCTGTCCCCATTGACCAGGTGAGATCTAGCCAAGACCGCTGGCAAGGATCACGGCGAGAGCGAGATTCGTCGGGTTGAAGACGTGCTTGTCCTTCTATCGGATGACGAACTTGCTGGTTATCGCAATACACGCCGCCAGGGCGGCTATCGTGAGATCATTGGTCCGAAGGAGTAAACAGAGGGATAGGGACGAGATCAGTGCGCTCTTGGGATCAAAGTAGGGAAGGTTGAAATAACGAGTACCGGCAAGTTGAGTCAATTGAGCAACGCCCAACGTAATAGCGACCTGCCAAACTGAGATATCGAAGTGGAGCCAGAAGAGGCCGTATATTAAGGAGGGTGGAAAGGCTCGCAATCTGATAAAGACGGGGATACCGCCAGAAGGCTGATTTGTTCGGTTGGCTCGTGCCGTTGTTTTGCCTCATGGCGTCTCCTGGTTTCCTTCGGCCTTGCGAGGCCTTCACAGGAGGATATGGGGCGAGGAGGAAAATCCTTTCAGAGTAGGAAGGTGAAATGAGCGGAGTTGACAAGTCCTTGAGCGGGCGCAAGAATAGCGCCTTGTTAGAACATCATCTTATTGATCCCGCCTATGAGCCACCCCCTAGATTTTGTCACTATTGAAGGACTCCTTGCCTATGGTCGTGCTCTCGCGCGACGAGCGTCGGAGCGGGGACTCGTCCAACCCTCACTAAGAGAAACATCCGGCAATGAATCTGATCGCGTCCACGCCAAGATGGAACAGCTCCGCTCGTTTGTCGAACGCTCCAAGGCCGGGTTCGCAACCGCCGAAGCGTACCAGTCGGCCCGGGAAAGCCTCATCGATGACCAACTCATATTCTTTGCAGCATGGAACGCTCTTCTGGCGGAAGGCTCGCTGCAGCCGCTGCTCCGAGCGACAATCGGGTCGGTGGCCAAACCGACCTATCGGCGCCCGGTCGCCATTGTACCTCGCTCGCAGCTGACACCCACGCTGGCGGAAGGCCGGATTGTTCTGGAACTAGGCGACGACCGGTTTTGGTTATTGCCACGGGACCTTGGCGACCGGACGCTGTTCCTCACCATGCGTCACGGCGTGTCACAGGTTGACAGCAAGACCCATCGTGTCGGATGCCGCTTGCCAAACCAATTAGACCGCGAACGAGGCGTTGCCAAAGCTGATGCGGTAGGGGCAGCGCTCGCCCACATGATCGGCCTCGTAGGACAGCAGCTGGATTTTCTGCATCTCGCGAATTACCTCGATCCACGAACCTTCCTCCATTGCATCAGCCGCAGCCCGAATACCAGGCAACTGTACGAACGGGTGTCCGCGGCACTGCTCCAAGGTGCGTCCGCAGCCGAACCGATTGCCGAGCCGGCACTTGAATCGTCGGATTTCGGCTGGGTCACGGGATTGGAGAAGTCGGTGGAGATCGAAGAAGCCGCGCAGGCCTTCGGCGTGGAGACCTCGACGGCCAAGCGGCTGATGAAAGATCCGCTCTATTGTTATCCCGATGGCAATTCTTTCTTCGACCTCTATGTTGACGTCATCGATGGGCTCCACCGGTTGGGTTCTGCGCAAAAGGGGAGAGTCGCCTGTCTCTATACTCACAGTTCCACCCTGCGGGCCTTAATGATCTATTTGGACCCACGTCCGTTCCATGAAGCGTTCAGTGAGTTCAGCGACTACAAGGAAAGCCAAGACAATGTGGTGCTGCTCACGGTCGAACAGGGACGGATGTCCGGCTACTCAACGGCGGTTGGACTGTCCGAGCGCGAGCGGGTCGCCTGGAATACCTGGGTGACAGTGGAGCGGGCAAGAAAAGATCGCGTGACACTCAAACCTCGGTCCCTCAAGCGGATCGTGGCGCTTGTCTCCGGAGGTGATTTTGCCGGGGCCGGCGCCGCGCTCAAAGAATTGCATGTGACAGGCCAACGCATGGGATTGGAAGTCTATTTTGTTCGGCATGGCTATCTGGGCCTGGCCAACAATTGGATTGAACGTGTCACCGATGAACATACTCGCGGCATGGGCAGTTATCCCAGCAGTCCCATCGGCAGCAGCCGCTTCGAGGAGTTCAAACAGCCGACGGTGCAGCAGGTAGCCATGCGCCACCTGGAACCCTACGTGCGCGATGGTGCACTGATTGTGCTGGGAGGGGACGGCAGCATGCGAGGCGCTCGGGCTATTTACGAAGAATTCGGCGTGCAGGTGGTTGGCATGCCAGGGAGCATTGACAATAATCTCGAAGGAACCATAGCTCTCGGGTTTCAGTCCGCCGTGACGTTGGCGGATCAATCCATCGACTCTCTCAAAGCCACCAGCGCGGCGATGGGCAGTGTGTTTTTTGTGGAGATCATGGGCGCTGGGTCAGGTCATCTTGCGTTGGCCTGTGCCTATCAGGCGAGAGCCGAAGGGTTGTTGGTCAATGAGCATCCCGACCCAAACACCTATATCGATGAGGTGATCCTGGGGACGCTGAAGCGGACATTGGGAGTACCAAACAAGAGCCACCTCTTCGTCGTCGCCGAACGGACACCGCACCGTCATCATAAGGACGGTGGCGTCCATGGGCTGGTGGACTATGTGGCTGGTGTGATTGCGCGATGGCCGGAACGACAGCCGCGGCCTGATCACTATCCGCTCACGCCAGCCACCAAAGCCACTATTCTTGGCCACACACTCCGGGGTGCCCGGCCAATACCGGAGGACAAGGCGATTGCCCAGCATCTTGCCCATGAAGTGGTGCACCGGCTGATCGAATCGCCTGAGGACATTGTCGGGTGTCTCTTAGCCTACCGTGAACGGGGATCAATCAGCCCGATTCCACTCCACGCAGTCATGCCGAAACAGTTCGACTGGGATGTCTTCAGTCGGATGCATGGCAACACCCGCGTCTCGTAACTTGCTCAGCTCCCGTCTGAACCAAGTACTCGGTTAGCAATATCCGCCATCGGCCTGCTCAACGTCCGGCAGAGAGTTATGTGTGTCGTTGCGTGGAGAGTTGGTGGGATCGTGAAACGGTGAGCACAGAGGCAGCCGAGTGAATCTCAGCAGCCCTTGAACTTCTTTGTCCGGCACTGTTCCGACAGCCGCTTGGCTTCTGTGACCTGGGCTGGCGACATACGCTTGGCGACATCCTCGAGATTTTCTTCCGCTTGCTTCTTTTCCTCACCCTGCATGTGTGCGGCGGCAAGACTCACCCACATATAGGCCCGCACATAGTCCGGTGAGCCTCCTAGCCCTGCGAAATACAACTCCGCAAGGTTATTTTGCGCCAGTGGGTGACCATGTTCAGCCGCTTTCTCGTACCACGCTCGCGCCTGGGTATAATCTTGTGGTACGCCTCTTCCCTTGGCATACAGTTCCCCGAGTCGATTCTGTGCCTCCGCATCTCCTTGGGTAGCCTGGGCCTGGAGTGCCTTCATGTCTTTGTTGTCGAGTGGGGCAAATGCTGCTCCTTCTCCAAGAGGAAGGGCAAGGGTTGCGAGAAGCATGATGGTGGCAATAGCACGCATGGGTTTTTGAGTATGCCGTGCACGCAAAGGAATCGTCAAGCTGAAAGGTGAGGGAGTGAGCTCCTTCGACAGGATGCGGAGCGTGGAGCACAGTTTTGGCTACCGAGCCCTCTGTGGAAAGTCTGGCGGTGGTGGTAGAGCGGGAACGGGAGGTTGAGGAGGAAACCGGAGTGTCTGATGGTTTAATTGAAGGGGAGGACCAAGGTTGATCCCAGCACCCTGGGGTGGCTGTACCGTGATAATTTGTTCTCCGCCAGGCAGATTGATTGTATTCTCTACATTTCCTTTCCGATCCTTATAAACTGTTGTGCCGCCTTCAGAATCTAATACCTGATTCAAGCGTTCCTGTGCACTCGGTTGTTGAGAGGGTTCCTCCCCACCGGCGAGCAATAGGCTTGGCCATCCAGTGCCAAGTATGATAATGAGGCAAACAGCCATGCGGTTCATAAAATCATTATACTGCTGACTTGCGACTTATCAAGACGCCATGAGTTGCTGATGGAGGAAGTATGAGACTGGCGGAAAAATCTGATAGGGAGATTTTGGCTATCGCGGATCCGATTATGGACAATCTGATGGAGGGATCGACAGCAATCGACCATGAAAAGCACACAAGAGACTTCACGGACCGAATGAAACGTATCGTCACGAAGAAATACCTGGAGACCGTGTGCAGAACATATCAGGCCGAACGAGGGTATTTTGCCAAAAGAGAGTGTGTGGCTGTCTTCCGACGTCCACAGTCGGTGGCAATTGTGTGGAAACAATGGTTCACGAAGCAAGCAGGAGAGTATGTGGCCGAATTGGTTCTGGTGGAAAACGAGTCCAGGTATTTGGTTGATCACGCGATGGTGTTCTGACCCACCGCGGGCTCGTTCATAGAGGAACCACAGATGCCTCTCCAACTTGATCTTGGCCATGCGATCCTGCGAGAGTTGGTGCTGAATGATGCACCGTCCCTGGCGCTGCATGCCAATGATTGGCTGGTCTGGGTACAGCTACGCGACATGTTTCCTCATCCCTATCGGGAAGAGGACGCCACAGAGTTTATTCAACGAATCCAAATACAGAACCAGCCGACTGCATTTGCCCTTGCGGTGAATGACCAGGTCGTCGGTGTGATTGGCCTAATCGTACAGCCTGACATCAATCGGTTGTCAGCCGAAATTGGCTACTGGGTGGGAACAGCTCATTGGGGAAAGGGCATTGCAACCGCCGCTGTTCGAGCACTGACGACCTGGAGCATGGCCCAGTTGGGCTTTGTCCGGATTTTCGCGACGCCATTTATTCACCATGTCGCCTCCTGCCGGGTACTGGAAAAAGCTGGGTACCTCCGTGAGGGCCTCATGCGCAAGAGTGCGATCAAGGATGGCCAGGTCCTTGATCAAGTGTTGTATGCCTATGTTGGCTGAGCCTATCATATGAGATTCATTGATGACCAAGAGAGAGGTTGATGATGATTCCAGAGAAGAAGTTGCAAGTGGCGATTCTGTTGTACGACGGCATGACGGCGCTCGATGCCATCGGCCCCTACGAAGTCCTCCAGGCGCCGACACTCGGAACCGACGTGCGCTTTGTGGCGCGTGAGAGGGGCGTGAAACGGACCGATTTTGGAAGACTCCGCCTGACGGCAGACTATTCGCTCGCTGAAACCACCAGCCCCGATATCCTGGTGGTACCAGGCACAGCCTTTCCGCAAGCGGTGATGGGGGATCCGCTGGTTCTCGAATGGATAGCGCAGGTACACCGCACAACCACGTGGACCACGTCGGTCTGTACCGGCGCTTTAGGACTGGCAGCTGCGGGCGTGCTACAAGGGCTGAAGGCGACGACACATTGGCTCGCCCACGATATCTTGCAACAATTTGGTGCCATTCCGACTAAAGCACGTGTCGTCCGCGACGGCAAGGTTGTCACGGCCGCCGGAGTTTCCTCAGGGATCGACATGGCCCTCACTCTGGTCGCGGAAGAGTTTGGCGCTGATGCGGCGCAACTTATCCAGCTGCTCATTGAATACGACCCCCAACCACCGTTTGATGCCGGGAGCCCAGACAAAGCGCCCTCAGCCATTGTGACTGCGGCGCGTGAAGAGTTCAGCAAGTTGGTTGTCATGCCATAGTCCCGTCGAGAGCACTACTGGCCCACAGTATTCATGACAGTTAGGCTTGTCGTAGCGGCGAACCCGCGATTACAGCAGAAGCGTTCATGAATAATGTGAGCTAGGACCGCTGATCTCAACACCGCTACTTCTGCGCATTTCCATCTCTTGCTTGCCGATCGCGGATTCGCCCGGCAAGATTCGTCTCAGAACAGGTGTGATCTCCCAATCATTGTTCTGCAAGTGCGATATACCGTGGTGCTCGGCATGGCAGACATTCAGCGGGCCGCTCCTCGTATCTACTGCATCCCAGCAACTCAGGCGCCGGTGGTGGCTGTGTTTCGTCGGGGACCGAGTAACTGGGCGCATGTGGGGCGGTGGGATCTGGCTGCGGGCCGATACGAACCCGGGGCCTGGCTCGGCGGTCGCATCTTTCCGCGGCGATCGGATCTTTCTCCAGACGGACAGTACCTCTGCTACTTTGCACATAAACCGAGCGCCAGGTGGGAACATGGCGAGGCGTATGTCGCCCTGTCGAAACTTCCGTGGCTGACGGCGCTTCATGCTTTCGCCACCTGTGGGACTTGGACTCGCGGTTACTACTTCACAGAAGAGAGCAGTCGTGACGATCAGCAGATGGAGAAGCTCCCGATTCCCTACAGCCTACACTCTATCCCGGTTGTTCAATTTGCCAATGAACGACGACGAGGATGGAGTGAAGCGGAGGACTCGCCAATCCGTAATCCCGGAGATGCCTGGGATGTGCAACGCAACGCGCGCATGCGAAAACCTCAGCCGCATGGGGCACGAGTGCTCTGTGTGGAAAGCGTGGGGTTTGCGGGAGGGGATTTTGGTATCGACCAATCCGTTGATGGGCTGAGAGTCCGGTACTCGCTGGAGTCCAACGGCGAGCTCGAACTCTTGGATGATCTTCAGTGGGCCGATTGGAGTCGGGAAGGCCAACTGCTCGTGGCGACACGAACGGGCCGGCTACAAATACGAAATCTTGAAGGCGATAGTCCGGAAATTCTCTTTGAAGCGGATCTCTCGAACCTTGAACCGACTCCTATGTCAGCCCCAACCTGGGCACAGCTCTGGTAGGGGAAGACCCTGATGGGGAGAAAAGTCGAATGATATCTACAGTCCCTGTTCTTCCCCTACTCATCCTCTAACAGTCTGCTGAAAAACCCCTCGCAACGCGGTGCGGAATATGATTCTCTGGTTTCAGGTAGAAGGGAGGGGCAATCATGCGCGGAGCATTTGACGATCAGCAGCACAGCGAATTCACTCACCCTCGAAACGATAACGCCTAGTGATCTCAGGAAACGGAAGCATCCGTCAGAAAAAGAGAGTTTTTCAGCAGACTGCTAAGTCCTTTTCATTGCACTCGTTGTGGCTGGTCAGCACACCGTTTTGTTCGGTAATACGGATCTCAGCGCGTGGCTGTCCGGCGCGCTCGTCAACATTGTCTCATGTTCAGCATCGCTGAATACCGCATGTCACAAATCTTGAAATCAGTTGCCAGAAAACCCATCTCGCGATACCCCTAGTCGAGACGCTGGGTTCCGGCGTTGGAAACGGTACAACAATCAATCGTACGGAGGATCTGCATGCATTTCGTCGTGGTGTCAGCTATCGCAGTCGGGTTAGTGTATTTGTTGTGGGAGATCCGGCCATAAAGCTTGCTTCCAGGTAAAAGCATCGAGCGTGCTCTTTTGAGGTGCATGCTCGTACGCGGCCTCCAGGGGACAGCCTGCTGGAGGCCGTGGTCTTTGCGCTCCATTTCTTGTCTTGCCTTTCCATATGTCTCACAAGATTCCTGAGTCTAAAACCATGAAATCAGTTGCCAGAAAATCTGTCTCACGATACCCCTAGACGGGGCGCTGGTTCCTGGCGCCGGTCACATTGAAACAACCTATTTCAAGGGAGGGTTATCCATGCGGTTCATCCTTGTATCGGCAGTGGCATCCGCACTCGTCATCGGTGGTGGCCCCTTGGTTATGGCGGACGAGCTCACGAACCTCGGTTCTGATATGAAGCAGGACATGGGTTCAATGGCCAGTGAGGCAAAGGGCGACATGGCGTCAGAGCATGAGCAGATGAAGGAGAACTTTAAAGCCAAAAAAGATCAGATGAAGGACGAGATGAAGGCCAAACGAGAGCAGATGAAATCCGAGATGAAAGCGAAGCGAGATGCGCTCAAGGCTGAGAGGCAGGAGATGAAGAGTACCGCAAAGGCAAAGAAAGGTAAGGCCCAGAGGAAGGCCAAGGAAGCGGTTGAATCCACGACGTCTAGGCCGTACTAGACGACTCGGCTCAGATCCACAATGCTTGAGAGTTCAGCAGTCTTCCAGACGACCTCCAGCAGCCCTGTTGCCGGAGGTCGTCGTCCTATGACACATATGCTGAATGCAGCTCTCGGGATTGATGCGGAGCGTGGTCATGCGGGAAGCAGCTCGACAAGAGTGGAGGCGATACGCTATACAGTATCTATCGAACAACGCACGTGAGATCAGAACGAGGTCGGGGTTATGCAAGATTACTCAGTGTATTATGGGAGCGCCTGTATCATTTCCTCCCTCTATATCCTCATCAAGGGGTTCTTCGCGGCATCCAGGCAACGCAGCGAGCATCATTCTACGACGCTTGTTCCAGCCTACATCTATGGAATCGTGGCGTCGATTCTGCTAACCCTTGGCCTTGGATTTTTCAAGCCGACCTTGCCCTGGTGGGGGTACCGATTGATTTTCCCTGGTACCACGATGCTTTTTCCCGCCATCATTTATCTGATCGGCCGCCGTCCCCCGAAGGCCAACCTGGATCGAGCCGACGCGTAGCAGAATACGGAAACAGTCCGCCAGCGGCCTTCTCCTCTCGCTCAGAGGCTCAATGTACGGCCTGTTTGTCGCATCCCTCGAGTAGAAACCAGCCCATCAACGCACCGGATCTTGCCAGGCTATTTGGCGATGGTAATGCTGGGCACACCGGCGCGTGAGATCTCCGTAACCGTCATCTGAAATAGTTGCGACAAGAGCTTGAAGGCCTCGCGGTTCCAGCGCGCCTGTGGCCCGGTCGTATTGACGGCATAATAGTTCCCGTGGGATTTCATGACGAGATCCAGCCCTGATGGAGCTGACGACGACAGGATCAGATCCATCGTCTTGACCGGATTCTCCATCACCTCAGGTGTGCGGCTATCTTTCTCGATATGATACTCCGGCTCTTCAGAGAGGGAGAGCCCCAGAAAGTTCAGCATGGCATTGAAGCTGCGTAGCCGAAAGTCTCCCTTCAGTGGCCAGTCGCCACCGACATGTCCCGGGCGAATATCAAAGGTCACGTCGTGCGGGAGTCCCTGTTCGTTTTCGTTCTGCAAGCGGGCCCGTTCTTCGCGGGACAGTAGATTTGGATCGTAGTTCGTGATCAGCGTGCCACCTTCGATCTGCTTCCGCAACGTGAAGGTCTTCTCTTTCGCGTTGTAGACCACCTGATATTCCTGTTCAAGCGCTTTGAATCCTTCTGCCGTGACCGACTCGGCGGGAATCGTCCAACTTCGTTCGATGTTCAGCGGTTCAACATAGAGACTGTTGTGGTCTTGAATGGCCGAAAGATGGAGGACTACCCGCCTGAACATCTCGTAGCCGGCCTTGTCGGATGGACTATTTCGATAGGCGATGGCGCCCTCGCTCTGGTTTACTCGGAGCTCTTTGGCCATTAGTCGGAGGAGGAGATCGATATCGATACCCTGCCGCAGCAACAGCGTCAGCTTGGCTTCATGGAACGGCGTGAGTAAGCGTTTAGTAAACTCTTCTCCCTCAATCGGAGCGATACTGATAGTCGGGTTCTCGGCCACGCTTCCGCCGATGACAGGCAAGATCGTCCGGCTGGCGTCTCCGGTGAGGGCCGGTGTGGCACCGGCTGTGAAACGAAAATCGAAGGTCGCCGCGACATTGGAGACGCCGGTAAAGTGAATCGGCTGATGGTGTTGTGCTCGGGCGATGTTCACGAGCAGTTGCTTGGATTGCGATTCGGTGATGGCCTCGTCGTAGGCGATGACGGCTCGCGTCAGAGTGATCGGCGAGAGACATCCTGACAACGAGAGGAGACAGGAGACCACCCCTAAGCTGAACCAAGCAGTGGGCACAACGGAATTCCTGATCAAGCCAGCTCCTCTCTGCG
The DNA here is from genome assembly GCA_005116955.1 of Nitrospira sp. Taxonomy (GTDB): domain Bacteria; phylum Nitrospirota; class Nitrospiria; order Nitrospirales; family Nitrospiraceae; genus Nitrospira_D. The sequence continues at coordinate 172,625 of SWDI01000002.1, read as the reverse complement.
AACGCCGACAACAATCAAACGCGGTTGTACCATATCACCAGGGAGATGCCTAGCAGCAGGAAAGACGAGTCGGTCAGCAAGCTATGCCACAGGGGGGTGTGCTGCCGAGATCTCGACTCGCTGAACGAGCATCTGCACCGGAACATGCGGACGTAACGTCATGACCGGTTCCGGACGGATTGTCTGCCCGTTGACCAGGTGCAAGCGAACTGTGGAGGCGATTGTCGCCAAAATCAACAGTCCTTCCATTTCCGCAAATGACTCTCCCAAGCATCGCCGTCCACCGGCACCGAACGGGATGTAGGTGAACGCCGGGCGGGTCCGTTGCGCCTCGTCTGAAAAGCGCTCAGGATCGAATCGGTTTGGATCGGCGAACCACCGTGCATTGCGGTGCAAGTTCCAGGGGCTGATGACGACCCCGGCTCCTGGCGGAAGGACTGCTCCAGTTGGAAGTCGGTCCTGCGCATGGGCAAGACGGGTGTGAAGTGTCCAGGCTGGAGGGTAGAGGCGCAGCGACTCATCCCAGATCATCTTCATGTAGCGCAAGCGAGAGAGATCGGCTGCGTTAGGTAGCCGATCCCCCAAGACTTCGTTCAGTTCTTGAGTCAGTCGTTCTCGAACTGATCCATATTGCGATAGGAGAAACCACGTCCAGGTCAGGGCGTTGGCGGTGGTTTCGTGACCAGCCAGCAAGAAGGTCATGAGTTCATCACGAATTTCTTCATCACTCAGCGGGCGACCTTCTGTATCGGTCGCGCTCAGTAAAAGAGATAACACGTCATCATGTGGCTCAGCAGCCATCCGTCGCTCGTGAATGAATTGAAACAGCCTCTCTTCGATCATGCGGAAGCCACGGGTGAAGCGACGATGTCGTGGGATGGGAACCCAGAGAGGGGTCACGCTTGCGAGGAGGGAGTCATATTGGAGCTTGATGAGACGTTGACCGACTGCAATGGCTTCACGAATGGTCTCCCCCTCGGACCGCAGATCTTGACCAAAGAGAAGGCGCCAGATTACCGACAGAGTGAGGTGGGCCATTTCCTGTCCAATGTCGATGGTTGTTTCATCCTGCCACAGTGCCACACGGTCGCGAGCCTGGCTCGTGATGAGGTTGCTGTAAGCGGTCACATGATTTCCATGAAAGAAGGGTAGGAGTACCCGTCGCTGATGGTGATGGATTTGGCCTTCTGTGTGAAGTACGCCCTGACCAAAGATGCGCGATTCAACCGGGGGGACGGGCGCCTTTCGATAATTGTCTTGATTGGTCACGAGTACATGTTTCACATCGGTGGGATGGTTCAGCACATACATGGCGGCGTCACGCTGCCGCAAGAACAGTTCAACGACAAGCCCCATCGGAAGTTTGACCACGTCCCCATAGGCCTGACACTGGATGAGAAAGCCAAGGGTGTCGCGGCGAAGGTCGGGGAAACATCCCCACCAACGCGAGACCGGTGGGCCGGAAAGGGTGGGAGATTGGATCGTCTGATCGATCATGGTGCCTACAGGTCTCTCATAAGAGAAACCGTACGTCTAGTTGTCGTTGTCAATGACTGCCAGCTGCAACATCGGCGGTCTCTTTCTTCTCTTCACGAATCGTGGACAGTGCGATCAACGACAGGACGGCGCACAGACTGACATACCATCCAGGGGCAAGCGCACTCCCACTCCGTTCCATAATCACCGTGGCCATCAACGGGGCAGTCCCGCCGAACAGAGCCGAGGCAATATTGTACGAAATCGAGAGGCCTGTATAGCGGCTCGCGACAGGAAAGAGCGTCGCCACGATGGCAAAGAACGGACCCATATAGGCTGACACGAACAGGGTAGTCAGGACTTGGGCCGTGATGATCAGCACGAGCTGGCCGCTGCTCAACCACGAAAAGAACGGGATGGAGCCGAGGGCCAGGCCTGCGGCGCCAATGGCCAGTACCCATCGATGCCCAACTCGATCGGACAGCTTGCCCATGCACGGAATCAGTATCGCCAACAGTGCCATGCACACTGTGTTGATTAGCAATGCCGTTCCCATCGGGAGGTTGGTCACTTTGGTCAGATAGGTGGGGAGAAACACATAGAAGATGTAAAACCCAACGCCATGTACCAGGACGAGACCGATCACTTGTAGGAGTGGCGCACGGTGTGATGTAAACAACTCACGGACGGGTGAGGACGACACCACACCCGATTGTTGCAGCCGTTCAAAAACCGGTGACTCTGGAATGCGCCGTCGAAGATACCAGCCGACCAACGCGATGACACTTCCCGCCACGAACGGGATGCGCCATCCCCATTCTTGGAGTGCCTCCGATGAGAGGTTCAGCGTCGCCATAGTCCCGACACCAGAGCCTAACAGCGCGCCGATCTGTGCGCTGAACCCCGCCCAACTGCCGATATAGCCTCGCTCGCTCGGTGCGGCATGTTCAACAAGGAAGGTAACGGACCCTGTGAATTCTCCGCCGACCGAGAGACCCTGAAGAAAGCGCAGCATGGTGAGTATGAACGGTGCGGCAAGACCGATCTGCGCATAGGTCGGCAACATGCCAACCAAGCAGGTGGGCAATGCCATTAAAATGATGGACCAAGCCAAGGCCGCTCGTCGGCCCCTGGTATCACCCCAGTGCCCAAATAGCAGCGCACCCAGTGGTCTGGCCAGAAAGCCGACGGCGAACACACCGAACGTGGCGATTAACGACAACGACGGATCCGACGCAGGAAAGAAGAGACGAGACAAGATCGGTGCGAAGTATCCAAAGAGGGCAAAGTCATACCACTCCAGCACATTACCGATTGCACCGGCCAAGACCGTCTTCCGTAATACTTTTGGTCCATCTGAATTCATGAAGAGCCACCCTCGCACAACAGTGGCACAGTTCCGCGGTCACCATACCATGAATATCTCAGTCAGATGCGAGAGGTGCGTCGTCACGAGAGCGCTCAATAGTGTGATGGATTGACTCATGTGATCACCTTGGAAGGACACTGCGCGAATGGTGCAGATATGCATTCGCTCTTCATGGCTCACTAAGATTGTTGGGAGAGCTCCGTTCGTGTCGTGGTGAGAACCTCCAACCGTGACACGGCCCCTAGCTGTTCCCGTCTTCTATTCCGTGTATCTCGGCACGCACTTATGACTTCAGTGCAGCAAACTGCTGTTTGAATGTCTGAATCTTCAGTAGATAGGTTCTCACATCGTGGTCGCCGCAGCGTTGGTGGGGCATGAGACGAAAGTTCCGCTTCGCGTAGTCACGGCCCGTCCCTGCACCGCAGAGATGGATGACCGCGGCCAGGTCCTGCTTTTGCTGAAACGTCGCCAGTCGCTCTCCCACCAGTTTTGCCACATGACGGTCGAGGAGCGCGGCGGTCAGCTCGATCGCGTGGCCTGGGATGACTCTGGTGTAGAGGCCATTGAACCAACAGGAGTTGAGGTTGTGCCAGGGCCCATCTTCAACGACGACATGGTTGTGGATACAGTAGCGCGTCCCTTCGTGAAATGTGCCGTCGGTGATTTGAAACATGCCGACTGCCGTCGAGGCCGGTTGGTACCACTCCAGAGGATTTGAGGAGACGACGCGCCACCGCCAGTAGGTTCGTGCCACGGGATTACCGGAGCCCTCGGCTTGAGCCAAGGCCGCGAGCAGGTCAGGTGTGATAATTGCGGTCGAATGTGTCTCGAATAACGCGCCGTATTCTTGCCACGTCTGGCGGGGATTCTTGCTGAGGGCCTTCTCTACTGGAAAGAACAATTCCGTCGGTTTATAAAACGTGTGATAGGTCCAATTAATCCCCAACAGGACGACGAAAAGCAGGAGGGTACTGATTGCCAGCTGCATCGCGGGTGGCGTTCGGCCGACGGCCCGGAGAAACGTGCAGAGATTCTTCCATCGCCGATGAATGAAACGTGCCATCGACCGCACTGGGTGAGGATGGTGTTGGCGAGCAGGGTGGACGTGGCGGCGAGGGGACATAGTGGCAGAGTACCAAAAACAGATAAATTCTTCCTCTTAGAGGTAGTGGCGTGGGTGTACACAACAGTTCTGTGAGATGCTGAATGATTGAACGATCTTGATTTGCAGTCAGGACGAGTTCAATATGCCCGGAAAATAGTGAGCTGACTCCATTCGTAGTACGCCGTAGGCTCTGGGAGGCTGGTATGCAACGACTTGTCGTGCTCAACGTCGCCCTGCTGGCGATCCTGATATCCCCCTCTGCGTTTTCGCAATCGTTCACTGACAAAGCCAAGAAGGACAGTGCGGTTGAATTCAGTGATGAGGACCCTGCGATGCAGAAAGCGATGGAACGCGCCCGAGCGGGCTTGGAAGATTTCCTTCGAAAAGCCGGATCACCGCCACCCAACACTGATCAGTATTCGGTCAAGGTCAGAGTGAGTGAAGGCGACCAGCAAGAATATCTGTGGCTCTCCAACCTCAAGGTACAAGGAGATCTCTGGTCTGGACGGATCGACAACCTCCCGATGATTCGATCAGTCAAAAAGGGACAGTCGTACGCATTTGCAAAGACAGAGATCATCGATTGGACGTATATCGATAAAAGCAAGAAGAAGGTTGTTGGCAATTTCACCACCTGTGCGCTCCTCACCAAAGAGCCGCCGAATGTCGCAGAATCGATTCAGAAGCAATATGGCCTCGAATGCGATCGTTGATGTCGCACCCCATAATCTCTGAACGCTACCAATATTTCACAGAGCAGATCTCCTCTGTGAACCAACCTGTCCGCAACCCCTCCTTGTGCCATGTCAAACTTCTCTGTACTCCTGGCTGGAGAGGGATTATCGCGTGCATCCCGAATTCATGAATGGGACGTCGACAAGTGTTTGATAGTGTGGCAGGACTGCTGACAGGACCGACTGGTTCTCTTAATCATTGCTGTCTATGAATAACGTAAAACCAGCAATCATGAAGCCAATACAAACAACCAAGGTGATAAGTACTACCGCCATGCTCAAACTCCTTTGCACTGTCCCTGAGGAGAAAGGTTCAGCCGCTGCATTGCGATCTCTACAAACCCCCTAAATAACCTTGTGTAGCCGTGCCGCCTGATCGACCCATACCTATCGTCTTCACTAGTGTATCTCCCCTGCCTTATTCTGTCGTAAGTAGCTGAAATCACGTGCGGTTATATCGACCAGATGCTAAAGTTGAGTCACAAGACCCTTCGTATAGGTATCGATGGCACCGGCTCGAGTTTCTAAACTACCATCCGCTCCAGCCTCATTGGATTTGGTGTCCACCGAGGCTGACGATCTGTTTCAAACAAGGAGTCAGTCGCCGACGGATGGGAGAAAACAGGCAACCCGCGATCATTTTGATGCCTGGGCCGCATGGCGGATGGAATGGGAGCAGAAAACCAGGGCGTACTACGACGATCAGGTTCGCTATATCAAATTCCTCGTGCCCGAAGGATTATATGTACTTGAAATTGGTTCGGGCCTAGGTAATTTGCTCGCCGCGCTTGGACCGGTGCGTGGTGTCGGCATCGAACTGAGTCCAGAAATGGCCAAGCAAGCGGCTCGGCGCCATCCTGCCTTGGAGTTCAGAGTTGATGATCCGGAGACGTTGGAGATCGCTGAAACCGCCGTTTGCCGCCAAACAAGCCATCACGACGACCTTATTCGAGCGGAACCAGCCGCAGTTCCATTCGCGTTATACTCGCTCACTGTTCAACATATCCGACGAATGGCCTGCACGACATATCCGTTGAGCGGCGGCTTTGACCATCCCTTGCTTCTGCCTCAGTGGATGGTCATGCCGATGCTGCGATTGAAGCCTATGCTGGAGCGACTGGGGCACCTGCTCACCTTCCGCATGCTTGTCGTCATCGAACGGCAATCGTAGCACTCAGAGATCCAGTGAAGCATATTCCCCTCCATCCCGAAGATGGTTGCAAGGTGCAAGAAGCCCCCCCTATAATGTGCTGCGCCGTTCAGTGCATGCATTAACTATCTGGAGGAATCGTTGATATCATGAGCGAAAGAACGTTGGCTATCATCAAGCCGGATGCCGTGAAAAAGAATGTCGTGGGAGATATTATCAATCGCTATGAGCAAGCCGGGCTGAAGCCGGTGGCGATCAAGCTGATTCACATGTCTCAGTCGGTGGCTGAGGGGTT
>SWDI01000002.1:1314-166396 GCA_005116955.1 Nitrospira sp. | reverse complement strand
CTATGCGCTCTGGGCCGATCCGTTCTATCCGAGCCAGGTGTTGCTCGGTGCCCCCCGGACGATGGAAGTGATGCTCACCGCGCGCTTCTGAGATGATGAGCAAATAATGATGTGGATTCGTGCCGGCCTCAGAAACCTTCATCGAGTACTTGGGACGTGCCTCGCTTTACTCGTCACGATGTGGTTCGGATCAGGTGCGGTGTTGCTCTTTGTTCCCTATCCAAACCTGAACGAAGAAGAGCGATTTCAATGGCTGGAGCCACTCCAGTTGGATCACTGCTGTGTGCCACTGGAGTTAATCTGGAATCAGGTTGGGTTGACTCAAGCGGTCGAGCGGGTACGTCTAGTCATGGCCTCCGGGCGACCGGTCTACGTTATCCATTTCCTAGACGGTTCGCTGAAGGGTCTGTGGGCAGATCAGGGTGAGCCGCTATCAGAGATCACTCAACATGACGCAGTCCAGACTACGCTACAGGAACACACGTTCGGTGTTGATTCAACGGTTGAAATGTTACGAGACGACCGATGGACGGTTCACCAGCGATTCGATCCACATCGACCGCTGAGGAAGGTCCAACTGCATGATGCGGAGGGAACAGAGTTGTATCTGTCCTCCACAACCGGGGAACTGGTCATGGATACGACGGCGTTCGAACGGCAGTGGAATACCCTTGGGGCTGTCATCCACTGGCTCTATCTACCGATGCTCCGACGGCATTGGGCTCTGTGGGATCAAACAGTGTGGTGGTTGGCTGCTGCTGGTCTCATCACGGCTGTCTCCGGGCTTATCCTAGGCATTCAGCATGTGCTTCACGGTCAAGGACAACGTCTGCATAGCCAATTTGTAGGAATCAAACGGTGGCATCACCTGGGAGGGATGGCCATTGGAGCTGTGGTTTGTTTATGGCTTTTTAGTGGCCTGCTCTCGATGGATCACGGCCGATGGTTCTCGCGTAGTGACCCAACAATGGAGCAGCGGGAACGCTTCATGGGTGGAATGTTGGTGCCTAAAGATATTGGCGTTCAGCTAGGAGACGCCATGCGGCATGTCCAGCTTAGTGCTCCCGTTAAAGAGATCCTGCTCAGTAAAGTCGGAGGTGCGAGCTACTATGTCTTCCGCTCAGATTCCGAGCAGCAAGTGGTGATGAGCTCCGGCTTGGTTCAGACCCCTGCGTCGAAATTTGCGCTCGATACGCTCGCTGAAGCGGCGAAGCTGGTGATTTCAGCTCAACAGTTGGATCGAAGCGAAATCGCCCAAGGGGATCTCTATTATTATAGTACAGTTCATAATCCTCGTCCACGTTCAGGATTGCGAATCGTCTTGGATGACCCGGAACAGACGTGGGTTCACATCGATATGAACACAGGCCGGCTGATGGAGCTCATGGACTCTAGCGGAAGAATATATCGATGGCTATTTCGTGGTCTGCATAGCTGGGATGTTCCATTTTTTTTGGAACATGACCGGCAGCGGAGAATGGCGCTTTTAGGGTTCTGCGGCGCAGGATTCCTGTTTAGCTTGTCCGGTGTGTATCTGGGGATTGCCAGTCTCGTCACTAAGGGTCGCCGAAGTCCTAGGTTGTCCGGTAGCGCACGGAGTTGCATGGAGCCACGAAGGCAGAAACCTCTGGTTTAGTGGTACAACCTAGAGCCCCAGTGAGTCTCACGGATGGGTTGTGGGTATTCAGAGGGACGCTCTATACTCACAAAGATTTTTTTCACGCACAGATGGCCGTTATCTTGCTTGGCTCTGCTGTGAACATCAAAGGTGTGTGATGGTTGAAGCGAACGAGCATACAGCAAAGATGGAGCGTCTCAAGGCCTCGGTTGATCGACGCATTGCGGAAGCGCAACGAGAGAAGGGGCTCTTGATTGTCTACACCGGTGCCGGTAAGGGAAAGACGACCGCCGCGCTGGGGATGGCGTTGCGCTGCATCGGGCACGGCCGGAAGGTGGCGGTGGTGCAATTCATCAAGGGTGCTCTGGACACAGCAGAAGAGCGTGCGCTGAAGTCATTCGGTGATCGAGTGGTCTTCCTTCGAATGGGAGAAGGGTATACCTGGGAGACACAGGATCGGGAGCGGGACACTCAGTTTGCTCAACAAGCTTGGGCAAAGGTCTGTGAGTTTCTCAGTGATCCCTCCTATGCCATGGTGGTCCTCGACGAGTTCAATATCGCGCTGCAGCACGACTATATCCAGTTTAATGAGGTGCTACCGGTACTGCGCAACCGTCCGCCGATGCAGCATGTGGTGATCACCGGCAGAGGAGGGCCAGCAGAACTTTTTGAAGAAGCCGATCTTGTAACGGAAATGAAACAAGTGAAGCATCCCTTCCGAAATGGCATTAAGGCGCAACCGGGAGTGGAATTTTGAGAGGACCGGTTCAGAAGACCTGCGAGCACTGCGGGCACGACTTCGAATGTGGCGGATACCAGTGCTGGTGTGGCAAGCTCGGCATTACCGAGGCACAAATGGATTGGATTGCAGAGCGATATAAAGATTGTCTCTGTTCTCTCTGTTTGGGGAGATTTGTCACCGGTGAGGTAGGGCCTCAGGCAGATCCAACAGGCAGCAGATAGGGCGACGTGTGAGACGATGATGCGGATTAACGGTCGATTTTCAGACGCTGAACGAGAGGCGGTCTATCGCGCGATTTTTGAACGGCGAGACGTACGCCGAAATTTTCTTCGAAGGCCGATTCCAGATGCGGTCATGAAGCAACTGCTGACGGCGGCGCACCATGCGGGATCGGTGGGGTTTATGCAGCCGTGGGATTTCGTAGTCATCCGTAATCGCGAGACGAAGCGCGTAGTGAAAGATCTCTTTATCGACGCCAATACCAAGGCGTCCACTCGGTATACAGGGAGCAAGGGAGCACTGTATCGGGGATTGAAGCTGGAAGGTATCGAAGAAGCGCCGGTCAATCTGTGCATCACGTGCAGCCGGCGGCGCGGCGGGCCATCCGTACTTGGCCGTTCCACGGTGCGTGCAACGGATTTGTACAGCACCTGTTGCGCCGTTCAGAATCTCTGGTTGGCCGCGAGGGCCGAGGGCATTGGTGTCGGATGGGTCAGTATTTTAGATCATAAGAAGCTCAAACAAGTGATCGGTGTACCTCAATCGGTGACGATCCTTGCCTATCTCTGCCTTGGCTATGTATCCAAGTTTGAAGACCGACCAGATCTAGAAGCAGCCGGATGGCGGAGTCGGGTTCCAGTTGGCCAGTTAATTCACGATGAGTCCTGGGGCAATCGGATTCATGACAAGAGAGGGGATGATGGGGATGCGCATCACCAAGGTCTACACAAGAACAGGGGACGCGGGAAAAACCAGACTGGCCGGCGGACAACAGGTGTGGAAAGACAGTCTGCGGGTCGAAGCCTACGGCACGATCGATGAGTTGAATGCGTCGATCGGTGTGGTGCGAGTGATGAATACCGATGTTGTGGACGAGTATTCAGCTGCCGCACAACTTGAAGACGAGCTACGCTGGGTACAAAACAAATTATTCGATGTGGGCAGCATTCTGGCGACGGCACCAGGACAAACATTCAAGAATATGCCGCGAGTTTCTGCGAATGATGTCACACGTTTGGAAAAACTCATTGACCGGTGTCAGAAAGATCTGGAGCCGTTGAAAGAATTCATCTTGCCTGGAGGTGGAAAGGTTTCTGGGTTTCTGCATCAGGCTCGGACGGTATGTCGCCGCGCCGAGCGGTTGTGTGTAGCCCTTTCAAAAACAGAACCGGTCGATTTGACGATCATCAAGTTCGTCAATCGGCTGAGTGATGCGTTGTTCGTGCTGGCTCGGTGGGTTTCCAAGACACAGGGCGAGCCTGAATTCTTATGGGAACGTGATGTCGCCAAGAAAACCACGTAACCGCCGACCGACGCGACGAGCCAAGGGCCGTATTATTCTTGTGCTTGGTGGGGCGTCGTCTGGGAAAAGTGAGGCTGCACTCAAGTTAGCCGGATCACGAGGGCCGCGCGCATTCGTTGCGACGGGGCAAGGGTTGGATGGTGAAATGGTGGCACGCATCGCTCGGCATCAGGCCACACGCTCAGCGGATTGGGAAACCGTTGAAGCGCCGCTCGAAGTGGAGGCATGGTTTGCCAAGCAGGGTCCTCGGTACCAGACGATTCTCTTCGATTGCGTCACATTGTGGTTGAGTAATTTGGTTGGAACTGGCCTCAACGAATCGGTCATTCTCACTCGAGCTGGAACGCTGGTGCAACGGATGCGGACTGCAGCGGCTAGAGTGGTCATCGTCAGTAATGAGTTGGGGTTCGGGCTGGTTCCGGCTGAGCCTGCGACGCGTGCGTTTCGCGATCTTGCCGGACGGGTGAACCAGCAAATTGCCACAGGAGTGGATGAAGTGCATCTGATCGTGAGCGGACTATCGCTTCGCTTGAAGTAAATAGAGGAGCCGTCATGTCGATACAGGACCTGTGCCGTCGTATTCATCCGGTCGATGTCAGTCTCCGTGAGAAGGCACAAGCCCGATTGGATCGGCTGACCAAACCGCTCGGCAGTCTTGGGCGTCTGGAAGAATTGGCGGCGTCCTACGTCGCCATTTCCGGCGAGCTGAAGCCCAATGTTCCACGTGGCGTGGTCTTTACTTTTGCCGCTGATCACGGAGTAACTCTGGAAGGGGTGAGCGCCTATCCTCGGGAGGTCACCCCTCAAATGGTCTTGAACTTTCTGCGGGGTGGCGCTGGCGTGAATGTGTTGGCAAGGCATGCCGGCGTGGATGTGCGCGTGGTGGATATCGGTGTCGACTATGAGTTTGGCGCTGTGCCCGGTCTGCTTGCTCGAAAAGTTATGAAGGGGACGAACAATCTGGCGGTGGAATCGGCGATGACACGCAGCCAAGCAGAGCAGGCTGTGATGATCGGAGTTGAACTGGCGACAGAAGTCGTGCGAGAGGGAATTGGCCTAATCGGCACTGGTGAGATGGGTATCGGAAATACGACACCCAGTGCCGCGATCACCGCGGTGATGACCGGTCGGCCTGTGGCCGATGTAACCGGATGCGGGACCGGCATCGACGAATCCAGTCGTCGGCATAAGATAGCCGTGATTGAGCGGGCGCTCGATCGGCATCGTCCCGACATGATGGATCCACTCGATGTTCTGACGAAAGTTGGCGGGCTGGAGATCGCTGGATTGGCGGGTGTGATACTCGGGGCGGCGGCAGCCCGGGTGCCTATCGTGCTGGATGGGTTCATCGCTGGGGCGGCGGCATTGATTGCCGTTGGGCTTCAGCCCTTGTGTCGAGAGTATCTCATCGCCTCCCATCGCTCGGTCGAGCAGGGCCATCGCGTGGTCTTGGACCATCTGAGATTGAAGCCGCTGTTGGATCTCGACTTGCGTCTTGGCGAGGGTACGGGGGCCTGTTTGGGAATGGATTTGGTCTGTGCCGCTATCAAGCTCTATACGGAGATGGCAACCTTCGATGAAGCAGGCGTGTCTGACAAGGTGTAACGATGGGAACTGTTGCCCGTCCATTTATCTTTGCCTGGCACTTTCTGACGACGATTCCGTTGAGCCGAACTCACCACGAGCCGACCGCGCCAGAACTGGCCGCATCGATGGCTTGGTATCCCATCATTGGCTTGCTGATCGGCGGCGGGCTCATCGTGGCGGACTTTGGATTGACGGCAATTCTCTCACCGACGGTCGTGAATGTGCTGCTGATTATCCTGTTGGTGCTGTTGACGCGAGGGCTTCATCAGGACGGGTTGGCTGACACATTAGATGGATTGGCGGGAGGCCGTACACCGGTAGAACGGCTTACGATTATGCGCGATCCCCGTATCGGCGCGATCGGCGCGACAGGACTTTTTCTTTCACTGATTCTCCGGTATGCGGGATTGATGGCGCTGCCGCTTGAGTTGCGGCTCCCTGCCGTACTCTGCATGCCGGCAATGGGACGTTGGGCGATGGTCATGCTGGCGTGGATTTCGCCCTATGCCAGATCGGAAGGAGGATTGGCAGCGCCATTCCTCACTCATCTGTCATGGCGACACGTGGCCATATCCACGGTAGTCTTGACGATTGCTCTGGCAGGAGGATTTGGGGCGGTTGGTGCATGTCTGATCCTCCTCGCTGGCGCTCCAATCGTACTCATTGGCTGGTCAGCCTGCCGTAGCTGGTTCGGTGGGATCACTGGGGATACGCTTGGGGCTATGAATGAAGTGATTGAAATCCTCTTCCTGTTACTCGTTCCACTCTTGCTCCGGTTACCATGACCGGCGGCGAACTCCTTATCGCTTCTGCACTTGACGGGATATGTGGTGATCCTCGCTGGTTGCCCCATCCAGTCCGTATGATGGGCCAGTGCATTACATGGCTCGATTACCTGGTCCGACACATCTGTCGAAGTAACAGCAGCCTTCGGGTTGCAGGCATCTGTCTGGCCGGAGGGTTCCCGGTCATGGCCTATTGTCTCGGCGCTGTCATCATTCAAGAGGCTGAGCACGTAGCAGGGTGGCTGGGATCAGCCCTGTCGATTGGATTGGCCTCAACCACTCTCGCCGCACGGGACCTATGGGATCATGTTCGTGGGGTGAATGATCCGCTCCAAGCCGGTGATCTTCCTACTGCCCGTGGAGCTGTGGCCATGATCGTGGGGCGGGACACAGAGGATCTCTCCGAATCCGAAGTGGCTCGTGCGACGGTGGAAACGGTCGCAGAAAGTGTGTCAGACGGTGTGATTGCGCCGTTATTGTATCTGGCGATCGGAGGTGCCCCATTGGCCTTGGCCTACAAGGCCGTCAATACATTGGATTCCATGATCGGCCATCGTGATGAGCGCTATGCCTATCTTGGCTGGGCATCGGCTCGACTTGATGATCTGGCGAACTGGATTCCTGCTCGGCTTTCGGCAGTGCTGCTTCTCCTGAGTGCAGGTCTCATTACTCAAGAGCTGGAACGGATTCGCAACGGATGGCGAGTGTTTCAGCGAGATGGAAGTCTCCACCCCAGTCCCAATAGTGGCAGGCCTGAAGCAGCGATGGCCGGGATCTTGGGAATACGGTTGGGAGGCACCAACTTCTATGATGGAATTGCGCAAGACCGTCCTATTCTTGGTGTAGAGGGACGGAGCGCAGAGCCAAGTGACATGATGTTGGCGGCAACCATCATGGTGGCCGCTTCGGTGCTGGGGGTCATTCTGGCGGTGGGGATCAAATGGCTCGTGTGAGGGCACGCGTACATGGCGGGGATATCTACAGTGCTGCACGAGAACTGAAACGTGACCCTACTGAGATTCTTGATTTCAGCGCCAGCATCAACCCACTAGGGCCCTCTCCACAAGTCTGGAAAGCCATCACCGCGTCCAGACATCTGTTGAGTCATTATCCTGATCCCAACTGTTGGGATCTACGGCAGGCACTGGCCACATTCTGGCATATTGATCCGGAACAGATTGTAGTTGGTAACGGTTCCACAGAGTTGATTGAGGCGCTCCCTCGTGCACTGGGGATTCATCGGCTCCTTATCGTGCAGCCCACCTTTTCCGAATATGCTGCTGCAATGGTACGAGTTGGAAGACAGGCCACGGCGTTCTTTGCTGACCGAAGCGACCAGTATGCCATCCCAATCGACCGTCTTTGCCATGCAATGGAAGCAGGCCGGCATGATGGTCGTTCTATTGATGGCGTCGTGCTCTGTCATCCCAACAGTCCAACGGGACAAGCCTGCTCAGCCGACGATGTTGCACAGTTAGCGAAGGCTACCCGCCGGCGAGGGCTCTGGCTAGTGATCGACGAAGCATTTGCCGACTATTGTCCAGAGCGATCTGTCCTACCGCATGCGGCGTCCTGGCCTCATGTGGTTGTCTTGCGCAGCATGACCAAATTCTATGCCCTGCCAGGACTGCGAGTAGGATATGCAGTGGCAACCCGTATCACCGCGGGACAACTACAACGGCAGCTGCCACCGTGGTCAGTGAGCGCAATGGGGCAAGTGGCCGCGCTCGCTGCGGTGAACGATGCGGCACATGCGCGCAAGAGTTTGCGATTCATGGCGCGAGAGCGTGAACGGTTGCGAGCATTGCTGGTGGCCTTGCCAGGCTGCATTGTGATGCCGACACACGCGAATTACTTCCTTGTTGAATTGCCTCGTGGCTGGCAGGCACGTGACATGACCAAACAATTGCGAAACACAGGCCTGTTGATTCGTGACTGTTCGTCCGTGCCTGGCACAAACTCACGTTCCATCCGACTCGCAGTGCGAACTGTTCAAGACAATGACCGGATCGTTCGGACCATATCTCGCCTGCTCCTTCAGGGCGTCTCGTGAGGAATAGCACTTCCACAGGAGTCCGCACCAGCTACCGAGTGACTGAGCAGACACTGATCATCAACCTTGGAGGTCGGAGACGTGTGCTTTCCTCTGCGCCACAAGGGGGAGGGTTCACGCTGGCTTCCTATGTCCTCAATCATCAGGTTGAGGCACATCCCTTGGCGACCGAGGATCAGTCTAGAACCTTCACTGATCCCGCCCATTTTTTGCGAAAACTGGCCTCCCGATTTGGCATCCGTGCACGAACCGTTGGACTCATGACGGCTGTCCCGATGACACAGCTAGTGATGGCACGAGTTGCTTCGGATGGGATCTGGGTGGAGTGTTTTGCGACGGTTGGTGTGACGAATGCTGTCCAGGCTGGAGAATGGCCACCTCAACATTCTCATCGCGACAGACTGGGCAAGCCAGGCACGATCAATCTCATTCTCATCACAAACGGGAGTCTCTCTCATGCCGCGATGGTTGGTGTCGTGCAAGTTGCTACCGAGGCCAAGACCGGCGTCTTGCGCGATCATGCGGTGCCGAGTTGCAGTGGTGGTATGGCAGCCACCGGAACCGGTACGGATGCGGTCGTGATCGCTTGTCAGCTACAGGGACAAGGTCCATCGCACATCTATAGCGGAACCCATACAGTGATCGGAGCGCTTGTTGGACGCGCAGTGACCAACTGTATGACTCGCGGCTTAGCGAAAGCGAAGGCTTGGCGGGAGTCGTGTCAATGACGGCACGGGCATTTACGGTCCTTGGAACGGGATCGGACGTAGGGAAAAGCATGATCATGGCTGGGATTTGCCGATGACTTCACCGCACAGGTGCTCGCCAAGCAAAAGGCTTCGACATATCGCGATAGCCGATCACGTCTCTGGTCGATCTTGAAAGAAAGCTATGCACGGCTGTCGAAGCAGAGGGGGCGGGCCGTGCAGCTGAGGTCAATCTCAGAAAATGGGATCTGGTGAATTGGCCTGTCGTGGAGTTCGCCGTCGTCCCGTCCTGAGTGAGGACGATCGCCAATCGACCGTTATGCACAAAGAAGAGTTCGATGGAGCTATTCGGCACGTCAGTCTTGTGTGGGGGACGTACATTCATGGAGTGTTTGATAAGCCTGGTTTTCGTCGTGCCTGGCTCAATCACGCTCGTGAGAAGAAAGGACTTCTACCTTTCGATAGTCATACCTCGAAGTCGGTTACCGCTCGTTCGCAGGGTGAGATCGATCGGTGGGCTGATCATTTATCCCGCAACGCCGATCTATCTTGTCTTCTCCGATGACATCGCCTTTCCAGCATTCGTCATCTTCATACTCAATACAGACTCTGGCCTTCGCATCAACGTCCACCATACCCAACGAGGATGTTGATATTCAGCGTTTTCTTGCCAACCAGCAACAAGTCGCTACACTCCATGAGAGCAGCATCAATCGGTCTTGAAGGGTAGAAAGCCGTGCCTTTCGAGAGGGCTGTTTCTGTGCCGTAATCTTAGGAACATTATCCTCTGTCACGATATGAGAAGAAGCTGAGGTCGTGGACCGGTTCATTGGGGCACTCAAGCCAGAAACATATTGTCCTCCAAGACTGGTAGCTAAGTCACATTGCCAAAGCCGGATTATTGAATCAAAAACAGCATGAATCTTTCTTGAAAGAGAGAGGAAATGGTTTATGAGCAAAATCATGGTTGTCGATGACTCGTACGCGGAACTGCAACTGATCGAGTCGTATCTGAAAGCTGCTCAACACACTGTTGTCTCACTCTCCAATGCAGATGGGTTAGAGGATAAGGTCGTCTCGGAAAAGCCGGACCTCATCGTCTTGGATGTGGTGATGCCAGGCCGAAATGGATTCCAGGCGTGCAGGGATCTTAAAACCGATATTCGTTTCAAAAGCATTCCGATCGTGCTCTGCACCTCCAAAGGTCAAGAAAGCGATAAGTTCTGGGGGCAGCAACAGGGAGCGAACGGACACGTGGTGAAACCCTTCAAAGCAGAGGAGCTCTTGCATGCAGTGAAGCACGCACTGAGCTAAAGCCGATACTGCGCGGGGTCTCGAAACGATGATTCCCATAGGTGAGTTTCCGCAACTGCATTCAGACTCAGTCCCGGAAGAGGCCAAATCCACCCAGTCTTTGAAGGTGTGTCTCGTCGCATTGGGAGACGAAACCTTCGCTATCGATTTACGCCAGGTTCGCGAGATCTTCGAACCCGAGTCGATTACGCCTGTACCTGGAATGCCTGCTGCGCTGGTCGGTATCACCAACCTACGCGGAACCATCATTCCCCTTGCAGATGTAAGGGCTACATTAGGCGTGTCCAGCTCCGTGATGCCGAAATATGCAGTGCTGATTCGTCAGGGCACACAACAGGTCGGCATCCTGATCGAAGATGTACCAGAAATTTGCACCATCCAGTTAGATGATCTAGTCGCTCCCTCGACTCATCCTGGAGCCACACGACGCCCCATGATCTCGGCATTCTTCAAAACCGAACATCAGCTGAGTGCGATATTAGAACTGTCCCGCTTAGTGGCATCCATAGCAGAGACGGCCACTGACCAGAAGCCCTACCATCATAATGAGGAACGATGATGTCCAGAAAGGTATGTCCTATCTTGAATCGTGAGCAGGAGGAGCGTCATGGCGAACTCTAGGAAGATATGGAAATGGTCGCCTCGGGCATGGTTTAAAGACCTGAAAGCTCTGCACAAGATCTTGATAGGGTTTTCCATCATCATTGTCGGCATGATGGCTATTGGTCTGATCGGTTTGATGGGCCTCCGCCAAATGAAGACCCAGCTGAGTTCCATTTATGACGAATCAACAGTGGGGGTTTCTCATGTTGCGGTGAGCAGCACCAACCTCAGTCTCTATCACAATGCGCTGTTGAGCGTTGTGGACCAAAGACAAAAAAGTGATTTCGATGAGGCCATCATTCCTCTTGCTGAATTGAAGAGGCGAACCCTGGCACCGCTTGAGACATATCGGCCGTCCGCAACGCACGAGACGGTGAATGGCCGTCGCGACGGGCAAGAGTTGGATGTCCTCATTTTTACATTGAAAGAATACTTTGCGTCGGCTGAAAGCGCAGTGGGAGCATTGAACGATAGCTTTGACTCCTCGCTCACGGATGAACAAAGACAGTCGATGAGAGAACTGGGGGCTATGGTGTTGTCCACTGAGGTGTCGCTATGGCACGGTAGATCGACATGGCGTTTCCAAGCGATGGCGCAGCTCATTCGAGACTTCGCAAGCGAATTAAATGATAGCGGGCAGAGCCTGGCCATTCACCTCACTAAGATCATGCTCGGCGGAGCAGCCGTGGCACTCCTTTTGGCCATCGCGATTGGCTATTTTCTCGCACGCAGCATTGTGAGAGACATCATTCATGTGGCCGATGTTGCGACACAGGCTGCCGCTGGCAATTTGCTGGCCCGCGCAAAACTGGAAAGCGACGATGAAGTCGGGCATATGGCCAAGGCGTTCAATATCATGTTGGATCGAATCACAGCGCTGGTCTCGACGGAAGAAGAGCGTGACAGGATGCAAAAACAACTGGTGCAATTTCTTGTCTTGGTATCCGATGTCGGAAAAGGAGATTTGACCAAGCGCGGTGAAGTGACGGCCGATATGTTTGGAAATCTGGCAGACGGATTCAATCTCATGATTCAGCGATTTTCACAGTTGATGAAACACGTTCGCCAGGCAGCCGAACGTGTCAATAGCTCGGCGAGTAAGTTGCGAGACAATGCAGGCCAGATGGCTGGTACCGCCAGGCACCAAGCTGACGAATCGATCAAGGCGCTCGGCGCGGTCGAACAGCTGGCGTCCTCAATGCGCCAAGTGACAGAGACCGCAGGAGCCTCGTCCGACGCAGCTCGACAAGTCCTCAAGGCTACTGAAGACGGCCGGCTCGCGGTGCAAGAAACTGTCCATGACATGCAGCGCATTCAATTGGCAGTTCAACGGATGTCAAAGCAGATCAAAGCGCTTGGCGATCGTTCATTGGAAATTTCGCAAATCGTCTCGACAATCAGAGATATCGCTAATCAGACCAATTTGCTGGCCCTCAACGCTGCGATCGAGGCCGCCGGTGCCGGTGAGGCCGGAGCGCGCTTCGGGGTCGTTGCCGATCAAGTACGGAAGCTCGCGGAAAGCTCCACACAGGCGACGCGTGAGATCGCGGACTTGGTGAAAGTCATCCAGAGCGAAACGCAACATGCGGTCGTTGCTATGGAACATGAAACTCAGGCAGTCGAGGCCGGATCGGCTTCGGCCTTGCGTACAGGCGATGTGTTTAAGGATATTTCGACGATTGCGCAACGGTCGGCGGAACTTGCCCAGAGCATTGCGGCAGCAGCGGCAGACCAAACGGTGTCGACCGATCAAGTCGGTCGGTCGATCAAGGACTTTACCGGAGGCGCCGTGGCCACGCAAAAGGCCACCGATTCGGCTCGTGCAACGGTCGAAGATATGGTGACGTTGGCTGAAGGTCTGACGACGTCAGTGTCGCAGTTTAAACTGGCCTGAGCATCTCCCTCATCTGCTGGGCGAGGAGAGTCTTTTGGTGTAGCGAGGGACCGATGAGCTCGGAGTTTGATAGGCAGAACCTCATCAGCATCTTTGTGCTTGAAGCATCGGATGGGTTGGATGCCCTGAGCAAATCCTTACATCCTCCTGACGGTCGAGTTCCTGGCCCTCAGGAACTTACCGACCAATACATTATCGCCCATCGTATTTGCGGAGCGGCTGCCCTCTACGGCTTCAGTGGAGTTGCTCAGCTGGCTGAACATATGGAAACACTCCTTGAGCAGGTGACGCCGACTCCGATGGCTCAATGGAATCAAACCGTTGGCTTGATGCGGAACATTACGCAGAGCCTTCAGGGAATCGTTCGAACGATTGGACAAGGCGGCGCTGAAGATGTAGAGGCTGTAGCCCGTTGTTGGACCTTGATCAAACAATGCGAAGAAGGAATAGGCAACGCGACAGCAGCCAATGAGAATTACGTGCTCCCTGAACTCGATGCTGAAATTTTATCCTACTTCATTCCCGAAGCTGAGGAGTATCTCAGTACCATAGATGAGTTGATTCTCGCGCTTCAATCGAAGCGGGATACAGAAGACTCGATCTATCGGCTCTTTCGTGCGGCACACACCCTGAAAGGGTCGGCTTACACCGTGGGCTACCAAGTCATTGGGGATATTGCTCGTCCGATGGAAGATTACTTGGTCGAGGTTCACGAAAAACGCCTTTCTCTCAGTCCTAACATTCTTGACCTGATGGCGAAGGCCGCTGCATTGATTCGACTTATTCTCCAACGTGAACCAGCGAACCTGCCGCAACTCCAGCAGGATATACCACTGCTTCTCAATCGCCTCACTCAGGTATTTGAAGGTACGGCTACCCAGCCACCACCAGCTACTCACTCCAACAACACCCAGATGTCTAGCTCGCATTCCGTCCAGCCTGAGCCCGTTGTTAACCTAGAGGCTCCAATCGCACATTTATCTGATCGGTACGTCCTTCCAGATTTGGATCCTGAAGTGCTCTCCTACTTTATCCCTGAGGCCCAAGAATATCTGGAGCTGTTGGAAGCCAATCTACTACGACTAGATGGAGACCCGCACAATCAAGAACTGATTAATCAGCTATTTAGAAGCGCACACACCTTGAAGGGATCCGCCTATACCGTTGGATTTCAGTCAATCGGCGATCTTGTCCATCATGTCGAAGACTTCATGGCAGGGGTACGAGACGGTAGTCTCCGAGTGTTGCCGGGGCATACTGATCTCATACTTCGCGCCATTGATGTTGTACGAGTACTCATGCGCAGAGATCTCACTACGGTGGATGAGACGAGGCACCGCTTCGATGCGGCGCGAAGTGAGCTGAGACGATTGGACCAGGGGAGTGCCAGCGAGACGGCGGCGGCACATACACTCCATGACACCACTGGTTCAACGACTACAAACCAGTCCGGAAGTGACGAGTCTCATCGGCAGGAAGAGAGCCTTCCAAACGAGAAATCAGGAGAAGAACGTGAGGTCATCCGTGTCAGTTATGCACGACTCGAGCGACTGATGAACCTCGTCGGAGAACTCGTCATCGGACGAGGCCGATTGGAACAACGACTGCGCGTCTTGGAGCAATTATCACAGCAAGTCTTAACATTCAAGAGTCGTTTGGTGGATTCCGTCCAATCCTTTTCCGACAAACACACCTTTACCTATCAGGAGGCACCGAGTAGTTCGACTACACCTGCTAGTCAAGGCCTTCCCGCGTTCGGCGATTTTGGCAACCTTGAGCTGGACAAGTACGACGATTTCAATATTTTGGCTCGGCGTATCGGGGAAGTTACCGCCGACATCACTGAATCGATGTCGCAGCTGGATGAGTCCATCCAAAGATCCCATGACGAGATGAGTCAACTACAACAGTTGACGCTGGTGATGCGAGACGAAATCGCCCATGCCCGCATGGTGCCGATTGGGACACCTTTCACCAGGTTTCGTCGAGCGGTCAGAGAAATCGCCAGAGCATCAAACAAGGAAGTGTCCTTGGTCACATCAGGCGAGCAGACCGAAGTGGATACTGGAATCGTGGAACGATTGGTGGATCCATTGGTACATCTGGTCAGGAACGCTGTCTATCACGGTATCGAGTCGGCAGCGGATCGAATCGCAAAGGGTAAGCCGGCCGTCGGAACCGTCTACCTCCATGCAGCTCATCGTGGAAATTCAGTCATCATTGAGGTGGAAGACGACGGAGCAGGGTTGGATTTGGGGAAAATACGAGCCAAAGCCGGCAAGATGGGAGGCGCGCAATTACGCCAGATCCAAACAATGTCGGATACGGACGTCCTGCAGTTGATATTCATGCCAGGCTTTTCCACGGCCGACAAGGTGGGGGATCAAGCAGGTCGAGGCGTCGGACTCGATGTGGTCAAACGAGTGGTTGAAGGCATGAATGGGCATATCGATGTGGAATCTGAGCCCGGCATTGGGACCAAATTTACCTTACATCTTCCGCTCACCCTCCTGATCGCGACTGCGTTACTGGTGCGAGTCGGCACTGAAAAATATGCGATTCCACTTGCGAGCATCCAGGAAGTGACGCTGCCGACACCTTCCTCCGTGCGCGAGGAAGGTGGTCGCACCCTTTTACAGATCAACGAACAAATGATTGAAATACACTCGCTCTATAATATTCTTCGTCAACAACCGGGAGTTGTTGATTGGACCATGCCCGTGGTGATCGTTCGGACCGCGGGAACGACCATGGGATTAGCTGTTGACGAACTGTTGGGCCGCCAAGAAATCGTCATTAAGCGCCTTGGATCACTGAAACCGTTGGAGCATTCATGTTTTGGAGGCGCGACCATCGATCCAGAAGGACGGGTTGTTCTTGTGATCGATCCCAACCGGTTGACGACGAGAGAGCTGAAGGAATCGGCTGCCCACACTCTCTTTTTCAAAACCACGCCGCTGTCGAAGGAGTCTCCACCACAAGAGCACTTGTCGAATGAGCCGCAAGAGGCCCGCCTACTCTTGATAGACGATTCATTGAGCATTCGCAAGTTCGTCGGAAGGATGTTGGAGTTGGCCGGATATCCGTTTGATACGGCAGTTGACGGAGAAGATGGACTTCGAAAGGCATCAACGACTAATTATCAGATGATCCTCACCGATCTTGAAATGCCAAAACTCAACGGATTTGAAGTCATTCAAGCTCTCAGAAGCCGCCCGGAAACCAGGCAAACGCCGGTGGTCGTCATGACGACGAGGGCGCGAGACAAGCATCGGCAGATGGCGATCAACCTCGGTGCTAATTCGTATATTGCCAAGCCGGTAGAAGAACGGATGTTGTTGCAGGAGGTGGCACGATGGCTTGGAAAGGCTCCCGTGCTGCGCAAGTAACCTTGCGGAAATACTCGTATCGATTGACGAAATAAGGCTTGTTACAGAGAATGAGTAAAACGGTCTTGGCTTGGGCGTCCGGGAAGCAATGACAGGAATTTCGTCGCCAGCTTCTCCATCACGATTTCTCATCGTGTTATTTAGCGGACGGTATCTAGCGTTGGATGCCGAGTCGATACAGGGGGTATTGACGATCGAAGAGGTTGGATCCCTTGACGATCCAACGATTCACGGCCTGGTGTATAGAGCCATCAATCTGGCTGATCGATTGAGGATATTGAATAATCAAGGTTCAGCGCATAGCCGTATCGTGCTACTTTCTGAGCGAGGTGTGCAGGGGAGCATTCGAGTCACCACGGTGCAAGGGTGGCTAGAACTCCAGCCCTCTCAAGTCCTGCCGCTTTCCCCGCAGTTCTGTGGACCGGAGCGACGTTGGTATCGAGGCATGATCCTATTCGAACAAAGTATTGCGTTGGTGCTCAATACAAGCTGGGTTCTCGATGAGCAGGTGGTGAGCGTAGAGGACAGTGGGGGACAAGGAGGCATTCCTCGACTCGTAACGGCCCCAAAGCTACCCGTGAACAATAGCCAGGTATGCTGAGAACTGGTCAAAATCATCATCGGGGGACGGCGCGTCAATCATATCAGCTGTTGGTATTTTTCGTGGGGGGGAGGCGATTGGCGGTGAAGACAGTGGATGTGTCGGGCATTTCACAGTGGGCTGAACCTATTCCGGTCGCTGGTCGAACCCCCTTTATCACATCAGTCGTTCGTCAGGGGCAGACAGTGTTACCGGTATTTGATTTGGCCGCATCTCTTCGTCTTACTGTGCAAGGGAGCAGTCCCTTGTGCCTGAGAGTGAAACATTCTCTCGGAGAGATGGCCATGTGCATCGATGAAGAGATTCCAGTCCTTCATACTCTGGACCCTGCCACGCTTCAAACATATCACGGCAAAGATTTGCCATCCGACGGCAGTTATACCAATGGCCTGGATGAGATCCCGATTCTCTCGGTGTCTCAACTAGGGTCGACTGAATGATGATTCCTTGTGTGCCGAGATGAGCGAAAGGTGCAGGCATGCCGAAGATCTTAGTAGCCGATGACAGTATCGCAGTTCGTAAAGTGGCTGAACGACTATTGACCGAGGCTGGACTCGGCGTCACGCTTGCGGCAAACGGAGAGGAAGCGCTGGCGTATTTAGCAAAAGAACGGCCGGATGTTGTCGTGTCCGACGTCATCATGCCGGATAAGAGCGGGTATGAAGTGTGTGCATTTGTTCGTGGACACGCAACCCTCGCCTCGACGCCCGTACTACTCATTTCAGGAATCGTGAACCACGAAGTGACCAAACAGGCCGAATCTTGCCGCGCGGATGGAGTATTGAAGAAACCCTTTCAAGGTACTTCCCTCAAGGATCGAGTCCTCGAGCTAATAGCTAAACGACAGGATGCAGCACCAGCCTCCGCCACTGGGCCTATTTCTGCCCCCGTAGCGGCCGTTGGTGAACCGACGATGCAGATGGCAGCACAACACTCACAGGGATTGCATCAGGAGGTCCACAAACTTAAAGAAATTGAAGAACAGTTACGGGTGGAACGGGCTCACTCCGAAGAGCTCACCAAACGGCTGTCCGAGTCCTCGGAACAGCTCGCCAAGGCCAAGACAAGTGAAGTGCAGTTGGCAGCCGAGCGCACACGTCTCAACAAGCTTCAGGAGACACTCACCAAGGTCGAGCAACAAGTATCAAGAATTCCCGAGCTAGAAGCAGCACTGAAAGCGGAACGGGTTCGCTCCGAAGAACTGGTCAAACGGCTGTCCGAGTCCTCAGAGCAGCTCGCCAAGGCCAAGACAAGTGAAGTGCAGTTGGTAGCTGAGCGCATACGTCTCAACCAGCTTCAGGAGACACTCGCCAAGGTTGAGCAACAAGTATCTAGAATTTCCGAGCTGGAAGCAGCACTGAAAGCGGAACAGGATGCAGTTGGTGCATTCAAAGAGGAAGCCGTGCGCTGGCAGAATTCTTCTGCTCGAATTGCTGAACTGGAATCTACTCTGCATGCGGAACGGACCGCTGCAAAGCAACTTGTGCAACAACTGGCTGAATTAGAGCAGATATCGACCAGGACACGAGAGGCGGAAGCAGGACGCGCAAATGCAGAACAGCTGACAGCCGAACTTCATCAGAAACTTCAGAACCTCGAGGCTGAACTGCTGACCGAACGGCGAAAGGGGGCAGAGGCCGTGGGACACCTTCAAGAATTAGAGCGAGTTGCGATGAATGTTCACGAAATGGAAGGGCTTCTAACCGTAGAACGAGATCGCAACGGAACCCTCACTCGACGAGTGACTGACGCCGAACAAGCTGCCGAGAGTGCCACAAAACGGCTCGAGGAAATGGCACGCAAGTTAGGTGAAATTGCGAGCTTGGCCTCCCAACTTGGAGGCGGGAAGGGATAATCCTGATCTAGGTAACCGGAGTGGTTACATGGTCGTATTCTTGCTGAAGGACCAACGCCGATGTCTGTTGAAACTGAAGATGCATTCCAGAAAGAACTAGTTGAACTGTTCGTTCAAGAGGCACAGGAATGGCTTCAGCAAATTCACGTTGCCCTCGATGAGCTACAGCAATCTCCCCCTTCCGAACGCCATCGTGCTCTGGCTCAGACGATCAAGGTTGGTGTCACAAACCTCGGTGGGTCTGCGGCCACGCTCAATCTGAGTGATGTCGAGCGCGCGAGTTTCTCAGCCCTTCCTTTTGTGGAAGCGGTTGAAGACCCTTCCGCGCAAATATCCACGGATGACTTCATCACGCTCTGCAAACAGCTGGGGCACATTCATGGGGCCCTGACCCGAGCAACAGGTGTAACCTTTGAGGCAGACGACGTCTCAGCGTCCTCCGAAAATCCACCAACGATGATCCCCACGAAGGAGTTTTTGACATTACTTTGTGGGATCCAAGATCAATGCATTGCGTCCAACGCATTCCATCGTAATTTGCTTCAGACGATGCTGGCCCAGGCGGAAGGGTTGATGGAGCGAGGGGTTGAACAATGCAATATGTCGTCCATCCATGAGTTTCTTGAGCGGTCTGCTGAGGAAGAGCAAGGCTTTCTGGATGTCGTTCGACAAGAACTTCCACATCTGATGGCCATCATTCAGACCCTTAAGACGAGTGGCAACGCCCTTAGTACGCCGTCCTCAGATTTGCAGAACACCGTTGAAC
The DNA here is from genome assembly GCA_005116955.1 of Nitrospira sp. Classification (GTDB taxonomy): domain Bacteria; phylum Nitrospirota; class Nitrospiria; order Nitrospirales; family Nitrospiraceae; genus Nitrospira_D. The sequence goes on along the minus strand of SWDI01000002.1, from coordinate 146,960 downwards.
GTGTCGCGCAGTTATGGTCTGCCGCTCAGCAGGTGAATGTCTCCCATGCGATGCTGTTTTTCATGGGACTGCATAGTTTCCTCACAATCGTCACGCAGCACCACGTGGTCGTGAGACCCACACGCTATGACGCCATCCAATCACGGTTGGACCAAAGCCTAAAAGGGATTGAGGAATGGGCGGCCAACGGACGGATGGAGCGCATAGCAATACAGCGTGTCTTGCCATGCGTTTCATAAAGCCCCTTGCCGACTGGAGTACTGAGACAAAAGGGACCTCCTAGTGCCACTTGCCGATGCGGTACACAGTCATGATGAGACGCTGGATTCTGCCTACGAGCTTCATTGGGGGTTGCGTCTGCGCCCATTTGAAAATGAGCCAGATCCAAAGTTTTATGTCCCATCGACCAAACATGAAGCGGCCATGGAACGAATGCTGTACGGGATGCATGCCCGAAAAGGGATCGTGATGCTGACCGGGGAGATTGGAAGCGGGAAAACACTTCTCAGTCGTGCCGTAATACTCAAGCTTCCTCGATCTCGGTATGAGATCGGACTCGTTTCGAATCCAACTATCCCAGGGAATGAATTTCTCGGCGAGATCTTGTTCCAGCTCGGAGTGGATCCCCACGGGACACGTGTGGAGCAGTTGCGTCGTCTGAACGATCAACTACTTGCCAACTACCATCGAAATGTCGACACGGTTGTGGTGGTGGATGAAGCCCAGGCGATCGAACATGACGGCTTGTTTGAAGAACTACGCCTCCTCAGCAACTTTCAGCTCAATGACCGGTTTCTCATCACCCTCGTGCTCATCGGACAGCCGGAGCTGCGGGAGCGTATCGCGCGCATTCCTCAGCTTACTCAGCGGGTGGCCATTCAACACCATATTGACTATTTGGATCGGGCCGAGACAAAGGCCTATATCCTCGCGTGTCTTGCTGCAGCTGGGGGCGAGTCGCCGATATTCTCGCCGAGTGCGATTTCCTCCATTTATCATTGCACTGGCGGTGTATGTCGGTTGATCAACTCGCTTTGCGACTTATCTCTCTACTTTGGGTGTGTTGCTGAAGCGCATCGGATTGGACGCTCATTAGTCGAAAAAGTCGTCAATGAGGCGTTGCCTCGACGAACGCATGGTCGAAAACTTCGCAGACGAGTTGGTGCATCGACAAACCCACGACGACACAGAGGTGCCTCGTGACACACTGGTATCACGAGGCAGGACAGGCGGTGGGGGAGATAGCGACCGCTGTTCAGGAGCATCGATCTATATCACTCGAACAACTTGAATCTCTTGCGGGACATGTCGTGTCATCGCTGCAGCGCAACGATGCGCTCGTGGTGGAAGCACTTGCAGGACCGGCCGGGCCACCACTCATCACGAATCTGATCAATGTGGCCATACTCGGAACGAAGGTCGGGATCGGTCTCGGGTACTATGGGGAAGAGCTGCACAGATTGGCACTCGCGGGCTTTGTTCATGATATTGGGTTATTTGCCGTCCCGAAATCCTTGATCACGAAGCCCGGCCCTTTGACTCAGGAAGAGCGGGCACTAATCGAAGGGCATCCTGAGCTTGGCTATCAGGTGGTTGAGAAGTGCGGGCCAGCGTATCACTGGTTGGGGCAATTGACGCGTCAGGCTCACGAACGCTTCAATGGGCAAGGGTACCCTCATCGACTGAAAGGAAGAGAGATCAGTGAAATGGCCCTGATCGTCGGAGTGGTCGACGTATTCGATGCATTGGTGAGCGCGCGTCCCTATCGCCGTCGCCTGCTCCCGCACGAGGCAGTCAAGGAGCTTCTCGTCGCTGAACGAAGAGCCTTTCCTCGAGAAATTCTGAAGGCACTCGTCGAGCAATTGTCGGTGTACCCACTTGGGACGACCGTGCGATTAACGACCGGAGAAATAGGAGTCGTGGCCACAGTGAATAGCCGCTATCCTCTTCGCCCCGTCGTACGGCTGGATGATCAGCAGGACCATGAGGGAAGTGGTTCTTGTGAGCTTGATTTGAGCAGAGCGCCATTAGTATCGATCGTAGAGATCCTTAATCCACCCGAAGTCGGGCGAATCATATTTTCAGAACCACCACCGAAAGCGGCAATTTCTGCTGTGCCGATTGCTGCGTCTGATTCCTTCACGTCGCTGCTCGAAAGTCTCGACGCGATTGTCTTGACACTGCAAGGGGTGGTGAACTCCAAGAGGACCTCCTGAAAACAACCAGGCCTTAGTCCTGTTTGCAGTACGATTATCGACGGCGATTGACCATCTTACCAGTCTATGTAAAGTTTCAAGAAGAACACGAGACCGGCCTCCATCAAACAGAGCTTTACCGCTAGCCACGACGCTCGTCCTTCCCGATACGATCCAATTCGAAAGAACAATCGGTTCCGTCTTACATTTCAAGCAGACATCCCTTTCCTGCCTGTGTAAGGCTCAACTTAATATCACAATACTTTGCTCAGGATGGTCTTTTGATGGCCATGTATGGGTAATTCACAGAAATGCCAACGAGATACACAGTTTTGCTGGAACAACGAGTGGCCCACTCGTTGCTCCAGCAGATTAAAATCAATGAGCCACCCCTGCGTTCTCCCCTTTGCTGTGGAGATCTAGATGGTTATAATGCATACACTGACTTCTGGGTAGATTGGCAATTGCGAAGGGAATCACGTGCCGAAACTCATCAACGTTCAAGATCCGCAGCAAACAATGCAGGAAGCTCAGGAGTATGTAAAAACGTACATCCTCATGCCATCCGGTCTACTTGGGCTGATCTGTGTAATCGGGGCAGTTGGAGGTCTGGGATACCAATGGCTCGCCACCGACAGCTATTCCTGGGATACCTTCTATCAAAGTTCAGCATTGTTCATGTCAGGCATAGGCTTGGGAGTGGTGCAGACACTCTACCAACGCTATCTTTTACGGAAGTTTCCAGGGGTTCTGGCGGCTCGCATGAGGGAAGGCTTAAGTCGGCAACGAGGAACGCTCAAAAAGAGGTCGGACGCGACAACGATTGAGCATCCGGGACGCCAGTTCGTTCCATTCGCCTATTTGCTTGGGGGCCTCCTCTTAGTAGGAGGGACCATTGCAGCATTTGCCTATGAACGAGTGAGCATCGTGCCGGCGCTCTTGATGCCCTGGGCGGGATACTATTGGGCAAGGCTGTTCCTATGGCGAAGAGTGATCAAGCTAGGCAAGGTAAAGAAATAAGAACTTATTTCTTCTTTGGCTGCCTCGCCGTTGATCGTGCGGGCCGACGCACCGACTTCTTGGCCTGATTTTCAAGCGTGACCACGCGCTGTTCCAACTCTCGCACGAGGTGATTCAACTCAGGTAAGTGGGAGATCACGCCCTGAACCCTCAGGGCTTTTTCACGTACCATCGCAGGACTGCCTCCAACGATCTGGTTCGATTCCACGCTACGATTGACGCCTGATTGCGCGGCGATCATCACCTGGTCGCCGATGGTAATATGGTCGGAAAGCCCGGCTTGGCCACCGATCATCACGTGACGGCCGATGGTGGTACTACCGGCGATGCCAGCCTGCGCCACCAGAATGCAGTGCTCTCCCACAGTCACATTGTGGGCAATCTGGACGAGATTGTCGACTTTGGTGCCCTGCTTGATGAGGGTCCGCCCGAATGTCGCACGGTCGACCGTTACATTCGCTCCCAGCTCAACGTCATCTTCAATGACGACACCACCGAGTTGAGGGATCTTATGGTGTCGGCCTTGATGCTGGACGTATCCGAACCCGTCGGCTCCAATCACGGTTCCACTGTGCACGATCACTCGCGCCCCCAGTGAGCAGCCCTCGCGAACGACGACATTGGGATAGAGAACGGAATCGTCCCCAATCCTTGAATCCGATCCGATAAAGACCCCCGGATAGAGCGTGACGCGATTGCCGATTGTGACGCGGTCACCCAGCGTGACGCATGGCCAGAGAGAGGGATCACTTCCGATCTGCACATCCGATCCTTGCGTGACAGACTCGGCTACACCGCGGGGCGTAGGAACGCGAACAAAATATTTCTGAGCGACGCGTGCGAAAGCCAACAGCGGATTGTCGACGACGATTTGCGGCAGAGAGAGATCGGACAAATGCCGATGGACCAGGAGTGCTGCGACGTGAAGAGTAGCCACTGTCTTTGATATTTTCTCATTGGCAATAAACGAGAGGGCGTGTGGATCGGCTTCGCCGAGGCTTGTTAAGCTGGAGATCGGTGTCTGGTCGTCTCCGTGAATCACCCCTCCAACAACCTCGTGGACTTGAGCCAATGTGATTGGGGAGGGTAGTTGTGGTTTGCTCATCGGGCCGTGACTTTCTTCTTTCCGGATTTACCGGAAGATATCTTTTTCGATTTGCTGGCCATAACGGACTTTGCCGCAGCCGCTTTCTTAGTAGACGGGGACTTGGCTGAGGTTGTCTTGGTCGACTTGGTCTTGATCTTGGTCGACTGGGCTGCTTTCGACTTGCTGGCAGCAGCCACAGGCTTGGGCGATGCAGGCTTGGACTCCGTTTTCGACTCAGCGAGCCGTTGCTGGACATAGGCCGCTACGGTACCAACGGTACTCAAACCCGGAAGGTCTTGGTCTGGAATTTGGAGCTTGAATCGTTCTTCGATCTCGAACAGCAGTTCGATGATCGCCACCGAGTCGAGGCCGAGGTCATCACGAAGGTGATGAGCTTCAGTAATCGACGCAGGGTCTCGTTTGAGATAGCTGGCCAAGGCCTGAATGATTTTAGCAGTAACCGCGGGATCGATCCGTTCAGTCATTATAGGTGCTCCTTCAAGTGGAATGAGGCTCCTCGCATGTGACGGCTGCGACGGGACTCTCGATATCGTTCAACCGTTGTTATGCCACAAATTTCTTAAAGACGACCGTGGCATTGTTACTGCCGAATCCGAAGGCGTTCAAGAGTGCGTAACGAACCTTTCGTTCTTGGACCTCACGTGTGATCCCATCCAAACGGCAGGCTGGGTCCGGTTCCTCGTAGTTCGCTGTGGGATGGATTTGTCCGGTATGGATTGAAAGAGTCGTGGCCACCGCACCGATTGCTCCAGCTGCCCCTAAGGTATGGCCGATGAGCGATTTTGTGGCACTGATGGCAATTTTGTCTGCGCGACTCTTAAATAGACTCCTGACCGCTTTGGTCTCAACAGCATCGCCGATCGTCGTAGAGGTCGCGTGCGCGTTGATGTAGTCAACCTGATCCGGCCTGATCCCGGCCGAGTCAAGCCCGATCTTCATGGTCATGGCGATTTCCTGACCATCCTCCTGAGGGATGACCATGTGATAGGCTTCGCTGGTGGCCGCATAGCCGACCAGTTCAGCATAGACTCTCGCTTTCCGCTTCTTGGCATGCGCCCATGACTCGACCACTAATGTGGCAGCTCCTTCGCCCATGACGAATCCGTCCCGGAGTCGATCAAAGGGACGTGAGGCTCGCTCTGGAGTATCGTTAAACTCGCTGGAGAGAGCACGCAAGGAACAGAACCCGGCAAACACCAGGGGCGTAATGCTCGCGTCAGCTCCGACGGCAATAATCACATCGGCCTGGCCACTACGAATGCTTTGCAGGGCTTGGCCAAGGGCATGGGCACTGGAGGAGCAGGCTGTCGAGATCGTCAAATTTGGGCCTTTGGCACCGTGTGCCATTGCGACGATACCCGACGCCGAATTGAGGGTGATCGTTGGAATAAAATTCGGGTGGACGCGATGCGGCCGTTGCGTTTTAAAGAGCTGTGAGATTTCACGCTCGCCCATCACCATCCCACCCATGCCAGCTCCGACAATGACACCGACGCGATGGGGAGCCTCCTTGGCCATATTCAAATCGGCATCGGCGAGTGCCTCTTTTGAGGAGACTAAGGCGAATTGCGCGTACCGATCCACGCGACTTGCCTGCATCGTTGTTAAATACTGTTCAGGTGAGAAATTGTGGATCTGCCCGGCGACCCGCGAACGATAATCGGACATCGGAAACCATCCCAGGGAAGGGATTGCAGTAATCCCCGAGCGACCCGCAAGGGCTGACTTCCAGAACTCACTGACGCCGATCCCAATGGGAGAAATCACCCCGAGACCGGTAATGACTACGCGCGAGGCCATGTTTCTCCCTCCTTATGGGCGCACACGGCGCCTTTCTTACCGGAAGACCGATGGACAGTCAACTAGGAAACCTCTCTTTAGTGCCTAACTTTGAGTAATAGATAGAGGCCGAAGCTGAGAAACAGCGTATTGGCCATCCAGCCAGCCAGCATGGGAGCCAACGCGCCACCTCGCCCAAGTGCGATAGCGACCGAATGTGTCGTCCAATAGCAAAACCCAATGATGAACGCTTGTCCGATACCCACGGCCATGCTGCCCCCTCGGACCCCGCTCCGGCGCAAACTCAACGCAATACCGACGAGCACCATCACGACCGTGACCAATGGGGAGGCCACACGGCTGTAGTAGTCCGTCAACAGACGGGCGAATGAGAATCCTTCATGCCGAAAACGCGCGAGGTAATTTTGGATTTCCCCAAACGTCATGGTTTCTGAGTTCCCCACCAGTGAGGAGGAGAAATCATCGGGAATCAAGGGCATGCTGATCGCGTGTTCCGTAAATAGAGCCAGCTCTACGGTCTCGTCCGATTGAAACTTACGATGGTTCCCGTTCAGTAGGGTCCAGCCTTGAGGTGTATAGCGGGCTTCAGCCGCTTCCGTAATGCGGTCGAGTGCAAATGGCGGACGAAAATGAAAGATTCGAACTCCTCGAACGGTCTTTCCTGCGACATCGATCTCATTGACTTCAATGAGGCTGTCGGAGCTGATACGGGCCCATGGTTGGGTGGCTTTGATGGTAACTGGAGCCGGTCGTTGTTCGATCTGGACCGCACGGATTTCTTCGGCTTTTTCCGACGCGAGCGGAATGACGGTCGAGCTGAAGAGAAAGAGAATCATAGACACGCCAGTGGCAAACAAGAAAAAAGGCGAAGTCATCCACAATAAACTGACCCCACAGCTGCGCATGGCGGTGATTTCATTACTGCGCGCAAACAGACCAAGTGTCAACAAGGTTGCCACCAAAATCGCGAACGGCGCGACTTGGAACGAAATTGAGGGGATCTTCAGCGCAAAGTACGTGAGGATTGGAACGATTCCCGATTCATATCGTAAGAACCGTCGCACTTTCTCGAAAAAGTCGATCACGAGATAGATGGTCACCAAACCGGAAAAGCACATTCCGAAGATTTTCGCGTATTCGCGGAGGATGTACCGGAAAAGAATCGTCATGCTGTTATTGCCTGCTCATCCGTAAAAAAAGTGCGACCGTGATGATGATGAAAATAATATTAGGCAGCCACGCACCCGCAAAGGGATGCAGAATCAGAGCCGTTACCAAAAAATCGCACCCGACATTCAGGATGTAAAATGCGATGATGATACCCACACCGACAGCAAACCCGCCGACCCGTCCGGACCGCTTCGAGACGATTCCGACTGGCACGCCGAGCAGACAGAATACAAGCGATGCGGTCGGAAAAGCCAAATCTTTATAGTATTCCATCAGACGACGAAGCGAGCCGGCATCCTTCCCGCCGGACTCGGCTAGCCGAGCCATGATCTGTTCATAAGACGGGCGCTCTTCACTAGCCGAATAGCTGCTGAGGTTCAGATCGATCTTGAGATCGTAACGGGCAAATGCAATCTGCTGATACTGGTCCACCTGATGCGGCCGGCTATGGATGACTCCATTCACCAGCTGAAGTGCGACCTGCGTATGGGCGGCATCCATAAACACGTGGTATTGTTCCGCCACGATGACGCGAGGCTCTTCAGGGACGCGTTTATCCGAGATAAAGATGCCCTCCGCCGGCCGGCCCGGCTCACCTTCTGGAACATAGATCATCATGTGTGGAATTGGCTCATTGAAGGTGCCTCGCTCCAACGCTAGAACAAGCTGATCCTTGAGCAGGTTGAGCGCCACCTTTTTGAGATTCAATGAGCTCCACGGCTGTCCCCATTGAGATAAGATCAAGGTCAACGTAAAGACACACACGGAGAACAGAAGGACCGGTTGCGAAAGCCGATACAGACTGAGTCCGGTCGCCTTCATAGCGACCAGTTCCTTGTCAAAGGACAACCGACCGAATGCCGTGACCGACGCAATCAAACCTGCAATCGGAAGCGTGAGTACGAGACCGGATGGAAGCAGCATGGCAATCACTTTGAGGACCGCCCAGAACCCGACCCCCTTGGACACCAACAGTTCGACAAGGCGCAACAGCTCCCTGGTCAACATGACAAAGCACAGCGCACCGAGACTGAGACCAAACGGAGAGAGCAGTTCCGTAAAGATGTAGCGATCGAGCAGTGTTCGTAAGATCACAGAATGTCTGGATGGGAAAAGTTGTGATCACTATAGGGAAGTCCTTCTCGCCTGTAAACACAGGAGAAAGTCTCATCCACAAAGATTCGCTTGACAGGTCCTGACGCCTATGTTACATGCAGCGCGACTTTCCACTCACAAGATGGGTTCCGTGAGCGATGCACCACTCCTTCAGGTTCCCGTCCCTTCTCCCAATCGAATTCTTACACAATTTATTTGCAGTGTTGATGCGCGTAGTCGAGTGGGGCCGCTACGTAACCAGTCGTAGTTGTTGAAAAAAGGAGGGATTCTGTGAAGACAAAAGGCACGGTCAAGTGGTTCAACGATCGAAAAGGGTTTGGCTTTATCCGGCTGGATAGCGGAGAAGACGTCTTTGTCCACTACTCTGCATTACAAGGAGACGGCTTTAAGACCCTCAAGGAGGGTGAAAACGTTGAGTTTGAGATCGTGCAGGGAGCCAAGGGGCCTCAAGCGTCCAATGTGCTCAAGGCGGAGATCGCCGCATCATAAGTCGTGACGTCTTCCGTTTTATTCAGTAGAAGAGCTGGTCCTCCAAACCGGAGGACCAGCTCATTTCCACGAGTACGTGCTGCCTGATTCTTCCATTTCCTAGACAAAGTTCCTTGCGACTGTTAGCGTTTGGTTGTTCTCTGATCGTGGAGGTATTGTTGTGCCCCCGGATCGAAGTCGAGTTCTCCAACAAGCGCAGCTCCTCGCGTCCCGCGGACAATACGAAGCGGCCATAGCCGAATGGAAAAAACTGGCCGCAGATTCCCCCGCCGACGGCACCATTCATAATACAATCGGTGACTTGCAACTGAAACGAAACGCTTCAGGAGAAGCCGCTACTGCATTCTTGCAGGCGGCCTCGGCATTCCGAGCCGAAGGCTCGACTCTCAAGGCCATTGCCGCCTTTAAAAAGGTCCTGAAATACGATCCCGCTCGATATGAGGTCTATCGCCACCTTGGCGAGTTGAATGTTGAACGTGGACTCATCAGCAGCGCGGTCCAGGACTACCTCACGCTGGGGAAGTACTACCTAAAAGAACGCCGCGGAAAAGACGCGCTCGAAGTGTACAAGAAGATCGTCCTCCACGATCCATCGAATCTCAACGCACAGCAGCGCGTCGCCGAACTCTGTGTCCAGGAAAACCAACAAGATGAAGCAACCACCGTGTATCTTCAGCTCGGCCGTGAACGATCAGCGCAAGGACGATACGATGAGGCGAAAGACGCATATCTCGCTGTCCTTAGGATTGATCCTACGAACAACGAGGCATCCCAATTCGTGGAGAGCTTGAAGAAAGGTGGAACCGGATCGACCAAAGCAGTCAAACCAGGATCCACTGTGCCGGTACAGAAACCGTCGGAACCACTCGACCTTCTGGCTGAGGCCGTTCGTCGCATTGACGAAAAACAGTATGCCGGCGCAGAAGCGATTCTGAACCAAATGCTCACACGAGAACCAGGGAACCCCCAAGTCTGTCAACTCCTGGCTCGGTTGCACTTGCAACGCGGGGATGTCCAAGTGGCGCTGGGAGAATATCGTTTTTTGGCTGGGGCCGCGTTGCGGGCCCATGACCTCACACTTGCCGAATCGTTGATTCAGGAGTTCTTGTCCGCAGACCCGAACTCCGTTCCATTATTGGAGCTGAACGGAGAACTCCTCGAAGAACAAGGCGATGGTGGGGGAGCCGCCATCCAGTATGCAAAAGCCATCGAACTCTTACTTGAACATCCAGAGCCCGGCATGGAAAGCTTGCATGAGGAGCTCTTCGAAAAAGTGCGATCGCTATCCAGCGATGACGCGTTCGTGAATCGACTGACGACAAAGATGAAGAGAGGGGTCGCTGACGAACGGAGTGAATCTGCTCAGATTGCGTCTACTGTGAACGCACCGTTGAGCCACGTCCAGTCCCTACGAACCGAGGGTGAATCACTGAGAGCTGATTCAGACAATATTCAGGCAGTCCGTCCAAATGGTCGGATGAAGGAAGACCAACAATTTTCGATGGCAAGTGCGGAGCCTGACGACGTCAACCCTTTAGCCAAGGACAGTGGATCGCAGAAAACCACCAGTGAGTCGAAAGCAGCTCCTAATGGAGAAGATGTTCGGCATCCATCGGTCACTGCCTCACCTGGGTCGAGTGCCAAGACTCCACCAGCTCCACACGCAGCACCAGAAGAAGCCCCAAAGGCCTCGCATCCGCCGCAGAACAAACCGGCAGGAGCTCCAGCAGTCGGAAAGCCAGTCGTTGCACAAAAGAGCGAGGTGCGCAAGGCCGAAGTCCCACAGGCACCTGTTTCGCAGCCCCCCAAGATCGTCTCGGTTCAAACATCTGTGGAATCAGCTGCTCTTAGTACACCCGCCGTGGCTCCACCAGCGACCGTAAAGGAACCGATGGCGGCCCCTGACTACGAGACGCACTATGCGTTAGGTGTCGCGTACAAGAACATGGGGTTGTATGAGGAAGCCAAGGAGGAATTTCATGTATCAATGAACAGCGACTCCTATTATCTTGATTCGGCGCTCATGACGGCGGTCTGTCTTAAAGAAGAGCATCATCCCACTCAGGCAATTCTTGGACTGGAAACGGTCTTGGCTGACCCCCGTTGCCAAGGGGCTAAAGGGCAAGCCATTCGCTATGAGTTAGGGTTACTCTATGAAGCAGAGGAACTGTGGGAGAAGGCCGCTCACGCATTCGAGTCGATTCCTTCATTCCATGATGTCCCACAACGACTGGTAGCCTTGAAGGGGAAACACCAGGGAGGGGACGTCGGCTTTCGGTACGCCTCGTAGGGTCCAATCCTCGTTCTCAATCCCACCTCAATTCACTCGATTCGGTGCCTGGCATCCTCCCAATACGGCTGCAATGTTATCGAGGCAGATGAGCCCCATACGTACACGCGTCTCAAGTGTAGCCGATCCGAGGTGAGGAAGAAGAACTACATTCGGCAGAGCTCTCAAACCAGCAGAAACCATCGGTTCATGTTCGTAGACATCCAGCCCAGCGCCCGCGATCGTTTGTGCCTCAAGCGCCGACACTAACGCCACCTCATCAATCACTGGTCCACGGGAGGTGTTGATCAGGTAGGCGGTTGATTTCATCAGGGTCAGCTCGCGTCGGCCGATCAGGTGACGAGTCGTATCGGTGAGAGGGACGTGGAGCGAAAGAAAATCGGATTTCGCAAGGACCGCATCAAGGGGTTGCCATTCCCACATGATACCCGATGGGGCAGGGACGCGATGACGGCCTGCATAGATCACGGACATCCGAAATCCGGACGCTCGTCGCGCAACAGCCTGGCCAATGCGCCCCATGCCAACAATGCCCAGCGTCTTGCCAGAGACATCGGCGCCCAACAGTTGGGTTGGCGTCCAGCCAGGCCAGTCGCCGGCTCGGATCCAGGTGTCTCCCTTCACGATATGCCGTGCCAGCGCCAGCAACACCGCCCACGTCAAATCGGCAGTAGCATCGGTGAGCACGTCCGGGGTATTGGAAATGGTGATACCACGTTGGGTCGCGGCAGGCACGTCGATGTTGTTGTAGCCGACTGCGTAGTTGGCGATGATTTTCAGCCTTGTGGCATGGGACAATACCGAGTCGTCGATGCGATCGGTCAGTGTGCAAATCACGGCATCCGCTTGTGCAACACCTTGATGAAGTTCCTCCAGCGTTGGTGGCCGATCCGCTGGTGTGGCAAACACGTGGTAGTATCGCGGAATTGCGTCCAACACTGGCTGTGGTAACTGGCGGGTGATATATAAGGTCGGGCGATCCATTGAGCGATCCATTGTAGGAGAAATGGAACACAAGGACAACGACAGAGGGTGTCTAAAGAATTCACTAAGTTGGAGACATCACGATCCATGGCCACCACTTCTCCATTGATCCAACCGACGAAATCTCGTGCGATTGGGAATGACCTTCGCACCCTGCTAGGCTCGGAAAAAGTCAAAGACGATGGACCGACGCTCACCGCCTATGCGGTGGACGCCAGCATCTATCGCATTCCTCCACAGGCAGTCGTCCTGGTTGAGTCGGAAGATGACATTGCCGCGACCATCGGCTATGCCAGGTCGCGAGGCATTCCGCTGACCCCTCGGGCAGCCGGTACCAATCTCACTGGTTCCGCGATCGGTTCAGGGATCATCCTTGACGTCTCACATCTCAATCGAATCCTTGAGGTGAATCAAGAGGAACAGTGGGCGCGAGTCCAACCGGGAATCGTCCTGGCAGAATTGAACAAACAGCTCAGTGCTCGCGGACTGATGTTTGGGCCAGACCCTTCAAGCGGCGACATGTGCAAACTGGGCGGCATGGTCGCGAACAATTCTTCAGGCCCCCATACACTTCGCTACGGCTCGGTCAAAGACAATGTGCGGAGCCTCCGGTTGTGTCTCACCTCATCCTCCTGGATCGAGGCGCGAGCCTATCCGCTGACTAATCCAACGCTTGAACGTGTGTTGACGATGGTGCCGGCCCTGCGCGATGTGCTGGTGCTGACGCAGGCCCACGCTGACCTCATCGCCGCGAAGCGACCGACCGTCAGCAAGAATAGCTGCGGGTACAATCTCTTCGGAGTGGCCGATGGACTGGCACAGGGAGTTTTGGACTTACCCAAATTGTTCGTCGGCAGCGAAGGAACATTGGGTATCATGAGTGAAGCGACGTTGAGGCTGGTGAACAGACCGACGTCCACATTGACGGCGCTGCTGCATTTCAAACACTTGGAAGACGTGGGTCACGCGGTGCCGCAGATCCTGACGCTCCAGCCAAGCGCCTTGGAGGTCATGGATGCCAATACGCTCAACTTAATCGGGCGGGCAAAGCATGGCATTCCCGCTGATGCGGCAGCCACCCTCTTGCTTGAATTGGATACCGATTCGATTGAGGTCGATCTCCAAGCGCAGGCCGATGCCCTTCGTGCCATCTGTCGGCCCTACAAGCTGGCCTCGGAACCCACACTCGCATTCGATGCTGAACGAAGGGAACAACTGTGGAAGGCACGCAAGGCGTTGTATCCGACCCTCTATCGCTTTGACCCGAAGAAGAAACCGATCAATTTTGTCGACGATGTGGTCGTGCCAGCTGAGCGCATCAGCGAGTTGATCCACTATCTCGAGGACTTCTTTGGAGGCCAGCAGGTCCCGGTGGCCATCTTCGGCCATATTGGAAACGGGAACGCGCACATCGTCCCATTGTTGGATGTGAACGATCGTGGCGATTTTGAAAAAATGGTGCAGGCCTATCAGGACGTGCATTCAACGGTGTTGAATCGGTTTGGCGGATCGATTTGCGGCGAGCATGGCGACGGTCGCATCCGAGCCGAGTTCGTCAAGCGCATGTTCGGGGATGAACTTTACGGCCTTTTTGTGCAGGTCAAGAAAGCGTTCGATCCGGACAACATTCTGAACCCAGGGATCAAGCTGAGCGACGCGTCGTTTACTGACCACATCGACTACACCAGACTCGCAAAATCCTGCGCCACCTGCGCGAAGTGCAATTCGGTCTGTCCGGTGTATGACGTCTTTCAGTCCGAGGATATGAGTGCGCGCGGCTGGTTTGAAATTGTCACGGCGAATGACTACAGCTATCTCAATTCAAAACGCGTGGTAGAGGCCTGCCTCAACTGCAAATCGTGCCGGACAATCTGTCCCGCCGGCGTGGATGTGTCAGACCTGATTCTTCAGAAGCGGGCAGAACATCCCAACCGGTTGGCAGGCTGGATATTTCGACAGCAAGCAAAAGGATTCCACTTTGACGCATTCATGCACGTGCTGGCGAGCACACAACGACTGTGGAACCGTCCATTTGTGAGGAAGCTGGTGGAACGAATCACCGGGCCGATCATGAAGGCATTGGCTCCAACCGCTCGTTTGCCACATGATCTTGTGTTACCGAAACTGGCTCGACGCCACTTGCGCGAGCGATATGCGCATTTGGCCACGAGAGAAATAGAGGAGTTGCCAACGAGAACCGTCGCCTACTTCCACGGTTGTGCGGCCAACTATTTTGATGATGGAGTCGGTGACGCCGTGATCGAGGTCTTGAAGAAGCATGGGGTAGAGCCGGCCTTGCCTCCGCAACGTTGTTCAGGAACCCCAATTCAAACCTATGGGCATGTCGATCTGGTGCGTGATGGAGCCCGATTCAATCTCCGGTCATTCGCACCCTACGAAACTATTGTGACCGGTTGTGCCTCCTGCACCCTGATGCTGAAAGACTATCCCACGCTGTTCCCGGAAGGAGAGGACCGGCAGCAGGCCGAATCGTTGGCCAAGAAGGTCGTGCATATTTCAGAATTCGTCGCTCGCTCCTCGGAGCACCCTCCGATGGCCAAGACTGGAGGAACCACGAAACGCGTCACCTACCATTCATCCTGCCATCTGCGGGCAGCCGGGGTGACCAAGGAACCGAGACAAGTCCTGTCCTCATTGCCTGGGGTCAATTTCGTCGAGATGCAGGACGCCGATCGTTGCGCCGGAGGCGCAGGCACCTACATCGTCAAAGACTATGACACGTCGAAGAAGATCTTTGAGCGAAAAGCCCGTGCCATCAATCAGAGCGGCGCAAACGTGGTCGCGACCAGTTGTCCAGCCTGCATGATTCAGCTCAAAAACGGATTAGACGAAGCCGTGGAGGTCAAACACGTCGCCCAACTGCTTCAAGAGGCTTATCGAGCGGCCGAGTGCGAGAAAAGCTGAGTCACGCTCCAAGCCCGCATTATTCATGAACGCTTCTACTACAACCGCCGATACGCCGCGGTGACAAGCCTGGCCGTGGTTGTCTCACGGCCAGGTGGACAGGCTCGCCCCTCGTGACCTCAACATACTGTTTCAAGTAAGCCTCGGTCTCTCAGGGCTCCGCGTGCCCGTCTCGCTTGGCGTCTTGGCGGTTTCGTCACGAACCGTCATGAATAGTGCGGGCTAGATCGTGTATAGTGGCCCCGCACAAAGATGGGAATCATGTGGATGAGAGGACTGGTGAATCGCTGATGGTGTCGGTGCGGATTTTTGGACAGACCCTCCGTGCGGTGGTCGAAGAGAGTGAGCTGGAGGTCCAGGTGATAGGTCCAACGACCGTGAAACAACTGATAGAAGCACACCCCATACAACTGGGCCCATTGCTGCACTATATCAAGAATCGAGAAGCGCTCATCACCATCAACAAGAAGATCGGGTCGGACGATTCACCGGTGCGCGACGGCGACGTCGTCAAACTGTCATTCCAATCCCGAACGTCCTACGACGGCACACGCGACATCCCCACCTAGCAGCCTGCTACCCTTGCCTCCCTTCTCTCAGGAAGGAACCGCTGACAACAGAACAACCTTGCTGACAGTGCGGTCACTGCATGCTCCCATGTATCCCGCCCTTTTGAAAATGGTTGGGTAACAGCATGATGCAGTTGGGGTTGAACCCAGCGGCCTTCAGGGTATCAATGCTCCCCAGCACCTTGTCTTCTTGCAAATCGATGACCGTGATAGACCCGTCGCTCATGCCCTCCAGGTTAAGAAGACTGTTCTGAACGAACAGGTACCGTTCATCCGGCGACAACACCGTGTGATGGGCGCCTTCCGCTGCGGGCAGGGCTTTGAGAAACTTCGGCTGACGCGGATTGCTGTTATCGTAGAGATTGACGAAGCCTGGTTTGGCGGTGGTGATGTAGAGTCGGTCGCCCTTCGCGTTATACAACATCTCTAGCGGGACTCCTTGTTGCCGTGGTCCAAAATCGTCGACCTGTGTAAACGAAAACGATTTGCTGCTGGGATCCCACAGGCCGGCCCACAGGGTCCCTTCCATCATATTAGTGATGTGGACGACTGGGGGATTCGCATTCGGGGCAAACATGACTTCCACGGGAGCGGCTTTCGAGGGAGAAGGCTTCAGGGATACCTTGTGCGTGGACAAGACCTTGCCGGTGCTCGCCTCCAGAACCGTGACGGACTCTCCCATCTCCGACATGTCGGGCTTGGCTGTGCTGGTGACCAACACGCGATCGATCCCATTATGGATCGCAATCCCGTGCGGATAGAGGATCTGCGCGGTCGGGTCCGATCCTCGTACGGTCTTGATCGGGCGATCCTGGACGGCGTCGCCCATGATGACGCTGCTCGAACCCATGCAGGTGAGATACCAGGTCTTGTTGTCTTCGGAGACGACCAGATCTTCCCCGACCTGACAGTCTGGCACGGCAATGGTACGCAGCCGGTAGGGGAAGCGCGTGAGATCGATCACGTACAGCTCACTTTTTCCCAATGATGTGATATAGGCCTTGGTCCGATCGCGGTTGAAGAAAATATGGTGGGCAACGAAGTCGGCGGGTAGCGGAATATCCATGAGAATCTTTCCGAAGTCTACCGACTTCGGATCGATCTCCATGATGGCAATGCCTTCCCGCCTGACCGTTTGACCAGGCTTACTTTCATAGTTGACCAGCGCCAACAGTTCCGCCGATGCCATCGATGTGATCGAAAGCAACAGCGTGACAGTCGAAGCAATAAGTCGAAACCGATTCATGGAATCCTCCGTTTCAGATACACCTGAGACCTGACGAGCATACAAACCTACGCCTCAAAAAATAGAGATGCAACTGGACGAAATCGGTAAGGGAGGTGAAGGCGGACATGGTTTCTTTGAACGAAACCGAGTAAGCTGCCGCAGTCCCCATGATCACGATGCACGAGACGTCAGGACGTAGTCCGTTTCCCCTCTATGCGCAGGTGCTTGTCGCCGTGATCTGTGGCACAACGCTTGGCGTGGTCTCTGGCCAGGAGCCCTACTTCAACGGGCTGCGCAATGAACAACTGGGAAAACTTGGGCTGTGGGTGGTCTGGCTGCTGAAGACACTTGCCGTTCCGCTTATTTTCTTCGCAATTATGGATTCGCTGATCCGTGCCAGTTTACCACTGCGCCAGGGCGCGAAGCTCATCGCGATTTGCCTCGTCAATGTCTCCGTGGCCATGGTGATTGGGCTGACCATCATGAACCTCTGGCAGCCGGGAAAGTCGTGGCAAGGACATGTGGAGGAGTTACTTCATGTGGTACCGGGCACGGTGATCAAGCCGGCCATCACCCCATCAGAGCATCCACTCGAAGACTTGATGGCTTATATTCCCCGGACGATCGCTGATCCGTTTGGGAGTAATAACATCATCGGCGTCGTGCTCCTGGCGCTCGGGATCGGGCTCCTCTTGCGGTGGGCCAGAACGACGAGTGGTCAGGCCGGCGGAATCCTTGATCGCATCGCCTGGGTGATTGAGTGGGTCTATGGGTGGCTCGTGAGGATCCTCTGGTGGGTCATCATGGTCATTCCGTTTGCTGTGTTTGGTGTCGTGGCAAGCGTGGTCGGCCGGTCGGGAGTCGGCGTCTTCTCAACGCTCTGGATCTTCCTCGTCGCCATGCTCCTTGGTCTGGCGATCCATGCGCTGCTCTACTACCCACTGGTGGCGTGGATCATCGGGAAGAAATCACCCAGGGTGTACATCGGACAGGGAGCCGATGCCATCATGACGGGGCTCTCCTGTAACAGCAGCCTCGCCACCGTGCCCCTGACGCTCCGCTGTCTCGAACGCATGGGTGTCTCGGCGCAATCGGCACGCCTCGCGGCCTGTGTCGGCACCAACCTCAACAACGACGGCATCACCCTCTATGAAGCGATGGCGGCGCTGTTCCTCGCCCACGCGCTCGGGTACGACCTGCCGATCGCGAAGCAAATCGTGATCGTCGTGGCCTCCATCATCGCCGGCGCCGGCGTGGCCGGCATTCCCGAAGCGGGTATGATCGTGCTCCCCCTGGTCCTTGCCGCTGCCGGACTTCCAGACCAGGTCATCCTCGCCGCCATCCCCCTCATCATGACTGTGGATTGGATCATTGCCCGCGCCCGTTCCGGCGTGAACGTCATGAGCGACATGCTCGTGGCCATCCTGCTCGACGTCGGGAAGACGAAGTCGGCATCAGCCATAAAGTCTATTGCCGAGTAGGTGGTGACGGAAGGAGCCACGCCAGTGAAGAACGTGATTTATGGGAGGGAAACGGGTAAGCTTCACATCAAGACAATTTCGATTGGCAAACAGAGTGAGACGTATCTGTGAGTGATGAACTCGATGTTTTGCTGTCCGTGACTGCGAGGTTACAGGCAAGCGGTATTTTCTATATGGTGACCGGCTCTATGGCAGCGAACTTCTATGCCACCCCTCGCATGACGCGAGACATCGACCTGGTGGTTGAACTGTCGGACGCCGATATCGATCGTGTCGTCGGTCTCTTTCAAGATACGTACTACATCGATCCAGACATGGTGCAGCAGGCCATCCGAAACCGTTCCATGTTCAACATGATTCACAATACGTTGGTGGTCAAAGTTGATTGCGTAGTTCGGAAAGATACCGACTATCGGCGTGAAGAGTTCGCACGGCGACGGACTATCACTCTTGCCGGCCAATCGGTGGCCATCGTGGCTCCCGAGGATCTGATCTTGTCAAAGTTGGACTGGGCAAGAGAGAGTCGCTCGCAGATGCAACTCGATGATGTGCGGAACTTGCTCCGGTCCGTGCAGGACTTGGACACGGTCTATCTCAGTCACTGGGCCAATCGCTTAGAGCTGACCGCACTGTATCGTGAGCTCCATTCATGAATGATACCGCCCCAGAAATTGACAAGCGGTTTCGGGCCATGCTCCTAGCACGTACCGGCGAAGAACGATTGATCATGGGGTGTGCAATGCGCGAGACAGCTCGTGCACTTGTGGAGGCGTCGCTATTACAGCAAGATCCTCACGCGAGCGTGGCGACCCTTCGAAAAGGGCTCTTTCTCCGATTCTATGGTTATGAGTTCGATGCCGAAACCAGGGCAAATATTCTCGCCACTATCGAGTCTGCAACCCCTCCCATCTCAAAATAATATCCCTTCGCCAACCGTTTCCTTCCGAATCTCCGCCCGGTTCACCATTCAAGGCATGCTCAAACCTCGCACCATTCGACGAGCTTGGCTCGACCAGGCTCGCCACGGGCCTTTCGACAAGCTCAAGACAAACAGGGCAAGGTCAGTCCTCAGTCCTCGATATTCAACACATTTTTCAAGCCCTCAGTCCTACTCTGGCGGCTTGAGCCCAGTGGGGCGTATTGCTGGAGTTCCCGGCTGGTTTTGGCTACACTAGGCACGGAGATACGTGATGAGCATCCGCCAATTACTCCAGTCCAAGCGAGCCCAAATTCTGAAAATTGCCGCGCGGCATGGAGCGTGAAAAGTGAGGGTGTTCGGATCGGTCGCGCGCGGCACCGCTCGTCGGAACATTGATATCGATTTTCTGGTCGACATGGAGGAGGGCCGGAGCTTGCTCGACCATGCGGCGCTAGTCCTTGACTTGGAGCGACTGCTGAAGCGACGGGTGGATGTTGCCTCCGAGCGTGGGCTCCGTCGACTGGCTCGAAAAGATGTGTTGAAGATTGCCGTCGCCCTATGAGGGAAGATCGCGATCGTCGGGAGCCTCTGACTCTTCTGCGCCCATAAGCAACCCTAGGCGGCAGGCAGCGGAGCGATATGATTGATCGTCTTCTTGATAGTCCGTGCGGCTTCCCACAAATCAACTGCACGCTGGGCATTCAACCAGAATTCGGGGCTGTTTCCAAATAACCGCGAGAGCCGCAACGCCATCTCAGGACTGACCGCGCGTCGTTCCCGCAGCAGGTCGTTGACGGTTTGCCTGGACACCCGGAGCGATCTGGCAAAACCGGACACCGTCAATCCATATTCAGGCAGGAAGTCCTCTCGCAGCATCACACCCGGATGAGTTGGCCGAACGTTTCGCACGCGTTTATTGGGGAGACTCATTAGCCACCTCGCTCAATGATAATCTGTAATCTCCACATCGTACGCATCTCCGTTCTTCAAGCAAAAGCAGATACGCCATTGGTCATTAATGGAAATCGAGTGCTGACCCATCCGGTCGCGCTCCAGCTTATGGAGTCGGTTACTCGGAGGGATCTTTAAGTCCGCCACGCTGGTCGCCAGATCAAGATATTCCAGCTTACGTAAGGCCCGCTCCTACATATCAGGTGGAAACCGCTTAGATTTGCCGCTCTCGTACAGATCCCTTGTACGCTTGTCGGCAAAGGTCTTGATCACGGCCTAAGTGTAATGTGGTGCATGACACCTGTCAACTCGGGCCACTCCGCCCAGCATTCAGACTGAGGATTTAGCACTCAGTCCTTGGTCCTCAGTTCTCAACCATTTCCCCGCAGACTCAGCCCTCACAACTCAGTCTTTCGTGCGGTTCCGCCCCTTGCCTGTTACGTTGGACGACGTCACCGCTTGAAGAAATTGTGCGATCTCACGATTCACCTCCGCATTGTGGCCAAGCCAGCCGTGACCGCCGCTCTGAAACGTGACCAAGCGAGCACCCGGAATGTGCATAGCGGCATACGAAGCTCCCGCCAGCGTCCGGTACAGATCGTCTGCACAGCTCATGGCAAGCGTTGGCGCCGAGATCGTACGGAGTTCCTCCGGTATCAGGGGGGCGGCCATCCGGGCATCGATGCGTAAGCCTTCAATCCTCCGGCTAACCGGAAAGATGTCTTGGATGATGCGGAGGGCTCGTGCCTGTTCGCTGGAATCGGCATTCCGATACACCTCGGTCGGTGTCGCCAGGACCGTTTCAATCAGCATGCGCGGAGCCACTCGCGTCAGTGTCCAGATCAAGAAGTCTGACCCCAGCACATGGTCGAGCACAAATGACATGTAGGGGGATGGAGGGGTAGTGTCCTTCGTGGTTGTACCGGGGGGAAAGGCCGCTGGGACGAGCAGGACTAAGGCGGAGCAACGGGCCGGAAAGTCCAGGCAGAACTGTATGGATGATGGCGCGCCGGCGGACACCCCAAACACGGCGGCAGTCGTGATCCCCAAGCTATCCAACAGGCACGCATGGGCCGACGCCTGCTCTTTCACACCGGCATGAATGGGCGATGGTGTCCGGAGATAGCCAAACCGGGAGACAGCGACCACACGAAATCCGGCAGGAGCCAGCGTATCGCCAAAGTCCGCCATTTGCGGATAGCCACCACCGGCTCCATGGATAGCGAGCACGGCCGGGCCCGATCCGACCTCCGAATACTCGATGGGGCCGCAGGCCGTGGTTGCAACGTGGCTGTCTCTGACCAGCCGTGCGGTGACCTCGGCACGATCGGACTCATATCGCGCATACACCCATCCTGACAGAGCCAGCAGAGTGACGACACATCCAACGACGTAGTTCATGGCCTGCGGGAATGCCTCACCATTCAAACGTGGGGAGTGCCCCCGTCAGCACAAGCGAGGAGGCTCCGAACCGCAACAGTCCCGGCCGGATAAAGAAGACAGGCTATTCTATGTTGTCGAAGTATGCCAGTCTACGGCGTGGCGGAGCAGGGTATTGAAATCGTGAGCAGCGAGGGGAGTGGAGCACACACCCCGCCGTCGAGTCGGGAAATGGGTCCTCACAGCGTGAGGCTGGTCGGATATCGTCCCGAAGGTGTCAGAACAAGATTCCCGAGCCGTTGCTGGGTTTTGCCATAAGCCATCTGCTATCAGCCATACGCCATAAGCTCCCTGTCCCATTTCCAGCCATCAGCTCTTTCCCCTCGCTCAGTCCTCAGTCCTCATACCTCAGCCCTATCCGGCAGTCCTCAGCACTTCTCAGAGAGGGGCGTGATTTCTCGCTGATAACAAGGTATCCTTAGCGCCCATGGCCACTCCTGAAGATCAAGCCCGCGAGCATATCGACCAAGCGCTGGTGCAGGCGGGCTGGAAAGTCCAAGACTACAAGAGCGCCAATCTTCATGCCGGTCGGGGAGTCGCCCTCAGAAATTTCCCCCTCGTGAGCGGGCACGGCTTTGCGGACTATCTCCTGTATATAGATAGAAAAGCCGCCGGAGTCATTGAGGCGAAGAAGGAAGGGTTTCCGCTCGTCGGCGTGGAAGTCCAAGCTGAGAAATACAGTAAAGGCCTCCCTGCCGATTTGCCTGCCCATATCCGGCCATTACCATTTTTGTATCAGAGCACCGGCGTGGAAATGCGATTCACGAACGGCCTCGATCCCCAGCCTCGCAGCCGCCCAGTGTTTAGCTTTCACCGACCCGATGCGCTCGCGGCCTTCATCCCGAAGCATAGCGATGCTCCCAGAGATCTGCATGGCGCATCCCTCGCAGCGGAAGCAGCACCGACGCTCCGTGGGCGACTGAGAACGCTGCCATCACTCAGCACCGCCGGCCTTTGGCCCGCGCAGGTTACGGCTATCAATAATCTTGAAAAGTCGCTGGCCCAGGATCGTCCGCGTTCCTTAATCCAAATGGCCACCGGCAGCGGCAAGACCTTCACGGCTATCAACTTCATCTATCGGCTGATCAAGTTCGCCGGAGCCAAGCGCGTGCTGTTCCTCGTCGATCGCGGCAACCTGGGCGACCAGACATTGAAAGAATTTCAGCAGTACGTCTCACCCTACAACAACTTCAAGTTCACCGAAGAGTTCATCGTCCAGCGGCTGGCGGGCAATACCCTGGATACCACCGCGCGGGTCTGCATCAGCACCATCCAGCGCATGTACTCCATGATCAAAGGGCGGGAACTGTCGGACGAAGACGAGGAAGCCTCCGTCTCAGGCCTCGAACGGCTCTTCAAACAACCGGAGCCCATCGACTACAATCCGGCCATTCCGATCGAAACCTTCGATGTCATCGTCACCGACGAATGCCACCGGTCCATCTACAATCTCTGGGCGCAGGTGTTGGAATACTTCGATGCCCACCTCATCGGCCTCACCGCCACGCCCAACAAACAGACCTTCGGTTTCTTCAACCAAAACCTGGTTATGGAATACAACCACGAGCAGGCCGTGGCTGACGGCGTCAACGTCAACTACGACGTGTACCGCATCCGCACCGCTATTACGCAGGCAGGCTCCACGGTCGAGGCCGGGTATAGCGTGCAGTTGATGAATCGGGAGACACGGACGAAGCGGTGGGAAAGACTCGACGACGACTTCGCCTACGATCCCGACCAGCTTGACCGCGACGTGGTCGCTCCGGACCAGATTCGCACCATCGTCAAAGCCTTCAGGGACAAGCTCTTCACTGACATCTTTCCAGGCCGAACCGAAGTGCCCAAGACACTTATCTTCGCCAAGGACGACGCCCACGCGGAAAACATCGTCGAAATACTCCGCGAGGAATTCGGTAAGGGCAACGAATTCGCCCAGAAGATCACCTATCGCACCACCGGGGTCGATCCTAAAACCCTCATCAAGAGCTTCCGGAACAGCTACCATCCTCGTATCGCCGTCACGGTGGACATGATTGCCACCGGCACCGACATCAAGCCCGTCGAAATCGTCGTCTTCATGCGCGCGGTCAAATCCCGTACCTTCTTCGAGCAGATGAAGGGCCGGGGCGTCCGCGTTATCAAGCCGGACGATCTCAAGGCCGTCACACCCGACGCCACGAGCAAAGACCACTTTGTTATCGTCGATACCGTCGGCGTCTGCGAGCAGGACAAGACTGACGCCCGGCCAATGGAGAAAAAGCCCAGCGTGGCCTTTGAGAAGCTGCTCCAAGCCGTCGCTCTAGGGAATATGGAAGAGGATGTGCTCACCAGCATCGCCGGACGGCTGGCCCGCATGGAGCACCGCGTCACGAAGGCCGATGAACAGGCCATCAGCAAAGCCAGCGGCGGCCTCTCGCTCAAGGATCTCAGCCGGGGTCTCGTGGAAGCGGTTAATCCTGATCGGCAGGAAGAACGAGCCACGCAGCAATTCGGCACAACAAAGCCGACTGAGCAGCAGATTCAGCAGGTGGCCACCAAGTTGATTCAAGCAGCGGCCAAACCGTTTCACGATCCGAAGCTCCGCGAACTCTTGGTCGAGATCAAAAAGAAGAACGAACTGACCATTGACCATGTCAGCCAGGACCAGGTCATCGAAGCAGGCTTCAGTGCAGACGCGTTAGCGCGCGCTCGTACCATCGTGCAATCGTTCGAACAGTTCATCACACAGCACAAGGACGAGATCACCGCCCTGCAAGTCCTCTACAGCAAGCCGTACAAGCAGCGGCTGAAGTTCGAGGACATCAAGGATCTGGCCAACGCTATCGAAAAGCCGCCCTACCTCTGGAACGAATCCCAGCTCTGGCAGGCCTACGCCGCGCTGGAGAAATCGAAGGTCAAAGGCACGAGCGGCAAGCGCATTCTCACCGACTTGGTTTCCCTTGTCCGCTTTGCCACGCATCAGGACAACGAGCTAGTGCCATTTCCCGAGAAGGTCAATGCCAACTTCAACGCCTGGCTTGGAGAGCAGGAGGGTGGAGGCAAGAAGTTTACCGATGAACAGAGGCAGTGGCTCAGCATGATTAGAGACCATATTGCGGCAAACATGGGGGTTGAATCAGACGACTTCGAGTACGCACCCTTTTCCCAGGCCGGTGGGTTGGGAAAAGCCTATCGATTGTTTCCGGACGGCCTTCAGACCATAATAGAAAGCCTGAATATGGCCCTGGTGGCCTAAAACGGAGGATATATGTCGACAGCCGAACGAATCTTCAAGGAGGCGCAGAAACTTCCGGACACACTCGCGCAGGAGGTGTTGGATTTCATCGAGTACATCGAAATCAAGCACGGCCTGAGAGACCGTCATACCGAAGAATTGAAGCAGGCGCAGGAACCGGCCATGCGCCATGTGTGGGACAACCAGGACGACGAGGTCTGGAATGGCGTGTAAGCCAGGCGATCTGGAGGAGGGGTTGACACTATGAAAGTAAATGCAAAGAAAGTTCTGGAAGAGGCCATGCAGCTAGAGCCGGGCTCCCGTGCCATGATTGCTGAAACGCTCTTGGAAAGCCTCGACTTCGAGGAGGATTTTAAGGTGTCACAGACGTGGCGGGAGGAGATTCAACGTCGCTGCGAGCAGATCGATCGTGGGGAAGTCGAGTTGACCGACTCCGATACAGTCATGGCTGAACTTCGGAAGAAGCACGCTTGATGCGAATCTTGTGGCATCGGGAAGCTCGAATTGAAACGGACGAAGCGGCAAGCTTTTACGGGGCAAGACAACCAGGACTTGATCGTCGTTTCCTCGACCTTCTGGAAGATGCCCTCCATAGAATTAGCCGTCGCCCGCATATGTATCCCAAGGTCGAGGGCGATATCCATAAGTGCAGGCTCCCCCGCTTTCCATACGGCGTCATCTATCGGACAAAACCTGAGGCAGTCGAAATTCTCGCGGTCATGCACCTCAAACGAGAACCAGGGTACTGGAAGGCGAGGTCAGGCTAAGTCTGCGCCTCTTGTGTGTCTGTCTGGGTGAGACCACGTCGCGGCCCACCTTGTCGTTGAACCGGACGACTTTGAATACGTGCCCTTTGCGCAAGAAGGTGGGCTTGGGAAAGTGCATCAACTGTTCGGTAAAGAGCTGAACAGGCTCATTGAAGAACTAAACGGGGCGCTAGCCGCGTGACGAATGGTCGAGAAGTGATCCCTAGCCTCTGGAATTACAGAAAAATTAGTGAGGTCACGACCAAAGTTGGCAGTGGCTCAACACCGCGCGGGGGGGAATCTGTTTATCAGGATTCGGGAGTTCCTCTTATTCGTTCGATGAATGTTCATTCTTCAGGCTTTAAGTCGGATGGTCTTGCGTTTATCGATGCTGACGAGGCCAGAAAACTTGATCATGTAATCGTTCAGCCGAGTGATGTCTTGCTCAATATAACAGGGGCGTCGATTGGGCGAGTAACCACTGCTCCTAATGCGCTGGCAGGTGCCAGAGTAAACCAGCATGTCTGCATAATACGCCCGAAGGAAGAACTGTCATCATCATTTTTGTCGTTTTTCCTGGCCTCGCCGAATGAGCAGGCACGTGTCATGAATGTCCAGGTAGGAGCTACCCGGCAGGCATTGACGAAGGCCATGGTTCTTGACTGGGATGTCCCAGTTCCACCTTTTCATGAGCAACAGGAGATCGTCGCGGAGATCGAAAAGCAATTCTCCCGCCTCGACGAAGCCGTCGCAAACCTCAAGCGCGTCAAAGCCAATCTCAAGCGCTACAAAGCTTCCGTCCTCAAAGCCGCCGTCGAAGGCGCCCTCGTTCCGATCAAGAACCGACAAACTACGAAGATAGGTGAAGTTGCCGACCTTGTCACTAAGGGCTCGTCCCCAAACTGGCAAGGATTTACGTATGCAGATAGCGGAGTTGTGTTCGTGCGAAGCCAGAATGTTGGATGGGGCAATCTCGACCTCTCTGACATCGCGCACCTGCCTCCCGCCTTTAATGAAAAGGAGAGGAAATCGGTACTAAGAACTGGCGATGTGCTTTTGAACATTGTGGGTGCATCTATCGGAAGGGCCGCAGTCGCGACTCCAGAAATTGAAGGAGGCAATGTGAATCAGGCAGTCGCGGTGATTCGCCTGAATAAGGAACGGATGCTCCCAAAATACTTGATGCTCAATCTTCTTTCACCTGGAACACAAGCAGCGATTCACACTGAGAAGGTCGATGTTGCAAGAGCCAATGTTAGCCTGAGCGATATTAAAGTTTTCTCCATCCTTTGCCCTTCCCTTGCGGAACAAGGCATGATGGTTGCCGAAGTCGAGCTCCGGCTGTCTGTTATCGAGGAACTCCAAGGTTCTGTCGAAGCCAGTCTTGCTCGCGCCGACCGCCTGCGGCAGTCGATACTTAAACGTGCCTTTGAGGGGAAGTTAATTCCGACCAAGCAACCACAACGATCCGATTCATATCATGAACTTCCTCTCGCGGCGGAATCCTCTTCTCCCTATGGAGTCACCCGATGACGATCGTGGAGGCTGTGAAACAGACCGCAGAAAAGAAGCTATTGTTCTTGCCGCATGCCATCCGCCAGATGTCGCGGCCTGAACGAATGATTACGCCGGAAGAGGTGGAAAGAGTTGTCATGACGGGTGAACTTGTGGAAGACTATCCCCACGACAGTCGAGGCCACAGCTGTTTGCTTTTAGGATTCGGTGATGCGAACCGTGCGATCCATGTGGTGTGCTCCCCGAAGACGGATTACTTGGCCGTGATTACTGCCTATCTCCCTGATACCGAACAGTGGTCGTCCGATTATCGAAGGAGGCGATAGCCATGGAATGTATCCATTGCAAGGGTCGGATGATGAAAGGGAACGCTCCCTTCAGCCTGGACCGAAAAGGTTATCACGTGTCTTGGGATGCGGTGCCCGCCTGGGTTTGCACTCAATGTGGCGAGCCCTACTTTGAGTCTCGGGAAGTTGAGCTGATTCAGAAAGCCTTGGCCGGCCTCGACCGTGAAAGTTCCGCGCTGGTTGCAGCGGGGCCACCGACATCCAAGTCATAACGGGCCGCAGTGAAAGGTGGCGTCCAATGAGTCTTCCAGTAAGCCCCAATCCTCTCCATTCTCTCAGATCCACTAGCCCCGTTCGCGTTTCATGAGCCCCTCTGCCATCGTCCAAAAGCTCTGGAACTACTGCAACGTTCTCCGCGACGACGGGATGAGCTATGGCGACTACGTCGAGCAGTTGACATATTTGCTGTTCCTCAAGATGGCCGACGAGCGCACGAAGCCACCGTACAACCAGCCCAGCCAGATCCCTGACAAGTACAGTTGGCCCAGCCTGCTGAAGAAGGATGGCGACGATCTGTTCGATCACTACCGTCATCTCCTGGAAGAACTCGGCAAAGGGAAGGGCATGCTCGGCCTGATCTTTACGAAGGCCCAGAATAAGTTCCAGGACCCGGTCAAGCTGAGGCGGCTGATTGTGGATCTCATCGACAAAGAAGACTGGTCCACGATGAGCGCAGACGTGAAAGGGGACGCCTACGAGGGCTTGCTGGAGAAAAACGCGCAAGATACCAAGTCCGGTGCGGGCCAGTACTTCACTCCACGACCGCTGATTGCGGTGATGATTGAAGTGATTGCTCCCAAGCCCGATGAGACCATCTGTGATCCAGCCTGCGGGACCGGCGGATTTTTCCTGGCCGCACACGACTACATTGTGAAGCACAATCCCAACCTGACCAAGGCTGAAAAGATTGCTCTTCGACAAGGCACGTTCAAGGGATGGGAATTGGTTCAGAGTACGGCCAGGCTCTGTGCGATGAACCTGATGCTCCATGGGATTGGGAGCGACAAAGAACTCCCGATCGCGGCAGGAGTCGATTCCTTGGCTGCTGATCCTGGGGATCGGTTCAACATTGTGATGACCAATCCCCCGTTCGGGAAGAAGAGCAGCACGACCATCGTCGGCGAAGAGGGCCAAGTCTCCAAGGAACGGGACATCGTCGAGCGTGACGACTTCTGGGCCACGACCTCCAACAAGCAACTCAATTTTGTCCAGCATGTCAAAACGTTGCTGAAGCAGAATGGCCGCGCCGGGGTCGTGGTGCCTGACAACGTCCTCTTCGAAGGCGGGGCAGGGGAGACTGTCAGGCGCAAGCTCTTGCACGAGTGCGATGTCCACACGCTCCTCCGTCTGCCGACGGGCCTCTTTTACGCGCAGGGGGTGAAAGCCAACGTCCTCTTCTTCGACAAAAAACCCGCGAGCGAGACGCCTTGGACCCAAAAGCTTTGGATCTACGACCTCCGCACCAACAAACACTTCACGCTCAAGACCGATCCGCTCAAGCGTGAGGACCTCGATGAGTTCGTGAAATGCTACAACGGCAATCTCGACCGGCCTGACAAGCAGGCCGGAGGCAATCGCCACACCCGGAAATCCACTTGGTCCGACAAGAAACCAGACGGCCGCTGGCGGTCGTACGATTACGACGAGTTAGTCGCTCGCGACAAAGCCAGCCTCGACATCTTCTGGCTCAAAGACGATAGCCTAGAGGACTCCGCAAATCTTCCTGATCCAGACGTTATCGCTCAGGAAATCGTCGACGACCTCGAAGCTGCGCTCGAACAGTTCCGACTGATCGCAAATGATTTAGGTGGCGAGCCTTCAGCTACATCAGCTTGATGGGTATGCGCAAGAAAGATCGCTACGACACTGCTGACTTTGACGAGGATCAATTCGAGCCTGGTTCTCATCGGCGCGTCCTCAAGAATCTCCTGCATATCACCAGTAAACGGGAGATGGATCGCCTTGAAGGGCGCGAACAGGTCCGCGCGCTCGAAGAACTGGCGGCGGCTTACGACAAGGATCACCGGTTTACAGGTGCCGATGTTTGTCGCATTCACAAGATCTGGCTAGGGCGAATCTATTCGTGGGCGGGTCACTATCGGCAGGTGAATGTGAGGAAAGGGGAGGTTGCGTTTGCTGCTGCGGCACACATTCCAAAGCTGCTGGTAGAGTTCGAGCAAGGCCCGCTGGCACGTCACACCCCTTGCCGTCCTGCCGAAGTTGAGCATCTTGCCGCGGCTTTGGCAGAGGTGCATGTCGAGCTGGTGCTGATTCATCCATTCCGGGAAGGTAACGGTCGTGTGGCTCGCATCCTGGCTGTTCTCATGGGACTTCAGGCAGGACTGCCAGCTCTGTATTTCGACAAGTTCTCGGGTCAAAAAAGAGAGGAGTACTTTGCGGCGGTGAGAGCTGGTCTTGATCGAAATTACGGCCCGATGGAGAAGTTATTCAGCGTCGTGATCGAGAGGACTTTGCAGATTCATGGGGAGTAATTCGGCGGGAGGGCTTGATCATACCATTTAAGTCGGACGAAGTGAGTTTGACGCCCTCAATGTCCGTAGAAGTGTAGACAGTCATCTGAAACATAGTGCGGCGTCTAGCAGGGTCGGCGAGGTACGGATTCGTCTTATTCAGAGTTCGTTTGAGCATGGGCATAGTATAGCATGGGCTGAGATTGGATATCGTGCGGAAACAGAGAATAAAGAAATGTACCGGGCGTCTTGTCCAGCTCTTGAATCGACATGAATCAACACGAGCCCAGTTCCATCGTCATCGGTGTGGATGTCGGTAGGCCCAAGAAGGGCTTTCATGCTGTCGCCCTTGATTCGTCCAGAGAGTCATCGCAGTTAGGTTGTGGACGGCTTGGCCACGTCCCAGTTGGGAAAGACTAGGACGGCTGGATGGCACTACAGGACCCGCGCGAGGGTTTTAGCCGGTTCGACGCCAAGATTGATGGTGTTGTTTGCTGGCAACTGGCCTTGGGGAAACTCCAGAGTGATGCATGGTACAGTACCTTCAGCAAAAGCTG
This sequence comes from Nitrospira sp., assembly GCA_005116955.1. Lineage (GTDB taxonomy): Bacteria > Nitrospirota > Nitrospiria > Nitrospirales > Nitrospiraceae > Nitrospira_D. The sequence goes on along the minus strand of SWDI01000002.1, from coordinate 116,404 downwards.
GAAGGTGCCATCCAGTGTCCGTTCCTTCAAGAAGACGGTTTTTCGGAGGGTGGTCCACCTTTTAGAGAAAGGAGCATGCCAATGAGACGATATACGACACGACTTGCTGTGATGCTGGGCACAGTGTTCATCCTCGCCACGGCCACAGTGCTGCCGTTGCAACCGGTCTTTGGTGAAGGCGGGGCCAGGCGGGATGTAGTGCGTGCGGAGGAGCAGCACCGCCAGGATGCCATCATGCTTGCCACAGAAGCGGCGGACCATGGCCAACAGGGTCATGTGGGTGCACTCCTGACCAGTGCGGAAGCAGCGCTCCAGTCTGCCCTGAAGGCCGGCGAGACTCCGCATGTGGATGCAGGGATCAAGGAACTCAAACAGGCCATTGAGCATGGGAAAGCCGGTCATGCGGACGTGGCGACGAAACATGCCGGACAAGCGGTCACACACCTGTCTGAGAAGTACCGGAGCAGATAGGCTGACACCAAGAGGGTGGGAGTCTTTGGTAGAAAGAATTGAGCGGCCCGAAGAAGAAATCGGTTTGATCTTTTGCCGAGTCCTTCGCCGATCACCACCCCCGCACGTTCTTCGAACGACATCGGTCTCTCACGGTACTGATGATGCTCACCCTGTTTCTGCTCCTGTTGCTGGTCGTTCTGTCACAGACCTGCTGGGATCGCTGGTTGGTGTCGTGCTGTCCGTAGCCACCTATTCTCTAGTGCCCCCACTCTGGCGCATGTGTGGCCGCTGACTGCCTCATGGTTGACCTTGCACCTCCCAACGCGATTCTTTTAAAATGCGCCATTTTCATGAGGAGCCTATGACGTTTCGATTCGCGAGTACCCTTGTGTTGTCGATCTTCTGTCTTGCTGTGCCGGCATGGGCCGATTTTCAGGCTGGCATGACGGCCCATGACGCTGAAGACTACGCTACTGCTATGCGTGAATGGCAGCCGCTGGCGGAGCAGGGCGATGCCATGGCGCAGTATCACGTGGGGATGCTGTATCACAAGGGCCGGGGGGTACCGCAGGATGATGCAGAAGCCAGAAAGTGGTATGCCAAAGCGGCGACGCAGGGACATGCCAGGGCGCAGTTCAGCCTGGGTACCTTGTATTTTAATGGCGAAGGCGGTCCGAAGGACTATCAGCAAGCCCTACGATGGTTCCGTCTCGGGGCCAACCGAGGAGACGCGCTCGCTCAAACGAAACTCGGGATTATGTACGATGACGGGGAAGGTGTGCCGCAAGATAAAGTCCAGGGGTATAAGTGGGTCAGTCTGGCCGCGACGAACGGAGATAAGTCCGCGCCCATGCTGCGTGATATCCTGGCCAAAGGGATGACGGAGGCTCAAATTGCCAAGGCCAAGAAATTGGCGAGTGAGTGGAAACCGGAAGGCCAGTGAGAGTACGAGCATGAGGACGGGGGTACCTCAGCCTTCGTGATACAGACGCAGCACGCGTGGGCCGGAATCTAATTGCGTGGCCAGTCACTGCAGCGGCTCTAAGCCCATTCATACAGTGGTGAATGAATGGGCTCTGGTTTCTCTGGCAGGGGGGCGATTGGTTGACCAGACAACCCCCTCTCTTGGCTCGTTTCACCGTTCACATTTCACGTCTGATCCCGCCGGTTCCGCACGTCCCGCTTTTCTTAGTGCTGAATCGCTGAGAGCAGCCATGTGCCATCTTGATCGCGCACGAAGGTCCAAATTTCGCGTGACTCAGTTGGCGTCTCTTCGCTGCCTGTGACGACATATCCTGGCTCTCCGCGCTGCTTGGTCAGGGACAGGTTGTAGTCACGGGCGCTCCAGCGGAGCCCTGCCGACACATAGTACGCGGTGCCTTCCATCCAGGCTTCCAGGACTTCGGCCTGGAGCAAGGTCACATCTTCCACATGGTTCTGGATGTCCCGTTTGGTGTGATCGGCCAGGGTGGCGCTGAAGTAGTTCAGCATGTCCGGTGTCACGAATTGCCCCAATCCTGCCAGGTCCTGCCTGCTCCAGGCTGCATGGACGTCGGTCAGCAGTTGCTGGAAGGTGGCTTTATCCGCGGAGGTGACCTGGTCAATCGACAGGTTTCGTTTGTGTGTGCGAGACGGCGTTTCTGACCGGTTGTCAAGGGCGGGGTCGCGCCCGGGGAGTCCGGAAAAGTCGGGGAGGGAGGGGCGCTGTATTTTGAGGTAGTAGAAAATTGTCGCCGCTCCCAGGAACAGCAGGAGCAAGAGAACGCCCACGGGTTCCAGAGTCTTGCTGATATGAGCGGCCTCTGGGGACGGCCCATCGGCTTCGTTTGTCTGTGTGCGACCAGCTGGCGATTCGTCAGTGCTGCTGGTCTTTTGGATCGCTGCGTTCCGCGACGAGCTAGAGCCGCTATTGAGAGAGCCATTTTCTGCCTGGGCCGCAGAGGCGGAAAGAAGGCCAGTCAGTGACAACAGAATGGAGGCGGCGAGGAGGGGCATTCGGTTCACGGTCGCTCCTTGTGGTCATCGTTGCGAGATTCTGCGGCGCGAGACATGTTAGCAGCAATGGCCCATTGAAGTCGCAAAGATATGGAGGAGACGGATCTTGAGCCGTGCAGGCACCTCTCTGACGGTGTGCGCTTGAGCATCAACAGCCGGTATCATGATGTGCCCGCAGTTGACTCACCCAGCGAGCCCTCAATCCGTGTAAGATGTCTGCACGTGCCTGTCACGGCTGGCCGTGAGCGCAGCCCATCTCCCTGTTCCTTCCCAGGTCTACTGTTTTGAGCGAAAGGTTCCCATGGACAAGAAAAGGCCGGATGGGCCTGTGCCCAGTCCGGTGCCTTCTCATCTGCGGTATTCACCCGAGGTGCGGGTGAGTCTGGCCGAGGCGGCGGATGGCTTAGGAGCGATGGTGTGGATCGCGGTCGGGCAGGGATCAGATAGACGGTCTGTGCGAGGCGATCAGATGACCAACCTGGAGTTGGTCGTTCCTGCCATACCGAGATTCGACGTTCCATCAGGCGATGATCTCACGGTCGTATGCCAACGCGGCGGCTTCGGCAAGACTGGCGGCCAATTCTATAAGCCGGAAGAGGGGGCATAGCCATGCATCGTCGTGTGAGGCAACCGCGCGCTGATTGGCCCGCGCAACTCGACCAAGTCGGTGTCACCTATCACAGTCTGGACGGCGGCTATTGGCGAGAAGATGTCGCCTATGAGTTGAGCGAGACGCAGGTCGACGGTCTCGCATCGGCCACGGGCTCGCTGCATCGGCTCTGTGTCGAGGCCGTCGAGCGGATCATCCGCGAGGATCGGTTTGCCGATCTCCACATTCTCGAACAGTGGCGGCCCCGGATCATCGATTCGTATGAGCGGCAGGAGCCGTCGCTCTATGGACGGTTTGATTTCTGGTATGACGGGATCGGTTCGCCGAAATTACTCGAGTACAACGCCGATACGCCTACCTCGTTGCTGGAAGCCGCAGTCGGACAATGGGGATGGCTGCGAGAGACCTGTCCGGAGGCGGATCAATTCAACAGTCTGCATGAGCGGTTGATCGGGCAGTGGCGCACGATCCGTCGGCAATCCTCGAACGATCTGCTGCATTTGGCCTGTTTGGATGGAAGCGACGAGGACCGGCAGACGGTGACCTATCTGGCCGATACAGCAAACCAGGCCGGGTGGCGCGTGCAGACCTTGCCGATCGAACAGATCGGGTGGGAGCCGGAGCTGCGGCGGTTTGTGGATCACCGGAACGAGCCGATTTCCTCGCTCTTCAAGCTCTATCCCTGGGAATGGATGTGTCAGGACGCATTTGCGGCGAAGCTGCCTCGGTCTTCGATGATGGTGCTGGAGCCGGCCTGGAAGCAGGTGCTGAGCCACAAAGGTCTGCTGGCGTTGCTGTGGGAGTGGTATCCCGATCACCCGAACCTATTGCCCGCCTTCTTTTCTGGACCGGGGGACTGTGCGGCCTATGTCAAGAAGCCATTTTGGTCACGCGAAGGCGCCAATATCTCGATCGTGAACGGGGATCAGGTACTGACGACCGCCGGACCCTACGATACGCAGCTCTCAGTCTATCAGCAGTACATGCCGTTGCCGGTGTTTGAGGGATGGCATCCGGTGATCGGATCCTGGGTGGTCGGGGACGAGCCGGCGGGAATGGGGATTCGGGAAGATCGTGGTTTGATTCACGGGAATCAGAGCCGCTTCGTCCCGCACTTCGTTGTGAAAGACGTTCTCGATACATAACCGCGACATGAGCTGCCCTAAACACGAAATTCCCTGTTAAGATCAGACCCCTTTCACCCACAATGTAGCCCAGGAATAGGACACGATGACGACTCCCTCACAATCCCGTGCCGTGCTGGTGGCGATTCAGACCCCTCGTGTGACGAGGGAGGAGCTGGAGAGCTCGCTGCACGAGCTCACACGTCTGGTAAAAACCCTCGGGTACCAAGTTGTCGGCCAGCTGACTCAAAAGCGGAGTTCCGATACATTTGCGACGGTCCTCGGGCAGGGCAAACTCACCGAATTAGCACGATGGACCGGTGGGCCGGGAACCATCGCGGCGTCATTTGGGAAACCGATGCACAAAGCGGCCTTGAAGCACGAGGCTGCTGTATCAGACCAAGCAGAGGAGTCAGAAGAAAGCGAATCGGATGAACCGAGCGAGACCGTACCCATCCCACGCGAACAGGCGCAGATGGTCATCGTGGACTGTGATCTGTCGCCGTCGCAATTGAAGAATCTCGAACGTGCCGCCGGCGTGCCGGTGCTCGATCGCACCGGGGTCATCATTGAGATTTTTAGTCGACATGCTCGAACCAGAGCAGCCCGACTCCAAGTGGAAATCGCAAGGCTCAATTATCTGGCACCACGAGTGCGTGAATCCGGTGGTGGGAGCGAGCGGCAGGGCGGGGGGGTCGGCGGCAAAGGGGCAGGCGAGACGAGTCTTGAGCTCGACAAGCGAAGAATTCGTGATCGCCTAAAAGAGCTCAGAACCGAATTAGCGGCCATCGGGGACGAGCATCTCACGCGTCGCGCGAGACGGGACAATGAATTGACCGTCGCGCTTGTCGGGTACACCAATGCTGGCAAATCTTCGTTGATGCGAGCGATGACGGGCAGCGATGTGCTGGTGGCCGACAAGTTGTTCGCCACACTCGATACCACGATCCGTCCACTCTATCCCGAAACACGTCCCAAAGTGCTCATGAGCGATACGGTGGGATTCATCAAAAAACTCCCGCATGACCTGGTGGCCTCGTTCAAGTCGACGCTGGATGAAGCGGCCTGTGCCTCATTGGTGTTGTTTGTCGTCGATGCCTCAGATCCGTCCTTCCGGTCTCAACTTGAGGTGACGCAGAAGGTGTTAGCCGAAGTTGGCGCCACGGATAGTCCCAGTCTCTTGGTGCTCAATAAGCAAGATCGGCTCGGCTCGGACGCAATCGCCTTGCTGAAGTCTGAATATCCCGATGCCGTGTGTCTGTCCACGAGGAGCCAGGACGATCTGAAGATGTTGCGTGAGCGCATCATGCAGTACTTTGAGAGCGAGATGATCGACGAAGAATTGCATATTCCGTTTACAGCTCAAAAGATCCTGGCAGAGATCCGCACTCGGATGCGGATCCTGTCCGAAGACTACGATGCCGAGGGACTCACGATTCGCGTGCGATCGACCCCTGAGAACCTGACGGCGATCAAGCAAAAGCTCTTGCAATGAGACGCAGTCCTCCCCAGCAACCGCCTAAATGCAGTCTCTTGAGCTGAACAACGGGTCGAGTTGCGATTGTGGCTGCCCGCCTTCACCACGGCTCTCGACGCAGGTTGGACCAGATCTGATGATGGGCGAGCCTGTGTGCCGGGCCCGGCTTAGCGCCGTAGGAAGGCGATCCAGCGCCATAGGTTGAGCAGACTGGCGAGCGAGGCCGCCACGTAGGTCAGGGCGGCGGCGGTCAGAATGCTACGAGCCCCCCGTTCATCGTCAGGCGTTAGGTACTGGCCCTGTCGGAGGACGGGCAGGGCACGCCGGAAGCTCGCGTCCCACTCGACGGGTAGCGTGACGAGGTGGACCAGCGTGGAAATCCCCATCGTCGCCAGTCCAGCCATCAGAACAATGACACTCGCAGCCGGGGTGCGTGCGACTGCGGCTGCGATGGGAATCCCCATCATCAGGACCGCTCCGACCTTCTCCGCGCCCTGCGCGATTCGCACGAGTTTGGTGCGTTCCGCCAGCGGCTGATACCCCTGATGGTCTTGAATGGCATGCCCGACTTCGTGGGCGGCAATCGTAATCGCCGTGAGGGATTTTCCCTCGAAGATCGCGGGCGTCAGACGGACTGCTTTACTGACCGGATCATAGTGGTCACCCGTCTCGGTCGGTTCAACAGTGATGTGCTGCATGTCAAACCGATTGAGCAGATGCCGAGCCAATTCTGCCCCGGTTCCCGGATAGTCAGGACGAGGGGCGCTATGCTTGGCAAAGACCCGCTTGGTCCAGAATTGTGGCCCGAGAATCACCAGACCGACGATGATCACGAGCAGAATGAAACCTGCCATATATTCCCAGCATCCCAATTCCCCACCAAGCGTGGCGGGTGAGGGAGTCAACCAACGTGATTGCCACACGCAGGTGTGGGACGGTTTTCCCTCTCCACAGGCTACCACATTTGAAGACAGAAGATGGCCTGACCTTTCATCGAGACACCACGCCGAGCGATTCTCGGCTGCTCAGCTGAATGAATGGCCATCCCGGTCGTGATGAGATTACCTTTCCCATCAGCGCCTGGTGCGGTATCCTACGGCAACCCAAGACCAAAGAGGTGTCTCGTGAAGCGTGCAATCACATCTGTGTCGCACCAGGTACAGCAGGGGGCATGCCTCATCGCAATAGACACAGACTTGAACTATGTCCATCACGTATGACGTCATTGTGGTCGGCAGTGGGCCGGCCGGAGCTTGCGCGGCATGGGGTCTGGCCAAAGCGGGTGTGGCGGTCGCCGTCATCGAAAAGGCTACCCTACCACGGTACAAAACGTGCGGTGGTGGGCTCGTGGGACGGGCCATGCAAGCGCTGCCCGTGGATGTGCGTCACGTCGTCGAACAAGATTGCCATACGGCACAGCTCAATTTTCTTCCTGCCGGATTATCCTTCACCACGCATCGACTGACTCCGATCGTCTCCATGACGATGCGCGATCAGTTTGATTATGCCCTTCTTTCCGCTGGGCAAACAGCCGGAGCAGTCGTCCACCAACAATGTGCCGTCGAGACGGTGTCGTTCCACGGTGATTTCGTCACCGTTGCGACAAACAGGGGCTCGATGAAGGCCAAGTTCGTCATCGCAGCCGACGGGGCGCTCAGCACGGTTGCCCGATCCATGGGAATGGCCGATGGACGTGTCCTTATTCCGGCGCTTGAATATGAAGTGACGGTGCCTCCTGACCAGCTGGACAGATTTCAGAACACAGCGAGATTTGATTTTGATCTGCTGCCTCATGGGTATGCCTGGGCTTTTCCCAAGCGACGGCATCTCTCGATCGGTGTTCTGTCGACGAGGCAGCGGGGGAGTGATCTCAAATCCTCGATGGTGCGCTATCTCGATGTGCTCGGCTGCGGATCTGTCACGCGGGTTGAGCAACATGGCTTTCTCATTCCCCTTCGACCGCGACGAGGACCATTCGTCGACAAACGAATCCTGTTGGTCGGTGATGCCGCAGGCTTCGCCGATCCCGTCACAGGGGAAGGGATTTCGTTCGCCATTCGCAGTGGTCTGATGGCCGCACAATCGTTGATTGATGGGCGGTTTGAAGAGGAGTCCGTCCGAAGTGAGTACACCCGCTCACTCACTGAGACGATCCTTCCTGAACTACGAGCAGGACGATGGCTGGCTCGACTGCTGTACGACTTTCCACGCATCCGATCGTGGGCGTTTTCTCAACAGGGTCAACGCCTCTGTGAAGTGGTGACGGACGTCATGATCGGGAAGCGAACCTATCGAGATTTGGCATTCACACCCCACACCCTTCTCAAGATTCTGACACCGCACAGGTTCAAACGCTCGGGGTACTGCTCGGCTTGGCCACGCGATGGTCAGACGTAAGAGAGCAGATTTGGCAGTGGAAGATTTTCTGTTGTTCATACGGTGTTTGCCGGAGTTGATCTATACTCGATTCATGCCGCATCGTACTTAAGAAGTGCGTGGGCTGACAGCTCATTGTCATTGGAGTAGCCAATGATTATTACCGACATTGACTCGGTTGATCTCACGACTCCGACAGGGCCGATGCGGACCTATCTCGTTCGCCCTGTGGCGGAGGGACGCTATCCGGGGCTTGTCCTGTACTCGGAGATTTTCCAGGTCACGGGACCGATCCGGCGTACGGCGGCCATGCTGGCGAGCCATGGATTTGTGGTGGCCGTGCCTGAAATTTACCACGAGCTGGAGCCTGCCGGGACGGTATTAGCCTATGACGAAGCGGGCGCGGCTCGCGGCAATCAATATAAGATCACGAAGACCTTGTCGAGCTACGACGGCGATGCGCGCGCGGCACTGGACTATCTGGCATCGTCACCGCACTGCACGGGAAGGTTGGGCGTGATCGGGATTTGCATCGGAGGACATTTGGCATTTCGCGCGGCGATGCAGCCCCATGTGCTGGCCGCTGCCTGTTTCTACGCCACGGACATCCACAAACGCAGCCTGGGGCAGGGTACGCATGACGACAGTTTAGATCGAATCGGCAAGATTACAGGGGAATTGTTGATGATCTGGGGCCGACAGGACCCGCACATTCCCCGCGAAGGGCGGGCGCTTATCTACAACGCACTGAGCGATGCCGACGTGCATTTCCAGTGGCACGAGTTCAACGCCGTGCATGCATTCATGCGTGACGAAGGTCCTCGCTATGATCCGGCAGCGGCCCGGATCTGCTACGACATGGTGTTGGAGCTATTTCACCGTCGGTTGGGCGAACGGGGAACATAGCCGGATATGGCTCGGTGCTGGGCCTGCTCAGAGCCGACGAGGTTTATTCCCTGAACGTCCCCCGTTTCAATGAGGGACGGGGTTGGCATCCCCCCACTCACTGAATACCCTTTCCTATCAGGCCCCAGTGCGGTATCCTCCTGCGATTCACGAACGAGAGGAGCGTTGACTGAGCCTCCCAATGCTCTCCTACCTGTCCCACCCCCTTGTACGATCTTCGAATCACGTTGCTCTCTGCCTGCTTATCGCATGGAGTGGCCTCTGGGCTGGATGCAGCACGGCTCCTGTGCCTCCCACTGACAGTACCACCGAGTCACAGGCTGTCTTTCACCAGTTGGCCAGCCTGGAGGTGTTATCGGATCGTTTGTACCAGTCTATTGCGGACCAAGCCGATGTGGCGGGATTCAGCCATCAGCTAGAGATCGAGTCTGATCTGACCAGTCCATTCACGCCATCCGAGAAGGAACGCATCGCGCAGTCATTTGTGCGCTCACTCAAAGTCATGCTGTTCGATCTGGCCCCGGAACAATTCTGGGAGCACCATCTCGCGCAATACTATGCTTCAATGTTGTCGGTTCCAGAAGCCCAGCGATTGGTCGAGGGGTATGACAACGAAGTTCTCAGCCCGACGTCCAGAATGCAAGAACTCCGCTGGAATTTCGTGACGGACCGTCTGCCGGACCTGTTGCCTGCGGTGCGGGCCTGGTCACATCGGTTCCAGATCTCACATGAGGCGATGGTCCCGGCGCTCTTGCCGGGAGACCATGTGATCGCGCATAGGGCTGCGTATCATGCTGCAGAACCTCAACGCGGCGAAGTCGTCGTCTATCGCTATCCAGACAGCAATGGGACACTTTTTCTCCATCGCGTGATCGGGGTTCCTGGCGATCGGATCGAAGTTCACAATCAGGTGGTCTCGGTGAACGATGAAGCCTTGACCGAGCCCTATGTGGAACATACCGACACATCGAGCCTGTCTGGAAACGTCCGTGATAACCTTGGGCCAGTCACCGTACCTCCCGACAGCTATTTCGTCTTGGGTGACAATCGGGAGGAGAGTCTGGATAGCCGATTTTTGGGACCGATCAGCAAGGAGCACATTCTAGGGCAAGCGATGTGTATCTATTGGTCTGTTGATCTCGGCTCGAGGACTCCACGTTGGGACCGCCTCAATCAACCGGTGCAGTAGCGGCAGTTGTGATACAGCCTGTGAAGAAGTACCGTGGCGCCCTCTTGCTTGCGAGCTGCGACTTCTCATGGTAGGTGATACGGCCAGGTTCGGGGGATCCTCTCCTCCGCCTTGGCGCAACCGCCGACGATTCGAACGCGCGTGTCATAATTGCTGATCCGCGCATGGAACGAACGTCCTGACAGGAGCTTCACCGTTGCTCGGAATGTGCGATCCCTTGCTAGGTGTGTCCTCTTTGCTGCTGGGTGGCTCGGCTGCCTATGTCATCCTCAGTATCGCCGAACGGATGCGCGCTCCCGACCAAGGCCCCGTCAGGTTCCGATGGCTGACGATCGGTGCCGTCGCCGCGGGTCTTGAAATCTGGGCGATTCACTATATCGGCAATCTGGCATTCTGTCCCTCGGTCTCAGCAGCACAGGATTCAGGGCTTGCCGTGCTTTCATTTCTCTCCGCCGGGGCGACAGGAGCCGTCGCTGTATACCTGATCAGCAGCCATATCGACAGTCGGATGCGTCTCATCTCTGGGGGCATGCTGATGGGTGGCTGTATGACCCTGACTCATTTCGCCAGTATGATGGCGGTCCACCAGCCGATCGATCTCCAGAATGATTTGTTGCTCTTTGTGCTGTCGACGGTTGGGATCGTGGCGCTCAGCATTATCGGCATCGTGATCGGATCGTGGAATATCACGCACAGAAACTGGCGAGTGACAGAAAAGGCGAGCGCCATGGGACTTGCGCTATCTGGGTCCCACTTCATCGGGATGATTCCGACGTACGGTATGTCCGGCATCGCGTCCAGTGCTCCACCGCCTGGAATCGAGGTTGATCTCCTCGCGGTGGTCGCCGTCTCACTCTCGACCCTCCTGGCCATCATTGATCGGCAAGTGACGGCGGCATCAAGCCTGGCACGCGATAGCCATGCTCGACTGATCGAAGCCATCGAAAGCGTCCCCCAATGGTTTGCTCTCTTCGATGTGGACGACCGTCTGGTCATCTGTAATCGAAAATATCGCAAAGTCATGTCTGGGACTGGGCCTGAAGTTCACGCAGGCGACGCGTTCGAATCGATCGTTCGCCGGACCGCCGAACGCGGTGATATTCCAGCGGCGATCGGGAATCTCGAACCCTGGATGCACTGGCGTCTCGATGTGCATCGAAATCCTGTCACACCCTACATTCAATACCGGTCCAGTGGAGAGTGGCTTCAAATCAATGAGCGGAAGACGCATGATGGCGGGATTGTCTTTATCGCGACCGACATTACGGCATTGAAACACGCCGAACAGGCTGCCGAAGATGCCAATGCGCGGCTCGCGGATTCGTTGGCGGTCATGGAGGCTGCGAAGGCCCGCATGCAGGAAGAACTGAATGTCGGTCGGGACATTCAACGGAGTATGCTCCCACGCGTATTCCCGGCTTTCCCGGATCGGAGAGAGATCGAACTCTACGCGGTGCTCGAACCGGCTCTGGAGGTCGGTGGCGACCTCTATGATTTCTTCCTGGTCGATGAGCATCGGCTCTGTTTCGTAATTGGTGATGTATCGGGCAACGGTGTCCCAGCCGCGCTCTTCATGGCCATGACCAAGATTATGGTGAAGACACTGGCAGCCTCCGATCCCTCACCTGCCAGTATCGTCACGCATGTCAACGATGCGCTGAGTGCGGACAACGATTCCTGCATGTTTGTGACCTTGTATCTCGGTATCTTGAATCTCCGCAATGGCTCGCTCGTCACGACGAACGCCGGCCATAATCCTCCGCTGCTGAAACGGCAGGATGGACAGTTTGAGTGGCTGACGGGCATCAACGGCCCCATGGTCGGTCCCATGGCGGGCATCGCCTTCAAGGAGACGACCATCCAATTGGGTCCGGGAGATGAGCTCTTTTTGTACACCGATGGGGTTACCGAAGCGGATAATCGGCGGCGCGAACTGTTCGGTAACGACCGGCTAAAAACAATCCTCGCCAAATCCCAAGCCGTCTCAGTGGTCGATCGCCTCGGTGAAGTCATGCAGGCAGTGAGAACCTTTGCGGGCGAAGTCCCGCAGGCGGACGATATCACCATGCTGGGACTGCGGTATCACGGGGTCGCCCCGTCCGACGTGGCAGCTCGGGTCTTCCGCCGAACGATGCCCAATCAATTGATAGCCATTCCAGACCTCCAGATGGACTTTGAGCAGTATGTGGCACAATGGGAAACAGCCAAGCCGCTCATTCCGACCCTCAATATGGCGCTGGATGATCTGCTCAATAATGTGGTGCAATATGCCTTCCCCAACGACCCGACGGAGCATCACATTGAGGTCGAGGGCGAAGTGCGTGATACCTGCGTCATCTTCACCATTACGGATGATGGTATTCCCTTCAACCCGTTAACGGTCGCGCCTCCTGATCTGTCGCTACTACTTCATGAACGCGAGATCGGTGGTCTGGGAATTCACTTGGTGCGCTCCATGTTTGATGAGGTGTCGTACCATCGCACTGTGGGGCGCAACGTCTTGACAGTGAAAAAACAGTTGGTATCTAAAACGTCCACGACCACGAAGGCTCCTGACAAGACCGAGATCGGCTCGTTCAAAGTCGGAGCGCTGCCATCATCACGCCGAGACCCAAAGAATCTCAGGACACGCGTTGAATCATACCGAAACGGTACCGTGATGATCGTCACTCCGCAGGCTCGCTTCGACACGAACAGTGCGCCAGAGGTTGAGCGCAGCCTTATGGACCATATCGAGCAGGGGGAACGGAAGATTGTACTGGATCTCTCCCGCATTTCGTACATCTCCTCGATCGGGCTGCGGGTGATCCTGAAAGCCGTCATGGCGATGACCCAAACCGACGGAAAAGTTGTGCTCTCCGGCGGGAATGAGCACGTTCGCACAGTATTGCAATTGAGTGGGGCTTTAATGATGAGCCTCCATGCCTCTACGCTGGAGGAAGCCTTGTCAAAGGTCCAAGCGGCACGTTGACGAGGTGTAGGCGGAACATTGGCTGATTCTTCAAAGGTGGGGTCGTCGATTGCAGCGAGTGCTGTGCAAGAATGTATCGTTGATCGTATCGGACGACACCGACTGATCGAATTGGTTTTTTATGAGCCTGCTAGGATAGAATGCCGATCTTCTCCTAATCGGAAAGGGACATAATTATGGATCAAGGAACCAGACACGCATTGACGGTGACCTCTCGCCAGAATGCCGGGATTACTTTCGTCAAGATGCAGGGCAGCCTCTCCGCCACCACCGCGGAACAGGGAAACCAGGACATGAAAAAGATCGTGGATGCGGGTGCGAAAAAGGTCATCCTCAATCTGGCTGATATCGACTATATCAGCAGCGGAGGGATCCGAGTCCTGATACTGGCCTGCAAGCAGCTCAACAATGTTCAAGGGCAGATGAAGATTGCTGCTGCGAAGGGAATGGTCAAAGAAGCTCTTCAAGCCAGCGGCTTTGACCTGCTGAACCGGGTGTATGGAGAAAGTATTCAATTGTGCAACACGGAAGAAGAGGCTGCCGCCGCCTTTACGAGCTAGCCATTTCCGTGTTCTCCATCGTGCCCCATGCCCCGCGACGCCCCAAACAAGACTGAATCTGCTCGAGCTGGGGCTCGACGACTCATCGAGCAGGCGCCGAAGGCGTTAGCCGGGTTGGCTGCCCTGAGTGGGGTGGCGTATCTCTCGGGATCGTTTTATACGAAAGCCTATTTTTCAGAATTCGGAGCCTCGTGGATCTTAGAGGAAGTTCCGACGGCAACCTATTTCAGCCAAAGCTGGGTGCCGCTGTTACTCCTGCTCTACCTCGGGTATCTGGCTACAACGAACCTCGCAGTGATCGCCGATCAGGACGATTTGACTGGGAGCGCTCAGTTCAAGCGCTCCCAGGCCGTGGTTCAGTCTGGGCCATGGTTCTTGTTCGCGCTCTTGGTGATGACCCTCGTCCTAAGCACATTCGGCTATGTCACATCGGCTATTGTTCTGTCCACGATCGGTGTTGTTGCAATTCTGCTCTTATCGAGCTCGGCACTCGAACTGCTCGTGGCGCGGTTCAAAACAATGGGCGGGCTCATTGATCTGTCGATGGCGTATATCGCATTCGCCATGATTATCGCGGGCCTCTATGTGGTTCCTACGCAACTCGGACTGAACTGGGCTCGGGTCGATAAACAATCAACCTCCTCGCTGCTCACGCTATATCTGCGCAGTGATGCAGAACAAGAGTATCGGCTGCTGTTCTCAGTGAGGGAGCGCCTGTACGTGTTTCCGGCCAGATTCGAGGGAACCTATCCGCCAGTCAAAACCACGGCCCTCGCCAACGTCAGCTTTGTGCCCCCTGAGCGATAAGAAGGATCAGGTTATGCAAACGGACAGGGGGAGGCTACACTTCCGCTCCATGGCCAGGCTGCGTCATATGGCATGGCTGGCGTACCCAGCCCACCGAGTATGCGCGTTCTCCCTGGCGGTGGCCCTGACAGCATCAGGCTGTGCCTCGGTGGCCAAGGTAACGAATCTCTCGGAGGAATCCTGCCGCACGTCGTTTACTCACCACCTGTCGAACATGCTCACTCAGGAGGGTGAAAAGTCTGAGATTGCGGATGCCCTTGCACACAAGACCATCTCCACCCTCACGACCTACGATCTCGGACCACGCCCCTTCGCCATTGCCGCTCCATCTGGCACTGACTACCGGTTTTTTATCAACCACAAGGGAGCAGACTGTGTGCTGACCCTCTTTGGACGCCGGAAGGGTTTTATGTCCTACACGAACAACCTGACCTACATTGCGACCGAAATCCTCCCAGGCTGCACCTGCGTCGAATAGCCAACCTCGTCGTCTTGCCTGTTCCCTCCTCTCACGCCATGCAGGATTGTGGGGGAGGCATAACTTCTCGCCATTTATGAAGAAGTTTTCATCTTCTCCTAATGCTCTCTTCATCTTCTGGGATTATAACGTCATCTAAGGATGAGCCGAAGCTGTGGGCGCGCAAGGCGCTTACGTCGCGATGCTCAAGACGATCGTTCAGGCACATAGCACAAGGAGGACGCGCTATGAAGAATGTGACAAAAGGACTCACCCTCTCCACATCTGTTATCCCCGCACCAATGAAACGGAGACCCACACCGTTGTCACCAAAGCATCTTTTTGAATTGGTTACCCGGTTGTGCATCTTCAAGGCGGAGCGTTGGGGACGCCGGGCGCTCTTTTACGAGCAGCACCGCGACTATTTCCCTCGAATATCCGCCAGCCGATTCGTGAATCGATGCCGTGAATTGGAAGCGAGATACCGAGCCCTTGCACAAATGATGTTCCTGATCCCGACAGAAGATCGGTTGGTTCCTGTGCGTGCGTTGGCTCTACCGAAGCCATAAGGCGGCAGGCTTCTCCCCGGATTGCTTTGCCGGACAGAGGATGTCTCATATCAGCTGGTGACCCTGTGTGGGCGGACAGGTACTGTCCTGTCCGCCCAGCTTGTGAGAGCCATCCCCCTCGGACAACATGATGCGAACCCGACGCACGGTGAATCGATCCTGTTCCGAGGCTCGGCTTGAGCCTTTGGTGCTTCGCGACCTGCCTGGTGACGATTTTTAAAAACAGGCTGCTCCTGGTCTTGCGCTATCATCCCATTCCAACGTAACATCACGCTTGCTGTGAGTCGTCGTTCCTTACTCTCCACGATTCCACGACCATCATCGGCAGAAAGGTAACGGTTTCCGTGACGAAACAGAGTCACCCTTCGGGGTCCACCAGCCCGACCGCAACAGGATTTTCACCAGGATTCGTTTCCTTGGGACTTGAAGCACCGCTTCTCACGACATTGGAAACGTTGGGCTACGAAGAACCCACCCCCATCCAACGCGAAGCGATTCCGCCGCTCCTTGCAGGCCGAGATTTGCTCGGACAGGCGGCGACCGGAACCGGCAAGACCGCGGCATTTGCGTTGCCGTTGCTGCAGCGAATCGGTCATGAAGTCAAGGCTCGCCCATCAGCGCTTGTGCTCGTCCCGACCCGCGAGTTGGCGATTCAGGTCGGAGAGGCGATGCAGCGGTACGGCAAGGAATTACGCATGACGGTATTAGCGGTCTATGGTGGGCAAGCCATCGGTCCGCAGTTGCATGCGCTCAAGCGGGGAGTCGACGTGATCGTCGCCACACCGGGCCGAGCCTTGGATCATATCCGCCGTGGCACGCTGAAGCTGCAGGAAGTGAAGATCGTCGTATTGGACGAGGCAGATGAAATGCTTGACATGGGGTTTGCGGATGACCTGGACGCGATCCTGACCGGAACGCCAAAGACCAAACAGACCGCCTTGTTCTCCGCGACGATGCCTCCACGGATTCGCTCGATCGCCCACCGGCATCTCCACAATCCCGTCGAGATTACGATTGCAAAAGAACCGGTCAAAGCCGGCACGGCCCCCCGCGTCCAGCAAGTGGCCTATATTGTCACGAGACCGCATCGAGGGGCGGCGCTTGCCCGTGTGATCGACGTGTCCGGTGCGAAGTCCGCACTGGTCTTCTGTCGAACCAGACTAGAAGTCGATGAAGTGACGGCAATGCTGACAGGTCGTGGCCATCGAGCCGAAGCGATTCATGGCGGTATGAACCAGGGGCAGCGTGACCGTGTGATGCAGGCATTCAAAGGCGGGCAAACTGAGTTGCTGGTGGCAACCGATGTGGCTGCGCGTGGCTTGGATATCCCCCAAGTATCACACGTGATCAACTATGATCTCCCGTCGTCAGCTGAAGTCTATGTGCATCGGATCGGTCGGACTGGCCGAGCTGGTCGAGAAGGCGTGGCTATCACGATCCTTGATCCTCGAGAACAACGTCTACTGCGAACGATTGAGCAACACACAAAAGCTCAGGTCACCGTCTTGCCGGTGCCCAGCGTCGCCGATCTTCGAGCCAAACAGTTGGAGCGGATCCACGCGACGATGGCAGAGGTCTTGCGCGATGGGAAGCTGGATGGATTCACACCCCTTGTTGATCGGCTGGCCGCCTCCCATTCAGCGACCGATGTGGCAGCAGCCGCGATCAAACTGCTAGTTCGGGCGCAGGGTGGGGAACGTCCAGAACAAGAGATTCACGGTGTGTCTGCCAGACAGCCAGAATTCGGCAGGCCGGTTCGGCAGGCCGGTCGCTATGACGACCGATCCCGCAGCACATCCTCCCGACCTGAGCGTCGGCCGACTGGGCCGCCTCGTCAAGGTGGACAGCGGGAGACCGGCATGGCACGGGTGTACATCGGCGCTGGACACGAAGCCGGTATCAGGCCAGGCGACCTCGTGGGCGCAATCGCTAACGAGGTGAAGGTTAACTCCAACGTCATCGGCGCGATCGAAATCGAAGATCGGTTTTCCATCGTCGATGTCCCGGAATCCCTCGCTGCTCGTATTGTCGACCAGCTTGGCCGCGCTCGGATCAAAGGACGGAAAGTGCCTGTACGACTGTTTCGTTAATCGCCATAGTCGCTCCTAGCTGCTATTCACATTAACCCAGATGAAAGTACTCAAACTCGAAGCAGATTCAGAATTTCCATCGAAACTTGAGATCGCTCATAAATAGGCCAGGTTCTGGCGTTCATTCACCTTATTGCAAAGGAGAGTCCTTATGCGCTTGTCATTTCTAACAGTGCTATCGTTGGGTGCGATTCTGTTTCTTACCCCGTCGTTCACGCATGCAGGCGAGACCGCTGCAACCATGGAAGCGGTGAAGGGGGAAGCCAAAGCCACCGTCGAGGAAGCAAAGGGAGAAGCCAAGGCCAAGGTAGAAGAAGCCCAGGGCAATAAAATGAAAGCCATGGGTGAACGGGCCAAAGGCAATATCAAGGCCGCCGGTGAACGAGCCAAGGGTAAAGTGAAGGAACTAAAGGCCAAGACGGAATAATTTCCGGTCAAGTTGATCGGGTATTGGTCTGAAGGTTGACTAGCAGTTACTCGGGCTTGCCATGGCACTCGAGATCTATCTGCTACTGAGTTTTTTCGGCGACTAATTTTCGACGTGCCGCCGCAGAATCACTGATAGCGTGAGGCGCCCTCTATGAGTCTCACTGTCCATGATTCTTCGGAGTGGCTCACAGCGATTTATGAGATCAATGGACCTGAGTCATCCGCTCGACGCACGGCGGAGCGTATCTGTATTGATCAGACCATTGAAGCCGAGAGCAATCTTCTTCCGCTTTCGCTCCAATCCACGATTCTAGGACAACTGGAAGATCTGCGGGCAACTGTCGGAGGTCGATATCACGCCACCATCCGCTTCCGCGGCGACCTGCTCAGTGGCGAGTGCAGCGATTTGCTCAATGTCTTGTTTGGGACAAGCAGTCTTCGTGGTGACATCAGGTTGCTGTCGTTCGCAATGACAAACGGGCTGCTCTCTTCGTGGCCGGGGCCACGATTTGGGATTGATGGACTCAGACAAGCAGTCGTTCGGTCCCATCGCCCACTCCTCTGCGCGGTACTGAAGCCGTTAGGCCGCACTCCTCAGGAGCTTGCCGAGTTGGCTATTCAATTTGTCGAAGGCGGCGTCGATATGATCAAGGACGACCAGAGTCTAGTCGATCAACGATGGTGTCCCTTTGAAGAACGCGTGGCCCGTTGTGCCGAAACCATTGTGCGAGCAAGCATTCGGCGCGGAAGACCTTGCCTGTATTTTGCGCATATCAGTGGTTCGTTGGATACAATGCGTCGGCGAGCAACGTTGGCGAAGACCCTGGGTGCATCAGGTCTCTTGGTCGCGCCTGGCTTGACCGGCTTCGACGCCATGAGAACGCTTCGGTCAGACGATGAGATTGCTCTGCCGATTGCAAGCCATCCGTCCATGCTTGGCACCTTGGTTGATCAAGGCAGGGGTGGGCTCGCTGCTCCTGTCGTCTATGGGCTTCTGACTCGATTGGTCGGCTCAGACCTCAGCATCTATCCAGCGTTCGGTTCTGGTTATCCGATGTCGCAACAGGAGTGCGTTTCGGTGGCGGACCAGTGTCGGCAGGCTTGGGGGTCTATCAAACCGATAATGCCGGCAATCGGTGGGCGCATCGGGATTGAGCGCATAGTGCAACTGGGTTCGGTCTTAGGTCGAGATGCCATCTTTGTCTTAGGAAGCCGTATGCAGCAGAACCCGGAAAATATTGTAGCAGCGATGAATGTGTTGCATCGAGCGCTGACCGAGTCGTTCTAATACCGTTGTTCTGGTATGGCTTCAAAACATTCTCTGTCTTTGGTATGCTTTACGACAATGTCTGCAATGTGTTCTCTCATGAAGAACAAGAAAACCGGTCGTTCTGGAGGTGAAGATGAAAATGTCCACGAGGTTCTTTGAGATGCTTCGCACGATCGGGCGTCTCCGGTCTGACCTTCCTCTGTTGGGTCGTCTTCTCAAGGCTTGGAAGGATGGTAGCTACCGGGGGCTCTCCGTGCGCACACTTGCCTCGCTTGCGGGAGCCCTGCTCTACGTTGTGAGCCCGGTGGACTTGATACCAGACTTTATCCCTGGTGTTGGATTCATCGATGATGCGGCGGTATTGGCGCTACTGCTCCATAGCCTCGCACAGGACCTTGTGGCATTTCGAATCTGGGAGGAGCGACGCGGGAATGGGTGAGCACACTGACAGAACTGTGAGTCGATGGAATGCTTTGTTTATGAGATCTCTTGCAGTAAGATCTCAAGTGATTGTTGAATGACACTGCGCTTAAACTAACTGCGCCGCTTTGCCTTTGCCGTCGGCACGGCATTCAGCGGATCTTCAGGCCAGTGGTGCTTTGGATACCGACCACGTAGTTCCTTCCTGACATCTTGATACGCTCGCTTCCAGAAGCCGCCTAAGTCTTGTGTGAGCTGCACTGGGCGCTTGGCGGGAGAGAGGAGGTGCAGCATCACGGCAATCTTTCCATCCGCCACCCGTGGCGTCTCCTGACAACCGAACATCTCTTGTAGTCGTACGGCGAGAACCGGAAGGTCTGGCTGATCATAGTCGATGCGGAGATGAGAGCCGCTCGGTACAGTGATATGAGTTGGGGCCATCCTGTCGAGATGCCGTTGCTGTTCGCGCGTAAGCAAGGCATGCAATGGCACGGTCAAATCCAACCGCTTCACACGATCGAGTGTCGTGATTCCGGCGACGTAAGGCCCTAACCACTGATCCAATGTCGTCAGTAGCGCCTTGTCGGAAAGATCGGGCCAGTCTGAGTGAGGAGCTTCGATGCGGTGAACCCACATGACTCGAGATCGCCACTGTTGAAGCTCAGGCGGAATATTTAATATATGAACCCCTACTTTGCCTACTCCCTGTAAGAGCGCATGAACTAAGGACTGCTCATCTGGTTTTGAAAGGGCGACATCTGAAAGAATGACGGATCCGAGGCTGCGACGGCATGAGGCTCGAACAGCACCAATACGCTCATCCCAGACAACCAATTCTTCTTCGATTACCTGCTCCTGGTACAACGACTCGATGGCCTCACACGTGATCGGAGCTGCGAGGTTAATATCGGCCCACTGGCCTCCTCCATCTAAGTCCGCGATGACAAGGAAGGGTTCCGTCGCGATGGGATCAGGTCTTCTGAACCGCGCACCGCGCCCATTCACCAGTCGGTAGCTGGCAGTCTCAGCAGGTTGTCGCTGCGCGATCCGATCAGGGTAGGCCAGTGCGAGCAAAAGACCAGCCACATGCGGGTGGTCATGTCCGTCGCCGTTGGGCTTCCTCGGCAGCCTCTTAAGCTGTCGTCGCCAGAGTTGCGCTGTTCGCCTCACGCGTTCGAGTGCGGTTCGATTGACTGCCTGGCTGCTGAAATCACCTTCGCCCTGAAGCACATCCAGCCTGACACGCACATCTGCATTCTGACCTGCCGACGGTCCGTGCAGGACGTCACGTTCACTCAACAGCGCCGCCACGTCGCATGCTTGATCGGCAAGCCCCAGTGAAATGGCACTAATCAGCATATGCGCCAAGCGGGGATGCAGCGGAAGTTCGGCCATTTGCCGTCCATGATCTGTCAGGCGCTCGTCCGTTGAGAAGGCGCCGAGCTGGATGAGCAAGTCTTTGGCTTGGGCGACCGCACCAGGCGGCGGTGGGGTGAGCCAGGAGAATTCATCCGGACTCTGCGCGCCCCACTGGGCAAGATCCAACAGCAGCGGGGCTAAGTCTGCCTCGAGAATTTCCGGTGGACGATGGACTGCAAGTGAGACCTGCTCCTTTTCGGTCCACAGTCGGTAACAGATACCTGGTTCAAGACGCCCCGCTCTGCCACGGCGTTGCTCAGCAGAATCTCGAGTGACGCGAATGGTCTCCAACCGAGTCAGACCGGAGCGAGGATCGAACCGAGGAATGCGGAGCCAGCCTCCGTCGATAACCACGCGCACCCCCTCGATGGTCAAGCTGGTTTCGGCAATCGACGTGGCGAGCACGATTTTTCGTGATCCAGGAGCGGCTGGTCGAATCGCCGCGTCTTGCATGTCTTGCGGAAGCTCACCGTGCAACGGTGCGATCTGTATTGAGGATCCCAGTTTGGACTCCAACAACGTCCGCTCGACCCGGCGGATATCAGCCATTCCGGGAAGAAAAACCAACAAGCTGCCGTCATCGTGCGCCAGTGACCGTCGGATGTGTTGCACCACAGCAAGATCAAGTCTCCCTGTCAGGGGCTGGTCCAGATATCGGGTTTCAACGGGAAACAGCCGACCTTCACAGGTAATGAGCGGTGCATGACCCATCAGTTCGCTGACCGGACCGCAGTTGAGGGTCGCCGACATCACCAAGAGGCGAAGGTCAGGGCGAAAGAGACGTTGAGCTTCAAGACAGAGGGCAAGTCCCAGGTCGGCTTGCAGACTTCGTTCATGAAATTCATCGAAGACCACCATGCCGTAGGCATCCAATGATGGGTCCTCTTGGAGCAGCCGCGTCAGTACTCCCTCGGTGACAACCTCAAGCTTCGTCCTCGGCCCGATCTTCGTGTCAAATCGCATCCGATAGCCGATGGTTTCCCCGACAGGCTCGTGCAGCTGGTCCGCCATCCGGTGAGCAGCAGCTCGTGCAGCAAGCCGCCGTGGCTCCAACATCAGAAGTTTCCTGTTCGATGACCACGGCGACTCGAGGAGTGCGAGTGGAATGTGAGTAGTTTTCCCGGCGCCGGGAGGGGCTGTGAGCAGCACATTGGGACCGGCGCTCAACGCTTCACGGATTGATGGCAGGACATCTTCTATTGGAAGTGTGGACATGACGTGATAGGTTCGTACAGGTGATGGAACAGACTGTACCAAAAAGTGACGAGAAGAAGGAATGCCGCAATCACGGAGCGTTCAGGGGAAACTGATGCCGACCTATCGTTGGAGCACGAACGGGCCGACTCAACCAGGCTGGTACTGGTTCCGGGGACAAGCGCATGAGGTCGATCCCTTTATCGTGCTTGTCGATGAGGCCGGACAGTTCCAATGGCCGGACGGCGGGTTTCAGGAAGTCACGCTGGCCAAAGGTGAATGGGCTGGCCCGATCGAGGAGCCGGACGAATAACGCGACCAGGTTTCACCAGAAGAACATGAAAGAACAAAGCGTTGAGCCGCATCTCTTCATTATTCTCGGAGCAACCGGTGATCTGACCCGGCGAAAACTCCTACCCGCACTCTTTCACTTGCGCACCTACGGCGAACTGGAAAAACAGAACACCCTCATTGTCGGCGCTGCATTACCGGAGCTTAGTCAAGAAGCCTTCCGGTTATGGGCGTACGAGGGCCTGGGCAGTTCCGGGTCGCGTAATACGAGCGACCTCCGCCAATGGTGTGACGATCATGTGTATTATCAACCTCTACGCGAAGGCAAGTTGACGGACTACGAAGCACTCGCCAAATATATCGCTCAGTTTGAAGTGGCGAGGAATCTGCCTCAAAACCGAATTTTCTACCTGGCGCTTCCGCCGACGATTGTCCCTGAAACCCTGGAGCTGCTCGATCAAACCGGATTGCTCAAGAGCCATGGGTGGGTGCGAGTGGTCTTTGAAAAGCCGTTCGGTCATGATTTTCACTCGGCCCGCGCGCTCAATACCCTCTTACATCGCTATCTCGAAGAGTCTCAGATCTATCGCATCGATCACTATTTGGGCAAAGAGACCGTACAGAATCTATTGGCCTTTCGCTTTGCGAACCCAATTTTTGAATCGTTGTGGAATCGCGATACGGTGGAGAGTGTGGAAATTACGGTTGCCGAAGACCTCGGTGTTGAACACCGCGGGGCTTACTACCAGGGGGCCGGCGCCTTGCGAGACATGGTCCAGAACCATTTGACGCAACTCCTGACCGTCGTTGGCATGGAAGTGCCAACTTCCTTTGAAGCGTCCGAGATTCAAGCGGAAAAAATGAAAGTATTGCGCTCGATTTCAGCCATTCGCCCTCAGGACGTGATCTTCGGCCAATATTCGGCATGGGACATCGCCGGCCAGCGAATTCCAGGCTATCTGGAAGAACGAGGTGTGCCGCCAGACTCCAAGACTGAAACCTACGTAGCGTTGAAATTAGAGATCCACAACTGGCGCTGGAGGGGAGTGCCCTTTTATTTAAGAACCGGCAAACGGCTTCCGCGCAAGATCACCCAGGTGGCCGTCACCTTCCGCTCGGCTCCCATTCAAGTCTTTCGATCCTTGGAACCAGGCAGCCTCAATCCCAACAAGTTACTGATCACGCTGCAGCCGAGTGAAGGATTTTCTCTCTGCTTCTCCGTGAAAATGCCCGGGAGGCCCTTCAAATTTGCCGATCGCGCATTGAGGTTCGACTATGGCCATGCCTTCGGCGGGGAACTGCCGGAAGCCTATGAAACACTGTTGCGAGACGTCATGATCGGCGACCAAACGTTGTTCGTGACCTCGGACTTTACAGAAACCGCCTGGCGACTCTACGACCCGCTCTTGCTCAGCCCCCGACCGATGCATGTCTACACGGCTGGATCGTGGGGTCCACAGGAAGCCGACGCGCTTGTGGAACAAAACGGTCTGAGCTGGCAATTGGGATGGTAGGGATTCCCGCACGAGTCTTCTGCCACGTCGTTATGCTACGAGGGTGAATGTCTGCCGAGTCCGGCATCTCGATCACCACCAACATTCCACAACGCATGGATCGGTTACCCTGGGCCCGCTGGCACTGGCGAGTCGTCGTGGCACTGGGGATCACGTGGTTGCTTGATGGGCTTGAAGTATCCATCGTAGCCGCGCTCGGTCCGATGCTGACCCACCCAGACGCATTACACCTCACGCAATCAGAAGTAGGGCTCACGGCCTCTGCGTATTTAGCCGGGTCGGTTGTCGGCGCGCTGGTCTTTTCCTACCTCACCGACCGACAGGGACGAAAGAAATGGTTCATGATCACCTTGGCGCTCTATCTTACAGCGACAGTGCTGACGGCGTTGTCTTGGGACTTGACGAGCTTCATGTTCTTCCGATTTCTGACCGGCGCCGGGATAGGTGGCGAGTATGCCGCGATCAATTCGGCCATCGATGAATTAATTCCCGCTCAAAGCCGTGGGCATACCGATCTAGCAATCAACGGGACGTGGTGGCTCGGCTCGGCGGCTGGCGCCCTGTTGACGTTGCTGTTACTGAATCCGGCCATCTTTCCTGAATCTATCGGCTGGCGACTGTGCTTTGTGTTTGGTGCCGTCCTGGGAGTGGCCATTATCATTGTTCGACGTGTCATTCCGGAAAGCCCACGTTGGCTGATGACCCACGGTCGGGTTCACGACGCGGAAGCCATTGTGTCACAGATCGAACGGGACGTGGCGTACGATCAAGGCACATCGCTAGCGGCCCCCCAAGGCACGATCACGGTCCATACCCGCCCCCACGCAACGATCGCGACCGTAGCCCGAGAACTCTTCCAATCATATCCACGGCGGACGGTTTTGGGCATCGGACTCATGGTCACACAATCGTTCATGTATAACGCAGTGTCGTTCACCTATCCGTTACTGCTGACGAAATATTATGGCGTGCTCAGCAGCACCATCGGACTCTACATCTTGCCTTTCGCACTCGGCAATTTCTTGGGTCCGCTGCTATTAGGTCGACTATTCGACACGGTCGGCCGCAAACCCATGATCAGCTTGACCTACGGCCTAGCTGGGCTCCTTTTGGGGTTTGCTGGATATCTGTTTTGGATAGGCTCCTTGACGCTCACTCAGCATATGATGCTCTGGTCGCTGATCTTCTTTTTTGCATCGGCCGGGGCCAGTGCCGCTTATTTGACGGTGAGCGAAATATTTCCGATGGAGATCCGAGCCATGGCCATCGCCTTTTTCTTTATCGTGGCACAAGGGGCCGGTGTGGCGGCGCCGTGGCTCTACGGGAAGCTCATCGAAACATCGATGACGAGCGTTTTCTATGGATATCTGCTGGGCGGAGGCATGATGCTGCTCGGCGCGGCGATTGAACTGTGGTTGGGAATCAATGCGGAAGGGCAGTCGCTCGAACAATTGGCTGCACCTCTATCATCACGACCTTCTCCCAGACACCCAACTCAGTCTGCCTGACCATCTGTTTACACTATTTCCAAGGAGCAAGATGATCGGCTTGTATGGTTGCCGTGAGGTCGATGTCAGTGGTCTTGGGCTGGACCTTCTGTCTTGCCGCTCGCGTAACGGTTGTGCAGTTTACGGGGTGGGTTAGTACGTGCGCGGATTCGCAGGTTGATCATCTCTACGGCAACTGAGAAGGCCATCGCGAAGTAGATATACCCCTTCGGGACGTGGACATCGAACCCCTCCACCATCAGAGTCACTCCGACAAGGATTAGGAACGATAGCGCGAGTATCTTGATCGTTGGATGGGCATCGACGAATTCACCGATCGAACGGGCGGCGAACAACATGACGAGCACGGCTATGATAATCGCCGTCGCCATGACGGAGACGTCATCCACGAGACCGACGGCCGTGATGACGGAATCTAACGAGAAGACGAGATCTAGCACAGTGATCTGCAACAACATCATACCGAAATTGGCTGGAACCGACGAGGCTGCTTGGTCATCCTCGCCCTCTACGCTTTCATGAATTTCGTGAGTGGCTTTCGCGAGGAGAAACAGTCCACCAATGATGAGAATCAGATCTCGCCCTGAGATTGCTTGACTTAGTATCGTGAATAAGGGAGCCGTCAGCTCCATCACAAGCGAAATCGAGAATAACAATCCCAGTCGTGCGATCATCGCCAGGCCTAGCCCAAGACGGCGTGCTAGGTTTCGCTGGTGCTGAGGGAGCCGGCTCACGAGGACGGAGATAAAGATGATATTGTCGATCCCGAGGACAATTTCGAGAGCCGTCAGCGTGCCCAGCGCGATCCACATCTCTGATTGAGTCAACCAATCGAACATGCGAATGTCCACCCCTCTAGTAACCAGCCAGACCCGGGATTGAAAGCAGCGTCCCCACGCTCGCTCCCGTCAATGGCACAAGCCTCACAGGCTATCCACCAGCCTATCGCGTGCAAGCGCCTGTTCGATTCATCATCACTGACTAATCGCTCCGAAATCAACAGCCCGATACTCGATGGGGGATACAGAACCCGCAGCGCCACGATCATAGAGGAGACCTCGAAATTTCGGACAGTATGATCGGTGGGAATCTGGCTGCATCCACGACACTGAGAGAGATGTACGAGAGGAGCAAGGCGATGACGAGAACGAGGCACAATCACAGAGCCACATTGTTCGCTAGTCAATGCCGCCATTCCCGTTCAGCTCAGTGTGCCAAGGCGCGATTGAAGAATACTTATGGCAGCAATGGCGGCTGTTTCTGCTCGCAGGATGTGCTCACCAAGGGTAATGGGCTGGATTCCTGCATGCTCGGCAATCTGCGCTTCCTCTTGGCTCCAGCCACCTTCCGGCCCGATCAAGACCAGAATGGAGCCGGTCGCATCTTGCGGTAGGTTAACCGTTTGCAAACTCTTTCCCTCACGCCGCTCGGCCAGCATGAGTGTGAGCGTGCCGGTCGCCAGGCTGGTCAGAAGCGCTGAAAGAGATTGCGGCATCGCGACAGTGGGGATACGCCACTGTTCGGATTGCTGGGCGGCCTCTAAGGCAATTCGTTGCCACCGGGCGAGCTGGTGATCCACGCGGTCGGCTTTCAGTTGTACCACACTGTGCTGGCTTTCAATCGGCACGATCTCGCTCACGCCGAGTTCAGTCGCCTTCTGAATCACCCAGTCCATCTTCTCCCCCTTAAGCAGCGATTGGCCGAGGATCAGGCGAGGTGTCTGGCGAGGTGGTTCCTGGATCGTTTCGAGAATATCTGCAGTGACCGCTCGTTTGGACACATCAGTGATGTCAACGCGAAACTTGGTTCCCTGTCCACTGTTGAGCCACAGCGTCTCGCCGACTGTGATGCGCAAACTGTCTCGGAGATGCACGAGCACATCTCCGGTAACCACGATGGTCTGCTGATCGATGCACTCAGGGGAAACAAATAACACAGGCATGAGGGACTCAGAGGGATTAACCCAGATGGGTAGGGGAGACTACTCGAAGAAGGTTTTCATCTTATCGAAGAAGCCGTCGCCGTTGGCTTCCATAGTCATGCCACTTTCTTTCGCATACTCCATCAGAAGTTCTTTCTGTCGGACCGTTAATTTGGTAGGGATTTGAACTTTGATCGTATAGACCTGATCGCCTGTTGATCCACCCTTCAGGCTTGGAACCCCTATCCCTTTAATCCGAAGCACCTTGTCATGTTGTGTGCCTGGCGGCACCTTGATGACGGTTGCCCCCGTGAGAGTCGGGACTTCCACTTTTCCGCCGAGCGTGGCCGTGACGAGATTGACCGGCACGTCACAGGCAATATCGAGCCCCTTGCGATGAAAAATTTTATGGGGCCTGACAGTAACTGCCACGTAGAGGTCGCCGGGATGGCCACCATTGGGACCATGCTCTCCTTCATTAGAAAGACGAAGTCGCATGCCGGTCTCAATACCGGCTGGAATATGGACGGCGATAGTGCGTTCTTTGTAAACCCGTTGACGTCCCTGGCAGGTCGAGCAGGGTTCTGTGACAAAGTGACCGGCGCCTTCACATTGACCGCATGGACGGCTGACGCTGAAGAACCCTTGCTGAAATCGAATTTGACCAGCACCTTTGCAGCTGGCGCATGTCTTGATGGACGCCGCTGACTTGGCACCCGTTCCTTTGCAATCGACGCAGATTTCCCAACGTGGGATTTTGAGCTTGGCCTCTTTCCCGTACACAGCCTCTTCGAAATCAACCTCGAGGTTGTACTGGAGATCGTTGCCACGTTCGGCGCGAGGTGCCCCGCCTCCTCGGGCTTGGCCAAAAAAATCCTCGAAGATATCGTTGAACACCTCTCCGAATCCGCCACGGTTGAAATCAAACCCATCAAAACCAGGCCCACCCTGTTGTGCCCCAGCATGACCGAACGTGTCGTAGCGTTTCCGCTTGTCCTGATCGCTCAGCGTTTCATAGGCTTCGTTGATTTCTTTAAACTTCTCTTCGGCTGTTTTTTTCTGCTGGTCGCCGATATGGAGGTCTGGATGGTGCTGGCGCGCGAGCTTGCGATAGGCTTTTTTTAGCTCGTCGTCGGATACGTTTCTATCGACGCCGAGAGTTTCGTAGTAGTCGCGTTTTGACACGGCCGCCATTGCGTAGGAAGTAAAAAACCGTCCGAGTTCCCGATTACACCGAGAACTCGGACACTCTGAAGCGTTATTCTATGCTATTTCTTGTCTTTGTCTACTTCTTCAAACTCTGCGTCCACAACTTTCTCGTCGGTCTTGGTCTCACCAGCGCTGCCGGAAGACGAGGCATCTGGTTGCGGGCCAGGAGATGCGGCGGCTTTCTTGTACATCTCTTCGGCAAGCTTGTGCGACGCCGTCATAAGTGTCTGCGTCGCCGATTCAATCGCCTCGGCATCGGTGCTTTCGAGTGCCTTTTTGACGGCGGCGACGGCATCCTGGATTTTTGTTTTTTCCTCGTCGGAGACTTTGTCACCGTATTCCGTGATATTTTTTTCGGTTTGATAGACGAGATTATCCGCCTGGTTCTTGGCTTCCGCCAGCTTGCGGCGTTTCTTATCGTCTTCTGTATGCGACTGCGCATCCCGAACGAACTTCTCAACTTCTTCCTTACTCAACCCGCTGGACGCCGTGATCTTGATGGATTGTTCTTTCTGTGTGGCGAGATCTTTTGCCGACACATGCACAATGCCGTTGGCATCAATATCGAACGTCACTTCAATCTGTGGCATGCCCCGCGGCGCTGGAGGAATACCGACCAAGTCGAACTGCCCAAGCAGTTTGTTGTCATTGGCCATGTCCCGTTCACCTTGAAACACGCGGATCGTGACGGCTGTTTGACTATCAGCCGCCGTCGAGAACACTTGGCTCTTTTTGGTTGGAACAGTCGTGTTGCGCTCAATGAGCTTGGTGAAGACGCCGCCCAGCGTCTCAATGCCCAGCGATAATGGAGTGACATCGAGCAGCAGCACGTCTTTGACTTCGCCCTTGAGGACTCCGCCTTGAACGCCGGCTCCGATGGCAACGACTTCGTCTGGATTCACCCCACGGTGCGGTTCTTTTCCAAAGAATTCCTTCACGACCTGAATCACTTTGGGCATGCGGGTCATACCACCGACCAAGACGATTTCTTGAATATCCTTGGCCGTGACGCTCGCATCGGACAAGGCCTTGCGGCAGGGTTCAATGGTGCGCTGAATGAGATCATCGACCAACTGTTCCAGCTTGGCCCGTGTGAGCTTGGTGACCATATGCTTGGGACCGCTGGCATCGGCGGTGATGAACGGCAGATTAATCTCAGTTTCTTGAGACGAAGACAGCTCGATCTTGGCCCGTTCCGCCGATTCCTTCAGGCGTTGGAGCGCCATCCGGTCTTTCCGCAAATCGATGCCCTGGTCTTTCTTGAACTCGTCGACCAGCCAATCCATCACGCGGAGATCAAAGTCATCACCGCCGAGGTACGTGTCGCCATTGGTGGATTTCACCTCGAAGACGCCTTCACCGATTTCAAGAACGGAAACGTCAAAGGTGCCGCCGCCCAAGTCGTACACGGCGATTCGCTCGTCTTTCTTCTTGTCCAGACCGTAGGCAAGGGAGGCCGCTGTCGGCTCATTGATGATACGCAGGACATTCAGCCCAGCAATCTGGCCGGCATCTTTGGTCGCCTGGCGCTGGCTATCGTCAAAATACGCAGGGACGGTCACCACGGCCTCAGTGACCTTTTCACCGAGATAGTCTTCAGCCGTCTGCCGCATTTTCTGCAGAATCATGGCGGAGACTTCTGGTGGGCTATAGCGTTTACCGCGCAACTCTACATGGGCATCACCGTTATCGGCCTCAACCACCTTGTACGGAAGCCGCTTCATGGCTTCTTGAACTTCGCGACTCTTGAACTTGCGTCCCATCAAGCGCTTCACGGAGTAAATGGTGTTCTCGGGATTGGTGATGGCTTGCCGTTTCGCAATTTGCCCAACTAACCGTTCGGTTTTATCGGTGATGCCGACGACGGAAGGAGTAGTCCGGCTCCCTTCGGCGTTGGCGATCACGACGGGGTCTCCGCCGCTCATAATCGCCACACAAGAATTGGTGGTCCCGAGATCGATACCGATGACTTTACCCATTGGTGAACTCCTTCCTTCTCGACAACGACGACCGAATCAGGTCAATGCGTCGTTGAGTCATGTTCGCTTGGATTGGCCGGCCCTGATGACACACTAACCATGGCCGCTCGTAGAATCCGGTCATGCAACCGATACCCTTTTTGAAACTCGTCCAATACGTTATTGGCGGGCACGTCGTTCGATGGTCCGTACGAGACGGCTTGATGGGCGCTTGGATCGAACTCCTGGCCGGTCGCTTCGATCGCCTGCACGCCGAACTTAGTCAGGGTTCCGGAGAGTTGTTTGAGCGTCAGTTCCACACCCTGCACGAGCGATGAATCGCCTCCGCTTGTGCGAGCCGCTTTGATCGCCCGCTCCATGTTATCAACCACCGGCAGCAGCTCTTTGAGAATCTGTTCATTCCCAAATCGAATCTGCTCACGCTGGTCGCGCTGTATCAGCCGTTTGTAGTTTTCAAATTCCGCAGCCAGCCGGAGGTACTTATCATTGAGCGCTGTACACTCTTCAGTCTTACTGGCCAGTCCATCTTGAACTGAGGAGCCTGTTGCGTCCATAACCGGAACAGTTTCCTCTAAGTTATCGATTGTATTAGCGTTTGGTTTTTTCTGTTCTTGATCGTTACTCATCCTGATACCTCTACAAGCGTGGAGATATCCATAGGAGGAGAGAAGTCAACGGGTAAGGGGAAAATAAAATGACGTGGGCACGAAGAGGACTAAACCCACTGCGTCAGACTCGCGCCTCGGGCACGACGATAGAGGAGTTCCAGCCCATGAAGGGTCAAAAACGGTTCCAGATGTTGAATCGATCGCGCCTCCGGCGCGATCACTGAGGCCAATCCACCCGTGGCAATCACATAGGACGTGCGCCCCATTTCCCTTTCCATCCGCTGAACAAGCGTGTCCACGAGACCGGCATAGCCGAAGATGAGCCCAGACTGAATACTGCTGGTGGTATCGGTTCCAATGACGGTCTTAGGCCGGGCGAGCTCAACTTTGCTCAACTTCGCCGCCCTGGTAAACAACGCCTCCGCGGAAATGGTCAGACCCGGTGCGATCACCCCTCCGAGATACTCTCCATCTCGGTTGACGGCACAAAACGTCGTCGCGGTGCCGAAATCGACGATGATGAGATCACGGTGAAACTTCTCATAAGCCGCCGCCGCATTCACAATACGGTCGCTTCCGATCTCTTTCGGATTTGAATATTTCAGCGTGAGACCCGTATCCATATCGGGAGAAACGGTGATCGGGGTGGAGCCAAAGGACGTTTCAACCATCGACTCAAACGTCTCCGTGAGGGCGGGAACGACACTGGAGATGATCGAGCCGGTGATGTGCGCTGGGAGGCGTCCGTCTCGGGCCATGAGGCTAAGGCACAGGACGCCATATTCATCGGCCGTGGTCTTGGGATCGGTCGCCAACCGCCAATGGGTCAGCAGAGTTGATCCGTCGAAGATCCCTGCGACCACGTTGGTGTTCCCGATGTCGATCGCTAAGAGCATCGCACTCATTCTACCCGGCCTACTGTATTTTCGCTACTCTCTCAGATGGATGACATCGGCTGCACGGACATCGACAAGCGGCATCGGTTGTGAACGAGGGTGCGGCGACACCGTTCTCACTTGTAGCGCACCATCGGCAGAAAGGGCCTCTGCGATGCCGACGATCGGATGATCATTCGTGAACAGGACACGAACGTGGCGCCCCAACGTGGCACAGCGAGCCATATAGGCCTGTCGCAAGCGGACAGATCCAGAAGATCGAAGCTCGCCAAGACACTGTTCAAGCTCCAGAAGCAGTTGCGCAATGAGCCGATTGCGGTCGATCGGTTGTCGCGAGGCTTCCACTAATGAGGCCGCAATGGGCTGCAATTCTTCAGGGAAAGATAGCGGAGGGACATTCACATTGAGGCCAATGCCAATCACCACGACCGGATCATTGATGGTAGCCACACTGCTCTCGCAGAGAATCCCGCCGACTTTGCGTTCATGGAGAAGCAGGTCGTTCGGCCACTTCAGCAAAAGGGACACAGCCGCCGTCTGTTGAATCGCCTCGGTAACGGCAAGTGCGCTGACAAGCGGCACCCAGGATAACCATTGTGCAAGCGATAGGTTGTTACCCATCCCACGTACAATGATGGAGCAATAGATGTTCAACCCCGGCGGAGAGAACCAGGCGCGCCCATGTCGACCGTAGCCGCTTGACTGGCGTTCAGCAATCACGACGGTGCCGTGCCGTGCACCCGCTCGCGCCAGAGCAGCTGCCTCCGTGTTGGTCGAGGGGAGATCGTGGTGCAGATACACGATCTGCCCAAGTGACTCGGTCGCCAGGGTGCTGCGAATACGATCGAGGCTGAGTGGGGCGGAGGACGACATCAACTACGAACGCCGGCGACGTGAAGGCCGAGTCAGCGTCATGACAAGGCTGACTGTTGCTGCTGGGGCAGAATGAGTGAGCGCTCCAATGGAGATACGATCGGCACCGGCGGCTGCCATGGCGCGAACATTCTTGAGTGTGATGCCGCCCGACACTTCTACCAGGGCCTGCTTCTTGATCAAGGCTACGGCACGTTGGACCAGGTTCGGAGCCATGTTATCCAGCAGAATAATATCAGGCTTTCCTGCGAGCGCCTGCCGGACCTCAGAGAGGGATTCGACCTCGACAATAATCGGGAGCGCGTCCGAGCGACGGGCAAGTGCCAATCGACAGGCCCGTTCGACCGGTCGTCGAGTGCGTTGAAGAAGGGCCAGATGGTTGTCTTTGATCAGAATCCCGTCACTCAGTGAGTATCGGTGGTTGATCCCTCCGCCAAGCGAGACAGCCCACTTCTGAAGCGCACGCCAGCCGGGAAGCGTTTTTCTGGTATCTAGAATACTGGCGGGGTAGCCGCGCACGGCGTGGCAGAACCGTTGCGTCACAGTGGCGATCCCGGACAGATGTTGAAGAAAGTTCAAGGCAACTCGCTCGGCCTGCAAGATGGACCGCCCATCACCCTCGATCTGAAGAAGCGACTCTCCATTCTTCGCTCGGTCGCCATCTCGTTTGGAAACTAACAACCGCAGCGAAGGATCGACCATGAGAAAGGTTTGAACCGCTGCGGCCATGCCAGCCACAACCAACAGCTGTTGCGCGATGATCTCGGCACAAGCCGGCACCGGAGATGGAAAGATTGATGCGGTCGTGGCATCTCCCTGAGCCAGATCTTCTTCGAGCCCTTGACGCACGGCGCGGCGGATCTCTGCAGCGGGGAGAGTGGCCATATTTCAGGATCCCAACATCGTGCGAAGCTGCTGTTCGCTGTTGTCCAGTAAGGCACGATCGCGGGACAGGGTCCGCACCCGCTCCTGGTGCTCGGTAATCACGTCCGGTGGAGCTTTCGACACAAACTCGGCGTTCTTCAGCTTCCCATCAACCCGTTGCAATTCCTTGTCGGTCTCCGTGATTTGCTTAGCCAGACGCTCAATCGCTTTCTTCAGGTCGACGTCATCGGCGACAGCAATACCCACAGAAAGACCTTCCGTGACCAGCCGCAACAATCTCGCCGCTGGCCAATCTTGCGGCGGGCTCACATCGGCAGTGCCGCGACTGAGGTGGGCCAGGTGTCGTTGGACCTGATGGAGCTGGTGCTGTCTGTCCAGGTCGTCGTGCCCGACATGAAACGGAATCTGCTGCCCCGGCGAGTAATTCAACAGGACTCGGCTGGTTCGGACAAGTCCCACCGTCTGTTCCAATAATGCGAACAGTTGTTCCGCATCAGGCGCGGCCCATGCCTGGTCCGAGTCCGGATAGGTCTGCACAACGATGCTATCTCCCTGATGGGGAATGGTCTGCCAAATTTCTTCTGTGATAAACGGCATGAAGGGATGCAGCAGCCGCATGGTCGTTTCCAGTGTCTCCACAAGCGTGTGCCTTGTGCTGGCTCCATCCGGGTGTTCTGGCGTTTGTAGGACCGGTTTAATCAATTCCAGATACCAGTCGCAGTACTCATGCCAGATGAACTGATAGAGGGCTGTCGCGGCACGATCGAAGCGGTAGGACTCCAACTCCGTCGTGACGATGTGGATCGTGTGGGCGAGACGGCTCAGGATCCACCGGTCAGGCAATGTCCGTTGTGCCGGCGGCAGGGCGGTACGTGGTCCATCGAGATACATCAACCCAAATCGGGCGGCATTCCAAATCTTATTGGCGAAATTGCGGTAGCCTTCGATCCGTTCTTCTGCCAGCTTGATATCGCGTCCCGGCGAGGCCATCGAGGCCAGAGTGAACCGAAGGGCGTCGGTGCCGAATTGATTCATGACGTGCAGCGGGTCAATCACATTGCCCTTGGACTTGCTCATCTTCTGGCCTTCTGCGTCGCGGACCAAGGCATGGATATAGACGTCTTTGAAGGGCACATCTCCCATGAACTTGAGCCCCATCATGATCATGCGAGCCACCCAGAAGAACAGAATGTCGAGGCCGGTGACCAATGTGGCGGTCGGGTAATAGGTCTTGAGTTCAGGCGTCTGATCCGGCCACCCGAGTGTTGTGAACGGCCAGAGGGCGGAGGAAAACCAGGTATCGAGTACGTCCGGATCGCGGAGCAATTGTTGGCCATGACAGGTCGGACATCCAGCGGGAGTCAATCTGGAGATAATTGGTACGGCGCCTTGTAGAATGGTGATCCGACCATCTGTCGTGACGATCTGACGACTATTACAGGCCAGACAGTACCAAGCAGGGATTTGATGCCCCCACCAAATTTGCCGTGAGATGCACCAATCCTTGATGTCCCGCATCCAGCCGAGATAATTGTTCACCCAGCCTTCGGGGATAATCCGGATCCGTCCCTCTTCAACTGCCTTGATAGCGGGATCGGCAAGAGGTTGAATCTTGACGAACCACTGGGGAGACAGATACGGCTCAACGACCGT
Source organism: Nitrospira sp. (assembly GCA_005116955.1). Taxonomy (GTDB): domain Bacteria; phylum Nitrospirota; class Nitrospiria; order Nitrospirales; family Nitrospiraceae; genus Nitrospira_D. The sequence goes on along the minus strand of SWDI01000002.1, from coordinate 80,751 downwards.
CTTGCAGCGATAGCATTTCCCGATGGCCATCTTATGGTCTTCGGTTTTCTCCAGGATTCCTTGCTCGCGCAGCAGCGTGTCGACCTTGGGACGGGCTTTGGAGACGGGAAGACCACGGAGCAGCTCGACGACCGATGATTCGACTCCTGCCTGTTGCATCCCGGCAGCATCAAGCAATGCGGCATGATCCAGCACGGCAAGACGAGAGAGTCCGTGCCGCTCTCCCGCTTCGTAGTCGTTGAAGTCGTGAGCCGGCGTGATCTTGACGGCACCGGTGCCGAATTCCAGATCGACCAGGATCCGATCTCCTACGATCGGAATCTCACGCGTCGTCAGCGGCAGACGAACCTTCTTGCCGATCAGATGGCGATAGCGAGGATCATCCGGATGCACGGCAACAGCCGTGTCGCCCAGCATCGTTTCAGGTCGTGTTGTGGCCACGATCAAACCGGTGTTCGGATCGTCCGCCAACGGATAGCGGAGGTGATACAGTTTACCTTTCACCTCTTCATGTTCCACTTCGATGTCAGAAAGGGCGGTCAGGCAGCGTGGACACCAATTGATGAGTCGCTCGCCACGGTAGATCAACCCGTCTTCATATAGACGCACGAAGACCTCGATGACGGCTTTAGACAAGCCTTCATCCATCGTGAATCGCAAACGGTCCCAGTCGCAGGATTCACCGAGCTGCTTCTGTTGATTGACGATCGTGTTGCCCGACGTTGCTTTCCATTGCCACACCTGTTCGACGAAGCGCTCCCGTCCCAGCGACTCTCGTGACAGCCCTTCAGCCATCAGCTGTTTTTCCACCACGTTTTGCGTGGCGATGCCGGCATGGTCGGTTCCGGGGAGCCAGAGCGTGTTACGCCCCTGCATACGCCGCCACCGAATCAAAATGTCTTGGAGTGAATGGTTGAGCGCATGGCCGACATGGAGGGAGCCGGTCACATTTGGAGGAGGAATGACAACGCTGTAGGGTTGGCCTGGATGGTTCTTCGCGTCAGCACGGAAATACCCCCGGGCGATCCACTCGCGGGACCAACGGTCTTCAACGGCTTTTGGGTCATACGTTTTATCGAGTTGACGTGTGGTCATTGCTGTAAGGTCCTCTAAAAAACAAGGTGCGCATCTTAGCATGTCTATACGATGCAGAAAATGGATGTGCTCTCAGCCCTATTCTCCGGCTAAGTACGGGACTGGCAACGTCCACGATGGTGTCCGATCGTATGCGGAGCGGGAACCGGCATGGCATCCACATTGCTTGATCGTACGCTGTTACGCCTCACCACGGCAGCGCAGCAGGCCCTCATGGCCCTGGCACGAGCCAATATCCTGGCCCTCAGCCCGACTTAGCCGGAGATTAGGGTCTCAGCTTGTGACCTAGCGAGGCATGTGCTATACAATCGGCCATAAAGAACGCATCACCCACTTTCCAGTAGGAGGATCATGGCACGAGGTCGTGAGAAGGATCGGAAGACACGAAAGAAACATCAGAAGAATGTCAAGCGGGTGAAGGCCCTGGTCAAGGCTGGACGAGGGAAGCGAAGCAAGAAGGCTAAATCTTAGAGGGGTGTGACGCTTCTTCAGTCTCGATCAGACGTTTGAGTTCAGCCTTGATGTGCTGCTCGGCAATATCAGGCACGATTCTCTGTACGGCCTGTTCGACGGTTTGTCCAACTGCGGCCTTCACCATGTCGTCTGCCAGGAGCGGGGCCTGCTTCTGTACAGCACGTTGAATCTCATCTTTGACCAGCTGATCGACTATTCCCACCTGTTCCCGCACGGCTGCGGGTAAGTATTGCTGGACTCCGGATTCGACCTGATCCTTGACCAGCCGATCGACGCTCTCTCCGAGAGAAGCTCTGGCCACATCGGACGCGGTTTGTCGGACGATGGGCTCGCTGGCCTCGAGCTCCTTTTTGATGAGAGCAGGCAATGCCTGAGAGACCAGAGGGTAAATGATCGTGGTGAGGTACTCCTGAGAGAGGATGTTCCCTAGCTGTGCGTTCAACTCTTTTTGAACTATTGGTCGGACATGGGTTCCCAGTTTCTCCTCAATCACGCGAGGGAGCAGCTCGGCAAGGCTCAGCTCGCTTCGTTTCGTCATCGATTGCAAGAGTTGGTCAAAGAGCCCCCTCATGGTATCTTCGGGAGCCGCATGCTCAACCGATGGTGCCGGTGATGTAGTGGACGGGCTGCCAGGCTGGTTCATAGGCTCCTCCTGGCTATCGCCACCTGACAGATGGTCGATCGCCTCATCATCAGAGTCGGTTGAAGTCGACGTTGGCGGCCAGACGCGCCGTTTCATACCTTTGACGTTCGAGGTAGCAGCCGTTTTCTGTTGCAGAGCCTTCAGCACATCAAGCAAATCCTCAGATTGAAACGGTTTCTTTATGAAGGCCTTGACACCCAACGTGCGAAGGAGGTTTTCGTCTGGCCGATCAGCCGGATTCACCAACGAAATGAGATAGGTTTCCGTCAGATTGTCCAGCTTGTTGATCTCTTTGCAAAACCCTGAGAAGGTCATATTGTCGAGATGATAGTCCGCGATGATCAGCGAGGGCGAGTTTCGCCGAGCGGCCTCAAGCGCAGTCGGTCCATCTTGAAACCCAACAACCTCAAACCCTTCCGGGGTCGAGATCTGTTCCACCATCCGTCTCACTGCTGGGCTGCTGTCCACCACAAAGATCGGCAAAGCCATGAACAACGCTCCCCACTTTTTAGTTTCTTCGAAGCTAGCAAGGGGGGTATGCTTTGTCAAGAAAACCATCGATAGGTGATTGGATTCACGAAGTATTTCTGTACGTGGCCAGGCAATCGAATGCGATCACGGTAAACCCATCATGAGTTCGTCGATACGAGTTGTGTTTTTCGATGCAGCCGATACCCTCTTTCACGTGCACGGATCGGTTGCTGAGATCTACCTTCACCATGCGGTTGAATTCGGCTTTCCCCAGAAACCAGACTCGTTAGTCGCGATTAAACACGCGTTCAGCCGAGCCTTCCACGAAGCCCCGCCGCCGATCTTTGCCGTAACCGACCCGACGCGAATCAAACGGAGTGAGCGGCTGTGGTGGTTCGATATCGTGCACCACGTCTTTTATCGCGTGGGCATGTTCGAACGATTCGACGAGTTCTTCGATCATGTGTTTCGTGTATTTGAGGACCATCGATCATGGCGTCTGTTTCCTGAAACGGTTTCCACATTGACTCGGCTCAAAGAACGGAATCTGGAGCTCGGTATCATCTCGAATTTTGATTCTCGTCTGTTTACCGTGCTGCGTGGACTCGGGATCGCCGAGGCATTTGACACAGTCACCATCTCGAGTTTGGCCCAAGCCGCAAAACCTGCTCCCCAGATCTTTCATCTCGCGCTGGAGAAACATGCCGTCGATCCGGATGAGGCCCTGCATATCGGCGATAGTCTGCGAGACGACGTGGAGGGTTCTAAAAAAGCCGGCCTTCACACCGTTCTGTTGGACCGTGACGGAAGGCAGCAGGCAGCAGGCGTTCAAACTGTCAAAAGCTTGGAGGAGTTATTCCCGCTTCTAGAGCGGTTCGAGGAGTAGCGGCACAAGATCTTTTGCACGGCCATGCAATGAGAGGTCGACCGGTGCTGACTGTGGGGTTGGGTCGAGATTGATTTCGGCGACGAATGCGCCAACTTCTTTGGCAACGGATGCAAACCCTGCAGCCGGATAGACAACGCCGGATGTGCCAATGACGAGCAAGACGTCGCAGTGCTTAAGTGCCCTGGAGCAGTCGTCGAGATCGTCAGGAGATAAGGATTCTCCGAACCAAACAATATGGGGCCTGAGCAGCGATCCACAGCGGGGACAGGACGGAAGAATGGCAATCGGCACATCGCGATTGTTTTCCACCACGCCACAGCCGGTACAGCGAACCTTCCAGATATTGCCATGAATCTCCGAGATTTTCCGTGAGCCAGCGTCTCGATGCAGCCCGTCCACATTTTGCGTCATCAGCCAAAAGTCCGGACAGCGACGCTCCAGTTCGACGATAGCTTTGTGTGCATCGTTCGGCTGTTTCGTGGTAATCAGCTCGCGCCGCCAGTTGTACCACTCCCACACAAGTCGCGGATCACGTTCAAAGGCCTGAGGGGTTGCCAACTCTTCCGCGCGATAGTTGCGCCAGAGCCCATCCGTACCGCGAAAAGTCGGAACGCCGCTATCGGCAGAAATTCCAGCCCCGGTGAGGACGGTGATAGCCTCAGCAGCAGCCAGCTTTTCTTTCAAGAGTCCAAGATTGGATCCACGAGCCATAGGCATTGGTGAGTGAGTACGCTGCTGTGTCTCTGTGGAGGTGCATGCTATAGTACAGCCTCTTCGCAAGCAACTGGATGAGGATGAGCGATGAAACAGATCTTATTCGTGGGTGCAGGGTCGGTCGGCGGGTTCTTCGGAGCACATCTGGCGAAGAACAACCCCAATGTCTCTTTTCTTCTCAGACCAAGGACACTTGAAGCAGTCAAACGGAATGGGCTGACGATTCGCAGTGCCGGTGGTTCGTTCACCGTTCGGCCACCGGTTGCCTCCGATGCTCGAGAGCTGCCGAAGCCAGACCTCATAGTTCTGGGAGTGAAAGCCTACGACCTCGATGGGGTCATGGACCAGATTGAACCCGTACTCACGGATAAGACAGTGCTACTGACATTGCAGAACGGGATCGATACCGAAGACCGGCTCATCGCACGAATCCAGCGGGATTGCGTCGTGGGCGGAGTCGCGTACATCTATTCCAAAATCGCCGAGCCGGGCATGATCAACCATTATAAGAAGGGGGCTGTCGCCATCGGTGAACTGATGGGTCATGAGAGCGAACGACTTCTCGCCATCCGTGACCTGTTTGCCTCAGCAGGCATTCCTTGCCACCTCTCTAAAGACCTTCGCCGTAGTAAGTGGGAGAAGATGTGTTGGAACTGCGTCTTCAATCCGATCACGGTGCTCATTGATGATCGTGTGGCAAAAGCGTTGGATCACCCAGAGATGACGGGTGTGATCCGACAGATTGTCGGAGAATGCGCGGCAATCTCGGCTGCGCTGAAGGTACCGTTGCCGCTCGATATGCCTGAACGAGTGGTCAAGGCCTCCCAAGAGATCCGCGACATTCATACGTCTATGTACGACGATTGGAAGGCGGGGCGGCGGACGGAGATCGACACTTTAAACGGGTTCATTGTGGAGCAGGGTCGCAAGTTAGGCATTCCCACTCCTGTCAACGAAGCCCTGACGGCGATGATCAAGACGATTACCGAGAAAGAACAAACCGGCTCAGGGCGGGTCCGAATCGAAGGCGCCGTTGTTCAACCCATCTCATTTGACCATGCCGCCATTGCAGCATTGCCGGTAGAACATCAGCTCGATATTGCCACCGTGATGCCGGGCATGAAAGGACGGGGGATTCGGTTGAAGGGACTGCTCGATGTTCCGGCTTTGGCAATCGAGGCGGATCACATCGCATTTCATGCAGCAGACGGGAAGTACTCAGCCTGTCTCACGCTCCAGCAAGCCAGAGACCATGGAGTTCTCGTGTACGAGCTTGATGGAGCACCGTTGCCTGATACAAAAGGTGGTCCGTTCCGACTGGTCACACCGGGACTCGGGGATCTCTGCGCCAATGTAAAAGGTGTCGCGCGGATTGAAGTGACGAAGGGGCTCGGTCGCGATACGAGGCAAACCACCTGTCCACCGGTCTCGTGACCGTTCCGAGGACAATACCCGTTGATGTATGAAGAAGATCGGGGCAAGCCTATTCATAGTGGGGGCGGTTCTTGTCGGCGCAGTCTGGCTCGTTGATGGCATCGGAACGTTTGAGTCTCACTACGAGACCTATCAGGCATTGATAGAGTCTGAGAGCATGGGCCACGGCTGGGTCTCACACGTCATTCCCCAGTCCTCCTATGACATCTTTGAAACACATCGAGTCAGTGGAGGAATCGTCGCGGTGCGATTCAGGTTTCAGCCTGGAGACACGAAGGACATCGAATCACGCTGTGCTGGTCTAACAACCAACGATCCAATGATCACGCCATATCGCTGTCTCCACGATGGAGTGCCAGTTGTCGTCATGTTGGAAGCCACCGGGCAGGGCCAGGTTCATATTGACTAGAGAGCTTGCCTTCAGCCCACGGTCACACACACTCTGATGGCTGGGTATGCCTCCTGAGGTCGGTCGCGTCGTTGCGCTTGGCGCCAGCAACCTGACACGTGGTTTCCAGACCATCGTCTCGACGTCTCGATCGGTGTGGGGACCGGACGTCGAAGTACTGGCGGCACTCGGTCATGGACGATCGTATGGAGCTCCGAGCAACTTTATGTTTCGGACATTACCCAGCATCCTCAAATCGAGCTTATGGACTGAATTGGCGTCTCGTCCTCCGATGACCACCAGGGGGCTTGTGACAGATGTCGGCAATGATGTCCTGTATGGCTTTTCCGTCGAGCGAACGTTGGGATGGGTCGAGGAGGCACTCGTCCGTCTTAGGACGGTCACAAACGACATCGTACTCACTGACTTGCCGCTTGCCAGTATCCGGCGCCTCTCGAATAGTAAGTTTTTGGCATTTCGGTCCGTACTATCGCCATCTTGTCGCCTTTCCCTCACTGAGGTCATCGAAAGAGCCGGGCGTGTGAACGAAGGGCTGGTTCAGCTGTCTGCGTCGTATGGGACTAGGTTCTTCAGGCTTAATCCTGCGTGGTATGGGTTCGATCCTATCCACGTGCGCCCCTCCCAATGGCGTTCAGCCTGGCAGGAGATTCTCGGAACTCAGCCTGAGGGGAAGTCGGGCCGTGGATCAACCATTGAGAGCGTGAAATTGTACTTCATGCGTCCCGAGCGCCGCTGGATGTTTGGCATGGAGCAGGTCACGCCCCAGACAGGTGTCGCGTTACGATCCGGCGGGCAAGTGTGGCTCTATTAATTGGTTCTAACGCCAGCACTCGGCGAACTTATATTATGAAACGAAGCTTGGATGCATGAAGGAGGATAGATTGTCCGATTCAACGTTTCACTATTCCACCTTAGTAAAAAGAGCGATCACGGGGATCATTCTTGGCACGATCGCGGGAGCGATCCAAGTCTGGTTTTTCAATCGTGATCTCATGTATCTGTGGGCATCGATTGCCGCTGGCGTCGTATACATGAGTGCATGGGTATCCTTCACCGACTGGCTAAAACTTGCAGGAGGCAAGGTTCTACTTGGAGGAGTATCAGGTCTCATAGCTGCCATTGTCTGGTGGTCTATTGCCATTTATACGGAGGACGCCTTCATCCAAGCAGCGGTGGCTGGGCTCTGTTTCGGCGCAACCTATGCCTGGTCAGATCAGCGAATGACATAAGTAACTTGAGTGCAGAATGGTGCTCCAGCCGATCCAGTTCGCAGAGAACCTTACGAACTACTCTTGCCCACGAGTCCGTGCTTGAGTATAGTACGTGCCATGCGTCCCTCTGATAGAGAGATATGTCACGGTGTGTTTGATGGAAAAGCCACAGCCGTGCTCATCTGCTTCGTCTGTCTCTGCGTGGTGTCCCAACTGCTGGGAGCTCCGGTCACGCTATTGGGTCTCCTCATCTCGGATACGCCGGTGGAATCGCTCTCTGAAGACTTTTCAATTCCTCCCATCATTCCGAAACCAGGACAGCCAAGCCATTCCAGTTTCTCGGTGAGTTTCCAACCAGCAGCTCCTCTTCCGATTGTGTTAAGCGCAGTCTTTCACCCTCCTCAAGGGTAGCCTTCGTTCGCATCCCATCGAGCTAATGTACGTTTTTTTACGAGACGTTCACGTGTGTCCGTTGCACAACTCACACAATGTGTGGGACGTGAAACTTGCTATAAGGTCGTGGAGGTTCCATGCTGCTTCGAATGAAGCACTTCGAAATAGAAATTGCTAACTTTGTATTCTTTCGAGCGCCACTGCTCGGCTCACTGTACATTGGCCCCGATTCTGGGTGTGGCTGCATCGTGAGGACGAGACCGAGTGAGATTGATACGACACGCCGAGACTACATCGAGAGGACCAGGCAAACGTTGCGAGGACGGCTCTAACGAGAGTGATAGCTGCATCATCTTGAATTTCACAGTCACGTCATGGAGGAAGTCGTGTGCAAGGAAGTTGGTACAAGGTTCACGCTGGCCGCACTCGTATTGACAGCCGGCTTCATGATGGAGGCTGGCTCGGCATTTGGAGAGCCAAATAAAGTTGAGAAGGCAGCCGCAGCAAAAGTATTGATCAATGAGGCCGTCACAACGGCGCGGGAGAAAGTGTCAGGTACGGTCATTGAAGCCGAGCTTGAACAGAGGCATGACCGGTTGATCTGGGAAGTCGAAGTCGTCACGGCTGAGAAAAAAGTCATGGAAGTCCATATCGACGCCGAAACTGGAGCGGTCATCGATGTGGAAGAAGAAAAGTTCAAGCCGAAGAGATCCCAGAAGCGGAACTGAGCACGTCAGTAGTCAAGAAAACCCCAAGTTCGCTCTTGCCCTCTCGTGGTTCTGCGAAGACGCTGGGCACCCAGTCGTTTACGACATCACCGCGACAGACCAGAATGTCCGGTCGGAGACCGAAAGCAGACGTTTCCGTCGAGATGAGACAAGATGACCATGCGGAAGCCTGAAATCGAAAAGGAAGACTGCTCGTGACACTGATTCACACCCTCACCATCCTCATTTGCTTGGCGGCCCTGTTCAGCTATGTGAACCACCGGCTGCTGAAATTACCGATGACGATCGGGCTGATGGCGGTGGCGCTGGTGTTCTCGCTGATTCTGCTGGCGCTCGGCAAGTTGGGATTCGGCGTGGAGGCTGAGGCACAACGGTTCATCGGCGCCATCGATTTCAACGAAGCGCTGATGCATGGCATGCTGGGGTTCTTGCTGTTTGCTGGCGCGTTGCATGTCAAACTGGACGAGCTGCTGGATCTCAAATGGGTGATCGGCACTCTGGCGGTCATCGGGACGATCCTCTCGAGCCTGCTGATCGGGGGGCTTAGCTATGTGGTGTTTGCTCTCGTCGGCCTACCGCTGCCCTTTCTCTATTGCCTGCTGTTTGGGGCGTTGATTTCGCCAACCGATCCGATCGCCGTCATGGGAGTCCTCAGGCAAGCCCGCTTACCCAAGGCACTGGGAATGAAGATCGTCGGGGAGTCTCTCTTCAACGATGGTGTGGGCGTCGTGATATTTCTGGTCGTTTTGAATCTCGTTCCGAAAGAGACGGTGCGAGTGACCGACGTGCTGGTACTCTTCGCGGAGGAAGCGCTCGGTGGAGCAGCGCTCGGGCTCGCCTTAGGGTACATCGCGTATCGGATGCTCCGCTCGGTCGATAATTACCAAGTCGAGATTCTCATTACCCTGGCGCTGGTCATGGGTAGCTTCGGGTTGGCGGATCTGTTGTACACCTCCGGCCCCATCGCCGTGGTGGTGGCGGGGCTGCTCATCGGAAACCATGGGCGGCAATGGGCCATGTCGGAAACGACACGGGAGCATCTCGATAACTTCTGGGAATTGTTGGACGAGTTGTTGAATGCAGTTTTGTTCGTGCTGATCGGATTGGAAGTGCTTGTACTGAGTTTCCAACAACCCTATCTGATCGCCGGACTCGTGGCCATTCCCTTGGTGCTGGCGGCACGCTGGATCACTGTGGTGCTCCAAGTCAAAGGGTTGAGTGTTGTGCGCGAGTTCAATGAGAAGACGATCAGGATTTTAACCTGGGGCGGCCTGCGCGGCGGCATTTCCGTAGCGCTGGCCCTTTCACTGCCGCCTGGTTCGTCGCGTGATGCACTCGTAACGATCACGTATGCTGTCGTCGTCTTCTCGATCCTGGTGCAGGGCTTGACGATCAACCGCGTGCTGGGAGAGGGACCACAGGCTCCGTAAGCGCTGTGAACATAATCCATGAGAACGAAGCGAATCGTCGAGGAGGAGGGCGCATGATGCAAGAGCGATGGGTGACGCGGTTGATGGAACGATTCATTGAGTGGGGGATGGGGTCGGGGATTCGTGTGTTGCTCGTCGGTGTGACCATGGTGCTCCTGCTCGTGATTACAAAACAGGTTCTGAAGCGTCTGCGAAATCTGTACGAAGGCACTTTGCCGAGTCCGGCACAGCGTCGACGGGCCGACACGCTCACACATGTGCTGCGCGACGTGGCGCGCGTGTTCATTCTGGCTGTAGGAACCATGATGATCTTATCCGAGATCGGGATCGACCTCAAACCACTGCTGGCTGCCGCCGGTTTAGGCGGATTAGCAATCGGCTTCGGCGCTCAGAGTTTGGTGAAAGACGTGATCTCGGGGTTCTTCATCCTACTGGAGGATTCCATCAGCGTGGGGGATATCGTCGAGGTGGCCGGCGTGAGTGGCGTGGTCGAAGAGATCAAGCTACGCACCATCACGCTGCGCGACGTGTCCGGCAATGTGCACATCGTGCCGAATGGGATCGTGGACCGAGTGAAGAACATGACGAAAGGCTACTCCTATTCCGTCCTTGACGTCGGCGTGGCCTATCGGGAAGACGTAGATCGCGTCATGGCTGTCCTCATCGAAATCGCAGAGGATTTGCAGACCGATCCGTTGTACGCCCCGGACATCCTGGAACCGCTGGAAATGCTCGGGGTCGATCGCTTCGATGAGTCCGCCGTGATCATCCGGTGCCGTCTCAAGACCCAACCCAGTCAACAATGGCGGATTGGACGGGAAATGAACCGGCGGATCAAGAAGACGTTCGATGCCAAAGGCATTGAGATTCCCTTTCCCCATCGGACGATTTCTTGGGGACAGCCAGGGCAAGTTCCAGAAACACTCACTCAAACTGGGAAATAGTCCATAGCTCGCCGGTCACAGTCGAGGCCGAGAACAGGAATCGCACCGGTAGAGATGGCAGTCGTGCACTCTCCCGAAACAGAAATACTTGCTCGCGACGTGCTCCTCATCGAATCACCTGAATCTGCCGCCAGCGCTCGGACTGATAGCGCCAAAGTAAGAGCCCCATCCGCACAGTCCAGTCCGCGATCATTGCTGCCCAGATGAATGAGACGGACTGGCGGAGCCAGAGGGCCGCGACCAGTGCCAAGGGCACGCGGACACCCCACATACCAATCATCGTGGCACCCATGATGAAGCGGGTGTCGCCGGCGCCCCGCAGCGACCCAGCTAACACCATGGTAAGGGCTAGCGGCACTTGCAGTAAGGCAACAATCTTTAAAAACGTCGTTCCGAGCTCGATCACCGCGTCATCGGTTGTGAACGCACGAAGCAACGTGTATGGAAAGAAGAAAAAGAGGATTCCCATACCGGTCATGATCATAATGGCCAGCCGATTGGCTTCCCAGTTTTCGAGTTTCGCCCTCGTATACTTGCCGGCTCCAATGCTTTGGCCCACCATGGTGGCGGCAGCAATGGCAAGTCCATAGCCGGGCCCCTAATCTCCGGCTAAGTCGGGCTGAGGGCCAGGATATTGGCTCGTGCCAGGGCCATGAGGGCCTGCTGCGCTGCCGTGGTGAGGATGCGAAATCTGCACTCAATCTAGGCTCATGGCACGGGAGAAAACTTCGACTTCTTGCTGATCCGTTCGGCCCTTGCAAACCAGATCTACACTCCGTAAGCTGAACAAGATAATGTTTCTCATCTTCTAAAATCACGTATGGCAACGACCCCACGCGACTACTATCAGGTGCTCGGCCTCCCGCGCACGGCTTCGCCCGACGACATCAAGAAAGCCTATCGCCGGCTCGCCCGCCAGTACCATCCCGATCTCCATGCCGGGGCGAAGAAGGCCGAGATGGAAAAGAAATTTAAAGAGCTCAATGAGGCGCAGGAAGTCCTGACCGATCCGGAGAAGCGGAAGAAGTATGACCAGTACGGAGCCGACTGGGAACAAGCGCAAGCATTCGAGAAAGCTCGTCAGCAGAGCGGAGGACAAGGGTTTGGCGGACCATGGGGCTCCGATGGAGGCTCCAGCCGTCCAGGAAGCGGCGGAGCCGGGAGCGAGCAATTCTCCGATTTTTTCGAAAACCTCTTTGGGAACCGCGGCCGCGAAGGAGCCGGACGCAGTGGAGCTGGAATGCCGGGAGAGGACCTCGAAACCGACGTCCAGTTGGGACTGCGCGAGGTGCTCACCGGTGTCACTCGGCGCGTGAATCTGCGTGAGCCTCGGACATGCTCGACCTGTCAAGGAAGCGGCACCGTGCGTAGCCGATCGTGCATAAGCTGTCAGGGTACCGGGGTGACAACCGAATCCAAGACCATTGAAGTGCGGATCCCGGCTGGCGTGCAAGACGGAACACGAGTTCGGGTTGCCGGAAAAGGCCAGCCTGGAGCTCATGGCGGAAAACGCGGGGACTTATATCTGCATGTGGTCATTCCCTCCGATCCTATCTTTCGCCGGCAAGGCTCGGATTTGCATGTCACCCTGCCCGTCTATCCTTGGGAAGCCATGCTCGGGGCTGAGGTGACTGCGCCAACCTTAGTGGAACCGGTGAAGGTCAAGGTTCCACCGGGCAGCAAGGCCGACGGGAAACTCCGACTCAAGGGGAAGGGGCTTCCCTCGGCCACAGGCGGGCATGGCGATCTGTTCCTGACGTTGCAAATTGTCATGCCGTCCGGGATCAGCGAAGACGAACGGGTATTGTACGAACGATTGAGCAAACAGCAACATTCGGACCCGCGCACGGAACTTCTCGCGAGCGCCCGACGGCGTTGAATCTGAAACGTGATCGACCTCGGCAACGGCAAGCCCCTCGCTTGCGTTACGCGGACTGCTATGGCAATCTTCGACTCCAGGGCCTCTCAACCAAGGAGGAATTCATGATCTCTCTCACAAAGACGACAGTGGCTGTTGTCGTCGCGTCGGCATGTCTGTTCATGGTGAACACACCAAGTCTGTGGGCCAATGATCCGAGTTATGGTCATGCCGGAGGGGGGCACGGCGGCGGGAGTGCCCATGGCTATGGCAAGGGAACAATGCATAGCGGCACCGGCCACCTGCTCCGACATCTTTTGAAACACGAAAAAAATATCGGGCTTACAGCGGATCAGGTCGCCAAGCTGAAAGACATCCAGCTCACTCTTGACAAAGCACGGATCAAGGCCGAAGCCGACATCCAAATCGCGGAGCGCGAGCTGAAGGCGCTGACCGACAATGACCAGTCCGACCTCGCCGCGATCGAAACCAAGCTGAGACAAAGCGAAGATCTGCAAATCGGGTTACGGATGACCTCCATCAAGACACGCCGCGATGTGATGGGCTTGCTGACTCCGGAACAACGGGCGAAGGAACAGTCCGAGCACGCCAAGATGATGGACCTGCCCAAGGGCCATGGCACTCCACATGGAGGCGTGATGCCCTACGGTACGAATCCCCATGGTGCCACTCCCCACGGCAAGAACCCCCATGAGGCAGCCCCTGCACCACCAAGCAATATGTCTGTACAGTAATGGAGCCACAAAGACCGATGAAAAAAGCAATGAAGCTCCAGAGTCATGATCTCCTCGTTGGAGCCGGCCGCGCGCCGGCGAGGGCCATGTTAAAAGCCGTGGGTTTTACGGACGATGACCTGTCGAAACCCCTCGTTGGCGTGGCCAATACCTGGATCGAGGTCATGCCCTGCAATTTTCACTTGCGACGGCTTTCCGAGCGAGTGAAAGCGGGAATTCGAGCCGCCGGCGGGACTCCAATCGAGTACAACACGATTGCGGTATCCGATGGGATCTCGATGGGAACAGAAGGGATGAAGGCGTCGCTGATCAGCCGCGAGGTTATCGCGGATTCGATCGAGCTCGTGGCACGTGGACATTTGTTCGATGCCGTCGTTGCCCTATCCGGATGCGATAAGACAATTCCCGGAACCGTCATGGCTCTCGCTCGGTTGAACCTGCCGTCGCTCATGCTGTATGGCGGCTCGATCATGCCGGGACAGTTTCAAGGACATGATGTGACCATTCAGGATGTCTTTGAAGCAGTCGGCAAACATGCGTCAGGAAAGATGACCGACGCCGAGCTGAAAGACTTGGAAGATCACGCGTGCCCGGGGCCTGGAGCGTGTGGGGGTCAATTCACCGCCAATACGATGGCCATTGCGTTTGAATTCCTTGGTATTTCACCGATGGGCCTCAATGGAGTGCCCGCCATGGACGGACGGAAAGATGATGTCGCCTTTGAATGCGGCAAGATGGTGATGGAGCTCGTGAAGCAGAATCTGCGCCCTCGCCAGATTATCACCAGAAAGTCATTGGAGAATGCCATCGCCGCCGTCGCCACGACCGGAGGCTCGACGAACGCCGTCCTGCATCTCCTCGCCATTGCCCGCGAGTCCGGGATCAAGCTGAGTATCGACGACTTCGACAAGATCAATCGCAAGGTCCCTCTGCTGGCCGACCTCAAACCAGGGGGCCGATTTGCTGCCGCCGATCTCTACGCAGCAGGTGGCACAACTCTGGTGGCCAAACGATTGCTGGAGGCCGGGCTCCTTCATGGGAATCAGCCCACCGTCACCGGTCGAACGATCGGTGAAGAAGCAGTGAACGCTCGTGAAACGCCAGGACAACAAGTCTTGCGTCCCCTCGCCTCCCCCATCAAACCGACAGGCGGTCTGGTCATTCTGAAGGGTAATTTGGCGCCGGAAGGTTGTGTCGTCAAGGTTGCCGGCCATTCGATGACCAAGTTCCAGGGACGGGCGAAGGTCTATGAGCGGGAGGAGGATGCCTTCGTGGCAGTCAAGGCGGGGCAGATCAAGCCTGGTGATGTCGTCGTCATTCGGTATGAAGGTCCGTCTGGAGGGCCAGGCATGCGCGAGATGTTGGGCGTGACGGCTGCCATCGTGGGCGCCGGCCTCGGCGATTCCGTGGCCCTGCTCACCGATGGCCGATTCTCAGGCGCCACCCATGGATTGATGGCCGGCCATGTCGCCCCTGAAGCGGCGAAGGGCGGGCCCATCGCAGCCGTCAAGAACGGCGACACGATTACCTTCGATATTCCCAAACGCCGTTTGGATGTGGCCCTCTCGCAGAAAGAAATCACCTCTCGGCTGAAGAAGGTCAAACCACCGGTGCCACGCTACACCTCGGGTGTGATGGGGAAATATGCTAGGCATGTCTCGTCCGCCTCGGAAGGTGCCATCACGAGCTAGGGTTAATCGAATCCATCTTCATCTGACCTTTAGAAGATAGTCTTCGCCCTTCCTCACGTCATCATGCACGTACCCGATGAGGAAGGGCCTCTCGATCTGTTACTGAAAATCCCGTCGTTGGAAGATCACACTCGCCAGAAGGAGCAGAAACGCCGCATAGGTCAACCCATACGCCAAGGTGAGAGCCATATCCGTCAAACCGAAATCAAGATGATGAATGACATGCCCCTTGAGGTTAAATCGCTCAAGATTCGGAAGCGTATAGTAAATGGCATTGACGGCCATCTGGCTAACTTCGTCTAGTTTCTTCGCAAATTCCTTGAGGTCACCAGACAAGTGCCCGATCACATATACGGCCAGGGTAAAAATGGCACTCAACGTCGCACTCGTAAACGTCGAGAAGAGAACGGCGACGGCGGTGATGACCATCAACTCCAAAAAGATGAGGGCCAGGGATTTAAACACCAAACCGGTGACCGGCACATCCATGACCTGCAACACAATCAATAATCCAACCACCATCACTACTGTATTTGCCAGTAATGTAATGACTAACCCACAGTACTTGCCCAGTAGGAACTCATATCGAGGAATAGGCTTCGACACGATCGTATAGATTGTCTTTCGATCGACTTCCTTGCTGACAAGCCCAATCCCGACGAAAATCGCGATGAGCACGCCAAACAGATTGATGCTGGCCAATCCAAGATCCAAAATCAGACGATGGTGATCACCCAGCGTGATTCTGGAGAGGAGGATCGAACTCCCGATCATGAGCAAGGCAAAAAATAATAAATTGTACAGCAGTTTTTCGCGAAGGTTTTCGCGAAAAGTATTGAATGCGATAGAAAGAATTCTCATACGGCTTCCCTCAACTCCGGCTGTTTGCTCTTGACCTCTCGGATGAACAAATCTTCAAGTGATCCTTTCTGTGGAGTCAGTGAAACCAATGTCGCTTTGGCTCCTCTGATGATCTCAAGAACCTGCCCCACTTGCTGGCGGCTTGGCAGCACAGCCAAAACCTGAGGGCCTTGAATAATGACGCGATCAGCCAGTTGACGCAGACGCACCAGGCCCTCAGAACCAAGCCCATCGATCACAACTTCGACCGAGTGAGTCGCACCTTCATCAATCAGGTCGCTGACACGGCCGCACGCCACCTGTCGACCTTTAAGAATAATGGCAACCCGATCGCACAACAGTTCTGCATCATGCAGGATGTGGGAACTGAAAAAGATCGTCTTCCCTGCTTCTTTCAGGCGCAGGATCAAGTCCCTGATCTCTTTGCGCCCAATCGGATCAAGACCTGACATCGGCTCATCCAATACCACCAATTCTGGGTCGTTGATGAGTGCCTGGGCAATTCCCACCCGCTGCAGCATCCCTTTGGAAAACTTTCGCAATTGCAGATGGCTGGCATGAGACATCCCGACGAGATCCAACAACTCATCAATACGTTTCCCTAAGGCCGCGCCACGAAGTCCGAAGAGATGACCATAGAATTGGAGAAATTCAATGCCGGTAAGATAATCATAAAAGTACGGAGATTCCGGCAAAAACCCAAGCCGAGCCTTCGACTCCTGATCCCCTATGGGGCGACCGAAGAGCCAGGCCTGCCCGCTCGTGGGATAGATTAATCCCATCAGCATCTTGATCGTCGTCGTCTTGCCGGCCCCATTAGGCCCGAGAAATCCAAAGACTTCCCCTTTACGAACGTCAAGATCAAGACCATGAACTGCCGTGACCGATCGGCCCAAAAACCCAACTTTGAAAGTCTTACTGAGCCCTTCGGCCTTGAGTATCGAGTTGCCTATCGTAGACATAAGCACCTACTCCACATCTCCCTTTCTAACCATCGAATCCGATGCCCGATATGCGCGCATCCGCTCGTTGTGAGTACTACTGGAGACTTCACCAGTCTTGGGATCGAAGACATAGGACCCACCGTAGGGCTCCTCTGGGATTGTCTTCAGCATGCCACTGGAAACAAGGTCGTTTAGCGCCATAGGCTTTCTTTGCCTTGCCTTTTCATACTGCTGAACAGCTCGTTCGATTATCTGCAGATCCCGCTCCAACCCAACCCGTCTGATCCGGCGATGCAACTGATCTCGAATTAATGGATCAGTAGCCTGTAACAACATCGCCTCGAGAAACTCGATAGCCACATCGGGGCTCTTCCCTTGTGCATAGAGGCGTGACGCAAGTCTTGGAATATACGGAGGCGGAAGACTTTCATGGAGCATCCCGCGAGCTCCGGCAGCACGAGCCATGTAGTCTGCCGCCTGGCGAGGCTGACTAAGATGGAAGAAATGGTTGAACCCCAGGAGGAATGGGAGGCGCCACGATTGTGGGTTCGGCGTCAGTCCCTTTTCAAGAATCTGATTACTGAGATCATAGCGTCCGGCGAGTTCAGCCAACACGGTCCCGCCCACATCATAGACATAGAGATACTGGGGATCGAGAGTTGTGACGACATCCAGTGCATGGTAGAGCCACTGATAATCCTGCTCACGCACCACCTTGTCTCCAAGAACTTGAATCGCACGCAACCAGATGAGATCGGCACCGAGGTGATGGTATCCCAAGAGGGTTGATTTGAGAACTTCGCCACGCGGTAAGAGCCGGAGTTGCTCTAGTTTGGCCATACGTCCGCTACTGCGTTGTTCCAACTCCTGCTGGAACAACATGCTGCCACCCAATAAGACGCCGAGACCACAACACAATGATAGGAACCAAGGATGCTGGTGGGAAGCTGTCACCGCGTTACTCACCAGATATTTGAGAAAGACATGCTCGCAGACGATTTGATCTCTTCCGAAAAACACGACTCAGGGCTGGGATCACCAGCCCTGAGTCGCTGCACGCATTGCTAGGATAGCCTAGAAAATCGTGTCGTCCGCCTGACAGTTGACCACATTGCTGAGATCAGATACTTTGAAATCACCTTGCCCAGCAATGGCTCCTGGGGAATTACCATCAAGGTCTCCGATGGCCTGAGCCAGGAATCCGATAGTCGGAGCGACACCTGCACCACCAGGAATTACACCAACGCAAGCAGCCCTCACCGGACCTCCTACGGCCGTCACAGCAGCCGTTGCACCAAGCGCATATTGATAGCGGACAGCACCGGCTGGAGTGAAACCAATATCCGTAAAGGTCCCTGTGGCGACGGTCGCAACACCAAAGTTATCAAAACACTTTAGTCCTGGAGTCGCCGCAAGGACTGGCCATGCCACTAATGCACCGTTACTCGGTATAGGAACAGGTACAACAGCCGTAGATGACCAGTAACACCGGTTTTCCGCTTGGAACGCCAGGTTTGCCGTCTTGATTGCGCTCAAGTTGGTCTTGGCCTCCGAGGTGCGTGACCTCATCTGATACTGAATAAAGTTTGGAATGGCGATGGCCGCCAAGATCCCGATGATCGCCACGACGATCATCAACTCAATGAGGGTGAACCCCTCTTGTTTCCGCATTGCCTTCAACATCGTCCTGCCTCCTGGTTGATGGTTCACTGACGGCCCCTTTCATACCCTGTCATAACCTGCGGCGCCATGTTGCCGCCTACCGGTTGCTCTAGCAGGTTTGGTGCCGATCAATGACAAGGCCTAACGTACCATCGATCCCTGATGATGCAACAACTTATGAGAAATCGGCGCAGGCGAGGCCACGAAGGGCGCGATTCTCGTTCCGTAATCTGCTCCGGATCGCCAAGAATTGACACTTTTTGCCGGGGGACTGACACCCTTTACCTCGCCCGCCTGCCTGGCGGCGGGCAGGTCTGCGCGTGGCGTCTGTCACCTTGGAGTGACGGAGACAGGCGGCAGGAGGAAGGGCGCCAGTCCCCTACCCCTTGAGATGGCAAGAAAGAAGTGCTCGGCGATGGAGTGTCGTAGTGGAACTAGGGAATGGCTACTGGAGGACTGGGCGCCTTCTCTGCGACGGGGCGCTTGGCTTGCTGGATGCGGACCTCCTGATCGCCGGTTCGAACAATGCAAATGGCCAGACACCCCAGTGTGCGGGCAAGAGAGGTATTGGTTCCTGGCTCAACTTGAAAGAGAGAGTTATCCTTTGTTTCAGACGAACCCGTAGCTTTTGACCAGCACCTATTGCCTTCTACTCTCTTGCCTGGGAACGATCTCTTCACTCTGACCAGCGGGAACAGTCCCCAACGCATGCGCGATGTCCTGCATTTCCTCAATAGCGAGCAGGATCTGTTCCAGCGGCAATCGCGCCCAGCGGCGAAGTTGCTCACGGCGCGCGCCCTCGAAGCTGGTCACCCGCCAGTCGAATTCCGGCACGGGCGATTCACTGTCCGGCATCATCTTCCAACCTCATGCGCAAGTGTTCAATGTCAATCCTATCCTGTTCACGACCTGCAGCTTCCTTCATGGAGATCAGCGTGAGGATACTGACGAACCGAACCTCGATCGTCCCATATAAGGGTTTCATCAAGGCCTTGGCATATTCTTCCTCAAACGGAAATGGCTCATGGACAAAGATATCAATGGAGGTTTCACGGTGGCGGTCGCTCCAGAGCTGCAACACCTGCATGTTCTTATCGCGTATCCATCCCTCGCGCGTAACCGGATCCGAAAATTGCTCAGCCGTGACTGGTGCTACCGGTGTATAGCCAAGTGCGTCGAGCGCGACAAAGGCCCGCTTGATATTGTCGGGGATCAACTGAATGACGAAATCGGCATCCTTGGTAAAGCGCAAGTAGCCATGGGCGTTCACCGCAAGTCCGCCGGCGACCAGATATCGGATACCAGCGTCATTGAGCGCCCGGACAATCGCTTCGAAGCTCGTCAGTTTCACAATGCCGCCATTGTAGCGGATGCAGGGAGCGAATCATAGAATTTGCACAGTCTAACGAGCACAAGGCAAGCACAGAGCCTTGCTCGTTAGATGTGTGGCTGAGGCTGTTGTCTCAGAAGGTCATCTACGGTGTGGCTGACTGAGTCTGCGTCTTCTCTGCTCCGCGGCGCTTGGCTTGCTGGATGCGGTCTTCATTGGCTGGATTGGCCAGACCCTGCTCACGGAAGCGTTGGAGCAGCTTGTCATTGGAGGGATCGATCTCCAGTGAATGGAGCCAGGCGTCACGCGCATCAGACACTTTCTGCTGCTTCAAATAAATTTCTCCCAGATGCTCGTAGATGACGGGGTCATCGCCGACCAGCGCCACGGCTTTCTTGATCTCCATGAGCGCTTCGGCCAGCAAGCCTGATTTATACAAGGCCCATCCGAGACTATCGACGTAGTAGCCGTTCTCTGGCTTAAGCCCAACGGCCCGTTTCGTCAGGGACAACGCTTGATCAATCTTGATACCGCGCTCCGCATAGCTGTACCCAAGATAGTTCAAGGCATCGGCGTGATGCGGGTCGAGAGAGAGCACCGTTTCCATGGCACGCTCCAGCTCGTCAAACCGATTCAACTTGTCGTAGGCCGTGCCGAGGTTGAAATGAAGATCGGCGTTCTTGGGATTGTGCCGAATCCCTTCCTCAAACGCCTGTGAGGCCTTTTCGAATTGCTCACTCTGGAAATGGGCCAACCCGAGGACAATATGCGGTTCTGGCTGTTTTGGCGTGAGACGGACGGCTTCATGGAGATGCGTCACTGCCTCAGGAAATTGCTTGAGTCGATAGAGGAGCACACCCAAATGAATATGACTGTCGACAAATTTCGGATCCAGATGAATATTATAGCGATAGGTCTCCATTGCCTTGGAGACGTCCTTAGTCTCTTCGTACAAGTACCCGAGATAATCTCTCACTTTGAGCTCAGCTGGTTTCGCCTTCAAGATCTCGGTCAATTGGCTGATCGCCTTGGTAAACTCTTTTTTCTCTCCATAGATGAGCGCCCTGCGTAACTGTGCATCGAGGTCGCCAGGGTTGTCTTCCAGCAGCTTTTCCAGTTCGGCAAGACCTCCGGCGTAATCCTTGGTCGCGACATACAACTGGACCAGGTGTTGTCGAATATCCCGATTCCGAGGGTTAACGTGTGAAAGATACTTCTTGAGTACGGCGATCGCTTTGTCCTTTTCTTGGCGTGATTCGTAGACCGATGCTTGGGCTAAATACGCTGGCTCGAACGTCGGGTTGATGGCCATGGCGCGATCGAAGTTGGCCACGGCCTGTTCGCTGTTTTCCGCTTCGATCGAAATGCGGCCCAAATAGTAGTAGCCGATCGGCGAATCCGCGGTATATTGCAATCCTTTTTTGACGACTTGTTCCGCCTCGGCGATGCGCTTCTGATTCAAAAGGATGAGTCCCTTCGGGAAGTAGGATTCTCCTCGTTCCGGATTACTCTCAATGGCCTTGTCCAAGAGCTCCACGGCACGCTCAGGCTTCCCCGCGCTGGCCAAGATGCCGGCCATGTGGGTCAACATTTGCGGTTCCTGTCCCGTTCCTTCTCCGACTTCATCCGCATACTGCACGGCTTGGGCTACATCACCCAACGCAAAATACAGTGCGGCCAACCGAGACTTGACCTCGCGAGATTTGGAATCAACCTTCAGCGCGGCATGATATTCCTTCAACGCGCCGTCGAGGTCCTGTGCGAGTTCCGCTTGATGTCCCATCATGAAATGGTAGGTCGCATCGGACTCTGGAGCCGGTAGCGGAGGTGGCAATGCTGTGGCGGGTGGAGGAAGCGTTGTCTGCGGCTGAGGCGAAGCTGCGCAGGCAACCATCGCACCGGAAAGGCACAGGAAGAGCAGCATCGTCCCTAACAAGGACCTCCCGTACCGTCTGAGCACCCGACTGTCCAAGATCATTCGTGTGTTCCGCATCTATCTTACGTTAAGACACGTAAAAGGTGAGTCGATGATCCGATTATACCGAGTGTCCGGGCGATGCGCAAACGACTCTAGGCTTCGCGAAGATCGAGGCTTTCGAATTTGGCGAATCGGTCCTGGAAGAACAACTCTTTTTTCCCAATGGGTCCATTACGGTGTTTACTGACAATAATGTCAGCAATCCCTTTGCGCTCTGAATTCTGGTCATACACATCTTCCCGATAAATGAACATGACCACATCGGCATCTTGTTCGATCGCTCCGCTCTCCCGCAGATCGGCCAGCATGGGGATCGGCGGCTTACGGGCCTCCACCGCTCGGCTCAACTGGGAGAGGGCAACCACCGGCACATTTAGCTCCTTCGCCAAGGCCTTTAATGAGCGGGAAATATCCGAGATCTCTTGCTGACGAGACTCCGAATCGCTTCGTCCTTGCATCAGCTGGAGATAATCCACGATGAGGAGATCAAGCCCCTTCTCGGCTTTGAGCCGGCGGGCTTTGCCTCGCATTTGCTGGACTGTGATGCCGCCCGTGTCATCGATATAGATCGGCGCGAGCTCCAACCGGCCAGCCGCCTCTGCCAATCGCCACCAGTCTTCTTTTTGAAGCTTCCCCGTCCTCAACGCATGCGAATCCACCCGCGCTTCCGACGCGAGCATGCGCAGAACGATCTGTGGCTTGGACATTTCCAAGCTGAAGATGCCAACCACTGTATTGGCATGAATGGCGGCATGAGTGGCAAACCCTAACGCAAGGCTTGTCTTGCCCATACTCGGCCGCCCCGCCACCACCACCAAGTCCGAAGGCTGAAGCCCGGCGGTAATATCGTCGAGGTCGTAGTACCCCGTGGGAACCCCCGTGACGTGTTCCTTTCGCTTGGAAAGTTTATCGATGACATCCAGACTTTCCTTAATGACCTGGCTGATCGGGCTGAACGACCGTTCCAGTTTGCCTTGCGCAATGCTGAAGACCGAGCGCTCGGCAAAATCCAGCAGATCATCGATTGAGGCGGTGCCTTCATAGCCCC
The DNA here is from genome assembly GCA_005116955.1 of Nitrospira sp. Lineage (GTDB taxonomy): Bacteria > Nitrospirota > Nitrospiria > Nitrospirales > Nitrospiraceae > Nitrospira_D. Next base: position 57,789 of record SWDI01000002.1, on the reverse strand, counting down.
TCGTCAGCACCTCGGTGGAGGTGCTAATCAACTGACGGGCCACGGCTTTGTCCCGAACAATCTTACAGTGATACCGGATATTGGCTGAGCTGGGAACGATCTGGACCAGTTCAGCGAGGAAGGCAGCGCCTCCAATCGCTTCAAGTTCACCGCGAGATTTCAATCGCTCGGTCAGCGTAATCTGATCGATCACTTCGCCGGTGTCGGACAGCTCAAGCATGGCTTGAAAGACTTTTTTGTGGGCTGTCCGATAGAAATCTTCCTCTACCAGCAGCTCCATCGCCTTCGGCATGGCGGCGTTATCGAGGAGGATGGCACCGAGCACCGACTGCTCTGCCTCCAAGTTCTGTGGAGGAAGTTTTGGTTGAGAGAGATCCACCATCCCGGCGGATTTCATACGGTCCCTTCAAGGTCGGAACGCAGGCTTGCGATGAGACCTGCGATCGAGACCGTTCTCTTGCGAAGGTGAGCACGACCGGGCGATCCTGCGATTCCTCGCCCATCCCCCGGATGAAGCACCACGACCTGCTCAGGTTTGGAACGGTCCACGCCGACGACTACAATGGTACCGATATTCGCTTCAAGACCAGCCTTGACCGCGACATCAACCAAGTCCCGTCCCGATAGATCTACCGCTTGTTGAACCGTTCGTATCCCCGCCTGGCGAAGTTGTTGTGCGACCGAAACTAATTGTGTCAATAACCCTCGCTGCGCGACGGCCAAGACATTTGGCCCCACAGACTTCGTCCTGTCTGGAAGACTCAACCCTCGAAAGAGCCGGTCCACAGTGAGGGCAAATCCAGTCGATGGAAGGTTCCGACCAAATCGTCCGATAAGCTGGTCATAGCGCCCACCACCGCCTAACTCCACCCCAATCCCCTCGGTAAAGACGTCAAAGACGATCCCGTCATAGTAGTCGAACCCTCTGAATTCTCCAAGATCCAACAAAACGGTCTCTTGAAACCCTGTTGCGCAGAGCATCTGGTACACGTTCTCCAGTCGGTCCAACGCTTGAACCAGTGGCCGTTCACCCTTGGCTAAAGTGCGTCCTTTCGAGAGGACTTCAGCTTGTCCACACAGCTCCAGCACATCCAAAATTCTGTGCGCTGACCGTTTGGTCACTCGCTCTTGCGACAAGATCTCTCCCAGCCTCGGTAGATCTCTTCTTGCCGCTGCGTGTTCGGCCCGCTTCTGCCCTTCCGGCGACAGTCCTGCACGGATGAGAAGCCCCTTAAAAAACCCGACATGCCCCAGTGAAATCTTGAATGAACGCAATCCCACCTGTCGCAGGCACTCGATCAACAGGATGATGATTTCACTATCGGCGGACGCATCATCAGCCCCGATGAGCTCGGCGCCGACCTGAAAGATTTCTCGATCTCGGCCGGCATGTTCCGGTTCATACCGAAAGACGGTCGCCCGGTACGAGAGGCGCAACGGAAAGTGCGTGCCCACCATGCCCATCGCTACCGAACGGGCAATTTGCGCCGTGACGTCGGGCCGCAACAACAGAATACGGCCGGTCGTCCGGTCAACGATCTTATAGGAATTCTCTAATAGCGTCGGTTCGAGGCCTGGTGCCAACACATCAAGGTACTCGAACGTCGGAAGGATAATCTCGTCGTACCCAAAACGATGACAATACGCCAGCAATTCAGCTTCCAGGTGCCGAACCTGGCGGGCAGCCTCCGGGAGGATGGTGGCCATCCCGACCGGAACCAATGAATGCTCACGCAAAGAAGGGGGCTGTCCCGAAGAAGTCCTACGCACCGGAGGAGCAGAGGCCATAAGTACCTGGTCGCGAGAACCGTTATAAAAGGTTGGCGACCTTGACGGACAGAATATTCGAGCTGGAACGGATCTGATCCAGGACCGCAGAGGGGAATTCCGTATCGGAACCAATGATCAGCAACGCATCCCCTCCTCGCTTCTCCAAGGCACACTGCATCCGTAAGATATTGATGCCCTGATCCCCCAAGACCTTTCCAACCATACCGATAACCCCTGGACGGTCAACGTTATGAATCAACAGCATATGCCCTTCAGGCACCACTTCAACCTTAAATTGTTCGATCTCCGTCACACGGGCATCTTTCTTATGATACAGCGTCCCCGCGACTTGATGAGAAACCTTGCCCGCCTCAACCCGAACCCGGATCAAGCTCGTGAAATCCCCGGCATCCGTGCTCTTAATTTCTTTGACTTCAATACCTCGCTCTTTCGCCACAATCGGGGCATTCACATAGTTCACCGGATGTTCCATGATCGGACTGAGCAGACCTTTTAAGACGGCGATGGTCAACGGTGCGATGGAGAGCGTGGTGACCTCCCCGCTGTATTCCACCGTCACTCGTTCGATTCCCCCTTGAACAAGTTGAGTTTGAAGCGCGCCGAGCTTTTCTGCCAGCGCCAGAAATGGTTGCAACCGAGGCAACAACTCCGGAGCGACCGACGGAATATTGACGGCCCCCTTCGCCACTCCCTTCGTAAAGTAGTCGACCAGCTGCTCCGCAATGCCAATCGCGACGTTTTCCTGAGCCTCGATCGTTTGGGCTCCGATATGCGGGGTGCAGATGAAGTTATCCAAGGCAAGGAGCGGATTGTCAGGCTTGACCGGTTCCTCTTCAAACACGTCAAAGGCAGCGGCGGCGACGCGCTTGGTTTTCAAGGCTTCGCATAAATCCTGTTCATTGATGATACCGCCTCGGGCGCAATTTACGATGAGCACGCCGGGTTTCATCTTGGCAATGGCCTGCGCGTTGATGATCCCACGTGTCTCCGGGGTCAGCGGCGTATGGACCGAAATAACGTCCGCCCGCTTGAATAGTTCTTCGAGATCCAGCATCGTCACACCCATTCGCTCAGCCCGCTCGGGCGCCAAGTACGGGTCGAAGGCAACGACGCTCATACCGATCCCCTGGGCCATCTTGGTCAGGTGACTGCCAATCTGTCCTGCACCGATGATGCCGAGCACCTTATTGTAGAGCTCGACGCCCATAAATTTGTCTTTTTCCCATTTTCCGGCCTTCACCGAGGCGGTGGCTTGGGGAATGCGCCGACTCATCGCACAGATCATCGACATCGTATGTTCAGCCGTGGTGACGGTGTTGCCTCCCGGCGTGTTCATGACGACAATGCCGCGACGGGTTGCGGCAGGCGTGTCGACATTATCCAAGCCGGACCCGGCCCTTCCGACGACCTTGAGTTTCTCTGCTGCTGCGATCAGTTCCGCCGTCACCTTGGTGCCGGATCGCACGATGAGCCCGTCGGCATCTTTAATCTCTTTGAACAGTTCATCCTTCGGCATTTTGGATTTCACCACTACGGTGAATCCTGCCTTCTCAAGCGCCTCAACGCCCTGCTTTGACAGGCTGTCACTGATCAGAATCTTCATTCCCACTGCGGCCATGTGCATCCTCGCCGTGATTACTTTGCCATTAAGATTTCTTGCGCTTTTCCGACACCGCTTCCCAGCTTCACGGAATGACCGAGCCCTTTCAGGACCATTTCGGTCGCAGCCAATGCGGCGATCACGTCAAACGAATCCGCATACCCCATGTGAGACAGTCGAAAGATCTTCCCCTTCAGGTGATCCTGGCCGCCGGCCGCCGTCATGCCATATTGTACACGGAGATTCTTATAGATCGCCTGTCCATCAATCCCATCAGGGGCACAGACAGCCGTCAAGGCATCGCTCGGCGATTCTTTCGCGAACAGCGCCATTCCGGCGGCCTTCACCCCTTCTCGCATCGCCAGAGCCAGCCGTCCCTGCCGTGCAAACATGTTTTCCAGCCCCTCCGCCTTCATCATTCGGAATACCTCTTGAAGTCCAACGATGAGGGAGACCGTTGGGGTCCAGGCAGTCTGGTTCTTGGTTTGAGTTTCACGCTCTTTTTTGAAATTAAAGTAGAAGGCGGCATTCTTGGCCTTGTCAGCCAGAGCCCAGGCTTTGTCGCTGACACTGACAAACGCCATACCCGGAGGGAGCATCAGAGCCTTCTGAGAGCCTGTGATCACGACATCCAAGCCCCAGGCATCAGTCTTGATATCAAATACGCCCAGCGCCGTAATGGCATCGACCACCAAAATAGTATTGTCATAGCCTTTTAGGAGTTCACCCAACGCCTTGACATCATGGGAGACCCCCGTCGACGTCTCGCTGGCCTGTAGATATACCGCTTTGATTGATGGGTCTTTCTTCAAAGCATCGGCCACCTGTTGTGGATTGACAGCATGTCCCCACTCAACTTTGATCTCGGTCGCTTGGACTCCAAAGGTCTTACAGAGTTTGCCCCAGCGTTCCCCAAACTTGCCTGCGTTGACATACAGCGCCTTGTCGCCGGGAGACAAAAAATTCGATACGGACCCTTCCATACCGCCCGTTCCAGAGGCCGCCAACATCAGCACATCGTTCCGCGTTTGAAACAGCCACTTCAGTCCTTCGCGAACCTCCGCGAAGATCGGATCAAACTCAGGTGCACGGTGATGAATCATTGGACGAGCCATCGCCAGCAACACTTCCGGGGGAACGGGCGTTGGGCCGGGAGCCAAGAGATACCGCTTCAACATCGATCGATCCTCCTTCACAATTGCAATTCTGGTGGGGTACCACTAGGAGAGGCGGTACGCTATCATTTGCGCCGGGAGGCTGTCAAGAAATCGACCCACGCAAACGACGCCCACATCAGGAATTTTCCTCTCGCGAGGATGCGATGGAACATCGTTCAGTCGCTCACGCGTCATCGTCTTTCGGCTTCCCGATTATGACACAAGAAGACCAGGCCTCACCTCCTCCTTCCTTGACAAGTCTGCGATGGATCGATACGCTCAACTCACACAGATGCTGTTCATAATGTCTACGCGATCCCAAAAATCAGTCACCAGAACGATGGTCGTTGCATGTTGGATCATCGGCACAAGTGCGTTGATGCACCCATGTGGAAGTTGGGCAGACGACATTCCCCCAGGTCTTCCTTCAAGCATTGTTTCAACTCCCGATGTGAGCCCCTTGCAGGAGGACGACGATGTCGATCCAAACCTCGTCCCGTTGGAGCCTGAGCTGACGCTCTCGCCCCCTGATTTATCTTCCACCGAGGACAAGCCCGATCAACTCGGAGACGCAACCGCTCAAGGCACCACGAATACGGACCATCAAGGCACCGTCTACAACATTCCCGTCGTCATGGATCAGTCCGTGCAAAGCCATATTCACTTTTTTAATACCTCAATTCGAAATCGGTTTGAACAATGGCTCTTGCGCTTCAGCCGTTATCGCCCGTTGGTCGAAAACATTTTTGCCGAGTTCAATCTTCCGAGCGACCTCGTGAATCTCTCCCTTGTTGAGAGCGGGTTCAACCCGTACGCTTATTCACGGGCGAAAGCCACGGGCCCATGGCAGTTTATGAAAGGGACCGGATTAGTCTATGGGTTGCGGATCGATCACTACGTTGACGAACGACGCGACCCTATCAAATCCACCGTGGCCGCGGCGCGGTACCTGCGAGACCTCTACGATATATTCGGCGCGTGGCCTTTGGCCATGGCGGCCTACAATGCGGGTGAAGGGAAGGTGTTACGGGCTCTTCACAAGGCGCAGGCTGAATCCTTCTCGGAAATCTCACGAACGAAGCTCATTCGGCTAGAGACAAAGCAATACGTTCCCCGAATTATGGCTGCGACGATCATTGCGAAGAATCCCGACCAATACGGGTTCAAACAAGATCCCGCTCCTTTGCATGAATTCGAAGAGGTCGTCGTCACCCGCCCCTTGCATTTCCGGGCCATTTCAAACGTCACCGGCATCCCTTATAACGAGCTTCGGTTACTGAATCCAGAACTTCGGCGAGATGCGACACCTCCAGGCGATACAACCTACCATCTCAAAATTCCTGTTGGAATGAGTACAAAAGTGTTGGAATTGATCGAGCGAGTTCCCACATACAAGTTTCCTCCCCTGCCAGTAACTCAGGATCGACAGATTCGACAGGCCAAGGCCGGTTCTGCTCACTGGTATCGAGTCCGAGGGGGAGATACGCTTGAAAAGATCTCTCGAAGATTTAGAATTCCCATGAAGACCCTCAAGTCCCACAATACCCTTTCGGGTCCTGTCCTTAAAACCGGTGAACTGCTGAACATCGGTCGGTAGCAGCTGACGTTCCCGCAAAGATTGCTGCACCTACTGCTCGTCAACCGCGAGGGTAAGTTGCCTACGGTTTGGAGGGCTTGGGGGATGCTGAAAGAGCGGGGGCGGTCGGTGTCGGCTCAGGATTTTTCTTCGCCTCCATCACCTTCACACGCATGGCGGCTTCGCTCGTTAGCGGAGAGTTTGGATAGGTTTTCATCAGCTCTTGATAATGCTTCAAAGCTTCATCGGGCTTCGAGCGATTCTCTTCCAATCTGGCAGCCTCAAAGAGCGCATGATCCCGGTTCATTGCGCCCGGAATTTCGAGGATCGTCAAGTAGGCTTTGACCGCTTGCTCAAGGTCTCCCTTGAGCTGGTACGCATAACCTAGTTTTTGATACACGAGACCGAGAAGCGACACATGAGTCCCATACGTAGAAATAAACCGGTTATACGCCTCGATCGCTGACGCAAGATCGTTCGACTGAAGATAGGCATTGCCTAGGCTGAATTGCGCAAGCGGAGCCGTCGGAGTGCGAGGATACTCATTGACCACCCGCTGATACAGGGCAATCGCTTCTTTTAAATTGGCTGCCGCTTTCTGCGGATCACTGGCCGCACGGGCAAATAGATGGACGGTCGCTTCTCGTTCAAGCTCCTGAGCCTTACTGGCATTTTGTGCGTCATACCAGAAGACGCCCCAGACCCCTCCCCCCGTCAAAAGGAGCAGCAGAAACCCAACCACAATCGACCAGCGGTATGTCGCCAGCCCATGCACCCAGTGCTCAAGCCCGCTCACGAGGTGAGCTTCATCCACTGGCAACGTCCGAGGCGGAACTTTAATTCGGTATGTCATCAGAAATCATCACCTAATGGTTGAAAGCCAGCTTTCTGCGCCAGAACCGTTGCTTTATACTAAGGATGAATTCCCGTTGTCAATGCAATCGGAACGGACTCATTCGCAGGGTTACGACACAACCGAAGATCTGATAAGAGATTTTGAACCAGCATGTTTCGACGCAAACTCAAACAACTCGCCAACCGATCGCTCATGCGCCGACTGTCTCCATTGGAATCAGGCACAGGGCCGACGATCCACCATGCAGGGCGCGAGGTCATCTTGCTGTCCTCCAACGATTACCTGGGACTGGCAACCCATCCGGAAGTCATCCGTGCCGCCATCCATGCAACTGAACAGTATGGAACGGGATCTGGAGCTTCTCGCTTGGTCAGTGGAACCCTTCCCCCCCATACGCATCTCGAAACCTCCCTCGCGACGTTTAAGGGGACGGAAGCCGCGCTGCTGTTCGGAGCCGGATATCTAGCCAATATCGGCATCATTCCAAACCTCATCGGACAAGGAGGCCTGATCCTGGCGGATCGACTGTGTCATGCGAGTCTCATCGATGGATGTCGATTGAGCCGTGCCGACCTTCGAGTATTCCGCCATCGAGACTGTGCACATCTGGAGTCATTGCTTCGGCGACGGAGCGCGAGTCGTCCCACGCTCATCATCACGGAAGGACTCTTCAGCATGGATGGTGATCTCGCTCCCTTGTCGGATTTGACCTCGCTGGCCGAACGATATGAAGCGACCTTGTACGTCGATGACGCCCATGGGACCGGCATCATGGGGCCAACCGGTCGGGGAACGATCGAGCACTTCGGTTTGGAGAAGCGGATCCCCTTTCACATGGGGACACTCAGTAAAACACTAGGAAGCCATGGCGCCTACATAGTTGGACCCAACGACCTGATTCAGTATTTGCTCAACGTGACCCGTCCGTTTATTTTCACAACAGCACTTCCACCCGCCATCGCGGCGGCAGCTTTGGCTGCAGTCGCGGTCATTCAACGTGAGCCCGAACGTCGAACGCGGCTCTGGTCAAATCGACAACGGCTGTTCAATGGAATACAGACGCTTGGTTTTCGGATGACTCCGACCGTCAGTCCAATTCTGCCAATCCTGGTCGGCAATGCCGCCACTGCATCAGCATTCGCCGAACGGCTGCTCACTCATGGGATCTATGCTACCGCAATCAGACCGCCGACTGTTCCAGATGGAACCAGTCGCATACGTTTCACAGTGACGTCGGAACACACGACAGAGCAGATCGACGAAGCACTTCATGCACTGGACCTCGCCGGTCGTGAGACCGGCCTCCTCTAGCCCTCCTCCTCATCGGCCCGCATCTTCCGGCTATTTTCTTGCTTTCAAGTTTTCCTATGGCATGATCACAGGAGATTTCCACCACACGAGCAACCCATCACACGAGGATTACGGGCGATGGATATTTCGAAGCTGCTGACGTTCTCGGTCAAGGAGGGTGCCTCTGACTGCCACATCAGTGCCGGCGAGCCTCCGATGATTCGCATTCATGGCGATCTCAAAAAACTTGACCACCCTCCCCTGACTCCCGACGAAACACACGCCCTCATCTACGACATGATGAGCGACTCTCAACGAAAGACGTTTGAGGAAAAGCGAGAATGTGACTTTTCTTTCGAGCTTGGAGACATTGCCCGTTTTCGCGTCAACGTGTTTGTGCAACAACGGGGGTTAGGCGCCGTCTTTCGGAACATTCCGACCACCATTGTCCCGTTGGAAAAACTCGGCATGCCGCCGATTCTTCGGCAACTGTGCGACAAGGAAAAGGGATTGATCCTGGTGACCGGACCGACAGGCTCAGGAAAATCCACCACGCTCGCGGCGATGGTGGATTATCTGAACAACACGTTCGAAGGTCACATCATCACCATCGAGGATCCCATCGAGTTCGTCCACAAATCCAAGAAATGTTTGGTCAACCAACGCGAACTCGGCGTCCATACACTCTCCTTCGCTAACGCCCTGAAGTCGGCGCTTCGAGAAGATCCGGACATCGTCCTGGTGGGAGAAATGCGGGACTTGGATACGATTCAGTTAGCCTTAACCGCTGCCGAAACCGGGCACCTCGTCTTCGGCACCCTCCACACATCGAGCGCACCCAAAACGATTGACCGCATCATCGATGCGTTCCCACCGGCCCAGCAAGCACAGATCCGGACACAGCTCTCGGAAGCGCTTGAGGCCGTGATTACTCAAACACTGCTGAAGAAGAAAACGGGTGGACGTGCGGCAGCTGTGGAAATCTTGGTGGCAACAACGGCGGTGCGTAATCTCATCCGGGAAGCCAAACTGCACCAAATCCCGGGGATCATGCAGGCCAGCCAAAAGGACGGGATGCAAACGATGGACATGGCACTGGTCGACCTTGCAACGCGCGGAATCGTCCATAAGGCCGAAGCACAGTCCCGTAGCATGAACCCCAATCTCTTCAGTTCACCGATGACCGGAGCCGCCTAACACACACGCGACGGAGTACGGCTGATGGATGTTCGCAGTCTTCTAAAAGTGATGGTGGACCGCGAAGCGTCGGACTTGTATTTGACTGTCGACGCCTCGCCGATCTACCGCATCCATGGTGCCACTCAACCGACCGACGCTCCCCTGTTCACCAACGAACAGCTCGAAGCACTGGCATTAACCTTGATGCGTGGTCAACAGCGCGGCGAATTCGAAGAAAAGATGGAGATGAACCTGGCGCTCTATTACAAAGAGTTGGGTCGTTTCCGCGTCAACATCTTCAGGCAGCGGGGTAATGTCGGATTGGTCTTCCGTCATATCAAAGCGGAGATTCAGACCGTCGAGCAGTTGGAACTCCCTCCGATCATCAAAGATATCGCGATGACCAAACGCGGCCTAGTGCTGGTGGTAGGCGCGACCGGGTCCGGAAAGTCGACATCGCTGGCCGCCATGATCGACCATCGCAACACCGTCCACCAGGGCCATATCATTACCGTGGAAGACCCGATCGAGTTCGTTCATCAGCACAAGAAGTCGATCATCACGCAACGGGAAGTCGGATTCGACACCTTGACCTTCCAAAACGCGCTGAAGAATACGCTCCGTCAAGCTCCGGATGTGATTCTTATTGGGGAGGTCCGCGACACCGAAACCATGGAAGCAGCAATCACCTTTGCCGAGACCGGTCATCTCTGCATCGGAACGCTGCACTCCAACAACGCCAACCAGGCGATCGAACGCATCATGAATTTTTTTCCGGTCGAGCGCCATGCCCAGATTTATTTACAGTTGTCCCTCAATCTCCGCGCGATTATCTCCCAGCGCTTGATCCCGTCGCTCGACGGCAAACGCGTCCCAGCCCTGGAAATCATGCTAGACACGCCGCGCGTTAAGGATCTGATCAAGAAGGCTGAGGTTGACACACTCAAGGAGGCCATGGAGCAAGGCATCGACGAAGGATGCCAGACCTTCGATCATGTCCTGTTTCAGCTCTACAAGACGAACAAGATCTCGTTGGAACAGGCCCTCATCAACGCCGATAGCGCGAATAACTTGCGCCTCAAGATCAAGCTTGAAGGGCTGAAAGGTGATGATGCCGTGAACGCCCTGCTTGATAAACAGATGGGGGGACAGGGGGCCGATGCCTTTAAGATTCAGGGCGGCGCTTCGGGAAATGTCACGCCGATCCGCAAGCGATAGTCACACACCTTCATCTTCAAGGGGCTAGTCCCTCTTCGGTCTGGCGCTCAAGATACGACGCCATTTTTTCAAGAGCCAGCGCACTCAGTTTGGATCCATACCACGCCGGCATCGTCTTCTCCGGATACCCTCGCACTACAAATCGCTGCGGCTCCAATACCGATTCAACGATGTACTCATGCACCGTCTTGGCTTCCCCACGGTAGTCAGGATCTTTAAGCCGTCGCTCACCGGTTGTGCCAAACACCAACGGAGGCCCGACTTGGCCTGTGGCCCCAGGAATCCCGGGAATGATATGGCACACCGGACATCCAGGTCTGGTCAACATCTCGACGATAGGCTCATCGCCCGTCACCAGCGATATCGCTTCCGGCGTGAGTGCGAGATTCGTGGGTTGAGTTGGTGCTGGGCTGGAGACCCGGAGATCATGAAGTGCCCACACAACCGACAGCAAGACCAGACCGATAGCAATCCAGACTACGAGCCGGTCCCTGATGCGCATGTAGGTATTCTGGCCGGATGATGGAACCAACACCTAAAACCTAATCGCCGGCCGCTTGGTTCGACGCCTATCTCATCCCTTGGACCAGTTTCATGAGTTGTTCGAGTCCACCCGCTTCGATCTTGCCATTGGGCGTCAGCTTGTCGACCAGATCAGGAAGAAGGCCAGCCAGCTGTGAACCCACCGCTCCAGAGGAGAGTCCTGCCTTACCAGCCAGTTGGTTCAGCAGATCACTGCCTAGGCCTTGTTCAATCTGACTCGGTGTCACCGGCAGATTCTGGCCCGTGCTCACCCATGAATTCACGATTTCACCGAGCCCGTTCTTCTGAAACGCCTGAACAAGCCCGGCAAGTCCTCCAATACTGCTGTCCTTTCCGAGAAGACTGGTCACAGCCTGCAACAGAGGATTCTGCCCCGCCTGTCCGCCCAGCATGCCACCCACCGCTTGCCCCAATTGATCCATCAGTCCCATGATCCGCTCCTTCCTTCAGTAAACCAAAATAAGAGGGGTATCAACAAAAAATCCCTGTGCTCGTCATCTGTAGCGGAGGATGTACCACAGATATGGGCCACAATCCAATGGACACTTACGGATTTCTCCCATCAGTCATGACCATCACTTTGGAATACAGAGGATACATGATGATTCGAGCTGGAGGTCTTCACAAATGGAAACTTCACGAGTTTGAGGGGCTATGCAACCAACTTTTATTTGTTATGATGAAATGGTTCAGGAGAACACCTCATGAAAAAGAACGCTCCATTCGTTGCAAGCTTTTTGATAGTAGGATGCTGGTTCGTCTCGTTCTGTACCCCCAGTCTCGTTTCCGCAGAAATGTATGTGGCTGGACAGGCCGGTGTGAACTTCGCGGATCGGATCAACAGCATTGCAGGAACGGGCCCCTCTGCCGGAATTCCAGACCTCGAGCCTGCTCCCAATCCGGACTTTGACATTCAAAACTCGATTACCTTCGGAGCTAAGGTCGGTTACTTCCCTGGACATAGCTGGTACGGGATTGAGGGAGAAGTCTTCCATAGTACCCCGCATATCAAGCAACTGGACCTCGGACCAGGGGCACAAGACCCAGGGATCCATATGAGGGTGACCACTGTTGGAGTCAATGTTATTGCCCGATATCCAGGCCGCACAATTCAGCCATATGTGGGGGCCGGCATCGGAGCGGCGATCGCCCACATCGGTGATACGGCTACCGTGCGAAGTGACTCTGCAGTAGCCCCAGCGTGGAATGTCCTCGCCGGCCTGCGCACATTCATCACACCAAAAATCGCCGTCTTTGGCGAGTATAAGTACACCGGAGCGACCCTGAAGTTCGATGGGGCCTACGGTGACTTAGGTGGATTCAGCGGCAATTACAGAGCACAGCATGTTCTTGGTGGACTGTCGTATCACTTTTAGGAGAGGAGAACGACCATGTCTCGCCTGACTGTCCTCGCTCCCCTGTTGTGTGCCGCCTTGCTCTTGTCTGCCTGTGCAGAGTCTATCCATCAAGTCCAACGTGATACCGAGCTGCTCGGGATTCCTTTCGGGTTGGAAAAGGAGATCGATACCAGCATCAGCTTTGCAGACCTGAAAAGAGCTCCTAGCGAATATGTTGGAAGAACGGTCATGCTCGGTGGGAACGTGATTACGGCTAAACGGACAGAAGCAGGAACCGAAGTGGAAATCCTGCAACTGCCGACGGAGAAAGAAGGGACTTTGACTGAAGAGCGTCTTCGATCAGAAGGCCGATTTCTCGCGGTTCGAGAACAATTTCTCGACCCTGCCAGTCTCCCACAAGGGACACCCATAACCGTGATTGGTATTGTAAAAGGTGAAACTACGAGAGCACTTGATGAAAGCGACTACACCTACCCCATCTTGGAAGTTAAACATATTATTGACTGGAAGAGCATTGCGGCGCAAAGACGAAGAGATCGAAGTCCATACTATGGTGCCTACTATCCGCCTTATGGATATAGCGGATTTTCTCGGTATGGGTATGGTGGTTGGGGGGGACCGTTTGGTGGATATGGCGGTTCTTATGGAGGGCGTGGGTTCTATGGACCCCCTGGAGGTTTTTCTCCAGGGCCGTCGGCTCCGCCACCCGCAAGCGTTCACCCACGAATGAGGGGCCGGTAGTATTTGAGTCTTGTGCCTGTTTTCATAAAACGAGAGAGTGTGGACTTGATGAAAAACCATGACACGCAGGGAGGGGCCCTCCTCTCCCGCCGCCAGGGGCTGATACTACTTGGTGCCACGGGAGTCGGCTGGATGCTGGGTGACCGTTTGACGACGAATTCTTCAGTGGCCAGCCCACCGCAGGCTCTGTGTGTCCTCCGCCCTGAGCAAACGGAAGGCCCCTATTTCGTCGATGAACACCTACATCGGATAGACATTCGCTCCGATCCGAGCAACGGGACAATCTCGCCAGGTACACAGTTAGCCCTGACGTTTCATATCTCTCGTGTTCACGCCGGAGAATGCCATCCCCTACCAAATGGCCAGGTCGATATCTGGCATTGCGATGCGATGGGGGTCTACTCCGATGTCCGAGATCCTGGATTCAGCACGGTTGGACAGAAGTTTTTACGTGGATATCAGCTGACCGATGCGCATGGAGCAGCACGGTTTCTAACCATCTATCCTGGCTGGTACCCCATACGAACGGTACACATTCACTTCAAAGTCCGCACGGCACCCATAGCCGGGAAACGCTACGAATTTACCTCCCAATTGTACTTTCCCGATGAACTGACCGACCGCGTGCATACCGCTCTTCCCTACGCGTCACAAGGACGGCGTCGAGTACGCAATCACCATGATTTCATCTTTCGCGACGGCGGTGAAGAATTGATATGTCAGCCATCCCCAACCACCGGTGGCTATACGGCAACCTTTCCCATCGGGCTTGAGCTTTCATGACCCCCATCCTTCGAATTTCTGCGTATTGACGGTACGGAGCAAATCCCGATACCCTGCGTGGCTCCAGTACACCTTTTTGCTAGGAGGACCTGCGTATGAACCTGTTGCGTCATGTCGCTCTGCTGATCTGTATGATCCTTGCCCCTCTCACGGCTGGTGCGATCTCTCCACCTGAGGTACAAGTCGATTACTCGGCCGACAGTACGATGGAAACCGAAGGCGGCATGACGATGAAGTCACGCATCTACCACACAGCCAACAAGGACCGAATGGAGATGGGTGGATCGGATGGCATGACGTCGATCACTCGGAAGGACAAGAAAGTCGTGTGGCAACTGATGGGCGATATGTATATGGAAATGCCGATGGATAGCTCCAACACCTCCGGCATGGATGCGTTTGACATCGTCGAACAGGCTGAAGTGGGCCAGGAAACGATCAACGGCATCAAGGCCACAAAGTCCAAGATTGTCGCGGTCAAGAAAGACGGCTCGGGTAAATTCGGTGGTTTCTTCTGGACCACGAAAGAAGGGATCACCGTCAAGATGGACATGCTGTCCAAAGACGGGGACAAGAAGATGCGCATGACCAGCGAACTGACCAATCTGAAGATCGAAAAGCAAAACCCCGCCCTCTTTGAAATCCCCGCTGGATATACCAAGAACGACATGGGTGCCATGATGGGGATGGGCGGCGTGCCCAACATGGAGGAGCTGAAAAAGAATTCGCGCCAGCGTCAGTCCGGTGGAAAACAGCCTCGTGACAGCCAGGCCGGAGAAAGCCTCGGCGATCAAATACCGGACGTCAACAAGATGATGAAAGGGCTGTTCGGTAAATAACGGAGGTCGTCACCCATGCGCCTGTCGAAAGTAGCCGGATATTCGCTCATGCTCATGACCCTCGTAGCTCCCGCCGTTCATGCGGATGATCCTTGTCTGGGCGACGATGAAAAGAAAGCTGCCCTGGCCCTGTCGGCTGCGTTGCAGAAGGCCGAACAAGCCGGACAATCCGCCGCGCTCTTCGTCGCGTACATGAGAGTGGCAGCAAGCGAGTGCATCGACCGCTATGACAAGAACGCAGCAGGAAAGGCCAAGGCCAACCTGCCCAAACTGGGGAGGGATTTGGCCAAGGCAGCTGAAGCGAAAGGCGCTTTGTATTCCGGCGAACCGGTACGGGCCGACGGACAAACAGCAGCCTTTCAGTACTACGAGGCCATCGGCGACCACCAGGACGCCAACCGGGTCCTGATCAAGGCCGTTCAAGCCAAGCCTGAAGACCTGCACCTGTTCGAGGCCGCCTGGAATATCGATAATGGCCGCTACGGCCCGGTCGATGGCACTACCGGATCAAGACAGCCGTACAACTCTCCACCGGCATTCCGGCAAGAACTGACCAAGGTGGCATCGGTCAATGCCGATCGACTGATGAAATCAGAGGAGAAAAATGCCCAGGGTCTCACCGGCAATATCGGCGAGTTGGGTCAGTCGACCATGCAGTCGATCGAGAAACTCAGGAACGCGTCACTGTGGATGAAATTCCTGCCGGGCGGAGACAAACCAGCCAGAGATCGAGCTGAACAGCGAGGCGATATCATCATGAAGCGGCCGGATCCAACCTTCTCCCAGGGTCAAGCCATGATCTATTACGAGTTTTCCGGTTCGCCGAAGGCGAAGGGTTTGGCTGCGCAAATCAAGAAAAAGAGTGAGGAGTCTCAGCAAGTCGTGGAAAAGGCCGGTGAAAGCTTGAAAAAATCGTTCACCCAGAAGAGCGAAGCCGACCAAAAGCAATTTGACAAGAAGAAAGCCGATCTCGAAAAAGAACTTGGCTTTTAACACGCTGCCCTCTCCAATACACGGAGGTTCGTACTTGGGGTCAGCTCTTCTTTCTTGTATGGCGTTCACTCCCGCTTCGTCTGCTCGTCGCGGCTGGGGAGCGCATCGAACACGCGCGTTGCAGACCCGAACCACCACCCTACCAACTACGCGATGCGACCGCCGACGGCCTCGGATGCCATGAGAATGGCTGCTGACTGAGCCGCCCACGTTCCGCTCTCGTCAGCCCATCACCCGGGAAGCCACACGCCATCACGATGCATGATTCAAGATCTGTCCCCATTACTTAGGAAGGTAATACAAGAACGCGCGCAATCCGAAGGACTAGCCGGTCACTCACCGAAAAGCTGTTTCACACTTTTGAATCGCTTGCTATCCCTTACTGGCCTGCCAGGCGAAGCATCAGCGCAACTTGCTCGCCGTCGGCGTAAACCCCTCGAATGACTGGAGATACGTTTCAACCATGACTCGCGCCAACTGATCTCCGCCCAGCGGGCAGGTTCTATTCATTCGGAGGCATGGGCCTCCCATACCGATCAGTGGGAGCTTGGCTGAACCACAGCCTGACGCCCTCAGCGTTGATGACCCGCAACTGATAGGCATTGAGAGAAGTGATCGGACCGGCCAGGAAGTTGTTCGAGCCGGCCAGATTCCAGTACCGAGCGGCGTACACAACCTTCGCACCAGGTCTGAAGTTCTTCCAGGCCAGATATTCAGGACGGTCGACGAGCACCGCAGCGGGCTTGGCTGTCGCCTCCGTCGCGCAGCATTCGTCTACTGCCAAAGCCCTGTGAGAAGGGGCAGACATAAGAAGCACTGAGAGAACGCATCCACCCAGCAAAAGGATAACTGTCTGACGCATGCTATATCTCCCACATCAGTAAGGGATGGTCATCTTACTTGAATAATAAAAGATGAGGCAATCCCGGGATTTCTATCCGGGCGAGTGGAGTGCTATGGCGTCAGGGCAGCAAGCAATAGAGTCGAGAAGGTCAGCCCATGTCTCGGAGAGTGTGTCCAGGGTTCCGATCCCGTGCGATGGACTTCATCAGCTGATCTCCAAAGAACACAACGATGCGATCCCATTGATCTTTGACGATCATGGACGCCGACGGGGCCTTGAATGTCGCGGGATCGCCATCCAGCCACACGCTGCACGTAAACAACAACTGATCGCAGTCAGTATTTGGGGTCAGATCTTGCTTCTTGCATGGCCTTCATTCCCGCTTCATCTACTCGTCGCCGCTGAGGCGCGCACTGAACACGCGCGTTGCTAAACCCGAGCCCCCACCCCACCACGTCTGCGATGCGACCGCCGACTGCCCCGGATGCCATGAGAAGGGTTGTTGACTGAGACGCCCATGTATTCGGGCTATCCATCTCGATGGCGATCGCGATACGGCATGTGGGGAGGCAGTACGGGTTTAGGCGCTTGCCCCACCGGGATCTTGGACGGTATTGGCGCATACCGGTTGTTTCGGTTCAATTGAAGGAAGCGGAAGGTTTGATTGTAGAGGGCTAGAGGCCTGAGAAACTTGAGAGCATGTCGGAGTGGAGAGCAGGACTCTTGTCTGCTTCTCTTCTCGTTGCGTCGTCTGTTCTTTACGTCTGACGGCAGATGCCGAGATTACTTGCTCAACAGCAGCGGAAACAGCGAGCAGACCTTTGGCGGACGGAGACTCAGGAGCCGCTTCAAGGACCGGCAGGAACTTCCGAACCGCCTGGCTCACAGCTGGGTCGTCGGGGATCTCACCGAGCAGCGTCAGATCACCGCCAACGTATTGATGGAGAATCTTACGGAGGTAGAGGACGTTGACCTGCGATCTGTCGGACACCCGATTGACGATCAGTCCAGGCCGAAACGATTGCAATGCGGCAGCCGCCACATCACGTCCCCCTGCATCGGTGGCACCTGCAACCTCCATGACTTCCTCTACGCTTGTGAAGTCTCGGTTGGAGAGCACCTCCGACATAGGACTTCTCGCAAGAAAGCAGGCCAATACACGGCGGATCGCGGCTAACTTAATGAATCGGTAGAGGTCCAGTACAGACGTTGGCTCGGGAGTCGCCACAGCCACATGGATATCCGCCATCAGGAAGAAGTCGAGCGCGTGGAAGTTGGTGCCGGCGCCGATATCGAGCACCACAATGTCAGACTCAAGCTCACGGAACTGTTTCATCAGCCGCTTCTTGCGGGCATAGGCCATGTTGGCTGTCGCCAACGTATCGCCCGTCCCGGCAATGAGACGGAGGTTCGGATGCATGGTGATGGGAATGGCGGCTTCGATCAGCCGGTTGACTCGTTTGTTCAGAAAGTCCGTCAAGGTCACCGACGGATTCAATTCTCCGAACATGATATGGGCATCGGCCCCACCCACGTCGAGATCGGCCAGGATGACCTGTCGTCCGCGCTTCGCCAGCGCCAACGCAAGGTTGGCGGACACCACACTCTTGCCGACGCCGCCTTTTCCGGATGCCACTGAGATGAGCGTTGCCATGGTACCTGCCGTTTCGTTATCGATGAGAGGTGCGCGTCGAGGGTCTGTTAGGGATACGGTCGTCAGTGATGAGGTCATTGTATCGGTTGCCGGAAAAATGAAAAGTAAAATAGCGGATCTTGAACAGCCCGACTACACGACAACGAAGTCACTATGCAGTATCCAACAAACGGATCTGTGCTATTCTTCTTCCTTTATCTTTCGATGAGACAACGCTCAGGAGGCTTCCAGATGACCATGCGAAAGGCCAAGATCGTGTGCACTATCGGACCGGCAAGTATTTCGCCGGCCGTCTTGAACCGATTGATTGAAACCGGCATGGATGCTGCTCGGCTGAATTTCTCTCATGGCACTCATGAATCTCATGCAACCGCCATCACCGCCATCCGAGACGCAGCCGCACGGCGCGGAGCAGCGGTCGCGATTATCCAGGATCTGCAAGGCCCAAGAATTCGCGTGGGCCTGCTGCCTAAGGAAGGCATTGAAGTCCGCACTGGCCAGGTGGTGAGGTTGCGGACATCAGCTCAATCGGCGGAACTGCCTGACACCCACACCTCCGTTCCCGCCTCTCTTCCCGAGATCCCAGTCACCTATGCGTCGCTCACCCGCGACCTTCATGTGGGATCACGCGTACTCATCAATGATGGACTCATCGAGCTACAAGCCGTTCGTATTGCCGACAATCTGATCGACTGTTCCGTCCTGACCGGGGGCACGATCACCTCACACAAAGGGATCAACCTGCCTGGAACAGCCGTGAGTGCTCCTACCTTGACTGAGAAAGATCGGGAAGACATTCGCTTCGGCGTCAAGCATGGCGTGGACTATATCGCCCTCTCCTTTGTACGAGGGCCACAGGACATTGACGCGGCACGGGCTGTCTTGGCCGAGCATGGAAGTACGATCCCACTCATCGCCAAAATCGAACGAGCTGAAGCCGTGACGACGTTAGACGACATCTTAGAACGAGCGGACGGGGTGATGATCGCCCGTGGGGACCTAGGTGTCGAGATGGGGCCTGAAGCGGTGCCGGTTCTGCAGAAGCGGATTATTCTAGAAGGCAACCGGCGGCGGCGCATTGTCATCACTGCCACGCAGATGCTGGAATCCATGACACAGGCTCTGCGCCCAACAAGAGCAGAGGCTTCCGATGTCGCGAACGCTATCTTCGACGGGAGCGACGCCTTGATGCTCTCAGCCGAAACAGCCGTCGGTGCGCATCCTACCGAGACAGTTGCAGTCATGGATCGCATCATTCGCGCGGCAGAAGAAGGCACCGAACCTGGCATCCTGCGCAAGCGGCAAGCCGACCTGGACAATCTTTCCATACCAGAGGCCATCTGCGCTGCGGCCTCTTCTGCAGCCAGGGGAATCGATGCACGTGCCATCGTGGCGTTCAGCGAGCGAGGTGCCACAGCTCGGCTGGTATCGAAGCAACGCCCGACCGCACCGATTCTGGCCCTGACTCCTCATGAGGCGGTCAGACAGCGGATGGCACTCTATTGGGGCGTCCGTTCATTCACCATGCCGCAAGTTGAGCAGACTGATGCGCGGATCAAGGAAGCCGAACGCGTGCTCAAGGCGGAGGGGTTAGTCACAGCCGGCGACAGGCTCGTCATCGTCTCCGGCACGCTTGCGGCGCAACCCGGCAAAACCAATCTGCTCAAGCTGCATGAAGTCGGCTAACTCCACTCTCCACCCGATTTGCATCACCGTACAACTTTCCCCTCCCCACATTCTTCTCTGAATGATCCTTTCTCATGGAAGACCAAGAGAGATCCCGTTCTCTTCATACACCTCGGGTGATACAATGATGTTCGAACGGGAGGACACAGGGATGCTGACGTTTCGTCGATTTGTCTGGCTCCTGGCTATATTCATAATTCTCAGCTCGACGCCTCTCTATGCTCAATGGATGGCTATTGATGCTCAGTATCAGTCGCATCCATTGCAAATGGTGTACGTCGATGCTGCTACCATACACAGAGAAGGCAATCTGGTGACCATTTCCGCCTTGATCGACTGGAAGTGGATGCAGGGCAACAGATCCCCTACTCGATTTTATTCCACCAAGATAACCAAGCAGTTCGATTGCACCAAAAAACGTGTTCGGAATCTGGAATCCACCGATTTCTACGGCCACATGGGGACAGGCGAGGTGATTGGTGGTGGCGGACACACCAGCGAAGGCCATTGGGTGGGAGCTGAGCCAGGAACGGTGAATGAAGGCTTATGGGGTGCGGTCTGTGGGAAGAAGTAGAAGTTTGTCAGTGGCCGATAGCTGCCTGCTTCAAGTGGGCTATCTTTCGACGTCGATATGTCTCTATGTTGAGCTAAGCCGGCAATGAGTTCCAACTACTACTTCTTGTGATGCTGCACCTGCCCCACGGGCTGACTAACCGCTGCCTTGATGTTCACAGCTTCACGCAGGCACGGTCACTTGATACGTCGCGATGATAACGAGATCATCGATCCACTCCGACGGTGGCCCCAATGAGGCGGTAGTTATTCGAACCGTCCACGCACCTGGACTGGCTCCTTGATATTCGACAACCCCGCTCGGGTTCCCGCCATAGAGGTTATCCGCTGATGCCAGTGTGACTGCCTCAGTCCTCTCTCCCCCCTCCACTGTCACATCAGTACCAGTCCATGTCGATGAACCTTTGACCAGCGCGACCAGTTCGATCTTGGAGATTGACGGCTCCAGGCTGCGGGCGAAATACGGGAAACGTTTTTCTGATAGATCCAACTTCAAGACCGCCTCACCAGCATCCGTGGCTGGTCGTAGAAACGCATTCCATTCCGTGGGGAACTCGTGCATGGCTGAAAAGGATCTTTGCAGTGGTATCCCTTGGAGTTCCGATTGGAGCGACTTCAAGGCAGCCTCCCGCAGGAGTTCCCCGCCTTCCCTGGCAGTGTATCGCACATGGATCACAACATCCGTGATGGTCGACCAATCGAAAGTTTGCACCGCGCTGGTCAGCGCAAGGCTCCAGTCACTGATGGCACCACTACCTTCAAAGGGCAGATAGCGCTCATCGCGATGGTCAGCCATAAACAACCCTGAATCTTCGCGTCCAGCGCTGACGATGATCGATTGAACCGCGCCAGTGTGAAACTGGAAGCGTTGGTCGGTACTACCTTCAGATACAACCATTGGATAATCTCCGGCCGCGCTGGGGTCTACCCTGGTGCGGCTGGATACGAGGGTCAGCCGCGCCGGGACGCTGGTATAGGGGCCGGTCACGCAGGGGATGGATATGGATACTGACTTGATTCGACGCAAATAATGACCAGGGTATTCGAGGTCAAACAGCGATTCCGGTATCGAAAACTCGCACGTCCCATCGGTCTGTAGCTTGAGCAAGGCGACAGGATCTAGCAGGGCCAGCGAGACATGTTTGGTCAGCTCATACTCGCGGCGGTTATTCTCAAGATAACTCTTATCCATGCGTTCCAGCGAGAGCTGGAGAAGCTCACCGGCCAGCAGTCCTTTCTTCAAGCTGTCCCAATACCCGAAGCTGATAAACGTCGACTCCGGCAAGGCCAACTCGTGGCGGTAGGCTCGCTCGGTTTGCTTCCCGAGATCATAGGCCAGTTGATAACTCTGGAAGTAGAGAGACGAAAGCTGTCCCACCATCCACTGGTAGAGTTCCACGTTCGTGAACTTGCTCTCCATGAACTCTCGCACCGTCCACGCCTGTTCGATCTGTCGCTCATGGTTCTCCAGATCCCGTTCAGCCATGGCAACACGAACCTTCCCGGCTTCGATCTGTTTTTCGATCTGCTTAATCTCTCGATTCGCAGCCGTAAGTTGGTGCTCCCAATCCTCATTGCGTCGAGCAAATCCCGCGGCAAGCCCCGACAGAGTAGCGTCAGCTGAGAATTGTGCGGCAATGAGTGATGCGGCTTGACCCAGGAGATCAAACCCCTTAGCCAGCCCTTGGCCATCAGTCACTGTCGCTGTGGCGACAGGAGTTCCCATGGCACCAGAAGCGCCTGTCGTGATAGCTGGAATTGGGGATACTGAAGAACCGATAAAAGCGAGCGCAGCTGCTGCGAGTTGCGAGTCTCTGCTGCGCCTCAGCATTTTCACTTGTTGCTTCTCCTCTTCAAGGCGCCTATTTGTAATCAAACCCTGGTAGTAATCACGCCGCTGTTCAATGACAGTCAGGCTACGCTCCGCCGCAACCAGTGTGTGCTGTGCTTCTTCAACGGCAAGCTTCTTCACCTCGCGAATGGTTTCCAGAAGGGCCACCTCCTGAGTGGACCGAAGTGCGGCTAACTCCTCGGCATCCTTTTTCTCCAACGCACTCAATAATGCACCACCAAGCCCGCGCACTGTTTGATTGAACGCATAGGCTTTCTGAAGCATCACGTTGAATCGATAATGCGGAAGCGGCGCATTCAGGTCGGCGAGGGCACTCACAAGATCGACACCGGCTGCCCGCGCTCGTACCAACATGCCTGGATCAATGGGTGGTTCAAAGAGCGGCAACTGGCGTACGATCCCTTCGATACTCATACAATGACGGATCTTAAACAGCCGGTCTTCGACCGTATCCCAATAGCCAAGCAGCTTGTCGTTAGGTGGAATACAGAAATAGAGGCTCGAACTCTTGGCGCCACCATTAAAAATCGTGTAGTTCAACGGAAGCGGGAGAGGCCAGGTGGAGCGCCAGGGAGCGTCATTGGTCTTGGGATTGAAGAGCAGATTCTCCAATCGGACAAACGGATTGTTCTGATTCAACGGGTTATTCAACACTGAATCATCCAGGTCTTGTCTGACCTGTTCGAAAGTCTTTGCAACTGGTATAGCACGAGGCGGCAAGGCGTCAGGCCGTTCACCCAGGAGGTCAAGCGCCAGGACATAGAGTTGGATCGCTTCATTGATCGATTCGATCGTATCCTGGCGAAAGAGGCTATCGCCCCATGCGATCAGGTTGTCGAGGTACTTCATCACAAGGGTCTTCTGATAAGCAGTCGTGCGCAGACGTGCAATGGCGTGCGGGTCAAAAGGATTGGCGAGCCACGCTTGGACCTGATCGTCATACTGTTCACGGGCGGCGATGGTCTCAGGGGTCGTCTCAGTCGAAGAGGCCAACTTGAGGAACTCGTCGATCGGGGCATCCGCTTCGCGATAAAAGGGCTTCATCTTCCAAAACCGCAGCGGATCCTTGTCGTCACTCCGGTTGGTGGGATCAAAGATAAAGTGGTACCACCTCCGTGCCTCTTCGAATCGCTGGTTTTGTGACAGGCGATTGGCGATGAGGAACGGCGCGTGAAAGAAGATCTCCCAGTTGTAGTCAGCGTAGGCACCACCGAACTCAAAATCGATATCCTGGATCGGTGTATTGAGGACGCTTGCGGTGGGCTGATAGGTTGGCTTGAAAAAGTCGAGCGCCTTTTCCTGGCGCACCAGGTCTCTGGCTGCTGGAGATCCGAAAGGATTTGGATCGAGCAGCCCCGCAACGCCGAATCGCCGCAGTTCCGTCATAAAGTCGCAGACGTACGGATGGTAAAAGAGTGAGAACCGGTACTTGGTGGAGAGTTGTCGACCGTACGGATCGGAAATGGTCTTCGCTTCAAAGAGCTGATTCTGGCTGTACTGGAGCTGCTGGTCCGTAAGGCTAGACAACGCGTCCAAGCTATTGAACGGCCCACTGGTGTTCGCTCTCAACTCCGTCACCCGCTGCCGAGGACCCGGCGATTCCTCGTTCAACACGTCTGAGTCCCATGGCAACTCCGGCTCAAACTTGGGCGGACGTGGCTCGTCCTCGAACAATTCGTGGTGCGAGATGATAACTCCGACATCACCTGGATCAAGCTCGTCCTTGTATTCCTCGTCAAAATAATGCCCTAAATCTATTACCTGTTCAGGTATCACATGAAACGTTCGCTCGTCGTCGTCGAGAAAGACACCGTGCTGCGAAGCAAACTCGCCATATTGATGGGGGTAGGCAAAGCTCGCGACCGGGTATGGAGCAACCTTACCCAACACATCGATCTCCTGCGGAGATCCGCTTAGTCGCCCATCCTGATCAACCGATCCGGTCATTAGCCGAAGAGGCGCGTCCGCACTCAAATCGCCTTGATCAAAACAAGTCATACGCATGCGCGAAACGACGTTATTGGTCGGCGTGACAATCTCAGTCCCAGGAACAGTCGTATTCTCAACCACCATCGAGCCGGTGCATGGATCGAGCACGAATTTCCCCAAAATGCTACCGACGGGAGGAATGAGGCTTTGTCGACATTCAATGACGAGCGTGTTTGCTTGTGCAAGCCGGAAATAGGTGGGCGTTTCTCCGAAAGAGTATCCCCCCTCGCTTGTTGCCGTCCAATCCAGCTCATCCCACTTGCCATTCACAAGAAGAGCGTTCTCGGTCAACTTGCGTCCGCCCCATCTATCATTCAATCGTTCAATCCACGCAAGCTTCATCTCAAAAAAGTTGCGGCTCTCCGGTGCTTCATCTGGATCGTTCGCAAGGATTGCCTCCGCTTTCTGCACGACCATCGGCCAGAAGACGTACAGCCGTCGATCCCACACCGCCAAGATGACATGCTCGGCGTCGATGTCGGTGTCGAGTTTTTCCCAGGGCGTCCATTCACGCTCGTCGATCCACTGGCGGTAATAGTATTCGCGCGGATGCCCCTTGGTTCGGGCAACGACGTGAAGAATATCCACCCTGCCATCCGCGTCTTCTTCTTCTTCTTGATGGTATATGCCCATCACTTCCAGACGACCGATCTTGAGGAGGCCTTCGAGGTACGCCGTGTAGGCTTTTTCGACCGAGACATCGGTCACTTCACCTTGGAGGAGACTACTCTCCAATTGCTCAAACAATTCGCTCTTGTTGCTCCGCAGGTCCGGTTCGATCCAGTTCTCCGGATGGAGAAAGACCTTACGGTTAGCTTCCCAAACCCGGTACGTCTTCCTCCATTCCCATTCCTCACGGTCAGTGCGCGTGAATTCAACGCCATCTTCGAGATTCAGAAATCCCCGTTGCACAAAGAGCTGCACCGACGAAATCGCCTGCTTGATGCGCGAGGTCAGCATGCAGGGCGCCATTTCTACATCGATCAGCAAGTCATTGAAGAGATCACTCTCGGTACGATACTTCGGTAACTGTCCGATCAAATAACCGACCAGCGCCGCGCGCTGCTTCTCCCGTACAGGATCACGGAGTCCCCGTGCAATGGCTGGCCATTGGGTTTCATCATGTTTGGCTTTTCCAGCAAGCCGTAACGATTCTGCTTGAGCCATATCGATATCAGCAGTCGCCCAGTGATCCGCCTGTACAGCGTCCACACCGATACGGCGAATCAACTTGAACGCGTCAACCAACCGTTTCAACGCCTGGCCATCGAACCAGTCTTGCGGAAAGCGCAACCCGAACGCCGTCACCAGCGTGCTGATATCATCAACCAGCCAGCCTGTCCGGGCCGACAGCTCGGTCTCGAATGTGCTCTCCGCTGCAGTGGCATCACCTTCGAATTCAAACAATCGTAAAAGTTCAGCCAGGCTCGGTTCTCCACCTGGTAGGCCTTTTCTTAACGAGAAGAGATCCACCAATCGTGTCCAAGCACCCCATGTATCAGCCGTGATGGACTGCGGCTCGGTGGGCAGGGACACCGGGTTAAGCAGCCTTTTCGACACACCCACATCAAACAGCCAGAGTTGTTCATCAATATCGACTTCAAGTTTGTTCAACACCAGACAGATTTTAAAGAGACGGCGCAGAGTGGCGAATGCTTCTCCATCCGCTTCGATGGTCAGCTCGGTCCCTTCAGTATCAATGTAGGGGCTTTGTTGCAGTCCAATCAACGCAGATAACTGACTGCCCTGGACCGTCATGGTCACACGGAGAGCCAGAAGATCTTCTATCGAGTCGAGGTCTCGTCGCGTAAATGTAGCGGTCTTCTCTATCACCAGTGCCTTGCTTTGCAGGTCCTTGAGGTAAGGCACCAACAGCCCGACCATGCTGTTGTAACGAAGCTCGATGGACTGAGCGATCACTGATTCGGCATCAAACGTCACCACGCTGCCAAGATGATCGATCAGGATCTGCGCTAGCTCGCTGTTATTCGTCCCATCCCCTTCAGTCTGGAGAGCCGCTAGAACCGCAGCCGCAGCATCCGCTTCCAACACCATGCCCAGATACCGCATGGTCACGTCGCCGTTGGGATCGGCCACAATGACGAATTCGTTCTGGATGGCCGTCAAGCCATCCCGGATTTCGACCAGCGTTTGCGAGATGGCCTCATCGGTCACCCCGACTCGCGTATCCGCATCCAGATCATGCTCATGCAAATAATGCAGCTCGTCCAGAGAGAACCCTGAGGCGCGGATTTCGGACAGCGTGTCGATCAGCTCGACGGTGTCCCCTGTTTTTTCAAGAGTGAACGGATCGAGGCTTGTAAGCTCCAGCACCCCGAGCAGGTCAGTCACGGTCAGTTTCAGCGTCCTAGCCAGACTCACATGCCGATAGAGCGCGGAAAGACCTTCCAAGGTAGCATTTGCACCCGTGACAACCCGATGGGGATTGGGCAAATCGTCGATGGTCTCGTCAACAAGCAGCGACAACTCAGCATCGTCGACTCGCAATGCCGCCAAGAGATGTGATCGGATACTGTCCCAGGAGACGTCACTGCGTAATAGCGCAGTGCGAATGGGGTTCAACGCCAGTGGAAATGAATCTTCTTCCGCAGCTGGGTCAACGGCCCGATTCAAGAATACTTGTTGATAGAGAGATTTGACTGGTTGGTCTTTTTCGGGTCTGTCTTCGAAGGTATCGATGGTGGCCCACCAGCATGAGATATCAAGCAAAGGCGCCTTCGTGAGAGACTGAATACGTTCAAGATCCGCCAACGCATGCAAGCTCTTGGCATTGATATCGACAGGGTTAAGGGCATACAGAACTTTATCCAGGTTCAGTATCGACCAGCCACGATTCCGCCACAGGCGAAGAAACCGCTGCATCCTATCGAGATCCGTGTCGGACAAGGTCTCCAATGTCAGCTCGTCAGTGTCGCAGGCTTCCCCTACAATGACGATCTTGTTCTGGTTGGCTACGCGGCTATGGAGGAGGTCGAGCAGCTCGTCGTACTCGCAATCGGCTCGACGCAGAAAATTGGAGACCACCGCGAGGTCGGCTTTAAAATTGGTGCCCTTCGGGTTCTCGGAACCATACCCCCAGAATTTCCACACGGGCCTGCTATCGGCACCGGTCACAATTTTCCACTGCGCCGATGACATCCCTAATCGCTCAGCGCTAATAGCTGAACGGCCCGGCACATCGGGCCTGGCCAGGGCTTCCATTAGATCGGATCGCCGTACACCAAGATGTTCGAAATACACGCGTCCCAATTCACCCCATAAATCGAACGGCAACAACCAAGGATAGACTTCCTTGGCAAGGTGCTGATCGTAGACTGCGGGATGGAGAGATTCCGGATGGGCGAGCAGCTCGGCACTGGTGGCAGTCGAGGCAATCGGGACTTGCGTGCCATCGACTGTAGGAAAAGACAGGATCCGATCTTCTAAAATTTCGGTGACCAGATCGACATAGGGCAGGACCGTATTGGTGTTGTCGCAGGAGAGTTCGATTCGTTTGATATCGGGGCGACGGGCATCGAGTCGCTCGAACGCCGTGCGACCATTCAGTTCGTGCGTATCGAGCCAGGCGAGGAGGTCCACCAAATACGCGGCAGGGCTGTAGATCGAGCGGCAGTGGTTACACTGACAGTAGTCGACATTTCCAAAGAGCGACGACCAGGTGGCATCCTCCGATACCTTCTTGGAGATCGTTCCGACCGCCCGGGCCATGGGTTCCGCTAGTCGAGGGTGCATCAAGCTGAAAGCGGTCACCACCCGGCTCATCTGAAACTGGGCGTTGCGGTACACCTCTTCTGCGGCGGATTTCCCTCCCAAGGTTTGTGCGGTTTTCTGAAGAAATGTCACGCGAGATTGGCGCAGGATGGAAAGGGCGGAATGGTAGCCTGCGGTCAGAAGGCCGTTGACCACCGTCTCGTGCCGGCCTTTCGGGGCCAGGCGTGCGACACGTTGAACAGTGGCCAGCTCCGAGGCAAGGGACTCCCGATCCCATTCGGGCCGGATCACGGAGGTGCTTGACTTCATGGCGGTGTCGATGTTGCGTGTGAGCAGATTAAAGTCGGGATTGGCATCGAGAAAGGCCCTCGCTGACGAGGCTTGCCAATTCGGAATGGTCTTCAACGTCTGGGTCACCTTGGTTGTCGGAAACGCCAGCGCCGTGCGCTCCAGCAACAGGGTGATGTAGTTGTTGATTCGTTCCTCCTGAGTGGCGCCTTTGATGTTGGCCGGTGTACCAACAGCCTTCCCTGCAACCTGACCTCTCAGAATCGTACGCCAGTCCTCCCGCGTAAGTGTGGCCGTCTCCGAACCCCGGCGAATGCCACGCGCCCGCAACACCGCCGCTAACGGTGCGTGGTTTGCCGTCAATGTACCGAGCTGGATCGTGAGCTGGAGTTCATCGACGGCGGCGTTTCCGAAGGTCTGGTCCTCACGAAGGGCTCGCCAGAACGCACTGATCGGCCCCTCGTGTTTCGCATAGCGTTCAAGAAACACCCGTTGCTGGGGAGCAGACACCGTAGAGGCGCCCAGCAACAGACCAAGAGAACCCGGTGTATCGTTCGACGCGCTCAGGTTGATTGCAACCTGTTGCAGTCGTGTGACCGTTTCCCTTGCCTGCTCACCCACCACGAGCGAAATGAGATTGGTCTGGGCGGCCTGTGTCAGGGCTCGGATAAGCCTGGCACGGGATCGTCTGAGTAGCTTGGGGAACGACGCCGTGTTTTCCACCCGAATCAAACCATAGAGCACCTCTTGCTCGACCGCAAAGCGTACAGCCAGTTGTCGAGACGTGATCCAGGCGGTGACCATCTCACGAGAAAGTTTCATCGTCCGCACCAGGAACGCAACATCATTCGCGTCGAACGTGTCGAGATCCACATCTCTGATTTGGGAATTCAAGGCTGCGCTGGCACGCTCAAACTCAGACGGCCCACGATATCGTTCGGCTTCGACAACAAGGTCGACAACCTGTTTACCACGCACGCCAACAAGGAGAGGAGAGACTGCAAGGATCGTGTTCGTCTCGCCGTAGGCTCGTACGAATAGATCAACGCGCGATGTGCCGGTCGGATATTCGTAGTGGATGGTATATTGCCCGCGATCATTGCTCGCCGTCTCGCCAAGCTCGAGCTCTCCAGCCAATTGTCGATGAAACGCACGGACCTTGACGCCGTTGATGGCAGTCCCATCTGTGTGAGTTACGGTGCCATGTGCCGAGGGTTGTTCGACTTCCGGTGGATTGGTCGGTGGATTCGGTCCCGGCGTATCTCCGCCGGGTAGGGGTTCAGTCAGGACGCCTCGGTCGGTCAGCTCTTGGTTGATCGCCTTCGCGGTTGCCTGATCAACGGCACCCGTTTGTCGGAGCTTGTGAGCAGCCTGAAATTCTCGCGCCGCCGCGCGAGTAGAGACTCCAAAACGCTGATTCTTCTTCTCAGCCGCGGCGATGGCAAAGCCAAGCGTGGACAACGCCTGATGAAGATCGCCGACTTCTGGGCGCTTCATCTGGAGTTTTAAGGGAAAATTAACCGGTTGCATGAGGACCTCCATGTCGGCAAAAGGCGATGTTCCACTGTCTGTGCTTAAAACGACTCCTAACCCCTTTTTAATCAATTCACTTTTGTCTTTCAGATCTATTCTCTTGGAGGAAGACAAGCCGCCCAGTTAACCATACCCATTCCCGGCTTCACGATGTCTTCGAGTAAAACACCCTCTTTGACGTATGGCCTCACCACAACTGGGTCCCCCTGTAAATGCAATCCTCTTGGTGGGAACAATGTAAGATTTGGAGCTTTCTCACCTGGACCATAAATCTTGTATGGCGTAAGTGGTAAACCTCTTTCAATGAAATTGCCCCACTTATTCGTAATCGTATAGTTTGATGAAAATATTTTGAGCCACGTTCTCTCTGGCATTGTCATAAACCCATTACTCTTTATCCAAGCTCCATGCCCTGAAAGCGTAATATCTGGACCCACATCCGTTGAGTACGGAGAAAACCCGTAGTGGGAGCGTTGGTGTAAATGCGTATTTTGATCCAGGAGGTTTCTTAAGACTTCTTTAGGATCTTTGATCGCTAATTCCTTGGTCACCTCATTTTCTAGGTCTAAGTCATTGTCGAGATCCGGGCGGGGGGACCCTGGTCTTGTTTTGGAACTGGGAACGACAGCGCCCAAGGTGGCGGCTGAAGCGAGATCGAGGATGGATTTCTTGAGCATTACCTTCGCGGCAGTTTTAACTCCAAAAGAAAGGATATCGCTCCCCGTGTCGATCATCCCAGCAGTATCGTCGATGGCTTTTTCCGTAGCAGCCTGTATTTCCTGCTGACTGCCCGTCTTCAGGGTGTCGATATATTCCTTCTGCCATAGTCCCACGCCAGACTTTAGAAGATTACCGACATTACCAACAGCGTACGCTCCTTCCTCCCATACGTCGTTGAAGGCTCCTGAAAAATCACCAGTGACGATCTTCCCAGGCAATGACTCCTTAGCCATTGTCAAGGCAGTCCCGGTTGGGTCAGTATAAACGTTGGAAGCGAGCGTTGCCGCGCCTTGATACGCTGATTGAACCTTGCTTGAGACAGCTCCTCCCACTCCATACGCGATGTTTTTCATCTGATCTAACGCGCCACGACCATTTGGATCTAAAAAGCGAACTGGATTGTTGCGATTGAAACGGTAGACGTTCACACCATCCGAAAGATCCGAAGGATCGGACGCCTGCCACCTCCCAAGCCATGGCGCGTAATACCTTGCTCCGTGATAGTACAGCCCGGTTTCTTCATCCTTTTCTTTTCCACTGTAACGATATTGTTTGGCGCTCACTTCAATCACACTGTTCGTCGCACGATATGAACTTGTGCCATACGGGTGGTATTCCTCGTACGAGATCGATTGAGCAGTTTCGTCCAACTCCAGACTGGCTGAGCCGAGGTGGTTACTCATTTGGTAGCGGAGTAAGGGTCGAGGACTCAGGACTGAGGACTCAGTGTCGATCGTTTTGGTTTCGATCAGCGCGATGCGCTGTTTGTCGTCCATCATGTGGAGCGTTTCGCGCTCAAGAGCGACAACAGCGACAGCAGTCCCATTCCCTGAATACTCCCGATAGACTTCGAACCCACCAAGATAGATCCGGTCGTTCTTGCGGGTTGGTGTCGCCCCTTCCAGTGCTTGCCGCTCCGTGATTTTGCGTACGCGCTGGCCAGAAGCGTCATAGACGTAGTAGGTCGTTTCCGGAGTGCCATCGTTAACGACCTGCGTGGTCGAACTCTGCATCCGCTCGGCGAAATCCAAGGCGATGGTCGGCAGGTGCGGCATCCTTGCCATGCTGCCATGTGGGTTGTAGTGATAGATTCCCGTGTATGGACCATTGGGATCGTCGCCCGGCATGCTTGTGGCCAACAGCCGATTGCTATCGTTTGCGTACTGATAGCTGCATGTCCAACTACCCTTACCGGCTTGATGGATCATCGCAAGAATGTTCCCCACACCGTCGTACTCATATTGCTCGGTATAGGGTCGCATCGCTTCGCCATTGTTGGGGTGGGGCAGGGAATGGATCGGCGGATTGTTGTGATCGACTTGGCCCACTTGCCCGATGTGTTCACGGCCAGTGGCTCGGATCAGTTGATTGATCGCGTCGTAGGTGTAATCGGCATCGGGAGTGATCTGTGTGTTCGCGAAGTAGATGGCCTGCTGAGCCACATCCTGTATATGGGTGATATTGCCAGCCGGGTCGAAGGTGTAGGAGAGATGTTGCAAGTCGCCTGCGGTGCTCCTCGTCGTTTTCAGATTCACCAGGCGAAACGTCAACGGGTCGTAGCCATAGGTGGTCTCGACTCCATTACCATATCGAATCGACTCTCGCTGTCCCTTGGCGTTGTAATCGATATCGGCAACGAAGGTCGTCCATTCTGGGGCCCCGCGTAACCTTGCCTGAATATGTTCGAGCAGATTGGCTTCATTGTAGGTGGGCTGGATCTCGCTGTTGTCCGGTGAAATCACACTGACGGGACGGTTCAGCGCGTCGTACGTCGTGCTGCTGCTGAAGACTTGCGGTTCCAGTTCCACCATCCCGACCCAATCCGGAACGCTCTTATAGTCCTTGGCCAGTTGACGGTTCCCACGCAGGAGGTTGCCCTTGAAGTCCCACGCGTCACTGGTGACGACTCCAGCATTGTCGTAGCTTCTCACTGCTCGCCCACGCAGATTCAGCGCGACATCATTCACTTGTCCTTCGCCGTATTCGACCTTGCCGAATAGCACTTCTCGATTCAGCACGCGGGAATCTGATTCAATTACATCAGTGCCACGGACAAACTGGCGCAACGGGCGGTGCAATTGGTCATATTCCGTCAGAAATTCATGTCCCCTCGCATCCCAGGCCCGCATCGGCTGGCCTGCCACATCGTTCACCATCCAGCGTTCGCCGGCATCCATACTAAACGAGTGAATCGGCGTGCTGAGCATGTCGTACTCATAGCCCATGACGATACGGTCGAGTGCGTCGATGACTTCGCGCTGATTCCCCTCGATGTCGTAGACCACGCGCGTTCGATAGAACTCATCGGCGAGAGGATCACCGTTGCGAGCGACACGATTGTGCGCGATGGTGAGAAATGTTCGGCCGAGGGAATCCATATGCGCCACAGCGGGCGTGTCGGCGTGGGCCTCAGTCTTTTGTGCCGCTGCCTGTTCTTGCACACCCATTGCGCCGTCGATGCGGACGCCATGCCAAGTGGGCAGATAATCAGTTTCCGCTAATCGCCTGAAGTAGTCCCCGACGTCGGCATCGTCGGCCGGATTGATCAGGAGCGTGTCATTGACATCCCAGGTCTCCTGCCGCCAGGGATCGAACCGGACTTTTTGCCAGGTGTGATTGGGATGCAACGTCGCAACGGCACGTTGCAACGGGTCGTAGAACAGAATCGGGCTCACACCGACTCGCACATCGAACTCGAACTGATGGGTTGCGCTAAAGAATGGTTCAAATTGCCGAACTGGTTTGCCCTTATTGTTGAACACCATCCACCCACTACCCACCCAGCGTGGGCTCACTTCAGACTCGCCTGCCACCACGGAACCCGGTTCAGCCTGGATTTTCTTTTGGATCTCGCGACCGAATCCGTCCGAATAGGAGAACGAATGCTGCACCTTGGTTTGTGAGCCGACAGCCAGATCGGCCTGGTGCGTTTCACGGGCCATGACATAGGTGATCGTCGGCTGAGGGTCCGGCTGGTCTTTCGTTCGATGGTAGGCAAATAGATCGTAAACCAAGCGTGTCGTGGCGCCTTGCAGAATGGCATGCGGATCGGCCAGCGGATCGTTCAGGTGAGCGAGCACCGTAGCCTCGTCCAAATCCGGAGTGAATCCAGTTAGGCTGTCGCCTTTGTTCTCCGTCTCCTTGCCCATCACCGCCGTACCGACAACCATGCCGAGCGTATCGAACGCCACTTCGCTACGATTGCCGTTGGGGTCAGTCATTACCCGTGGCTGCAGCACGCGGTAGTCGTTGTGTACGCTCATCACATTGCCAAGAGCATCGCGTGTTTGGGTCACCAGCAGATCATGCGCGTCATAGTCGACGATACTTTCCGTGCTGAAATCGGCGCGATGAAACGGATCGCGGACGTGCCGGATGAGGAAGAAATGATTCTTCGCCTCTTCCAACTCCGTGGCCGGATCAGCGTTCGTATCAGGTGAGAAGAACCCACGTCCCGACGGAATCCACCAGTTGGCGTCGCCGCCGCTGTGCACATAGCGGCCTTCTTGGAGTATCACGTCCGTGACCTTGCCGCTCAACGTGGCTCTAATCAACCCCGGAGTCATTGCCAGCTTGTAGCTCTCGCCTGGAATGGCCAGCGACTCCATCTGACTCAATGGCAGAAGCGCCAGTGCGTCGTTCTGCGAGAACCCCAGATCGTTTGGCCGATACAGCGTTCTGCCGTGCTCGATCACACGTTTCTCCAGCGCGCCCGATGGATTCGTTTCATAGGAGATCACCTGAGCGGAGCTGGATTTGGCCGCTAACTCATCAAGTGTGAAGCGGATCTGGTTCGTCCCTAAAGTGAACCCTGTCAGTTCATAGGTCCGTATTTCACAGGACGACGGCGTGCGATAGACATCGTCTCCATCGATCTTATTCGTGAAGTCGTTCTCGCTGTACGTGACTAAGATCTGCGACTGTTTGGCTTGATCCTCTACTGATAGCGAGACGTCCGGCTGTCGCCGTCCGTACCCGACCGCAGCGGACTTGAGCACATTACCGAACTCATCGACTTCCAACGTTAAGGCATGGCCGATACGTGGATCGGCGGGATTACGCTCATACTGATAGGTCAGTGCCTCGCGTGCATGGGAGAAAAAGACGGCATGCCGGTTGTCCGCTTCCGGCTGCAGCATGCGAATTGTAAAATTCTGCTCGGTGACAACGTAAGGATGGGCTTGCTTCTCTGTGCCGTCGAGCGAATAGACCTCTTGGCGCAGCATGGCGCCCTTCAGCGCCCGACAGGCCTCGCGTTCTTCCTCCAGCGTCAATCCTGCCGGCAAGACGGTATCGTCGAGGAGGTGCTTGTTCGCCTCAATATCGTCATCACGCCACGCAGGCTCTCGGTAGTACGCGCCAATGTTTTGTCCATCGATCATGCCAGTAAAGAAGTCCGAAATATGATCCCGGCCGACGTAGACGCCGGTGTGAAACCACGTCTTCGTCAGTACCGGCGGCACATGGGACGATTCGTCGATATTGTCCCCGACTGGAAACTCCTGGTTCTGATTCAACGCGGCAAATTCTTCGGTATCCCACTGCTCCACCATGCCGAAGCCACGGAACTCGCGCTCGATGGCGTCGAAGTACCCATGGTGATAGGCGTGCCTGGTGACGAACCGATTGCGGCTGATGCGATCGTAGGTCTCCACACGCTCGACCACGTGCACCGGGAACGGAATCTTGCTGATCCAGGGTCGTCCCGCGAACTTGTCGGCCAAGTAAAACTTGGTCGAGGGTGCATACTGGACAAGGGTCTCTGCGCCAAGATTGTTCACCGACTTGATGAGCAGATGCGGCTTTTGCCCACCCATCAGATCGATGTAACGCAGTACGTGCTCCGCGCCCGGCAGGGGCGACGACCACACCAGGCAAGCCGTGCCATTACCCAACAAGTCGACCACTTGAACGGAAGCGAGGTTGTCGATGGCGGGAAACGCGGTCAATTGGTGGGCTTGGCTCCAGCTGTTGCCCGATTGGTTGAAATAGAAGGACACTCTTTCGGCGCCCAGATAGATGATATCGGTCACGCCGCTGCCGTTGATGTCGGCAAGGCGAATGCGGCGTTGCTCGAACAAATCCGGCGCATCGAACCAGGGTGCATGGTCCATCGTCACCTTGGCCCCGAAACGGCCGTAACCAAGATTGGGCCAGTAGCACACCTCGCCGTTACGGATACGCACGAGATCGGTGAGTCCGTCGCCGGACAGATCGGTCAGATAGATGGACTCGGTGCCATCGGCGAACACCAGCCTCGGTCCTTTCTCTTCATCGAGCACCTGTTGAACTCTCTTACGTGTCCCGAATCCCGCTTCTGCCAATGAGGGATACCAGCAAAGCGTCTCCTCCTCCGTGATGAGGATATCCGCGTGGCCATCGCCGGTCAGGTCGACAAATCTCAAATTGGGATCGCTCCAGTCGAGCTGCGGCAAAGACGAAAACGTGCGAAATGACTCCCACCCTTCCTCCTGAGTCCGTTCGTAGAAGCCTGGCGTCGGCCCCGTCAGCTCAACCATATCGAGCTGGCCATCGCCCGCGAGATCCATGAACTGATTGCCTGCGCCGCTGGTAGCCGGCATCAGCGCCACCCGCTCAATGGCGCCGAAACTCACAGCGGCACCACTTCCCTCCGGCTTGTCGTTGACCGGGCTCACATTGCGCTTATAAAACCAGCCTTTTCCTTGCCGGATCAGGACCCCCGACAAGCCTTCGCCATCCAGATCCACCCATTGATAGTCACGTCCATCAAAGCCAGAGGGAAGGTTCTCGAGGCTCTCCGCATCCGCTTCCTGAATCGCTTCGTTGACCACCGGCTTGGTGTATTCAAACTCCACTGGAGGCAAAGACTTTTCGAAATAGGTTCCATCGGTCTGCAGTCGATAACTCGATTGTGTCACGGAGGTGAGAAACGAAAAGATTG
This sequence comes from Nitrospira sp., assembly GCA_005116955.1. Taxonomy (GTDB): domain Bacteria; phylum Nitrospirota; class Nitrospiria; order Nitrospirales; family Nitrospiraceae; genus Nitrospira_D. The sequence continues at coordinate 21,071 of SWDI01000002.1, read as the reverse complement.
GATTACTCGTGTCTGTGGGATTCTCTTCATAGGAATATGTGAAGTCCGTGGAGCGTACGAGATAGTCCTGCGCCTGTAACTCCTCCATGAAATGATGAAACATGAGCACACGCTGGCACAAACGGTACGTTCGAGCTTCGAATCCAGCGCGATAGGTGGAAAATGGATCGAGGCGTACTGGCCAACTGTAATCAGTATCGTTTGGGGTCGGTTTGTCTGCGTCATGCTCACCGTAATCAAACACGACTTCAAAGAGCCACTCGGATGGCTGTGCTGTTGGGGGTTCGTTCGGAGCAAGCAGCGGGAAGTACGGGATGCGGTTGCCGTAGTAGATTCGCTTCAGGTAGCGGTTAGCGGAACGACTGAGATGCGTGCGGTTTCGTTCGTGCGATTGTGCCGTAATGATCCCGTCGGAATCCTCCGTCTTGTAGTCATAGACAATAGCGTTGCCCTTGTCGTCATGGCTCTCGCAGATCAACCAACTATATATGCGCGTGGGATCTTCTGGATCTTGAATGCGGCTCTCTGAGTTCTTGCCATACCAGGTCGTGATGTTGTCCTTCGAAATGGAACGCCAAAAGACATCTGTGGAGTCGGTTTGATTGCTCCACCGCTCGATGCGCGCAAACAATCCTTCAATACGTGGGCGGTAGCAGCGGATACGATAGGTCTTATTCTCAATCGTACGATCTGGAATGACTTCCGGCACCCATGGCCCATCCCCAGTTTGCGTGAGAACCGGCACCAGATCTTCGGCGCCGGACAGGATGAAGACATCAGACTCTGCCCTGTCGTTGTACTGCGGTAAGCCCTTGTCGGTTTTTCTCGTAATGGCGGGCAACGACAGATTCCAGCCGAAGCCGAACGGTCCATTGCCCGCACCGGAATCATAGGAAAGCGCAAGTTGAGGACCAAACCCTGAGCGGCCGGGCGATGTGGCAATCGGAACGGACATCGACCCAGTGCCGGTGACCGGATTCGCGGCAAACTTTTCCCCTATCCCACGAATCGCACCGCCGCCTTTGGCTAGCGAGATGGTAGGCGCAGCTATCTGGTGAGAGCGCTCTTGGGGGTTCTTGTCGCTGGTCGCGTTTCCCTTTGTCTCGGGCACGTGAGCAACCTAAATCGGTTCACTGCATCGGGAGGGGGGAGTCGAAGGGTGCCTTAATCACATGGTAACGGTCAAGCGGAATTACTTAGGCGAGTCGGTCCTCCCCTTCTTCCTGCGTTAGGCATGAGTCCGAAAGGGTACAAAATCAGCAGTTTATCAGGTTAGTAGAGCAAATTAGAGACAGATGCCTGAGGGTCAACGGAGAAAATGTGCGCAAATTTCTTGAGGTTTGAAGACGCCTCGCTCGGTGATGATGCCCGTAATCAGTTCAGCCGGTGTGACATCGAAGGCAGGATTGTAGACGGCCACACCTTTGGGTGCGATGGGGTGGCTGCCATGGATGCTCGTGACCTCGGATGGATTTCGCTGCTCAATTGGAATCTGATCACCGGACTTTGTTTGAAGATCGATGGTTGAATAAGGAGCTGCGACGTAGAACGGAATATTGTGCGCCTTCGCCAAGACTGCCACCGAATAGGTGCCGATCTTATTGGCTACATCTCCGTTCGCCGCAATGCGATCGGCGCCGACGACACAGAGATGAATCTTTCCCTGCCTCATGAGTGAGCCGGCCATATTGTCGGTGATCAACGTGACAGGAATGTGATCCTGCATCAGCTCCCATGCTGTGAGGCGAGAACCTTGAAGTACAGGACGAGTTTCGTCCGCAATCACATTGATTTTCTTGCCTTGTTCACATGCAGCACGAATGACCCCAAGTGCCGTTCCATAGCCTGCCGTCGCGAGTGAACCGGCATTACAGTGCGTCAAAATCGTCTGTCCATCACGGATCAGCTCCGCCCCATGGCGCCCCATGGTCTTGCAGAGCGTAATATCTTCTTCAAGTATTGCTTGAGATTCTAAAGTAAGAACTTGCTTAATCATTGAGACCGGCTGAGCTCGTGCCGACTCCAGCTTCCGCCTCATCCGCTCTAGAGCCCAGAAGAGATTGACCGCCGTTGGCCTGGTCGCGGCCAAGTCGTCACAGATCGTGAGGACTGCCTGTGCAAAGGTTGGGTAGTCAGTCGCACGGATGGCCTGCGCGCCCAAGGCGACACCCATCGCTGCTGTCACGCCAATGGCCGGCGCTCCACGAACTTTCAACGTGCGAATCGCGTCCGCGACGGCCTTGTAGTCCCGACAGTTGAGGAACTCCACTGCTCCTGGAAGTTGGCTTTGATCAAGCAGCCGAACAGCTCCATCTTTCCATTCAACGGTTGGCACCATGGAGGAATCTTGTAACGGGAATGGAGCAGGAGTGCAAGTCCCTATCGACCACGACCGCTGATTTCCAACACAGTGATCATCGCGGCAATCAAGCCGGCCTATGAAGAACCATCCGTCCGCATAGGGCGGTGATGGTGATGGTTCGGGCCCACGTAGTCCAACGTGGATTCAAGCTGCCTGCGTATCACTTCTCCGACAGCTTGATGGAGGCACAGGCCAAACAGAAGCAGATCCGACATCAATTTCGCAAACTGAATGGCTCCAGCTGACAACCTGTACCAGGCGCTCCCAGCATCCCAGCCACAGAAAGAGCCACAAGCTGTCGTTCATTTCCTGTCTTGCACTGCAAGGAAGTGCTCTCGGAAGAAGGGGGGACTGAAACCATAAAAGAGAACGGTGTGTCGTTATGAGGATTGGAGAAAAAGCCGGCGCCAATTCAGATACTCACAACGCCAACGGCAACGTGGAAGGTCGACTGGTTGCACGAGAAGGTCGCGCATACGAGTCACCGTGAGCTCGGATCTTGAGAGCCGACCTGTGACCCAAATCGCTCCGTCCTGATCCGTACGAAAGACCGTACCGTGTTGATCTTGATACGCTTGCAGTACTGATTCGTCCGGGTGTCCATAAGAATTGGCCGCACCAACCGAGACCACTGCATACTGTGGGTGCAGTTGCTGAATCCAGTCAAAATCCAGCGAGCTACGCGCCCCATGGTGCGGTACTTTCAGAACCGTCACTGGTTGGTACCCTTCCTCGTTCAATTGTCTCAATCCACCAGTTTCAATATCAGCAGCAAAAAGGATGGAAGAGGGTCCACACTGTAGTCGAGCGACAATGGACAGATTGTTCAAGAGTGTCCCTGTAGGGGGCTGAGTTGACTCACGGGCCACTGATGCTTCAGGCGGATTGAGAATGCCGAGTCGGCACTGACCGGCCCCTAACAGGTCTTGGCCACGCACAGCGATGCGGTGATCGATCCGCCGATCATGAAGAGCTGCGGTGAGATCTTCAACGAATTGTTCAGAACGTTCTATCCCTCCACCCCAGTATTGTCCGACTGACATATGCCGGAGCACCCAAATCAATCCACCGACATGATCCAGTTGTTGATGTGTGCCGATAACATGGTCAAGGTGATGAATTCCACGGCTCCACAGAAACGGTGCGACGACATTCTTCCCCATGTCGAATCGTTCATATCGCCCGCCGCCGTCGATAAGAACGGCCTGACCATCCGGCAACTCCACAACGGCACTATCGCCTTGTCCGACATCAAGAAATGTGACACGCCACCGATCGCCGTCCGCTTGCGACACAGATGGACTCAGCCACCAACCGATCAACATCATCGTCAGCCCAGCGCTCGCAACTCGGACGCGCCACGGTATTGTCTGAAAACTTGTCGCAAGTAGCCCGGCGTAAAATAGGGCGATCGTCGGCATTGACGGTGCGGCCACATGCCATTCCCCTCCTGGAAAGCGAGCACACCATTGCAATCCAAGCACCATCAATCCGAACAACTGCTCCATGACTGGGCCAAGGATCAAAGACTCGGCCCCCGTCATAATCGCCCACAGAGCCACAAACAGGCCCAAGGGCACCAAGATAATACCGGTGAACGGGACAGCGATCAGATTGGTCATGATGCCCATCCACGGAACCTGATTGAAATAGAGCATAACCAATGGCAACGTCGCCACGGTCACAGCCCCGCTCATCAACAGCACTTGGAGCGCATAGCTCATGAGACGGTCTTTCAGATGACTGTCGCCCCCTGCCACATTGGTGTTTGCTGATGATGGTGTGATGATGATCATTCTGACCATCGCGAGTACGGACAGAAAGGACAGTTGAAAGGAAATGTCGAAGATGGCACGGGGATCATGCAAGAGGATCGCCAACAGGGCCACCGCCATCGCATGACCCAGATGGCGTTCATACCCGAGCCACATTGCGATCATCGCCAACGTAATCATCACGAGTGATCGCATGGTCGCCAACTCGGCTCCCGCCAGCAAGGCATAGAGTGCAACGGTGGGCCAGACGAACAGGATGGCAATCTTCGATGGTGTGACGGTTCGAGAAAGGGACAATAAGAGAATAGAGGGAAGCCCAAGCACAAGTCTTCGTACCAACCAAAAGGCCACGATGGCCACCAGCCCAAGATGTGAACCGGAGATTGAAAGCAAATGGACTGTTCCGGTCACCATAAACCAATCTTGGAGCTCGTGGTCAAGATAGCCTCGTTCACCAATGATCATGCCCAGAAACAGCCCTCGTGTGGGTTGGCTCAGTGTGCTGAGTGCTGCCGCACGTATCGAGGCCCTCCAATGATCGATCCGGCTCCATACGCTCCACAACCCAATTGAGGTCTCTGTATCTAACAACGTCACCGCCTGAGCACCGGTCACCGTGGTCATACGGTCGATACCTTGACGTTCCACATAGGCAGCATAATCGAATCCACCAGGATTCAAGGCCCCTCTTGGACGGTGTAGCTTTCCCCGAAACGCGATATGGTCACCATGATGAAGCGTAAGCCCCGGGTCGCGCCATACAAGGCGTATACGTTTGGCTTGAGAATCAGACTCATCCGTTAGAACCAAGATCGTCTGACGCCCTACACTGTGTTGGACTGGAGCGATAACCCGACCGTTGACCGAGGCCTGAACCGTCTCATGAAGTGGCGGTAACGTCGGGCGAGGTTCCGACATCGGAGTGGCAAGACTCCAGTAGATGATTCCCAAGAGGAGAGTAGAATACAGGAGCAGTGTGGAGCGTGAGTCGATATGACGGGCTCGCTCAAGCAGGCTGAATCCAACAGCGATGCCCGCCAACAGCACGATGACAGAGAGCGGGAAAAAGGAAAGCTGTGCCCCACACAGAAGACCGAGAACAAACACTGCGGCGAGGGGCGGGAGCATGAGGTTCCCTCATGTACTGGGGAGGAGGGAAGATTCAGCCGATATGCTTTCGTACGACCCTGGCAAGATCCTCAGCCACTTCCTTAACCATGGTAGACTGTTCTCCTTCCACCATGATCCGCAATAGCGGCTCTGTCCCAGAATATCTGATGAGGACTCGCCCACACCCGTTCAAGCGACGTTCGCTCTCTTGTATGGCGCAATCAATGTCTGGAATCGATTCCAATCGTGGCTTCTTCGTAACCTGCACATTCACCAACACTTGCGGTACAGCCGTCATCGCCTGAGCTAACTCGGAGAGAGGCTTCTTGGTTCGCTTTACCAATGACAATATCTGCAGAGCTGAGATCAGACCATCTCCAGTCGTGTTGTGGTCAAGGAATATGAAATGTCCCGATTGTTCTCCTCCGAAGGTATAGCCCTCCGCCAACATTCGTTCGAGCAGATATCGATCACCAACCGGCGTCCGAATCAGTTTGATGCCCGCTTTTGACATCGACAACTCCAGCCCAAAGTTGCTCATTACGGTTCCCACCAAGGTTTGCTTGGCAAGGAGCCCGCTTTGATGAAGATCCAGGCCTAAGGCCGCCATGACATGATCGCCATCGATGACCGTTCCTTGCTCGCAGACAAAGACGGCTCGATCGGCATCGCCGTCCAATGCGATTCCAAGATCGGCTTTGTGGCGAAGCACTTCCTCCTGAAGCAACTCAGGATGAACGGCGCCACACCTGGCATTGATATTCATCCCGTCTGGTTTATTGCCAATGACCTCAATCGTGGCGCCTAATTCTCTGAGCACCATCGGAGCCACATTATATGCCGCGCCATTGGCACAATCGACGACGAGCTTGATCCCCTGAAAATCCAAGTCCTTGGGTAACGACCGCTTTGCAAATTCAATATAGCGCCCCGCTGCATCATCAATGCGGTAGGCTTTTCCGATGAGATCTGCCGTCGGACGAAGATGGCTGATTTCATCTGATACGATCAGCTCTTCAATACGCGCTTCGACTTCATCTGGGAGCTTAAACCCGTCCTTTGAAAAAAACTTAATGCCATTGTCTTGATACGGATTGTGCGAGGCCGAAATGACCACTCCTGCATCTGCCCGTAAGCTTCTAGTCAAGAATGCGATCGCAGGCGTGGGCATCGGCCCAACCAGCAGCACATCCACCCCCATCGAACAGATTCCTGCCATCAATGCAGATTCGAGCATATACCCTGAGATACGGGTGTCTTTACCAATGACAATCTGATGGCGGCCCGCTCGTCGCATGAAAATATGCGCGGCGGCCCGTCCGAGCTGCATCGCCATTTCACTAGTCATGGGATCGAGATTGGCGACCCCTCGGACACCATCGGTTCCAAATAATTTACGCATCATGCTCCTGTCTGTAAGATGACCAGCGTGGATTCAGCGCCGCCGCCATCTTGACTACGTCAATCATCATGGCAACATCATGGACACGCAAAATATGAGCACCGCGATCAACTGCCAGTGCCACCGCCGCTGCAGTCCCCCATTCTCGATGTTCAACAGGCCGTTCAACTACGTTCCCAATAAACGCCTTTCGTGACAGACCCACCAATACGGGACGGTTCAATGCTGCGATAACAGATAACCCATCAAGAAGGTCAAGGTTATGATTCACCAGCTTACCAAAACCAAAGCCTGGATCAAGCAGGATGTTCGTTCCGGCAATCCCTGCACGGAGAGCTATTTGCACACGTCCCTCAAGAAAGCGCACGACTTCGCCGACCACGTCGGAATACTGTGGTGATTGTTGCATCGTTTGCGGAGTCCCTTGCATGTGCATCAGAACAACTGCCGCATCGAAGCGGGCAATGACCAACGCCATGGCAGGATCTTGCCGCAGTGCGCTCACGTCGTTGATGATCGACGCTCCACAATCCAGGGCGACTTCAGCGACTCGCGACTTGCTGGTATCGATCGAAATTGGGACCGACACACGATGGGCCAGACCCTTCACAACTGGGATAACGTGAGCCAGTTCATCCTGTTCACTAACAGAACAGGCGCCTGGCCGAGTGGACTCTCCCCCGAGATCAATGATGTCCGCCCCCTGCTCAACAAGTTCCAGTGCGTGGGCAATGGCTCGTTCAGACTCGACATAGCGTCCACCATCATAGAAAGAATCAGTCGTGACATTCACGACGCCCATAACAAGTGGACGCCGGTTGCAATGAATTTCTCGCCCTTTAGCAGAGAACCACGGTTGTCCCATGAGGGCCTGAGGTGAGACTCGATCCAATCTATTCCACCAATGACAAAAGCATGCAAACCGTCATTCCGATTCCTTTGGAGGAATTAGACAGAGTGCAGACCATATAACAGCACAACGGGGGCAACTGTGCCAACGCAAACGAGCGTTGGCACGATACTTAGGCTGGAACTGTTTGAGAGGAGGATTGCAACAAAATCTGATCAATTTCTGGTGCGTCAAGCACTTCTTTTTCAAGTAGTGCCTCCGCCACAGCCTTCAGACTCGTCATCTGCTCAGTCAGCACACGTTTCGCACGTTCATAATTTTCCGTGACGAATCGCTTGATCTCAAGGTCGATTTCAAGCGCCACCTGATCACTGACGTCCCGCTTCGAAGCAAAGTCTCGCCCGAGAAACACTGAATCTTCCTTTTGGCCAAAGGTCAAAGGCCCCAACTTCTCGCTCATACCCCACTCGCATACCATCTTGCGGGCAAGATCCGTTGCACGTTCCAGATCATTACCAGCTCCTGTTGTGACATGCTTGAAGACAAGCTCTTCAGCGACACGTCCACCCATAAGAATCGCCAAATTATTGTAGAGAAATTCCTTCGAGTAGTTGTGCCGATCATCTGTCGGCAGTTGCATTGTCACGCCCAAAGCGCGACCTCTTGGAATAATCGTCACCTTATGAACCGGGTCCGTCCCTGGTAAGAGCTTCGCCATCAATACGTGGCCGGCTTCGTGGTAGGCAGTAATCCTCTTTTCCTCATCGGTGAGAATCATACTCTTCCGTTCGGCCCCCATCATCACCTTATCTTTCGCCATCTCGAAGTCTATGTTTTCGACTTCCTTCTTGTTCTGGCGAGCCGCCCACAGTGCCGCTTCATTCACGAGGTTTTCCAGATCAGCGCCCGAAAATCCAGGAGTTCCTCTTGCAATCTTTTCCAATTCGACATTCGTAGCGACAGGAACTTTCTTCGTATGGACCTTCAAGATTTCCGACCGGCCTTTAAGGTCAGGGCGATTGACCATCACCTGCCGGTCAAAGCGTCCAGGTCTCAGCAAGGCCGGGTCGAGTACATCCGGGCGATTGGTCGCGGCGACCAAAATGACTCCTTCGGTTGTATCGAAGCCATCCATTTCCACAAGCAACTGATTGAGCGTTTGTTCCCGTTCATCATGCCCACCACCGAGGCCTGCGCCACGTAAACGACCGACCGCATCAATTTCATCGATAAAAATAATACAGGGGGCATGCTTCTTCCCTTGCTCAAACAAATCCCTGACCCGCGAAGCTCCGACGCCTACAAACATCTCCACGAAATCAGATCCGCTAATGCTAAAGAACGGCACTCCGGCTTCTCCGGCTATTGCCTTCGCAAGTAAGGTCTTTCCAGTTCCTGGAGGGCCGACGACCAGCACACCCTTCGGTATGCGCCCACCAAGCTTCTGAAATTTACGAGGATCTTTCAGGAACTCAATGATTTCAAGAACTTCCTCTTTTGCCTCATCAACACCAGCAACGTCTGAAAATGTGATCTTCTTTCGTTCTTCCGTCAGCATTCTGGCGCGACTCTTTCCGAATGACAGAGCCTTGTTCCCCCCAATTTGCATCTGACGCATCAGGAAAAACCAGAGACCAAGGAACAGGATAAATGGTCCCCATGTAACAAGAAACGTGATATACCACGGACTCTCCTCCGGTGGTTTCACCTCAATCTGAACATCTTTCTCACGAAGGACCTTCACAAACTCAGGGTAGTCAGCGGAATAGGTACGGATGCGAGTTTTGTCCTTCAAGACCCCGCTGATGTGATTACCCTTGATGATGACTTTTTCAAAATCACCCTTATCGAGCTTTGCCATAAAATCGCTGAATATCACTTCTTCTTCAGGCGCGTGAGTCGGCACACTGAACAGATTGAACAGGAGAATCATGAACAAGCCGACCACCACCCAGAAAAGCAGGTTCTTGACCCGGGAATTCATCCAGTTCTCCTTCGCAACAGCATTGGAGGCCACGTATGTAGAAACCGTGGTGATGTTACCATAGCCTTACGCAAATTGCCAACAGCTCGTGAGAAAACTCTACTCCTCTTGCTGGTTTAGCTGGTCGAGAACGGCGAGGTATGGAAGGTTCCGGTACTGTTGTTGATAATCAAGTCCATATCCCACGACGTACTGGTCCGGAATTCTGAACCCAATATACTGCAATGGGACATCAACAACACGGCGTTCTGGCTTACTCAGCAAGGTGCAGACCTTAATGCTTCTCGGTTTCTGTTTGGCCAGCGCCTTGGTAAGATATTGAATCGTCAATCCAGAATCGACGATATCCTCAACGAGTAGCACATCTCTATTCTTGATCTTTTCAGTCAGCTCGGTCACGAGCTTGACCTTCCCGGACGTCTTCGCTTGTGTTCCGTAGCTCGTCACGATGATGAAATCGACCTGCACTGGAATTCGAATCGCGCGGGCCAAATCGGCAAAAAAGGCATAGGCCCCTTTGAGCACACCGACAAGCACAAGGTCCTTACCGGCATAGTCGGCGCTGATTTGTCGTCCCAGCTCACGGATGCGGCTTCGCATCTGCTCTTGGGTAACAATCGGACGTCCAAACATACGTTCCATCTGACTCAGTTCCTTCCGTTCACGCTAGATCTTCGCACGTGAAGACCAGACAGCGTTTCGTGGTAGCAGTGGACGCCCAGCGTTCATCCTGTCGATAGCCAACGACCCACAGGATTCCCTCAGGAGCTACCACCAGGGGAATACGCGATCGGACTACAATCGGTATCTTCAGATCCGTAAAAAAATCCTGGAGCTTCTTTGACTGTCCTCCCATGCCGGATGGATGAAATCGATCTCCCGGCAACCAATTCCGTACCATCAGTGGCTGAGACACCTGATCGGCATCCACCAGAATCCGACCTTTTCCAAGAGGAGCACACAGCAGTCCACATGCCTGCTGTTGTACCTGAAGTCGTTGACCCGTTCCAGACCATTGGAGCTCTCCAGGCACAGATAAGAATTCCTGACAGCTGCCGTGCGGTGGTCCAGCATGGGAAATCGCTCGTGCTTGAAACGAAACAAACTGTAGATGGCGATCACTGACAACAACGTGTCCCCCCTTCACGTCGAGACTTGAACCAGGTTCGCTCTTTGAGGCCAGGCGAATGATGCGATCAACCATTCGGAGACTGGGGGAGCGCAATTGGTCATCAGTCTGCCGAAGAAGGTCTCGGATACAACGCCGTTGAAGGGACACTGGAAGTCTCAGAAAATATACCCGATCGATCGTCCAGCCTCCGTCGGACGCTTGGTCCACAGCAGAAGCAGAGAGGGCGGTAATCTGCTGATCCAAATAGCGATCGTCTTCCCTACAGATCTCTGCGAGCCTACAGAGCGCATCGACGCTCGATGGGACCAGCTGAGTCAGAACAGGAATGACCTCGCTCCTCACTCGGTTTCGCAGGTACTGCGGCTTGACATTGCTGGAGTCCTCACGAAACGACACCCCCGCCTTGCAAAGATACGCCAGAATCTCCTGCCGTGTCGTCTCATACAAAGGCCGAATCACATTGTCATTCCGGAACGCTGGCATGCCGGACAGACCAGTCAGTCCCGCTCCACGAAGCATCCAGAGCACGACGGTCTCCGCCTGGTCGTTTGCCGTATGGCCCACGGCAATGCGATCGGCCCCACATTGCTCAGCAATCTCCTGCATCACCCGATAGCGGAGGTCACGGGCCACAGCCTGCAAGGATGCCCTGCGCCCTTCGGTCTGTAATCCAACTCGTCGAACATAGAGAGAAACTCCGAGCTCTTGGCAAAACGCCTCTACAAATCGTTGGTCCCCCTCGGACTCAGCCCCTCTCAATCCATAGTTACAATGGACGGCTGACAAGGTCAGCGCCCAACTTGACCGAAGATGAGATAGGATCGATAACAATGCGATAGAGTCAGGGCCACCCGAGATAGCGACCACTATATGCTGTCCATGTTGAAAAAGGCTTCTGGACCGAATCGTTCGAACTACCCGATGCACTAGCGGAAGCCAGGCCATTGCCTTGATGGATCTGCTCAAGACTGGGTGCAAGGATTCATTGCTTTCCGATTGTTTCATGATATCGACGGAGGATGCCCCTCGCAGAATCCACGTCGGACGCGATCTGTCGGCTCAACGCTTCTCCACTATTAAACTGTGCGTCGCCTCGGATACGACTGATAAACTCAACCGAGAGCGTGCGTCCATACAGCTCGTGAGTCCCATCCAGGATGGACACTTCCAAGCCCCGCTCACCACCATCAAAGGTGGGTCTTGTACCGACATAGGCGATGGAATCATACCGTTCCTGATTCAGGATCGTGACGGAAGCATAAATCCCGTCAGCCGGAGCCACACGGCCTGAAGGCAGTCGAAGGTTCGCAGTCGCACATCCAAGTCTTCGCCCTCTCCCCTCGCCCGGAGCGACGACTCCGCTCAGCGCATAGTGTCGGCCAAGTAACCCAGCCGCTTGATCAACCTGTCCGGAGTTGATCAGCTGCCTGATTCTCGTCGAGCTGACCACTCCTCCATCGATCATCACCGGAGGAGTCGGATGGACAACAAAACCGAATTGTTTGCCGAGAGCAATCAAATCATCGATCTTCCCTACTCGTTTGTGGCCAAAGGCAAAATGTTGTCCGACAAACACCTCTTTCAGCCCAAGTCCCTTGGAAAGAACCTGCTCAGCGAATATCTCCGGAGAGAAGGCAGCAAAGGCTTGCGTGAACTCCAGAGAGACCACTTCATCAATTCCCGCTTGTTCGAAACGAGCACACTTTTCGTCTGCACTCGTTAGGAACCGCAGATCAACGTGAGGCGCAAGAATTTTCACCGGGTGAGGATCGAACGTCAGGACGACAGCGGTTCCCCCGGCACAGCGAGCCGTCTCGACTACCCGTTTCAAGAGCGCATGATGCCCGAGATGATGCCCATCGAAATTCCCGATGGTCCCCACCGGATACGCCCGCACGACCTCATCCGAATATCCGCGGGTCACGTTCATCGTCGGTCAACGAAGCAGCTTGACAGCATCTTTGGCAAAGTACGACAAGATCAGATCGGCTCCTGCCCGTTTGATTGCCAACAGCGATTCCATCATGGCACGTGACTCATCAAGCCACCCCGCCCTTGCTGCCGCTTTAATCATACTGTACTCACCGCTCACCTGATACGCAGCGAGAGGGAGGAGTGTACGAGCGCGGGCCAGCGCAATAATGTCCAGATACGGCAACGCCGGTTTGACCATGACGATATCGGCACCTTCTTCGACATCGAGATCGATCTCGCGAAGCGCTTCGCGCGCATTCGCCGGGTCCATCTGATAGGACTGTCGGTCACCAAATTGAGGACTGGAAAACGCAGCATCGCGAAACGGGGCATAGAAACAAGAGGAAAACTTGGCCGCATAGGCCAGAATCGGCAGCTCAGAGAACCCGGAGCGATCTAATTCGCGTCTGATCGCAGCCACACGACCATCCATCATATCCGACGGTGCGACCATATCGGCTCCAGCTTCGGCATGCGTGCGTGCCATGACCGTGAGGCACTCGAGCGTCTCATCATTGAGAACCTTTCCATCCTTGACGATTCCGCAATGTCCATGGTCGGTATACTCGTCGATACAGACATCCGTGATCACAAGCAATCCCGGTACCTGTTGTTTGACGGCTCTGATGGCCCGCTGCACAATCCCGTTTGGATCCCACCCTGAGCTCCCACGGGCGTCTTTGCTCGCTGGAATGCCAAAAAGAATGATGGCCGGGATACCTAATGCCTGAATTTCTCCCGCCTCTTTGACCAAGAGATCGACGGAGAGCCGAAATTGGCCCGGCATCGACGGAATCTCTTCACGGCGACCCTGTCCCTCGACCACAAACAGCGGATAGATAAAATCTGACGGCGACAGCATCGTTTCACGTACCATCCGACGCAACGATTCATGTTGTCGCAGCCGTCGGAGACGCTGGATTGGAAACGCCATAACTCCCTTACTTTCGTGGAAGGTTCGTCAAGAACACGACCAGGTCACGAACGGAGATGACCCCGACCAGCTTCCCCTCGCGGGTCACTCCCAAGTGACGAACATGCGATTGCGCCATCAGATCATTGGCATCCAACAACGTCTTACTCTCCTCGATGGTCATGATCGGAGCCGACATAATTTGCTCGACCGTGGTCTTAATCGCGTCTGCTCCGGCTGCCACCACTCTACGCATCATGTCCGTATCCGTGATGATTCCAACAATCTCACGGTCATTGGTTACGAACAGACTGCCGATCCCACGGTCACGCATGATGCGGGCGGCCGTTTGTGTATCGGTATCACGAGGCACCGTCACGAACTTTTCTCGGGGAATCATGAACGACTTGACAGGAACCATCTGGCTCTCCCTCCTTGTATAAGGCCATCGCACATGGTGTGTGCGTTCATTACTGCGGCGCTCCCGTGGCAACCTGCTCACGGCTTTCATAATGGTGGGCGATCGCATCCACCAGTGCGGGAATCGTGTTCGCATCCGGCATGATCGAGACCGTCAAACCATATTCCTCTGCGGTCTTGGCTGTAATGGGTCCGATGCACGCAATCATAACGGATTGCACGAGCGGCTTCACCGCTTCCGTACCGCCAAGCATCGCAACAAAGTTGTGGACCGTGGACGAACTTGTAAACGTGACGACATGAATCCGATGATCCATAAGCTCCTGCCGCCATTCCGCGGAATCCTGGCCTGGTGTGAGCGTTCGGTACACGGGGATGACATCGACATGTGCCCCGGCCGCACGAAGTTCGTCCGGCAAGAGCTCTCTGGCCACTTCGGCCCGAGGGATCAGGATACGGGTGTTTTGTACATCCTGCCGACTCAGTGCGGCTAACACTCCTTCTGCCTGATATTCTGCAGGAACCACATCCGCTTTGACCCCAAACTTTTCCAACTCCTCAGCCGTGCGGGGCCCAATACAGCACAGCTGCCGTCCGGCTAAGCAGCGTGAGTCGAGCCCCCGAGCGAACAGCCTGGTCATGAAACGGCTCACGCCATTGACGCTGGTAAAAATAATCCAATCGTACGTCCTGATCTCGGAAATCGCGTGATCCACAGACGCCCAGTCTGGAGGGGGAACGATCTTGATCGTCGGAGCTTCGACCGGTTCAGCTCCATAGCTGGCCAAGCGGGTAGCCAACTCACCAGCTTGTTCTTTCGCGCGCGTTATCAGCACACGTTTGCCAAAGAGCGGGCGCTGCTCGAACCAGTTGAGCTTCGACCGAAGTCGAACGACCTCCCCCACGACAATGACGGTAGGCGGCTCCATTTTTTCAGCTTCGGCCTTCTCCACAATATCAGCCAATGTACCAACAACGGTCTGCTGGGAGACTCTCGTTCCCCACCGAATGATCGCCACTGGCGTAGACCCCGCTCGCCCTTCGGCTAGGAGGGTCGCGGCGATCGTCGAAAGATTTTTCATGCCCATGAGAAAGACAAGCGTCCCTTGGCTCGTCGCCAGCCTCGACCAATCTAGGGCCGTTGAAGGCTTTTCTGGATCTTCATGTCCGGTCACAATCGTCAGCGTAGATGCCAACGTTCGATGAGTCACCGGAATACCGGCATAGGCAGGGGCAGCAACCGCAGCGGTCACCCCAGGAACGATTTCGAATTCGATCTCGGCCGACGCAAGCGCTTCCGCCTCCTCTCCTCCTCGCCCAAAGACAAACGGATCGCCTCCCTTCAACCGTACAACCACGCTGCCTGCGCTGGCTCGTTCAATCAGCAGACGATTGATCGCATCCTGCTCAGGGTATTTCCCTTTACCTCTGCGTCCGACATACACCCGCTCCGATTCATCTCGGGCATGGGCAAGGAGGGCGGGGTTAGCCAGATAATCGTAGAGGACCACGTCAGCCTGCTCAAGACACTCTTTTCCTCGAAGAGTCAACAAACCAGGGTCTCCCGGACCAGCTCCGACTAAATAGACCTTCCCCTTCTTGTTTCGTCGTACCATGTTCACGCTGATCCGTAAATCTCCCGGAGAATCTTGTCCCCCCCACGAGTCAGTAATCGTTCCGCCAATTGGACACCGAGAGCATGCGCCTGCTGACTCGTCCCCTCAATCTGGTCACGAAGAACGGTCTTCCCATCGACCGTGGCGACAAGACCATCCAAGACCAACTGCTCTCCGGACAGGGTTGCGTGGGCTGCGATGGGCACCTGACAGCCTCCTTCTAGGCGGCACAGAAAGGCCCGCTCTGCGGTCACGGTCGTATGGGTGGCCTGATGGCTGAGTCGAGATAAGACGGAACGCACGAAGGTATCGCTCGTCCGGCCTTCGATCCCAAGGGCTCCTTGTCCGATTGCAGGCAGACTGAGGATGGGAGAAAGATATTCCGTGATGGTCTGAGACCACCCTAACCGATGTAGACCAGCAGCGGCCAAGACGATGGCATCGAACTGGCCCTCTTTGAGTTTCTTTAATCGCGTATCCAGATTCCCGCGCAACATCGCGATCTTCAGGTCTGGCCTGGCTTGTAACAGTTGCGCCTGGCGTCGAAGGCTTGCAGTCCCAATGCTGGCACCGAATGGAAGGTCCTGAAATGAGCATCCTTCACGACTGATAAGGGCGTCACGAGCATCTTCACGCGGAGGCACACAAAGGATGTCGAGACCTTCGGGCAATTGCGCCGGAACATCCTTCATACTGTGAACCGCAAAATCGACCTCACCCGCGAGCAAGGCGTCCTCAATTTCCTTGACGAACAGGCCTTTCCCCCCGATTTTTGCCAATGGCACGTCGACGATCTTGTCGCCGGACGTCTGAATTTTCTTGAGCACAACCCGGACCTCCGGCACCACATCCTGAACCTTGGACTGAAACCATTCACTTTGGCAAAGCGCCAACTTGCTTCCTCTCGTTCCCAGAACCAAGGTTGCGCGTTGGCCGTTCAGTATCGACACGATGAAACTCTTTTCGTTACCCGCCGATCAGCGGGCTCGTTTACGGACTGATGTTTCTGAAACTGGATCCTCGGCACCCGACTCTGCAGCGTTCTCAGGATGATACCGCGGCGACTCTCTAGAAGGCTCGATCTGTTGAACAGACGCAGCCGGTTGGTCGAGAGAGAAAAATCGCCGGGCCGCTTCGACGAACGCCGGGCCATTCGAGGAGTTGACTTCGGCCTTGAGGGTGACCATCGTGCGATGAATTAATTTATTGACGATCGAGGAGGCAAGGCCTTCAACCAGTTCACGGTCCTGAAGAGATAGGTGCGGCAATCGCGTAAGCACCTTGTCGACCTCCGCCCGCTTCAGGTCGTCGACGTGGCTCCTCAGCGCGACGATCGTCGGAGTGACCTCCAAGGATTTCATCCAATCCAGCATGATAGTCACTTCTTCCAAAACCATCCGCTCGGCCTTCTCAGCCTCCTGCACACGCCCGGCTCGGTTCTGTTCAACGCGCTGTGTGAGATCATCAATATCGAAGAGAAACGCATTGTCGACATGGCGAACGGCCGGGTCGATATTCCGAGGAACTGAAATATCGATCAAGAACATCGGACGGTTCATGCGCTCTTCGACCGCACGATGCACATCCTCCGCGCCGACAAGATAATGGGCCGCTCCCGTCGAGACCAGCACAATATCCGCCGAAGCCATGTCATCCTTGAACTGATCGAATGGAACGGCCGTCCCGCCGAATTTCGCGGCAAGATCGACCGCATGTTGTGGAGTCCTCGTCGTAATGCGCACATGCCTCACACCATGAGCAATCAAATGGCGCGCGGCCAGCTTAGCCATTTCACCGGCACCAACCAACAACACCGTCTTCTCGTGAAGATCCGAAAAGATCTTCTTCGCCAGTTCGACAGCGGCATAGCTGACCGAGACCGCCATTTCTGCAATTTTCGTTTCGGTCCGCACCCGCTTGGCCACCGAGATGGCCTTCTTCACGACCTTGTTCATGATCACACCGGTCGTCTTATGGGCCAGCGCGACTTCAAACGCACCCTTCAGTTGTCCCAGGATTTGAGATTCCCCGATAATCATAGAATCGAGACTGGCAGCGACTCTGAACAAGTGACCGATCGCTCGATCGCCGGTATGCCAATAGAGGTGAGGGGTCAATTGCTCGGAAGACAACGACAGATGGGTGTCGGCAAGAAACTCCTGAATACGTTCATAGCCGGTTTCTACGTCATCGACAATTGAATAGACTTCAACTCGATTACAGGTCGAGAGCAGGATGCCTTCCTTGACCCCAGGGTACGAACAGAGACGAGTGAGCGCCTCGCCAAGACGGCTCTCGGGAACCGCCAGTCTCTCTCGAATCTCGACCGGAGCCGTCTTATGACTCAACCCTACGACGATCAGATGCATGTGACCAACAACCGCATATAGTGACCAGGCCCTAGGTTTCTTTCAGCACCACACCGACTAATGTGAGAATGACACACGCGAACCCGATGACTGTCAGATACGCCGCGCGCTTCGCCCTCCACCCGACGGTCAGCCGTCCAAGCAGCACGACGAAATAGAAGACCCAGGTGACCAGTGCCCAGATTTGCTCAGGGTTCCAACTGACATAGGATCCACGCGCAAACTCAGCCGAGATGGCTCCCGTGACGATTCCCAAGGTCAGCAAGGGGAACCCCAGGACGATGGATTGCTGATTGAGATGATCGAGAAAGTCGAGTGCCGGCAACTTGCTGTAGAGGACATTGAACTGTTTCGACTTGAGGAGCCGATCCTGAATCAGGTACATCACTCCTGCCACGAATGCGACGGTAAATCCCACCGTTCCCAACATGCTGAGCGTGACATGAAACCACAAGGTCTTGAACACAGGCTGAAGCGTGGGGACCGTTTCCGGAAGGGCTGCAGACGAGACCAAGGAGACCAAGGCTAAGGGCACCATGAAGGACCCAAGTACATGAATCCGATGGCGAAACTCGACCAGCACAAATACAAGAATGATCATCCAGGAAAAAAAAGAAAGGGCGTCCGAAAAGCTGGGCGGCACCGTTGATGAGACCTCGACCATTCTGATAACGAGGGCAACGGTATGGGAGATGAAGCCGGCCGCCGTAATCGCTAATGACACATTTGACAAGGCTTCGGAGCGTCGCAGCAAATACGCGAGAAACGACATCGTGGCCACGAAGTACAGGACCATGGTGACCATGAAACAAACGGCTGCCATCGGGAATACCCCTGCAATGACTAGAGACCGAACCTCGACGAGATAAGCATGGAATTATATCGATGCCGACCAAACAGAGTCAACAAAACGCTGGCGCGGCAATGACTTCGGTCAGCCGTCCACATCGGAGCGGAACGCTTTACGTGGTCGCAGTCCCCATTGGACATCCCGACGACGTAACCGTGCGCGCCCTTCGAATTCTCGGCAAGGTAGACCTGATCGCGTCCGAAGATCCAAAAATGACGCAACAACTCCTGATGCATCATAGCATTCGGGCCACCGTGACGAGCTACGGGCCCAGAAATCTCCAAGAAAAAGCAGCGGTTCTTTTGCAACGGTTACAGCAAGGCATTCATGTTGCGCTCGTATCGGATTGTGGCTCCCCCCTCGTCTCTGACCCCGGCCATCTTCTCGTAGCCGCTGCGCATACGCATGGCATCCCGGTGGTTCCAGTCCCCGGTCCTTCTGCGATTATCGCAGCCCTGACTGCTGCGGGACTCCCCTGCGACTCCTTCTATTTTCTTGGACATCTGCCGAGCGCCTCCTCACGTATCACCCAATACCTTCTGGATTCCCTGAAGAGAAATGGTCCAACCGTTGCCTTCTGCACAGGGACAGTGGTCGCACGCCTACTAAAGAGCCTTGGCGATATCGCTCCTCAACGCTCTGTAGTTGTGGCGTACGATTTAACGAAGCCGAATGAGCACATCATTCGCGGAACGGCTTGTGAGGTCAGTACGAAACTCAGCTCGACTCGGGGACGGGACGTGACACTCGTCCTGGCAGGGAAAGATGGGATAGATTCAGACGATCAAGACATGCGCCGTGCTCAATCGCTCTCCTCTCGACGGATCAAAACCCGATAGGCATGGTCGACTCGTTCCTGCGATAACACGGTGTGGCCTTCGTTCTGGACGCTACGAGGAACATTGCGGATGGGATCTCCATCATCCAGAAGCACCGACAGCACCTGCCCCTGCTCCAGTGTCTCCAGCTTGAGTTTCGTCTTCACGAAGTTATAGGGGCA
>SWDI01000002.1:0-1214 GCA_005116955.1 Nitrospira sp. | reverse complement strand
CCTGGAAGGACTGCACCTGGCACACCACCGGTCACCCCACCGCCATTCATCACGATCGCACGGTCATTGGCCGGGTCAGGCCGCTGTCCCAGTCCGCCGAACCCCTTTCTCGTAGCAACGATATTGGTCACGGAAACCTCCGACACCAATTTTCTTCCAGTTCCGAACGGCTGCTGCTCAGTCGTTTCTTCTCTGACCTGCACGGTCACTTCGTCTCCGACGTTGAGCTCGCGAATGGCTTGCATGTTGGATCGATCAGTCAGATGCAGTGTCATGACCGTCCGCGCACCATAGCCCGCCTTGCCTTCCTGACCTTCGTCTTGCATACGACCGGCCCCACCTGTTTCAATCATGAGTCGGTGCTGCGGCAAGTCGAGCGCGAAAATACGCCCCATCACGGTCTCCGGTTGGGAAAGCCGATCAAGGAAAGCATTCCGATCGAACGCCTGAGTACGATTCGCATTTCCGGACACGTCGCCGACGCTGGTTCCAACGCCCAGCGACGACCCACCGGATGACTGCTGGAGTCGCTCTTGAGCCATGGCCACACTCACAGAGCCAATACACAAGATCGCGGCTCCTAGTGCCAACACGTTACGCATGTGCTGCCTCCTTAATAGAAGTGAAGGAATACACCATTGTGAAAAATTCGACCAAATTCATACGTGCTTTTTTCATGTCCAGAGATCTGAGAACTTATCATTGTCACTATCACAATCCTATAAGAATTACAACAACCTAGACCGGCAACCCGTTACCACCAAACGGAGAAATCGAGGACATCGACACACATATAAGCTGACGATCGTATGGTGCCCAGAGGGAGGGTCGAACTCCCACTCTCTTGCGAGAACCGGATTTTGAGTCCGGCGCGTCTGCCAGTTCCGCCATCCGGGCACACAGGTACGCTTCACAACCGGTGTGTTTTTAGCATGCCGCCGCCGGAGGGTCAATCGGCAACAACCCTGTCTGTGATTAGACAAGAGAAAATGGAACAAGCTACTCTCCTCTCGCCTTCCTGATGGCGAACGCTATATTGTCGTTTCCAGATCTGAGAACAGCCAACACATGAGGTCGGTTCTCTACATGGGTTCTCGCTGGACGAATCCTGCGTGTGTCCCCTATTCTCCGGCTAAGTACGGGACTGGCAACGTCCACGATGGTGTCCGATCGTATGCGGAGCGGGAACCGGCATGGCATCCACATTGCTTGAT
>SWDI01000001.1:842998-879579 GCA_005116955.1 Nitrospira sp. | reverse complement strand
CATCGGCCGGAAGATATCGGATGGAGGACCAGTCGACGGCAAGACGCAGGTCCGACTCATGTTGTGGTGTGAACCCACGGATGGACGACCCATCAAAGGTCAGATTGCCCAACGACTCCAGCAGGTACTTCTTGTCGTAATCGAGCATATGCAGTCGGCCTTCGATATCGGAGAAGCATAAGGTCACGGCCTTGATGTGCGTTTCCTTCTTAAGCCACGAGGTATATTCCTGTTCCAGCTCTTTGGCTCCAGCCTTCTCAGCACGCTGCATCGCCTTGAGATTCATGGCTTCGAGCTCGTCATACGGCATCTCAAGAAAACTCTTTAGGTCATCGGATGTGCGTTTAGCCATGGTCCTCATGAATATGCTCTTTCTGAATTTCTGGAAATAAAGCAGCGCCGAAACCCATTTCGTAGCGCATGTCGGTCGAGCTTGCTCGGTTCGGGCTCACCCCATCTCTATACCCACTGCTCATCTTCGGCTTGATTGTCCACCCTGAACTCTCCAGCGCAACGTGATCGGGAAGGTCACGTTTAGATGTTACGCCCACCCGAAACTGCGGTCAACTGATGTTCTGGTCAACGTGTATTTCCCGACGCGTTGCGAGAGGTCCTGCATGAAATGGAGACCGCCACCTATTGGCTTCTGAACGATTACGATGTCGTCGACCGCCAGCACTTCCAGTTTTTTTTCGAAGGCGGACCACTGAGGAGGCTTCCCCGCTTCCGTCACGATCACCCCTTAATCCTTGATCAGATGAGTCGCGTGCGTCACGGCGGCGCCGGCTCTCAGGGCTGCCGCGACAAAACCGGTTTCAGCCAGCTCCTCCTCACTCGCTCCAGCCTTGCGGGCCGCATCGGCATGGATCTCGATGCAATAGGGGCACTGCGTAGTCAAGGCGACAGCGATGGCCATGAGCTCCTTGTACTTCTTGGGAATGGCACCATCAGCTAGCGCCGCTTTGTCGAACGCGACAAAGGTTTGCCACGCTTCGCTGGCTTGAGACCCGAGCTTCGGTAGCTTCTTGATGTTCGCCATCTCATACATGTGCAATCTCCTTGGTGTGCTGAATGATCGTGTTGTCTTCGTTCCGGCCTGCCAGGATACCGTCGGCGATATCCCAAATGGCGCCGGTGATCCATGCTGCATCATCGCTCAACAGAAAGTCGATGGCCTTTGCCACATCCTCTGCCATGCCAATCCGGCCGATAATGTCGATTTCTGACCGGTCCAACGACTATCGTATATCAACAGCACGACCTGACAAATTGGAGGATGCCATGGCAAACAAAGTGCGGAGGGGGAAGGTCAAGTCATCGAGGCCGTCGGCGAGTCTCTGCTGGTTTGACATTCCCGATGACGATCTGGATCGGGCAAAGAAATTCTATAGATCGTTGTTTGGTTGGAAGTTCGAACAATTTCCGGCAGCGGTGGACCAGTATTGGCATATCAATACCGGTGGAGCGGACGCATCGCCCGACGGCGGCCTACTGCCACGTATGCATTCCGGTCATACGATTACCATTTATGTGACTGTTCCGAGTGTGGACAACGCCCTAGCAAAGTGCAGAAACTTGGAGGGATTATCAGTAAACCTAAAACCGCGGTACCGGGCAGGGGCTACTTCGCCATTTGCCTGGATACGGAAGGAAACACCTTTGCCTTGTGGGAAATAAACAAGTGGGCCAAGTAGCAGACGCTCGATATCGATCACATAGCTCCCCCCTCACGCTGGAGGTCATGATGAAATATCTCTGTCTGGTCTATGTCGAAGAAAAAGTCTTGAATGCCTTCCCTGCCCACGAGCGGCGCGCGATCTCAGATGAAGCGATGTCGTACTGCGAGAAGCTGCAGAAAGCCGGCCAGTTGCTTGCCGCCTCCCCGCTCCATCCGGTCGAAACGGCAACAACCGTGCGAGTCCGAGAAGGCAAAACCTCGACCACGGATGGGCCGTTCGCTGAAACGAAAGAACAGTTGGGCGGGTTTCTCATAATCGATGTCCCTGACCTGAACGATGCGATCCGCATCGCTTCACAGTTTCCCGCCGCCCGCTTCGGCAGCGTGGAAGTCCGACCGATGAAGGAATTGGGGTGCGCAGACTGACGGGCACATGAATGACAACACAGCAAGAGAAGCCCGCATCAAGGCAGACGAGGTCTACCGCAATGAATCACGGCAGGTCCTCGCCACCTTGATCCGCCTGCTTGGTGATTTCGACGCAGCTGAGGAGGCGTTACAGGAAGCCTTCGCCGTCGCGCTGGAGCAATGGCCACGTGACGGAGTGCCAGCTCATCCACGTGCCTGGCTCGTCTCGACCGGGCGGTTCAAGGCTATCGACGGCATGAGACGGCGCGCCCGGTATGATGCGTCGTTGAACGAACTCGCGAAACACATCGAGGCCACCACCAGCGATCCCTTGGAACAGGCAGACGAACCCATCGAGGATGACCGCCTGCGTCTGATCTTCACCTGTTGCCACCCAGCCCTGTCGCCGGACACTCAAATCCCGATGACGTTGCGGGAGGTCTGCAATCTGACGACCGAAGAGATCGCCCGTGCCTTCCTCACCAAACCGGCGACCATTGCCCAACGAATTGTCCGTGCCAAAGCAAAGATACGTGATGCACGCATCCCCTACGAGGTTCCTCCACCATCCGAGTTGCCAGAGCGTATCGATGCCGTTCTTCGTGTCGTGTATTTGGTGTTCAACGAAGGCTACTCCGCATCATTCGGCCCATCGCTCACCAGGGCGGATCTCTCCTCTGAGGCCATAAGACTGGGAAGGCTCCTCCTGCAATTATTGCCTGACCCCGAAATCATGGGACTGCTCGCGTTGATGCTCTTGCACGAATCGCGAAGAGCGGCACGAACCTCGGCCAGCGGCGATCTTGTGCTCTTAGAGCAGCAGGACCGATCATTGTGGAACCAAGCTCTCATGAGGGAAGGTATCGCCCTCGTCGAACAGGCACTCTCCTCGAAGCGAATCGGCCCCTATACTTTGCAAGCCGCCATCGCCGCGGTCCATGCAGAAGCTCCCTCCGCCGAGAAAACGGACTGGGCGCAAATCGTCGCGCTGTACGATCTCCTTTTGCGAGCAGAGCCGTCGCCGATCGTCGAGTTGAACCGAGCGGTGGCAGTAGCCATGCGGAGTGGTCCAGCCAAGGGCTTGGAGTTGGTCGATGCGCTTCTGGAGCGCGGTGAGTTAGCCCAATATCATCTGGCCCATGCCACACGAGCCGACTTCTGCCGTCGTCTCGATAGGAAGACCGATGCCCGCGCCTCCTACCAACGGGCACTGGCCCTCGCGAAGCAAGAACCGGAGAGAAGGTTTCTGGAGAAAAGGCTGGCGGAGTTGCTTGGCTAAGGTGGCAACTTGGCCTCGCAATCGCGTCTTCCCAAGTCTGACCGCCCAGCTTCACAAAGCATCTTAGGTCAAAGGCTACTTTACTCTTACCCAATGACCGTGCTCGTTCTCCAATGCAAACACTCTTCTTAGATCAACCAGTAGTATGACCTTGCCCCTGCAACTGCAAGCTGTCCAACTCGCATGACTAGCGAGTCCCAACATGCAACCCGCCCTTCTGAAAGTGATTTGGCAGCAGCATGATGCAGTTAGGGTTGTACCCCTGCGCTTTCAAGGTATCGATACTACCCAAGACTTTGTCCTGCTTGAGGTCGATCACCGTGATCGAGCCGTCGCTCAACCCGTCCAAATTCAGCAAACTATTCTGAACGAACAGGTACCGCTCATCTGGCGAGAGCACGGTATGATGCGCCCCAGCTGCTGCTGGAATGGTCTTGAGAAACTTCGGCCGCCAAGGATCGCTGTTATCATAGACATTCACGAATCCCGGCTTGGCCGTCGTGACAAAGAGTCGGTCCCCCTTGGCGTTGTAAAGCATTTCCAGCGGCATCCCCTGTTGCCGTGGCCCGAAATCATCGATCTCATGAAAGGAAAAGGTTTTCCGCGTCGGATTCCACACTCCAGCCCACAGGGTGCCTTCCAGCATATTGGTGATATGCACGAGAGGGGGATCGGCGTTCGGGCTGAACATGATCTCGACGGGAGCCGATTTCGCTGACGCCAGCTTCGATCCGATCCGATGAGTCGACAGCACCTTCCCCGTACTGGCTTCCAACACGGTGACGGAATCGCCCTGGTCGGACATATCGGGTTTGACTGTACTGGTGACGAGCACCCGATCGATACCGTTATGAATCGCGATCCCATGGGGATACAAGATCGTCGCTACGGCCGGATCCGTTGTCTTCACTGTCTTCATCGGCGTATCCGTGCGCGCATCTCCCATGATGACCGTGCTCGATCCCATGCAAGTGAGAAACCAGGTCCGGTTATCTTCCGAGACGACCAGATCCTCGCCCACCTGACAATCCGGAACCTCAATCGTGCGGAGCCGATAGGGAAACTTCGTGAGGTCCATAACATACAGCAGGCTCTTGCCCAAGGCGGTGACGTAGGCCTTGGTACGATCCCGGTTAAAGAATATATGGTGGGCCACGAGATCGGATGGAAGCGGGATTTCCATCAGAATCTTACCGAAGTCGGCAGATTCCGGATCGATCTCCATAATCGCAATGCCTTCCCGCCTGACCGGCTGATTGGCCTTACTTTCATAGTTGATCAAGGCAAGCAGTTCTGCTGATGCCAGCGTTGGGCCGACAAGCAGCAATCCGAGAGTCAACGAGAACAATCGTATCGGTTTCATGACATCCCCCATATTCATAATCTGACCCACGTGATGTGGTTCATGCTTCGCTTACAATTTGAACTATCAAACCCGCTGACTTCCGCCCCATCTGATGTGAGGACGTACGCTCACACGTGTCCTGGACAACCTCACGGCTGCGCGATTCCTAAGCAATTCGAGGCATCAGTATCGTCAGAATGATTCCCGCAACAATCAAGTAGAACCAGACCACAACAATTGCGAACACGTGCATGATGGCATATCCTTTCTTCTCAAAATGATTTATACATCGCTGTCGTTTGGATTCGACTCTCATCCGTTTCAGACACTTCCGATTACACCCGAATCCCGATGACTTCCAAATACTCGGCAAAAACAGTAGTGCAGTCCGCCCCAGCGCGATTGTGCGAGGCCCAAAGCATTTCAAGCTCCTGTCTCAACCGCGTTTGTCCCTCGTCGTCAAGCGACGCAAAGGCTCGGTTGACCGGCCCGTAATACTGCCGAAAGAACTCCACGACCTCCGACGGAGGAAAGGGATAGCTGAACAGGTACTGCCGCCTCGTCAGACTGAGCTGCGAAAGTCCTAGGCCAAGCCGTTCACGGACCGTGGCTTCATCACCCCATAGGACCGGTGACGGCATGCCGGACGGGGCGATGAACTTCGAAACCGTCTTGAACATTTGGCCAATGAACCCCTGCGGCGTCCAATTGGCCATGGCGATGGTGCCGCCCGGGACGCATACACGGAGCAGCTCGCGAGCAACCAGTTCGGGTCGTGGGGCGAACATCGCGCCGATGAGACTGACGACAACGTCGAAGCTCGCATCGTCGAACGGAAGCGCTTCGGCATCGGCCTCCTGAAACCGGACCTTCAGTCCTTCCGCTTGCGCGCGAGCCCGTGCCCGCTCCACCAAATTCCCGGCGATATCCACCCCGGTAACCTCCATCCCATCTTTCGCCGCCATCAGCGCCAACTGACCCGAGCCACAGGCGACGTCGAGCAATTGGCTACCCGGCGCAATGTCGAGTCGCTCGTAAAACTCTCGTGCGCTACTTTCCATGTATCGCGAAAACCGATCGTAGTCCCCGGCCGTCCAGATCGCTTTGAGCCGAGTCTTTACACCATCCACTTCCCCAACCGTTGCGTTCGTCATGCTGTCCTCCTTCCATGCCTTGTTCTGAATCACCGACGCTGCTTCCTGCGCCACGCTGTCTCTGTTTGCACTGTACAAGACAGGTGCGATGGCGTCTTAGCCGCGCGTCTAGCTCTCTTATCAGGAGAGTGCTAAACTGCACGTCGTTTATCCGAGCGTCCGGCTGGTTTAGCCGAAACATCCTGCTACCGGATGGAATGGTATGGATGTATTGTCCGAAATGCTGAAGGCCGTGAAGCTCGACGGCGCGGTGTTTTTCCATGGCGAGTTTTCTTCGCCGTGGTGTGCGCGCCAGCCGGACGGTTGCTCCATAGCAGCGTATCTTTCCTCCTCTTCCACCCATGTGATTATTTTTCATCTCCTCACCGAGGGGCGTGGCTACGCTCGCATCGAAAAGAATGGTCGGCCAGTCTCGCTCTCGCCCGGCGACATCGTCATGTTCCCGCACGGCGATGCGCACCTCTTGGGGAACGGTCCTCCAGTCACGCCGGTCGACAGTGCCGAGCAATTACAGCGGGTGCTCGCGGAACGCCGAATGTTGTCTCAGTTCGGAGGCGGTGGGGAATTGACGAAACTGATCTGCGGCTACATGGCCTGTGACTTGCGACTCAGCCAGATATTCCTTGCAGGGTTGCCGTCCGTGCTCAAGATCAATATTCGGGACAGCCCGTCTGGGAAGTGGCTGGAAGACACACTTCGCTATTCGGTCGAACACGCGGATGCCTCTGGCCCGGGCGGCACCGCCGTCGTCGCTAAATTATCCGAAGCGTTGTTTGCGGATACGCTACGTCGGTACATCGAGAAGTTGCCGGCTTCGCAAACAGGGTGGCTTGCTGGAGTGCGAGATCCTGACGTTGGAAAAGCGTTGGCGCTCTTGCATAAGCAGCCGTCTCACCCCTGGACGATTGCCTCGCTGGCCAATGAAGTTGGTCTTTCTCGTTCAGTGTTGGCTGAGCGATTTCGGCATTATCTCTCAGACACGCCGATGGGATACCTGACACGCTGGCGGTTGCAGCTCGCCGCGCAAGCGGTGACGTCTACATCCAAAAGCGTGGCCGAAGTAGCGGGCGAGGTGGGATATGAGTCCGAACCGTCTTTCAACCGCGCGTTCAAGCGGGAGTTCGGAATCCCCCCGGCACGATTCCGAAGCCAATCGAGATCGACCCGCAGCAGCGCCACGCACCAGATACCGACGAACAGTCGCAACAGAGCACCACGATAAAAGGACCCGCCGTGTTGGAACTCAGACAGACCTGCGAACATTGCAACACCGTCCTACCACCTGACTCACTGGACGCGCGAATCTGCTCCTATGAATGTACGTTCTGTGCCGACTGTGTTGAGAATGTGTTGGGTAATGTCTGTCCAAATTGCGGAGGCGGCTTCGTACCCAGGCCTATCAGGCCGTCAAAAAACTGGAAAGGTGACAACTTTCTCGGCAAGGACCCGGCGAGCACAACCGTCAAACACAGGCCGGTCGATGTCGCAGCTCATGCGGTGTTCTCTGCCGCCATCAGAACGATCCCACCTGAGAAACGCTGACACGAGCACGTGTATCTCTGTTGACATCTGGGGGAACGAGCGAAAGCGAATCTGAACAATCCAGAGGTCTGCCATGTATCTCCCGCCCGGCTTCAACACCCTGACACCCTACTTCTTCATAGCCAATGCAAAATCGTTTGTACGCTTCCTGGTGCAGGGGTTTGGTGGGGCGGAAACCTGCCAGACTATGCGACCGAACGGTCTGATTCAGAACGTACAAGTCAAACTTGGCACATCAACTGTAATGGTCAGTGAAGCCACGGAGCGGTACAAACCCATGGCTGCCGCCTATTATCTGTATGTCGAAGACGCCGATGCGTCGATGCAACGGGCGCTCAAACATGGGGCGGTCCTTGAGAGGGAAGTCGGCGACATGCCGTACGGTGATCGACAGGGCGGCGTGAAAGATCAGCACGGGAACATTTGGTGGATCTCACAACGGACCGTACATGGGCCTTATGTTCCGTAGCGAAACAAGAAGCACGTACACTCTCCTGCGCGACGGGATCGCCTTTGTAGTAGACAGCAAGAACCGGAGCGGCAATTTTTGGATAAGCGGCTGGTAAAATTGACCGAGCCTCTGGGTCGCCTCCGTAAAGCCAACAGTCTCTTTGCAACTCTGCGTGTATCGACCGGAACCCGATCTATCCCGAACCTTACGATTCCTCTCAGCTTTTCACCCGTGTCGATTTCGGCCTCTCCCCTCGACTATCTTATGTGCCGGGAGGTATCGCATGAAATATCTGCTGCTGGTCTACCACAACGAGAACAGGTTCAATGAGATGCCCGAAGGCACCAGGAAAGACATGCTCGCGGAATCCATTCAGCTCTGTCACCAACTTGATGGCAAAGGACAATATATCCATGCCTCACCACTCCAGCCTGAGGCGACAGGGACCGTTGTTCAAGTACGAGAGGGTAACGCCACCGTCACCGATGGCCCATTCATGGAAACAAAGGAACAGCTCGCCGGGTACTTTCTGGTCGATGCCAAGGATCGAGAGGAAGCTATCAGGATTGCCGAACGAGCGCCGGGGGCACGGATCGGAACGGTCGAGGTCAGACCCGCAGGAGAAATTAGTGGGTTACCGGGCGAATAACTTGAAACACGACGGCTGTCGATTTGGGACCCATCGATTCGACTAAGAGGCAGACGCCAACCTTTCTCAAGGAGTTTCGTATGTCCAAGATCACACCTTTCTTATGGTTTAACGGACAGGCTGAAGCGGCCGCACGTTTCTACACATCCATCTTCAACAATTCCCGGATCGAATCCGTTTCGCCCATGTCTTCCACATTTTACCTTGCTGGGCAGAAGTTCATGGCACTCAACGGCGGCCCCCAGTTCACATTCACCGAAGCCATCTCGTTCTTCGTCAACTGTGAGACGCAGGCCGAGGTGGATGAATTGTGGGAGAAGCTCTCCGCCGGTGGAACGAAACAGATGTGCGGGTGGTCGAAAGACAAATTTGGTGTGTCGTGGCAGATCGTTCCTTCCGTGTTAGGAAGCATGCTGCAGGACGAGGACGAAGAAAAATCCCAACGAGTCATGAATGCGATGCTGCAGATGGCCAAATTGGACATTCACACGCTCACCAAGGCGTATGAGGGTCGATAGTCGATCTTCCCGCAACCAGCTGGAAGAGGAGAGGACACGATGCGATTCATGGTCATGGTCAAAGCCACCAGGGATTTGGAAGCGGGCATGATGCCGAGTGAACAATTGTTGAGAGCGATGGGAACGTATAACGAGGAACTCGTGAACGCCGGAATTCTTTTGGCGGGTGATGGGCTTCATCCCAGTTCAAAAGGCACCCGTATCACATTCTCAGGAAATACGCGCACGGTCAGTGATGGCCCGTTCGCCGAAACCAAGGAACTCATCGCGGGCTACTGGCTCTGGCAGTGTACGTCAAAAGAAGAAGCCATCGAATGGGCGAAGCGATGCCCCAATCCAGCCGGCGAAAGCAAAGAAGGACAACTTGAAATTCGCCAAGTCTTCGAGGCGGATGACTTCGGGGCTGAGTTTACACCGGAATTGAGAGAGCAAGAAGAAAGGGTGCGCGCGCAAGCCAACAAAAACCAGTAGGAGGCCCTCATGCAACACACAATTGTCTCTGACGATGAATGGTTGAAGGCCCGAACGGAGTTACTGGTGAAGGAAAAAGAGTTTACCAAATTGAGAGATGCCATAACCGCACAGATCCGAGCCCTGCCCTGGCGAACGGTCGAAAAGGCTTATGCATTCGACACCGCGACCGGGAAACAAACGCTCGCGGGGCTCTTCGGTGGAAAGAGCCAGCTCGCCGTCTACCACTTCATGCTCGGACCCGAGTGGGATCAAGGTTGTAAGAGCTGTTCGTTCTGGGCGGATGGCTTTCAAGGCATCCCGATTCATCTGGCCCACCGCGATGTGTCGTTTATTGTGGTGTCGCATGCACCCCTTGTCCACATTGAGCAGTTTCGGAAGCGCATGGGGTGGAATATCCCATGGGTGTCGTCCTTTGGTTCCGATTTTAACTTCGACTTCGGCGTGTCGTTCACGGAAAAAGACGAACGTGCTGGACGCGCGTTCTACAACTACACCACCAGTCCCTATCTCGTTGATGAATCACCCGGAGCCAGCTTCTTCTATCGTCAAGAACAGGAGATCTTCCACACCTACTCCACCTACGGCCGCGGGCTCGATCTGCTCAACTGCGCCTACAACTGGCTCGACCTGGTGCCGAAGGGCCGAGATGAGAACCCCGAGAACACGATGGACTGGGTCCGGCACCATGATCGGTATGAGGATGTCCCGAAGACAGCGCCATCCTGTTGTGGATCGGAGAAGACGTAGTCATCGGGAAACGGGATGAGCAGCGCATCTCAGTGGGAAGCGACGGCAACGTATCAACTGGATACACGCATCCTTAGCCCTTGATCAAGCGAGTCGTGAAGTTTAGGGTGAATGAGAGCTTCGTAAAAATAGACAGCAGGACAAATGAGCAACCACAAGGAGGCCACTATGCATATCATAACTTTTGCCATCATCTCGTTGTTGACCGTCTCGCCAGTGCTGGCGAAAGAGAAGAAACATGACAAACACATGGACCCCCAAGCCATGATGGAACTGTGGAAGCAGGCCGCCACCCCTGGTGAACCGCACAAGCAATTCGCTGCTCTAGCTGGAAGCTGGATGACTCAGACCAAGGAGTGGATGGAGCCAGGCAAGCCACCGACGGAATCCTCCGGTACCGCGGAACTGAAGATGATGCTGGGCGGGCGGTTTCTCTACCAGGAATTCAACGGCCAGATGATGGGTCAGCCGTATAATGGGATCGGCATGGATGGATACGACAACATCACCAAGAAGTATGTCACCGCCTGGTTCGATACCATGGGCACGGGCATTTTCTTCATGGAAGGCACGGCTAGCTCAGACGGCAAAACCATCACGTTGCGAGGCTCACACCCTGAGCCAGGAGGCGGAAAGATGTCGCATCGTGCGATCTGGAAGTTGATTGACAACAATACCCAGCAGTTCGATATGTATGGCGCGCATCACGGCCAGAAGGAAATGAAGATGATGGAGATCGTGTATACGCGGAAAGAATAGCCATTCTCGCGAGGAATCGATGATCCGATATCAGCGAGGACGCCCCTTGATCCATGGACATGCTGTCCATGGATCAGGAGGCATCTCGATCTGACATCGGATCATCGACAGCCCAGACGCAATTGAGAGAGGAGACCCGGATTGCCTCTATTCGTATTACGCAGCCTGGTCACGCACCGCCTTGATTTGCCGTTCTGCCTCCAGCCAGTGCTCTACATCTTTTCCATCCTGGAACCCGCTTCGTTCATACAGAATATAGGCGAGCTCAGCGATTCGTTGATCCAGAAGCTCACATCCTTCCGCCCAATCCTCCGACCTGCCGTTGGTTGATCCGTCGGAAGACGATTCCCGTTGACCAGCCTTGGATCCCGGTACACTAGGCCTAATGACTCTCAGTCCCCTGTTTTCACCTCTCATGCGACGCGCCATACTCCTCCTCCACGTGTAACGTCCTCTCACATCCTGCCCTCGCCAAGGGGACTGCCCCCTCGACACCTCATCGTTCGCATTGTACCGAGATCAGTCAGCGATACAACATTCTTCGGAGATTTCAGAATCTGGCCCATCGCACCGCATGCACTGCTCCAATCAACGACCCTCTTGGACGTGCCGTTTCCCGATGCTGTTCTAAGTTAGAACGGTTGCAACATTGTGGGTAGCATCACCTGAGTTGATGTGGTAGCGTCAAAAGTAACCCCACAACACAGTCTGGAACTGATCGCTCACCGCAGGCATCGACCCGCGACCCTTTCCAGTCTATTCACACACCACTTCTCACAGGAGGTCCCTATGAGACGCACGTCTATATTTTCTGCACTCTGCGGTTGGAGTACCATTCTCTTCCTTTCTGTTGCCTGTGCCACAGCAGGAGATACCAAGAAAGGAGCATCGGCCATGACTGTCTCAAACGGCAAACAGGTCACACTAGAATACACCCTCAAGCTGGAAGATCAGTCGGTCGTCGACTCAAACGTGGGGAGGGAACCGTTGAAGGTGACTCAGGGAAAACATGAGCTGGTTCCTGGTCTGGAGAGGGCGCTGGAGGGCATGGCGGCGGGAGAGAAAAAGAACGTCACCGTCGCTCCGCCGGAGGCCTACGGCACGGTTGACCCCAAGGCGTTTCAGGAGGTGGACAGGAAGATGGTGCCGGCGGAGGCACAGAAGGTGGGGATACAATTGGAAGGAACAACCACCGATGGACAAAAGGTTTTTCCCCGCATCGCTGAAGTCAAGAACGAGACCGTCGTGCTCGACTTCAACCATCCTCTGGCCGGTAAGACACTCTATGTCGAGGTCAAAGTGCTGGAGGTGGCCCAAGCTTCTTCGAAGTGATCATGTCTTCGTGCGGGGCGGGGAACCGCCCTGCACGGGACGAACAGTTAACCACCGCGCATCCAGTGCCTTCTCCTCCATCCACATGATTTGTTCCAACCATCATGCCCGGAGAAACTGCTTGTTCAGCTCTGGTAGTTTAATCGCAGTGATCAGTTGATCCATCTCAGCTCGCTTGAGCCCATTGATCAGTCGTCTTATTCATACGCACCTCCACAGAATCGTTCACGACAAGAGAACGGTCACCTGGTTCTCACAGTCTTCGTCTTTAAGCGCTCACACTATTGCGAATGCTCACAGCAATACCCTTGCCCACCTAACACAACGCCGTTCTTCATGCTTGCCATTTGCACAAGCCCATGAATCGACAGAGAACTGGAGCTAGGCTGGAGGAAGGAGAGGACGTGGCGATGATCGGTGGTCGCCATAACGAGGGATTCAACTAGATCATGTGTATCGATGCAGATATCACAAGTAGAAGGGGTTACGGAACCTGGAATTATCGTGTTCTACCCTGCTCGTCGCACCACCAACACTCCATCCCGAATCGTGACCAATACAGCAGATACGCGTGGGTCTGCAGCCACAGTACGATTGAGCTCTTGAATAGCCGCAGTGGATTCGTCCGGCGGTGGTTGTTTCAACACCTCGCCGCTCCACAGGACATTGTCGATCAAGATCACCCCATTCAGGGCAAGCAGATCGAGCGCACGCCGATAATAATTGAGATAGTTGCCTTTGTCGGCATCGATAAAAATCAGATCGAATGGGCCAGCGAGCGTCCGCATCGTGTCGAGGGCCGGGCCCATTCGGATGCTGATCTTGCTCCCGCATTGTGCCTGCGCGAAATACCGCCGAGCCATTGCCGCTGACTGTTCGTTGATCTCACAGGTAATCACTGTTCCGTCTACCGGCAGGGCTTCGGCAAAACAGAGCGCGCTATAGCCCGTAAACATTCCGATTTCGAGTACGCGCTTTGCGCCCACCACCTGCGTCATCATTTTGAGAAACGCCCCTTCCAAAGGCCCAACCAGCATCTGTGGATATTCCATCGTCCGATGGGTCTCTTCGCGAAGTGCACGACAGACTGGCGACTCCGGTATGGAATGCGTCTCGGCATAGGCTTCGATATCAGAGGAAACCAGCCTCTCCATATGAATTCCTTTCGGCAGTTTGAAAACACCCTTCGCCCTTGCGTACACTGCGCCCAATAATCCCGTCGGCATCGCGAATCCTAGCACAGTGAACAGGAGGCCCATGTGAAAACCTTCGCCACGTTAGAACCCCTCACGACGAAGCTGCTGGAAATTCAGCGGATCAACAGCGCCGCCTCAGTCCTCTCGTGGGATCAGGAAACCTATATGCCGGTTGGCGGAGGGGACGCGAGGGCTGAACAGATCGCCGTGCTCCAAGGCATCGCCCATCAGAAGCTGGTCTCACCCGAGATCCACGCACTCTTGTCTCAATGGGTTGATCCGGCCACTGGCCAGGTGGCTGAACAGACGGGAGAGACCTGGGACGAACCGTCGCGCTCGCTCTTGCGCGAGACATGGCGGGATTTCAGCCGCGCGAAGAAACTGCCGTCGGATTTTGTGGTCACGCTGAGCCGAGAATGCTCGCTTGCCCAGCAAGTGTGGGCTGAGGCCAGAACGAAAAACAAATTTTCCATGTTCCTCCCGAACCTTCGAACGGTGCTCCGACTCAAGCGTGAAGAAGCGCAGTATCTCGGCTATCAGGACTCACCCTATAACGCCCTGTTGGATGTCTATGAACCAGGCGCGACCATTGCGAATCTCCAACCCGTGTTTGCTGCGCTCAAGGCCCGGCTGGTGCCGTTGCTGAAAAAGATCGCACAGAGCCGGGTAAAAATCGACGATAGCGTGTTGCACCACTCGTATGACCAGGCTCGACAACTGGGGTTCGGGCGGCTGGTCTTGACGGCGATGGGCTATGATTTTGAGCGTGGCCGTCTGGATCTGTCAGCCCATCCCTTCACCACGTCGTTTCATCCAACCGATGTGCGCGTCACCACCCGTGTTCATGAACATGAACTGCAATCCTGCCTCTTCAGCTGTATCCATGAAGGCGGGCACGGGCTGTACGATCAAGGATTGGATCAACGATATTTCGGGACGCCGTTGGGTGATTCAGTTTCTCTCGGTATTCATGAGAGTCAGTCTCGCCTATGGGAAAACTGCGTGGGCCGTTCGCGGCCTTTTTGGCGCTTCTTTTATCCGGTTTTACAACAGACCTTTCATGACCAGTTGCGCGGCGTGGAGATCGACCAGTTCTATGCCGCAATCAATTGCGTGAAACCATCGTTGATCCGCGTGGAAGCCGATGAGCTGACCTACAATCTCCATATCATGCTGCGATTCGAAATCGAGCAGGATCTGGTGGAAGACAAGATTCAGCCTGAAGACCTACCCGCCATCTGGAATCAGAAGATGGAGGAATACTTGGGTATCGTTCCACCCTCTGACGCGGACGGAGTCTTACAGGATGTCCACTGGTCCTTCGGGGCGTTCGGCTATTTCCCCACGTATACCTTAGGCAACCTCTACTCCGTCCAATTTTTCGAACAAGCCAAGTTGGAGATTCCGAATCTAGAGCATGAGATTGCGGCAGGCCAATTGTTAAGCTTACGCCGGTGGCTCGAACAGAAGATTCACCGCTGGGGTCGCATGTTCACGCCGACCCACCTCGCCCAGCGCGTGACGGGGGCAACGGTAAGCCCTGAACCTTTTCTCAATTACGTGGAAAAGAAGTACGGCGAGATCTACCAGCTCTGAGCATCGATGACCGGTCGGCTGTCATACCCCAGCACGGTGTTGAGCTGTGTGACGATGACCGGAGGCAACGTAAATTCAGCCTGCACCTCGATCCGATGCGGCACGAGCAGCGTGGTGTGGAACACAATATCGCGAATGGGAATCTTCAGCTCAGGGTCCTGAGGTGTGCTCAGCTGAACCGATTCGACGGAGTTCGTGATGGTACCGCTGTCTTGTGGTCCATAGGCCGCAACGACGGCATCAATGATGTCCTTGACCTTTTCGTTGGCCTCTCCCCCTTCGATGGCACGCAGGAGTAGGGGGATCGCTTCCTCCTTTGCCTGATCCGATACCGTGAAGTTTTCGATCCGGCCTTTTCGGCGGAGGGAGGTCAGGTCATTATCGAGATCCTTGCTGAAGGCTCCATACGCAAAGCGAAAGAATTCAAAATGGAACGCTTTCAGGCCTTTGGCAAAGGTTTGGAGCTCACACAGAAAACACAGCTGCTGCAGTTTGACATCGCTCAGCTGACCAAGTGGCTCAGCGAGTTGCAGGACGTACAAGAGCAGGGCACGGTCGACGGCAATCTGATTGGGCGTTCTCACAGTCTCCTCGCTCTATGCGTGAAGGGTTCACTATAACCAGCCGGAAACGCAACCGTCAAAGGCGGAGAGATTTTCAGATCGGTTTGCAGAATCACGCTTGACCCGCCGCGTGATTTCGTCTTTAATCCCGGCTCCAGGAGGATCGGGCTCATCACCATGTCCAAACATGTCAAAGAAATGGGTGTCCTGAAGGAGCACCTCGGGAAGCACCAGCTGAAATTCACGCGCCAACGTGAACTGATCCTCGACGCATTTCTCAAGCAAGAACATATTACAGCCGAAGAGATGTACCACCAATTGGCCAGAAAAGATCCACACTTGGGCTTGGCAACCATTTACCGCACGCTGAACCTCTTCTGCGAAGCCGGTCTGGCTCAAGCCCGCCACTTCGGCACTCAAACGCAGTACGACAACATCTCGCACAAGGGCCACCACGATCACCTCATTTGTACCGGCTGCGGAAAGATTGTGGAGTTCGAGAACTGCGACATCGAGCGCCTCCAGGAAGAGGTAGCCTCACGGAACGGTTTTACGATCCAAACCCACCGCCTTGAGCTCTACGGTCTCTGCTCCCGCTGCCGCCAATGACGCTCCCCGCAGCTTGTTGCGGGGTATCACACGTTGACCTCTGGGGATCTTTCTGTTATCCTTCTTGAGACGGTTTATCAATTTCAACTCAGCCTATACTTCACATTGAAATAGCAGGTTCAATCATGCGCATGGTCCTTCACCGTTCCTCTCGTATCATAGCCCTTGCCCGTCAACAGAGAGCCTTAGGCATTTTAGCCACCTGTTGCCTGATACTCTTCTGGCTGGTCATGCCGACCATCGCTTCTGCTGCCGACACGTTGACCATCTATTCTGGACGGGCCGAACGATTGATCAAGCCGGTCTTGGATGCCTTCACGGCAAAGACTGGGATTCACATCGAGTTACTCTCATCCGGTACCACTGAGTTGGTGAACCGGATGAAGGCCGAAGGAGACCGCAGCCCCGCCGATCTCTTCATCACCAATGATGCCGGCAGCTTGGAACTGGCACGCACTGCGGGACTCTTCCGCCCCTTGAACATGCGCGAAGTCGAACGGGCCATTCCTCCTCAATTTCGCGCAGCAGATAACAGCTGGATCGGCTTGTCAGGCCGGTTTTGGATTGTTGTGTACAATACGACACTGGTGAAGCCCGATCAGATCAAGTCCTTGGTGGATCTGGCGGATCCTATGTGGAAGGACAAAATCGCCATTCCTAACGCCGGCAGCGAATATTTGCAGGCAGGGGTATCGGTCATTCGTGCGAGTCTCGGTGACGACCACACCAAGAAATTCCTCGAAGGGCTTCGGGATAACGCCGGCACACAAGTCTACCAAAAAAGCTCGCAGATCGTTGATGCCGTCGCCAAGGGTCAGGTCGCCATGGGCATCGTGAATCACTATTACGTCTACCGGCATCTCGCCACACAACCGGCTGCACCGCTGGCGGTTGTGATGCCCGATCAACAGGAGGGGGGCATGGGCGCCATCATGAACGTGGCGGGCATCGGCATCCTGAAACACACGCCCCGCGTGGAGAACGCCAAATTGCTCGTGGAATTTCTCGTGGCGCAGGCAGGCCAGAAGATGTTCGCCGACCTCGATAAGGAGTACCCGCTCCATCCAGAGGTGAAAGCAGACTCGGCGCTGCTCGAACGGAAGAGCTTCCGGGCAGCCTTAGTCCCATTGACCAAGCTCGCCGAACTCCGAGAGCCGACGTTACTGCTCATCGAACAAGTCGGGATGCGGTAACCGCGCGAGCGCCTTGTGACTGTCGTACGCCGATCAGCTGTTTCACCACTCCAACTCGCCGCCCTGGCCAGCGCGGCGTTGATCCTATTGCCTCTCGGCTATGTCACCACCCTCGCCTTGTCGGCCGATCTCTCGGTGTGGCATCGGCTCTGGACCACTCGAGTCCCGGAACTGTTGTGGAATACGATTTCCTTGGCGGGCGCCGTAGCCTTGCTGACGCTCGGGCTCGGCGTCTCGACCGCCTGGATGGTCACACGATTTGAGTTCCCCGGCCGCCGGCTGTGGGAAGTCGGGCTTGTGCTACCGCTCGCCATGCCGACCTACGTCCTGGCCTATGTGTACAACTATCTCTTGGGATTCGGCGGTCCGGCAGAACATCTCTGGCAGATGATCGCCGGACCTCACGCCAGGATCATCTCACCCCAAAGCTTCTGGGGCGTGACCTTTGTGATGGCGCTCGATACATTCCCCTTCGTCTACTTGCTCACACGCGGTGCACTCCTCAGCTTTAACGTGTCGTTTGAAGAAGTCGCCCGCACATGTGGCGCGTCACCACTTCGGAGAATGCTGTTCGTTACCCTTCCGTTACTACGCCCGTCCATCGTCGCCGGCGTCGCCCTTGTCATCCTGTACGTCGTGTCCGACTTCGGTGCCGTCTCTCTGCTGCGTTATCAAACCTTGACCTACGCCGTCTTTCAGCAAATGACCGGACGGTCTGACAACCAGGCCGCAAGTATCCTGAGCATCCTATTAGTCATCCTGGCGCTTCTATTCTTGTTGACCGAACGATGGTCTCGCCGAAAGAGCCGGTTTTATCAGACCAGCGGGCGCTTTCGAGTGCCTCAACGCATCCAGTGCGGATGGTGGCACACGGCAGCGCTAACGACATGCCTGAGCATCGTGATCGGCTTGGCCTTTGGAATCCCGGTTTCTCTCCTGGTAACATGGAGCCTATCCCCTGAAGCCCAAGCGATTCTCGATGCCCGCTTCTTCGGCTTCGTCTGGAACAGCGCCCTGCTGTCGACCCTAGCCGCCACGGCCGGCGTAGTGGTTGGGCTGCCTCTCGCCTACCTCGCCAGCCGAAAGCCAACCTGGCTCAATACTGGTTGTCTGCAAGCCGCGTACGCCGGCTATGTCCTGCCAGGACCGGTCGCCGCACTCGCGGTATTGGTCCTCTTTCTCAACGTCCTGCCGTTCTTTTATGGAACGGTCTTCGTGTTGATCGTCGCCTATGTCCTGCATTATCTCCCAGCCGGGCTCCAGTCGCTCGAACCGTCCATTCAACAAATTACCCCGAATCTTGAAGAAGTCGCCCGCACCCTGGGTCTGACCGTTCGGGAGACCTGGCGTCGCGTGACGCTGCCCCTCATTCGCAACGGGGTTATCGTGGCGTGGGTCTTGATCTTTTTGCAGACGATGAAGGAGCTCCCAGCGACGTTGTTGTTGCGACCGGTGGGGTTTGACACCTTGGCAATCCGTGTCTGGCTGGAAGCAAGTGAAGAGTATTACCAACTCGCGGCCCCATCCGCCTTATTGATCGTACTCGTTGGCCTACCGGCGCTCGCCTTGTTGCTGTCCCGTGATTGGCGGGCCGCATAACATCGCTATGAACACACCGTTGCACATAACACAAGTGGATGCCGACAGGCATGAAGGTCACCTCCACCTCTCCACGCCGGCCTCTTCCATCTTGGAACTCCGTTCTGTGTCCTGTGCCTATGATCCCAGCAGACCGGCGATCCGCGATATGTCATTTTCTGCACGAGAAGGCGAAATCCTCTGTTTGCTCGGACCGTCCGGCTGTGGCAAGACAACCGTCCTACGAGCCATCGCCGGCTTTGAACCAGTTCGGTCCGGACAAATCTTTTTATCGGGCCAGTTGGTCTCCTCGTCCTTGGAAACGATTCCGACGGAGGACCGCCGTGTCGGCATGGTCTTTCAGGAGTACGCCCTCTTTCCACACCTGCGCGTCGCCGATAACATCGCCTTCGGGCTTCATCATCTGTCACGGGCGGAACGGACATGTCGAGTTCAAGAAATGCTGCGGCTGACCGGCCTCGAAGGGCTCGACCGACGCTACCCGCATGAGTTGTCGGGAGGGCAGCAGCAGCGAGTAGCGCTCTCCCGAGCACTGGTGCAGAATCCTGTCTTGCTCCTCCTCGATGAGCCATTCAGCAACCTTGACCCCGATATGGCGGGCCGTATGCGGCAGGAAGTCCATGCCTTGTTACGCCGAATGAAAACCACGACCATTCTCGTGACGCATGATCATGACGAAGCCTTCGCCATGGCCGACCGCATCGCCGTCTTGAATCAGGGAGTGCTCGAACAGATGGATTCGCCAGAGGTGATTTATCATCTCCCCGCCACGCGGTTCGTGGCCGATTTTGTGGGCCAAGCTGACTTTGTCACCGGACAGATTCGACAAGGCAGAGTGCATACCGAACTGGGAGAGTTCCCTGATACGCTCAACAGTCCTGAGGGAAGCACGGTCGTTGTCATGATCCGCCCGGACGACATCCAGCTCATGCCCAATAAATCAGCCGAACCTCGGGTTGTGGCCCG
This sequence comes from Nitrospira sp., assembly GCA_005116955.1. Lineage (GTDB taxonomy): Bacteria > Nitrospirota > Nitrospiria > Nitrospirales > Nitrospiraceae > Nitrospira_D. The sequence continues at coordinate 859,521 of SWDI01000001.1, read as the reverse complement.
CCAATTCAGAGGATCTGAAAATCTCTACACGATCCAGCTCCCATCCGGGCAGATCATCCACAGCAGTGAAAGCTCAACCTGCGTCTACCAGGAAGGTACCGCCGTCGAACTCCGTGTCTCTGCCACACACACGGTTCTCTTTCCTGCCGATCCATCTTCTCACTCCTAGAGAAATAGAGACCGCCTCATGTATGTGCAAATTGACAGCTGCTCAGTGATCTGGCATGGATGGATCGATACTCCGGCTTCCAACCCACCGGACTCTACCCATGTCTCCCAATAAGGAGCCTCGATGGACGCGTTGAAAGACATCATTGATTTCGGAGTCATCGGCCTGTTACTGGCCCTGAGCGTGTGGTCCGTGGCTATCGCCATCGAGCGCTGGCTCTTTTACCGACGCATCAATCTCTCTCAGTTTTCAAACATGCAACTACTGGAAATCACTCTGACTAAACGCCTCGTGATTATTGGTACGGTGGCTGCTAACGCCCCCTATATCGGCCTCCTGGGAACCGTCCTTGGTATAATGTTGACATTCCATACGATGGGAACGTCAGGGACGATGGCCGTGAGCACCATCATGATCGGCCTGAGCTTGGCATTGAAAGCGACCGCCATCGGTCTTCTGGTCGCGATACCCTGTGTCGTGATGAATAACGTGCTGCGTCGTCGTGTGAGTGAGATCATGACCGAGTATAGGACACAACATGGAACGGAACATTGATCAGATCAACGTGATCCCGCTCGTGGACGTGATGTTGGTCTTGCTCGTCATTGTCTTGACGACCGCCACCTTCATCAGCACGGGACAAATTCCCGTCAACCTGGCCAAGGCCAAGGAGGTGAGCGATCGGAAGGATGTTCCTATCGTGATTTCCTTGACGGCTGATGGAAGTCTATTCTTCAATGACTCTCCGGTCCCCGATGGAGGTCTTCCCTCTGTTCTCAGCGCGCAGCCGCGTGAATCGGCGGTGGTCGTGCGAGCCGACAAAGTCACGCTGCTCGAGAAATTCGTGGCCCTCGTCGACGAGATTCGCGGCTTAGGATTTCATCAAGTGAGCCTGGAGGTCATCCGCCTGTGATGGGGAAATCCATGACGCGTTTACGCGGTCAGACTGGCCCTCTGGCAGCTAGTTGGCTGGTATCCTGCCTACTACACGGAGGCCTAGCCGTGGCAGCGATCTCTTTTGTCCAGCGCATGCAATTGGCGCCGCAGGCTGACCCGTTCCAGTGGGATGTGGCTATGGTTGCTCCGCTCTCATCCTTACCGGGAACCACGTTGAGGTCTGGGACAATGACGCCGCCAAGTCCGGCACTTCAGCAACCTGCTCCCCCAGCGGAGAAGCAGGTTCAAGAAAGGACGAGACCGGTAACACCACCGACGCCAGTACCTATCGCCGAAACAAGTCCGGAACTCCATCAGGAGCATGCTCCCCCTGATTCGGTAGCTTCTGTCCCATCACCTCAAGTTGCTCGGCAGGACCTAGCGGGTCCATCCGCTGACCTCGTCATGTCTGCACAGGAGCGTTCGACCGTTCTACCTGAATCCCGGGTGGCCGAGGATTCTCCTGTCGACTCTTCGTCTACGATGATTGTGTCTTCGGCACCTCCCAACCAACTCACGCCCACCAAAGCCGACTACGGATGGCTGGCGGAGCTCATGGCACGGTGGATCGAAGATCTCAACAAACGATACCCGGCAACGCTACGAACGGAGGGTATTCAGGGGAAAGTGACGCTGACTGCGATGCTGCATGAAGACGGACTCTTGAGCGATGTGCGTATCGCGAAGAGCTCAGGCAATCCTGCGCTTGATCAAGTCGCCTTGGAGGATGTGAGAAGCGGCCCTCCGATCACGCTCTCTCGCCCACTGGAACGGCAGCAAATGCCAGTAAAGTTTTCGATTAGTTACGATCTCAAGATGGCCCGGTAGTCCTCCTCGGCACCTCATGGCGCGTGCAGCCGACCACGGAGTCCGGACGAGACAGTGATCTTGCCCTCCTGGTCGATGATGATCGCTTCAACCCCCGGCAAGCGCTCGACCAACGCCATCCCCTGTTCTGGTCCTAACACGAAAATCCCAGTATCCAATCCGTCAGCCATCATGCCTTCTTTGGCAATCACCGTGACACTCTGACAAGCTCGTGCCGGCTGCAATGTTTGGGGATCCAAGATGTGATGATACCGGACGCCATCTCGTTCGAAAAACCGTTCGTAATCACCCGCGGTCGAAACGGCTTCATCGTTCAGGTCGATCATGGCAATCAATGCCCCTTCCTCACGTGGGTGCCTGATACCGACGGGAAACCTGTTTCGATCTGGAAGGACGCCGAATGTTTTGATATCTCCCGATAAGGCGACGACGCCCCCTCTCGCTCCCGCCCGCTTCATCTCCTCCACCGCCCGATCGGCTGCGTATCCCTTCCCAATCCCACCAACATCAATACGCATTCCCGTATGAGGCAGATAAATAGTCCGCGCTTCTTGATTGACTTGAATGCGTGTCCAATCGACGAGCGGCTTTAGCCGCTGCAGCTCCTTGTCATCCGGAATGCGCTGTCGGTCGGTCACGCTCCATGCATCGATGGCAGGACCGATTGTAATATTGAACCCACCCATAGTCAGACGCCCTAGCTCCAGAGATCGAGTGACCAGCTCAAGCGTCTCAGAACTCACCTGGACAGGCCGACGGCCGGCCTCTTGATTCACCCGTGACAGTTCGCTGTCAGAACGCCAGGTACTCAGTAACTGTTCGAGTCGCTTAATCTCATCGAATGCGACCTGCATCGCCCGTTTGCCCACATCTTGGTCGGGTGACACGGCCGTGATCGTCACCAGGGTCCCCATATGCATTTGCGTACGCTTTACGACGATGGGCAGGGGGGAGGGTGACACCTCGGCGCAACTCGCGAAAGATGCCAGCGCAAGACCGGCTATCGCTATGGACCTAGCGTTTAGAAGGAGAGACTTCATCGCTAGATTATTCTCCTCCCCAATGCCGATGAACTATTCCGGGACATCGCAGAATACGCATCACTTCGTAAACCATTCTCCGCTCTGCACCGGATAAGGAAGGATCTCAACCATAGAGCACCCACCAAAGAGCACCCACCAAGGGTCGGATGTTTACTAACAAAAGCTCTTGGCAACAGAGCATATTCTCATGTGGAAATTATAAGACAAGCGCCCCCGGAAACGCACACGACATCCACCTTGCCAGTGATAACTTCCCACTTGACAGTGGGACACTGATCAGGATATTAATAATCGTTCTCAATTTCATTACGCGGGATATCTGGCATCATGGCTATCGAGAAAGCTCCTTTATTGGAACGTGACCAGACTCATGAGACCCGCTGTGAGTGCGGCCAGCTGATCGCCAAGGTGTGCGGGAAAGGCTTGGAACTGAAGTGCAAGCGGTGCAAACGTATGGTCGTGATCCCCTTTTCTTCAATCGAAGGCTGGGGAACGGCAATCTGATAATCCGGTTCCAAGAGGAGAAACGACCGTCATGCAGTCGTCCTGTTTCCCATGTACCCGAAGGCCAGAGACCATTGAGTCCCGAGTCAGTCCACAACCATTACTTAATCAGGGAGGATACCGATGAAGATGCGGTTACTCCTCGGGGCTCTTTCAATTCTTGCGCTGTCGGTCACTCCGGTCTTCGCAGAAGAGAGCCTTGAGGAACGAGTGAAAAGACTCGAAGAAGCGTTACAAAAAGCACAGGAACGTGAATCTCGAGGGATTCCTGGGGAAAGTTCGCAGCCTAAGCAATACCCAGTGCCGACCGGGCCTATGACCGATATTCGGGTGGGACGCCCTGGCGAGGAAAAAACCTCTCTCGGTTTCGGATCTACAGGATCGGGGAAGCTGATCTACGCGAAACCGTTTTTAAGCATGCCCAAAGCCACGCTCGGCGGTTATGCAGACGTGATGTACAACATCCTCTCTCGCCAAAATTTGGACAATCCCAGCCGCAATAGTTTTGGTCAGCAGCGATTGGTGCCCTTCATTTTTGCCGATATCACCGATCGCGTAAAATTCGCGACGGAAATTGAAATCGAACGTGGGGGGACTAACTCACCACAGGGGGATGGTTCGATACAGGTCGAATTCGCTCAACTAGACTATCTGATCGATGAGAGAATCAACCTCCGAGGCGGCATTCTCCTGATGCCGGTCGGCAAATTTAACTTGCTTCACGACTCACCCTTGAACGACCTTGTCGATCGGCCGATGGTATCCAGACTCATCGTTCCGAGCACCTGGTTCGAAGCCGGCGCTGGTATCTATGGCACGTTCTATCCATCGGCTCTCTCCAAAATCGACTATGAACTCTATGCGGTCAACGGCATGACTCAAACCGCTGGTGCAATCACGGATTTGGGCATCCGCAGTGCACGTGGCAGCGTGTCCCGAGATCGCGATGACAGTAAAGCCATCGTTGGTCGCCTGGCCTTTAGTCCTATGTTGGGTATTGAGATCGCCGGCTCTGGATACCATGGGCAATATAAGCCCTCAGCTGCTACAGTTGGTTCAGGAAATATCGACATCTTCGCGGTGGATTGGACCTTGCAACGAGGTCCATTCGAGTTGATCGGCGAAGCGGCCTGGACCAGAATCAGCAACAACAACGCCACCGGCGTGGCCGGCAACGCAATAGGCCCTGCAGGCATGTTCGGCTACTATGTTCAAGGGAACTATCACTTCATGCCGGAAATCCTGAAGAGACTGGCACCCAGCCACTTCTCTGATGCATCCACCTTCACGGCAACGGTGCGCTGGGAGCAAATCGATACCGACACAGACAATCGCACCGTGGGTGGGGCCAATACCCTTGGCAATCGGCGAGAACTCGACCGGTTGACAGTCGGTCTGAATTTCAGACCCGTCGAAGACATGGTTTTTAAAATCAACTGGCAGCATAACGCGCAGAACGGTGCAGTGGGATTAACCCCTGCAGGAGATTTGGGAACCGCCAGTAGTCCAATGGACGGGGACGGATTTCTGTTCCAGGCAGCGACCTACTTTTAACTGTACAGCTAGGGAGGCTCCCCGCCGGATCGGCGGGGAGCTCATGACATGACAAAGTTTCTGCAGCGAATGAACTTGCACATCCTCCCGCTCCTTCTGATTGGAAGTGTGGGAGGTTGCGCCTTGATGACCAGCGGTATGCACCAACGGACTACCACCTGTAACTATGACCAAGCCTGGGATGCGGCCATCGATGCCGTAAAGGATCGGCCGGCCGATACGAACGATAAAGAGGCTGGATTGATCGTTACGCACTGGCTCGAAATTCCGATGCCAGGCCGAAAGTATGGTGCGTTTCGACGGGAAATCCCAGACAGCAAAGACCGATCTCGCCTCACGCTCCGAGTGAAGAAGACGGACGACAGGACAAAAGTCTTTTTCATCGAAGAACGACACAGCTGGGTCTTTCGAGGAGGCTCACGTCTCTTTGGCTGGGCTCCGACTGATCCATCCGTAGAAGTCATGCGAGACATACAAGATCGTCTCGATGCCAAGTTGCAGGAACACGGATGTTCAGCCACCTAAGAGCAATTTTCACATGCTTCGCGATTGGGACGGCGCTCTGTCTCACCATTCCCCTGTCGGCTCGTGCCGAAAAGGTGTGGGATAACGATCTGAAGCGCTATCTCACCGAGGCTGAGTTGAATCACGCTGAAGTCTTCATGTCAGAAGATGAGGCCGTGAAGATCGTCCTCCCGAAATCGCAACGCGTTCGTAAGGAAGTGATCCAGCTCACCCAAGATAAGAAAGATCTGATCGAACAACGCATCGGATGGAAATTCCCGGAACACGCTTTCGAAGTCTACATCGGTGAAACGGGTGATACGATCGACGGCTACGCCATGGTCCACAATACCATCGGCAAGCATAAGCATATGACCTACATGGTCGGTGTCGATGCAAAAGGGGTCTGCTCCGATGTCGAACTGTTGGTGTTTCGCGAAGCCAGAGGAAGCGAAGTAGGACGGAAGCGATTCAATGTGCAATATGAAGGCAAGTCGGTCCTGGATCCAATCCGTATCAATAAGGATATTATCAACATCACCGGCGCCACGATGTCCGTCCGTTCCATCAGCGCCGGCGTGAAGCGAGTGCTCGTCTTGGTTGATGAGTTCTATTTGAAACCTGCGGGGATCGGGAGCGACACGCTAGCCGCCAAGAAAGACAAAGGGTTTCTTCCGTCGATATTCGGCAATTAGTCACAGCGGACCCCACGTCCCAAGCATGCGAAACTTTAATCAAAAATTCAGGCTCCGTGATTCAGATCGCCATATTCGGTTGCTCTACACACTATTTTTACTCTTGATGCTGGCTGGATTTACATTTTCGTTTTTTTGGGCACATAGCATGACGGGATTGTCACCGCAAGGCATCGCTGAGCACTATCGAGGATCGGATGCGACGTTCGGGGAACCGATGTCGTTTCGTGAGCTGGCGGAAATTACTCATTTTCATCTCTTCACGATGCCGGTCGTGTTCATGATTTTGATCCACGTGATGTATTTGACCAGCGCAAGCCATACCCTCAAGGCCGTCACTACATGGGCTGGCTTCGGGGGCGTGATGCTCGATCTGGTATCGCCCTGGCTGATTAGCTACGTGTCTCCTATGTTTGTGATCTCAATGTTGACCGGTGATACCCTTATGACGATCAGTTTCTTAGTCATGATGGTGGTCCCACTGTATGAAATGTGGATACTGGGACAGCCTTTAATGGGAGGGAAGCACCCACCAGGGTCCTAACCATCTCAGTTGGCGGTATACCATCTAGAGGCCAGCGGCTATTCGCCCAGAGCCCAGGATCACGCGAGTGATTCTGGGCTCTTCGTTTTTAAGGAGGCAGCCTCATGCATGTCGACAGTACAGATCGGATCGAGCCGGCCGTCTTGACCATTCAGGGCCTGCTCACAAAGATCGATCGTCTCCATCTGCCATCCGCCTCGCGGCGTGATCTGGAGAGTATTCTCGTTCGGCAAGTGGCGAAAGAACTGGACCGGCTTCTACCGTGGCAAGCCGGTCATGGACAGGGAACAGCGGCGATTGCACTCCAGATCGGACGGGCTGCATCTCTCACGGACGAGGAGTTGCATCAGCTCAAGCTGGCCTCTCTGCTTCACGATATCGGCGTTCTCATGCTTCCACCCTGTTTGCAAACCAAACGAGAATGGGTTGAGCCAGACTCCTATGTGGCGATTCAAAACCACCCCCGGCTGGGAGCCACGTTACTAGAACCTTTTTCATTCCTTCGTGAGGCCACAGTCATGATCGCCCATCACCACGAGCGATGGGACGGATCGGGATATCCCTATGGACTCAGGGGAACGTCCATCCCGTTGGGAGCAAGAATTCTTGCAGTCGCCGACGCATTCGAGGCCATTCAGGTCCCCGCAGTTTATGATCGACCCGTTCGAGATCGCATTGCGCTTCGAATTATCCAGGTGGCGTCAGGAACTCAATTTGACCCCTCTGTCGTTGGTCTCCTGGCCGAAATCATGAGCGAGCCGGAAACCATTGCTGTAAGGGACAGACCTCACCGGTAGCGTAGTCGGCGTACGACCTACGCCGGCATCGAAGTGGGAGCCCCACCTCTCCCACTTGGCAGGCACGGGCTTTCGCCTCCCGAGAGCCCGTGCCGCCCCTACGGAACGAGGGACAACCGTTGATCTTTGATGAGGAAGTACTGCTGAGACAGGTCAAACTGATTGCATTGAAAGGAACCACGACGTCATGAATCTGACCCTGATTCCACATCATTCGAAAATCGCTCGTATCTTCGCTTCTGTGCTTCTATTTCTCACTGGACTCGTCGCCTGTTCAGGAAGTGAGAGTACTCCACCGCCTCTCACCGCCACCGGTACGCCAGGGGCTGAAGAAGCCGTCGGCGAACGGCTGTTTCTGGAAACGCGATTTGCCCAGGCCTTCAAGGTGTTCCTGGATACCGGCGGTGACGTGAATGATCCAAAGATCGATGACAACGTCGTCGATACGGTCGAAACCTTGGGTGCGCTGATCACCCCGGGACCATTCAAGGGGCTCGCCATGAATTGCCGGGCTTGTCATTTGGTTGACGATGTTCTGGATGCGCCGAGAGGCGGCATGCGGACCTATGCTGATTTTGCGCGCCGTAGTCCCCTCCCGGCCCGAGCGGACGGCAAAACTGTTGCCGTCCGCAATTCACCCCCTCTCGTCAATGCTGCGCTCGATCGACCAGGCGGCGTCTTGTTCCATTTTGATGCCGAATTTAATTCCATGGAAGAACTGATCGCGGCCACCTTCACAGGCAGAAACTTCGGCTGGCTGCCAGGAGAACGCGCCCAGGCCATCGCTCATATCGCTCGCGTGGTCCGATCCGACAACGGCACCGGAGATCTGGCGAAGGAGTTCGACGGAACCCCATTCCGAGTGCTTTTCGGGGGAACTGATGCGTCCATAGCAGAGGAATTCCAGCTTACCTCGGAATTCCGCAAGACGATCGGCTCCGCGACCGACCAAGAGGTGTTCGATGCCGTCGTCAAAGTCGTTACCGCCTACGTCAACGGCCTCCTATTTTCACAGACCGAAGACAGCGGCGCACCGATCCGCTCTCCCTTCAATGTCTTTCTGGAGATCAACGGACTCCCGCAATCGCCCAATGCCAACGAATCTCCGATCGATTACAGTAGACGTCTTCTGCAACTCGTAAAGTCACATGAGTCGGCCGAGACACTTCAGTTTGTCACCTCGAACCCCAACAGAACAGACGGTCAGTTCCAATTTCATACCCAGCCATTCTTGTTTGGGGCGCAAGAATTAGCTGGATTGAAGATGTTCTTGACGGAACCGGCGGCGCGGCCTGCTGCACAGACTGAACTGACGATCGGGAAAATCGGGAACTGTATCGCCTGTCATGCCGCGCCGAGCTTCACCGATTTCAAGGCCCACAATACGGGGACGACACAGAAGGAATATGATGAGATTCCTGGTCATGGTGATGGGGCCTTCAGGAATTTGACTATTCCCACACTCACGGCACGAGCTGCCGCTGATCTGCCGGCTACTGAACAACACCCGCAGGCCAGCGAGCGATTCCGAGCCGTTCCGGCTGCCGGCACAACATTGACCGACCTGGGCCTGTGGAACGTCTTCGCCAATCCGGACATGCCGGCACCTCAGCCAAAGATCCGTGCGATTCTCTGCGACGATCAACAGCCCTGTCCACTACCGGATGCAACTCTGCTCGATCGTGCCATTGCGCGATTCAAGACACCCGGCCTTCGAGACCTTGGACATTCCGAGCCCTTCATGCACAACGGTCAATTCGACACACTTGACCAGATTGTGGATTTCTACCGTGAGGTATCGGATCTCCAACGTACAGGTGGTTTGCGGAACGGCGATCGTGAGCTGGGAGGGATTGCCCTCACAGTCCAAGACATCGTTCCACTCACGGCTTTCTTGAAGGCACTGAACGAGGACTATCACTAAACAGCCTTGGCTACCGGCCACGGCCCAGATACCATCACTTGAAAAAAGAGGTAGAACCCATGCGATCAGCCCCACATACATGTGCACTCATCACGACCTGCCTGCGCTGTCATAAACCGATCTGCCATCGCAATCCGCAGCTATGGTGCATCAAGTGCCGATGTTCCCAACGTCAACAGGGACAGGCCAGAGGGCTAGCACGATCGCTCAAGACGCGACGGCTGCAAGCATGGCTCAAGACATTTTCCTGCTCGTGAGTAAGTCGTGCTTCATAGTGTGCACCGTGCAGGGAAAGAATGTGATGACTCAACCCAGCTGTTCATGATTGGAAATGGGAGATTCCGGCCGTGTCAAACGGAATGGAAACCGATACGACGGACGCGATGTCAGAAATCTTCCATCAAACGCATGGAACTCATGGTCAGGTTTCACGAAGAGAACCTGCAGACTCCCGCATGACGAGCCGAGCAATCGCAACCTCGGGAGGACCTCGCTTGCTAATATAAGTCAGGGTAATCGGTCGAGCCCACACCGCATAGATTCGGCCAAAGGGCTTGAAGTCCAGAGCCCATGGTTGTTCACCAACCATGGGCCCTTTCTTTAACGGTGTGGCCCTTCTTGATTTCGGATGGGCAACTGATGGGCTCTTCGGACTCGCCCTGAGTCCAGACCTGACAAAAGCAGTGGGGGTAGGATGGAACGGTGTCCCTGCCACAGAAAGTACCCTGAGGGAGAAGCCCAAGACCTCTTTCGGTCATCGCGTGTTGTCAGGACTTACTCCTTTGCCAATACACCAGCGCTTGCTGCCTGGAATCAGGCCCTCTATCACCATCTATCATCTGGCTCTCTCGAGAGCACAACATCTAAAACACGGTTTCCCCGAGTGTGTCAGCGTCTAAGTGTTTGAGCATAGCCTTCCGTTCCTTGGGGCAGCTGGCGCTGGTCAGCTTGTCGACCTCCGCTTTCACCTGAGCCATTTTCTTACGATTAAATTCATTGTCAGTAAACGCATTCACCAAGGCCTCCTGCCATTTGGTTTGCGCATCAAGTGGGTTGCCAGGGCGCACGGTCGACTCTAACGTCTTCAGAATATGGCAGAGTGTTGTGCCCATAGCCGAAGCCCCCTCAGCTTGCCCAGGAACGACAGCGGCGCCGTGGAGCAAGGCACAAAGCGCAGTAGCCCATAAAAGCCGTGTGACCCGCTGCAACCCGTCACACATCGTGCCCTTTTCACGAAGTTTTCGTACAGGATGTTCCTTTGGGTTTCACAATGTCCCTCAGGATTCTTTTTTGATCTGTTCGGCCAGGTAATTCTCCAGGCCAACTTGCTTGATGGTTTCCAATTGAGTTTCGATCCAATCAATATGCTCGTCGACATCCTTCGCCATATCTTCCAGCATATGCCGAGTCGTAAAATCCGTGACCTTCGTGCAATGGACAATGCCCTCATTCAGCAAGGTCAGCATCTCGTGCTCCGCTTTCAGATCCAATGTGAACTGTTCAGGTACGGTCTCCCCTACCTGAACGGCGTTCATTCGCTGCACATTGGGCACACCTTCCAAATAGAGAATATGGCCGATCAGTTCGTCGGCATCCTTCATCTCATCGATGCTCCGCTCCCGCACCTTATGATAGAGCCGGTCATATCCCCAGTTCTCACACATCTTGGCATGGACAAAATACTGATTGATGGCAGTCAAATCAGCCGTCAGGATCTTGTTAAGAATGTTGATTACCCCTTCTTTCGCTTTCATCTCTGGCCTCCTTCCGAGTAAGTCATCATACGTCATCGCCGTCTATCTCATTATCATCACGTATCGCACTCGTCGTCAACTCGGAAAATAGATGCATTCTGAATTCGTCTCTCAAATTCGGTGAAATGAATTCTCAATATTGCTCGAACCACATCCATGCACGAGGTGATAGATCATCGAGACCGATCAAGGCGCATGGTTCGAGCACTTGAAACAACAGTCTGCGGGATGGTAAATTCCTCGGAATCTAGGCTGCCTAGACAATTCATTCAGCGGATGACGTCATGATTAAGTGTGCGATTCGAATAAGCCTTCCCCTCCTGACCTTGGTCCTCGTAACCGTAATCGGCCCTACTGCCGCCGTAGCACATGGGAATGTGTCGATGGAAGAGGACATTTGTGTGCGCACAATCGGTGGGAATATGGTGCATTTCAGTGCCTACCAGCCCCAAATTGAGCCGAAGGCTCAGTACTGCACAGAGATCCCAGATGTGGGGGATACATTCCTTGTCCTGGACCTTGTCGACCCGAGCCTGCGCAATATGCCGGTAGGGGTCAAGATCATTCAAGGAGTCAATGAAAACGAGCAGGACGAGGCCAAGACGGTGGCTTATTGGAAGCCGGCTTCTCACCCTGACGGGATCGTGAGAGGTGAAGCCACGCTGGAAAAGGGGCTCTACAAATTGATCATCACAGCGGAAGGGCTCAGCCCTTCCACCTACCTGCTGCGAGTGCAGCAGGCGGACTATTCAAAGCTTGGACGCGCAGCTCTTGGACCATTGGCATTGCTGCTGGTACTCGGGGTTGTCGGATATGAGCTCTCGAAATCGGGTCGAGTGCGGGGATGGTTTGCATCACGCCGTCGCTCATGAGCAACCGGACGACGCATGTCAGTATCTGAGCATTCTCTTCACCATTGCAAAAAAGAGGACACGTTCATGAAGTCTTTCGTATTGTTGAAACTGACAGTTGGATGTGCGGTAGTTATTCTGAGCGCTCTCTTAGCCTCGCAGGTCCATGCTCACGGTGGGCTCTCTATGGCCGAGGACATGTGCAAGCTCACAATCGGCCCCTACACGATGCACTTCAGTGGATATCAGCCTGAAAACACTCAACAAAAACAATTCTGTGAGGATATCCCAGCGGTCGGCCAAACAATTGTCGTGCTGGATTACATCGAGCAAGAGCTTCGCACCCTCCCTGCCGAAGTTCGGATCATCAAAGACACCGGCACAGAAGAGAATCTTGAGGCCAACACCGTGTTTAACCTTCCGGCCAAAGTGTATCCCAATGGTTCTATCGACTTTGCCTATACCTTTGACAAGCCCGGGAAATTTGTCGGCATCGTCACCGTGGGCGACAAGAAAGAGCATGTCTCCAAGTTTCCATTTTCAGTGGGAGAGCCGAAGTTCTATACCAAATTCTTAAATATCTATATGTTTCCTGTGGCTGCGCTTCTCATTGTCCTAGGAATTGTGTTTTTCATGAGAGACCGCAAGCCGTCGCAACCCGTAGCGTCCTAATGATTTAGACCATAGCGAAACTGTTTTGAATGCTGAGAATTAGAGAGAAACGAGGGTTGAACATGTTCGGTCATCTTCTCATCCGTGCTTGGGTGTGTTGTGTGTTCCTTTTGGTCGTCGCGCCTTATTCGGCGATGGCCCAACATGGGCATGAATTGGCAGCAGATACATGCGTCCTCCACGCTGGACCCTATAAGATGCTTTTTGCAAGCTACCTGCCTGACATGTACTACGATCGGAAATTCTGCCAGGAGCTTCCGGCGGTGGGGAACACCGTTTTAGTGCTCGATTATGTCGAACAGGAGCTCCGCTCTATCCCGGTAGAAGTGAGGATTATAAAAGACACCGGCTCGGAGGATAATCTCGAAGCAGTAACAATCGCACACCTCCCCTCCAAGGTCTACTCCACTGGATCAATCGACGTGAAATACAACTTCGATACACCTGGAAAGTTCGTCGGGTTGGTTTCAATAGGTCAAAGTCGCGAACATGTCGCACGATTTTCTTTTTCGGTCGGTGAACAAGGCATCATCTCTCATCTCTCGCACTACATGATGGTTATTGTGCCGGTCTTCGTAGGCATTGTCGTTGCCGTGTTCTTCGCCTTCCGAGATCCTCGCAAACCATCACGGGTCCGGGTATCGTAGGAAGCGACTTCTCAAGGGAACGCCAGACTAGACCGCCCGATGCATCACCGTAGGTGTAGCAATCGGGCGTAAGGAGAACTTATGGTCGGCCCAGCAGGCATGAATATGTTCAAGCGCTTCATCTTGGTTATCATGCTCATCTTGGCAGCACCCGTAACCTCGGTTTTGGCGCATTCCATGTTAGTCAAGGCCGAGCCTCCACGCCGATCCGTGCTTACCAAGTCACCAACACAAGTGCGACTGTGGTTCAACGAGAAAATTGAAGGAGACTACGCCTCGCTCGTGGTCCTCGATGCCCAAAAACAGCCAATCACTGATGCCAAGCCCACGCTTGCACCGGATGACCAGAAATCGATCGTGCTGCCCCTTCCCGAGCTGGTTCCCGGTAAGTACTCCGTCAAGTTCCGTGTCCTCTCGGTCGACGGCCATGTGGTTGAGTCTACCTTCGACTTCACCGTAAAGGGCGACACTCAAAGGAAATGATCGAGGCCGTCGGTACGCTGCTTCGCTGTCTGCAACTCGCGTCCAACATGATGCTGATCGGGGGTTGCGTTTTTTTAGCAATCGCCGAGCCGAAGAGCCTCGAATCAGGGCATTCGTGGCTGGCTCGTCTGAAAAAGACTTTTCCTTGGTTGGCCACCCTCCTACTGATCGGCCTAGTCGGTCTCTTAGCTACGACGACCGCGCAGGCTACCGGATCCTCTGAGAATGCCTGGAACCCGCAAGCCTGGGTGGACTTTATCCAGAAGACTCGTATCGGGTTTATCTGGACCCTACGCGCTGCGAGTGCCCTTGCTGTCCTTGTGATCGTTCTGTACATACAGGTTGCTCCTGCTGCGCAATGGCGCTACGTCACAGGTGCATCAGCGGCGGCGCTGCCCCTGGCCCTCGGTTCTCTCGCTAGCCATTCGGCGGCCGAAGAGCAAGCGGTCTTGGCCACCGTGATCTATGCCCTACATCTTATCGTAGCTAGCGTTTGGTTCGGCGGTCTCCCGGGCGTAATTCTTATTGCCTCCACCATCGCGACCGGATCAGCTGACGAAAGATCCCATATCGGTGACGTGCTGGCTCGCTTCTCGAGATTGGCCTTCATCACAATGATCGTTGTTGTCGTATCAGGCCTCGTCGTGGCCAATCGCATGTTTGAGACCAATTACGCCGGACTGGTCGCGACAGCGTATGGCTGGCTGCTCATCACAAAGCTCACGTTACTTGCCGTCATTCTTTCCATCGCCTCACGAGCAAAGTCTCTTTGGATACCATCGATTCGGCAACGCTCCGAGCAAGCCGCAGCAAGTGGGCAAAAACTTCGGACATGGGTAACAGTCGAGTTTGGCCTCGCCATTCTCCTGGTCATCGTCGCGACCTTACTGGCCAATGCGGTCCCGGCTAAACATGAGGTCATCGATAACTGGCCCTACCCATTCCGCTTCTCTATCGACGCAACATGGGACGACTGGCTTGTAAGGGCCATTGTGCTAACTGGCCTTGTACTCTTGATCATAGCTGGAACGACCATTGTACTCAGCCGTAAAAAACAGTGGGCAACCTCGTGGCGCATCGCTGTTCCAACCCTGCTGGGGATCCTCGGACTTGGTGCGACATTCTATCCCATCGCGATACAATCCTACCCGGAGACGTATCGAAAGACCCCGGTTCCGTTCGATGCCATCTCGATTGCCAATGGCGTCGAGCTATTCACGGAGAATTGCATTCCCTGCCATGGCCCACAGGCTAAAGGGAATGGGGTATTGGCTAAGACGCTGCCGAAACAACCCGTCGACCTGCTGACGGAGCCTCATACCGCCATGCACACGGCGGGCGACTTCTTCCATTGGCTGACCTACGGACGATTCAACGGTGTCATGCCGGCCTTCGGTGAGAAATTTTCAGAAGAAGAGCGCTGGGATCTCCTTAACTTTCTCCATGCCAATTCCCGAGGGTATCAATCCCGAATCATCACGCCCCGTATTCTGCCTGAGCAGCCGTTTATGGCCACCCCGAACTTTTCGTATACGGCGCACGATGGTTCAAGCGGCACCTTGAAAGACTTCCGCGGAAAACAAAACCTACTGCTCGTGTTGTTCTCCTGGCCGGAGTCGCGTGTTCGGCTTGATCAACTTCGTACGGCTTCGACCGTGATTACCACAACTGGCACGGCTATCATGGCAGTCCCAATGACCGACCTTCCTCCGGATGAGCTGACCTCAATCGCACAGGGGATGCCGTTCCCTGTCATCACTCAAGGCGGACGAGAGATCTCCCGCAGTTATGCGCTGTTCCGCCGAACACTCTCGATTCCTGACTTGTTCGGCGAGGGCACTCGCCAGAGTCACATGGAGTTTCTCTTCGATCGATTCGGATACCTACGAGCTCGATGGATTCCTCATGGAGATGGACCAAGCTGGACAGACATGAGCCTTTTGACACAACAGATCACACAGCTCAATCAGGAGCGAGAGATCTTGCCTCCCCCCGGTGATCACGTCCATTGAATCAGGCTCTAAATCAGGCCCAACCCACGGTAATTGATCGAGAGAGTTTCATTCGGACAAAAACGCACATCGCATGGCCCGCCGAGAGAGACAGACGTCATGGCACAGCCCTCCTGAGCTTGACTTCAACCATCCGCAAGAGTATACGTGGGGTCGCACGAACCACGCTTGCCATGTAGGCTTTATACGAGTGTTTTGCGAGCCTAACCCATAATATTTCCCTTGACTCATCTCAGATTTTTGTCGGATACTTGCTCACATTTTAACCGGTCCTTCCACGTGAGCAAATAAGACGTAGTTGTGAGAAGGATCTTTCACTGAAACGTGGTGCTCCGTAGTTTCACTATTTCATCCAAACAGAAGGAGGTAGGGAGTATGGCTGCAGACAGTTCAGGGCGAGGATATGACATCTCGCAGTGGTACGATTCGAAGCCGGTGAAGCTCGGGTGGTTGGGGATGCTGGGAATCGGAGTGTTTTGGGTGCTGTACCAGCGGACGTTTGGGTACTCGCACGGCCTGGACTCCATGACGCCGGAGTTCGACTCGGTGTGGATGGGGCTGTGGCGGTTTAACATTCTGGCCAACGCCGTGTTCTTTGCCGTGTCG
>SWDI01000001.1:836828-842898 GCA_005116955.1 Nitrospira sp. | reverse complement strand
CTTGCCGTTGCAGTTCCATGCGTTCGCGGTTAGTCAGTTTCATCGCGCCCTCCATAGGCGCAATTATACTAACTATTTAAGTGTTACAGTCCACTAGTTCACATTTGACATATGGAAGCTTCCTCACCCACTTCTTCTCCGGGACTCTGGTTCGATAGAGTCAGGCGCACAGCCCTCAGGCATTTTCCGAACACGGATACAGCCAGTACGCATCGACTACGCGATTATGCTATTGCTGCGTTTACATTCCTGAGCGTTGCCGTGAGTTCCTTGTTCGAAATCAGTGCCAGTGTCGAGCGACAACAGGCATTAGGAGCCTTGGCGTGGATTTTTCTCGGGACCTTATTGCTGGGTGAAAATAGAGAAACAAGGGTGCAGGTCTTGATTGCAGTTATCTTTGCAACGGTCGGAGAGCATTTCGCCTCCATCTATATGGGAGGTTACACCTACCGATTCGAGAATGTGCCGGCCTACGTCCCACCTGGCCACGGCATGGTGTACCTGACCGCCGTTGCGTTGGCACGATCCGGCCTCTTTGTACGCCATCCCAGAAAAATTGCGCTGTTCGTCATAGGCGTGTGGGGCACCTGGGCCATCTGGGGTGTCACCGGGTATGCTGAGCGTGGGGATGCGGTCGGTGCGTTGCTGTTTTGCATATTCTTAATCTGGCTGGTGACAGGCCGTTCACCGCTAGTCTATCTTGCTGCATTTTTCATTACGACGTGGCTGGAATTGATCGGTACGACCGTCGGCGCGTGGCAATGGGCAGCCATAGACCCACTCCTGGGATGGCCACAGGGAAATCCGCCCAGTGGCGCCAGCGCATGGTATTGCCTAGTCGATGCGGTCGCCATTGGAGGAGCAGCGCCGACGTTGCGTGGAGTCAAACGTCTCTGTGCCTTGTACAGATTGAGCAGGGTCCTGAATCGAACCGGGTTCTCCTAACACTGATGCACATGCGCTCCCCAATACGCGCCATTTCCTATAGGGACAGACACCCGTCTGCTTGGCCCACATCGCAACAGATCTGCAGGAAATCACCAGCACCTGTTTCAACAATTGCAGGCGCACCGAGCTTCGTGCTGATCACCCAAATGATCAGCATAGATCGCTGAGTAGAGGACCTTCTGTGAAACAACCGGCGGTTGCAACAATCATCTCCTTGCAAGTTGGGCAACCACGGACCGTGGGGGGCAGAGGATCGTCCGATCCCTTCGATGATGTTTGGACAACCGGGTTTTTTAAGCTCCCTGTCACCGACCCGGTCTGGCTTGGCACAACAAACCTGAACGGAGATGGCCAGGCGGATCTCAAGAATCACGGTGGCCCTGAAAAGGCCGTGAACGTCTATCCCGTCGAACATTACCCCCATTGGCAACAGGTGCTGGGAGCGACCGAATTTCCTTTCGGATCGTTTGGGGAAAATTTCACCACAGAAGGGCTACTTGAGACTGAGGTCTGCCTCGGAGACATATTCGAAGTGGGATCGGCGCTCGTTCAGGTCTCACAGCCACGGCAGCCCTGCTGGAAATTAGCACGGCGCTGGCGCAGAAAGGACCTGGCCCTCCTTGTACAAGAGAGCGGACTGACTGGATGGTATTTCCGAGTCATCAAAGAGGGAACCCTTCAGGCTAGGTCACGTCTGATACTTGTGGAACGTCCCTGCCCAGAATGGACAGTGGCTTCCGCAAACGATGTGATGCATCGACGGACAGATGATATTCAAGCCGCTCAAAGCCTCGCAGTGTGTCCGGCCCTTGCAGTCCGCTGGCGTGAAACACTGAACAAGCGGGTTGAGACGAAGACGGTTGGGTCAACCACGGCAAGGCTGTATGGACCCAACCTCTAACACGCGCACAAAGTACAACCGCTCTGCAACAAGTCACTCTATGGTATAGTTCCGTGCCATCTTAAGAGGCTCACTGCATGAACGGCTCGACGCGCAACTGCTCCCCCTCTGTTGTTGTTGTGATCATTCTCCTGGGAATCATCCTCGCTCTGCTTCCCTTGGGGAGCCGAGGTTACGCGCAGTCGGAGGAAGACGAGCGCGCATGGTTTGGTGCACTCGCCGGCCTGTCGGGCGAACGGATGCTCGCCGACGTGCGCACGTTAAGCGGTCCGGCGTTCAACGGACGGCAAGCCGGATCGGCCGATGACCTGCGATCCGCACAATGGGTTGCACAGGAATTGACTTCGGCAGGGGTACAACTACCGCTCATTGACAACAAGGGAATCGCCTTCCCTTCTACCGGGGCCGGCAAGGAAGAGCCGGTTGGCATCATGGCCTCGATGGTCTCCACGCCACTCATCGAACCAGACCCGATGGTTCGCACCGGCGCAGCGGACCAGTTGGTCACAGCGCAGTTGGGTAAAGACTACCTCCCGGTCTTTGACTCCCCCTCTGCCGATCTCCAGGGTCAGGTCCTCTTCGTCGGTTACGGCATGGTCGATCCCGCTCAGGGAATTGACGATTACGCCGGCGTCGATGTGAAGAACCGCATCGTGCTCTTCCTGCGTGGCAAACCGGATCACTACCCAAGCCCCGTCAACCACGCCGACAAAGTCCGCTTCGCGCGAGATCGAGGAGCCGTAGCCTATCTGACGGCAACAGGGCCCATTATCAGCCCATATGAAATTCGCCGCGGCGCCACGGGAAGACCCAGCGCATTGTATGGGCAGCTCTCCCCTGACCAAGCCCTCCCTGGCGCGTGGATCAGCACGAAATTGGCGGAGACGCTCCTCGCCGTAAGCGGAGACGAGTCCAGTCCGGACCACCTTCGCACCCTCCAGGAACAACTCAATAATGCCCCAGCAGCACGATCGCGCCTCCTCAATCGATATGCATCTCTCCATTGGAAAACCACGATAGCGGACGGCTTGCTGACGAACGTGGTCGGGATAATTCCTGGTACAGGGCCGGATACTATCGTCATCGGCGCCCATCGCGACCATTTCGGACGTCCAGCGGGCCTCTGGTTTCCTGGCGCTGACGACAATGCATCAGGAACGGCCATAGTTGTACATCACGTGCGGCGTGTCGAGTTATCTGTATGCGCAGACACGGTTGCCGCTGTATAGCCAGGCCACGTCGTTCCCGTTGGTGGCGGCGGTGGTGGGACCGATGTTCATTCTGCCGAACGTGGGACTCAACGAGTGGGGCCATGCGTTCTGGTTTGTGGATGAGCTGTTTGCGGCGCCGTTGCATTGGGGCTTTGTGACGTTGGGCTGGTGCGGGTTGTTTGGAGCGGCAGGGGGCGTCGCGGCGCAGATCGTCAGCCGGATGTCGAATCTGGCGGACGTGATCTGGAACAACGCACCTAAGGCCATTCTGGATCCGTTCCCCAGCCAGGTGAATCCTAACGCGAAGGCCGGTTACTAAAGTAATTGGGCAGATGCGGGTTATATGAACCAATGGGTCGGTATCGGCAGTCAACCAGGCAATCCAGAGAGCAGAAAGCCTGGTTGGCTACGGCCGACTGAAATGACGGAGGATGTCAGTTATGTTTAGAACCGATGAGATTATCAAGGCTTCGAAGTTACCCCCTGAAGGGGTAGCGATGTCTAGAAAGATCGATTACATCTATTTCATTCCAATTTTGTTCGTCACCATCGTCGGGACCTTCCATATGCACACGGCCCTGCTTTGTGGCGACTGGGACTTCTGGCTCGACTGGAAAGACCGTCAATGGTGGCCGATCGTGACGCCGGTTACCTTGATCACCTTCTGCGCCGCCATCCAGTACTACAACTGGGTGAACTACCGACAGCCATTTGGTGCGACGCTCTGCATTCTGGCGCTGGGCGCTGGAAAGTGGATCGCCGTCTACACTTCTTGGTGGTGGTGGTCTAACTATCCACCCAACTTCGTCATGCCTGCCACGGCGATTCCCGGTGCCTTGGTTCTCGACATTACTCTCTTGTTGACCAGGAACTGGACATTGACGGCAGTCATCGGAGCATGGATGTTCGCAGCACTGTTCTATCCGAGCAACTGGCCTATATTTGCCTATAGCCATACGCCACTTGTCGTTGACGGCGCATTGCTCTCATGGGCAGACTACATGGGCTTCATGTATGTTCGTACAGGAACTCCTGAGTACATTCGGATGATCGAAGTTGGATCGCTGCGCACATTCGGCGGTCACAGCACCATGATCTCCGCGTTCTTCTCCGCATTCGCGTCATCGTTGACGTACATCCTGTGGTGGCAGTTTGGGAAGTTCTTCTGCACCTCGTACTTCTACATCACCGATGACAGACAGCGGACCACCAAGGTGTACGATGTATTTGCATTCGCCACTTTGGGACCACAAGGCGACAAAGCTAAACTTTCTGGGGGGAAAGCATGACTGCCAAACACGTCTTCAAACTGTGGATGATTAGACTCTGCGGGGTGGTGACGCTGGCAGCCACGCCGGCTCTCGATATTACCCCTGCATTCGCTCACGGGGAGCGATCGCAGGAACCATTCCTGCGGATGCGCACTGTGAATTGGTACGACACTGAATGGGTTGGAAAGACGACCCCAGTAAATGGCGTGACAGAGCTGAAGGGAAAGTTCCACTTATCCGAGGATTGGCCCCGTGCGGTGGTGAAGCCGACCCGGACCTTCATCAATGTCGGGTCCCCCAGCTCCGTCTTCGTGCGTCTGAGCTCGAAGGTCAATGGAACGCCGATGTTCGTCTCGGGACCAATGGAAATTGGCCGTGACTATGAGTACATCGTCAAATTAAAGGCCAGACTCCCCGGCCACCATCACATCCATCCCATGTTTGCCGTCAAGGAAGCCGGTCCAATCGCGGGACCAGGTGGATGGATGGACATCACGGGTCGTTATGAGGATTTCACCAATCCGATCAAGACCCTGACCAATGAAACATTCGACTCGGAGACGATGGGAAGCATGACGGGAATTGGGTGGCATATCTGGTGGATCGCTCTCGGTATCTTCTGGGTCGGGTTCTTTGCGATCAGACCAATGTACCTGATTCGCGCTCGAGTCCTGGCGGCGTATGGGGACGAGATTCTGCTTGACCCCATTGACCGAAAAGTTGGTGTTGCGGTGTTGGTCCTCACATTAACTGTTGTGGTCGTGGGATACATGGCTGCAGAAGCAAAGCACCCGATTAGCGTCCCTCTCCAGGCTGGTGAGGCAAAGATCAAGCCAATGCCGATCAAGCCCAACCCGCTGACGGTTGACGTTATTCATGCAGAGTACGATGTTCCGGGCCGCGCATTGCGCATGACCCTTCATGCGACCAATAACGGCACACAGCCGGTAACCATCGGTGAGTTCACAACAGCAGGCATCAGATTCACCAACAAGTTTGGTGCATCTAGGGTTGATCCAAACTATCCAGCCGAGCTGGTCGCATCAGCCGGTCTGACGATGGATAACGAGGCCCCAATCCAGCCTGGCCAAACAGTTGACATTAAAGTCGAGTCCAAGGACGTCCTGTGGGAAGTGCAACGGTTGGTGGACATTCTCCACGATCCGGATCAGCGCTTTGCAGGATTGTTCCTGTCCTGGACCGATTCTGGTGAGCGACTCATCAATCCAGTCTGGGCTCCAGTACTCCCAGTCTTCACACGGATGGGAGCATAAGGTAGTCTGGGTCTAAGGAAACGCCGGTTCGTCTCCATCACAGGATGGAATGACGAACCGGCGTTTTTCTTTGCCCCCGTGCTCATTCATTCGCCTCCTCCTCTCTCCACTATTTTCTCGGTGATCTCTTCACTTCTTTTCCCATCGGTGTGTTACCTCCGCAGCCTTGTGTCTGTTCATAAGTCTGGGTGGGGCTCCCGACGAGAACTATTCTGAATAGCTCCTTGTCTGATGACCTGACCATCGGGCACTTGCCTGGAACTTGCCCGTTCGATAGGGGTCCTGTATGATACCAACTGTATTTTCTACTGCAGGCTGAGCAATCTTGAATGTAACGATCCTGAACGCCTACCTGAGTTGCCACCCTCTAGTGGCCTGTAACGATTGATTCGGGAGTAATTCGTCGCGATGGATCGAAGTACTTCCACTTCACGGGTTTGGGCTGCTTGTTGTATTGGCGTATGT
>SWDI01000001.1:775053-836728 GCA_005116955.1 Nitrospira sp. | reverse complement strand
ATACTATCGTCATCGGCGCCCATCGCGACCATTTCGGACGTCCAGCGGGCCTCTGGTTTCCTGGCGCTGACGACAATGCATCAGGAACGGCCATAGTTCTGGAGGTCGCGCGGGCCCTTGGGAAACTCGGCCTGCGTCCTCAACAGTCAATCCTCTTTCTATCATTCAGTGGACATGAGAGAGATTCGCTCGGATCACGCCTCTATACAACGAAACCTGTCACCCCCCTCGGCTCAACGAAAGCCATGATCAACATCGACCATGTCGGAGCGGGAGACGGAGTGTTAATCCTCCGTGTCGCAGAGTTTAAGAAATCCACGTTAAAGGAAGCAGGGTACGTAGTGGGTTTGGTACGCAAACTTGACTATTACGGATTCTTGCCCGGCGGCGACGACGAACCCTTCAAAGAGGCAGGAATTCCAACCGTCAGCATCGCAAGCGGCGGGGCCCACCCGCACATGCATCAGCCTACCGACACCGCCGACACGATCAATCCGGAAAATTTGCGGAACATAGCACGGTATGTCCTCGCGCTCACCTGGCAACTAGCCAATACTCAATAGAATGTGCGCTAGAAATAGGGCCTGAGAGCTGGCCGATGCCCCGCTATTCAGGTCGCGTTCGGATCGTGCTCCGGAACCTTCCTCTGCACGCTCAGATCAATGGCGCATATGAGCCCTTGAGGAATCCGGAAGCAGGCGGAATGACCGCAGCATTTTCCCGCCCTTGGCGCCATACGGTATGAGACCGTACACATACTGGTCGTTCGCCAAATAGACAAACTCATTGGGCGCAGGTTGCTGTCGGAGGGTAACTCTCAACCCTTCCTTCACGCCAGTCAGTCGAACCGGAGAAATCTCGCTGCCGGGAGGCAGCAGTCCGGATGAGTCGAGCCACTCGTACAGCAAGCGTTCCGGCGATCGCTCGAACACGCTGATAGTCAATCCCGGAGGTTCATGGTCTACAAACTGGCCGGTTGCGATGTCTTTCCGTTGAAAGTGCACGCGCTGGACCGCCTGCGGCTGCGTGGTTGCCTGATGGGGGTCATCCGTGAGAAGCACATACTCTTTTGGATAATATTTGACGGTAAAGCCATAGGTGTGGTCAGCATGCTTCTCTCGGCTCTCCGCCTGGACCACAGGCAACGACTCCGTCGACCTGCCGATTTGCCGCACCGTGCTGTCGCAACTGGCTAAGAGGACGCCTGCAACAACCATCTGTGAAAGCCAACCGACTCGAAACAGGATCGGTGTACCGTTCGCCATCTGATGCACCCCTCGTGCTATCTACCCCCGTGTGTGAAACCGACAAACTCATCAGGGCAACCCACCCCCTCGGATAACAGAGGGTGGTGCACAGCTGATTCGGCACATTCTCGCGGGCGTCATCTTGCACGGAGGTCGTCGAGGTTGTCAATGCATCCGCTGCGCAAACTGGGCTATCGGGCCAGGCCGCTGCCATGCCACACAATGCACGCGTTACTTACTTTTTCCGTCAAGCACATAGCGTGTGGAGTTGATCCCTGCGGGCTGCCCTGAACACTTCGGACTGACGAAACCAGCAGGCCATCGGCTCTGGGACATGGATTCGAGGCAGGCCCGCGGTGTGAAGACGCGTCGGCGGCACGCCCGCATGTCCTCGGATGCTCCGGTCGGCCCATGCCGCATCGTCTCAATAAGACCAACCCGAGAAGACCAACCCGAGTCAACCGTAGAAGCATCAGAAGGGCATTTCTAAATTGAGTTGACACAGAAGAGCATAGTGCGACCGCTTGACACTAGGTAATTTGCTATGTTACATGGCCTTGCGTGGTCCGAGAGAATGGTGGCACGGTAGACAACTTTCCCGGCCTGTGATTTTGCCTGGATGGTTTCTGTTGCCATCGGCGTGGTAGGATTGGCTTCTTTTCGATGCGGTGGCCCAAAGGGGGGGACACAACTGATGTGCCCCATGAGGTAGAACCTCGTCGATAGACCACACTCACTATTTAGAAAAATAAGGAGGCAGGAATGACGGGAAGGAATTTCGGTTTGGCGATCATGATGATGGGGAGCGCTCTGATTCTATCAGGAGGCATGGCTTTCGCTGATGAAGATCCCCCTTTGCCCCCAGTTCCACCTGAGTATGCAGACAAAAAGATGCCGGCCGGAGGGTGGACAGATCCTAAGGCTATCGAAGAGGGAGAGCAGATTTACAAGGGCGACATTAATCCGAACGTCAACTGTGGCAGCTGCCATGGCAAGGACGGCACACCGGTCAAGAAGGGTGCTCGGGACATGCGCGATCCTAAAAATATCTGCCGCTGGTCTGACGCGTTCTGGTTCTGGCGGATATCGGAAGGTATCGCGAAGACAAAAATGAAAGGCTTTAAGAACAGCCTGACAGAAGAGCAGATCTGGCACGTGATGGCGTTTGAGAACATGTTCTCGAACGGAGGGAAGCCACACGACCACTCATGTTACAAACCTTAATAAGCTGATAATGCCCTGAACCGGAGCTGAAACCATTCGGTTCTTCCCACATCGATATGAGAGAAGACACGATCAGGGCAGTCCAAAATAAAAGGAGGCGTCATGTCTATTAGTTTTTCTCATTGTGTGCGCACGGCCGGATTGGTCGGCGCATTTATCATGACCCCATATCTGGGCATCCATGCAGATGTGGTGTCGGCAGCGACCATCAAAGCCGAACTGGCATTCGCACCCAATGTTCCCCCTCCCATCAAGCGAACCGAGCCTGCCACCGTCATCGTCAACCTGACATCAGACGAGTGGACCGGTCCGCTGAGCGACGATAACAACTATGAGTTCTGGGGCTTTAATAAGCACACCCCAGGGCCCATGATTCGCGTCATGGTGGGCGATACGGTTGAAATCCGCATGAAGAACGACAAGAACAGCAAGGAATCTCACAATATTGACTTCCATGCGATCACGGGGCCAGGCGGCGGGGCGAGCCTGCTTAATAGCGAGCCAGGGCAGGAAAGCGGTGGAAGGTTTAAGATGATCATTCCCGGCATCTTTATGTATCACTGCGCCACCGCATCGCCGTCCATTCCCGAGCACGTCGCGAATGGCATGTATGGCACGATCGTCGTCGAGCCGGCGGGTGGGTTGAAGCCTGTCGAAAGGGAATATCAGATCACGCAAAGCGAGTTTTACACAAAAGAGGGTGCTGCGAAGGGCGAGACGCTGGAATTTTCGTACGAAGCTGGGTTAGATGAGCGCCCCTCCCATGTGGTCTATAACGGCCATGCGACTTCGATGGTCAAAAATCCCCTCAAAGCCAAGGCCGGAGAAACCGTTCGGATTTTCTTTACCAACGTAGGACCCAACTTTGTCGACTCTTTTCAGCTCCTCGAGCAGCCGTTCGACAGGGTGTACACCGAGGGTTCTCTGACCACGAAACCGGCGGAAAATGTCAAGGTGACCAAGGTTCCTACTGGTGGCGCGGTGATGGTCGAGTTTAAAGTCAAGACGGCCGGCACCTATACCTTAGTTGACCCAGTGGGCAAGCGAAAGGACCTCGGCGCCTTCGGTCTGCTGAAGGTAGATTAAAGGATTCAGCCAACGAGGCCATCTACGAGCGTCATCAAAAATTAAAGGAGGCGTCATGCCTAAGAGTTTCTTACAGAACATGCGTCATGCCGGAGTAATCAGCGCATTGGTCATGGCTCCGTGTCTCGCCATCAATGCAGGCCTGGCGTCGGCGGAGACTATCCAGGCCCAACTGCTAAAGGCACCCAAGGCCCCCCCTCCCATCACGCGAACCCAGCCCGCCACCGTCGTGGTCAACCTGGAAGCGTCCGAATGGGAAGGGTTGATTAGCGACGATAATAGAATGGAGTTCTGGGGCATTAATGGAATGGTGCCAGCGCCCATGATCCGCGTCATGGTGGGCGATACGGTTGAAGTCAATTTGAAGAACAAGAAGGACAGTAAGCAGAGTCACAATCTTGACTTCGGGAAAGCCACCGACGGAGCCGCGTTGGTCAGTGCGGAGCCCGGGAAAGAAGCGAAGCTCACATTTAAGGCCACCAAACAAGGCCTCTTTGTCTATCAGTCCTCCACCGCGGCCCCATCCAATATCCAACACCTGTTGAGTGGGATGTACGGCTTGATCCTCGTTGAGCCGGTCGGTGGGCTGAAGCCTGTCCAAGTAGAATACTATGTCATGCAGAGCGAATTTTACCTGAAGGACGGCAAGAAGAACGACACCCTGCCTTTCGCGATCGATAGGGTCAAGGCGGCGGATGCGTCGTATATCGTGCATAACGGCCATATGACCGCGCTGGTCAAAGTTCCGCTCCGATCGAAAGTGGGAGAGACCACTCGTTGGTTCTACGGAAATGCCGGAGTCAACTTTGAATCTTCGTGGCACGTCATCGGTGAGATGCTAGACCGGGTATGGCCCGGAGGAGACGTGTCAAAAGCGCCGCTTGAATCTATCCAAAGCACCCTGGTTGGGACAGGTGAAGCGACCATCGGAGAATTTAAAGGCGAAATGCCCGGCACGTTTGTGTCGGTTGACCACTCGCTCTTCCGCACCGAAAAAGGCGCCCTTGGCCTGCTCAAGATCGATGGTCCAACCAATGCTGAACTCTTCAAGGGTCTGTAGTCACTTGAGGGGAGAGATCAGGTAACGTATACAGAGTGACCTAAAACGGGGAGGGAGAGGCAAAACCTCTTCCTCCCTTTTTTATGATAGAGAAAGAGCTGATCGCATCTCGTGCATACGTTGTCCTACATCGGCAGGTGCTCATCTACACTGCGACGGGTCCCTGTCCCCCTCGTAGAACAGATTGGTTTTACAGAAGGTATTGACAAAGCAAAGGGTCTCCTGATATTAAGCATGCGCTTATCTCGTTTTGAATCTGAGAAGATACCCTATGCGGATTCTTGGATTTTATTCGTAGGCAACTAGGTAGAGGGACAGCCATTTCTATCTCAGCGGCTCCTGACTTGCGATTAAACATTTCTCCGAACTTAAACCGCATCCCTCGCTGTGTGATTGTATCTCACGGGTCACGCAGCAGTCTGGCGGTGCAACACCATCACTTACAGGAGGGTCAACATGAAAAGCAGAAGAAGTAAATGGGTCGGCGGCATCGGCACTATGGGGCTGGCTGTCGGCTTCCTGGCGCTGGCGGGTTTTGCTGTAGGAACCACCTCTTCCGACGCCCAAGCCGGTCCCTTGGCGGAATTCCAAGGCGGCAAGGCGGTGGAGTTGTCGAAGAGGTTTACCATTTTGGATTCATTTAATAAAGAGGCGGCGCTTGACAATGAGACCGGATTGGTGTGGGAAATGATACCGGCGCGAGTGATGACGGTGTGGAAAAATGCCGCCGGTATCTGTGCAAAAAAGACCGTCGGTGGCAAAGGTAACTGGCGTTTGCCCACACTCAAAGAGTTGGAGACATTGGCGGATCATACGATCTATCCTCCCCCGGCCCTCATAAGCGGCCATCCCTTTTCCAACATCGAGCTTCATGGCTATTGGACGGCGACGGAGCATGAAGAGTATCCGTTCAGCGCGTGGGACGTAAACTTCGACTATGGTATCATCGGTAACGATTTTAAGGTCAACAGGAACTTTGTCTGGTGTGTGCACGATAAAGAATAGTCGTATCAGAATAGAGTTTTTGGTCATTGGGTAATTTGGGGGGGGCCTAAGCCCCCCCCTGCGCGCCTCCCTGAATCAAGCACATCGATACTACTGGAAACCCTGTAATCCTTGGTCTTCCCCAGCAAGTCACCCTTGGGTGCTTAGCCAGCACTCTTGATCACATCACGATACCGCACTGTGGTTGTGGAATTTGGTTGAGCCTCGTCCAGGTTGGGCGTGGAATGAGGTCTTGTCGAGAGGCTCGACAACAAGATCGGGATTCTTCAGCGATGACCTGATGGCCTATGAAGTGTGGTGTACTGCGCGTTTGAATATCCACTCGTGCAGGCTTCAGAAGACCTCACAAGCCTGTCAAACAGCCAACCGGAGAGAGAGAAAAGCCTTTAGCGTGACGCTCAGTGTCAAGGGTCATCCAAATCTCGAGTTATGCTTAATTGTTGGGTATGGAGGGAATGAGGGACGCGGCGTATGCTGATGGTCGCCCAGGATCATCAATCGTGTGGCACATACTGGAAGGAGCCGTGTTGGTATCTGGCTTGGTCATCAAACCCTCCCTCCTCTCTAGAAGAAGCATGATAACCAGTTACACAGTTAATCTTACACGCCCTCCCTTAGAACATTATCCCTATTGGCAACAGGTGCTGGTGGCGGCCGAATTCCCTTTCAGATTATTTGGAGAAAATTTCACGGCAGAAGGGCTGCTTGAGGCTGAGGTCTGCCTGGGAGACATTTTCAAAGTAGGATGGGCGCTCGTTCAGATCTCACAACCACGACAGCCATGCTGGGAAATAGCACGCCGTTGGCGCATGAAGGACCTTGCCCTCAGGGTGCAAAACAGCAGCTGGCGAACCGGATGGTGTTTCCTTGTCATCAGGGAGGGAATGGTTCAGGTTGGATCACGCCTGATGCTTGTGGAACGTCCCTTCCCAGCATGGATAGAGGCCTCCGCAAACGACAGCATGCATCGCCGGGCAAATGATATCCGAGGGCCTGATAAACTCCAAGGTTCTGAACAACTCGCGGCCAGATGGCGAGAAACATTGCACAAGTTGGTTAAAACAATAACGGTAGGAGATAGCACTGCACGGCTGCACAGCTCGAATCTGTAACAGAGCCTCAAAATAGAACCGCCTTGCACCTGGCTGGCCAGATGCAAGGCGGTTCGTTCTTTACAATGACACGAAGACGAAGCTAATCCTTGTCGTCCTCATCATCGTCTTTCTTCTTCTTCTCAACCTTCAATACTGGCTGGCCTTGCGCCAAGCTGGCATTGAGATCGTGCTCGGGAACTTTCTTGTGCACCAGGTTCTGGTGACAATCGATGCACGTGGCGCCTTCCGACTGCATTTTCGCATGTGCGGCCTTGGCTGACGCGCCTGGCGCCTTCACATTCTTGTGGCAAGCCCTGCACGTAAGACTGTCCCACTCTTTTAATTTCATCCTGGCCCGATAGGCCGCCTCTGGACGATGCTCATTGAATTTTTCCACCGTCGAGTAGTCGGTGGTGAACTCCTTAATGAGGAAGGGCAGCCCGTCAACCACATGCGTGTAAATGGCTTTGTGGAAGTTCGAGAAGCCTTGTGGCACATGGCAATCCTTGCAACCAGGATCCGCGCCAAGTGCCCCATAGTGAGAGGACTTCTTCAACTCCTCGTAGGGGTAAATTTCAGAATGGCAGCTGATGCAGAACTCTGTTCTTGAGACAGCTGCTTCACCCCCAAAGACCACGGCGATCAACAGGATGCCGACCACTCCCCCGACAATGAACGTACCGGCCTTCCCTGACATTATTCCTCCTCAGCCTTGTCCGACTTTACCGGTGGCTTGGCATTTTTCTGGAATTCCTCGTGGAATTTCGGCGAGGGAGGACCAGTGAACGTCCCGGCCAGCTTGAAATGCGCGTGCATCGCCTTGTCGTCTCTCACGTACTTATCAAAATCAAATGAATACTTCTTGTCGACGGTTGGGGTAAAGGGTGTGTAGGGCTTCTTTGCACCTTTCCATGGCGACCCTTCATAGTTCAGGTGACAGGCACTGCACTTTTCGACAAATTCAAAGTCCTGTCCGGCTTCAGCCAGGGACTCACGAGGAGTTTCCTTTTGAGACTTTTCAAACGCTTCACCGGCTTTTCGGTGGATCTTACGATAATCGCTCCCTGCTCCATGGCAGGACTCGCAGCCGACACCGGTCAGAAACTTCTCCGGTTCTTCAACAACATAGCCGCCCTCTTTCCCCCAGCCGGTGACATGGCAGCCTACGCAATCTTTATCTTTGGTGTAATCCTTCTTCGGATCTAGCTTGGCCTTGACCATGGCCTCGTCTTTTTTCTTGCCTCGGGTGGGCTTGAGTGACTCCATCGCCTTGGCATGAAGGCTCTTGTCCCACGACTCACCTTCGCCCTTGTGGCAGTTGTAACACTTCTTCCTGCCTTCAAATGTGCCTTCGGCAGCAGCAGTTCCGACAAAGACAGCAAACAACGCCGTAGCGGCGAGTGCAATTGTCAAACGATGATTCACGGTTGCTCCTTTCTCCTAGAAAAACGATTTGTTAGCAGGCTGACAAATCATCTGTGCGTCATTTTATCGTGACCATGCAAGATTTACAATAACGCCTTTTTCATTTTTGACACCCAGGGCATCAATTGTTCGAGGCCTCTTTCGAGGGAATCTTATACACTAGATAGCCACCCTCTTTATAGACCATCTGCACTGGTTGAAATTCTAGAATAGTCGAGGTGGTCATGGGCAACATCTGCGCAAGCAGGGTTTTTGTGCTTTTTTCATCCGTGAGGAAGTATACGCGGAAGATAGTTTCTGAAAAGCCATGCGTGGTGTGTCCCGTATACTTATTGTCCCCTTCCCAACGCTTTATCTGGATATTGACCCCATGAACATCCGTGCTCGATTTCACGGGAAAGTCCTTATAGGCAACACCGATACGATCAGGACGCATCAGCCCAAGCTTATAGATGTCGGCAATATGAACCACGACATACCCTTCGCGTCCGCCGACCAGCTCACGCAGGATCTCGACACCTTCTTTAGGCTCAGAGGCTAATGCGTCAGCAAATCGTTGGAATTTACGCTGCTCTTCCTCTGACGGTGGAGCGGCCCAGAAGTCTCGTTCATACTTCGCAATAGATTCCAATCTTGGCTTCCAGACGGTCGGCATAATGAGAGGTTCATTCAGTTGAGTGGTGAAGACCGGGGCTAATCCAGTGAGAAGCTGGATCTGACGCGAGGTGTCCCACCAGGCCAGAATAGCCGCATCCTTGGGCATGTGCTTGGAGATGGCCGGTGCCAATATGGACAGCTCGGAGAGCTTCGTATCGAGAAACATTATTGGTTCGCCGACGTGATTTTCCCATCCGACCATCACTGGCTTCA
This sequence comes from Nitrospira sp., assembly GCA_005116955.1. Lineage (GTDB taxonomy): Bacteria > Nitrospirota > Nitrospiria > Nitrospirales > Nitrospiraceae > Nitrospira_D. The sequence continues at coordinate 827,717 of SWDI01000001.1, read as the reverse complement.
TATTTTCCCGGCGAGCAATATACCCAGTGGCTATCGATTCCTCCACGCCCTCTACGTGTATCTCTTGTTTACTGATTTTGAGGTCAGGCCAAGCACCGAATTCAAGCTTGGGAAATTTTTCTACCCCGCCCTCTTCAACTAAGTGATATTGATACGGGGCTGGACCTGGATCGAACCATAAAAATGCAAACCAACCGAGCAATAAAAAACCTCCCGCCACCAGGAGGATTCCTAGTGACGGGAGGACTCTACTACTTGGCCGCGTCAGCGTTGCTTCCATCGTCTGCGCGGCGTCTATTGTCACTTCTGGTTCTTCTTACGTCGGCTCCATCCGGCCAGTGCCAGAGTTCCGGTCAGAAGCATTCCGCCGCCAAGGCTGCCGAGCGTAAATTTCCCGTTGGTGCTATCAAAATCCAGCAAGCTACTCGTCTTGCTCTTCTCCTCGAGCTTCGACACTCGATCCATGAGGAGCATTCTATCCTTCAGTTTGGTGTCCTCATCCATGATCTCGACATAGGCCCGGTTCATCGCGGCCCATCCGACCGTATAGGTGAACCCCGGATATTGGTGCGCCAGAGCCACGTGCAATTGCACCAGATGGTCTTCCGCCATCTCGAAGAGTTTCAGCTCGATGGCGGTCGGGCTGTTGTTCTTGGACCAGTAGATCTGCCAGAACTGGTCGAACAGCGCCTTCGCTGGGGCCGGCGGGGCCGGCCGGTTCGTCCGCTGCCCGGTCAGGAGGCGCGCCTCGAACTGTTTATGCACGACGTTGTGCGCCTCATCGTATTTATCCAGGCCGTGGCTCGTGCCATTGTCGATAAATTCCAAGTAGGAGCGGGCAAAGGTCTCGGAATGGCACGTAGTGCAGGTCTTGACCCACGCCTCGTACCGGTCCATACCCCATTTGTCAAATACGACCTCGCGAATCCCTGGCACGAAGGGATAATTCGCCCAGCGAACCTTCCGCACCGTGTTGTGGCTGAATTTACCCTGATATTCCATGTGACAGCTCTGGCAGGTCGGGAACTTCTGCCCGCCCTTCACCACCATATCCTTCAGCTGTAAATCCCAATTCCAGCGATTCTTCGAGGCCTGGTACCCCAGCCCATGTTGCGACCCGTTGTAGGCCTCCCAGTTGATGTGATCGGCGCCGCTATGGCAGGTGCCGCAGGCTTCCGGCTTGCGGGAGTCGGCTACTGAGAATTCGTGCCTGGTATGGCAGTTATCGCACTTATTTTGATTGGTATGGCACATGGAGCAGCCTTCGGCAATCTCGCGCTGCGCCATACCCGCCCAGATATCGGTCTCGACGTTGGCTCTCCAATCCAGCACGTGCGAGGGACGACCTCTTGGCCACTGGTTCTTTGGCCAGAGGATTGTGTCGCGCTCGGACTCGCGCTCGGCATATTCCATGAGATGGCAGTTGCCGCAGACATCGGCTGTGGGCATCTTGAGATCCACTCGGTGATCCGCCGCCTTCTTCGTGTTGATGTCAACATGGCAATCGATGCAACCCACTTCCTTCAAGTTCTCTTTTGCACCGAGCTTACCCAGCGAGCGCAGGTTTGCCTCGACTTCCTCCAGCTTCGCCTTCTTATAGAACGTATCGTCCTTTGGAGTCAGCTTGCGAATCTTGTCAAGATTGGAGTGGGTGCTTCTCTTCCACATGGCCACCCACCCTGGCGACTCATCGGTGTGACATTTCACGCACTGCTCGCGCGTCGCCACTTCCTTCACTGATTGCGGGGGCTTGTAGAAGGTCGCGGGATCGAAGTACTTGGTCATGGCAATCGGCTCCCAATACTGGCCGTACTGCCCCTTCCCCGCTCCTCTACCTGGATCCTTATAGCGAGTGGTCAGCGCCTCATGAAACTCCTTAGGGCTCGCGGACCGCTCAATCTTCAGCGCCTCGAAGGTTTCCTTTGGGACACTCGGGTACTGCGCATGCACCGGTGCGGCTAGCAATAAGCCGCAGACAACCATGGCATACCTCGCCATATGCTTTACTGTCACAGTAATACTCCTTCCGTTTGATGGGCAGTCTGCCCTGTCCGTCAAAAAACTGTCTACCAGAAAATTCCTAATCATAATGCCGATGCAGCTCTAAAATTATGCTAGTTTACTCATGATTTCTTCAATAATGATTTCTTCAATAATGATTTCTTCAATAACGATTTCTTCAATAACGAGGCCGGACTATAGCTAACGTCAACCACCTTGTCAAGATTTTTCAGATGAAAATGCCACAGCGAACAACAAAACAACCTCTACGGTCGCTCCCGGTCAATCACAACGGTAATATTTTCCGTCCCTGGCTTAATCGGCTGGCTCATACCTTCCAGATCGCCGCTTCCAGGCATCGCTTGTCCAGATTTCGACAATCGAGCCACAATGACCACTGTCTCGATGTCCGACAGTTTTCGAGACGGCATCGGGCTTGTCGAGTCATCAAGCCGGAAGGTGAAGGGCAAATCGTTCTTTGATGCCCGCACGATCGACACCGGCATCGGTGGACCGGCCACATCCTTCGCAAATACGAAGAGCGTATCAGGGAGTGACCCTTTGCCGGCCATGCTCGGGCCCAATACCACTTTTCCCGTGATCGCACGCGACGCACCGGCCTTTTTCACCGGAGGATGATCAGCCGGCATCGCCGATGACGGGCGAGGAGCATTCGTCGCCGCCATCAACGGCGCGCCACCCATCCGCTGTTTTGCATCGCCGATCGCGGCCGTGATTTGCTCCGAAAATTCCGGATCAGAATCCTGAGGCAAGTTTGTGCGCGCCCGTTCCCAATCTTTGACCGCAAGTGCAAAGTCCTTACGATTGTACGCCATGGTGCCCGCCAGCATCAGAGCCTTCACGTGATTGGGATCCACCTTCAGAGCTTTTTCGATCATGGTCTCCGGCTTGCCTTCGAGCTTGCGTCCCTGGTGAATTCCCAGCGCATCGGCATAATCGGCCAGCATGTCCGCATCGTTAGGATTCAGTTTGAACGCTTTATCGAAAGCTGGGACGGCATCGGCATACCGTTCCATGGCCATGTAGGAGCGCGCCAGCATGGCCCAGCCTGTCGCATCATTCGGGTTCTGCTCCAGCTTCTTTTTGAGCTTGTCGATCATCGCATTGAGCCCCTCGGTCATTTGGCGCTCATTGTCGGCACCGCCCTGAGCCGACATCGACGACGCCGTCGGGTGCGTCATCGCGGCTGGATTACCCAATGTCCAGTAAAGCACCCCGCTGGCTGCTGGGATAATCATGGCGACCGATAGTGCGACAAATCGAAGATTCACAAGCCCTCCAGAAGTCATCGATGATGTTTCGATGGAACCAGTCTCCTCCAACACACGGCGTTCCAGCTCATGTCGCGCTGTTTGGTACTGCTCATCCGTCAGCAACCCGTTGGTGAGATCCTGTTCCAGCTCTGAGAATTGCTGTCGGTACACCGGCAGCGTTTTTTCCTGCTCATTCGTCAGCTGCGCTGGGCGCTTCAACAGAGGTCGCAGCAGAAGACCAAGAACAGACAGAGTCATGGCCGACACGATCACCCAAAATATAGCGGTCATGAGCGCTTGCCTCCTTCTGCCAAGAGTTGTTCGACTTTTCGATGCTCTTCATCCGTCACCACTACGTCAACGACTTTGTGTGCCCGGCGCCGCAACGTAATGACCAACACCGTCGCACCGATCGCCAACAAGACAAACGGCCCCACCCAGAGTAGAGCAGTTGTAGCCTTCACTGGCGGCCGATACAGCACGAAATCGCCGTACCGTGACGTCAAGAATTCGATAATCTCCTTGTCGCTCATATCCTTCGCGATCATGTCCCGAACTTCCCGACGCAGATCTTCCGCCAGCGGAGCGTTGGAATCAGCCAAGGTTTGATTTTGACAGACCAGACATCGCAGCTCGACCGCGAGGTGCTTGAGTCGTGCCTCAGCAACGGGATCATCGGCTAAGGGCTTCGCTTCACCAGCCCAGACCGGCCCTGAGAGAAACAATAGGCTAAGTACGACCCAGATCATTGCAACTCCAGCTGCTTCACAAGAGGGATAATTTTCTTGGCGACCGTGTCAGGATCCAACGGCCCAATCTGCTTATAACGGATCACGCCCTGCTTGTCGATGACGTACGTTTCAGGCACTCCGTAGACTCCAAAATTGATGCCAACTCGTCCCGCCTCATCCACGCCGACTAATGAATACGGGTTGCCCCCTCGCTGCAACCAGGTTAGCGCTTCCTCCCGCTGATCCTTGTAGTCCATCCCATAGATCGGGACCTGTCCTGACTTAGCCAGGTCCATCAACACCGGGTGTTCCGTCTTACAGCCGTTACACCAGGAGGCCCAGAAGTTGAGCAGCCAGACCTTTCCCTTAAGATCGTTCGGCGAGAATATTTTTTCTTGATCGTATAGTTGAGGCTGAGAGAATTCTGGCGCCGCTTTTCCGACCAACGGAGACGGAATTTCGCGCGGATTGAGCGTGAGTCCGATGCCCAGAAAACCGACGACCACGACAAAAATAGACAACGGGAGAAGAAACCGATTCATGCCACTTTTCGCCTAGCTGCTCGCGTGGGTGCAGGCACAGCCGGTTCTTGCTTGCGCCATGCCAGTCGATACCGACGATCACTGATGGCCAGTGCGCCGCCCAACGCCATGATAAAACACCCACCCCAGATCCAATCGATGAACGGCTTATGATAGAGCCTCACACTCCAAGCCCCGTCGTCGATCGGCTCTCCCAATGACACATAGAGATCGCGCAACAATCCTGGATCAATGGCGGCTTCGGTCATGATTTGATTCTGAACGGGATAGCGTCGCTTTTCCGGATACAAGACCGTGGTTTCACGACCGTCCCGACTCACATGAAAGGTCCCACGAGCTGCCGTATAATTTGGCCCAACCACATCCTGAGTCCCATCGAATCGGAACATATAGTCGCCGATGGTCGCCGTCTCGCCCACATTCATCCGCACGTCTTTTTCAGTTTCAAACCCCTTCACCATCGTTACCCCGACGATAAAGACCGCAATCCCACAGTGCGCCACAAGCATCCCCCAGTATGATCTGGGTACCGAAGCCAACCGTTCGACGAGACTATTCCCGTTCACATGAGCCAACCGTTCACGCAGCCCAACCGCGGACGTCGTCACAATCCAAATGGCCAGGAGCAGGCCGAGGCTCAGCAGGGGTGTCCAGTTGCCCAGGACAAACGGTAATGTCAGAGCGGATACAAGACTGACCCCAAATGCCCACTTCAACCGCTTCGCCAAATCAGGCACACTCGCCTTCTTCCATTGGGCCAGCGGGCCGATTCCCATTAAAAATATTGCCGGAACCATTAATGGCACGAAGACGGAATCGAAGTATGGAGGTCCGACAGAAATTTTCCCGAGATCCAGAGCGTCTAAAAACAAGGGATAGAGTGTGCCTAACAGCACCGAGCCCATCGCGGCCACCAATAACACATTGTTGGCTAACAGCATGCCTTCTCTCGACAACATCGCGAAGCTGCCGCCCAACCCGACTTTTGGAGCGCGCCACGCGTACAAGGCCAACGACCCACCGATGACGATCGCCAAAAAGACCAGGATGAAGAGACCCCGCTTCGGATCGGTGGCAAACGCATGCACGGAGGTCAGCACACCCGAACGGACGAGAAACGTCCCAAGGAGGCTCAATGAAAAGGCCATGATGGCGAGCAAGACCGTCCACACCTTGAACCCGCCTCGTTTATCGGTCACAGCCAATGAATGCACCAACGCGGTTCCAGCTAACCACGGCATGAATGAGGCGTTTTCAACCGGATCCCAGAACCACCACCCACCCCATCCGAGTTCGTAGTAGGCCCAGCCGCTTCCCATCGCAATACCGACCGTCAAAAAACACCAGGCAACCGTCGTCCATGGCCGAGACCAACGGGCCCAGGCTGCATCAAGGTTCCCTCCCAACAACGCCGCGATGGCAAACGCGAAGGCAACCGAGAAACCGACATAGCCCATATAGAGCATCGGCGGATGGATCACCATCCCTGGGTCCTGCAAGAGCGGGTTCAAGTCCCGTCCCTCAGCCGCAGCCGGAATCAGCCGCTCAAACGGATTCGACACCGTCAACATGAACAAAAGAAATCCCACACTGACCAGACCCATCACGCCAAGAATGCGGGAGCGCGTGGCCTCAGGGAGATGGCCAGAAAAGAGAGTCACCGCAAACATCCAGATGGTCAGGATGAAGGTCCACAAAAGCAGGGACCCTTCATGCGCTCCCCAGATGGCAGCCAGACGATAGTGAAGGGGCAATTGCGAGTTGGAAGTCGCCGCGACATACAACACGGAAAAATCCTTGTCCGCGAAGGCATAGGCCAGACAGCCGAACGCAGTGAGGACCAATAGAAATTGGGTGCGCGCCGCCGGTTTCGCCACAGCCATCAGGCCCGAGTTCCCGACGGCGGCACCGTAGATGGGGAGAATGCCCTGCACCAGCGCGACGCAGAGCGCGAGAATCAAGGCAAAATGACCGATTTCTGGAATCATAGCGACCCTTTTCTACCATCAGGAACAACGAGTGATTTGCTTTGCTGGGCACCGGAGGCCTTGGCCTTCGCCAGCGCGTCCGCCACTTCTGGGGGCATATAATTCTCATCGTGTTTTGCGAGGACTTCGCTGGCGAGGAACGTACCATCGACGCCCAACTGTCCTTGGGCCACGGCCCCCTTCCCTTCCTTGAATAGGTCGGGGAGAATCCCTTTGTACGTCACTGGTAAGCGCTTCGCCGTATCAGTCACGATGAAATGGACGGTCAGACCATCACTCTCCCGAACCAGGCTGCCGTCTTCAACCATCCCACCGATCCGGAAGCTACGCCCGTGCGGGGCTTCTCCGCTGACGACTTGCGTGGGGGTGAAAAAGAACACGAGATTGCTCTGGAAGGCGTTTAAGATCAGCACGGTCGCCACACCCAAGACAAGCAACCCCAGACCAATAAAGGCAAAACGTTTATGTCGCGGTTTCATCCATGCCTCCTAACAACGCGGCGCGCTGCTCGGCGCGCGCCGCAGCCCGTCGGCGCCACAAAGCCAGCACTTCCCACCCCATACAGAGCGCCGTGGCGATAAACGAGGTCCACACATACAGCCCGTACCCGCCCATCGCAAAAAAATCAGACGCGCTCCCCCACTGCATCAGCGAACCTCCACCACTTCCTGACTCACCGCCGGTTTCTCATCCCAGACCAGTAGCGAGTCCCGCTCGACCACGATGCATCGCACACGGGCGAGAATGACAGCAATGCTATAGAGCCAGAACGCGACCGTCATGATGAGCATCGCCATCAACATGGTCGCCGCCATTTTCGACCCCGTCGACATGCTGACTGAGGCGCCTTGATGTAAGGTGTTCCACCATTGTACCGAATAATAGATAATGGGCACATTGACGACACCGACCAACGAAAAGACCGCACTTGACCGGTCGGCGCGACGCATGTCATCGATCGACGTCCGCAATAGCATGACCCCCGCATACTGGAATAAGAGGATAAGCTCCGAGGTCAGTCTGGCATCCCACACCCACCAGGCACCCCATGTCGGTTTCCCCCACATCGCTCCAGTCAGCAACGCCAAGAACGTAAACATGGCTCCAGTAGGCGCAATCGCCTGCGCCATCATAAAAGACAATCGGGCATTGAGTCCCATTCCAACACCGGCCCAGATAGCCATGACCACATAGAGAAACATGGACATCCAGGCTGCGGGAACGTGAACAAAGATGATCCGGTACGATTCCCCTTGCTGAAAATCGGTCGGCGCAACGAAGAACCCCATATAGAGCCCGACCCCCATCAGCGCCACCGCCATAACCGAGAACCAGGGGATCAGTCGACCTGCTAGGGGATAAAAGGCTTGTGGTGCCGAATACTTCGACCAATTCACGGTGATGAGACCCTTCTATTCCAACGCAATACGTATCGCCGCTGCCGTGGCCCATGGCGCCAGAAAGAGCGAAAGCACCAAACTGGCCCCAAGCAGCGACAGATTTGCTTCGCCGCCGACTCCAGCCATACTACCGGTGACGGCGCCGGCCCCAAAGATCAATACTGGAACATAGAGTGGAAGCACCAGGAGGGCAACCAGTAGACCACTCCCCCGCACGCCAAGAACCAACGCGGCGCCGATCGCACCAATCATACTCAACGTCGGCGTCCCAAGCAAGAGCGACAACGCCAATACTCCCAGGGGTTCTCCATCCAAGCCGAATTGGAGGCCGAGGAGCGGCGAGAGCAGCACCACAGGTAACCCGGAGATCAGCCAATGCGCGAAAACCTTTCCGGCCACCAGGACCGCCAAGGGCTGGGGAACCAAGACCATCTGTTCGAGGGCCCCGTCCACATAATCCGCTGTAAATACTCGTGAAAGCGACAATAAACAGGCCAACAAGGCCGCGACCCACAGCACACCGGGGCCGATCGTTCTCAACACCGCCGGCTCCGGACCGACGCCCAAGGGAAAGAGGCTGGCCACGATAACGAGAAAGAACACCGACATCGCCGCATCTGAACGACGCCGCATCGCAAGCAAGAGATCCCGCTTGACGATGCCACTGACGGCCTCCCACATACTGGAGCGGTTCATCCAGCCAGCCTCAGGTGTTGCAGCCGCTCTGCGGGAAGCGCGACTTCTTGGTGCGTGACCAAGACCGCCAGTCCTCCACGTTGCACATGCGCAAGCAGTCGCTGCGTCACCACATTCGTAGAAGCCGCGTCGAGAGATGTGAACGGTTCATCCAACAGCCATAGGGGGCGCGTGGAGAGCCAGAGCCGCGCCAGGGTGACGCGGCGCTTCTGGCCTTGCGAGAGTACCTTGGATGGCAAATGATGAATGGGGCGCTTCAGCCCGATCGCCTCCAAGGCTTCCTTTGCTCCGTTGTTCGAACAAGGTTCCCCGGCCAGGGACGTGGCACTCATCAGATTTTCCAGAGGAGTCAGATCGTCCTTAATCCCGTTCAGATGCCCAAGATACGTCAGTTGCCCCGCATAGAGTTCCTTGAGTTGATGAATATCCTGACCATCCCAGAGAACCGAACCTTCCTCCGGGGGCAATAGGCTGGAGAAAATCCGGAGCAGGCTGGTTTTTCCGCTGCCGTTCTCACCCACCACAGCCAACAGGGTTCCCGGCTCAACCTTGACATTGAGATCCGAAAACAGCCGACGCTCACCTCGACGGCAACTGAGTCCAACAGCTTGCAACATAATAGCTACTCAACAGGAAAAGATCGAGAGTAAGGGAACAGCGCGTGGAAAAACAAGGGGCAGGAAGCCCTGCTTGCACTCAGAGCGATCATCCTATTAACCTGTGCCTGTAGGGCTAGATTGAGAATCTGCCATAGTGAATACCATATGGCATCTATATCGTGAAGGAGCGCTAAAGCATGAGCCAACTGGTCTGTATCGCATTTAAGGACTTGAGCACGGCCGATCGGGTGCTGAACGAACTTCGGGCCATGGAAACTGACTATGTTCTCGACCTGGAAGACGCGGTCATCGTCGTCCGCGATTTGGATGGGAAGGTCCATCTGAAGCAGTGCGTCGATGTGTTCGGCGGCGCGACCACACATGGTGTGTCGCTCGGCGTGTTGTGGGGAGGGCTGATGGGGTTGCTCTTTATGAACCCCCTGGCTGGCCTGATCGGCAGCCTCGCCGGCGGGGCGGGGGCCGGAGCCGTGACCACCGCAGCCAGTGAGTTTGGGTTATTGAGCGACTATGGGATTCCGGATAATTTCATCAAGGAATTGGGCAGCACGATCAAACGGGGCACCTCAGCCATCTTCTTGTTGATTCGCAGCGTTGACGAAGACAAGGTGCTGGCCAGGATCTCACAACACGAAGGAACGATTCTCAAGACCTCTCTCAGTAAGGAGCATGAGGAGAAACTCCGGACTGCACTCACACACGAACACAAGCAAAAGATAGCCAAAGCCGGATAGTGCATCCCAGAATGACGTTCGTCCTTGCGGCAGGATCGGGACGAACGTCGGGGGCGAGACCTTCCTCACCTGAACGCAACATTACATTCGCTCCTTCTGCTTCCCATCCAACAGACAACTGACGTTCATATCCCCCATGACGTTGATCGCCGTGCGACAGCGATCGAGAAACCAATCCACGGTCAATAAGACCGGGATGTATTGCACGGGCAGTCCGACAGCAGTAAAGACCATGGTCATCGTCACCAGACCAGCTTCCGGAATACCGGCAGCGCCGACCGACGCAACGATGCTCGTCAGCACGACCAGCAGTTGCTGCTGGAAACTCAGGTTCATCCCGATCATTTGCGCGATGAAGAGCGCCGCCATCGCCTCGTACAGTGCGGTGCCATCATTGTTGAAATTTGCGCCGACCAGCGCTCCCATGCTGGCGGACTGCTCGCGCAATCCCACGCGCTCCTTGAGCGCCGCGTAGGTCACCGGCATTGTCGCCGTCGAGCTGGCAGTAGAAAACGCCATCACCAGTGCATCGCGGCCACCGCGAATGAGATCCGCCGGGCGCACCCACGAACCGAATCGGATACGGAGGAGGTAATACCCCGCCTGAATCGCGAGTGCGAGCAACACGCTCACCACAAACATCCCAAGCGCCTTGAACGGAGCGAAGCCTTCCGTCCCCACGATACTCGCGACAATGCCAAAGACCGCCAGCGGCACGACCACGATGATCCAATGTAGGATCTTGATCAGCGACTCCAGAAAGAGTTCGACAAGATGTCCGACTGTCCCAAGCGGCCGCTCGCGCTCCTTGCGGAGAGCCATCCCAAACGCCACGGCGATGAAGATGACTCCGATCACCTTTCCATCGTCACCGAGTGGCCCCAGCAGACTCTTGGGCACATTCTCAAGAAAGAGAGCGAGCGGATTGGCGGTCTTCGTCGTTTCGTCGTGTTGTTGTGGCGGTGTGAGGCCCGCGCCTTGCCCTGGCTGGATCACGTTGGCGACCGTCAGACCAACCGTGATCGCAACCAACGTGTTGAGCAACAACAACCGTGGCAGCCGCGCCGCAAGTGGCCCACCGAGCTGCGTCGTCATGAACGTGTGCACAATCGCCGCGAGGATCAGCGCCGGCGCGAGCGCGCCGAGGAGTCGCAACACGAGCTTCCCCGGAACCGCGAGGACCGCCGCCTCGTTTCCCAGCAGGACCCCCACCATGACGCCGAGGACCAAGGCAATCCCAATACGCGCATAGAGCGGAACACTCTGCCACCGCGCAATCAGGCCTGTGTTCGGCGTAGCAGTCGTTGCGTGATCTGAGGCCTTGTCGTCCACCAGCTGAGACTCCTACTTGCCCTACTCACTGTTCTCCAGTGGGAAGTGATTGCCGAATGTACCACGAAGAAGACTCTTGCTGGGTCAGATGAATGGTGTGAAGGGAAACGAAAGGATGGGGCCACCACAAACTGACCCCGCTTCCATTTCCCCATAAATTGTCTTGAGCCCTACCGCAAGATCGCTTACCCTACACAAGGTCCAAGCCTGATTGATATCAGGCCCATCGCAGTCATACACAAAAGAAAGGACAGCTCATGCGCGTTATTGTTTCCTGTTTGGCAACCCTACTCTGCCTTGGAACCTCTGGGGCATTCGCGGCAGCCCCAGAGCTCAGGACCGAGGAACAAAAAACACTCTATGCGTTAGGAATGGCCATCAACCAATCGCTCAGCAATTTCACCTTGAGCGAGGCTGAATTTGAAATCGTGAAGTCCGGCCTCACAGATGGGTTCTCAAAACAGCCCCCCAAGGTAGACCTCAAAGCGTTTGGCATGAAGATTTCAGAGCTGCAACAGGCCCGCGCTGCGGTTCTTGCAGAAGCGGAAAAGAAAGCGGGAGCCGCGTTCCTTGCGAAAGCCGCGGCAGAATCCGGCGCCAAGAAAACCGAGTCCGGCGCGATTCTCAAGACCATCAAGGAAGGGACCGGCGCCACGCCGAAAATAATCGATATGGTCAAGGTGCACTATCAAGGAACCTTGATCGATGGAACAGTGTTCGATAGTACCACCACCCAGAGCGAGCCGGTCCTGTTGAGGGTAAATGAAATGAGCAAGTGTTGGGTGGAAGGGATCCAGCAAATAAAAGTCGGCAGCAAGAGCAAGTTGGTCTGCCCTTCGAGTCTCGGTTATCGCGACAAGGGCTTGCCCCCGCTTATCAAGCCCGGCGCCACGTTAGTATTCGAGATCGAACTTTTCGAAATCATCGCTCCCAAGTAGTTGCACACAACACGTTCGCACGAGGGCGAGCGGGATATGCTCCCGCTGCCCTCGCGTTCTTTCCATCGAGGGTCACCCATGAGTCGACTCATAGGTGACCCCACGCTACTAGCCCCGACCTCTGCCTCTTGTCGCTCGGTATGAGTGCACGCCACATTTGTTCTTGACGGCAATCGGCTCTCGGCGTAGCCTCCCGCCGGGCTTTCATCGGAAGGAGAATTTGACGGTGGAGGACTGGCGCTATCGCCTCATTGCAAGCATCGGTTTCGTCACGATCGCATGGCTGGCCTGGGTAACAGGGACGCGCACTCGGCTGAACTGGAGGACCATTGGGGGCAGTGCAACGTTGGCCTGGGGGCTCGGCATCGTGTCCTTTTGGTTTCCGGGCTCCCGCTGGCTCTGGAGCAGAATCAACGATCTGGTGGTCGCCGTGCTCACCGCCTCGCAGAAAGGCACGCTGTTTCTTCTTGGGCCCCTCGCACTTGGTCCTGGCCAGACGTTACCGGATGGGACAGTGTCGATCGGGTTCATCTTGGCGGCGCAAGCGCTGCCGGCAGTCGTGTTCTTTGCCGCCTTGATGGCGGGTCTCTACTATCTGGGCGCCATGCAAGCGATCGTGGGATTGTTTGCCAGGCTCTTTTACCGGACCATGGGCTTATCGGGAGCCGAGTCGCTCTCCGGCGCGGCGAATATCTTCGTCGGCATTGAGGCGGGCTTAATTGTCCGCCCCTACCTCGCCGCCATGACGCAGTCTGAACTGCTCCTGGTGCTGACGTGCATGATGGCAACCGTGGCGAGCACCGTCATGAGCATCTACGTGTCGGCGCTGCAACATACGGTGCCTCAGATCGCCGGGCATTTGATTTCCGCATCAATTATTTCGATTCCTTGTGCCGTGCTCATTAGTAAACTCACATGTCCCGAAGATGGGCAGCCTGTGACGCTGGGCGGGGTGCCCTCTGAGCCCACCAGCGGGACCTCCTCGACTGTATCCGATGGTGAAACGATTCCACCGCCCTCCAACCTGATTGTCGCGTTGATCGATGGTGCAGGACAGGGGATGAAAATGGCCGTCGGCATTGCCGCGTTACTGATCGTGTTTCTTGGATTGGAAGCGTTGGTCGATTTGGCGCTAGCACAGCTTCCTACCATCGATGGAGTGCCGCTCTCCATCACGCGAATCCTCGCCTGGCTGACCTGGCCGTTCGCCGTGCTCCTCGGTCTCCGGCCTGAGGAATGGCAGATCGGCGCGGACTTGCTGGGGTCGCGGTTTATCGAGACGGAAGTCGCAGCCTATTTCAAGTTGGCCGCCGTGCAATCCACGCCTACGCCGCCGCTCTCTCCACGATCCCTCACAACCATGACCTATGCCCTCTGCGGATTCGTGCATGTGGCGAGCATGGGCATCTTTGTCGGCGGCATCTCCGTATTGGTCCCGCATAGAGCAAAAGATATCTCGCTCCTGGGACTGCGTGCCTTGTGGGCCGCCTATTTGACGACGTTGCTGACCGGCTGTATTGCCGGCGTCCTCGCAGCTTCCTAGATTCGCAACAGTCCTCTACAAAACGCTCCAATCCCCCGATACATTCCACTCAAGAGCATCTCACCTGTGTCCGATAGAGAAGATGGAGGCCGCGGTCATCTATCCCCATGGTGGCCATCGAGCAGTCTTTCGAACGAGGCAATCTATGGACGCCCCCCATTCCGTTGCACCGACGAGTCCTCCGACAGTGGCCAAGATCATGTCGCGTCGCGTCATCACCGTCACGATGGATGATTCACTCGGAACGATTCGTGATCTCTTCCACGATCACCGCTTTCACCACCTCCTGGTCTTGGAGCAACGCACACTGGTCGGAGTCATCTCTGATCGTGACTTGCTGAAAGCCCTCAGCCCCAACATTGGAACCTGGTCGGAAACCGAGCGTGATCGAGCCACTCTTCACAAGCGGGCCCATCAGATCATGAGCCGGAACCCGGTGGCTGCCCACGCCGATACCTCGATCGAGGCGGCAGCCCAATTGATGATCGAGAAGAATATCTCTTGCCTCCCCGTCACCACGAATGCGGGAATACTCGAAGGCATTCTGAGCTGGAAAGACATTCTAAAAGCGTTGCTGGCGGCGCCCCACACCAACGGCTAACCCTGTGTCACGACCGCCTCCCAATACCGTGCCAATCCCGTCATCCTCAGCCACCTCGCCGGACCCGCGCATGCATCGACTACCCGCTGGGCCGACTGCAAACAATCTCAATACAACATGCCGAATAAGCAGGCCTGGCACAGGGATTCACCTGCACACCCCCCCCATGCTGAATGGCAAGACACGACCCCAACTCTAGAACATGCACTCACCGATCCCTCTCCAGCCTCGTACCACCAAATGAACTGTTCTTACGTGAGCCGCCATTTTCACAGGGCCAATGCATGCATGATTCCTGAATCGTCATTGAGAGGGAGCGATTCGACCAAAGAGAAGAATGACGCCACAATTTCCGCGTGCATCAATTTCAGTAGACCCACCCTTGAGTACGAGACTTGTGTTCGATAACCGACTCATCCAACCGGTTGCTTGAGATGCTTTTTGTTGACGCAATCTCATAAACGATAGACCATCTACACGACTCATCGAGTCATACAGGACTGCTTCTATCGTCATACTTTTTGTTCAAGACGAGAAACCCAGGAGGGTAGCTATGTTTGGACCTATCACCGTTCCATTTGGGGCCAAAATGCTGTTCAACACCGTCGCGATCAAACCCGGCGTCACCTTTGAGGAGGTGGAAATGACTGTTGGAGAGCTCTGTGCTGTGGTCAAAGTAACCTACGGAGGAGAGAAAGGCGGTTTCATCGCCGGACAAGTGTTCAAGTTCTCTGGCTTCGTCTCGAACGAGGGTTCGCTCTCGACATCTCAAACCGCGGACAACCATTATGTGATCGTCACCTATTGGCGCTCGTTCGATGCACACGAACGTTCCCATATGGGCGACGTCTTCAGGAAGAAGTTCGCAAAACTGGCGACTATGTGTTCCGAGACCAAGGAGCTGGGATACGACATGCTGTGGCAAGGAGCGGCGGAAGATCAGTAACAGAACTCAACACGTGCGCTCATCATGTATTCGGTCAGGATGTTGGACTATAGAAAGGCGCTGCGATGACGACTTCATCTCAATAGATGCGCAATCGGCCTTTCATTACTGATTCCCAACCCCTTCTTTTTCAGCCGTCAGTTCTCGTTCTCGGCATGCACAATACAAGATCAGACCCCACTCTACTCGCAACATGCGTTTCGTCTCTTGCTTCAAAATACTATTGATCCTATCAACTGAAACCTGCTTGCACCAATGTCACAATCGAATTAGTATCTTTCTCTCTACAGTAACGCTATAGGAACTCGAATTAACCATGAAAAAGAAGCTTCCCCAGCTTTCAACGGCGTTCGGTACTTACAGTGCTGTGGAAATCCTGGGCCAGGGTGGATCAGGTAAGGTATTCGCCTGCACTGACGACGACGGAAAACAATATGCAGTCAAACTGCTCAGCCCTGAATATGCATCAAAGGAAAAGGCGCGCCGTTTTAAGAACGAAATACTTTTTGGTTATCGCAATCAACACAAAAATATTGTTTCGATAGTTGATCATGGCCTTTGGCTCGAGAATGGTGTTTCGTGTCAATTCTATGTGATGCAGAAATACGGTGGCACTCTTCGTAGTCTCATGAAATCTGGATTGTCCTATGAAAAGGTACTGCCGCTGTTTGGTCAAGTTCTTGATGGCTTAGAAGCCGCTCACTTGTTGGGAGTTGTTCATCGAGACATCAAGCCAGAAAACATCCTTATTGATGCCAACTCAACTCCGTTAATCGCTGACTTTGGAATCGCCCGGTTTACAGCTGATGAGTTAGCAACGACAGTAGAAACGAAGCTCGGATCACGTCTTGCCAACTTTGTCTATGCTGCTCCTGAACAGCGCCACCAAGGGCGAACTGTTGATCATCGGGCAGATATTTTTGCTGCAGGACTTATCTTGAATGAGATGTTCACTGGAGAAGTGCCGCACGGTACCGGATACGTCGTCATTGGTTCTCGATCTCCTGCTCATGCATTCCTAGATGGACTTGTGGCAGCTATGATCGCCCAACAACCTGAAGATCGTCCTGCGACGATTGATGATATTAAGAAGAATCTTATGGCGCGCCATCAGGACTTCATTGCCAGGCAGAAGTTGGATGCTATGAAAGCCAAGGTGATCCCGGTGGCAACAGTAGATGACCCCGTGGCTCGCAACCCAATCCAAATTGTGAGCGGCGATTGGGATGGTAGCCGGTTAGTGTTCAAGCTCAGTCAATCCCCGCCACCGCTATGGGTGCAACTTGTAGCCGATAGTATCGACGGGATGAGTTATTATACGAATTACCCTCCTCAGCTCATTAGCTTTTCCGGCGATACAGCATATTGGCCTAGCTCAGAGAGCACTGCGCAGGAACAAATTAACCAATTTAAGCAGCGAGTGGCCTTCGCTAACACGAAGTATGTGCGCCACCTAGATGAAAGTGCCAAACGGCAAGAGGAAGAAGATCGACGAAGGTTGCAAGCAGCAATTCAGACAGAGGAAAAACGTAAGCAGGTCGCTGGCAGTCTCAAGTTCTAGCTCTCTTCACCATTGAATAAGTTCGGGTTCCTTTGTTGCCACTTCAACCCGTCTATAAGGGCTCGGGAGTCCTTTAATTGGCGCGCGCATGCCATTTCTACTTCCCCAGCATACCAATATTCATGATCCGACAAATCGGTCACGTTCTGCCGGAGTGGGAACGCGACAGGTGGCCGCTTGGCTCATCCACTGATACCGGTGACGTGCGACGAAGCCATAGACCACATCGCGGAGAGGAGCGGGCACCAACACACAGAGGTAATACAGGGGCCACCACCGGGAGAGCTGTCGAATCACCCTCAGAGCCGCAGTGGACTTGATATAGACATGGCCCTCTTCCAGCAAGAGGAAGGTCTGATAGTCCGTGACAGGTAGATGCAGGTCACGGAGGATGCCTTGCGCCTGCTCGGACTGGAGTGTCCCGAACTTGAACTGCCCGGGTCATAGTCCGGTGCCAGACATGGCTATCGACTTATATATTACAAGAGACGACTCACGCCGCCGGACGAACCTTGACGGTCAGACGAACCGTCGCACCAAGGCGAGCGAGCATATCGATGAGCGCGTGGTACTGAAGAGCCGCCCGCAGAGGAGATCGCTGACGCGCGGCTGAGTCACGCCCAAGGTCTTGGCGGCAGCCTTCTGTTTGAGGCCGCGAGCCGCGATAAGTTTCTGGATGTGATTCGTGAGTCCCTATGCCGCGTGGGCTGCTGCTTTTTCCAACAATTCATGGATGAGCGTCTGATAGGGCTTTCTACGTTTAGCGGCCATTTTTCGCAACTGACTCAACAGCTGTGGTGAAAGGCGGATGGCAATCAGCTGTTTCGCCATTCCGCTGGACGGTCGTCCTACCCGGCGCGCGCGTCGAAGCTCCTCGGGCGTAGAATCCGGGATATCCGAGAAATCAATCTGTGCGTCGGGTATAGGCTTGGCGTTCCCGCCGACTCGTCGGCCGCGCGCTGATGATTCAGAACGTTTCTTTTTCATATTTTACCCCTCGTACGGTATACACCACGAGCACCAGTCGTTCGCTCACCGATTGACCAAGTCGTTTGAATCGGTGCTCTTGGTCGGAGTGCGCAAGGTCGTCCCAGTCAAGCCCGTTGACATCGCCAAAGACCGTTGCCGCTTCTTCAAACGACACGCCATGCTTTTCAAAATTGGCGATCGCCTTCACAAGGTCCCAAGTAAACACCAGACTGTATATACAGTAATTGGCATCTCATTACAATCCACCTCACGTTACTACCCCCCTGAGCACGAGCCAAACTATCCCTCCGCTTTCGCCGTGTACCAGGCAACTACGGTGGCGCTGAGGAGCCTGAGCGAAGCCAGGTATGAGGATTGACCTATGTTCATGCCATTTCACACCTGTCGTGTTATGTTTTATGGCGTGGTTTGGGTATTCAGAGTGAATCATGAATATTCCTTGTTTTGTCATGAGCCTTCTTGGAGTGCTCGCTAGCACGGATGCGGTTTCATTTTTGCACCCGCTACGGCCTGCGCCACGTGGGATCGAGAAGATAATCGCAGCCGATCTTGATGTAAATAAACCGCTTGAAGTACGCAGGACAAAGTCAGGACTCCGCTATTTTCTAGCCCCGCCTGCCCGATGCAGCTGTAATCTGCAAACACGTTACGTATGTAGCAAAGACTTTGTCGGCGAGTTACATGCAGCGCGAGAACAACAATCCACGCCTGAGCATTGTCCCCCTAATGCTGGTTGTAAACCAGGAGAAACTCTGATCCACATCGAGTGCCCCAAGCCTTAGAGTCTGTTGAGAGGACACTTAGGAGTCGAGAGTCTTTTCCACTCGTTACACATCTCAAGCAACTCCTCACCGGACCGTACGATTGGACCTAGGTTTTTTGTGCAAGGTGGTATCGAGACGACATGAGATGACACGTCCGCATGCCTCAGCATGTCTTTACTTATGATCAGACAAATCGCTCACGTTCTGCCGAAGTTGGAACGCGACAGGTGGCCGCTCGGCCCATCCACCGGTACCGGTGACGGGCAACGAAGTCATAGACCACATCGCAGAGAGGAGCTGGCACCAGCACGCAGAGGTAATACAGGGGCCACCACCAGGAGAGCTGTCGGATTACCCTCAGAGCCGCAGTGGACTTGGTATAGATATGGCCCTCTTCCAGCAAGAGGAAGGTCTGATAGTCCGTGGCGGACAAGTTCAGATCACGGAGAATGCGTTGTGCCTGTTCGGACTGGAGCGTCCCGAACTTGAACTGCCCGGCTGGGTCGTGGGCAATGGTCACAGTCACCCAGGCATTGCACCAATTGCAAACCCCGTCGAAGAGAATCAACCGCTCGTACTTGGCCCATTCATGCACGGAGGGATCCAGCTGGTCATTCATTAATGGTCTCGAGTAGAACCTCTGGACGAGAAGCCCCTTTAGTACCGATACCCAATTGAAACCACGGCGAAGTGGAACCAGCCGAAGGCGAACCGCTCACCGTTATCCACCCCACCTTCAAACACTCGATATCCCGCTGAAACCGACCAATGATCGGTGAGATCATGACGGAGCTTTGCGGCGGCATCGAAGGCCCGTCCTTGCGGAGCCACGAGCCCGTCAACATCCACGACGGCCATCCAACGAGGCGCGAAGCGATATTCCGCATTTACACTCAGCAGCGGCACGAAGCCGACGTTGCTATCCGTGGCTGTCGAGCCGGCTTGCCTCAACTCCACTTTGGCGTCGCGAATGAAGGCCGTGGCGCCGGCACTCAACCGCCACGTTGATGATTCGTAGAAGAGATAGCGATAGGTCACTCGGTAGGAGTCGAACTTGTAGTCCGACTCCACGGGAGCACCTGGTGCAAAGGTGCCTCCCGCAAACAGCACCGGCGAGGCAAACGACCCGGCCCCGGAGAATCCGAGTGGTTGATAGACGAAACGAAGCGCATGTCGGCGGCCCGGATACCATGTCGCTTCCACCCGTCGCTGCACGATGGGGGTGCCGTCCTGAATGTCAGCAAGCGAGAAGCGTGTCCCAACCGCTGAATCGGGAATGTGAATCTCGTTCCGGCCCTGCCAGATCGCACCGGTTTCAAACTCGATCTGAAACCGTCGCGCGTCCGTCTCGGGATCAGCCGCTGCCCCCGGAGCCTCACTCCCGACAAGACATGCGATGACTGCCGACAAGGCAACGGCCCGTCTTACAATGACTTTGAGCATAGGGAAGATCCTCCGTCGAATATCCGCACATACATTGCGTGCTCAGGCAATCACACCATGGCAATGGAAGAGGGCTTTTAGCTCTCTGGTCATTATACTAACACCCCTCACTCTTCTTACCACTCGGCTCTCTTCCGGTTAGACCGCAGCGGAAGCTTTCGCATCTGGTCATGAGCATAGGACTGGCAACCGCAGATGTCGTTCAGTGCAGAGGTTGTATCGATGATGAGTCCTGCATCCTTCTTGGTTCGTCAGACATATCACACAGACCGCACCCAGAATCGACACAAGCTGTTTGTCTATGATCCGCCTGCTTTCGTCGTTCTCCACGCAATTACCGCTGCGCTGAGGAGCATGAATGAGGCGAGGAGAAACGGTGCGCCGGGAAGATCCAGGGAAGTGCTGAGGGTTGAGGGCTGAGGGCTGAGAGGGGAATTGGGTCGGATGAAGAAAGCGAAGGTCTGTGTGAAGAGAGTCGGGCCGATCATACCGGTCATGCCGTTGATGCTGGCAATGGCCCCTTGAAGCTGGCCCTGCTCTGAACTGCTGATGTGGCGTGTCATGAGCGATTGATTCGCCGGACCGGCAAGTCCCCAGAAGGCCATCACGGGAATACCAAGACAAAAGATCCAGCCTTCTGGTGCGATGCCATAGACGGAGAAGCCGATCGCGCCACAACTCAACCCGAGCAAGAGCGTCCTCCGTTCGCCGAACCGAGCGGTGATCGGACGAATCAACCCACCCTGCACAATCATCGCCGCGACACCGACGCCCGCCATCATAAGCCCCACGCTCGCTGGTCCCCATCCATAGCGATAGCCCATATACAGGACCGACACACTCGGGAGCACCGCATGAGCCAGATACCCGAAGAACGCAACCGTTGCGAGGCCAAAGAGTTCGTGGTGTGAACGTAACAACACGAGCGAGCCCACTGGGTTGGCCCGTGCCCACCTGAAAGGCATCCGCTTATCAGGCGGTAGGGATTCAGGAAGCACGAAAAATCCATAACAGGCGTTCATGAGACTGAGTGCGGCCGCGCCCCAAAACGGCACTCTTGGATCAATCGCACCGAGCCAGCCGCCCAAGGCAGGACCGAAGATAAAGCCGAGACCGAAGACCATGCCAATCTTGCCGAATGCTGCCGCACGTTGCTCCGGCGGCGTGACGTCGGCGATGTAGGCACCGGCGGTGCTGAAGCTGGAGGAGGCCATCCCGGAGATGACGCGGCCCACGACGAGCCAGGCGACGTTCGGCGCGAGTGCCATCACGATGTAGTCCAAGCCCAATCCGAAGTTGGACAGCAGCACGACTGGTCGCCGGCCAAATCGATCGGACAGGGCACCCTGAATCGGCGAGCAAAAGAACTGCATGAAGGCCCAGGCCGTCCCCATCAATCCATAGAGGACGGCTGCCTGCGCCGTATCGCCAGAGAGAAATTCCTCGACGAGTTTCGGCAACACCGGAATGATGATGCCAAACGACAACATGTCGAGCAGCACGGTAACGAGGATGAAGAGCACCGCGGCTTGGCGCGGCGCGGTCGAAGCAAGCGTGTGGTCTATCACCGCCGCATCCTAGCAGACTTTGCCTTACACAGCCTCGCCGTATGGCGCACGCGTCCGCTCTAGCCTGCCGACTTTGAATCCGATGAGGTCAGGCGCGGTCGGATGAAACAGCACAGTTTTTAAAATGGCTCGGGCGTGCTTTTATCAGTGTTGTCGATGCAGGCTATCAGCTCGTTCGTGGATAAGAAATGGCAACATCCTGCCCTTTCATACATGCCTGACTTAACTGCGGTGGGAAGGCCTCTACTTCTAGAGATCAGAAAACCTTCGCAGAGACTCCAAGAAACGGCAGCAGGTAATTGACCCCACCATTTGGACTACCCGTGTCGCCATTGGAGATATGGCTGAAGCGGACTCCGGCATTGAGCGCCCATTGTGTGGTCAAATCATAGGTTGCGCCCGCACCGCCCCAGACCAAAAAATTGAAGTCTGATCCTTGCTCGGGAATGCGGCCGTCGAAGTTGGTCCAGAGCGGCCCACCACCACCTTCGATGTAGGGCTTCAGGGGACCGAACGAGGTGAAGGTATAGATCAGTTTCGGCGTAACACCAATCCCATAGGCACCAGTCGGTTCTGTGATCCCTAAAACTGCTGCCTCAACCCCGAGAGCGACAGAACCACTCCACCATTCATGACTGGTAGGACGCATGACTACGATTTGCCAATACGGATGGACCGACACTCCGTTAAGTTTGGACGATTGCCCATCCATGAATCGCACCGGTACCATGCCGCCGACCACAACTCCTACTGTCTGTCGTTCACTGATAGCAGGAGATGCCTCTTGAGCCGAAGCCAGAGGCAACCACGCCAGACCCGCGCACAACCACACCACCATTGCCAAACAGGTGAATAACCATCGATTTCCAACCTCCAGTTCGCAAAAGTCTCCAACCCTGCATCACAAGCGAGTTTCGCAAGAACGACCCAACAAAGGAATCGGAAGCCTTGACGTTATAACAGGGGCTGGTATCAGGCAAGCATTGCCGGACTTTCACTCGATTGGTCTTAACAAGACGCCAAAGGATCCACCGTGCCCCCTACGCTCGTACCCCAAGGTGTGGCGTCACAGCCGCCTCAAAGGGGAATAGCGGTGATTGTCGAGTGAGAACGAAGTAATCAGAAGGAACAGAGACTGGTTACCCTGCTTCACGGTAGCCGCACTCTTGGTTGCGACATTGGACGCTGCGACCGTCTTGCTTACTGATTTTTTCGATGAGGAACGGAGCCTGACACGTGGGACAGACTTTGGGCACCGGCCGGTCCCAGAGGGCATACTCACATTTGGGATAATGACTGCAGGCAAAGAATGAGCGAGCCTTCTTCGTCCGTTTCTGCACGAGGTCGCCACCGCAATCGGGCTGCGGGCATTTGACACCAAGCGCTAGCGGCTTGGTCGTCTTACACTGGGGATAGGCGGAACAGGCGATGAACTTGCCGAAGCGTCCGGTCTTCACCACCATCGGACTACCGCATTTGTCACAAACCTGATCAGTGGTGATCTCCTCCTTGGGAACGATTTTGATCGTGCCATCCGGTAGCTTTTCGAAGTTCTGTGTATTCTTACAGGGAGGATCGTCTTTATACGCGGGACAAGCGAGAAACTTCCCGTTCCGTCCCCACTTGATTTCCAACATCCGACCGCACTTCTCGCACGGAATGTTCGTCGGCGGCTCGACGATGTCTTTCGGCCCAGGAATCGTCTTCGCTCGCTCCAGTTCTCTGGTGAACGGTGTATAGAAATCGCGTACCGCTGTCACCCAAGGCTTACTCCCCTCTTCCACTTCATCCAACTGTTCTTCGAGCTGCGACGTGAAATCCACGTTGATGAGATCGGGAAAGCCTTTCATCAAGAAATCATGGACGGTTTTCCCTGTCTCCGTCGGCACGAGCCGCCCTTCGGTCTTTTCCACATACTTGCGATCTTGGATCGTAGAAATAATGGCGGCGTAGGTCGACGGACGTCCGATACCTTTTTCCTCCAACTCCTTGATCAACAACGCTTCGTTATAGCGTGGCGGTGGTTGTGTGAAATGCTGTTTCGACAACATTCCTGGGACCGTCTGCCCATCCTGCTGGACCAATCGCAACCGCTCCCCTTCTGTCAAGGCCGGGAGCAGACGCTCGTCGTCGTCCGCCTCTTGGTCGGCCTTCGGCTTCTGCGATGGCGCTTCTTTGTCAACACCCTCCATGTAGACGATCGTATGGCCGGGAAACTTCACGACCGTTCCGGTAGAACGGAACACGTACCGCTCCTTGGTGCTGACCGGTGTTGAATCAATACGCGTGACATCTAAGATGGCCGGGACCATCTGCGACGCGATGAAGCGATTCCAGATCAACTTGTAGAGATTGTGCTGATCGTGATCCAAGTACTGGCGAATTGATTCAGGGTCGCGTCCAGCCGACGTCGGCCTGATGGCTTCGTGCGCTTCCTGGGCAGCTTTCGATGTTTTATAGACATTTGGCGTGCTGGGGAGATAGTTCGCACCGAATCGGGACCGAATCACCTCGCGAGCATCAGCCATCGCTTCGTTGGAAATACGGGGCGAGTCCGTTCTCATATAGGTAATGAGACCGGTCGCGCCTTCAGCTCCGATTTCGATACCCTCGTAGAGCTGCTGCGCCAGCGTCATCGTTTTCTTCGGCGAAAAGTGCAACTTTCGGGAGGCTTCCTGCTGCAAACGGCTGGTAATGAACGGCGCGACGGGATTCCGTTTCTTTTCTCGGCGCTCGATGGATTGGACGACGAAGGCCTTGCCTTGAATCTCACCGACGATGCGGCCGGCTTGCTCGGCGTTTTCAATCGACGCCTCTTCGCCGTTGACACTGTGGAGTTTCGCCTCGAATGGCGGTGGATTGGTTCCGGCCAGCAGCGCAACGATCGACCAATACTCTTCTGTTCGGAAGGCTTCCCGCTCTGCCTCTCGCTCGCAAATCAGCCGCATGGCCACCGACTGCACGCGCCCCATGCTGAGCCCGCGCCGAACCTTATTCCAGAGCAATTGGCTGCCTTGATACCCCACGATACGATCCAGCACGCGGCGTGCCTGCTGAGCATTCACCCGTTTCATGTCGATCTCGCCCGGTGACTGTAGCGCGCGTTTGATCGCGGACTCCGTGATTTCGTTGAACAACACCCGGAAGATTTTTGTATCCTTTTTTTTCTTCTTTGATTTTCCCAGCAGCTCCTGTTCAAGATGCCACGCGATCGCTTCGCCTTCACGGTCAGGGTCCGGTGCCAGAAAGATCTTGTCCGCCTCTTCGGCCTTCTTCTTGATTTCAGCCAACACCTTCGACTTGCCTTTGATCGTCACATACTGTGGTTCAAAATCGTGCTCGAGATCCACGCCCAATTTACTGGTCGGAAGATCCTTGATGTGCCCCACCGACGCCATCACCGTATACCCACGGCCCAGATACTTCGTAATCGTCCTCGCCTTCGTCGGCGACTCAACGATGATCAAGTTTTTTGCCATGACGACTCCATCTACCTCTCAAGAATTCTATCATCCGTACCAAATATAGAAGATTCGTGCAACTAGAATGGCAGTCGGCAACAGGCTCGGCACCATTCGGTGACGATACAACATCACCCTAGTGATAGGCCGCACCTGCTATTTTCGTCATACACCATTTTCACAGATGAAGACGTTTCTCGCGTCTAGCGAACTGTCGACTCTTACTCGGGCGACGGTTGAGGCAGGATTCGATCCCTCGCTGGGGCTACAGGCGAATGTATTGTTGACCGGGGAGTTGGCGGATCCGCCCGTTCAATTCTAGCGAAAGCAATGTCGCCGATACTTGCGCGGCGCTAAGTCCCGTACTCTCGATGACGGCATCGACGGATCGCGCCTCATAGGACAGGGCGTCATACACCAACGCACCTTCCTTTGCTAATGGTGCACGCGCGTCCATCACGGCTTCGTCAAGATGCAGCATGGCCCGCTGCCGCGCATCAATTTGTGGAAGAATCTCATCGAGAATGTCTTGGGCCCCTTCAATCAGTTTCGCCCCCTCTTTGATCAAACGATTCGATCCACGACAGGCTTCTTCCTTGATGGAGCCGGGTACGGCAAACACCTCTCGACCTTGCTCCAACGCTAGTTTTGCAGTGATCAAGGAACCACTGTTGGTTGCGGCTTCGCCGACGAGCACGCCCAATGACAGCCCACTGATAATCCGATTCCTTCGAGGGAAGTGATGACTTTGCGGCGCAGCACCGATCGGCAATTCTGAGATGACGGCGCCATGCGATTCGATATTCCGCCTCAGCGCATGATGCTCTGATGGATAGGTCCGATCAATGCCGCACCCCAGTACTGCAATCGTGCGGCCCTTCCCCGCTAGCGCGCCTCGGTGCGCCGCAGCATCGATTCCACGAGCGAGGCCGCTCACGATCGTCACCCCACATCCTGCCAAGTCCTTCGCAATCTCCTCGGTGATGAGTCTGCCGGATGGCGTCGCCCGCCGTCCACCCACGATCGCCACCCCGACCTCGTCCTTGAGCAAGACGCTTCCGCTCACATACAACAATGGTGGGGGATCGGAAATGGCTTTCAGACGGGCCGGATAGGATCGATCGAATAGGGTGACGGTTTGGATCTTGAGGCGTTCAACTGTCTTCACTTGGCTATCGATCTGTCGCCGAATACTCGATTCTGGGCCTCGCCGAACGGACTCAGCCAGTTCCGGGCTGCAACCGATACCAATTAAGTCATCCATCGTTGCGCCGAGCACCGCATCGGGCGATCCAAACGCATGGATCAGCTTGAGAAGAGTGCGATCGCCGACACCGTCAACCGCTTGGAGCATGAGCCAGGAGGTCAAAGATGCATCATCCATGATCGGCCTTGAGCATCAGGAGAAAGTTCGTTTCAACAGTTGGAGGGTCCGGCAGGCGGCACATCTCCCCCGACACAGGCGGCTACAGCGATGACGCTCAACTAGAACACGACCAGATCGTACTGTTCAAGATGCAACTGATTATCCGGTGTCACGATGATTTTCGCGGAACAGTCTCGCTCCAATACTTCCACTCCGTACCGTTCTTCGTCTTGTAACAGTTCCGCCACTGTGGGATGGGCTCCCACGAAAATCCGTTGCTGATCACCTGATGATTCAATCCGCCGGATCTCGCGGAAAATTTCGTACGCCACGGTGGTAGGAGACTTCGTGTATCCACGGCCCTCGCAATAGCGGCACGGCTCTGACAGCGACCGTAACAGGTCCTCTCGTACCCGCTCGCGTGAGATTTCGATCAGGCCGAGGTCGGAAATCCTGGAGATCCTTGTTCTCGCCTTATCCGATGCCATGGCATCCACCAACGCATGATAGACCTTATCCCGATTCTTCTCCCGCTCCATATCGATAAAGTCGACAATGATAATGCCGCCGATGCCCCGCAACTTCAATTGATAGGCGACCTCTTTGGCCGCCTCGAGATTATTGCGAAGGATCGTCTCTTCTTGATCTCGCTTCCCCACGAAACGTCCCGTATTGACGTCGATCACCGTCATCGCTTCGGTATGATCGATCACGAGATGCCCTCCCGACTTGAGCCAGACTTTCCGGCTCATTGCGCGGGCAATTTCTTGCTCCACCCCAAGATGCTCGAACAAGGGCGCATCCTTATCGTAGAAATGAATCCGCGAAGTCTGTTCAGGAGAAAATCGCTGCACAAAGCCTCGAATGGCTTCGTATTCCTCTCGTGAATCGATCCATAATCGATCCACCTTTTTGCCGAACAAGTCCCTCACGACACGGAAGCTCAAGCTCAAATCCGAATGCAACAATGCGGGAGCTGGCAAGCGCTCTCGCTTCGTCAAAATGTCCTGCCAAAGAACGTGGAGAAAGTCGACATCGGACTTCAATTCATCTTCCTTGACGCCTTCACTGACCGTCCGCACGATATACCCAAAACCAGGGCGCCTCACCCGGCGCATGATCTCTTTCAGTCTCGCCCGTTCTTCATCTCGCGGAATTCGCCGAGACACGCCGATATGGTCGACGTTCGGCATAAAGACCAGATAGCGTCCTGGAAGCGAGACGTAGGCCGTCACGCGCGACCCCTTGGTGCCGATCGGGCCCTTTGAAATCTGGACCATCAACTCCTGGCCTTCACTGAGCAGTTGTTCGATCGGCTTCGCGCTCTGACGCTTCGGCCGGGGCATATCCGAGTCTTTATCGTCTTCTTCGGCTTCGGCCTCAACCAGCATATCACCAGGCTCGGCATCCACGAGTAGATCCGAGACATGCATAAACGCCGCCTTATCTAGGCCGATATCCACAAACGCAGCTTGCATCCCCGGCAAGACCTTGGCCACCTTTCCCTTATAGATATTTCCAACAAAATCCTTATGCTTCGCGCGGTCTCCGAACAAATCGGTGACGACTCCGCCATCCAGCACGGCCACACGGGTTTCTTCCCGCGCAACGGTGATCGCAATTTCACTTCCCATATTGACTCCTTTGGTCTGCAAGCCACAGGACTCGGCTGAGAGCGCTAGAACGCAGGCCCACGCCTAGGTCCATCACTCGCTCCACACACCGGCGCTCCCGGCTTTCGATAGTAACTTCTCCGAATAACGAAACTCGAGCGTTCCCCCTAATCGGTCACCGTTTAATAAAACAGGCTTAACCTCTTCCGCTTGACGTTCAATAACAAGCCTAATGCCGCCATGGTCATAATCGTGGCGCTTCCACCGTAGCTCACCAAAGGCAGGGGAATGCCGACGATCGGAAACATCCCCACCGTCATGCCGATATTCACCACGACACAGAAACACAACATCGCCACGATCCCCACGGCAAGCAGTGCTCCAAGTTGATCCTTCGCCTTGGACGCGATCTCCAGCGAGAGCCAAATCAGCCCCACAAACAACGTCAACAAGACCAACACACCAAGAAAGCCCCATTCCTCTGCAAAAACGGCGAATACAAAATCGGTATGGCCTTCCGGCAAAAACTTCAGCTGACTTTGGGTGCCGCCGTAGAGGCCCTTCCCCAGTAATTCCCCAGAGCCGATCGCGATCTTCGATTGCAAGGCATGGTACCCCTTCCCTCCAGGATCGTAACCGGGGTCAACAAACGCCATAATGCGCTGTCGCTGGTAATCATGCAAGGACCCCCACACGCCTTCCCAAGCAAACGGGAACAGCATGATCGAGAAGAGCAGGATAAACCCTAAGGCTTTCGAACGAACGCCCACCATGAGCAACATCGCGGCATACACCGCGACGAAGCTGAGCCCACTCCCCAAGTCGGGTTGCTTTAAGATGAGGAGGAGACCAGGCAACACTAACAGCCCCGGAACGATGACACGCTGCAACCATCCTACACGAGGGGCCTTCGAGTAGTAATGAGCCAACACCAAGATGAGGATCAGCTTGGCGAATTCAGACGGTTGAAAAGTAAACGGGCCCAGCGCGATCCACCGCTGCGCGCCCTTGCTGGTTCGCCCTTCGAATAATACAAACACCAGCATCAGCAAGATCACGGCGTAGGCGGGATAGGCAAACCGCGCGAGATCATGGTAGTCCGATGCCCACATGACGAGGAAGGCCGCCGCACCAAGGCCGATCCATATCAACTGCTTGAGATAATACGGCGCCACCCCACCCTTCTGCCCATGCGTAACGCTATAAATGGACAACACACCGATCCCCAGGATGGCCAGGATCAAGGCAACATAACGGATGTCAAAACTATCGAGTCCTCGATGTTCGGTCAATCGATCGATCATGAGTCTTTCGCGGATCGTTCCGACCTCTTCACGCCGGATAGATCCGAGGTGACGGCTGGCACCTGTGGAGCGAGCTTCATATATGTTTCAATTACTTCTTTCGCAAGAGGAGCCGCGGCGGCCCCACCGTGCCCCATATGTTCCGCAAGCACGGCGACGGCGATCTTCGGCGATTCCACCGGTGCAAAGGCGACGAACCACGCATGGTCTCGGAATTTTTTGGGAATGTTCTCTTCCGGTCCAGTCCGGAGCGCCGCCACTTGCGCCGTCCCCGTTTTCCCACCGATCGTGACCATGGAGGATTTCGCTCTCGTCGCCGTTCCCTTTGTGACGACGTCGGCGAGTGCGTCCTTGATGACGCGGAAGGTTTCCGGTTTCGCATTGATCTTCCCGCGCGGAACAGCCGGTAACTCTTGAAGGTTCCCCGACGTTCGATCCATGACCGCCTGCACCAGCCGAGGACGGTAGCTGACGCCATTGTTCGCAACCGTACCGACGAGACTCGCCATCTGTAATGGTCAGCCATCACATCGATCCCCATGCGTTGACCGATCGTATAAAAGTACACGTCACAGGAATGGACCAATGCATTGTGCAGATCGACGTACCCATGCCCGCTGGCTTTCCAGTCGTGATACAGCCGCTTGCCAAACTGGTATCCCCCATTACAGAACACCGTACTGGAAGGCGACATGGTTTTTGACTCCAACGCAGCGACGGCCATGGGAATTTTGAAGATGGAACCGGGGGGGTATTGCCCCTGTGAGGCTCGATTATTCAAGGGACGTCCTTCGTCCTGCACGATTTCCACCCACTGCTTTGCAGTCAGTTCCCGTGAGAGCACGTTTGGGTTGAAGCCCGGCCGGCTGGCCATCGCGAGAATATCACCGCTGTTCGGATCAAGCGCGACGATGGCACCGTATTCTCCGCCCAGTAGATCCTCGGCAACCTTCTGGAGCCGCACATCGATCGTGAGATAGAGATCATTTCCTGCTTGCGGTCTCTCGACAACCACAGCTTTCTTCTCATGGCCGAGCGCATCAACTTCGACGTTCTTTTGTCCAGCCATTCCACGCATGTGTCGATCATAAGACTTTTCCACACCATATTGCCCCACAATGCTGCCTTGGTGGAGATCGACAAACTCAGGTTTCTCCAATTGATCCGCTGAAATTTCCCCCACATAGCCCAGGAGATGGGCCGCCGTTACCCCACCTGGGTAATTGCGCTGCGACTCGACCTGAATCATGACCCCAGGCATATCGAGACGGTTGGATTCCACCAACATGGCATCGCGCAAGGTCATACGGTCTTTGATCTTGCGCGGAAGCAGCTTGCTGCCTCTGGCGGTCATTTTTTTTCGAACGAGGGTCGGGTCGAAGCCGAGCAAGCTGCTCAACTGCTGAATTAATGCTTCGCGATCCTTCACGTCTTCCAGCGTCACGTAGAGGCTGAAGCTCGGGACGTTATTCGCCAAAAGAACACCATGCCGGTCATAGATCAGGCCACGTGCCGGTTCAAGCAGCACCAGTCTGGTACGATTGTTTTCCGACAAGTCTCGATAGTACGGCCCTTCACGAATTTGAAGATGCCAGAGGCGAAGTCCGAGCAGCGCCACCACCAGCAAAAGGCCCACACGGAGAATAAAGAGCCGTCGATGGAGATCGCCAAATTCCGTTTCAGGATACTGCACTGTCGCCATACTGAACGCCTACATTCGAGATTCGGACATCACCTGCTCAATATTCAAATGACTCCACAGAAGCCAGTAGATCGCTCCTCCAATGACCGCATCAAGACAGGCTTGGGGCAGTACGACCATCCAAGCAGCCCACAATAGATCTTGCTGAGGGCTGAGCTTCAGGGCGAGCGGCGTCACCAGTCCGACCACACACGAGACAACGAGCAGTCCCATGACGAGCACAACGGGGCTCAGATAGACCACCTGCCGACCTACGAGACCAGCGATATACCCTATGGCTCCCTTGAGGATCGCGCTCGAAATCAGGTCTTGCGCGGAGAACAGGCTCATCGCCCATCCAAGTGCGAGCCCAACCAACAAGCCATCAAGCTCTCCTGCTATGAGACCGATCAAACACACCGCTACGAACCCCAGATCCGGCTTCACCCCCCACACGCTGAGGTGCGAGAGAAGAACGGACTGAACCGGCACAAGACCAACGATGACGGTACAATAAATAAGCGCTTTCATGGCTTGGGCTTTGGAACGCTAAGTCTCTCCCCCTCGGTCGGAAGCGGAAAGGACCGAATAACTAAGACGTCCTCAACCCGATTCGAATCTACCTCCGGAGAAAGCTCCGCGGATTGGAACAGCGCTTCCTCTTCTTTATCGATTCGTATGATCGTGCCGATCGGGATACCGCGCGGGAACCCCCCAACCAGTCCTGACGTGACAACGTGATCACCCGGCCGTGCGTTGGACAACAGCGGAATGTACTTGAGCCGGGCCTGTCCCTGCGTCGTCCCTTCGACGATTCCCTCATCTCTCGTACGTTGGATAAGTCCGGCGATCGCATTATTGGGATCTGTCACGAGCAGGACAACGGCCGTGGAGGCCGTAGTCTTGACGATGCGCCCGACCACACCTGCCGGAGTAATCACGCCCTGGTCTGATTGAATCCCGTCGGATGCCCCCTTGTTCAGAATGATCGTCTTATACCAATTACCGATATCACGTCCGATCACTTGGGCGGCCACGGATGTGGGAAGGGCTTGCCTTTTAAACTCTAGCAGCGCTGACAGCCGCTCCGTCGCCGCCGACGCTTCTCGCAGTTGCCCATTTTGTTCTTTAAGCAGATCCAGCTCTCGCTTCAACTGCTGATTTTCTTCTTCAACCCCCTGGAGGGCCACGTATCGTCCCCAGATATCGGCGATCCGATCATGGATCCCAGCCACGGCCTGGAGCGGCCAACTGATAACCCATCCTAGGGGACTGCCTATCGATTGAAAAACACTTTGGAGTTGGCCGGGTAGAAGCAGGAAGCCGAGCACGAGAATGACGGCAAGACCGAAAGCGATACGCCGAGCGTTGTACGATACGCGTAAATTGACCATCCGCATGAGGGATGGAACCTTACCGGAGGTTGTTCGCTTGAGACATGACGGATACTTTCCGGAGAAGATCCAATTCGTCGAGAATCTTGCCGACTCCCAACACCACGGAAGTCAGCGGATCATCGACCGTAATAATCGGTAAATTCGTTTCTTCACGGAACCGGGTATCCATCCCTTTCAGGAGCGACCCGCCTCCGGTTAATACGATCCCGCGATCGATAATATCCCCGGCCAGTTCAGGCGGGGTGTTTTCCAACGCAATCTTGATCGCATTCACGATCGTTCCGATGGGCTCTTGCAACGCTTCACGAATCTCAGCGTCATCAATGACCAACGTGCGGGGAATGCCGGAAATCAAATCCCGCCCCTTGATCATCATGGTTTTCCGCTCCTCGAACGGGTAGGCGGATCCGATTTCAAACTTAATCCGTTCCGCCATATGTTCGCCGATGAGCAGATTGTACTTCTTCTTGATGTAATTCATGATCGCTTCGTCCATCCGATCGCCAGCGACCTTGACAGACTCGCTGTACACGATCCCGCCGAGCGAAATAACCGCAATGTCTGTCGTCCCGCCTCCCACGTCGACGACCATGTTGCCGGACGGCTCCGTGATCGGCAATCCGGACCCAATCGCAGCAGCAACCGGCTCTTCAATCAGATAGACTTCTCGGGCCCCGGCCAATTCCGCCGAGTCGCGCACCGCCCGCTGCTCCACCTGCGTGATGCGAGAGGGTACACCGATAATGATGCGTGGCCGCACAAACGCGCTGCGATTGTGGGCTTTACGGATGAAATGTTTCAACATTTGCTCGGCCATCTCGAAATCGGCGATCACGCCTTCCTTCATCGGCCGAACGGCGACAATATTCCCGGGCGTGCGGCCGAGCATTTTCTTCGCCTCGGTACCGACGGCCAGCACTTTTTCACTTTTCTTTTCAACCGCGACTACGGAGGGCTCATTGAGAACAATCCCCTTCCCATGGACATACACAAGGGTGGTGGCAGTGCCCAAATCAATGGCTAGGTCGTCGGAGAACCACCCAAACATGTTTCCCGGAAACCCCACGGTGTCTCTCCCTTCATCTTGGCTGAGCAATCCAGCGCCCAGCCTGTGTGCTTCGTGTACGACGGACCTAATCTGGAACCGAAAGTTGACCGGCGTCTAACACGTGAGTTCTTGCTACTTCATCACCCAGCCGACGACCTTGCTCATTCCCAATGATCAAAAAACTTTCAAACGCTAAAATAGCCAGCGCGACGAGCCATCCAACATATGGGACCGCATACGCTATCTGGGCACCGCCCAGTGGAAGATTCCGGATGATCGATTCTCGGAAACCAGCTGTGTCTCGGCCATCCAATCGCACAGTTTGCAGACCGACCAACCGTTTGCCGATACTTTTTCCTCCTGCAAACCCGTCAGCTATTAAAATGTAGGCCAAGCCTGAAAGAAAGCCGACCGGAGGAGCGATTTCGCCGGCAGCGACGACAATGAACAGATCAATTAACTTCGCGATGAATCTATTCAGGACATGGGCCTTCGGATAGACTCTTGCTTCTAGCGCCGTCGAGGTTAGCCCATCCCCTGCCAAGGGATCTCCTTCTAATTAGTCGCAAAGTATAGCAAAAAACAGCAACTTGCACAAACAAAGTACAATCTTTTTTGGAGCGTTGCGTTCGGAGCCATCCTGAATCCTCTCATGAGTCTCCCTGAAAGATACAACCCTTCGGCACACTCCCGAAACGAGCGCCTCTCACACATCTCCTGACATCCTTATTAAAAGCGGCTCTTGTCTTCCAGACTATCCATAAGTACACTGTTGGCTTCACAAAAGGAAGAGGATTCAGATGATTAAGACGATGCGCGATGCTGCTCACAACTACCCGTGGCTCCTCAAGTCCATCATGGGGACCCTGGCTGTTGCTTTCATAATTACGATGGGCTGGTGGGGATTCGGTGAACAAGCTGGCGGACCCGTTGCCAAGGTCGGGGATCAATCGGTCTCTCTCGACGAATTCAAGCGCACCTACGAAAACATGCACCGCCTCTACAAAGACAACGTCAAGACCGATTTCAAGGAAGAAGAGTTCAAGGACTTCGTCGTCGGACAACTGGTCGACAGTCGTATCTGGATCATCGCAGCCGAAGAAATGGGCGTGCGGGTCTCTGATGCCGATTTGCGTGAGCTGATCATGCAAATGCCGGTCTTCCAGAAAACCGGCGCCTTCGACCCAGAGCTCTACAAGCGCGTCCTGGCCGCGAATCATCTCACTCCAGCCGCGTTTGAGTCGATGCAGCACCAAGAAGTCCTGGCCAATAAAGCGCGAATGATCGTTCGGGATTCCGTTGCGCTCACCCCCGAAGAGATCGCCGAAGGGCAATCGCTCATAACCAGACCGGCGGATGGTAACGACCCCGCGAAGATGGCTGAGGCCAAGCAACGAGTGTTGGATGACATGCTCTTGCAGAAACAGCAACGAGCCCTGGTCTCGTTCCAACAGTCCATGAAAGCGAAACTGCCGGTTGTCATCCGCCGCGAACTGCTCTAAAGCCCGCTTGTATTGTTAAGCTATGCTGGCTGGCTCAATAGGCAGCTACAGGATCAGCATCGCGTCGCCATAGCTATAGAAACGATAGCGCTCGCTGACCGCTTCTTCATAGGCCCTGCGTATCGGATCGATGCCGGCGAAGGCCGAGACCAACATGAGTAGCGTGGTCCGTGGGAGATGGAAATTCGTCATGAGGACATCGACGATCTTGAATTGGAATCCCGGTGTGACGAAGAGCCGGCTCTCGCCGGACATCGGAACGACCTGCCCCTTTTCTTTGGCAACCGTTTCAAGCGTACGAACCACTGTCGTACCGACAGCCACCACCCGGCCACCAGCCCGTTTGGTCGCCTGAATCACTTTCGCAGTGTCTTCGCTGATTGTGAATCCTTCTACTCCCATCCGATGATCTTCAATCCGCTCAGTCGTCACCGGCTTGAACGTACCGGGGCCAACATGGAGCGTCACCGTCGCCATGTTGATCGTGGCTTCGCGCAGTCGTCTAAACAAGTCTTCCGTAAAGTGAAGCCCCGCCGTCGGGGCAGCAATCGCGCCCTCGTGTTTGGCAAAGACCGTCTGATACCAGCGATGATCTTCCTGCGTCGCTGCGCGCTTCATGTACGGCGGAAGCGGCATGACCCCTCGTGCTTGAAATAATTGTGTCATTGGAACCGGACTGTCCACCAACACTTCGGTGCCTGTCGCATCACGCTTCACGATAGTTGCGCGGGATTGTTGATCGAATTCAATAACCTGGCCAACGCGGAACGAACCTTTCACCATGATTTCCCACCGGCCCTGACCAAGGTCCTTCACGAACAACACCTCGACCGATGTCCCAGTCTGTTTTTTGAATCCAGATAGTCGTGCGGCCATCACCTTTGTGTCGTTCACGACAAGAAGGTCACCCGGCTCCAACAATGTAGGAAGCTCGGCGACATGACGATGGGTCAGTTGTTGGGTTGCTCGATCCAACACCAGCAATCTTGCGCGGTCACGCGGAATAACGGGCTCCGACGCGACCAGGGATGGATCGAACGGAAAATCGAACTCGGAGAGTTGCATCAGGATGGAGGTGCCGCAGGGATCGGAGGCACAGGAGGGGCTTGAGTCAATGACGCATCCTGAATCTCTGTCCCAGGATAGTAGTAACGAAGAATGCTCGAATAAGAATAGCCCAATTCCGCCAACTCTTTCGCCCCCCACTGACACAGGCCAACCGCATGACCTGCCCCGTAGCCGGAGAAGACGACATCCTGCCCGACCGATTCGATGGTAAATTGTGTACTGGGCACCACCGTATACCCCACCGCTTTACGCAAGTCTTCACCCCGTAGCGTCAACTCTCCGTTCGAGTGCACAATCCGTATGGTCGCCACTCGTCCGGCACGACTATAGGCAAGCGGTGTGATTGCCGAGATTGTCCCTACCGCAAATCCTCGTTGCCGGAAATTCTTTTCCAACGTGTCGAGCTTGACGGAAGCCTTCCATTGATAAAACGGAGACTCGAGATCGAACGGACATTCGACACCTTTCAAATACGGGAGATCCTTCGACCACACATTCATGGCATCTTCTGTGATTCCTGCAGCCGTCGACGAGAATGCCGCGTAGATCGGAGCACCTTGGTACGCCACCACTAAGCCTCTCGTCGATTCTACTGCCTGGATCACCCGTTCATCGATACCGTGACGGCCACGATAGACCTGATCTTGGGTACTGGCAACAACATCGTAGTCCCGTGTGGCACTGAGCATATGTTGGTACAGCGCATAGGTCCTGGCAGCGATGGCCTGAACCTTCAACATCTCGGGATGCCAGGCAGAATTGACCTCCGCCGGTACCACCCCTTTGACATACTCTTCCAAATCGACATGATTGACGAGGAGCAGCCCCTTCCCTCGCCGAACCAGCTGGATCACCCCACTGATTTGTAGGCCACTTTTGTCATCACTTGCATGAAGCGCCGTCCTCGTGCCGTTCCCATTGAGCCAGAGCTTGAGGTCGTGGTTTCCAGCCCGTAGCGTCAGCTGATCGCTCACGACCGGTTTACCGTTGAGAATCAACGCACGACCACGCACCTTAATCCGCAAAACAGGCCGATACGACCAGGCCTCATCATGCTCATCAGTGACCCAAATGGTCTGATCAGTATGCACTTCCAGCTGCTGGACATCAGGAGCCAATAGCACGCGAATCGATTGCGCCGCCCCCACCTCTGGCATCATGATTGAGCCGAGGCAGATCCCCACTCCCACTGCGCCAGCCCAGAGCCGCGCGGCTATCATCGGCGAAAGAGCCATCCTAAAAAGTAGAATAGCAGACTCAGAAGGATGCTGAGAACAATACTTGTCGCGATGGGGAAATAGAAGCTGAAATTGTCACGTTTGATGGAGATGTCGCCCGGCAGCTTGCCGAACCAACTGAAGGCGTTCCCTAATCCAGGAATCCGGTCCACAACGACCAACAGAACCCCGAGTGCAACAATACCTAACCCGATTCCGATCAGAATCTTGCCGAAGGGGGTCCATTCCGGCATCAATTTTCATCCCAGTTTACAGGCGACCGACTACGCTCAACTGCGTCGCTCTCGCATCACTCACAGGCCCAACGTACACCCTGAGAAGAGCCTATTTGATCAGCGTGGCATAGGCTAGACAGGAATCCTCAACGCATCACCTCTTTGCTCGCTCCACCCTTGCCACCACACGGGTTGAGCATCCTGCTAGTTCTTGACCAAACATTCGGCGATCTGAATGGCATTCAGAGCGGCTCCTTTGCGAAGATTGTCGGAGACCACCCACAGATTGAGGCCATTCGTGATCGATTCATCCTCTCGGACGCGGCCGATATAGACCGCATCTTTTCCGGTCGCATCGAGCGGCATCGGATACAGCTTCTTCACTGGATCGTCATAGACAATCACACCGGGCATGGCTGCCAGTACAGCACGCGCCTCGTTCGCCGTCAATGGACGCTCCAATTCAACGTTGATTGCCTCAGAATGACAGCGCAGCACGGGAACCCGTACGGTCGTGGCGGTGACCCGAAGGCCCGGTGCATTGAGAATCTTTCGTGTTTCTTTGGCAATCTTCACCTCCTCCGAACAGTTACCCCCATCATTAAACGAGCCGATGTGTGGCAATAGATTGAAGGCAATCTGGTGGGGATAGACTTCGATTTTGATGTCTCGAAACGCCAGGAGATCTTTGGTTTGCTCCATCAGCTCGTCCATCGCTGCCGAACCTGTCCCCGAAACGGACTGAAACGTCGTCACCACCACACGCTTCACCCCCACCGCGTCATGAAGGGGCTTGAGTGCCATCACCAACGGAGTGGTCGTACAGTTTGGAATAGCCACGATTCCTCGAGGCATCACGCCTAACGCAGCGGCATTCACTTCAGGAACCACCAAGGGAACCTGATCATCCATCCGGAACACAGCACTATCGTCGATGACGACGATTCCAGCCGCGCCCAATCGCTGGCCATACTCTTTGCTGATGGCATCAGTGGCCGAGATAAACGCCAGGTCCACTCCCTCGAACGATGAGGATTCGGTCAGCTCTTCAACTGTCCACTCCCTGTCCTGACAGGTCATCACCTCGCCGGCTGACCGTTTAGACGCAAAAAGCCGGAGGCTGGCAAGTGGGAATTTCCGCTCCTCTAAAATCTCCAGCGTTTCTTGCCCAACCGCGCCGGTGGCTCCAAGAACGGCCACCGTATACCCTGGTTTCTTCTTGATCATGAAGCGCCTACTCCAATGCCAATACGCGAATACGATGATTAAAGGTGTCGGCCACCAGCAGCGCCCCGTCGCGATCGGCAACGATACCGAATGGGTAACACAAACTTGCTTCTCGTGCGACGCCACCATCGCCGGAATAGGATGGAACGCCTTGCCCCGCGACGCAGAAGCCCACCCCCGATTCCCAATCCCACTGCCGGATGACATGATTGTCTGAATCGGTCAGAAAGAGATGCCCCTCATGATCGAATGCAATTCCTGTCGGGCGCGAAAGGCTGGCTGACGGCGCATCCGACGGCGACTCATACCGATAGACTCCGCCGTCACCGGCCACTGTGGTCATCAACCCTGACGAAAGCTCGACGCATCGCACTCGGCCATTGAACGTATCAGCAACATAGAGCCGATCAGCCACTAGGGCCAATCCACTCGGACCGGCAAGAGCGATCTCGATCGCTCGCTTCCCATCACCATCGTACGTCGCAATCCCGCTTCCAGCAATCGTCTGAATCACACCGGTCTTGAGATCTACCATCCGTACACGATGATTGCTTTGATCGGCGATATAGAGTCGGCCCTCGTCGTCGATGGCCAGAGCCGCTGGTTCATTGAGTGCCGCCTGGTTGGCAGGGCCACCATCACCGGAGAAGCGTGCCTGACCAGTTCCGGCCACGGTCGAAATAATCCCGGTTTCAACATCGACCATCCGCACGCGATGATTCATGGTATCAGCGATATAGAGATTTCCTTCCCGATCCACCACGACCGCCGTAGGAAAGTTGAGATGGGCACTCACCGCTGGCCCGCCGTCTCCATCATACCGTTTGGAAGACGCGGCTGCGTGATTCGTCCAATACCGAACTGTTCCGCTCACATCAGCCTGTTGAGTAAATTTTGCGGGACTATGTTCGCCAGCATCATCGGCCAAAGGGTCGGCATCCGTGAGTGGGACAGGAACGTCTTGTTGTACAGCCGCATGCATGTGCTCCCCCCCAAACGTCCCAGCTACGGTTGATAGCATACCGGTGGCATGATCGACTTTGCGAATGAGATGATTTTCGGAATCGGCGACATAGACATTCCCGTGGCAATCGACCGTCAGACCCTTCGGCTCGTTCAAACAGCCCTGCATTGAAGGTCCGCCATCTCCCGTACAACCAGGTTCGCCGTTACCGGCCAGTGATCGGATCATCCGTGTAGAAAGAATGGCAGCCATGGTTCAACGTCGAGGACTAATTCAAGTTTCGGACAATCGCCTCGCCCATCTCCACAGTCCCGACAATCTTTGCTCCGGGGCTCTGAATATCTTTGGTCCGATAGCCAAGGTCGAGGGTTTTCACGATGGCCTGTTCGATGGCTTCCGCTTCTTGATCGAGTTGGAAGGCATACGACAGCATCATGGCAGCCGATGAGATCGTGGCGATGGGGTTCGCGATATTTTTCCCTGCGATATCTGGGGCACTCCCATGAATCGGCTCAAAGAGGCCGATCTTGGCCCCGATACTCGCCGATGGCAACATCCCGATCGAGCCGGTCAGCATCGCCGCTTCATCGCTCAGAATGTCTCCGAACATGTTATTGCAGAGCAGCACGTCGAACTGTCGCGGGTTTCGCACCAGTTGCATGGCAGCGTTATCCACATAGATATGTCCCAGTTCAACGTCCGGATAGGACGCGTGGACGTCGATGACTACCTTGCGCCACAACTCCGATGATTCCAACACATTCGCCTTGTCGACCGAGGTGACCTTATTGCGCCGTTTCCGCGCCGCCTCGAACGCAATCTTGGCGATTCGTCGAACCTCTTCCGTTGTATAAACTTCCGTATTAACCCCTCGCTCTTCGCCGTTCGGCAACTTTTCGATCCCTTTCGGTTTGCCAAAGTAGATCCCGCCGGTGAGCTCGCGGATCACGAGGATATCGATTCCCTCGACCACCTCACGCTTCAATGTGGATGCATCCACCAAATTCGAATAGAGCTTCGCCGGTCTCAAGTTGGCATAGAGCCCTAAGGCTTCTCGGATTCCGAGCAGCGCGCGTTCCGGCCGCAAGCTGTACTCCAAGCTCTCCCATCGAGGCCCCCCGACGGCGCCCAGCAAAACCGCATCGCTTTGCTTGGCAAGTGCCAATGTGTCCTTCGGCAGCGGCACACCAAACTTGTCGATCGCCTGCCCGCCGATATCAGCGGACGTAAATTCAAATGAATGTCCATATTTCTCTGCGATCACCTTCAAAACCTTTACGGCTTCAGGAACGATCTCGCGCCCCACTCCGTCCCCGGCCAACACTGCAATCTTGGCCTTCACTGGTGCTCCTTTCGATGAGTCAATCGGTTCAGATCCTATTCCAGTATCGCTTCATCTTCCATCCGCCAGGCCGGATCGACGAGGCAGAGAAACTCAATATCGGTCTCTCCGGTATTTTCCACGAACTGTTGCCCTCCCGGCGGCACATAGATGGTCGTTCCGGCTTCGATCAGTGTGACGTGGTCGTCGATCGTGAAGCGGCCACGCCCTGCAATGAAATAATAGACTTCCGACGAGACCAACACATGGCGCTTCGAGCGTTGGCCAGACGGTAATGTCCCGTGGGCTAAACTATAATTCAGGTTGAGCTGATGCTTGGCAGGGTGAAAAATCTCCCGCAAGCGAGTCTCGTCCCCAGCCAGGAACTCGGGGCGATCCGCCAGCGTCACCTTGAACACGGACAAGCCCTCTCAATCCAACAGGCCTCACCACAGACA
The DNA here is from genome assembly GCA_005116955.1 of Nitrospira sp. Taxonomy (GTDB): domain Bacteria; phylum Nitrospirota; class Nitrospiria; order Nitrospirales; family Nitrospiraceae; genus Nitrospira_D. The sequence continues at coordinate 786,185 of SWDI01000001.1, read as the reverse complement.
GTGAAACTGTACCGTGGAGATCCGCGTCAAATCAAGTTCACCTTCTGCTCGCCTTGCGCCTGTTTTGTCGCCAGATAGGCCAACTTATTCAGGGCGCTGATATATGCCCGAGCAGAGGCCGTAATGATATCAGTATCGGCACCGTGGCCTGTGACCGTTCGGCCATCCTCTTGCACCCGCACTGACACTTCACCCTGTGCATCTGTTCCACCGGTGATGGCCTTCACGACATACATGAGCAACTTGCTCTTCGTCTGTGTCATGGCCGCAATGGTGCGGTACACGGCATCCACCGGCCCATCACCGGTCCCGGTTTGAACGATGGGGGTGCCGTCCATTTCCAGTTCGACCGTGGCTGTTGGAACCCGATCCGTTCCACTCGATACTTGTAGTCCCTTGAGCCCAATGCGCTCGGCCATCTTCGACAACTCTTCGGAGACAATAACCTCGAGATCTTCCTCGAAAATCTCTTTCTTTTGATCGGCAAGTTTCTTGAACCGCTCGAAGGCATGGTTGACCTCTGCCTCGCCGAGCTTGTACCCCAACTCTTCGAGACGTTGTCGGAACGCATGACGCCCAGATAACTTACCCATCACCATTTGGCTTTCGACCAATCCGATCGATTCCGGGCGCATAATTTCATAGGTCGTCTTCTCTTTGAGCAAGCCATCCTGATGAATGCCTGACGTATGGGCAAAGGCGTTTGCCCCGACGATCGCCTTATTGGGTTGCACCACCATGCCTGTGATCTTGCTGACCAGACGACTGGTCTTCGCAATTTCCTCGGTTCGAATACGAGTATCCGCCTGATAGAAATCCGTCCTGGTACGGAGTCCCATCGCGATTTCTTCCAAGGATGTGTTCCCAGCGCGCTCTCCGATTCCATTGATCGTACATTCCACTTGGCCGGCCCCATTCATAATCGCCGCCAAGCTGTTCCCCACCGCAACCCCAAGATCGTTGTGGCAATGGACCGAAATCACCGCGTGTTTGGCATTAGGAACCTTGTCGCAAATCCCCTTGATCAGTGCGCCGAACTCTTGTGGGACGGCATACCCTACCGTGTCAGGAATGTTCACAGTGCTAGCTCCGGCAGCGATGACTGCCTCAATGACCTCGTAGAGAAACGAGGGATCTGATCGGCTCGCATCCATTGGAGAAAATTCGACATCATCCACATAACCCCGTGCCCGCTGAACCATCTCCACAGCACGCTGCTTGGCTTGCTCCCGCGTCATCCGGAACTGGTGTTTCAGATGAATATCGGACGTTGACAGGAACGTATGGATGCGGACTTTTGGCACGCCTTTCAACGCCTCCCATGCTCGATCGATATCTTCGGGTCGAGCCCGTGCCAGACTACAGATCGTCGGTCCTTCGACCTCCTGTGCGATACGCCGCACCGCTTCAAAGTCTCCGGGCGAGCTATAGGCAAATCCTGCCTCAATAATATCGACACCGAGCCGGGCCAGTTGTTTGGCGACCATGACCTTTTCTTCCACGTTCATACTGGCGCCAGGCGATTGTTCGCCATCTCTCAAGGTCGTATCGAAAATTTTGATCATGCGTGTCATGGTTGACCTCCGATGCAAGCTGCTCAAAAATTCCTTCCGGCAAGGCCGCAAGGAGTGAGAACCCCGAGGCGTACGCGTGTGGTACGTTGAGGGGCTCGAACGACTGAGAACGCAGCGGGAAGGCTTTTTCAGCAGCTTGTAAAAACAAAAGCCTCCATCCCTATGAGACCCAGGGACGAAGGCTTGACGCACTCCGTGGTACCACCCTGATTTGGTCTGAGGACCAACTGGTCGTCAGACCCTTCATTCTGCCTCTTACGGAGGCAAGGCGGAATCTCCTACTTCATGTTCGGAGATTCGGCTCGGAGGCGAGTTCGGCGACATCTAGGCTGGTTTGCACCACCCACCAGCTCTCTTCACAACACTGACCACCCCGTGTCTAGATGGCTCGCGTACTATTCCTCGTCTTCGCCGTTCACAACTTTTTCAGTTTCTCCTACTGTTATCCGCCGTTATGAACTTGATTCGATCGGCGGAGACTCAACTTTTCCGATGCTCTTTTTCCCAGCTGCCGGAGCAACCAGCGAAAAGACTTTCTCGACCGGTCCCATCAATGCATAGCCGGCAAAGATGACAAATAACATGACCGCCGGCCAAGCTGCCACCAGCATCAGTGTCAGAATACCCCAGACCAGGTAGGTAATCTGCCGGTGGCCCTTAAACTTCATTTCCTTAAAGCTGCGATACTTGATCGTACTGACCATTAAAAACGAAAGCGCCAACGTCATGAGCAGGACCACGATTGGCCTGACATCACCTCCCATCTTGAGGAGGTAATGATCAAAGACCACTAGCGACGCCACCACCCCGGCCGCGGCTGGGATCGCGAGACCCGTAAAGTACTTCCCATCTGCTAGCGCTACGGTAGAGTTAAATCGCGCTAACCGCACGGCGCCCATGGCCACGTAGGCAAACATCACGGCCACGCCAAACGTACCCTGCCCGCTTAGCGCCCACGAGTAGATCAACAACCCTGGTGCGACACCAAATGACACCACATCGGACAGCGAGTCATACTCCAGCCCGAACTGACTCGTACTATTGGTCAATCTGGCCGACTTGCCATCCAATACGTCAAAAATCATGGCGACAAGAATCGCGATGGCTGCTTCCAGATAGTGACCGTTAAAAACGGACAGGATGGCGAACACGCCGCAAAATAAGTTACCGGTCGTGAAGAGGTTTGGAATGAGATGCATAGCGGCCTTCCGCCGTTTCCCATCTTTCCCGAACGAATTTTTGAAGCCTGCCGTTTTCATGGCAACTCTCCAATAATGGTTTCGCCGCCTTTCACACGATCACCCACTGCCACCCGAATCTTTGTACCCATTGGAAGGAATGTATCCATGCGCGACCCAAACCGGATCAAGCCATAGCGTTCACCACGTATCGCCTGCTCCCGATCCGAGATCCAGCAGACGATTCGCCGAGCGATCAACCCTGCGACTTGCACACACAACACCTTGATCCCGTCGTGCGTCTTGATCATCACGGCATTCTGTTCGTTCCTCAGCGTCGCCTCCGGCTTGCTCGCAACTAAAAACAGCCCCGGCTGATACTGAATGCCTTCCACGACCCCATCGCAAGGCATACGGTTGATGTGGACATCGAAGACATTCAAAAAGATCGTAAGCCTGACACTACGCTCTTTCAGGTAGCGGGGCTCAAACTCTTCCTCGATGGCAATCACCTTGCCATCGCCGGGTGCAACAATCAGATTGGGACCTTGTGGGATCACCCGGGCTGGGTTGCGAAAAAACCAGGCAGAGAACAGCGTTGCAATCCCACCAAGAAACGCAACGACTGGCCATCCCAGCCATGCTGTCAAGAGTGTAACGCCGGCAGGAGCTGCAATGAAGGGAATTCCTTCTTTGGCAAAGGGAACACCGACTGCACGATCCGCCATGGAATTGCCTCAGTTCTTGGTTTTATCGACAAGCTGATCCTTCTTGAGCCACGGCATCATCCCGCGCAGCTTCGCTCCAATGGCTTCGATAGGATGGGCCTCGCCCTTTGCAAGGAGTGCGTTGTAGACCGGTCGATTGGCTTGATTCTCCAAGACCCATTCTCTGGCGAACCGTCCAGTCTGGATCTCGTCGAGAATCCGCTTCATCTCCTGTTTCGTCTGTTCGGTCACCACACGGGGACCTCGAGTCACATCACCGTATTTCGCCGTCGTGCTGATCGAGTAACGCATGTTGGCAATCCCGCCCTGATAGATCAGATCGACGATGAGCTTCACCTCGTGCAAACATTCAAAGTAGGCCATCTCCGGTGAGTACCCGGCTTCAACCAGCGTCTCATACCCGGCCTGGATCAGCGACGTCAGCCCTCCGCAGAGCACGGCTTGTTCACCGAAGAGATCAGTCTCAGTTTCCTCGCGAAAATTCGTTTCGATGACACCGGCACGTCCACCGCCGATCGCACTCGCGTAGGCCAACCCAACCTGCCTCGTGGTGCCGCTGGGATCCTGGTGTATCGCCAAAAGGCAAGGCACCCCGCTGCCCTTCGTAAACTCAGAACGAACGAGATGTCCTGGCCCCTTCGGGGCGACCATGAAGACATTGATGGAGGCCGGCGGCACGATTTGCCCAAAGTGAATATTGAAACCATGTCCGAACGCCAAATAGGATCCTGCCTTAAGATTGGGCGCTACGTCTTGCCGATAAATGGCGGCTTGCGCCTCATCTGGCGCCAGAATCATCACGACATCGGAAGCCTTCACAGCATCAGCAACAGGCATAACTTTGAGTCCGCTCTGCTCAGCTTTTTCCCATGAGGCGCCCTCACGCAGTCCAATCACGACCGACACACCGCTTTCCTTCATGTTCAGCGCATGGGCATGCCCCTGACTTCCATAGCCGATCACGGCCACGGTCTTGTTTCGGATCTGCTGAATATCGGCATCCTTATCATAGGAAATTTTCATGACCAACCCTTTCTCTCATCGTCATCAGTATAGAGCAACACTGCGTGTGCAGCAGAACGTTAGTCGCGGGCGACCTTCTTCGCTTGGGCAGCAACGGGACGGACCGGTTCTCGGGCAACGGCCACTCGCCCAGTACGGACCAAATCCTTGATCCCTAGGGGCTGTAACAAGTTAATGATCGCCTCAATCTTCTTAGGGTCTCCGGATACTTCAATGGTATAGGTGCTCGGGGTCGAATCGATCACGTTCGCTCGAAAGATATCCACGATTCTGAGCGCCTCGGCTCGATCCGCATCCTTCGTATGCACTTTGATGATCGCCGTCTCTCGTGAAACAAACTCCGTTTCGTTCAAATCCACAACCTTGATGACATCAATGAGTTTGTTCAGCTGTTTCACGATCTGCTCAATAATCCGCTCATCACCCGACGTCACAATCGTCATCTGAGACATGGATGGATCAAGCGTCGGAGCGACTGACAGGCTCTCGATATTGAACCCCCGGCCGCTGAATAATCCTGCAACCCGTGATAAGACCCCAAATTTATTTTCAACTGTTACTGAAATAATATGTTCCATGCAACGCTTTCAGCTGATAGTCGTTCACCGACAGTTCCCCTATGCCGTGAGGACCGTATCTTTATCCTCCGGCGTCACTTTTTCCGAACCGACCTGCTTCTTCTTCAACTCTGGTGGATCTTCCAGGAGCATCTCGTGGTTGCAGCCGCCAGCAGGGATCATCGGATAACAATTCTCATAGGGATAGGTCGGCACATCCACGATAACGGGTTTATCCGTCGCCAAGGCTTCTTTCAGAATGGCATCGAGGTCTCCGACCTTCTTGACCCGTAATCCCACTGCGCCATAGGCTTCCGCCAGTTTCACGAAATCCGGCGTCGTGCCAAGGTTGCTCGACGCGTAGCGCCCTTCGTAGAACAGGTCCTGCCATTGGCGGACCATGCCGTGAAAGCCATTATTCAAAATGATGATCTTCACCGGCAACTTACTCACGACCGCCGTGGCCATTTCCTGCATATTCATCTGAATGCTGCCGTCTCCCGCAATACACAAGACCAGCCGGTTCCGGAACGCGGCTTGAGCCCCCATTGCGGCAGGAAATCCAAACCCCATCGTGCCAAGCCCGCCCGATGTCAACCATCGATTTGGCTTTCCCAACTTGAAATACTGTGCGGCCCACATTTGATGTTGGCCGACATCCGTCGAGACGATTGGGTCCCGGTCTTTGGTCAGCTCATACAATCGCTTGACGACCTGCTGCGGCTTGATCGGTCCGTCTTGCTCTTGGTGATAGACCAATGGATGGGCCTGCTGCCATTCGCGTATTTGATCCCACCAGGGCTTCCGAAGGTCTTTCTGTTCCCCATTCACCGTCGCGCGCAGGATCTGGTTCAACTCCCGAAGCACCGTTTTACAGTCGCCCACAATCGGAATATCGACATTGATGTTTTTTCGAATAGAGGTCGGGTCAATATCGACATGAATCACTTTTGCATAGGGACAGAACTCCGACACCTTCCCCGTCACCCGATCATCAAATCGCGCACCAACGGCGATCACCAAATCGGAATAGTGCATGGCCATGTTGGCTTCATAGGTGCCATGCATCCCCAGCATCCCCATGGAGAGAGGATGCTCTCCCGGAAACACCCCGAGCCCCATCAGCGTCATGTCGACCGGAATCTGCGTCATCTCAGCCAATTCAAGCAGTTCCTGTGAAGCGCCTGAAAAGCCGACACCACCGCCAACATAGAGAATCGGCTTCTTGGCCTTCATGATCGCTTCAGCAGCCTGCTTGATCTGCCACTTATTCCCTTCGTAGGTCGGATTGTAGCCACGAATCGAGACCGAGTTCGGATAGGTGAATTCCGCTTTAGCCATCGAGACATCTTTCGGGATATCCACCAAGACCGGGCCCGGACGACCGGTCGTTGCAATATAAAACGCCTCTTTGATCGTGGCTGCCAAATCGTTCACATCTTTGACGAGAAAATTGTATTTCGTGCAGGGTCGACTCAAGCCGATGTTGTCCGCTTCTTGAAAGGCGTCGTTTCCAATCAAACTGGTTGGAACTTGTCCACTGAAACAGACGAGCGGTACCGAATCCATGTACGCATCGGCCAACGCGGTAATGACGTTGGTCATGCCGGGTCCGGAGGTGACCAGACAGACGCCTGCCTTTCCCGTCGCCTTCGCGTAGCCTTCCGCCATATGGCCAGCACCCTGCTCATGGCGTGTCAAAATCACTTCAATGTCTTTTTGTTGATGGAGTGTATCGAAAATCTTCAGGACGACGCCGCCGGGGAGGGCAAAGAGCGTCTTGACTCCTTCCCGCTTCAGACATTCGATGAAGATTTCAGCACCGGTGAGTTTCATAACAACCCTCCCTACGACTGCATGAGACGATCTGCCGTAAATAATCAGATATCAAAATGACACGTCCGGCGGAGGACGCATCATCATGCAGAAATATCTTTAAAATCAAGGGGGAAAGATTCGAGATCCTAGCATCCCCATCAAGACCCGTCAATACAGCGCCACGTGACTCACCGAGAGCACTGGCCACGAGGCGTTTGAGAAGAAGCGTGAGCGGAAGACCTATAAGCCGGATTCTGTCCCGCAAAGAAGTTGCCCTCTTTGCTTGGATGATCATTTCTCTGGGATTCGAGTTACCTCGAACCTCAAGCGACCTACCCGAAGACCTCGACCGGGCCAGCCGGCGTACAACGGTCCGTGAGGAGCGCTGCCCATGTCTTCCTATTTGGCCTTGCACCAGGCGACGCTTACCGTGCCGGTGATGTCGCCACCCCCGCGGTGGGCTCTTACCCCACCGTTTCACCCTTACCTGAGCCGCAGCGACCAGATGGGATCCCGTCGCGTTGGCCATCGGCGGTTTGTTTTCTGTGGTGCTGGTGTCGGATTGCTCCGCCTGGGAGTTACCCAGCGCCCTGCCCATGGAGTCCGGACTTTCCTCTCGATACCGAAGCACCGAGCGACCATCCAGTCTTCCACCCACGCCTGCTCAGTATAAAGGACCAGGATCGGTCGCGACAAGCAGACCGCCCAGGTGTATTCGACGAATAGTTGATTAGGATAAGACGAGAACCGTTATCGTCCACCAACGTCCGGTAACGGAGCGGCCAGTACAGGTGTCCGCTTCTGATAAATAGCCATGGCCTCCGGCATCCACTCCTTCAATTGATCAATTCGGGTATCATGGCTGGGATGGGTGGAGAGAAATTCAGATTGTCCCCCACCACCCGATGCTTGCCCCATTCGTTCCCAGAGTGCCACCGATTCGCGCGGGTCATAGCCGGCATCGGCCGCCAGGAGAATCCCCACATAATCAGCCTCAGATTCATGCTTGCGACTGAAGGGCAGCAACACACCAACCTGTGCCCCTGCACCAAGCGCCGCCATCGTCGCCTGACCAAGCATGGGATTGCCACTACTGAGACCAATCGCCGCGCCCGCCACCTGCAACACCGTGTTCGTCAGTTGTCCCTGACTCATGCGCTCCGCGCCATGTCGAGCCAAGGCATGCACGACTTCATGTCCCATCACGGCCGCCAACCCCGCTTCCGTCTTCGCCATGGGAAAGATGCCGGTGTACACCGCCATCTTTCCACCAGGCAGAGCAAAGGCGTTCGCGGTCTTGTCATCCTTAATGATCGTCACTTCCCACTGAAATTGTTGAGCCATCTGCGCATACTTCGAGCGTTTGGCCGCTTCGACGATGCGAGCCGCAACCCGCTTCACCGGTTCGACCTCACGAGGATCTTGTGACGGTCTCATCTTCGGGTCGCTCTTGACCTGATCGAACGCCTGAGCTCCCATTTGCACTTCTTGACCAATCGACGTCATGAGTAATTGCTTCCGACCGGTATAGGGATTGGTCTCGCATCCCACCAAGGCTACCCCCCCAGCCAGAAGACAGAACATCGCTGTTACACGCATGAGTGTTGGGGTACGCATCGTCAACCTCCAGCCAAACAGAACGGTTTCTGGATCCATCATGGTTCATTGACCAACGAACAAGCGATTGAGTAGATTACCGTGCCCCTAAGAAGAATTTCTAGAGGGGCGCGGACCATCTCATGACTCCACAACCATCTCATACGATTGAACGTATCGGTATCGACGAATCCGGAAAGGGCGATTACTTTGGCCCCCTCGTCATCGCCGCCGTGTTTGTCGACGCCACGACACAAGGGGAACTCAGGCTCATGCAGGTCCGGGATAGCAAGAAGATTTCGGACGGGCGGATTCTTGAGATGGCTCCCGACATCAAGACTATCTGCCCACACAGTGTCATCGCGATCGGGCCGCAGAAGTACAACGAACTCTATGAAAAAATCCGCAACTTGAATCGCCTCCTGGCCTGGGGTCACGCCAAAGCACTTGAAACTCTGCTCGAACGAGTGACATGCGAGCGAGCCATCTCCGATCAATTTGCAAACGAGCGTTTGATTCTGAATGTGCTGCAAGAAAAGGGGCGAAAGATCGTACTGGAACAGCGGATGAAAGCGGAATCTGACTTGGCAGTGGCCGCCGCTTCGATCTTAGCCCGCGCTGAATTTTTGCTTCGATTGCAACGCCTCTCCAGCGAAGTCGGCACCACCCTCCCCAAAGGCGCCTCCCCAGCCGTCGAACTCGCGGCCAAGATGATCATCAAAAAACACGGACAGGAACGGCTTGGCTCAGTGGCAAAACTGCATTTCAAAACGACGAAAGCCGTGCTGGCGGGACAGGCTTAGTTCATTTCTTCGGGCTCATTGACAACCCACCGGTGCTCCGTTAGGCTCTTTTCTACACTCAGGACCCACGAGAACAATCTGATGACAACAGCCACACGCCATCCATACATTGTCTGCACCACAGATATTCTTCAGGGTGCTCCCATCATCAGCGGCACCCGGACGCCGGTACGTGCGATCGCCGAGTTATGGAAGTTCGGTACAGCTCCTGAGGAAATAGTCTCTCGTTTACCCCATATAACCCTCGCACAAGTGTTCGACGCCCTCAGCTACTACCAAGAACACCGGGACACCATTGATGCCGACATTCAGCGGAACCGCGTGCCCGACGATCTCATCCATCCCAAGCTTCGGTGATAACCCCACCGACATTGTTCCTCCGTCTGTATCTGGATGAAGATGTCTCTGTGCTCGTGGCCGACCTGATCCGGGCTCACGGTTTCGATGTGAAGACCACTCGCGAGGCTCAAAACTTGGGGCACTCTGATCTCGAACAACTCGTCTTCTCGACAACTGAACAGCGAACGTTATTGACGCATAATCGCGGCGATTTCGAACGCCTACACACTGAGGTACTGCACCAGCACAAGCCGCATGCTGGCATTCTGATAGCTAGTCGGCGGGCCTCAGACTTTGAACTTGCCCGACGACTCTTGACGGTGCTAGACCGTTTCACAGCTGATGAACTGCACAACCAACTGCTCTACCTGTAAGTCATATTCCTGTGATCGCTTTATGGCACAGAGAGCAGCTGCTTCTTGACAATCGGGCAACTGGCTGTTTGGGTCCACTGGGATCAGGAAAGCCAACGACTCAATACCAAGAGAGCCACCGGTTAAGAGGCCCGACCCTACTCGAAATGTCCAGGATGGCGTGACGGGCTGAACTCTCCAGGGAGCAGTTCTCCACGGCTTGGCTCAGCAAAACAAGTCAATCGTCTTGCCTGGCACCATATTCATCAAGATCGGGCTTGACCGGACACCACTGCTCAGATAGTATCCATACTGGTAGCATAGTGGATGCTCAATGAGAGAGGGGAGGGGGTGAGTATGGCAACCTTGACCATCAAGAATATTCCGGAACCGGTGGTGAAGCGACTCAAGCAACAAGCGGCCGCGCAGCATCGAAGCCTAAATTTTCAGGTTATCTCGTTTCTTGAGCAGATGACCCATAGTGTCCCGGTGGATGCGGATGCGTTGTTGGTCCGTGCTCGGGCGCTTCGTCGCGCACCGAAAGGAATCAAAGTGACGGATCGGCTCTTAGAAGAACTGAAAGTGGTCGGCCAGCCATGATCGTGGCCGATACGAATCTCCTGATTTATCTGTATGTCCAAGGGCAACGGACGGCTGAGAGCGAAGCCGTGCTGCAGCGCGACCCCTCGTGGGCAGTTCCGTTGCTGTGGCGATCCGAATTTCGGAATGTGCTGATCGGGCTTGTCCGCAGGGATGTGCTGTCATTGGAGGCAGTATCGGCCATCCTCGAAGAAGCAGAACGGTGGCTGACTGGCCATGAGTACAATGTCATTTCCCATCACGTGCTGAGTCTCGCAGCGCAATCCGGCTGTTCGGCTTATGATTGCGAGTTTGTTGCCTTGGCGCAAGACTTACGGGTGCCTTTGGTGACGACTGACCGGCAGATTCTTAAGGCATTTCCCACCGTGGCGGTTTCACCAACCGCGTTTGTCGGCTGAGTGTGGGAATGCATCGACTCCAACCTTAGCGTTGAATTCTTCTTGGCTGCGATCATGGTCCCCTGCCTCTAGAGCGTTTTTGGTTTACGTCTTTACATAGCCAGAGGAGGCAAAGTAGCGTGTGCATTCGTTGGGTGTGAAGCGGTCAAGCAGCCTTCCGATGTC
>SWDI01000001.1:694659-774953 GCA_005116955.1 Nitrospira sp. | reverse complement strand
GCTGTGCACGTCGCGAATGTCCCGGTGCCGACAAGTTACCCGTCACCCCACACGCCAAGAGCCTCCCCGTAAGCACCTCTCTACTGCGGAATCCGGGATAAACTGTACCGCCTCGCCAACACTGGATCGTTGTAGACGATTATGAAGAAATGGGGATGATCAGGTAACTGTCGAGCCGCTCATGACAGATATTTTTCTCATCCACACAATCTCAAATCGATTCCCCTACTTCGAGTTCCGACGGCTTACTGCCTGGCGAAGACGGCCTTTCCGTGACCGGTTCTCCCTCCCAATACAGTATTCGCCGGCAGTATGGGCAGATCTGTAGATCATCGGAGCGTTTGACTTGCGCAATGAGCTGAGGCGGGATCTGGAGACGACACCCAGCGCACATCCCATCGCGCACCGCCGCCAGCGGTTGATCCTTCCGGGAGGCCTTAACCTGGTTATACCGATCGAGCAGACCCTTCTCAATCCGTCCGGCAGCCTCTCGATGGCGGAGTTCGAGTTGAGCCAGTTCTGTCGCCAGCTCCTTATCCCGTGCGTCCAGTCCCTGCTTCTCCCCGGTAAACACTTTCTCCAGCGTGGTCTTTTTCTCCTGAAGCTCTTGGAGAGTCTTCTGAAGTTGATCAACCTTGTCCATGGCCATGAGAATTCTCTCTTCAAAGTCTCCCCGCTTCTTATTCGCCAACTCGACTTCGAATAAATGCGCTTGATACTCTTTATTGGTCTTCAGACTCGCCGCGTGCGATTTCATCTTCTCGGTGTGCGCTTCATGAGCTTCCAGATCCTTTTCCTGAGCGCGCCGTTCCTTGACGGCAGCCTCACTGGCGGCTTTCGTGTCATTCAGGAGCTGGGTTGCTTCTCGAAGAGGTACTTCCGCAGTGTCTAGACGGTCGGGAATTTTTCGACGGATCTCATTGATCTCCGTGATCCGGAGATCGAGTTTTTGCAAGTCAATGAGCGGGGACAGCTTTTGGTTCAACGTATCCTTTCCAGCAATGCTGATGCACCGACATGGGTCAGACACCGGTCCCGACTGGTGGGCCCACTAGGACTTGAACCTAGGACCAGCTGATTATGAGTCAGCCGCTCTAACCACCTGAGCTATGGGCCCGATCGGAACGGTTCGGACTCAGGCTGATGTCTTGTTGGGCCAATCATTCCTAACGGCTTCCGTCAGCCCCAACAGGTGTCGCCACCCGAACCGTCATTTTAGGCCGCCGCTCCCAGCAGAGTCAATTCACGCTGCCTGATCACGCTGAAAGCTATACGCTCTCGACAAAACTCCTCAGCTTTTTACTGCGGCTCGGATGTCGCAATTTCCTCAGAGCCTTGGCTTCGATTTGCCTGATGCGCTCGCGCGTCACTTCGAAGTCCTGTCCGACTTCTTCCAAGGTATGGTCCGTCGCCTCTCCAATACCAAACCGCTTGCGCAGCACCTTCTCCTCGCGAGGCGTCAAGGTCTCCAAGGCACTGTTGATCTGCCGCTGCAAGTCGTAGCGAATGGCCGCTTCCAGCGGAGACACGGCCTTCTTGTCTTCGATAAAATCGCCCAGATGGCTGTCTTCCTCTTCACCGATCGGCGTTTCGAGCGAGATGGGCTCGCGGGCAATCTTCAGAATCTTCCGAACCTTGTCCAACGGGAGGTCCATACGCTCGGCAATCTCTTCGGGAAGCGGCTCACGACCCAGCTTCTGTACAAGATGCCTGGAGGTTCGAATGAGCTTATTGATGGTTTCGATCATGTGAACCGGGATCCGGATCGTTCGTGCTTGATCCGCAATCGCTCGGGTGATCGCCTGCCGAATCCACCACGTGGCATAGGTACTGAACTTGTACCCACGCTTGTACTCGAATTTGTCCACTGCCTTCATCAGCCCAATGTTGCCTTCCTGAATCAAATCGAGGAACTGCAGACCGCGGTTCGTGTATTTCTTGGCGATGCTGACCACAAGCCGTAAATTCGCCTCGACCAGCTCAGCCTTCCCTCGCTTGACCTTTTCCTCGGCAATATCCAGATGCTTGACGGCATCCTTGATCTCTTCAGCCGGAACCAACGCCTCTTCCGTTTCCAACTGGCGAATCTTCGCTTTGGCGTTTTGGTAGACCTTTCGAATCTCCATCAGCGCTTCTTCTGACACTCCGGTCTTCCGCTTGACCGCCAAGAAGTCCGGCCGGCTCCGGCACATCTTCCTCAGCAGTTCGGCACCTGCCTCTCCCCCCACGCCGATCCGCCGTTGGCAGCTGATCGCTTCCCGTTCGGCAACCCGGATCTGCACCGCTAGATCGCGGACACGCTGTACCATTCGATCTTTCAGCACACCATGGAGGTTAACGGATTCAATTTTGTCCACCACTTGCTGTCGGATCGCTTCGAACTGCTTCTTGAACTTCTTCTGCTTGACCGGATCACCGCCGAGATGCTTGCCTTTTTCAGCCAATGCCTTCAGCACAAGCGAAACTTTCCGCACGGCATTGAGCGACTCGAGGGTCTTGACCCGCAACTCCTCGTAATCCCGTTCCACCGGTGGCTGATCTTCCTCAAACTCCTCTTCGGTCTCCTGGATCGGCACAATCTCACGCACGTCGATCTTGGCGTTCTTGAGCTGATCCCGGAGAGCCAGGACGAACTCGATGGTCATCGGCATGCCGTAGATTACCGACGCGATATCTTTTTTCCCCTCTTCAATCCGTTTGGCGATTTCGATCTCGCCTTCGCGGCTGAGGAGAGCCACACTCCCCATTTCCTTAAGATAGAGCCGCACGGGATCGTCGGTCCGGCTGAGCGCGCCCGGCGTCAGGTCGATCGCCTTCTCGTTTTCCTCCTCGGCCTCCGACTCAGCCTCTTCCACCTCTTCGCCCGCTTCACCTTCAGATCGCTTCTGCGGCCGATCCCCATCGCCTGCCTCGACGATTTCGATATCCATTTCACCGAACATCGCCATGATGCTACCAAACTGATCCGATGCCACGACTTCAGCAGGCAAGGTGCTATTGAGCTCGTCATACGTCAGAAAGCCTTTTTCCTTCCCGATCGTAATCAGCTTCTTCACCTCACTGAGCAACTCTTGTTTCGACATGACTACTCCTTCACCAATGAAACTACACCGGCGGTCGGCGTGCCGGCTTTCCGCATCCGTACCTCGTTGATCTGCATATTCAGCATACCTGCATCGTCCACACGACCTTCTCGCTCGGCCGTTTTCAGCTTGGCAATCAGCTCTCTCAGGACCTGCTCCGATCGCTTTCGGTCCAAGCAATCCAAACAAGCCATAATATGCGCCTGCGCGTCGTCGAAATGATCGTCACGAAGCGACAACTCCGTCGCCAGGGCGCCACACGCAGGGTCGTCTACTGACTCATCCAGCAGCGACTGGACCTGAATGCGCCCATCGCGATCCAGATGGGTCAGAGCGATCTCCGCAAGCTTGCGACAGGCTTCGACCGAAAACTTCTCAGGCTGCAGTCGCCGTACATCGGCTGAGGATAGCGTGCCCCGCAACAGGAGGAGTATTAAGTCTCGTTCCTCGGGGATTCCCTTGAAGAGGGAGTCCCCCGACTTTCCGACAGCGGCTGGTCGAAGTGTTCCCGGACCTGGCTTTTGTTGAGCCATGAGTGCGGGGTACCGTTCGATCAGCCGTGATTGATTGATCCCCAGACGTTCCGCAACGAGCTTGAGACGCTCTTCCCGCTCAATCGGATGCTCGCTCTTCTGTAAAATACGCAGCACTTCATCCACACTTCGGATCCGTCCTTCGATTGTACTTGCCTCTGTGGCCTTCAAACTATATTCCAAGGCAAAGTCCAACAGGCTAGGCGCTTGCTCTTCCAGGCGTACAAACGATTCAGGCCCCTGTTTCCGTACATAGGTGTCGGGATCGTCTCCAGACGGTAGCGTCACCACTTTGACGCCCAACCCGCTGTTCACAAACAAGTCCAACCCTCTCAACGCCGCTCGGACGCCGGCCGCATCAGGATCAAAGAGCAAGACGACCTTCGAGGCAAACCGCCGGAGGACTTGGATATGTTCAGGCGTCAAGGCAGTACCCAAGGTGGCCACCGTATGCGTCAACCCAGCCTGATGAAGCGCAATCGCATCGAAATATCCTTCGACCACAATGACCGTCTTCGTCCGGGCAATCGCTTCCCTGGCATGATCGAGCGCAAACAGCGTCTGTCCTTTCTTGAAAAGCGGCGTATCGGGAGAGTTCAGATATTTTGGCGTCCCCTCGCCCAGCACGCGGCCACCGAACCCCACTACACGTTTCCGCAAATCCGTGATCGTGAACATGACACGGCCGCGAAACCGATCGTAGAACCCCGTCTTGTCGGTTCGGGCGATCACAAGACCCGCCGACGCAATCTCGCTTTGTGAAAACCCCTTCCTGGCAAGACCTCTCAACAGCCCATCCCATTCGGCCGATGCCACTCCGATTCCGAACTGATCGATCGTACGAGAAAGAAGCTCCCGGCTCGTCAAATACTCGCGAGCTACAAGGCCTGCCCGTTCATCACGTAGGTTCTGTTGAAACCAGGCGGCTGCCGCTTCATTGACCCGCTCAACGGTCTGAGCCAGCTCGGCTAGTTGCCCAGAACGAGGCGTCGCCTCCTCAATCTCAATCCCGACCGTTCGTCCGAGGTCCCGCACCACTTCCGGGAAGGTTCCTCCCGTGACCCGAGTCAAGAATGTGAAGACATTCCCCCCAGCCCCGCAGCCGAAACAGTGGAAAATTTGTCGGGATGGGCTGACCGTGAACGACGGAGTCTTTTCAAGATGGAAGGGACATAAGCCCTTGAGGTTCTGTCCAGCCTTGCTCAAGGACACGTGTCGGCTGACAATGTCCACGATGTCAAGACGGTCTCTGATCAAGTGAAGGGTCTCGTCTGAAATCAAGCTTCGGCCCACCAGAGTCGTAGCTCCTACCTTCCCGTCGAACACGACCGGACGAGTCGGTTGCTAAGCAATAGGAATAATTGACCGTTCAGGGTAACAGACGGGTGGAAAAGCTGTCAATTCAGCGAATTCCCTCACCCTGGAGGCCATGCCATAAGCCGGCCACCCATCACGTGGAAATGGAGATGGAAAACGGTTTGTCCAGCATCGCGACCGGTATTCGTCACCAACCGATAGCCGGACTCCCGCAGCCCTTTCAGCGCGGCGACCTTCGTACAACTCAGGAGCAACTGCGCCAGTAAGGACTCATTCTCCACCCCTACATCTTGAACGGCGGAAACATGCCGCTTGGGTATCACCAACGTATGGACGGGCGCCTGGGGGTTGATATCATCAAACGCCACGGTGTGCTCATCCTCTTGAACCAGCTTCACTGGAATCTTCTTTTCCACAATCTTGCAAAAGAGACACTCACTCATGGCGCACCTTTCACGTATCTCGCAGACCAGACTTACCGAACCGCGTTCCCAATTCGTGAAAAACCTCCTGAAGACTGATGTCGTGATATCCGAGCACCATGAGGGTATGAAAGAGCAGATCAGCTACTTCGTACACGATCTCCTCTTTCTTGCCACCTTTGGACGCCAACAAGACTTCTCCAGCCTCCTCCGCCACCTTCTTCAGAATCTTGTCATGCCCCCCCTCAAACAACTTCGAGGTATAGGAACCACCCTGGGGATTAGCGCGACGCTCCTGAATCGTCCTGAGGACGCCCGTAAGAATTCCGCCATGTGCATCCTGTGGGTTGGAACGAATGGCCTTGCCCTGATCATCGACCCTAGAAAAAAAACACGCTCGCTCGCCTGTATGACAAGTCGGTCCGACTGGTTGCGCCTTCACCAGAATAGTATCTCGATCACAATCAACAAAGAGTTCCTTCACGTGCAGCGTATGACCGGAGGTTTCGCCTTTTTCCCAGAGCTTGTTTCGAGACCGACTCCAAAAGTGCACTCTCCTTGTGGCGACGGTCTTCGCAACGGCCTCTTGGTTCATGTACCCGAGCATCAACACCGTCCCATCAAGCCAATCCTGAATAACGACAGGAAGCAGGCCTTGCCCATCGAATTTCAACTGATCTGCCGATCCTTGATTCATCGTGTCATGCCACTCGAGAAAGACTATCTGATCGAACAGGGACGCCACGTTCCTGTAAGTATGCTTTCGCTTGGGAGATCGTATAGGTCCGAAAATGAAAAATCGAAGCGGCCAAGACCGCGTCCGCCTTCCCCTTCACAAATCCCTGGTAGAGATGGTCAAGGGTGCCGACTCCGCCTGATGCGATCACTGGAATCGATACAGCCCCAGACACCGTCGCCGTCAGGTCCAGATCATACCCGGTCTGCCGACCATCCTGATCCATGCTGGTCAATAAGAGTTCTCCGGCACCATACTGCCCCATCCGCGTAGCCCATTCCACCACATCAAGTCCCGTCGCTTGGCGACCGCCGTGCGTGAAAACCTCCCAGCGACCATCCGCTACGCGTTTGGCATCAATGGCCACAACGATGCATTGCGTCCCAAACCGCCGAGCAGCCTCTTGCACAAAGTCAGGCCGCCGAACTGCCGCAGTATTGATGCTCACCTTGTCTGCCCCGGCATTCAACAAGGCCCGAATGTCATCGAGCGTGCCCACACCCCCACCGACCGTCACCGGCATAAATACCCGAGCAGCCGTCCGCTCCACGACATCAATGATCGTCTTTCGGTTTTCATGCGAGGCCGTAATATCGAGAAAGCAGAGCTCGTCTGCTCCTTCGTGATCATACCCTACCGCGGCTTCAACTGGGTCTCCGGCATCGCGGAGATTCACAAAGCTGACGCCCTTGACCACGCGGCCCTCTTTGACGTCCAGACAGGGAATGATGCGTTTGGTCAACATCGTCGTACTGACGTGAGGGAGAGCCTTGCCCAGCTCCTAACCCTTCACTCCTTACTCCTTACCAAGAGCCGCCACTGCGGCCCTCAGGTCTAGTTTTCCATCGTACAGGGCTTTCCCCACGATCGCCCCCTCGATTTTTTGACCAAGTGAGCGTACGGCTTGCAGGTCTTCCAGACGAGTGATCCCTCCCGAGGCAATCACCGGAAACGAAGAGTATTCGACAACTTCTTTCAATGCAGGAATATTTGGCCCGTTCAGCATACCATCACGCGCGATATCCGTATAAACCACGGCGGCAAGCGCACAGCCTGACAGTTCCTTCAACAAATCGATTGCTTTCACATCGGATACCGTTGTCCAGCCTTTCACAGCGATTCGACCGTCACGCGCATCAAGCCCAAGTACGATCCGCTGCGGAAACTCCTGGCAGGCCAGATCGAGCAGCGCCCGGTTCGTGAGCGCTGCCGTGCCGAGCACAACGCGCGACACCCCAGCATTGAGATACCGGCGGACCGTATCAATAGTCCTGATGCCGCCGCCGACCTGAACTTTGACGCGAACTGCTTTCATGACGGACTCAATGTGGGACAGATTCTTGGGCTCGCCGTCGACCGCGCCGTTTAGATCCACGACGTGAATCAAACCAGCTCCCTGTTGTTGCCACCTGCTGGCAACTTCCGTGACATCATCAGAATAGACCGTTTCAGCCGCCATGTCGCCTTGACGTAACCGCACACAACGCCCATCCTTCAAATCAATGGCAGGAATAACCAACACCCTACTTGCCCTCCCCTACACCGAACGGAAAGTCTCTCAAGACCTCACCAACACCATATTCTGCCAGCTCCGCCGCCGTCACGAAAGCCCATCGCTGCAAAAACCCCATAAGATCTTCGGTCATGGGTCGCTGCCGCTCATAATAGCCACCGACCCAGAGCACTTGCCCATCAGCCGCCACGATCTTGGCCTCAAAACCGACCGTCGCCGGCGGGTCAGCACCCAGTCGACTGCCTACCCGCTCTTGGTACACCGATACGAGGCCGATTAATGCCGCATCCGCTTTCAGTCGCTTCGCAACCGCAGCGGCCGCCTTTTCCATCCCCATTTTGACCAGCTCTCCGTCGGCTGAAGAGACTCTGACCGTATCACCGGGAGGCAATACGAGAAGGCCTTTCCGATCGCGAAGGCGCCCCCAGAACAATTCCGTCACCGTCTCCGCCGCATGTCCCGGCACCACCATGGTTTTCTTGGGCATTGGTTGCCCTCCCGGAGGAACCCCCATGGAAATATCAGACCGACGGATACTGTCAGGGATCGGAAGGAAGAGAGCGTCTTGATCGTGCGCTTGAGGCGTGGCAATCGATGTAAACGGGATGAGGGCAATGGAGTGAATCCGATATCGGGCGAGTTCCGGAGCCGATTTCGTCGAGACCTTCGATCCGCTGCATCCTGTTGCCATGGTGGCCAAGGCAACCGCACTGATCATCAAGATTATGCGCGATAGTAGGCCGGGCACGATCACTTCCACGCTCCAAAATTCTTGATCAATTGCAACCCGACCGTCTGGCTCTTTTCTGGGTGGAACTGGCAGGCCACCACATTGTCTTTCCAAATACTAGACGTGAAGGGAATGCCGTAGCTCGTCGTGGAAGCCGTAATCTGTTTGTCAGCTGGGTCCACGAAAAAAGAATGGACGAAGTACCAATTAGACCCGTCCGCTATGCCCTCGAACACCGGACAGGGTCTTTGGATCGCGATCTGATTCCATCCCATGTGCGGAACCTTGAGCGCCTGGTCCGTTGAGAAAGCTCGCACTTTTCCAGGAAAGAGGTCCAGGCCATCATGCCTGCCGAACTCTTCGCTTTCCGTAAACAACAGCTGGAACCCCAGGCAGATCCCCAAGAACGGCTTTCCCGATTGGATCGCGGCCTTGATAGGCTCGATCAAACCATACTGCTTCAGATTTGCTATGCAGTCACCGAACGCGCCGACACCTGGCAGAACTACATGACTGGCATCCTGCATGGTGGCCGCATCGCGCGTGACGATCACCTGATGTCCCACTGCCTCAAAGGCTTTGGAGACACTCCGAATATTTCCCATTCCATAATCGATGATGGCAATCATTGCTTTTCCAACTATGAGAGAGCCGTAACAATACCGCAACCGGGTTTGTCCTGCTACTCCTTAATCCGGAAACAAAAAGGGGGCTGCCGCGACGGCATACCCCCCTCAAGCTGTCATCTTAGCAATTCAATCTGCCTATAGTAGGCCTTTCGTCGAGAGTACTCTCCCCGCTAGCCGTTCTTCCAGCATTGTCGCCTGATCGAGTGCCTTAGCGAGCGCCTTGAAGATGGCTTCCATGATGTGGTGAGGATTGCGGCCGTACATGAGATTTACGTGCAAGTTCAGGCCTCCGTGGGTGACAAAGGCCTGAAAGAAATCCTCGAACAGGCCGAGATCGAATGTCTTGATCTTCCGATCTGGCAAATTCACGTTGTACACCAGAAATGGCCGGCCGCTGAGATCGACGGTCACCTGGGCCAAGGTTTCATCGAGCGGCGCCGAGGCAAACCCAAATCGCTTGATACCCGCCTTTTCGCCTAAAGCCTGATGGAATGCCTTTCCCATGACGATACCGACGTCTTCCACCGTATGATGTTCGTCGATATCGAGATCGCCCTTGGCCTTGACCGTCAGGTCAAAAAACCCATGCTTTGAGAGCAGTTCCAGCATATGATCGAAGAATCGGATGCCGGTATCGATCTTCCCTTTCCCACCCCCATCCAGAGTCCACTCGACATGGATATCGGTCTCTTTGGTAGCCCGATGAATGCTCGCCTGTCGTGGGGCAGACCCGTTCTTCTTCATAAAAACCTACTCTGTGCCGATTTGGCATGCGCATCAAACCCTTCGATTTGCGCAAGTCGAATCAACGGATCTTTGATTTTGGCTAATTCTTGTTTCGTGTAATGCACAATGTTGCTCACCTTGACATAATCATTGACGGACAGGGGCGAAAAGAACCGGGCGGTTCCTCCGGTCGGTAAGACGTGATTTGGCCCTGCAACATAATCGGCAACCGACGGTGGTGTATAGCGCCCCAAGAAGAGCGCGCCCGCATGGCGGATCTTTTCCAAATAATCGAACGGATTATCCACCGAGAGCGTCAAGTGTTCGGCCGCAATGTCATTCGCGACCTCAATGGCTTCATCCATAGTGGTCACGACGAAGGCTACTGAATGACGGGCAATTGATTTCGACGCGATCTTTTCACGCTGAAGCCCTTTCAGCTGACTCTCGATTAGTTTTGACACATCCTTCGCTAATCGCTCTGAGGTCGTCACAAGGAAGACCTGCGCGTCTTCATCATGCTCAGCTTCGCAGAGCAGATCTGCCGCCACATGGGCTGGCGTTGCCTCATCATCGGCCACTACCAGCAACTCACTGGGGCCTGCAACCATGTCGATGCCAACCGTGCCATAGAGCAATCGTTTGGCTGTGGCTACGTAGATATTTCCTGGCCCGACAATCTTGTCGACCCTCGCGATGGTGTTAGTCCCATAGGCAAGGGCCGCGACTGCTTGAACGCCGCCAACCCGATAAATCTCCGTGACTCCCGCAATATCGGCTGCGACCAGTAAATAGGGATTAATCCCGCCCTTCTGGGGCGGAGTGACCATCACAATGCGTGGGACACCGGCAACCTTGGCTGGAATCGCGCACATCAGCACGGATGACGGATACACGGCCTTGCCCCCCGGGACATACACCCCTACCGCATCAACTGGGCCAACGAGCTGCCCCAAGGTGGCATCCCCATCCTGGTACATCCAGGTCTTGGTCCGTTGCCGTTCATGAAACGACGTAATCCGTTGAGCGGCCAGCCGCAGCGCATCTCCCTCATCCTTTCGGATGTGGAAATAGGCATTCTTGATCTCTTCAGGAGTCACACGCAGTGCGTCCGGCTTCAACGCGACCTTATCGAATTGCTTGGTGTAGCGGAGGATCGCTTTATCTCCTCCCTGCTCCACCCCTCTCAGAATAGCCTGCACGGTTTTTTCAACCGCCGCGCCGGTTGTCCGTCCGCGAAGTGCAATTTTCTTTAGGGATGGGAGAAAGCTGCGATCCGCTTTCGTCACGATTTTCATGAGCGAGCTGCCTTCCGCTTGCGCGCGAGTACCGTCGAGGGGCGACCGTTGCGGGAGAGAACGCTCTGACTCCGCACCGCTACCCGAAGTTTACGAATCAACTCCATCAGTGGCTTCTGTTTGAGCCGAAAACTCGCCCTATTGACGATAAAACGGGCTGTCGATTGAGTAATGACCTCGATCTCGGCAAGATCATGGGCCTTGAGTGTGCTGCCGGTTTCGACCAAATCCACGATCCGATCTGCCAGCCCCACAACCGGAGCTAACTCGATAGAGCCATACAACTTGACGATCTCGACCGGAATTCCTCGCGTATTAAAATAGCGCTCGCTGATCCGAGGATACTTCGTCGCAATGCGAATCTTCGACGAGAGGCGATCATGTGCTCCCTCTCCCCGGAGCGCGGCGACGGAGATTCTACACGCTCCGAAGCCTAAATCCAATGGTTCGTACACATCACTTTCCTGCTCCAGCAAGACGTCTTTCCCAACAATTCCGGCATCCGCTCCCCCATATTCCACATACGTCGGCACATCGCTGGGCCGAACAATGAGAAAGGTCATCTCGTTCTCGGGGCTGACAAATATCAGACGACGGCTCTCGCCTGACAGCCCCGGAATGTCGTAGCCGGCTCGTCGGAAGAGGTCCAGCGCGGACTCCATGAGTTTCCCTTTTGACAGAGCGATCGTCACCATGTGTAACCCCTAGTGTATCTTCGTTGGCGACTTTTGGCGCTGAACCTCAGCCCCCAGAGCACCTAACTTTTCTTCAATTCTCTCGTATCCCCGATCAAGATGGTACACACGTTGGACGTGCGTCGCTCCCTCTGCCGCCAGCCCAGCGACGATCAACCCGGCACTCGCCCGAAGATCTGAGGCCATGACTGGTGCGCCAGTCAGCTGCTTGCGTCCCGTCACCACCAACCGGTTCCCTTCAACGCGGATATTGGCTCCCATCCGCCGCAGTTCCTCGACATGCATGAAGCGGCTTTCAAACACTGTTTCAGTCACGACACTCGTGCCTTCGGCAAGACTCAGCAACGCAACCATTTGAGCTTGCATATCGGTGGGAAAGCCTGGGAAGGGCAATGTCCTAATATCAGTGCCTCGCAATGTACCAGACATGGTCAGACGCACATGGTCGTTGCCTTCTTGCACGTTGGCCCCCGCCTCACGCAACTTCATCAGCACCGCCTCAAGATGACCCGGACGGCAATGCGTCGCAATGACATCCCCTTGGGTCACAGCTGCTGCCGCCAAGTATGTGCCAGCCTCGATACGATCAGGAATGACGTCATGATCCCCACCATGAAGTTCTCGCACTCCCTCAATCACAATCTCATCGGTTCCCGCTCCTCGAATTCTCGCGCCGCGCTTGACGAGAAACTCGGCCAGGTCCACGATTTCTGGCTCCTTGGCCGCATTTTCGAGCGTCGTCACTCCCTCGGCCAATGTTGCTGCCATCATGAGATTTTCAGTGCCGGTGACGGTCGGCGTATCACAGTAGATGCGCTCACCTCTCAATCGTTTCGCCCTCGCCGTGATATAGCCGTGCTCAATGGAAATGTCAGCCCCTAATTTTGCCAATCCCGCTAAATGAAGGTTCACTGGCCTGGATCCGATCGCACAGCCCCCGGGCAGGGACACTTTGGCCTCCCCCCAACGGGCAACCAACGGACCAAGGACCAATACCGACGCCCGCATCGTCTTTACGAGATCGTAGGGAGCTTCGGTTGATTCAATGGCATTGACCTGGATGACCGCCCGATTGCCCTCATGGGATACCTTGGCTCCGAGAATCCCTAAGAGCTTTCCCATCGTGAGCACATCCACGACCCTTGGAAGATTGGTGATGACGCACTCCCCGCCTCCCAGAATGGTCGAGGCCAAGATCGGAAGAGCCGAATTTTTCGCGCCGCTAATGCGAACGTCTCCGGCGAGTCTCTTGCCGCCTCTGATAAGAATCTCATCCATACCGTGATCCTAGCCCACCCGCCGCGCGATCATCACCCGTTCGATACCGGCCTCATCCTTGATGGTCTGAAGTCCTGTGTAGCCCCCTGCTTGTTCTGCCGCCAGTCGCACAATTGGAGCTTGCCCCTGACCAAGCTCCATGACGAGCAATCCACCAGGCACGAGAAATTGCCGTGCATCGTGGAGCAATCGTTCATGGAACTCTGTTCCGCTCTGTCCAGCCACCAACGCTAACCGCGGTTCAAAATCTCGGACCTCTGGTTGCAGACCGGCCCAGACCTCTTCGGCGATGTACGGGGGATTAGACACGATCGCATCCACGGCTCCGATTAACTGGCATTCATGCAAGGGGAACAATAGATCCCCTTCCTTCCAAGTAATTTTATCGCTGACGCCGTGTCTCTCCGCATTACCCTTGGCAACCGTCAACGCTTTCCCGGAGCAGTCCAGGGCAAAAATTCGCATGCCGCTCAGGATGGTCGCCAAGGTCACCGCCACACATCCAGACCCTGTTCCCACATCAACCACTACCGCACCTTCTGCGAACCTACCCTCCCTGAGAGTCTCCTGAACAAGGAGTTCGGTCTCAGGCCGAGGAATCAACACCGCCGGGTTCACATCAAAGTCGAGACCGCAAAATTCCTGTGTGCCCAGAATATACTGGAGGGGCTCACACGCCATCCGCCTCGATACGACTGATTCGGCACGAGCGAGTCCTTCAGCTGACACCGCTTGGTCTCTCCGACTCGCCAACTCGTGATGTTTCAGTCCAAATGCGTAGGCCAATAACCAGATCGCTTCTTGAGAGGCATTGGTCGATCCAGCGCTTTCCAAAGAGCGTTGGGCCCACGTGAGCACCATGCCAATCGTCTTCGGATCTTCGGTAATGGGGACGACCATCATGACACGTTGGCGGTTTCGGTCTGCTGTTGTTGCGCCTTCAGCGCTTGAACGAATTCATCCAAGTCGCCTTCCATAACCAGCTCAAGCTTGTGCAACGTCACCCCGACCCGATGGTCGGTGACACGGTTCTGAGGAAAGTTGTAGGTGCGAATCTTCTCGCTCCGCTCGCCCGTTCCGACCTGGGATTTCCGGTTTTTGGCGATCTCCGCTTCGTGTTTTTCCCGCTCGGCTTCCACGATGCGCGCGCGCAAAGTCCGCATGGCTTTCGTGCGATTCTTCAGCTGCGAACGCTCGTCCTGGCAACTCACCACGACTCCGGTGGGAATATGGGTGATGCGCACGGCTGATTTCGTTGTATTGACACTCTGGCCACCGGCGCCGGAGGAGCAGAACGTGTCGATCCGGAGGTCTCCTGGATCGATCTTCACATCGATTTCATCCACTTCCGGCATGACCGCCACAGTGATAGTAGAAGTATGGATCCGGCCCGCCGCTTCCGTCACCGGCACCCGCTGCACACGATGCACGCCGGCTTCATACTTGAAGTGGCTATAGGCCCCCTTGCCTTCGATCAGCGCCGTGATGTTCTTATATCCTCCGACACCATTCTCTGCTGCCTCGACCGTATCGACCTTGAAGCCTTTCTTCTCCGCATATCTGATATACGAACGGAATAACTCCCCGGCGAACAGCCCCGCTTCGTCTCCACCGGTGCCGGCCCGAATTTCCAGAAGCAGACTCTTTTCATCCCGTGGATCTTTCGGAATCAAGAGCTCCTTGACCTGCTCTTCCATGACTTCCTGCTGCTTCCGCAACTCGACGGTTTCGTCAGAGGCCATCTTGTGCATGTCACTGCCGGCTGATGGATCTGCCAGAATCTGCGCGGCTTCTTCCAGCTGGCGGGCATTGCGACGATAGACTTCGAACAACTGAGCCGCCGGCTCAAGATCGACACGTTCCTTGCTGAGCTTATGAAGCTGCGCTGGCTGACGGACGACAGAGGGATCCATGAGCTGATCGATCAACTCTTGAAATCGTGACGCCACGAATTCCCATTTCTTGAGTAAAGCGGCTTCCATCGTGGTCGGTCCTCAGATGCGCGACTAATCCAGGCCGAAAAACAAAGGGACCCTGCTCCAGGCGAAGCAGGGTCCCTTCATATGACACGTAGAGTGGCTACTTGTCCTTCTTCGCGTACTTCTTTTTGAACCGCTCAACACGTCCTTCAGTATCGATAATCTTTTGTGTACCGGTGAAGAACGGATGACAATTGGAGCAGATATCAACACTGATATCACCAATGGTGGTACGGGTCTTAAACGAATTTCCGCAGGCGCAGTGAACCGTTGCCTCGCGGTATAGCGGATGAATACCCTTCTGCATGACCTACAACTCCTTACCCAAGAATGACAAACGTGCGTGGTCTCTTCCCAAGGGCCAACACTTTAACCGAAGGAAGCTTAAGAAACAAGCACCACATTATCGATTCATCGATTGCAGAAACTCCTGATTGGTCTTGGTCCCGCCGATCTTATCCATGAGGAACTCCATGGCTTCCATCGTCCCCAACGGGCTGAGCACCTTCCGAAGGATCCACATCTTGTTAAGGCGATCTTTATCCACCAACAGTTCTTCTTTCCTCGTACCGGACTGACTGATATCGATCGCTGGAAACAGGCGCTTGTCCGCCAAGCGTCGATCCAAATGAACCTCCATATTACCGGTCCCTTTGAACTCTTCAAAGATAACGTCGTCCATGCGACTACCGGTATCGACCAGCGCCGTTGCCATAATGGTGAGACTGCCGCCGTTCTCGATATTGCGGGCCGCTCCAAAAAAACGTTTTGGCCGCTGCAGCGCGTTGGAATCCAAACCGCCAGAAAGCACCTTGCCGCTGGGCGGCGCAATGGTGTTATAGGCCCGGGCGAGACGGGTGATACTGTCCAACAGGATGACGACGTCCTTCTTGTGTTCGACAAGCCGCTTCGCTTTCTCCAGCACCATTTCCGCCACCTGGGCATGTCGCTGCGCCGGTTCATCAAACGTCGAACTGATGACTTCCGCCTTCACCTGTCGCTGCCAGTCGGTGACTTCTTCCGGTCGTTCGTCAATCAACAGCACGATGAGTGTGACTTCTTTGTGATTCCTGATAATAGCTCGAGCAATCGCTTGGAGAAGCATCGTCTTGCCAGTACGAGGAGCCGCCACGATCAGTCCTCGCTGGCCTTTACCGATCGGAGTTGTCAAATCCATGACGCGGGTACAATACTCTTCTCGGTCGAACTCCAGATTGAGTCGTTCTTCGGGGTACAACGGAGTGAGGTTATCGAAGAGAATCTTATCGCGCGCCACCTCGGGGTCTTCATAGTTGACCTTCTCAACCTTGAGTAAGGCAAAATACCGTTCACTCTCTTTCGGGGGACGGATCTGACCCGACACAATGTCGCCGGTACGAAGGTTGAACCGGCGGATCTGTGACGGGGAGATATAAATGTCGTCGGGACCCGGCAGATAATTTGAGTCTGGCGCGCGGAGAAAGCCGAATCCATCGGGAAGCGTCTCTAGCACCCCTTCCCCAAAGACCACACCGTTTTTCTCAGTCTGAGCTTGGAG
The DNA here is from genome assembly GCA_005116955.1 of Nitrospira sp. Taxonomy (GTDB): domain Bacteria; phylum Nitrospirota; class Nitrospiria; order Nitrospirales; family Nitrospiraceae; genus Nitrospira_D. The sequence continues at coordinate 758,477 of SWDI01000001.1, read as the reverse complement.
GATCGCAAAGATCAGTTCCTGCTTTCTCAGATTGGCGGCCCCTTCGATCTTCAGTTCACGCGCCACATCATTCAGGTCGGCGATGGACTTCTGTTTCAGTTCTGCAAGATGCATTACTTCCCCCCTATCTACTGACATAGAACTCCTCTCAAGCCGTGGGTTTGTTATTCTCCAGAATACACTCGAACTGATTTGGTCATGCGAAACGTGCTTTTATCGTAGCGATGAGCTTATTTAGATCTTGGTCTGTTTGGGTTGGAATTGCTTGCGGAAGATTCGTTGTCCGCTTCTTTATTGAGTTGTCTCTTTATGAACTGCAGGGATTACGGTCACCTCTAAAACTCTCCGAGGTCTACAGCTCAAGCAGGATCTTTGATGGGCTCACTTAACGTTACGTCACGCTCACTGCTAGATTTGATTCAGGACAGGTTCCGGATTTGAATTCTTCGGTGGAGAGAATCAGCCCAGCCTTAGACGATAAGGTGATGATACCCAGGCATCAACCGGTTGTCAACTAGCATCCAGAATTTTGTTTTCTCTACATCATGCGAACAATCCTTCCTAGTTAATCTCGCTCACGGGTTGTTCCCTGAATTTAAAGTGTGTTACACAGGAGAATCTCGAATCTACCACCGATGGGACAGCGAGTACGACATGGCGCGTGACGAAAACGAAACTAGCCCGGGCCGCGTATTTTCACTCCTGGAAGCCAATCAGCTTATCCCTCAGCTCCAGTTACATCTATCAACCGTGCGGGAAGGTAAAACCGTCTTGATGCGAACTCGTGAGGAGGCGAGCAAAGCATCGGCCAATGCATGTTTCGGCGGTGGGACATCAGCAGGCGTATCCTACGTGAAAAGCCTTCAGGACATCAGTGCCAACCTCCATGCCATCCATGAGCTGGGAGTCGTTGTAAAAGACATTGATCTTGGGCTGTGCGACTTCCCACATATCCGTGACGGTCGAGTCGTCTACTTATGTTGGAAGCTTGACGAGAAAGAAATCCGCTGGTGGCACGAAGTCACATCCGGATACGACGATCGTTGTCCCATCGAAGACGATCCTGCCTAGTCCCATACCTCCTTAACAGGGAGCGGCACACAACACCGAAGCGCGCAGCAGTTTATTAAGGTATGAAATTCGTCATCATCGGCTATGATAGCCCACAAGGGGAAGCCAAACGAAAAATCCATCGGGCCGCCCACTTAGCTAACCTCGAACCGCTGGATAAGCAAGGGCGAATCGTTCTCGCAGGCCCTCTGACAGATAAAACTGGGAGCCTCCTAGTGCTAGAATTTGAGACGCAGGAGGAGGCTGAAAACTTCGCCCATCATGACCCCTATACGGTTTACGGTGTCTTTGAACGAGTTGAAATTCACCCGTTCCTGCAGGTTTTCCCAAAATCCCCCTCGTAAACTTCTCTCACTCCTTGGAATTTAGCCTCCTCTTTCGAAGCATTGTCCGATACTACCCCGAGCGGTATAGTTCTCTTATGAATTTTCGACGTGTATTAAGAATTCTTCCCGTCGTCGCCTTCCTCCTTCTCCTCTATCAACCGGCAAGTGCTTCAGAAACCACGGTAGTCACCGAGGGGCGTTATGTAATGGGAGATGGCGATACTCTCGCAAGAGCTGAAGAACAGGCCCTCCGATTAGCTCAGCGCCGAGCGGTTGAAGAGGCCGGACTGTATATCGAGTCTACCTTTCACGATATCGAAAAAACCTCTCCCGGCAAAAGCTTCCAATCCAGCTCATTGGAGATTCGTACTATTGCGGCCGCGATAACAAAAACAGAAACTCTGGAATCTCGGCGTTCCATCGAAAATGATCGACCAAGCTTCTATATCCGAATCCGCGCAGTCGTCGACCTCGACAATCTTCAAGCAGCCGTTCGACGATGGCAATCCGAAGAACGACTTGCTGAACATTTCCGTCGACTGCAGAGCGAGAATGCGGAACTCAAGGCCCAGCTCCATGAGTTACGAACCGCTCCGACAGGCGTGCGAACTCTCACCATTGAGCCGCTCAGCCACACAAAAAGTCGAGAGCAAGCTCGGATATTCGTCGAAAAAGCGATTCTTGCTCATCACCTTCCCCAGAAACTCGATTTAGCCTCACGGGCGGCTACTCTAGACCCTCAGTCTGTGGAACCCTTGATTGTGCGTGGGCAAACGTATTTACGGCTTGCCTCCGCGACCTACGCCAACAAATCCAGACAGAGTGAATACTCCGAATATATCGACAGTGCCCGAATGGATTTCGATCGAGCCATTCTCATTGATCCAAAGAATACCTGGGCCCTTCTTGGCCGAGGAGACGTCAGCACATGGTTACAGCGGCCCATCGAGGCAGCCCACGCATTCGAACAAGTACTCGAGTTGGATCCTTTTTTTGATTTAGCACGTCATCGTCTCATCAATCTGTATACCGCCGAGGCTCGTAAATTGGTCTCCCTCAAGCAATTGTTGCCTGCCCTTACCGTCTTACAAAAGTGCTTACCCCCACAAACGCCTGAGAGTTGGACTCCATATCAAAAGGAGGCCTATTTGCTCAGGAGCGAGATCTATAAGAACCTGAACCTGCCCGCCCAAGCAATTGACGACCTTAGTGCGATCCTGCGAACCGATCCCACTGATCGACAGGCCTTGCTCGCAAGAGCCGCGCTTTACCAGGAAGAACTGCAAGGGCGTGCTGCAAAAGACGATCTTGAACATGCGTGCATGCTCGGAGCAACAGCTGCCTGCGAACAGCTCCCATAGTCGTCACACTTCTCACTCCCAGGCCAGGCTTGACTACAGCCCAGCTACGCGCATCATCTCAGCATTTCGCCAGCCATCTCAATAACCTGACCCCACACACTCATTTGACAATCCAAAAGGGCGACACCTATAATGGACTGGGTTTTGTTAATCGACGCTTGAGCAGCTTCCACTAACACGCACACGAAGAGCAAATGGCCTACACTATCTGCTCAATAGTGACCCAAAATCTCTTTGAGTTGGGTCTTCTGTGATCTTGAACACGAGTAGGAAAACAGCTTAGAGTAGATAAAGAAAACTAATAAGTATTTAAAAAACAAAACGCTTCTTCCATTAACTATAATTTTCATGGAGTGTAGCTTGTGATGAGTGACTATCGTGTGCTTCCAGGGCCAGAACACTTTCTGCCGCCAGCTGCTGCCAGTATGGGGATTTGCTTGCCAAATCCAGGAGAAGCCCATATCAATGGTGTGATCGCTCCAGAAGAAAAGGCTTATGAGGAAGCGGCGCGTCAATTCTTAATGGCGAAGGTACCGACAATTTTCCCAGGGCCCCTGGTATTGTGGGCCTGGAATGAAAAGGCCGCTAAGAAAGCCACCGCCGTTCGCCATCTTTTTAATACGCTTGTCGAATGCGTTCAGCCTGGCCAAAAACCAATGCTGATCCCAATGCCTGACTACCGTCCAAAGTATCCAAAGATTAACCCTGAAGTCGAGATTAATCCCAACCATCCGAATTTGACGATCTGGCACAACAGAATCGACTGCTGCATGTTTATCGGAGTGCATTGCCATCAAGCCAACCTGTCGCTGAAGATCATTCGCGGAGGCACTTCTTGCTATACGATCGCAATGTGCGCACAAGCCGGGCATGAAGATGCAATGCTTTCATTTCGGGATGCGTCGGTTGAGAAAATCATGAAGTTGGCCGATACAGTCAAGCGATTGAAAGGGACCGTCCAACCACGGCTAGCATCAGCTAACAATGGGGTTTCAAGTTAACGACCTGAGACTGTTCGGGCCTGTAAATAAGGAGGCTGGATCCATGGCGGATATACACTCAGTCATCGGCACAAAAAATAAAAAAGGTCAGACCTATACAGACACGTGGAAATTAATGAACGAGGCTCCGCGGACCCCATCGTTCTTTACGGGATCCGAGGTCATCAAGGAAGCGCTTCGCCGAGCCAGCTGTGATGTGATGATCGCCTATCCCATCACACCACAGAGTGAAGCCGCCGCATTGATCGGTGAACTATTCGCTGAAGGCTATATCGGAGACTATTTCCGTGGTGAGAGCGAATTTGCCGTCATGTCGCAGTGCGCCGGTGCTGCGTTTGGCGGAGCCCGTGTATTTACGACGACTGCGGGACCTGGCACGATGCGTGCGATGGAAAACTTCCCGATGTGGTCTGGTGCAAGACTGCCGATCCAAATGATCGTCACTTGCCGCGGTATTAACTCACCTCTCTCGATTCAGCCAGACACGCTTGAGATTGCCTATTTACTGAATACCGGCATGTTGGTGTGGCATGCAGAAACGGCTCAGGACTTCTTTGATTGGATTTTAAAGGGCTACATGGTGTCCGAGGAGCCGGATGTGCACCTTCCGCTTGCACTATGCTGCGACGGATTCTTCGTGACGCATACGAAGGACGTCGTCAATCTCACACCGGCCGACATGTGCTTGCCACCATACGATCCCTATCGCTCACCAGTGCCTTGCATGGATATGGAATGTCCACCAGTCCGCATGATGCGTGATCCATTCGTGATGAAGAGCAACTACATCAGCTATGCAACCCACGCGTCCTGGCAACAAGAAATCTGGGCCGCGGTAGAACGCTCGCGCAAGCATTCGATCCACTGGCTGAACGGCCTCATCGATACAGAGAACACCGACGCGGAAATTATAATCGTGGCATCCGGCACTGCCGTTTCGCAGGGCCGCGAAGCGATCCGCCTCTTGGAAGATGAAGGGGTGCGCTGCGGACTTGTCAAGGTGAAGACATTGCGTCCATGGCCGGAAGAGGAAATCCGAGAAGCGACGAAGAACGCTAAGCACATCTTCGTTCCAGAATTCAATGTGACCGGCTGGCTGGCAAAAGAGATTAAGGCGACAATTTCAAATCCTGAACGAGTACATGCAGGACCCCGTGTCTGCGGAGGCATGACGATGCCGCCGGAAATCATTGTGTCCGAAATTAAAACAGCCCTGGGGATGAAGACCTTCTCCTTGGCTGGTCGTGGAAGCTGAGTTGTACTGACTTCAAACCTATGTCGTTCTTATGAGCGATATTGAGGAGGCGATATGAGCAAAGAGCGTATACAAATCTCCGAAGACTTATACGATATCATGCCACCGGATTATCAAGACCTCGTAAAGAGTGCCACATATGGCAAGGAAGATCGAGGCTGGAAAGATATAGGCACATCAAAGGAACTGATTGAGCAACACTCACTCTGCGCTGGTTGTCCTGAGTCGATGGCCTTCCGATACATACTGGCATCTCTCCCGAATCCAGAGGATACGGTCATGGTCGGATCAACAGGTTGTACCAGCCTGGTATTCCCGATGGTGGCGGTTCATAACATCCACTCGTTGTTCGGCAACCAGAACGCCATCGCATCAGGCCTCAAACGTGCCTTGAGTGTCCGCTTCCCCGGTCGTGTCAAGGATGTCGTTGTCCTTGCTGGTGATGGTGCAACTGTTGACATCGGATTAGATATGACACTGCAGGCCTGGTTCCGGCAGGAGAAGTTCACAACAATTTGTTTTGACAACGAACTGTATGCCAATACAGGCGGCCAGGAAAGTGGTTTGATGCAAAAGGGCTTTGTGGCCAAGATGGCACCAGTCGGAAAATTATTCGATAAGGTGCGGCTGCCTGAAATTGCTCGTGAATCCGGCTGCCATTACGTGGTCAACTGCACGGTTAGCAAGCCGTCACTGGTCGAGAAGGTCATCCGCAATGCCGTACATATTGCCCGTGAAATTGGCCCGACCTATCTCCAGCTCTACACGCCATGCATTCTTGAAATCGGCAAGAACAGCATGGAAGGCCTTCAGGAAATGCGTGATTCTGAAAAGCCAACCGAGCGTTTCGCCTACAAGGAATACATCAGTGAGCCAGCCAAGCAATTGCTGGCTGAATTGGCAGCAAAGGATAAGGAACGGAAAGCAGCCGCCAAACAGCTGGCAGGACAAGCGTCAGCATAGTCAGACCGGAGGCAGACATGATTAAGAGACGATTGAATATCCGGATGTCAGGCTTGGGGGGACAGGGTGCGGTCACCGCAGCGCATGTCTTGGCCATGGCTGCGAACCGGGACGGAAAGTTCTCCATCTCCAACCCGTTCTTCGGCGCCGAGAAGCGCATGGCACCAGCGGAAAGTTATTGCCGCATTGGCATCGAGAGAATCTATGACCGCGGCGAGTTAGTATTTCCCGATGTCATCCAGGTTTTTCATCCACAAGTCATCACTATGGGCAAAAGCTACACCATGCCCTTCTATTCCGGTGTGAAAGAAGGCGGCCTCGTGGTGATCAACTCTGATCAAGAGCTTCTATCGACCGATGACATTGAACGGCTCAAGGATCTGAACGTAAAGGTATTTTACATTGCAGGAACCGAACTCGCGATTGAGGTGGCCGGCACTGAGTTATCGACGAATATGTCGATGATCGGATCGGTCGCGGGCATCACCAAGTGCGTCTCAATGGAAGCTCTGGATGGCGCCTTACAGGAACGATTCGGGAAGAAGTTCGTCGCCTCCGGTGGAACCGCCTCCTTGGATGAAGCGATCAAGAAGAAATTCGCCAAGAAAGAAATGTTGCTGGCCAAGAACCTGGCAACCGTGAAGGCGGCTTATGACATCGCCAGCGCGTGGGCCGAGAAGAATCAGTATGAGCTGCGAGTCGGCAATCCTGCCGTGGCGGCTTAACGAGAGAGAAGGAACCAGCTCGCATGTATAACGTAGCTCAAGTCATCGACGAAAAATGCGTGGCCAAAAAGGGATGTCGGCTCTGCATCATGTATTGCCCTGAGGCCAACACCCTTGATCTCAATTCGAGCAAGATGGTGGCAGAAGTGATCATCGACCGCTGTAAGGGCTGTGAACTCTGTGTGATCGTCTGTGACGCAGCCAAGCACAATGCCATTACCATGCAGGCCGTCAGTTCCACCGGACAGCTCATGTCCAATAAAGGTGAGTCTGCGGCTTTGGGCCAAGCGTATCAGGGATAGTTCGTCACGGGCTAAACTTTTCAAAACCCCATGGCGTTCGCGCTATGGGGTTTTTCTTTAGGCACGAGGTATCTGATGGAACACGAGGACAATATGATCGATGCGCTGCTCGGCGAGATTTCCGGCTTGATCACCCAATACCCTAAAGCTATCGAACGGCAGGCGGCGATCATTCAAGCGACAGGCAAAGACCCTGAGCTTGTGGACAAGCTGATCAAAGCGGCAGACACAATGCGTGATAGCGGTAACCTCTATCTGACATGGGCCAAACATTACGCCGCTGTCGCTAAAGGCAACACAGACGCTTCTTCCGACGAAGACGAGACCGAAGATTTCGACGTCTAAAAAATCTCCCTATTCCTGGAAAAGTTTTGCTAAAATACAACTCGCTTTGACTCAAATCTCTGTTCCCCGGTAGCTCAGTTGGTAGAGCAGCCGGCTGTTAACCGGCTGGTCGCAGGTTCGAGTCCTGCCCGGGGAGCCACAACACTTCTCCTATCCAGATCTCCCCCCTCTTTCCTAATCGGGCTAAGGAAAACTTTGATCTCATGGTTTGAGCAAATCGAGACGGTTTTCAATCACTCAACCAAGATCTCACCAGGCCCCCGTCTACATGATTCCTCCGTAACAATAATCGTATGGTTTTGCATTGAATGTTTTTCCTGTGAGGTCTTAGACTTGATCCGCACAACCATCAGGATCCCATTCAAGTTCTCCGCATCGCATACTCGACATGACAACCAATTCCAACAAACTTGATATCGCCTCGTCATTTCAGCCTCCGATCCCCCTCCGGAACGCACATCTCATGACCCTCCTCCCTCGCTATGTGCCCCGAGACACATCCTTGGCGGGATTGCCACAGGAGGCTCGACTTTTTCCCGTTGAGCCACAGACACAGCTTCAGGGATTCTGTCATTGGCAAGGCAATCGCATGACGTCTCCCACAGCAGTCCTGGTTCACGGCCTTGAAGGCTGCAGCGAGTCGCGGTACATGCGTGGCATTGCAGCAAAGGCCTATCGGGCCGGCTTCAACGTTATTCGCCTGAATCAGCGTACGTGCGGAGGAACCGAGCATCTCACTCCGACTCTCTATAACAGCGGTTTAAGCGGAGACTACCGTACCATCCTGAACGAACTGGCCCACCGGGATGGACTCGATCGCATATGGCTGATCGGGTATTCCATGGGTGGGAATCTCGTCCTGAAAGCGGGAGGCGAGCTGGGCCAAACCGAGCCCACCCTAGCCGGAGTGGCAGCAGTATGCCCCAATATCAATCCAACCGTTTGCGCTCGTGCATTGGAGGAACCTCGCAACTTCATCTATCATCGCCACTTTCTGACTCGCTTGAAGTCGAGGCTGCGGGAAAAGGCGGTGCTATTGCCAGGGAAATGGGATCTTTCCCAACTCGATCGGATCGCCACGATCAGCGAATTTGATGATCGCTACACCGCTCACGACGGAGGCTATCGAGACGGTGTCGATTACTACGACAGAGCGGGCGCACGCCATGTGCTCGATGCCATCGCGGTTCCTACGCTCATCATTACGGCACAAGACGACCCATTTATTCCCTACTCAATGTTTACCGTACCGACCATTCAGCGGCACCCACACATTCGTGTGGCCGCGCCTCGTTATGGAGGCCATTGCGGGTTTTTTCACAGAAGCCAAAATGGAGAAGACCCGTACTGGGCGGAGAACCGAATCGTAGACTTTTTGCTGGGTCGGTTATAACGAACGCTGCGTCAAGCTTGTCCCCTGAGCAGAACGCCTACGCAGCTTTGCGAAGTTTGCGAGACTCCAGGGCTGCAACGAGCGGAGCACACTTCCATACCCAGCTGAGAATGAGCCAGATGCTATCGGCAACAATAGCCACGATGAAGACCCAGTTGTAAATCGCCTTGCCTAATTTCCCAAGAAACGGATCGAGCGCAAAGAGCAGCACACCGTACGCAATAGTAATTGCGAGCAGCGTCGCGCAAGGCACGACCAGACCTTGAAACGGTACGATCCACTTCCATTCCACCGGCGGGTTTCTCGCCAACTCTCTGGCACCCAACCATCCGATCGCCAGTGAACCACTGTAGCCGACGAATTGGACAAGGTCTGACGCCCGAAGTTTCCCCAGCGAGCTTTCTCGAAATAACGACACCTGTCCAAGGATCATCGCGAAGAGAAATGCTAGAACCAGAGCGACGCCATATTCCATCACCCATCGTCTGGCCCCCATAACCCACCCTCTCATGCAGCATAGCCGTCGGTATTCACCGTCCACCGTATGTGCCAAAGCTTAGCACAAGGGGATTCTGCCTGAGAAAGAAACAGTCATTACTGAATCTGATCAGCTTAGACGATCACGCTGTCGAGATGTGTCCGCACATCTTTCAGATAGGTCTTAAACGGGTCCGGCATGGGAAACGGGGCGCGACCCCTCACTTGGAAGATCGACCAATTGATGACATAGGAAGGGAATAAGCCATCAGCGGCTGGAAGCTGATCCGCCACTGAAGCGGGCCGCTCACTCAGAAGATATCTAACCAGCTCACTGCGGCCGTAGGCACGAGTGTTTTTTGGTGCGGTGTCCATTGCGAGATCAATGAGGCGGTCCGTCGTCACACGAGGGACACGGCCCTCTTCCAATAATCCGTGATACAGCCCCTTTGCTGGATTCAGGTTATGATACTCCAAGTCTAAACTCTTCAGCATAGGATCGGTCCACTCGACATGCTCCGCTTCTCGGAAGCAGTTCAGCAACCACAGTTTGGACGCCCAATCGACACGCCCAACGAGCTTCTGATAATCGCCGCGCAGATCATGGAGCACTGATGCCCATTGGGCAAGAACCCAATCGGTCTCTTCATCCTGCCCGCTGTAATGTCGGACGGCACAGTCAAGAAACCGTTCTTGAATATCCACAGCCGACATCATCTTGTGAGACTGTAACCGGACCAGCCAGCGCCGTTCTTGATCCTGTGAAATCTCTTGAAGCGCTTCCACCGGTTCGTCGATTTCCAATTCTTGAGGCGCATGTCCCTCCTCAATCAGCTGCAACACCAGCCCGGTCGTACCGAGCTTCAATGCCGTCGCATATTCAGCCATATTGGAATCGCCCAGCAACAGATGAATCCGTCGGTATTGATTGGGGTCCGCCAACGGTTCATCTCTCGTATTCACAATCGCCCGATTCTGCTGCACCCATTCGAAGAAATCGTTCACGATATAGTCGGCACGCTGGGAGATTTGAAAGGGCAGCTCCGATATAGGCTGCGTCCCAAACGTCGAACGTGGCACGAGCAACCGATCCATCTGAATCCAGGCATCCTGGAGGGGGGCGGAACCGACACGCCCAGAGCCGGTAAAAATCTGCCTGGTCACAAGAAACGTCACGAGCGGAGCCATCCCGCTCCTCGAAAAAGGGAACCGCCGGGGCACCAGGTAGTTCTCATGCGAGCCAAAGGTCGCATCCGTCTCATGGTCGATGTTGTTCTTGATCAAGGATACCTGGTCACAGAACCCAAGAGCTTCGATCGTTCGCTGCAACAAGAGATCCCCAGCACGGTCCGACGCCACGACATCCATGAGGGAATGACATTCCGGTGAAGCATACTCCAAATGCCCCATGTCCAAATAAATTCGTCCGGCGTTGGTAAGAAATCCCCCATTGCCTGGAGGCTCATCATGCCCTCGATGGTGCAAGTCCAGCACACCCCGCCGCTGAACCTGAAAGAGATGGTCACGAATCTTATGTGCAAACCACGTCGGAGAATGGTCCGGTCGATCCTCGTGGATCAAGAGTCCGTATTCAGTCTCTAAACCGAAGATACGATTCAACATGCTATTACGAGAGTGATGGGCTCAGCTCATTGGGGAGCAAGGTTTTCAATTCATCGACCCCAAGGGCTCGATACTTGGAGGGTCCTTGCACATGACGATCAAGCAAGGCACATTCGACCGTCTTTTCAGCGATACATCGCCGCAGATAGGCATAGAGTGTCTCAGCGTCCGTCACCTGGCTGGTCCTCGCCTCGTCATGGCCTTCTCCCTCGTCCAGGACTCGTCGCTGCGCTCGATCACCGACCGCCCACGTGCGAATCGCCGTACCTACAGCGTCCGCAAGAGACGCACGAGACTGTTCTCGGAGATATCCAGCCATCTTCTGCTCGACCGCCGACGTCGCGGCAAGCACTGCATACTGGCTCTTTTCCTCAAACGTCCCGTCGTAATTGATCGTCAAGAACCCGTCCTTCCCGGCTTTTTGTCCGATCTCTGCCAGCAAGATTTTCACGATAAAAGGGGCTTTGAATACCTCTTCGAACGCCTGCTTGATTGTCGGCGCCATCCCGTACTTCACCAGACGGCCTCCGGTCACATCGGAAGCGGAGCGATTAAATCCTTCGACGTGAGCCATCTCCAACAGATTGAAACGCAGCTTCTCGAGATCAGCCGGGTGGCCCATCCCACCCAGGGCTAGACGATCGTAAATCTCATAGAGCTTGGGAGTGCCCTTGCTCATCGTCATGAGCAGAATGCCGCGCTCACACGTCACTCCGACAACAGGGGCTCCCTCCTTAAACTGTTCGTCGAGATAGGTCCGACGATTGCCGACCGCTTCAACCCATTTATATGGCTCTTCATACATGGCGACTAACCTTTGTCTCGAAGAGAGGCTTCAATTGCGCATCCGGCATCGTGCGCACACCGGAAGCAGTAATGAATTTGATCACCGGATAGAGACCAGCTTCTCGGTTGACTCCTCCGGTCGCGCTATCGAATTCTGCGGCACTCGTCAACAGTCGTAATGCCTGAACGGTTGCCTGCTCTTCCGGCATCGCGCTCAGCGGCTGTTCACCCCATGTATTCACGTAATGTAGGATTCCGCGAATGGTCGGTGAACCGGACCCGGATACTGCATAGTCCACTCCTTCGAACTCCGCACCGAGAATGTCGTAAAAATAAATCTTTGCCACTTCCTGCTCCAAGTCGTACCCGGCAAAGATCGGCACCACAGCACCCGTACCCGCCAGCGCCGCCGGGACGTTGTCTTTCAGCAACTTTGAGAGAGCCCTGAGTTTGCCCTCAAAACTGAGTTCCTGAAGCTGTGTCCGCCGAAAATACTTGAACGAATGTTCAAGTATGCGCGCCATTTCATACGCGGTCGCTGGCACTCCGGCAATTGCCATGACGCTATGTCGATCGATCTCCAATACCTTGTCAGTGCGGTCGTACATCACCATATTGCCGGCCGTCGCACGCCGATCCCCAGCGACCAGCACCCCATCCCGGTACTTGAACGCGAGGATCGTCGTAGCCGTGGTCAGTTCCTGCCCTCGCGCAGTCTGGCTCGGCACGCCAAACACATGCCCTTGTTCTTTCAACAGCTGATAGAAATCACTCTGCATGCCCATATATCGCTCCGCTCCAGTGGGGGGCAATGGTGAGGAAAACTTTCTCCCCATTCTTATGCCTACCGCCCCCCCTCAGGTCCTATTCGCCCGTCCGCTGCTTATACCGTTCTGCCTGCTTGGGATCGACCTTGCGCATCCGTTTCATAAGGCTATCCTTCTCGGGCGATCCCGTATCGGGCCGTCGCGGCCCGCCGCCTTCATCCAGCGGACTTGGCGACTTCGGCATAGGATCAACTGGCCCCTCACGTCGTTCCGGCATCATACTGTGCGTCATGCCTCACCATCCTTCCTGTGTCGCCACGTTGCCAGCGCATCAGCCGGTGAATGGGCACATTGAAAAACCCCCATGCATCGTCGGACTTCCTGTGGATCAAAGAGATCTCCCATGTCCAGACTATGTGCGCGTAGCCTTCCCACGAACTGAATCCGTTCCCATTGCATCGATTGAATCTGATCAGAAAAGCGCTGTACGCAAAGTCCGCGCAACCCACCACGGGTATCGCTTGGACCGTTCCGAATCGCCTTGTCAATTGCCTCGTCGGTCGTCATCCGCCAAGCTTTCCCCTCGGCTTCCAATCCCAGGTACAGCCCTTGTTCGGGGTTGATATTGTGATACTCCAAGTCCAAGCTGGCCAACCAGGGATCGTCCCAGCCGATCCGCTCTTCTCGCAGAAACGTCTCGAGCAACCACTGTTTTGTGACCCAATCTAGCTTTCCCACTAACTGTGAACGGTCTTGTGACAACAGACTCAAGGTATTACTCCACTCATTCAATAGCCAATCCGCCTCTTCGTCTGATCCAGCCAACTCGCGGCGCGCCGCATCACAGTACTGCGCTTGAAGCTCCACAGCAGAAAGCCGGCGTCCGTCTTTGAGCCGAACCACTGCTTTCAGGTCCGGATCGCGCGATAACTGTTTCACGGCAGCCACCGGCTGATCCAGCTCGATGTGAGGCATAGCCCCTCGCTCGATGAGATCGAGCACAAGCCTGGTCGTCCCGACCTTGAGCGCCGTTGCATACTCGCACATGTTGGCATCGCCGATGATGAGATGGAGCCTCCGATATTTCCTCCGATCCGCATGAGGCTCATCTCTGGTATTGAGAATCGGTCGGTTGTGCATCGTATCGACGCCCAACTCAGCCTCCATAAAGTCGGCGCGTTGGGAGAGCTGATACCACCCTGGGACATGTCCGGACTCCTGAGCTTCAGTCCCGACCTTTCCTGCGCCGGCGATGACTTGTCGGCTCACCAAGAACGGCATCAAGCCGGCAACGAGATCCGGAAAGGGAACGGCCCGCGAGACGAGATAGTTGTCGTGACAACCATAGCTGTGGCCATGGAAATCTGTGTTGTTTTTGTACAGCCGGAGATGCGGGCCACCGAGCGCCCGATTACGTCGCTCGGCGGCGCGTAGGACGATACGTTCCCCCGCGCGATCCTGAGCCAGCAGGTCTCGAAGCGTTCGGCACTCAGGCGTCGAATATTCCGGATGTGTGTGATCGTTGTAGAAGCGCGCACCGTTGGGCAACACCAAATCGCTCTTCATGTCATGAAACGAAAAAGGGCGATGGGCATCGCGTTGTGCGAACTCATCTTCCTCTCGATCCTGCTGCAAGCCCGATGCACGAAAGCCGCGAGCGTCCTCGTGGGGATCCTCACCCGCATAGTCCCAACGCCGCTCAAAGGAAGCATCCAGATGGGCCCGCACCAATTCCATCGACTCGACGACCGGATCCACCTCTGGCACGTCATCGCGCGTGATCCCGTATTCGGTTTCAATGCCAAAAAGACGCATAATTGTCAGCTGACAGGTCTACAGACAACAGGTTGACCGACTAGAATGGCCTGCGCTTGTTAACTGTTGGCCATCTCTCAAATGATCTGATTCACAAGGCGTTCTTCGGTCTGACGCCCCCGCCGGAACGACGAAACCCCAACAACCTGTTCAGGGTGATGATCCAGCAGCTTTAGCCACTCCTCCGCCGCATCGTCCGGCGGCAACATATCACCCTCTCGAAATTCTGCCGAGACGGAATCCAAGAAGTCTTTGGGTTGCAAGCCAGACGGCTGCCCCGACTGAACTGTACGGTCGATTGCCTTTTCCTTGGCACGCTGAACGATCGAGGCCAAGATGGCTCCGCTCACGAGATCTCCGCGATACAACACCTTGTTCCGCCCGTTCCTGAGCCTGATCGACAGAAGCCGATTCTCCTCCGTTCGACGGAAGATGGACTCGATGATTTCTTCTACGAGCGAGGCCACCGCTCGCACGTGTTCACCGCCTCGTTCCTGGACCAACGCAGGATCCAGCGGCAGATCAGATGTTAAATAGACCCTCATAATCTCAGCCGCGGCATCCCTGTTCGGCCGGCTGACTTTGATTTTCCGATCAATGCGGCCTGGGCGCAGCACCGCTGGATCGATCAAGTCGGGGCGGTTAGAAGCCAGGATGATGACAACGTCGTGCAGCGACTCGATCCCGTCCATTTCGCTGCAAAACATTGGCACGAGCGTGTTCGAGATATTGAAGGAACGCATGGCGCGTCGCGTTCCCAAAATCGACTCCGCTTCGTCGATGAAGATAAACGGCAACGCGCCGTCCCGGCGTCTTGCCCTCGCTTGCTCGAAGAGGTCACGAACCATCCGTTCCGATTCCCCCAGCCACATGTTGAGGATTTCAGGCCCCTTTACATGCAGGAATGCTCCGCCTGTCACCGGCGGACGCTTGTCCCCATCGGACTGGTGCTCTGGCTTGGATTCGCTGACCAGCTTGGCCAAGCTACCAGCGGCCGCTTGCCCGATAAGGGTCTTGCCGCATCCAGGCGGCCCGTAGAGAAGAAAACCTTTGGGTTGGGAAAACTTGAACTGCTCAAAAGTCTTAGCATGAAGTAGTGGATACTCAATCGCCTTCCGAATAGCAGCGATTGCCTCATTCTGTCCACCAATCTGCTCCCAAGTAATTTTCGGGGTTTCGTCAAGGACATGTCGGCTTGCTTTGCGATCACCCAATTTCTCAATCGCCACACGGTGGCTAGGATCAATGCGGATCTCATCACCTGCCTTGAGCTCCACGCCGACGAGATCGGTCGACCGCTGTAGAATCAATGATTGCCGGCCCATCTCCTGTTCAAACCGCAACCGTCCGTCAAGCATGGCCTCGGCCAGTTTCAAGATCGGCCCATTCTGATCGTACCCGAGCGTCTTGATCACCGCGTAGGCTTCGTTCACCAGAATTTGAGTTCCGATCTTCAGATCCGTATTGGAAACACGGGGGTCCACGTTGGCATAGTACTCAGCTCCACCAACGACGATGCGGGCGAGGCCCTCACCTGGAATATCCAGTAAAATACCGATTCGATTGGCTGGTGCCGTCAGTTTGGTAACGACCTCGCCGACTTTCTTGAATTCCAGTTCACGTTGCTGATGGGAGGCTTGAGACAGCGTCACCGCATGGCGCAGCTTATACAGCAGCTTCTGCCGAGCATCCCCCTCAGGAAATGAGGCCAGACATTGCTCAATCAACTCAAGCGGATCGGTTCCTGTCTTCAGTGCCGACTCATCACTCCGATTGTTGGATTCATCCTGTTCAGAAGCTCTGCGATCACCCATGGAAAATCCTCCATAAAGACGGCACGGATGATCCTATCATACGCATGTCTTGAATTACCGTTGCACTAATTGACGGCCTGGAGAACCACCGAAATCTTTTCCCGCCGATTTCCACGCAGAATCTCCACACTCACCTGCTCACCAACTTTGTGCGCTTCCATCACATCCATCAGGTCATCAATCGTGGCTACCGGCTTTCCGGCGGCTGAGACAATGATGTCGCCGAGCTGGACCTGCCCCATCATGGTTTCACGCGCTCCCTTGAGCCCTGCACGGTCAGCGGCACCGCCGCGCGTCACCTTGCCAATGATGACCCCTTTAATCCCCCATCGCTTCGCCATTGCGTCCGGCACGAGCGAGACGCCCAACCCTGGTCGGATGAGCTTACCGTGCTTGATGAGCTCTGGAACGATGCGATTCACCGTATCCACGGGAACGGCGAACCCAATCCCGGCGTAGGCCCCGCTCGGACTCACGATTTGCGTATTCACGCCGATCAATCGACCAGCTCCATCCAGAAGCGGGCCGCCTGAGTTGCCGGGATTGATCGCCGCATCGGTCTGGATCACACCTTCAATCGTCCGATTCGACATGGATTTGATGGTCCGTCCCAATGCACTCACGACTCCGGTCGTCAACGTATGATCGAGCCCGAACGGATTTCCGATGGCCAGTACTTTTTGCCCCACGCGCAAGTCATTGGAAGCCCCAACGGCTAACGGCTCCACATGACCGTCAAACACCTGAATTTGCAACACGGCCAAATCGTGATCAGGATCGGCGCCGACCAATCTCGCCTCGTATTCGCTCCGATCGGCCAATGTGACCTTGATCGAGCTGGCCCCATAGATCACATGAAAATTGGTGACGATATGGCCCTGTTTACTCCAAATAAAACCAGACCCCGACCCCTGCGGAACTTCCATGACATCCAGAGACCAGATATCTTGCTGTATCGCTGTGTTGGCAATGAACACAACGGACTTGGTTGCCCGTTCAAACACCGTGATCGTCGCCCGTTCATCGGCACTCAGCTCAGTCGGTGGGGGCGTCACTAGACGCGGCTTCCCTTCAGGGCCGTCATAGACGGCACCCAATGGCTTGCCCCACTCGGCAGCATGGGTCGACGAGCACAGTGTTGCCGTAACCAGGAAAAATGTCAGAGATCTGGCGAGGCTATTCACCCAGGACCTGCACGACGAGTTCACGCATTCTGGCACGGGTATCGAAATCCACCAACACGATTTGTTGCCAGGTGCCAAGCAGAAGCGCACCGGCCGCAAACGGAATGGTGACAGAGGGCCCTTGGAGTTGCCCTCGAAGATGGCTGTGGCCGTTGTCTTCTCCTGGATTGACCCTGTTGTGCTGCCACCGAGCGTCAGGAGGAACGAGACGATTCCAAAACGTTTTCGTGTCTGCACGAATCCCTGGTTCGTCCTCAATAATCATGACAGAGGCGGTGGTATGTTTGACGAATACCGTCACAATTCCAGCGGTGAGGTTGGAACCGGCCAAGGCATCGGCAACGGATTTCGTGATGTTGTCGACCTGCGTGCCGCCTTCCATACGGATCGTCAGGGAAACGGTGTGGACACTCATCCTTTTCTCCAACCCGTGAGGCTACGAAGATAGCGGCGGTCGCTCCGGGTCAGCGGCTCGCCTCGCGCTGCTTCCAAAATTGGATCGAACACCCCTTCTGCTGTCAACGCTCGTACCGCGCTCAAGACTTGATCGCTCAGGATGCCTTCTTGCCCTAGCTTATCGAGATACGCAAAGGCGTCCGACAAGCTTTCTTTTTTTCGAGCATAATAATCACGTCCCCGACGCTGATTGCTGTAGGCTTCAAACTGTTCGCAGGCAACAAGAATCTCCGCCAATTGCCGCACCCATGCCTTGGCCTTCGCCAGCCGTTCCGGGTAGTAGTAATACAGCATCACCTGTTGCATCCAAGGTGTCCACTCGACGCCCAGTGTCTTCAACGTCGGCTTCACCACACGCAATCGCCTGGCCAGACGTCGCGCATAACCCAACCGCATTTCGATCTGCTCGACAGCCCATGAGTCCATGGCCACGCCGGAGGCCATCAGATCCTGGCGATACAACGACACGAAGGCTTCTGTCTCCCGGCCATACATCGTCCTCGGGTGAAGGGCACGCCATTCACGAGGCCTCGTCGGAATACCCCGTTGCTTGGCCCAAGACCAAATAGTTCCAAAGAGTTGCCGATCAAGGCCGGCGCGGCCCAGGTCATGCAGTAGACAAGCAACGTGATAGAGCCGAACCCGATCGCGTGGATGGCCAAGGCGGTCGGCCACGATCACACACATCTTCGCTGTTCGCACGGCGTGTGGCCGATCGTAGCCGCGGATGGTGCAGCCCGGTCGATGGGGGTGCGGATAATCATAGAGTGTCATGAGGGCTTTCGCGAGAGGGCGGGAAACTTCCAGAGGTTTCTGCCGACGAGAATCAGATAGAGCCATAATTCGCAGCCAGAGCTGAACAACTGAAGAGACCGTGGCGAGAATATCGTCGGTTGAAAGGATGTGTCAAGGCGACTCCGAGGGAATAGGCTCGCCCAATCGCATGGACTTTGCTATGCTCACCAACAGTACGTACGTGAGAATATTCAGATGATCAACTGGGTACGCCCCTGGTGTCTTGCTGCGGCTTCGGCCATCGCCACAGAGCCGCTGTACGGCTTCGCCGGATCACTCGACAACTTGACCGATCTGACCGGACGCGTACAAGCCATCGTAACGTTGAAAAGTCGTGACAACTTCGTCAGCGAATATCGCTACGACATCAGTGTCAGGAACCTTTCCCCGGACACAATCATCGGCGACTCCCTGATCATCGTGCTCGATCGCATCACCAACCTGGCCGGCGAGGATCATGAGGGTCTGACGGGAGAATCCTTCCTGAAACGATTCGACGTGCTCGACCAAGACGGCCAGACTGACGATGGGAAGCCATACTTCCGCATTCCCGCTGGGACTTCCCCCAACCTCGTTCCGCAAACCGATAGTCTACCCGCCGTGGTCCGAATCAGGAATCGGGATTACGTGGCGGTCTTCACCCCTTCATTCAAAGTTCTAGGACAGAAGCGGCCCCCTCCAGAGGCGAAGCGTGCGGAATCCCCAATATCTCCTGCATCTCCGGCTCTCGGACCATCGACAGCCACCAATCGTCATGCCGTCGACAAGCTGATTCAGCTGCTGATCAAAAAGGGTGTGTTGACCGAAGAAGAGTGGCGCAAAGCCAATCAGCCATGAGGGACACACCCTGCATGGCCTGCCAAGGCACCTGGCCGAGACAGGACCATTTCATCGCAGACCTCGGATTGTCAAAGGTCTATCTCCACGATGACCAATTCTTCCCCGGATGGGCCGTCGTCGTGTTTCAACGTCATGCGACTGAGTTATTCCAACTGGCACCCTCCGAACGTTGTCAGCTGATCGAAGAGGTCAACCGAGTGGCGGAAATCTCGGCCACAGTCCACCGAGCGAAGAAGATGAATTACGAACTGCTCGGGAACCAACTTCCTCATATCCATTGGCATATCATTCCCCGCCTTGCAGGCGATCCGGCCCCTCTGGAACCAGTTTGGCGGGTGCCGCATAGCCCCCTGCTTCTGACGGGCACGGCGCTTCATGAAGCTATCAACCGCTTAGCACACCCTCTTCGCCTGGCCCGGTAAACCCGTTCGTCCCACATCCCCCGCACAGATGATATAATTGAAAGCTATTATGGCTCTCTGTCGAGGCGTGAAACTTTTCTGATGCGTCCCAGATCCATACTGTTGATCCTCACTGTCACCGCGACCGTTTGCTCTTCGTCTCTCGCCCGTTCTCATTCACCGAGTGAACACAGTCCCTCCGAATCATCCGAAGCGTCTGGGTCAATTCCCGGACTAGGGTTCAACGAGCCAGCCGACGCGGTGACAGAAATCGCATCATTGCGTCGAACGGTTCGCCTCCTACCGAATGACCCAGACTACCGGTTACAATTAGCCGGAGCCCTTCTTCGTGTCGGCGATCTAGATGCCGCCGTTGAGGAGTGTCGGGCGGCTATTACATTACAACCGGATGATGGAAACGCCCATCTCCAGCTTGGCCTCATGCTCATGGCGAAACAAGAATGGCGGGCCGCCGCTTCTGCTCTGGGAGAGGCCATTCGACTGGAACCGAATCTGCCCCACGCCCACTACAGCCTGGGGAGCGTACAGTACTCACTCGGCAATGTGACGGCCGCAGTTCAGTCGTATCGACGAACGCTTGAGCTGCGGCCTCTTTTCCCTGACGCACATTATCGACTCGCGCTGTTGCTGAGAGTTGCGGGACGCACGCGAGAAGCGGTCCAACATCTGGAAACAGCAGCGGCCGGCGGGGTGCCCCAGGCCCGATTATTTCTCGGCAATGCCTACCAAACCGGGCAGGGCGTCGAGAAAAACCTCGGTTTGGCTATTTTTTGGTGGATGCAGGCAGCCGACCTCGGCCAGCAAACCGCCTCCGACTCGTTGTCCAAGGTGCGGCGCCAGGCGCTCTCCTTCGAATCGACGAAGCAGCGGCGCATGGAATGGCAGAGCGCGTTGCAGATCTACCGCAACACACTTTGGAACGACTTTCCTGATATCAGTCGCCCGAATGAGCCGCAATCGTTGGGGAAAGTCCTCCTCGAACAGAACCGTGCGGAAGACGCGGTTCCAATACTTTTAAAGGAATGCTTCGCATTGAGTGAAGAGGCCCATGCTGAACTCGCCACACTCTACGAAACCGGATGGGATCAGTATTTGAAACCGTTCGATAAGAACATTCTGACTTGTTTTCAAACGACTTCAGCCGACGGCTTCACCCCGGCGAAGAAAATCCTGACTCGTATCTATGCCAAGGGGCTCGGTCTCGATACCGACATCCCGAAAGCGAAGGCTCTTCTCAAAGGTCTCCCGAAACAAGACACACAATCCTTGCTCGATGAGCTAGGATTCCACTAGCCGTATGCTGGACCGGCAGAAATTCTGGCGCCTGCTCATCTCGTCGCTTCCTCTGCAAGCGTTAGGCATCGGCTTGCTGACCACGCTCCTATCGGCGATGCTGTGGTCCACCGCCCCTGCTACCTTTACGGCGCTGGATTACACCGTCTACGACACCTGGCTTCACCACCGCACGACCGCCCAGGTGAGCCCATCGCTGACCATCGTGACGCGCGACGTAGCCAGTGAAGAACGCTTCGGGAAGGGTCTTTGGGATCGTGGTATCCTCGCTCAGTTGATTGTGACGATCCATGAGGCCGGCGCCGCAGTCATCGGCCTAGACCATCGTCTGGACTATGCGAGCCCTGCTCAACTTGGGGGAGCCGCGAGCGATGCGCTCTTCCTTGAAGCGCTTCGTACAGCATCCCCCGTGGTCCTGATTCACGATACGGATGTACTCCTTCAATCCGATGCCGCAAGCTATGGACATCTCACCGTCACGAGTAGTCTCGATCACGTATCCCGCCACATTCCGCCGTCTACCAAGATCGGAGCCCAAACCGTTCCGGCTTTTGGTTCAATCCTGTCCGATATCTTTCACCGACACACCGCCACCCCCACGCAGGTTCTTTCGAACCACTCGGATGCCGACGTTCTGATCAATATCGTCGGCGACGGATCACTGGCTGCCCTTCAGCCGATCCCATTGTCATCGGTCTGGAACGCCGTCGAACGTCACGACGAGCCACTGTTGGCCTCCTGGTTCAAGAACAAAGCCGTTGTGATCCGATCAAGTCCCGGAGACTTGGCGACATGGCTCTTACCCTCCAACTCCACGGTCGACGGCCTGACTACCCACCTCCACCTCCTGAATGCCTTACTCAACCATGAACGGATTGACTCACTCGGCTGGTTAGGCCGCCTCATCGTCACCATCGTGCTGGCCTCACTGGCTGCCTGGAGCCTCTTACAGTTTCGTGGGATGATGGGCCTCTTAATTGCCAGTGCCGTCGTTGTTCTGTATGGAGCACTGGCCATCGCGATGGTGAGCTGGGCATCTCTCGTGATGCCCATCGCCACCCCTCTCGCAGCCTCATTGTCCGTCTTCATCGGCACAGCCGTGTGGGTGAATCTGACGGCACGCCAACGTCTGATCTTGCTTGAACGTGACATGATCCGCATCCAGCAAGAGTCTGCTGCCGTGAGAGAAGCCCTTGTTCTGCATGAGGATCGAGCGGAAGCTCTTCAAGAAGATTTAGACAGCGCTAACGCAGCCATAGCTTTTTCGGCCGGCCAACAGGAAGAGTTGACCAGAACGACACACTTACTACGGCTCCAAATTGCTGAAGCCCAGGGTGAGGAACAAGAGGCTCGTCGACACCTCCAGGAACTGGAGCGGCAGCTTGGCGATCTCCGAGCAGCCGGCACCACATCACGCGCGATCGGCAATGCGGAACTCAACCGCCTTCAAGTCGAATCCCGCCAGTTCGGCATCCTCACCCAAGATCGCTCTTTGCTGCGGTTGTTTCACGATGTAAAAAAGAGCGCACAGTCTTCGTTGACCGTTCTCCTTCTCGGAGAACCAGGCACCGGGAAAGAGCTCTTCGCCCATGCCATCCACCGGCTCAGTCCACGATCGGGAAAGACCTTCATCGCCGTCAACATGGCAGCCATTTCTCCTGAGCTGTTTGAGAGCGAGCTCTTCGGCCATATGAAAGGCAGCTTCACCGGGGCAACGGGTGACCGTCGCGGCTATTTCGGTCTTGCCGACCATGGCACGATCTTTCTTGACGAGATCGGCGACCTTCGGATGGATCATCAGAGCAAACTGCTGCGGGTGCTTCAGGACAAATCATTCTATCGAGTTGGCGCCACCACCCCGACGACGGTAGACATTCGCATCGTGGCCGCGACGAATCGCGACTTACAGAAAGGCGTGTCAGAGGGATGGTTTCGCGAAGACCTGTACTTCCGGCTGAACGGGATGGTCTTCCATCTTCCACCGCTGCGTGAGCGTACCGGAGACATTCCGCTGCTCGCTGACATCTTCCTCAACCAGCTTGCCGAGCAAATCGGAAAGCCTGTCCCTCAGCTGACGAATGAAGCGCTTCGTGCATTGACCGAACATGACTGGAAAGGAAATGTGCGGGAGCTCCGCCACTGCTTGGAACAGGCCATCACGCTGAACGACGGAACCCTGTTAACCAGAGACTCTCTCAGACTTGGCGAAGAGCGTGGGCCAGCAAGAGGACGGACCGGACAGACGGTTCCTGACCTAGCCGGTGATGCCGCGGTCCTGAACTGTCTGCGACAACATGGCTTCGACATGCAGTCCACGGCCAGAACGCTTGGATGGGACCGCAGCACGGTGACACAGCGTTTAAAGGGGCTCTGCTTCCAGGCACTCGTTGAAACCAACGGCGATCAAGCCAAGGCCGCCCTGACTATCGCGGGAGACCCCGGTCGCCTGCGGACCGTTGAGCTCAAACTAATGGACTACTATGATCACCTACGATCCGTCATCGAACCATTCACGACCGCTGAAGAAGCGCTGGTTGATTGCAGACGGCGTTTCAAGAACCTTCCGGAACGCCACTTCTCATCGGTCGAGACACTGGTGCGGCAACACTTCCAATAGAATCGACCGGTTCCGCGCGGATAAACACAACGAGCCTAGACCTTCTCCCCCACACGAACAGTCCGCTCGGACAGTGCAGATTATAGCGTTTTGCATACAGTGGTTTTGACGCGGAGCACAGCTTCCTGCTGGAAGCGTGATTTATAGGATGCGATAATTTCCTGAACGGCCTTCTTCGGTACTGGGTCATCCGGATGAACAAGGTTCAGGACATATGATGGCTCGCGAATAATCTGACCTGAAGCTGAACGCCATTGGCCGGACACCTGCCAGGTCGAGAGATCTTCTGGGAAACGCGAAGTGATCGTTTCACTCAGGAATTGCGTCCACTCTTCCTACGTCACGTGACCGGATGGCGTGTCTGTCCCGAAGTACAGTAATTCCTGCATCGCAGTCCAGCCATCGCCACTACACTGACTCGCATGCATCACCCCACGAAGGATCGATCCGATCGCCCGTACGTTGCCATTCATGGTGAAAAATGCATCAGCCATGATCACACTCCTCCTGACAGTTGAGGATCAGACACAGACACAACGAGACCTCCTACATTCACGCAAGGCCTGTACCGCAGTTGTTGAAAACATATCTTTTCTTATTTTTCAGCTATCTGCGCAGTAGTAGAGCGATAGACACCAGAGAATGGTAAGACCACAGTGTATCGGAAAATTCGACCGTAGTATCGAAAGAGATACGGGGTTGCTCTCGCCGTTGACTCGCGGCGCAGGATCATTCCCAAGCGCGCCTGCCCCATTCAACCCTCACGCCTTTTGAAGTCAGGGAGCCGTCTTCACAGAGAGGACTTGTTCGGCTTGCGCAAGCGCATCCCGCAAGGCCTTCAGCTCAGTATCGGTTTTCCTCGCTTTCGGGAGACTGTTCACAAAGCGAGACGCTGCCTTCGTCAAGGTTTGCAACGTGTCTCGCATATCACTCACTTCGCTCAATTCCCCAGATGCCGCCGCGCGAGCCATCGCCAGCCGTCTTCGAGGGCCGATATACGGTTGAGGA
Organism: Nitrospira sp.; assembly: GCA_005116955.1. GTDB lineage: Bacteria > Nitrospirota > Nitrospiria > Nitrospirales > Nitrospiraceae > Nitrospira_D. The sequence goes on along the minus strand of SWDI01000001.1, from coordinate 733,838 downwards.
GCGATCGGATTGTCTTTTTCAAGTTCTGGCCGTCTGAATATCATGATGTCTTCTCCCTGGTACGATCAGAAGAAACAGGAAACGCACGTTGTCTCGTATGGTACGCCCTCTAGCCACGCAAGAACTAAGCTGGAGGACGGGTTCAATGACCTACTAGAACTTGCAGGAGTCCTCCTTGATCTCTGGGCCAGGGATCGGGTGTTGGCGAACCCGCTGCACATAGTTGCGGCAGTCCATCTCGGCCCCTTCCTTCGATGCCTTGCCTTCGTGAACTACCCGTCGCCATTGGATAATCCGATCAGCAAACGGATCGTATCGACAGACATCCTTGCCGGAAGACTGCCCGGCCAGTTGCTGACACTTGGTTACCCAGAGATCCGGGGTCAATGCACCGCTCTCCACGGATCTGGTGAGTTCATAGAGCTTATCGGCAAGCGATCCAAATTCGCAGACGGCAGGATCTACCGGCGGTGGCGCCGCATGATTCCGATCGGCCGTATTCAGCATCTGCCGGCAACTCATTTCACCAGCCTCCTTGGAAATCAGCCCCTTTTCGATCTGCTGCTTGGTTTCCGTCCGTCGTTCATCGAACTCGGATTTTGATAGAAGTGCCGGGGCTCCAACCAATAGAGCCGTCGTCGTTGGGCATCCAGCCAGAACGAAGGGTAAGAGGCCAAGGAGCAATCGTCGCATTGGTCACTTCAATCTCACGATAAACCGAATCACAGCCATAACTTTTGCGTGCGATCAGACAGACCGCGTCTATCCAGCACAGGATCTCACCGTCTCCCCGTCTTCAATTTGGCATAATGAGCACAGCCTTTGGGCTCTCTGAGATCACATGCCTTCCCGTAATACTTGAGGGCTTCGGCATCGTCCGATTTAATACCTCGTCCGACTTGATACACCATGCCGAGATGGATACAACCCTTTGCTTCTCCAGCATCACAGGCCTTCCTGTACAGTGCGGCAGCTCGAATGTCATCCTGCTTAATCCCGGTCCCCTGCGCATACATCACGCCGAGATTGGAGCAACCCCTCAAGTTCCCTCCATCACAGGCCTTCCGATAGAGGTCGGCAGCTTGAAAATGATCCGTTTGGACCCCGCTTCCCTCGGCATACATCACACCGAGGGTGTAGCAACTCCTCGCATTTCCCCCTTCGCAGGCCTTCCGGTAGAAGCCGGCGGCTTGCACGTCGTCCTGTGGAACCCCAACTCCCTCGGCATACATCACGCCAAGGTTATAGCAGCCCTTCGTACTTCCCACATCACACGCTTTCCGCGAGAAGGCAGCGGCTTGCACGTCATCCTGAGAGACCCCGGCTCCCTCCGTATACATCACGCCAAGGTTGTAGCAACCCTTCGCATTCCCTCCGTCACAGGCCTGTCTATAGAAGTCGGCAGCCTGGGCTTCGTCCTGCTGGCCCCCGGTTCCCTCAGCATACATCACACCGAGGTTGGAGCAGCCCTTCATGCTCCCACCATCACACGCGATCCTTGAAAATGCGACGGCTTGCGCCTCATCCTGTGGGACCCCGATTCCCTCGGCGTACATCACACCGAGGTTGGAGCAGCCACCCACATCCCCGCCATCACACGCTTTCTTAAAAAACGCGGCAGCGCGAACGTCGTCTTGCTTCACCCCCTCACCTTTCATAGATAACAATCCGAGGGAGTTGCATGCGGTCGCAATACCTTTCTCACACGTGGCTTTCAGATGCTGCGGCTGGTCGGCTGCCTCCGAAGGTCTTATCCCTATTGAGACTACCGCCGTGAAAACAATGACTGCGTGAAGTAGTGAACGAACCATCATTGCGCCACCTCCGAAGATGCGGAAAACTTGAGCGGGGCGAAGTCTAGCGAGACAGCCGATGAGATTCAAGACAGGGAGGTCGAACCTATCCACACATCAGTGGATGCGGTGACTCGCTTCACCATATGTGGACATGCTCATGGACAGGTGATCACATTCCCTAAAAAAACAGGAAGATGTCCATGCGATGAACACTGTTGACACAATTCGGGTTCCAGATCGTCAATATCAAGAGAGAGTCCCTATGCCTCACTGTCGGCAATACACATTCAGCTGTTCGTCCTGCCCCCATGCGCGCAGCTCAAATAGAGACAACGTGGACTGGACAAACCGCCTCTACACAGAAGAATCCAATGACTCGTAGCTTGGCAACTTCAATCTTCCGTCGCGTCAGACAGCTCAATAGGTATTAAGACCCTGCACACCCCGTTGCAAAGCGAATTACGAAGGCGATAGGATCGCCTTCCATTTTTTCTGTATCGTTCATGAAGCAGGAAAGGTGCCGACTGCGGTTCGGTCAATTGAGGAACTTCCGTCTATGCCTCGCGAGCGGACGTGATGGATACATGAGTGTCGCGCAATCCGTTGGTGAAGCGAGAATTCGCTCTGAATCCTGCATCGTCTCAATTGGTGAGTGAGCCATGATCATCAAGTTATCCGCCATTGCCTCTGTATCCATCATCTTATTCTGCGGAACCGTCCCGATTGCGAGGGCCGCCGAAGATTCAGGTGGCCAGTCGTCGCAAGACGAATTGAGTTCGACGAAGGCCCAGCTTCAACAGGCCAAGCAAAAAATCGATGAGCTCGAACGGCAGCTCAAGCAACGGATCGGCGAGCTCGTGCTCCAGCTCCATGCGAAGGAAAATGAGATCGCAACCCAGATCACCAACGCCCATGCGAATTCCAAGCAGCTTCGAGAAGATCTTGCGTCACGCACCGAAGAACTCAACCAAGCTAAGCGCCGTGTTGCGGATCTCGAACAACAGATCGCCACGTCGGGGAAAGGGCAGGAGCTGGCGCAGGCGAAACGACGCGTCGCCGAAGCCGAACAGCAGGTCGCGAGGAAAGAGCAGGAACTCGCCCAAGCCAAACGCCGTGTCGCCGAGGTCGAACAACAGCTGGCAGCTGTGGCCAAAGAGCAGGACCTGGCTCAACCAAAGCGCCGCGCGACCGAAGTCGATCAGCTGACGGCAGGAAAAGAGCAAGAACTGATGCAGGCGAAACGGCGCGCCGCCGAAGCGGAACAACAGTTGGCAGGGAAGGAGCAAGAGCTAGCCCAGGCCAAACGCCGTGTCACTGACGTTGAGCAACAACTGACGGGGAAGGAGCAAGAACTGGCCCAGGCCAAGCGTCGTGCCGGTGAAGTCGAACAGCAATTGGCGGGGAAAGAACAGGAATTGGCCCAAGCCAAACGCCGCGCAACCGAAACAGACCAGCAGACCGCAGGGAAGGAGCAGGAACTGGCCCAGGCCAAGCGTCGCGCCGGTGAAGCGGAACAGCAGATAGCAAAGAAAGAGCAAGAACTGACGCAGGTCAAGGAAGAGATCAAGCACGTCACGCAAAAGCTGGCCGATCTCAACCCCCAACTCCTGGCGAAGGATGCAGAACTCGCGCGCGCAAAGCAATTGCTGGTGGAGTTTGAACTCAATGCATCCAAACCAGCCCCGCCAACGGCCGCGCAAGAGGAGAGCCCACCCTCCCTTTCTCTATTACCTATCGATCACAACCTATCCTTGAGCACCTCGACCGGACCAGACCCTGAATGGACAGATGATGGCGAAGGCTTCTCATCAAATGCTGACCTCGGAAAAATCAGCGAAAGCCTGGCCAATCTCTTACAGCCTGAACTCAAGAAAGGCAGTGTGACCATGAGGCAGCGAGGGAATCGATTGACCCTCGCCTTGGCCACCAGTGAGTTATTCTCCACCGGTGACGCGACGGTCACCCTCGGGGGGGCCTCATTGCTCGAACGAGTCGGCGTCGTCTTACACGGATTCCGTTACCAGAGCATCGAGGTTGCCGGGCACACCGACAACACGCCACTCCGGAACGATCCTCGGAAAGGCTTTCGGGACAATCTCGAACTCTCCCGGACACGGGCCGAACATATCAGTCAGGTCCTCATCAACGGAGGACTGGAAGCCGACCGAATCAAAGCCGCGGGGTATGCGGATAGCAAACCAATCGCGACGAATGAGACGGACAAAGGCCGGAGTAAGAACCGGCGCATGGAAATCGTGATGACCCAGACCGCGGAATCAGGAATCGCCGTGGGTGAAGGGAAGACGCAAATTGGCAAGAAACCACAAGATGGGTCACACAAACGGTGATCTATCATTGATCGAACCGCAGGCTCAGGAATTCGTCCGGTATCTGAGCGGATCCACGCCTCGCAGGATTGTTCACCACCTCACTCGAACGATAGTTCCGATGCCCCCTTCGGAAAACTCCGCGCAAAGGAATTCTGAGCACATATGAAGTGCAAACAATCCGGGACTGGCATACCACACCTTTGACAGCATCATCTGTCTCAATAAACAGGGGACAGAGCCCTGAGCCCTGCCCCCTGAGCCACTCCACTGAAATCGCGACGAATGAGTCAAATTGTACTGTTGCTGCGGGCTTCGGGTGTCCCGACATGAACTCCTAGTGACCAGCTGCTCTCCGGATACAACTTACCTTAGAGCCGACTCCGCAGCCGCTCATACCCCTTCTTCAATTCTTCAATTGCCTGATTCAGTGCATCACCCACGGACACTGCTGTTTTCCCTACTTCCTCCCGTGCCGCTTCCAGCTTAGGCTTCGTTTCCTCCCACTGCTTCTCCAGACGAGCCCATTCATCCTTCGCGTCCGCTTTCGCCAAGTGAAGCTGGACTTGAAGCTCATCGCGCTGCTGCTTGAATTGCTCCAACGCGTTCGTGATCTGCTCTTTGACGTCTGCCATGAGATATGCTCCTTTGTTAAAAGTGGACGTACACTGCTGTGACTCCCGTTGTGCTCGTAGTCGAGAAAGAAGTCTTATCGGGCATGAGATCCCACAGTGCAGTGAATGGGAGTGCGCTCCAAGGATGTTGATGCGCCACGGTCAGGATATGACAGCTAGTTTATCGCGTGGAGGTACATAGAACTAGCCCCCAATCCCATCATTCACTCAGGGACCCGACGCATGTCCAGTGACGAGGCATCACGCTGGAATCTTCACCGTAATAGAAACAAAGCAGGTCACGCGCCGCTAGAGGCGCCTACCCCTTTTTATTTCTGCCTCAAAAACCTCTCTTTTTCAAACCGCCTCATTGACAGAAGCGCGTATGAAAGTGCAACATATAGCTCCTGTTGATCCATAAAAGCGCGCGTCTGACAGCGTGACTACCTGATTCAATACGCCTCGTGGTTCAGCTAAGGATGCGTGCAGGAAATACGATAAAGAAAACGTTCAGCACCCTCTTACATCTTACAGAATTAAGGAGGCCAGAATCATGGCACTGCTGATTACCGACGAATGCATCAACTGTGGCGCCTGCTTACCGGAATGCCCGAACGAGGCTATCTTTGAAACGCGCAGCGGCGCGGAAGAAAAGGGGCTCCATGTCGGTGACGGCCAGGGCGTGGGGGATAATATTTACATCATCGCTCATGATCGATGCACCGAGTGCGTCGGCCATTTTGACGAACCCCAATGTGCGGCTGTCTGTCCGGTCGATAATTGTTGTATTTCTGATCCGTTGTATCCCGAAGGGACCGATGTCCTCCTGGAACGAGCGAAGACCCTCAATCCTGACAAGGCGATCGATCCGGCAAAGGTGTGGAGCGGCGTGCGGAACTGACCCTATCCACTTTGGGATTCCGTGCCATGTGAACATGCTGAGAACGCGCCGGCACAGTCATCTGTGCCGGCGGCCTAACCGAAACGATGGGTCATGGCTGAGAAGGGTCCACGATTCCTGACGAATGCCACGGTCGTCAAGGTGTTAGCCAAAGTCTTTGCGTTCCAAGCCATCGAGATCAACCTCTTGCGTGCCCACGCGGGAATATCCGATGCTGAGTGGAACGTCCTCAAGACAAGAGCCTTTAAGAAAACCTACGCCAAGCAACGCGCGTTTTATGAAGATCGCTTGACGGGTGCGTTTGCGCTGGAGCACATTTCCCAGTCCGAACGGGAGACCAGACTACTCGAACTCTGGCTCAAACAGAGCGAGGAGTCTCCCAAAGACGAACCATAAGCCAAACTTCCCAGAACACACCACAATCACGGAGTTCCCGTTGCCCAGGAGCAGGTAAGCGAGCACTTGTACTCGTCTCGCCTGTTGGAACGTCTCACCACTGGAGAACAGCCATGAGCACGAATCGCTTTCTATGGGTGCAGGTCAGGCGGAGGCTTCTTGTTGGAGCTGCTTTTTGCGCACTATTGGTCCTGCCAGGGGAATCTGTACAGGCTCATGGTGACGACATATCCGAGACGAGTCCATCATACTCGAACCCGTCCAGCCCATCGAATCTATCCAGCCCCGAGGCAGCCGGACGGCAAGCAGCTTGCTGGGCGCTCACCCTTCCCTATGGTGCCGCGAAAATGGTCTATGCGATCGGCGGAGGCATTGTGGGCGGCTTCGCTTGGGCGGTGACGGGAGGAAATACGGCGGTGGCAAAGTCCATTTGGGTTCCCTCGATGACAGGCGACTATATCGTCCAGCCGCAACATCTCACCGGAGAGAAGCACCTCTACTTCGTGGGCGTGTCGTCAGAGTCCAGGCAACCCTGACCCAGCCCCTCGAATCACACTGATTCAGCGATACCCGTATGTCGACCGGTCTAAAGAAATTGGGCTGCCCCTCAAGTCATAGCTTACTGGCATGCACAGAGCAAGACGCGACCTCAATTCCTGTGTTGCGTGGAAGAGTTGGAAGATAGATGCCTGTTGCCAACAGCGTACGCAAGCTGGCTACCCTAGACCGTTAATCCGAACAGTGGCGACCGATCGGAACCCTCTACGAGGCCGCGTCATGCGACTCGCTCTGGTTTTCCTCTTCATCCTGATCACGGGATGTGCCGGATCCGGCCTCGAGCATGGGATTGATTCCGAATCCAGAACCGATACCGTTTCCGACCAAACGGGCAGTATGTGGACGGAGAAGCGCAAGGCACTGTATCAGCAGGCCAGCGAGGGTCTACGACAGTCTCGTGAACGGTATATCGCGACTACTCGCCCAATCCTTGAGCGTAAGTTCCGACACGAACACCCCGAGTTAACCGATGCGGAGGTCGAGACGTTGGTCAGCGAGGCGCTGGCGAAAGGCTACCGCCATGAGGCGGAACCACGACCGGAAGGTCCGGCCAGGCTCCCTCCGCAGCGTCCAATAAACTGTATCCCTTCCCCAGGAGGTTGGCCTTCCTCTCCGAATTGCTATTAGGGAGCGCGCCACGCACAAGATTGTACAGCTTCGAGTAGTCTCAGGTATCCCTAGTGGTCGGGCCACCATCAACCCTAATCTCCGGCTAAGTCGGGCTGAGGGCCAGGATATTGGCTCGTGCCAGGGCCATGAGGGCCTGCTGCGCTGCCGTGGTGAGGCGTAACAGCGTACGATCAAGCAATGTGGATGCCATGCCGGTTCCCGCTCCGCATACGATCGGACACCATCGTGGACGTTGCCAGTCCCGTACTTAGCCGGAGAATAGGGATCAAGGTCCTCTTTAAATAGTCGTAGAAGATGTTACAATGGTCAGCCAAGATTAACCGTGACAGCGTACCCGCTTGAAGGTTTCAGATTCAGTCAGCCCTGATGATGGGGATTGAACGATGAGCCTGGTGACCTTTCGCTTCCGCCAATCCCAAGCCGTGGACTTTTATTGGAACCTGGAGCTGGCCAAGCGAGGATCTCTCCGCGAATTTAAGGTACATCCCAACATCACCATTTATGAGTCGGCGTTCGACCTCCTCAACCCGATTCACGTAGGACACGCTTTGTCCCTGGCCAAAGCCTTGGTGCTCGACAAGCGAGCCGAGGTCCTCTCGGGAAATACGTCGTGGCCCATGACAACCGTCCGTGATGTCTTGCAGTGCTATCAGCAATCGATGCAGGTCGAGGACTATCATGCGCATTGTTGGTTCAAGATCCGGCTCACATTGGATCTGGCCGTGACACGGATTGAAGTGGAGTCCGACGACTCGGGGAAGTCGTTCGTGTTTCCGTGTCGATGCGCGGCCACACACGCGTATGGCATGCACTATGAGCACCCCGGAACGATCTATGCCCAACTGGACTCGGCCTTGTGGCGTGCCGGTACACGGTGGTGCCCGCGGCTCGAAGATCTCTCAGAAATAAAACTCGTGAACGTGGAGTTGCAGACGAAACGATGAAGCGCCACAGCTGCCCACGGATCGGAATGGCTCGCAACGACAGACCTGGGGTTCACAGACCGTACCGTGGCTAACCGCTCAAATCATTGCTCACCGACATGCACAGAACAAGACGCAACCCCCAATACTTATAGCGCGTGCTAACGCACGAAGATCCGCGTGACGTCAGAGCTCAGACAACCGCGATGCAGACTCTTGAATTACACTGATTCTCCGATACCTATTCCATGTCGCATCTATACCAACCTCAGCTGTTCCCCTGAATATCCTGACACCATGCTCTGAGCGTCGATTTCCAGTAAATATTCTTGTTATGATATTGTCCATGCGACTTCATCGAGCCTTCTTGTTCCTATTCGCCACAGTCTTACTGTTTCCCGGCTGCGCCTCCTGGTTCATAAAAGGCGAACCTCCGGAGGTGCTCGTCACCAACGTCACGCCGCTGGACGCGACGCTGTTCGAACAGCGTCTCCGCGTCGACCTCCGGGTCCGCAACGCAAACGACTTCGACTATCATCTAACGGGCATCGACTTCACGTTGAATCTGAACGGGAAACGTCTGGCCCGTGGCCTGGGGAGCAAGGAAGTGACGATTCCCCGGTTAGGTGATACCGTGATGACGATCGACACCACAACCTCGACACTCGACATCGTACGTCAACTGCTCAACCTCTCTCAGAAACAGGAATTGGCCTACGACATCAAGGGCGTGCTGCATAGCATAGAGGGGCGATTGCCGTTCACTAATGCAGGCACGCTCGTCGAACCGGGCGCGTTCTCCAGCTCGCAGACCGGCTCTCACGTAACTCCGTAATAAGGCCTTCGAGTTCATTCGTATCCGACCCCATAATGTTATCCTCTTGACACCCCCCCCTATTCCGACTGACCGTTGAGCCCCCCTCCTCCAATGGCCTTCAGCATAATTTCACAGATCGAGAGGGTGCACGTGCGAAAGAGTGAGGCTCCGCGTGACGTCAGAGTTCGAGCCGAGCAGATTCAGATCCTCGAATCACACTGATTTCCCTACGCCCATTCTATCTCGCATGCACAATACAAGATCCGGCCCCAGTCTTTCGCTTCCTTCTGTGGGCTTCTTTCAGTCAAATACCGCACCGGCCTAGGTCTGAATAATCCAATGATTTCTGGTGGTTGAGTACGACTACACAAGCAGAATTAGTGCGAATTCAATTTATGGAAATCCCTATAGCAGCCGCCCTGAGTTTGTAGAATCGAGGGAACGAGACAGCAAGACAAATTCAGAAGATGTGATAGATTTTCCTAGGAGACTTCGCCGAGCTGAGACATTCTTCAAGGTTTAGGAAGTCTTGTAGGGAGGGTAGATCAATGAGGAGATTATTCAGTCTCTTGCTTCTCGTCGTCATGGGATACGGAGTCATCCCAGGCTTTGTCGATGCCGCACAACAGCGTGTTGTGATTCAGTTGAGTGGGAGATACTGCCTATTTCATAGCTATGAACTGGGGGAAGCCTTGAAACGAGTGTCTGGGGTCCTCGGGGTCGACTTTGAAGCAATGCAAAGCCATGTCGTCGTTATTATGGATGCGGGGAAAGTAAATCCTGATCACCTGTTGGCTGCGATTCACGGGATCAAGGGCGAAGGGTATCACTGTAAGGGCCAATTTAATGGTGAACCAGGAAAGGTGGAATACTGACTCTCGCCTAATCCGTCGAATGTCACACGTTCGACCGTCTAATCCATCTCAGACTTGCCATTGCAGCTTTGCCCCTCACCTCACACCAAGCGAAGCACAGAAATCTGGAGTCAGCAATCTGCGGGCAAATCTAGTTTCGTGCGTCAACCAATTATCACGAGGTTACGATGCACTGATAGATCGAGCTAATCTCCCCCTTTGTTTGACAGCGCAACATGAGGCGCGGGGTTCACAGACCGTATGGCACCGTACCTCCCAGATCATTGTCACTCGCATGCACAGAACAAGACGCGACCCCGAATACTTCGACCAAACATTAGGATAATGGCCTATCTCTTTGACTATGCCTAAAGCTTAATGTGCAAAGCTAGATCTCCAGAGATCACCTCAAGATCTGCAGCTGCGCTTATGCCTAACCTAGCAAGTAGATATTCGGCCAACTCGTCTTTATGTGTATAGGCTTCTCCGGAGCGAGAAAGAATTCGATTCGCACTACCTGCCATGATATCTGCCATTTGCAGAAATACGTTACCTTTGGAATCGACTGCGTGAAAATCCTTCACTACTAACTTGTTATCATAGACGCTTGCAGCCGAGTGGTGCATCTTATCAGCCAAGTTAGCCATCAAGAGTTTGTCCGCCCCTGCCTCCTCAAGATCCTTCCACACCTGAAGTGTCCTAGGTAATGGAGCTCGCCCCGTTGAATCCTCGTGATCAATCCCTTGTTTGAGTAGATGATAGAAGAGGTCCGGAAGAGCAGCTTGCACTTTCAAACCTTCCTTTGGCACTGAAAGAAACTTAAAACTGATCGGTCCACCCCTCACAAGGAAAATATCGATTAACTCCTTGTAAATACCAACATCCTGCTTCTTCATCTTAGAGAAGTGAAACTCGCCTGAGAAACTCTGTTTCCTTTTCAGTTCATTCACATCACTGATTAGTTGAAAAGTCTCTATCCCGGCAGACAAGACCCACAAACTACCAACCAAAAGATCGGAAGAGGTTTTACCACTTTCGTCAAGAAACACCTTGTAGACAGGATAGTCCGGTGTTTCAACTGCCTTTTCCCTTTCGCTTTCCTCAAGCGTTCCTCGATGCTCCCTCACTTCCGGATCAGCAAGGAACAATCGGTAATCATTTTGTATTGTTGCTCGCGCCCTTACTAAAGAAGTTAGCCTGGTCAACCTATAGAGATCGTCCAAATCCACATAGGACCCGCCAACGATGTCTTTCTCGAAAATTGTCCAGTATTTGATTTGAAGTGCGATATCGGAATTCCGAGTGCTGGGGAATTGATTTAGTAACCATGCAACTCGATGTCGCATATTAGAAAGCTCTGATGAAGCCACCCGTGTAAGTAAATCTTGCCGTTCCTCCTCTATCTTCTCCGCCCTACTATCAACCTCTGCTTTTGGACTTTCGCCGAGTTCATCAGACATTTCAGCCTAACCAATCCACATCCTAACTTTTCTGCAGTAGTCTGCTTTATTGGCTAATCCGTCCCACACATAGCAATGAGGAGAAGATTGAGGGCATTCTACTCCTCCAACTTAACGGATACACTGTGCCGAACGGCCAACTAACTCCAATATCGTTTGTTTTTTAGCAAACTGGATGCGGGGCCATCCCCGCATGGCGTGATGGGCCTCGCGTCCCCGCATCTTTCTTCAACCTAGCCCAATTACGTAACCCCTCAACTTCCCTCACAACTTTCTCAGATTTCCAACTGTTCCTCTTCGGCATCACCGTTGCTCAAGCACTAAGCCAACAGGCCATGGGCACCAAGACCAAAAAGGAGGTGATGAACGCGTGAACGCCCGGGGGCCTGTCAGCTTGTCGGCCTGAAACTTTAGGACTTTCTAACTTTCACACTTTGAATAACAAGGAGGACTGCCATCATGCCACAGGGTGCATCACAGGTCGCGTCAGGAAATATTGCCCCCACGATCAAGGGGCCAGAGAGAAACACAAAAGAAGTCATTGTCCTGGCCGGAGTCGTCCTCTTCCTTGGAGGATTGCTTGCCGCCGCGTGGCTCTATAGCCAAACCGGCGACCGGGTGACGGCTTCTCCCACCACGGAGAAGGTCGAGCATGCCAGCGTCCCTGGCTTGCTCATGAAATCCTCAGTTCTACACCAGACCGGGGCATCATCTACCCATTCCGCCCAGATCACGGCTCCGGTCCTATCCGCCCCGGAGATTATTCATGCCGATGTCTACTTCGAAGTCGGTCGGAAGGGTCTGACCGACGAAGGGAAGGCTCAACTCGCCGCCCAGACCGACATGCTGAAGCAGCATGAGGACTATGGCGTGTTGATTCAGGGGTACACCGATCAACAGGGGTCGGCGAGCTACAACAAGCAGTTGGGCATGAAGCGAGCGGACACGGTCAAGGCCGAGTTGGTCAATGTCGGAATCGCCGAACACCGCATTAAAACGGTGAGCTTGGGCGAAGAAGGTATCCTCTGTATCGACACTAGCGACGTCTGCCGGCACATGAATCGTCGCGTGCATCTCGAAGTCCGCAAGATCGGCCAAGAACATATGGTACTTCCATTCACCCCGACCACTCCGTCCGATTCGCCCGAGACCACTATCGATTCGTCATCCACCATAGGTGAAGATGGCACGACAGGAGAAAGCCTTCCTCCCTCATGGTCCGAGCCAGCCCTCATTCCTAAGCCTACAAAGGGCAGGTAATTAATCGGTGAGGCTTGGGGATGACCTCCGTCGTCCCCAGGTCTCACTACCGTACTGAACTACCTACAAATTATAGAAGCGAGGACATCATGCTGAACGATTTGTTTCCGGCCCAAGGCCTCCGTGCCTTCCGGTCTGCCGTGCCTGTGACACTCTGCACCCTGCTCTCTCTCCTCTACCTCATCTTCCTCTCTCAGCCTGCCTCAGCCATCGAGCTTGAATCGCTGACGACCGGTATCGTCCCGACGATGGGCATCCACGAAGTGACCGAAGGCACGCTCCTCTTCAAGACAAACCAGTCTGGTCGCTACCTGCCGGCGCCGGTTCTCAAAACCGACGTCGAGATTGCCGTGACGGGCATCATTGCCCGTACCATCGTGCGGCAGGAGTTCACAAATCCCAGTACGAAGAAAGGAGACTGGCTCGAAGGCATCTACGTGTTCCCCCTGCCGGAATCCGCCGCAGTGGACCATCTCCGCATGAAGGTCGGCGAACGGATCATCGAAGGCCAGATCAAGGAACGGACCGAAGCAAAGAAGGTCTACGAACAGGCTAAGCAGGAAGGGAAGCGGACGAGTTTGATCGAGCAGGAACGACCGAATATCTTCACCACGTCTGTGGCGAACATCGGCCCCGGCGAGCACATCACAGTAGAAATCGAATACCAGGAAACAGTCCGGTACGACAGCGGTCAGTACCAGCTCCGCTTCCCCATGGCCGTCGGCCAGCGCTACATCCCTGGCACCCCGGTCATCATTGAAGGCCAAGCGCCACAGGGAACTGGCACCCTGCTGGACACCGACCGTGTACCGGATGCCTCTCGCATCACACCACGAGTGCAATCACCCAGCCCAGGCTCCAGCAACCCCGTGAGTCTCTCACTCATCCTCAATCCGGGATTCCCTGTGGCCGACGTGGAATCCCCGTACCATCCGATCATTGCCATCCGGGATCCCGACGGCGGATTCCACATCAGCCTCAAGACCGATACAGTCCCTGCAGATCGTGATTTTCAACTCATCTGGCATCCCGCCGCCAGAACCGAACCGCTAGCCACGGTTTTCACCGAGCAGCACAACGGCGAGACTTACGGCCTACTGATGATTGCCCCTCCCACGGAACACGATCAAAAAGCCACCCGCCTTCCACGGGACCTAACCTTCATCATCGACACCTCTGGATCAATGGTCGGCCCGTCCATCGAACAGGCGAAGTCGTCACTGGCTGCCGCCCTCACTCGATTGACCACGCAGGACCGGTTCAACATCATCCAGTTTAACAATACAGTCCGCTCCCTCTTTCCCACGCTCGAACCGGTCACCACTGGCACGATCAAGAAAGCCATCCACTATGCGGAACATCTCTCGGCAGACGGAGGAACTGAGATACTCCCGGCTCTCCGGCACGCGTTAAAGAGCCCACAAGACGCCGCACGCATTCAACAGATCGTCTTATTGACCGATGGCCAGGTCGGCAACGAAGAGGAGCTGTTTGAGCTGCTGCACCACCGGCTGGGTTCGAGACGGTTGTTTACGATCGGCATCGGTGCCACACCCAACAGCCACCTCATGCGTAAGGCCGCGGAGTTTGGACATGGTACCTTCACCCACATCGGCAATGTGACCGAGGTGAAGGACCGGTTAGACCTGCTGTTGAAGAAATTGGAACGTCCAGTCCTTACGACTATTCGCTTCGATCAATCAGGCTGGCCAGGGCTTGAACCCTATCCAACGCAGATATCCGACCTCTATGAAGGTGAGCCGGTCTTGCTTGCCTTTAAGACCCGATCCGCTCCCCACGAAGGAACACTCGTAGGACAGGCAGGCACTCAGCCTTGGTCGCTTCCTGTTTCCTTCACGCAGGCGTCATCACGCAGCGGCATCTCCATCAATTGGGCCAGACAGAAGATTGGTGCACTCATGGACGACACGTACAAGGGCGAAGAGGAAGGACCGATCCGAACAGCCATCATCGATGTGGCGCTGGCGCACCACCTTGTCAGCAAGTACACCAGCCTGGTCGCAGTCGATGTGACGCCAGCAAGGCCGACAGATAAGTTGGCCACTGAGCAGGAACAGAGGAGAGATAATCTCGTCTCTCTTGCAACTCTTCCCAAGACGGCCACGAGCGGCCAGTTGCAGGTCGTGTGCGGAATGCTTGCGATCATGCTGGCACTACTGATGTGGAGCTGTCGGAAGCGACTTGCATGAGCCGAATGCGACTCACTCCACCTCTCCCAGTCATGCTGGTCCTATGTCTCCTTGCGACCGGTCTCTGGCAGATTGGGGAAGGATCGTGGATCTATGCGAAGGCCAGGCTCGCGCAGTATCTGCTACAGCGAGCCTGGTCCCGCACCCTTGCGGGAGAGATTGCCGTCAAACCATGGCCTTGGGCTGATACGTGGCCCGTCGCACGCTTGACCATCCCTTCAAAGAACATCGATCTGATCGTGTTGAACGGCGCGTATGGGCGCACGCTCGCCTTCGGCCCTAGCTATGCTGAATCGAGTGCGTTGCCTGGTTCGGTCGGCACAACGATCCTCACCGGCCACCGTGATACACACTTCAGCTTTCTCAAACGACTGCACCGGCAGGATGAAATCGTGATTCAAACCGCAACGGGTAAGAGGCTGCACTACGTTGTTTCAGAGCGTCGCATGGCGGATTCACGATCCGGCACGATCGCACTCGATCATCAGCAGGCCAGACTCGTCCTCATCACCTGCTATCCATTTGATGCCATACTGCCCGGTGGTCCGTTGAGATATGTGGTGGTGGCAGAAGAGAGCTGGCGGCACAAGGCTTCAGGCCAGTAGAGCATCCCGACCGTTCGTGTCAGAATCGGTTCGCTCTGTGTCTGTCGAAGAGCCTGTGCCTCCAAACAACCCGTTCATGCTTCACCACGCTCACCATACCCGTAGTTCAAACCGCCCTACGAACACTTAGTCTCACCATAGGTTATCGAAAGGATTTATTCCTTGTATGCCAGACACAAGGTGTTCCATCAGGAGCGAGGGGGCCGACTCCTTGACCGATGGAAGTAGGGACTACTAATAAACCCTTTCGCTCTCAGAAAAGGAGACGATTATGCCTGGCATTAGCCATTTGGCTCTGGCCTTGAGAAATTGGTCTCTAGATCTTTTCCCCATTTCAATGGAGCCGTCTTTTCTTCCTTAGCCCCTTGACAGAAAAGAAACCTCGCTCCTGTTGCCGAGAGTCGTCATCCCCAGAAAGCTGTCAATCCTGTGGATAACCATTGGATTAGTGGCACACGCGCCATCATCAGCGTAGGTCGCCTAGATCATGTCAATAAAAATTCCTAGGAATATGCAAGAAAGCAAAGAACTTAGCCTTGCACCACTATTACTTGTGGCACAATCAGGATGGAGCGGATGCCCATAAAATAGGCACTTCGCTGAATACGCACGCCATTTGCACTGTCTTTCGCAGAATGAGGAGACTTGTTCACATGGTTGTCCACAGAAGATGTGGAATAAGAATTCTACTTGTTGCGAGCAGGCCTCGTGAACTTCCACTTCCACGGTGGGATGGGATTTGGCTCTGACCACAGACCTGTCCCTGCGGCTCTGGCCAGCTCTTCCATATCGTTCATGGTTTGATCGCCGGACCCGCCCGGTTGCACCCAAGCGAGCCCTTCTTTGACCAGTTCATGGGTGATCTGTCGTCCATCCGGCAGTAGGATGTCGACGGTCATCCGACCCTGCCGATCCCGCTTCAAGTCTCGCACGACCACTTCACGGTTGCCGATATAGGCAGCCGTGGCACGTTTCGCCTGTTTCCCATAGGGCTGTTTCAGCTCGGGACAATCCACCCCGCGAAGATAGACCATGTCCCTTCGGCCTTGATGGTAAATGGTGAGACGATCTCCTTCGTGGACGATCAAGACCCGCGCGACGAAGTCGGCCTGGGCAAGCGCAGGAGCGACGATGACTGATACCAGCACCAGGCCAATGGTGATGCAACGCGTCATCATGACTGCATATGCTACCGCTAGCAGCCCATTCAACCAATCATTTCTGAGTTTTGCTACAGCGCGGCGTCCCGCTTTGAGTATAGATACACGATAGTCTTGCGGGGAATGCTTCAAACCCTCACCCTTCTCCGGAAGTAGATAACGGTCCTGCCCTCCACGAGTGCCCAGGATAGCTATTCCTGTATACATCTGTTACGATGTCAATGTTTCAGTGCGGAGGGCCTCGCATGAAACACGAATTTCAACGGCCTGTCACCGATGTTGTTCCTGCCGAGAATCTGATCGGAAGCCTGACCTGAGCCGTTCACCAACTACGTCTTCGGCCCTCTCCTTCCCCTCTGAAGTCCTTCTCGTGTCTTGGACAATATCATTTTGGAAGGAGGAACCCCCATGGGTTCAAAATTGTATGTCGGCGGATTGCCTTACTCGGCAACCGAATCTCAACTCACCAGCCTGTTTGCGGAGCACGGCACGGTCGAATCGGCCCGCGTGATTGCGGACAAGTTCACGGGTCAGTCACGTGGATTCGGCTTCGTTGAGATGTCGACCGCCGAAGAAGCCAAGGCAGCCATCACTGCCCTGAACGGGTCACAGATGGACGGACGGTCATTGACTGTGAATGAAGCCAAGCCAATGGAGCCACGATCCGGCGGTGGTGCAGGTGGAGGCGGCTCACGATTCGGTGGAGGTGGTGGGGGTGGGCGCGACCGCAACCGCTACTAATCCCGGTACACATTCTGCCTGAATACGAAAGGGGCGCTTCACTCGAAGCGCCCCTTTAATCCATTCGGAATGCTGTTCTCGTCGGATCTAACTTCTACGCTTATCCCCACGTACGGTGAACTTCACTTACCTGTTCACCACCCTCAGTCTTGGCAATCACCCAGTTCACATCGTCAGGGATAGATACGACTTTGAGCTTGGCCGCATGTCCATCGGCTGCTTCCAGCAGTTCTTCCACCACACGAACCAGGTTCTCATCATCCCGCGGGATGAGCTTTCCATACTGATTCAAGCTCGGTTCCCGCGGCCCAGCTGCCTGAGGCCAATAGGACCCGCGATCCGTCTCCGCCAGCGCCTGAGGTTGGCCTAATTCACGCAGCCTGGTCAGTGCCTTGTGGCTGATGCAGAATTCATCGTAGCTCCGGTTGATCACGATTCGCTTCATGTTCGCTCCCTCAGTAAATGCGACCGTTGTCCTGCCGCCGAATAACTGCTCGCCTACACCGCCTGGGCTGCATCCTTATATCCGATATAGTTCCCTGTCCAATGGGAGTAGCGACGGTTCGCCCATGTCGCCACTTCATCTTTCTGGAGTTCTCCATACCGCTTCTGGATGACTGTCTCGAACCTGCCAATATCTCCTTTAATTTCAATTAGATCAGACTCCGTGATATTCACCCACTTGGCCTTGAGCGGCGTTTTGAGTTGCTCCCAGAATTGCCTGAATTGCTCTTTATTCATTATGAACTCCTTGGTGAGAAAATGAGGTCTCCACTCCTCTCGACGGCAAGACGCCTCCGGCGTGCTTGGGAGAGAGACGACCGTGGAAACTCAGGCGCAGAAGCGGCGACGACCGGGGAATCAGACGCGCACGAACGGGATGGGAAGGAATCGCGCGAGGGATAGGATAGTCAGCGATGGCTTAGTACGTCATGTGATAAGCTTACAGATCTACCCTGTGTTGTGTCAATGGAGCCATGTATGGCCCATATTCATGCGATCAGTGAAAAGCCGCATTGAGGGGCCACGTCCATGATTGAAACATGAAACCCTCTCGACAAGAAACAGCGTAAGGTGGTCTTCTCTCGAACTCATCCCTCATCAATCATCTTGTTGGGATAACCTGACCATCCGATCGTCCGTGTCGGTAGGTCCTTCTCGCCACAACACTCTCGCATTGCCATGGCGGTCGTGGTGTGCGCAGAGTGGCATAGTGGGAACTGGGAATACGGTACCCGAGACGATCGGAAACTTCTGGACACCGAACGCGATGGCATCGAAATGATTAGTAATATTCGCACGTTCCTTAAACTGGAATCCGCCAGTGGCATTCTGCTGATGCTGGCCGCAGGACTTGCCATGATTTGCGCCAATACCGGCCTGAAGCATCTGTATGACAGCCTCCTGCAGATTCCAGTTGGGGTTCAGTTTGGGAACTTGCAGATTCACAAACCTCTTCTGCTCTGGATCAACGACGGCCTGATGGTGCTGTTTTTCTTTCTGGTCGGGATGGAGCTGAAACGGGAGATCATAGAAGGGGAACTGTCCGATACAGCCAACGTTGGGCTTCCAGCCATGGGCGCTCTGGGTGGGATGGTGGTTCCCGGATTTATCTACTGGTGGGTCAACTCTGAGAATCCGGCCGGTATGGCTGGCTGGGCGATTCCCATCGCCACTGATACGGCCTTCTCATTGGGAATTCTCTCCCTGCTGGGTCAACGGGTCCCGCTTTCGCTGAAAGTCTTTTTGGTGTCGCTCGCGATTTTTGATGATGTCGGCGCCATCATCATCATTGCGCTCTTTTTCACCTCGAATCTCTCTCCGGCCATGATGTGGAGCGCTGGCGGCTGTCTCGTAGTCCTGCTGCTTTTGAACCGTAGTGGCGTGACGGCCATTCCCCTCTATGCCCTGGTGGGCCTCGTGATGTGGGTCGCCGTGTTGAAGTCCGGTGTACACGCGACCCTTGCTGGCGTCCTTCTCGCGATGTTTATTCCACTCACTGCCCCCAAGAATCGGGCCCACTCACCGCTCCGCATCCTGGAGCATGAACTTCACACGGCGGTGGCTTTTGTCACCTTGCCACTCTTTGCCTTCTTTAATGCCGGAATCTCCCTGAACGAGGTATCCATGGAAAGTCTCACCCACCCCGTCTCCCTCGGCATTACACTGGGGTTGTTTCTGGGCAAGCAATTGGGAGTCTTTCTGTTTTGCATAGTGGGGACCCTGCTGGGGATTGCCCGCCTGCCGATGGGGATCACAGCGATACAGCTTTACGGGGTCGCCATATTGTGCGGAATTGGTTTCACCATGAGTCTGTTTATCGGTGCGCTCGCCTTTGAGGAGCTGCAGCGACCTGCATTATTTGATGAGCGCATTGGTGTTCTGCTTGGATCACTCCTGTCCGCGATAGCGGGTTATGTGGTGCTCTGGTTGACACTCAAGAAAGCCCCGCCAACTAATGGTTGAAGCAACGAGAGTCGTGACCTCACGCAGCTGAGTAAGGATCTGTTCTTTCTGATAGTGTGACGAGAGCCTTGGTATGCAGCCCTCCTTTCGTCCGATCCTCACAGAGAATCTCGGCCGTTTAAGTAAGCTAGGTCAGGTTTTCTATGATATTCGCGCTGTGGACTCCTCACGGGAGGAGTCCGCGTTCCTGCTGCCGACACCGGGATGGGACAACATTCTAGACTCTAGGGCCGGCGCATGAGAGAGCCCCGTCACATCGAGAATCTCCTGTTCGTTGAGGGTCTCGCGCGCGAGCAAGGCTTCGGCAAGTACACCAAGTTGCTTGCGATACGCGCTGAGAAGCCGCCGGGCCTCGTCGTAGCTCTCGACGATAATCTTCAGCACCTCGGCATCGATGACTTGAGCCGTCTCCTCGCTAAACGGCCTTGCGTCTCCGTACCCGTTTAGGCCGCTTAGGTAGGGGTTCTCCCGTGGCGCGAGCTGCACAAGGCCGAGCCGCTCACTCATACCCCAACGCGTGACCATCCGGCGGGCGAGACCGGTGGCTTGCTCGATGTCGTTTTCGGCCCCGGTGGTCTTCGTCCCGTAGACAATCTCTTCGGCTGCACGCCCGCCCAGCATGCCAACGATCCTCGCGCGTAAATAGGCTTCCGGATAGTTATAGCGGTCGCTGTCTGGGCGCTGATAGGTGACACCGAGCGCCTGCCCGCGGGGCACAATCGTGACTCGATTCACGGGGTCAGCGCCAGGCACGACGAGACCGAGGATGGCATGTCCACCCTCATGGTAGGCAATCCGTTCGCGGTCGTCCCGGCTCATGAGAATCGGTCGTTCGGGGCCGAGCACGATCTTCTCCAGCGCATCGAGGAAGTCCTTGTGACGGACCTCCTGTTGCTCGCGGCGAGCTCCCAGTAATGCGGCCTCATTGACCAGATTCTTCAGGTCGGCCCCCGAGAGACCCGGCGTCATTGCAGCAAGGTTTCCCAGTATGGCGTCGTTCGCGAGCGGGACATTACGGGTGTGGACTTTCAGGATCGCCTCTCGTCCTGTCCGGTCTGGGAGATTCACGACAACGCGCCTATCGAAGCGTCCGGGTCGCAGAAGCGCCTTGTCCAATACATCAGGCTGGTTGGTTGCCGCCAATACGATGATGCCTTGCCGACTCGAGAACCCATCCATTTCGGTCAAGATTTGATTCAAGGTTTGCTCCTGCTCGCTGGATCCCCCGATCGCCATCTGCCCGCGTGCGCGCCCGATGGCATCGAGTTCGTCGATGAACACTATCGCAGGGGCATTCTCACGCGCCTCCTTGAAGAGATCTCGCACCCTCGCTGCGCCCACTCCTACGATCATCTCCACAAACTCCGCGGCGCTCATCGAGAAGAAGGGCACCCCCGCCTCTCCTGCCACAGCTTTTGCGAGCAGCGTCTTCCCGGTCCCTGGCGCGCCAATGAGCAGCACGCCTTTCGGCGCCGTCCCTCCGAGGCGGGTGTACTTCTTCGTATCCTTGAGGAAATCCACGATCTCGACCAGTTCGTTCTCAGCTTCATCGATGCCGGCCACATCTTCGAAGGTCACCTTTGCCGTCTGCTCTTGATCATACCGGCGAGCCCGGCTCTTGCCCATGCCCATAAGTCCTCCGCCCATCATGCCTCCGCCTTGCTGCGCAGCCCGACGGAAGAGCCAGATATAAAAGCCGATGAAGAGCAGACCCGGGCCGAAGCTAAAAAAGATCGTCGCCAGTGGATTCCCATCTTCTTGAATAGGCTTCGCACTGATCTCGACCCCATTTGTAATTAAGAATTGTTCCAAGCTGGGATCGACGAAGGAGGGGAGTGTCGTAGTGAACACACTGATGGGTTTCGGCACACTGCTAGACACCGCACCACGCTCGTCCGTGGTTTTGCCCTCGCCACTAGACGCCAAGCTCTTTTCGCCCACCGGCGGATAGGTTATCGCTGCCGTGAAGCGGCCCGTGATGGTGTCCCCTTGACTGTAGATCGCCGCAACGTTGTGCTTCGCCACCTCCAGCTTAAAGAAGGTGTAGGGCACGGTGCCCGGTGTTTCCGGGCTCGGGATCAGAAACTTTCCGA
This sequence comes from Nitrospira sp., assembly GCA_005116955.1. GTDB lineage: Bacteria > Nitrospirota > Nitrospiria > Nitrospirales > Nitrospiraceae > Nitrospira_D. The sequence continues at coordinate 712,027 of SWDI01000001.1, read as the reverse complement.
GGAAAAAGTTGGCGAGCAGGATGAGCACGAACCAGAGCCATGTCTTACCCGGTGGCACCTTCGCCTGCTCAGTCCGCTTTCTGGCACTAGCCCCAATGTCGGGTGGCTGGCGTCTGTCTGGTGTGGAATCGCTATCGTTGCCTGGCGTCTGCTGTTCCGTCACACGCATGGTGAGCTCCTCAGACGCACTGGCGAATGCCCAGCAGAGATTTGTGTAGTCCTAATTAACCCTAGCATTTCCACCCTCGCAGAACAAGTTCACTGTGATGGCCACGATAAAACTGCGGACAGGAAGTAGGAGCGCATGGTGGTGGATCAGTTTGAATTCAGTTACGCAACCACATGTACATTTCATACTGTTCATACTGATTGTATGGCACCTAGGCTAAATTGAGCGCTGTTGACTATTGACCAGTCTTTGTTTCATACAAATGCGACCATGCCAGTTCAGATTGACCCACTACCGGTTCACACGCTCTTGACCGGTCTACCATCGGAGCGTAGAGTAAATACTGTGTTTCCACCTGCCTTCGTCTCGGAGGTGGTGACCATGATCTTTCGTCGACCTGAGATGCAATTGAATGAAGAGGATACACATGCCCTCTTCTCCAGTTCGTCCCTCACCAATCATCTCGTAAGACTCTTCTCACATACTGTCCTCGGGCTTGTGAGCCTGCGGACCCTATTCCGATGTGACATGTCGCACACCTGCGATTGTCGGATATGGCAAGGAGGTCGTTATGTCCTACCGTTACAACACCATTGATATCATCGTGGGTGTCGGACTCTGTGCCATTCTGTGTGGAGCACTGTTAGTATTCGCCGCAGCCAATGGCACCTATCAAGTCGTCCGGCCGCAGGCTCTCGTGTCGGAACAACCGGCAACCAGTGAGATCGGGATGAGGGCGCTCCAGCCGACCTTCGGTCAAGCTCTCCTTGATCAAGCGGTCTTCGAGCGGCGAGCCAATCAGGCCATGACTCAATCTGTATCCGAGTGGAATCGTGCAACGCTCGCGTTCCACGAATTCGTGTCTGGGTCGAGAAGTGCTTTGGGATCCGTGATACACCACGCTCAAACCGTGCCAGCCAATCACCTGGCGCGCGTCGAGGGTATCAAGGGACGTGCCATCGTCAACTTCACGAAACGCGGCGTTCGGAACGGCCTTTTGTCGGGTGATCAGTTTGGCACAATCTACAACATGAAGATGATCGGCGCGGTCGAAGCCCAAGGACTACGTTTGCATGACGAATTCATCTCGACCTGGCAAGCCATGCTTGGGCACCACATTGTCGAGGCTGCCCAGCAGGATTGGCTGCAGGCGCGAACAATCCAAGAGCGACTCGGGACGGCTCTCGTTCAAGTAGTTCAGGTACAAACAAGGTCCGAACAAGGACGCGCGGTCCAACAAGAGCAGCTGGCAAGCTTGATATTTGCCTCAGCACGCCATACGACTTCGGCAGAGGTCGCCGTACAGACGACTATCCCCGCGACCTCTCAGGACATCGCCGTCGCCTCTACGGAACCAGCATCATGGCCGGAGATCCCGATAAGCTACTTGATTGCTGCCGGTCTTATGCTGGCCACCGTCTTTTTGGGGAGCCTTTCCCTGGCAGCGCGAAACAGGGAGGCGAGAGTTCTCGCACAGTTGAGGCAGGACGCGGACCGCTGGACGTTTCGTATGGCCGCATAGCCCAGAACTAAAAAGACTGTGCCGGTACCCAGCCGCGCCATCAGTCGAAGAGACATGGCTTCGAGCACCGGCAAGAGGCACTCAGATGAAAGAGGGAAGCTTTACCTCCAACCGCCGCCAGGGGCATCCACTCAATCAAATCACTCGTAGCACAAGCCGCAGGGCCATCCGAGTCATGATTGTGGAGGCGCAACGACTATTCAGACAAGGTCTTCGGTTGCTCTTGGAACAGGAACGAGACGTCTCCGCTGTCACTGAGGCGACAGATGGGCAAGAGACCTACCGACTGGTGATCGAACACAAACCCGATATCGTTCTTCTAGACGTCGATATGCTAGATCTCGACGTGGAATCGATCACCAAGCTCATCCATCAACACAGACCCGATACACGAGTCTTACTCTTGGCCCGGTATGATGAAGACAGCCGGATTGTGACCGCACTGCGGGCCGGTGCATTCGGCTACGTCTTGAAGGACACCGACCAGACCGACTTCCTCCGCATCATAAGGGCCACCGCTCGAGGAGAGCGTATCCTGTCACCGCTCATATCAGCTGACTTCGTTCACAACCTCCCTGGCGCAGTCAGACCACCCCACGAGAACCACACTACCCTGCTCCCCAGCCTGACTGAGCGAGAACGAGAAATATTAGTTTGCGCAACAGCTGGCCGAAGCAATAAAGAAATTGCCGAACAGCTGTGTGTGTCGATCGATACCGTCAAAACACACCTGCATCATATTTATCAGAAACTTTCCGTCGACGGACGTGTCGAGGCCATTCTCACCTACCTCCAGACTCAGTAAATCGTATTTTTTCTCCAGCCTTTGCTCTCACCCAATTGATGTAGAGCGCAATTCCACCTTCCGGGCGAAAGCAGGGAAACTGTTCGCATTCTAGCGATGTAGACGAATACAGAGGATAATCCAACCCCCCTGAGTCGAATAGTGTCTTGTTTCTATCAAGGAGATGAACAGCTATGTGTAAACCTCAGACTTCTGGCGGAGCCGTTACTCTACGACGGCTCCGGCGATCGATCCTTCTTTTCTCATCGTTCATAGACCTCTAAGAACTTCTTTCGCTCAAACTTTCCCTTTCCGCTTCACACCAGCGTTATGTCGCTCTCGATGACGCGCAATGTATACCGATTCGCTATCATGGTTCTTATTATGATACTATTGCCATGTATCTCATTCTTCGCGCCTCCCTTGCTCAGACTGCATTCGCGCGATCGATACCCTGGTGTAGGAGTACTGTTACCTATCCGCTAGATGGTTAGTGGTAACCGTCTCTGTCGTATTCTTACGACCGGCCGCACGTTTGCGGTCATTCCTAACTGACGCAGGTCCGTACTCCCACATCCCAGTACTCCCTGCCCTTGCAGTGAACCGGAAGGAGTCCCGATGAGCCGTCTGAATCTACAACCTCTGATGACGTTTTCTGATGGGTCATATTTGGCAATCAGCACGGAATGTTCAAAGGAAGGTCACTTCTCGTGCTCAGTCTATACCGTCCTAGAGGAGGGGGATCGCACAGCCTTCCGCAACATTGCCAGTCACTTTCTCTCCGCACCCACCTGCTTGACAGCCCAAGAACAGGCCTATAGTTACACCCTCCGGCTCTACCCTCGTGCATCCGAGTCCATGAAGAAACCGCCGTACTTAATCTGGCATGGACCACAATCGTCAGAGCGCTCGTGACCTATCCTCTTAATTAAGCATGAGAGAACGCCTTCACACGAGTCATCTGGCAGGGACACATGTCAGACATACGTGAACACCAGTGCACCACGCTGGGCAGATTCTTGCCGGCGATCTTGGTCCACACCAACGGCTTGGGGTGCTCATTGATCCCGCGCCAAGGTGGACCTTGATGGCAACCGCGTCCCGATTTAATCCTCAGTTCGCAGAGCAAACCAGCATCGGATAAAGTTCAGCGACGAAGCACGGGGCGAGGCGATAGGATTCGCATTCTAGATCGACATATGGTAGAGTACGACCGTAGGAGTCATGAACCTCGCGCTCCTCTCCTCCCTGTTTCGTTCCTGCGCGATTGTATTGATCAGTCTATGGCGAGTTTGTCGGACAACGACCTTTGTGTTCAAGTCAAGAGTGGACGCGACGGAGGCTCCGACATCGACGTCGTCACGACCCTCCACCGTCATATGAAGCACTGGGGATCGGTGCAGGCTAGACAGACCCTACTTGAGCAACCTTGTGCCCGCGCATCTAGGAGAAGACACAGATGAATACCCACAATCAAAGTGATCGTCCATGAGTACCACTAAAACGAACCAACAGCCATCCGTTGAGCGCTGGGTCCGCATCCCAGACGGTACGAAAGTACGTCATCGTTCTGAGGCCTATGATGGGGTCATTGACGGCTTAACGGAGATCGTCTCTGGATCGGAACGTAACCCGGACGGGAAAACGCAGTATCGCGTGAATGTGGGCGACAGTACACGACTGCTCGTCACGGAGAATCACCTCAATATTCTGGTTGACAATAAAAATATGGTTCTCCTCGCTCGTGAATCCGAACTTTATCGCCGGTCGGTCACCGACCGGCTCCGAGCGGTTTTCCCGGAAGATCGGTTCGTGACGACTGGAGGCAAAGTGCCTGCGTCTAAAGTGCCTGCGTCTATCGAGAAGTCGCAGTGAGTGAAAGATGAACATCCTACTGCCCATTTCATAGGTTTCAATCTTAGACGATGGAGAAGCAATGAATACATCATGGGGGACCAAAGCCCCACACCGGCGGAAGCGAGCTATTCTTCGAACCAAAGTCCGTTGGGAGATGCTGGGACTTCAAGATCCTACACAGTCGTCATTGGCACCATCGATTGAGGACATTCGTCGCCAGATCACTTCCGCCGCAAGTCAGGGATTGAGCCCTGATACACTCTCTCGCTCTCGCGAGAAAGAGGGACGCCAAAAACCTGGGTCCAAGGCGTCGGCGGCTCCCCGCAAGCGTGGTACCACCTCGCAATAGCTTGATTTAGGCGTATCGCGCCTGAAAGGAGGACATCATCGGAGGAACAGGCAAAACCACACCCGCTAAGCGGGACCGTGAGAAAGCACGTCTGCAGAAGCAACGGGACAAGGAAGAGCGCCGTGTGCAACGGAAGGCCGCCAAAGTCGACCGTCCGGAGCAAGATGGTGAAGACCCTGACCTCGCGGGCTTACAATGGGGGCCTCAAGATCCGCTCTATTAATGGACAGTCTGCACGTGGCATAATTTCCTCGGGGATACCTACTGACCGTAGCTCACTGAATCGAGGCCGTATGTTCTGAACTAGTACCTGACTCAGCACGGACAGGTTGCTCCTTAAGGAGTTAGCATGTCGATGAGATAACTATCCCACTAAAATGATAAGGAGACATCATGGACGTCAATACCATCACCTTTTTTGCCGTAATTATTGCGCTCGGGATCGGCGGTGTGATCGTATATCTGAAGGGCAAGTAGCTTCACTCGTGCGATCCGTTCATTGCTGACGATCTATTTCCTGCTCAGTGGCATCAGACGAGCAATGATCTCACAATGATCGGCTCGCACTCCACGGATAGGCCTCCATAACCCTAGAGGGGTGGTTTCTTCGGTTTTTTGGGCCTTACTCGCCAAAGCAGGCCTTCTTCTCCAAGAATGTGGAGACCACTCGCTCCACATTCCTCCCTAGCTTCATCGTTTCGACTTGCCGCAGAGGGAAATACCCTACGCATGGCACCGGTAAGTCATTTCAGATAGACATGAGAACCATGGGAGATGTTTATTCCCCAACGTCAATGACGATACGACGAAGAATCGGTGGGAGGGTACGAAATACGGTGTGGAGCCGGCGACCCGGATTGAACGGGCGACCTGCTGTTTACGAAACAGCTGCTCTACCAACTGAGCTACGCCGGCACCTGGGTGAGACAGACGGGGGGACTGAATCTCAGTCCGGCATGATAACGGCCACCGGCGAGCCTGTCAATAAAGCAAATTTGGCTCACCCAAATCCTTATGGCCCAATCTGCACTGGATTGGGGCCTGCGACTGATGAATCAGCAGGAAGGTGTGGGGACTTCTGTATCGGACCAGGTTTGGGGTTATGACCTCTCGCCAGCGGATGGATTCGCACCATGCCTCCCCGGCCAGTCGCGGGTAGACAGAGCGCATCTTGTTTGTTCCCGAATTGTTCACGAGCCACCAGAGCCGCCTGTCCACGAGCATAGGTACAGAGTTCACCGGCGATGACCGTTCCATCTCGATCCACATCAGCGAGACCTTGCAAACCCCTTAACAGATGATAGGTAAACAACCCGTGCTTGCCTTCGTCATACGGATCGGCCTCTTGCAAGCTTCGATTACCCACCATCCACATCTCCACATCTTTCCGGGCCTCGCTGACAGGGGATTCCCAGGCAGGCGAAGGGATGTCGGCAAGACCAGCGCCAGGAGACGGGTCCATCGAGACATCAAACATCAGAATTGCCCGCCGGATTGGCAATCGAGAGAGCGCTTCCTGAAGGCGGGCAAGTGGGTATAGCTGCTGCTTCGCCTCGGAGAGTGTCCCATCATGTGGCACAAGCGAGATCGCACCGGTCCCGCCATCCACGAGTGCTCGCCCGGCAAAAAATATATACACAACGGTCTCTCGGTCCGCCCGCTTTCGCAGCCATTGCTCAAACACGTCTTCCAGGTCCCGTTCGAGGGCCTGTCGGTCGAGCAGTATGCGGATGCGCTCGCCTGGGACACCGCCAATGATGCGCAGATATTCAGCCATGACTTCCGCATCGTGGCGCGCATACTTGACCGCCGGCATCTGTTCGTCTCGAAACGTCCCGATGCCGATCGAAATGATGATGGCCTTCGGCTGATGGAACGCCGCCAGAGAATTTGGCAGGTTGTCGACATTCGGAACCAGAGCCGGGTTGATGCCTCTTGGCTTGACCCCAAAACTAAAGACCTTGGGTGGCGGAACGGACGTCACCGGACTAGTTGTCCGCAAGTTCAGCGTTAATTCTCCCTGGAGGGCCTCTTGAGCGGCAGTCACCCGCTGTGTCATCGAGGTCCGTTTAATCTCTCCCGATTGGAGCATGCCGAGGTGGACTTCAGAGGGAAACAAGGCCGCTAAGTCGGTTTTTCCTTCAACTATCACCATCACGTCTTTTGCCTCCCCCAGGCCCTCATTTTTGACTTCAATTTGAATCGTGAGGGATTCGTCAGGCTGAAGGAATAGGTCTCCGTTTTCATCTCGGATAATGGCACGAAAACTCAGTTGCGCTGGACTACCTGTCGTACTCGAAACCACCTGCGGTGGTTTTTCCGTTGCCTCCATCACCGTGGGGAGCGACGTGATAAGGCCCGCTGCCGACGGCTCCACGGAGGAACGTGGACGTGATGCTACTGGAACCCATGTGTCTCTTTGAGCAGCGTACTCCCGGATCTGCGCCGATTGCCCGATCTGTTGAGCCAATCCATTGGTCGCCGAGTCAATGGCAGCTTGAACTATCGCCCCCAGCCCCTCCACCTGACACGGCTGTTCTCCGACCATTACCATACCAAGGCCGGTACCTTCGAACTTCTTATTGAAGAGCAACGTTCCCTCGCGCGCCAAAAACACCATTTCGATTCCCACCGTGACCTTTGCGGGATAGGTTCCAGGCGTTTGCTTTGGAACGGCGAGCTCGATCCGCCTCACTCCCACTCCAACTTCAACCACTCCGTCTGAGGCGATGGGATCATCCGCGTGGCTCTGGGCCGCGACACCGGTAAAGACTCCCGTCAACTTCCTCGGAACGGAAGTGACAAGCGCATGCGTCAGGGACAAGGATCTCACCTCGCCACAACCATCGTGGTATGGCATCTCAGCTGTGGTCACACTGGGGGAGAACCAGATCACCGGCGTCAGTGGAATCGGTTGAGTACTGACCGGTTCCTTCCCTCGCTTGAGTAGCGAACAGCCGACACCTGACAGGACGAGGATCAGCACCACGCAGGAGGCAATAATGTGACGGTATGTCTGGCAATAGCCAGTCAGTATAGGTTGTAGCGTGTTCACGTTGTGGTTATACCGAATTCACGCTAACGTCACAACCGGGGGGAGCCGCATTGACAGCCCATTTCCCCTGGGCTATGGTCGCGGCATGTCCGGTCCGGTCGCGTCTTCATCCACTTCCTCTGGAATTTCTTGGTCTGCGCTTGCCCGATTGGTCCGGCTGCCAAACCAGACCGGTACCTATCTCTTACTCCTACCCACGCTCTGGAGCCTCGTGCTGGCTTCTCGAGGGATTCCTCCGCCTCACCTCTTAGTTATTTTCATCGGCGGATCGTTCCTCATGAGAAGCGCTGGCGTCATTTTGAATGATTTAGCGGATGAAACATTTGACCGGCAAGTCGCACGGACTAAGACGCGTCCGTTGGCTTCTGGCGAATTGTCACGCCGCCATGCGCTGATTCTACTGAGCCTGTTGCTTGTCATGGCGGCAAGCCTCCTGTTCTTCCTTCTACCGATCGTAACCTGGCTTGCCCCGGTCGCGGTCTTTCTTGCCGCCCTCTACCCATACTCCAAACGATGGATTCATATCCCGCAAGCCATGCTTGGCATAGCGTTCGGCTGGGGAACGATCATGGCCTGGGCTGCAGTGCGAGGACAATTGGAGAGCTCAGCGTGGTGTCTCTTTGGAGCAACCGCCGCCTGGGCCATAGCCTATGACACAATCTACGCGATCCAAGACCAGGAGGATGATCGACGCGTTGGGGTCAAGTCAGCCGCGCTGTACTTCGGAGCTTCGGTTCACCACGGCGTGGGATTGGCGTTCAGTATCATGCTGGTGTGCTTACTCGCCGGAGGGTGGTTCGCTCAGCTCAGGTGGCCATATTATGCAGCGCTATTGGGCGTGTCGGTATTTTTCATACTCCAAGTCATGCGCCTGCGGAGGCCGATGACACCGACTCACGCGTTCGCTATGTTTCGCGCACACGTCTGGGCAGGCGCTGCTATCCTTCTCGGATTGCTTGTCGGATTCGTGGGTTAGGGTTTTTCGACCGGCTTCTCGGCTACAGATTCAGACTTTGGCGCCCGTAAGGTGGACACATACATCGTCACAGCTTTGGCATCCGCATCATTCAAACCCAAGGCCGGCATCCGTGTGTGCGCATCCATCGCCTGGGGATTCTTGAGCCAACGATACACCCACGTGGCATTCAAGCGAAATCCAGCTCGATCCAACGCGGGACCGATCTTACCGCCTTCACCACCAACATTGTGGCACCCGTTGCAACCATACTTATTTTCATAGAGCTGTTTGCCACGATCGACCAATTTTGTAACGTCTGCAGGCTTGACCGTCAGATCCGGCCTAGGAATACTGAGTCCCTTTCCCGCTCTCGTAGAAAAATTGTTGAGGGCGACCTGGGCTACATCCATCTCTTTCTTGGCTTGCACCATCGTCGCTTGCTCAGCAGCATAGGCGGATTCATCTACATCGACATCTTTCTTCAACTGCTCACTCTTCCGCTCCGCTTCATCGCTGGCTTTCTTCTCGGCGGCTTCGTAGGCCTGCTTGGCCTGTTCAAACTTGGCCTGTGCGGCCTTCAGTCCTTCTTCCAAGGATGTCTTGCGTGCGGCGACGTTAAACCCCATCTTCGTTCCGTGCAACGTGCGCACATATCCAACGATTGACCAGAGTTCATCCTCAGAGAGCGTATATTTGAAGGTCGGCATCGTGGGCACGGCAAAGTCGTCGTCGCCGATCGTATCGCCACCTTCCTCACTGGTGTCCAGCATGTCCCGCGAGATGGTCGCAAAGAGTTCCTCATCCTTGAACGTGCTCATTTCTGACTTATTAGACAAATCCTTAGGCTTTGGATCTGGCATAGCCGACCAATTAAACCCTTCATTTTGCTTCCCGTTCTCGCCGTGACAATCGCTGCAATAGTGGGTATAGAGTTCATGACCACGCTTGTCCTGTTCGTTGGCGCAGCCACCAGTGATGAAAGCCAAGCCTCCGATCACCCCCACTGCCAATCCTATGATACCCAGCCTTGGCGCCTTCATGCTCACTGCCCTTTCTTGAGTTTTCGGATCAGGACAAACTGAAATCCCAAGCCCAATACAGCAGCGATCGCCGCGTACATATAGCCGGAATAATCAGGCGGGGCATCGGCTCGGAAATACCACCAAGACGAGACCGCTTTTTGAGATCCTTTTTCAACCAACTCGCCGACGGCATCTTTTCGTCCGTCCCATACAGCAAAGGAGATACTCATGAATTGTCCCGCCGTAATTTGCACATCCTCATCAGCATGCCCGGTCAACAATTTCCTTGCAAATACGACTTTCCATGTCCCGTTTGAATAGACGCCCTTGGCTGTCACATCCTGATGCTCTTGTGGCTTTAATGTCCCAAAACCTTTCGCACTCATGTCGATGGCCTTGCCGGTCTTATTTTTCCAGAACCAAATATTGACCGGCCCGCCTTCTACCTGAAGCATTGGCTGGCCATGGGCAAAATGTGCCTTCTTATCACCCACCATAAACTCCAGTGCTGCTGCGTCATCGGGATCCTGAGTAGGATCGGTATATTCGACCAACACCGCCACTTGTGTACCGTCATGCAAGGCACGCACGATGACATCCTTAACGGTCACTTCCTGAATACGATTCTGCCAATGGACTTGCGGTGACATCGGAAATGTAGCAGGCGGTGCACTGCTCCAGACTGCCGCACTTGGATCATCTACGGGTACGCCCCCAGTCAGAAGCGTTGCTCGAACCGAGACACTCTCCTGTGCATAGCCAAGCGATGCTCCACCAATAATCATAGCTGCGATTGCTGCCGTTCCACCCCGCAAAACCTGTTTCATGATGCGATTCGCCGGTTTCATGCTGTCCTCGTGCTCCCTCCACAACTAGATCGATCCACGCTGTTCCTTCCCGCTACTCCCAGGTTCGTGGGGATTGATGCGCGCCGTCGTACTCACCTAAGATGATCTTCCAAATCCATTCATCGGGCAACTCAACTTCCCAACGAGGCATGGCCGACTTCCATGGTGCACCTTCAATCGGAAGACCGACGCCGCCCTTTTTGATGCGCCAGAATAGATAGCTTTCTTGCAACATAGCGATCGTCGTGGGGTCGGCAAAATTGGCAGGCGCTGGAATAAATCCACGAGCCGCCGGCCCCTTGCCGTCAAAGTTTCCACCATGACAGGGGGAGCAATAGGCAGCGTAAAAACCCTTCCCCTGCATAATATTTTCAGGAGTTTTAGGAACAGGATTTGACAGGCCCGTGTATTCCCCTGGCGGTGCCGGATGAATTGTTCGGCTTTCCGTCGGAGGGAGGTCGCTCACTGCCGTACTTCCGTATGTTTGCCAGCCCACCAGCAACGGAAACAGAATGAACACGCCATAGCGAAGTGCTTGCAGACCACCGATGTTCTCTCCGGTCAGAAATCGTCGAATCGGATCCCAGAAGGCATCCTTCGATTCACCACTCAATGTTTTAAACATGAAAATGCCGCCCGCAGTGAGCAAGAGATACAGAAATATGAGGCTGGAGGGAAGGGGGGCAGAGCCAGGTATGTTTGGCAACCCAAACTTCAGAAACGCATACATGGCGACCATGAGAATGATTGGCTTCCCTAACGCTCCCATAACAATCCTTCCTCCCTAATTCGTGTGTGCGTCGGCAACAAGCGCAGCTTGCGCGGCCTTCACCGGCGCAGACGGGGCCTTCCCAGGGATATCAAGCTCCGACGTGCTGACAGAGATCGGCTCCCCGCTCATTTGCTGCAGAAACGCGATAATGGCCAATATTTCATTCTTCGAGAGTCCGATCGGATCCTTATTGATAGCTGGCATCGTGGCAGGATAGTCTTTCGGCACGCCACCATGGCGGTAATCCTTATACACGAACGCCTGGGGATCCGTTAGGCTTTCAAAGAGGAAATCCTTGCTCAACTTAGCGCCGATTCCCTTCAGATCAGGACAACGGGCCGATTCACTTGGCCCGATGGAATGACACAGTGCACATTGACCTTTGCTGAAGAAGACCGTCTGGCCGATGGCAGCAATATCAGTCGGTGTCTTGATGCTGGCAATATCGATCTTTTCCTCGGCAGGAGGCAGAGAGGCCAGCTGGGGTACGGCAAGCGACATCAGTGCAAACAACCCCAGCACGATGGCAACAAACCCCGTCACCCTGACAAACACGGCCTTGATGAACAACAGGATCAAAATGCCGATCCCAATGATGGACAGTGCGATTAGTTGTAGTTGTGCGACTTCACTCATGGGCCCTCGAATGTTAAGTGCTGAGTTCTTAGTGTTTCGCTCTGAACTTAAAACTCACAATCAAAACTCAAAATTATCTTTATCCCTGCGACTGCTTTTCTGGAGCCCCTCCGGCCATCGCCGGAATGCCGTGCGGCAGCTCTCCCTTCCCCGATCCTGGAGCCGCCTTGTACTTATCGCCCATGGTTGCGACCCAAAAGATAAACGCCACGATAAGGCAGAAGGAAAACGTACAGAAGGCCATAATAAACGACGCGCTGCCAAGCGCCGGCGAATAGGCATAGGGCGAGGTATCGCGCATGACTCCGTACACATGCCAGTGGACACGGGACGAGGACCGCGCATAGCCCATCAAGGTCATGAGGAGGATGACCATGATGGCATTGAGAACCAAGGAATACCCAGCGCGTGGCGGCATGCTCCCCCACACCATCTCTGTCGTCGTTTTTGCGCTCTTGAGCAACAGCGCCGTCAACGGAGTGATCGTCAGAATGACAAAGATGACGATCAGCACCTGAGACGTAGAGAAATAATTGATGCGGACGATCGCCGGCACAAAATACCCCCAGACGCCGAGGACGATGACCGCAATGCTTGCCAACACCAACACGGCACCCATGACCGCTTTTGCCAGCTTCGCCCACCCGGCTGTATCCTGCTTCCCTGCCCGCCAATACATCACGAAGCTCATGAAGGTAATAAGAATCATGAGGTTCGACACCGTCATTTTTGCCGACATGACACCGAGAACACCGAGCAATGGATGGTGGGCCCCTCCCATTTTCTGAGCCTCTTCAATGCTAGCCACAAGGGAGTGCGGGGTCATCCACACGGCAAGACACAGCAACAGACTGACTAACATCATCAACATGGCTCGGCGATATTTACCCTCTGACCCGGGAATTCGATAGGTAATCCCCAACCAAAAATAATAGTTCGAGCCGAGGAACAGGACCCCGATCAACATGGCCTGGAGGATGAAGAGCCAGGACAGGAAGCCTCCCATCAGGGTAATGCCCATCTGCTGGTTGTACTGGTAGATTTCCCGCATGAGCCAATAGCCGGCAAACGGTAGGGCCAGCAGACCGAACACACCGATAAAGTTGCCGACATACCCCATCCAATCGTAATGTTCTCGCTCTTCAGGACTCTTCACCGATAAGTACCGGACACCGGCATAGGCCCCGCAGATATAACCTCCAAGAACGACGTTCGCGATAAGGCGATGGATGTTGATCGGCCACCAGGTTGGATTCCACGTTGCTGCCCAGGCCCTCTCAAAGGCGGTCCCGTCTGCAAGCACAACCGGGCTGGACTGGAACGTAGCCCAGGCATTGGGGATAATCATAATGAATAAGGCAAAGAAGTTCAGGAGAAACCCGAGAAACACATGCAATGTCTTTTTCCTGCCATCCTGCATGGCATCCCACCCATACCAATACAGATACAGCGTCGCCGTTTCTAACAAGAACAGGAAGCAATAGAGCAAGAAGGAGGGGAAAAAGACGTCTGTCAAATAGTTCATCAGTTTGGGGTAGAACGCCACCAATAGAAACAACAGAATGCCACCGAACAACGCGGTGGTCGAATAGGCGGACGTCAGGAGCTTGGTAAACTCCTTGGCGAGCTTGTCATAACGCTTCTCGCCCCCCCTCCAGGCAATGACTTCGCACAGCCAGGCAAACATTGGCACACCTAAAACAAATCCAGCCAACAGGAGATGCAACTGGGCAACGATCCAAACAAGATTCCGACTGCCGACGTAAGGAATATCACGATACTCTGTAGGACCCGCGGTTGTGCCCTCAGCTGCAATCCCGAGTGAAGGAAGGGCCAGCCATCCCGCCATCAACAAGAGACCTGCGAGCCATCCGTCGTGACTTCCGACGGCCCGGAGAGCCCGTTGAACTATGCTAACCCCTTGCTGTATGACGCTCACCTCATCACCTCGTAAGTTACGGTTTCGTCTTGGCAGAAGAGTCCTTAGCCGTTTCACCTTCGGCTTTCCCCTTGCCCTTTTCTATCTGACCTTTGGTTTCTGCATTTTGTCGTTCCATCGCCTCAATCTGGGCCGTCAGTAATACGAGACGTTGGGCGTTCTTGTTCAATGCCTCCGCCGGTTTGAACACCGGTTCGGCCTGCACCTCAGGCTTGTTACAGCACTCATGAGGATGCGGAGTGGTCACCGGAAGGACGGTCCAAAATACCAGCGACATGACCACACCCACTCCCGCCAATGAACCCAACAGCAGCCCTTGATCAGCCGGCACCCGCATCAAGTCCCAGCGCGTAATGAGTCCTTGATAGTTCTCAGAAGTCGGCTTGCAATCTTCCGATATGCGCCGAATGATTTGTCCAAAAATCGACACTCCGATCAACGAGAGGACGATCAGTAAGGCCGAAGAGATAGTTCCCCAGATGGTCAGTTCAAGACCTATCCGTTCTGCTATCGGCAGGCCGTTGTCAAAGATTTGCCGTAGGCTTTCTATTTCAGCCATTGAGCGAGACGCAGTAATTGCGTTATCCGTTACGAAGCTCACGGCGCCCCAGAGTGCCGGGAGAAAGAAGGCTCCAATGAAAGCCGCTCTCCACCAAATAGCAAGTCCAAGTCCGTCGGGCGGCTCTTTTCTGAGTCGCTCAAGAAAAAACGTACGACCAACCAAGCCGAACGCCCAAATATCGACTGGAATCGAGAGCCAGAACAGGATCTCGAGGCCGATCCCTTGACCAAAGTGCGTCCCAAAGACGGCCATGATGATCGGAATCGCAAAGACGGTGACTGGACTGATGAGCAGCATAACAACGGCAAGCCCAAATCTCCCTTCGAAATGCACCAATCCCATCGTCATGACAATGACAGCAATCACGGCCTTAATGGGAATACCCGTCCAGCAGGCTGGCCAAAGGATACCGAATCCTATCTTCGTTGGAGACATTGATTCGCGTTCTTCAGCAATCATTTAATCAAAACTAATCCAGGAACTCACGGTTGATAACTGCCGCCACCGTGAACAATACGATCACCACCATGATCGCAATCCAACTGATGAGGGCGATCGGCCTCTTGAAGATATTCCGCTCAGGATCCTTGTCCAGGAACGGCAGCGCGACGAGCAATACCATGAAGACAACCGGTAACGCAACAGCCCCCATAAATTGACCGAACTGGCCGGCAAATAGCTTGAGTCTCAACAACTGGAAGTAGAAAAGGAAATACCATTCCGGCTCAGGATGGTATTCACCCGGATCCGGCGTAGCCTTGTCCAATAAAACGACCGGTTCCCACAGGGCTAAAGCACAGATACCGACAAAGACAAAAGCCATCCCGACAATATCTTTCCAAATCTGACGAGGAAAGAAATAATCGGTCTTCGCTTTGATCTCCTCAACCGTCCCCTTGAACGGCCCGGCAGGAGCTGCGACCCGGAACAAAAAGATATGCAGGCCAGCTAATGCCATGAGTGCTGCCGGAAGAATCATCACATGGAGCACGAAGAATCGGCTCAAGGTCATCTGACCAGGAGTTGGCCCCCCCTTCAGAAACCGGGCGATAAAATCGCCAACGACCGGCGCCTTATCCAAGATTTCGACACCCACCAGCGTCGCCCAAAACGCCCGCTGATCCCAAGGCAAGAGGTATCCGGTAAAACCGAAGGTGATCACGATGCCAAGCAGGGCAAGACCGACAAGCCATAGCAATTCTCGCGGCTTTTTGTAGGCCCCCCAGAGAAACACTTGGGACATGTGTGCGAAAACACAGACCACCATCGCACTCGATCCCCAGAAGTGGTAACTCAGCAGGAACCAGCCATAGTCGACTTCATGGATAATATATTGCGTACTGTCATAGGCGTGATCAGCCGTCGGCACATAATAAAACATCAGCAACATGCCCGTCAGGGCCTGCATGGCGAAGATGAACAACAACACAGACCCGAACACGTAGGCCCAACGAGACCCACCAGGAAGCGGCTCATTGAGCATTTTGGCCTGCATTTCCTTGAGACCCATCCGTTCATCAAGGAAGGCCACAAGCTTTTCAACCGCAGACGGCTGATGTGGATTGTGAACCGTTGTTGGGGCTGATTGCTTGATGTTCATGCCGCTAACTTTCACACAATTCGAACTTGCAACTTCGTACCAGCCTTGAACTCCATATCGATGACCTCAACCTCTCCACTGGCATCTACCTTCAAAGGTAACGCGTCAAGGCCACGTGGGGCTGGGCCATCAAGTACTTTTCCAGTTGCACCGTAGATGCTCAAGTGACATGGGCAGAGAAACACTTGCCCTAATGTTTTATGCTGCCGCCACTTAAACCCACAGCCTAAATGTGGGCACTTGCCTGAGAACGCCACGTAGGGAACATCTTTCTTGTTCGTCCAGATCGTCTTACCCTTGGCATCGCGAAACTCGGCGTCTTTGTCATTGTAGACTTTATCGAGAAGCTCCGGAGTCGCTCGGAGAATCCAGACGTTCTTCTCGATTTCGTATTCCGGCATGTAGACTTCTTTCACCTTTTTCTTGTACTTGAACTGCACGCCAACATCCGCTTGTTTGATCTTGCCCACGTTTCCCACCTTCAGCCATTGGTTATCGAACTCTGCGTACATGGGCTTCATGAGAAAACGGAGAATCGGATAGGCAAGCGGCAATCCGATCAAAAATCCAATCACATGCGTGAAATTCATGAAGAACGTGCGACGCTTCACGTTCTTTTCGAGATCGGGTAAGGGCACCAAGACTTCGCCCGGCGTGACATGGATGTTGTCTTCGAGATGTGAAATCTCTACTTCATGTGTGGTGACATAGTCCTCTCGCTTAAAGGGAGGTAACGCCAAGATCTCCGTTGACGGCGCACGCAACTGCACAAGATCGTCCGTCACAACCTGGACATGGCCCATGGCAACTTGTCGTTCACCGCTCCCATTCACCGATACCACGATGTGGCTGATCTCATGGGAAAGCGGATCAAGCACGACTTTCGTGACTTCACCGATGTTGATGTCGGTGCACTGGACCTTGGATTTCAGCTTCGGTTGCAGCATTAGTTTTTCTTGATCGGCTTGGGGGTATTCACCGAGGCGTTCTTGAACGTCCCTAACCAGGCAGCAAGCGCCTGCATTTCTTTGGGGTCCATCAGATCTTTAAACTTGTTGGGCATGGTGCCCTTCTGCCATTCCTTCTCATACCCTTCGGCCATAAAACTCTTGGGGTTCGAAATTTTCTCTTGAATCTCATCGACAGTTAACAACGTGCCGATATTATCCAATTCTGGGCCTCGCTTCTTTCCACCCTCACCCCGAAGCTTGTGACAGTTGTAACACTCTTGCAGTTGCCACTGCTCCTCGCCCACCTTCATAAAATCACCCGCGCTCGCACTTGCTGCGGCAGGG
>SWDI01000001.1:668351-694559 GCA_005116955.1 Nitrospira sp. | reverse complement strand
GACTTGCGCATCGAGAGCCTTCACCCGAGCAATCAGTTCATCCGCCTTCCCCTGTGCTGACTGCTTTCGCTCCTTCTCAAGAAGTTTGCCGATTTTTGCCTTTTCGTCTTCTGGATTAAACTGCGGTAACAACGAAGGCCCGGCTACACCAGCGGTAATCAGGAGGACCCAAAATGCCACGACGGAAACAAGGGACTTCCCACCACTCATGGTTCCGATCGGCTGCGCGTCAAGCAGCACGAAGATGATTGCCCCGATCAGCGCGACGACAAAGAACAGCACTTGAAAGTCAGCCGGCACTGCCTGCGATCGCGCGATACCAACTAACACTCCACCAACCGCCAATCCAATACCTAGCTTTTTGAATATATTCCCCATTGCGAATTCCCGTTGCCTCAGTAAGTGTCTTACACTGTGATTACTTGGCTGCGACGGGGACTGGATTCCCCTCAGGCTCTCGGGCCCTCAAAACAGAAGGCCGAAGAGCGATCAGCACAGCGAGACTGACGATGGCAATAAAGAACACGGTGATCGCTGTAATCCAGCCAGCTGAATAGGAGAGCGTCGGCGTAAATGACTCCGCCGACAAGTCCGACACCAAGCTATAGGCATGGAAATACTTCTTCAGCAACGACCGCACGGCTCCCATCAAGCCCATAATCCACGTTGAGGTAAACGCCAAGAAAATTAGAACGAACTGCGAGACAAAATCGATTTTCCCCCAGAGAATCGTTCCCTGTTTGATGGTTCGGTTATACAGGACGAAATTGACGACCGTCACAAATACCAGCGTCAAGATGGCAGACAGCTTTGCTGGCATCGACGACAAAAAATCCCACCCTTCTGGTAGTTTCAGCTCATCGGGCATATCGGCTCCCGTCGCCACAAATCCGGCAGGAGTCAGCCACACGGCGTCGCTCGCGAGCATGACGATAAAGCCGATCTTGATGACAGTCCGCACAGAGACAGTCTTTGGAATAAACCGACCGAACAGAAATGGCGACAGTGCAAGAGGTAGCAGGAACGCCAACGACATTGGATCCGGAATCCAATATTTATTCATCACCCACATGGTAGCGGGAAGAAGAACCACGAGAACGATCGGAGCCAGAATGGTCATCCGCACATTTTCGGCACCTTCGATTCGTTTGACACTGAGCCAACTGTAATAGTTGATTCCCAAGAACAGAAGCCCGATCATCACCCCTTGCATTTCAAAAAACATGGACAGCTGGTCGGCCATCATGTACGGGCAAAATGAAAAATCGTAATCGCACATTTCGTAGGCCAGCAAGAGCCCTGTGAACGGCTGCAACAGTGTGCCACCCACTGCAATCCAGATAGCAGCGAAACCCATCCAATCATAGTAGGCTCTCTCTTCCTGCGTCTTCGCCGCCATGTACATATAGGCAGCGATCATCCCGGCAATAAACCCGCCGAACGCCACATTCCCATCGATTCGGTGAAGACTGAGAGGGAACCAACTTTGGTTCGCAATCTTATCCCACAAGGTAGCCGCGGCGATAAAATCCTGCGGCGAAACCCCCTCGGCTTTCGGCGGGGTATTCATGAACGATGTGGGGCCGTTGATCACGAACAAGATCAGCAAACACACGAGATTCAAGACCACGCCCAGTGCAATATGACGCCCCTTCTTTTCACCTTTCCACACATCCCACGTATAGAGATAGGCATACATGAGGATAGTCTCGGCGATAAATAACGCCGGATATAAAATCGCAAAAACCACATAGAATTGATTAATGAACGATGTGGTGAACTGCGGATAGGCCGCAAGGAGGACGAAAACAAAGAAGCCGCCGGTCACCGCCGTCATACTGAAAAGAATGACCGTGACCTTGGTGATCTCTTTAGCCAAACGGTCATACCGTGGGTCCTGCTTACGATATCCCAACCATTCCGAAATGACGACAAAGATTGGCGCACCGAGGATGAACGCGGCAAACAAGATATGGAGCTGAGCGACAATCCATACAGCTGTTCGATTACCGGTGTACGGAAACTCCACCGAAGACGCCCCAACCTCCTGAGCGTAGACATTGTTGACAGCTGCCACACACAGCGCGAACAACACCATGAGAGCCAGGAGACCGCTCGACAGTTTTTTCACGATGCCTCGCCCCCTACTTTAAGAACATACTGAAGAATATTAGCCTCACTCTGATTATACATAAATATACTCAGCGAGAGCCTCACGTAACAATCTGAGCCTCAGTGACTATACCGACAAGATACCGAGTATTCTATGAAACATTGAAGGCTAGGCCCCACACAAATTGTCAACAGATATGAACTTACGAGCCAGCCGAGCATCGCAAATTTCCCAGCCGTTATCTAGGAAATTCCAGAACAATACACGAAAAATGCGAAGCCTGATTCATAGACTTAGATGCGCTAGCAAGAAATAGACTTCCGGATGCCGACGACGTGAATACATTTCATCATCAGCAACCCTACGATCCTGCCACTCACTTCACACCAACCTCGCTCCACTGCTTCTTCTCTTCATTCCAGGCTTTTCCAGATAGTGCAAAATTCCGTTCATAGAGCACGAGCTTCCATCGGTCTTCTTCAGAGAGCTTGCTCTTCCAACCTCGCATCTTGGTATTCGACACCCCCTCGGAGATGCGCCAAAACCAAACGGAGTCTGAATAGAGTTTCATGCGTTCAGGATTTCGGAAATCCGTGGCACCTGCCTTTACAGGCTTTCCGTCCTTCCCATGACAGCTGGCACAGTTCACATCAGGGTTTGTCTCGCCGATGAAGAGTTTGCGGCCCTCTTCCAGCTTCTGAGCATCGCCCCACCAATCTGCAGGCATACGCTTATCAGCATATTCCGCAGGAGCTGGAGGTGGCGGTACAATCGGCCCTTCTCCGCCTTGCTCTCCACCACAACCCGATAATAGCCCAAGACCTATAACCAACAGAATGTGAATTAATCTTATCCTCATATTCACGACGATCTCTCACGCAGTCATTCGGGAAGATTCTCGCCACGACAATGCTGTTGGTAAAGTGGCAGACAAATAAAAAAACGCTTCCGCCGAGGTATCCCACCTCTAGCAAAAGCGTTCTGGCTACAATTTCGTCGATAGCTCTGCACTAAGGCCCCGCCACACATAAACCGATTCGGCGAGACACTCTGTAGCCCCCAAGGCCGTCATCGGCGATTAAGATTTTCTCTTTCCCTGCGACTTCACCTTGCCCCGCTCTCGCTTTCGCTGAGAACGGACCAGCTTCATCCCTATAACACCGCCAGCTACTGCAACCACCGCCCCACCCCCCCACCAAACCCAGATAGGAGGCCCACTCACCTCACAACCAGTTCCAAAGTTAACGCGGATTTTCCGATCACTCTCTAAATCTTTTTGGTCGAATTCAACCTTAAGGTGTTGCTGCTCCCCTCTCGCCTCTACCAAAAGGGGATCACCAAAATTGTCATTGTGCAAATGAAACATCGCTTTATAGTAGCCATCTCCATCCGTCCGCACAACCTGACCGTATGAAATCTTGGTGTCCTTGACAAGAACGTCTGCACTCGACATCCCCTTCCCATCCGGCCCGCACACATAACCCTCGACTATGAAACGGTGGTCCGCTTCATGCGTGGATAGAGCCACCTGTGGAAACATAACGCTCATTACGAGACAGCAACTCACGACGGACAGTGCCGCTAGAATTCGACTAGCAAGCTTCAAACTTGACTGCTGACTCGTCGATCGCTCTTTTGAAGAAATACTCACTCGCTGTATAACGAGCACGCTAGGATTCGGGCAGGCGTTTCTAACACAGCACTCCACCTTTGTCAACGAAAAGGGCAGTGACTTCGCTGACGCACAAAGATCTTTCGAAATTTTGTTTTTTCACAATCAGCGGGAGTGGGCAGGAGCTTCAGAGATAGCCCTTCGTACGCGTGACCGCCTCAATCTTCTCGGCTTCCGTTCGACGCTCAGACTCTTTCTTGGACACCCAGGTATCCCATGATTTTCCGTTTGCGGTGTCTTCCCCGGTGAAGGCGATCGTGGTGATATCTGCATACGGAATGCGTCGAGCATCTGGACGGTCAGCGGAAAATAGCTCAAGATAAGGATCAGTAGTTCCGGCATGTCGATTATAGATATATCCGGTGACCGACTCGCCAGAACGAAGCGTTAACGTCACATCGCCACGATAGTCGAATGCGAGCTCGACAGCTTCCGTTATTTCCGCAGTAGAATTGGGCGTAAAAACACGCCCTTCAAGGGAACCGGCTATACCGGCGATATGGTTTTTCGTGTCAGTCATGGAGAGGTTCTCGTTCGTGATGTCTATTTCGTGAAGGGCTGTCCACCCTGACGAACTAAGGATGACGCTTGCCTGCTGAGTCGAAGCGGGCTTCACGAGCACTGTTATCGCGAGGTAGGCGATAATGTCAGTTTGGCCGTCCGAACAAATCCAGAGGCCGTACTAAACGTATCTTCAACTGCGGAGGCCTCATAGCCACAATGGACCATGCAATCAGCGCACTTTTCATTCCGACCAGTTCCGTACTTCTCCCACTCCGTCAACTCCATCAACTCCCGGAAGGTCGTGGTATACCCCTCTTGGAGCAAATAGCAGGGCTTCTGCCATCCAAACACGTTATACGTTGGATTCCCCCAGGGCGTACATTCGTACTGACGTCGCCCCATAAGGAAATCTAAAAACAACGGCGATTGGTTGAACTGCCAACCTGGCTTGGGGCGAGCAAGGATCTTTGAGAAAAGCTCTTGCGTGCGCTCCCGCTTCAAGAAGTGTTGCTGATCTGGAGCTTTTTGATAACTATACCCTGGGGAGATGGTCATCCCCTCGACGCCGAGGGCCATCATTTCATCGAAAAATGTTCTGACCCGCTCTGGATTCGCATCATCGAACAAGGTGGTGTTGGTCGTCACACGATGACCCCGCTTGAGTGCCGCTTTGATCGCCTTGACTGCCACCTCATACACCCCATCGCGACAGACAGCCAAATCGTGTTCATCCTTGAGTCCATCCATGTGGATACTGAAGGTCAAGTACTTTGAAGGCTGATATTCGTCCAACTTCCGCTCCAAGAGGATGGCGTTCGTGCAGAGATAAATATACTTCTTCCGATCTACCAAACCCTTTACGATCGTTGCGATTTCAGGATGAATGAGTGGTTCCCCCCCAGGAATACTCACCATGGGCGCTCCGCATTCCTCCGCCGCCGCCCAGCATTGTTCAGGTGTTAACCGCTTGTCGAGGACATGATCAGGGTACTGAATCTTCCCACAGCCAGCGCAAGCTAGGTTACATCGAAAGAGCGGTTCAAGCATCAACACCAAGGGATATCGCTTCACTCCCTTCAACTTCTGGGAGAGCACATACGTCGCCACTGTATACATTTGGGAAATCGGAACAGCCATTCCGTTCTCCTTCACTCGCTTGCGTTATTGTTAATGCAACCCTGTATATATGAGCAGCTACGAGTCGTAGCTGAACTTTGGAAGCACAGGAATAGTCGCGATTGTAACATCTCACCTAAGACGCGTCAATTTCTAGGCCTTCCATACACCACATAGTCGACGGGAACCATGCCATCACTTCACATGCAGATCAGGTCCGAAGGTAAGAGCTATCTCGGTGAACCTTTCGAAACTGCATTCCATCACGAGGAGAAGTGCCTTCGATGCAATGTGGATCCTTGTCCCCACAGGCTGGGGAATGCCTCCATTTGCAGCTTCCCTTAATCGAAAATGTAACTAGTACGCCTAGAGAACACTGGAGACGTTTTTTCACCAGCGACAATGACAATCAAGCGATATAGAGTCGGCAGGTCAACTGAAGAATGGTATGGAGGCGCCGAGCGGGTTCGAACCGCTGCATCGCAGTTTTGCAGACTGCTCCCTTACCACTTGGGTACGGCGCCTCAGAGGTCGGCATTATAGTCGCTTCGTTTTCTAGAACACAACACGCGCGAACCTGACATTCCACCTACCGGCAACTTCTCCGAGAATCGAGACGAGCGTCTTGATATTCTCGGGCGTCTTGGCTATGCCTCACGGACCATACGAGACGAGCTTGATTGCATTTTTTCATGATGCAATTCTGAATAGCTCAAACCGGCCCTACTACTGAGAAGTAATCCGTACAAGATCAACATCGCGATACCAAGATGGTGGTAGCTCTTCAGTGCCTCCCATCTTACCGAACCCACGACTTCATAATTCAGCACCATGGTCAACACCACATACACGGCCAGCATGATGTATCCCAAACGACTCAACCCGCCGCTCACCTGAGCTGCTGCCGCGACGACGACACAGGCCGCTGGGATCAGCCATACCAGATGCTGATCCCAGGTGATAGGAGAGAATAATAAGGCCAAGACCAAGGTTCCAGCACAATCCCGTGCCCACGTAGGATCTCCTGGCCCTTGAAACGCGCGGCAACTTGACCACGCAAATAATCCAAGTAGGCTGATCGCGGCAACCCCAACAATTCCGTTCGCAACCGGGGACGGCAGGTCTAACACCGGTTGATATCCTGGATCCACCTGCCGAAGCCGATGGGTTGGTGGGTATGTGACCAGGTAGCGCAGCATGGTATGGCGAAGCGAGAGGTTCGCCTTCTGAAGTTCATTTTCCTGCCGACCCTCTGCCTGCCGATCAAGCACGGATAACACGGTATTCCTGGTCCATTCCGTATGATGCTCCCACCAACTTGTGGGTCCCATATATAAGAGGGGTAACAGAACCCAGAAAACCGTGGCAAGTACCGTGTACGAGGCAACTCGCCATTGCCGCTTCCAAAGAAACAGAAGCACGAAGAGTGCTGGAGTGAGCTTGAGCACGATGCCAAGTCCAACTAAAGCTGCTCCCAGCCGTTCTTTCCCAACCCATATCGCGTAACTGCCTCCGGCCAGAATACCCAGCAGGATGAGATGCGGACCTCCGTCGTCGAGATCGTTCAAGATAAATTGTAGCGTCAACAACCCTGCACCGATACCGACCAAGAGTCGACTCCACACATTCGCGTCTGATCTGCCACACAACATGCGGTGGAACAACATGGTGGTGATGACTAAGCATCCGACAGCGACGGCATAGCGCAAGGCTAAGCTCGGATTTCTGTCTAGAGCGAGCAAGGGGGCGAAATAGATACCGGTAGTCGGTAAATACATGTAGCAGTAGTCATTGGCGTAGAGATAGTCCCCCGTGAGAAAGCGTCGTCCGATCTCGCGATGGATATCGATGTCACGGAAGTGGAATGAGCGCCCGAAGGAGATGATGTAGCCATGCACCATCGCCGCAATCGCGAGGCCGACCTTTACCAGCCTCACAAAGAGAACGGATCTGGCAAAGTCATTGATCCAGTGAATGATCGGCTTTGATTCCATAGTTCACCGGCACACATACATGACCCTTGGAGAACACGTCAATCGTTACTTTTGCAGAAGAAGCCTGGAGTTAGATTACGGAGGTGAGAAGAGGCCTTAACAGCGGCCGTTACCTGCGGGGCAAGACCGGTATTTCTTTTCCAAGCGTTGAGAGATGATCCGACCGAGGGATAAGGGGTTCCCAACCATTTTCCGTCGAAGACGCGGCAGGTACACCGTCCCCTTCCGCCTCTTTTTCCTTAGCAAGCTGCTCCACTTCCTCAATGAGGGTATCCATTAATTCTTCCATGGGAACCTTGCGGACAAGCTTACCCTTCTTAAACAAAATACCTTTGCCCTCACCGCCGGCGATCCCGATGTCGGCCTCTTTACCCTCTCCAATGCCATTCACAACACAGCCGAGCACCGACACGTTCAACGGGGTCTTAATGTGGCCAAGTTTCTTTTCCAGCTCGTTCGCCATGCGCACGACGTCAATCTCCACGCGTCCGCACGTCGGACAGGCGATCACATTGATCCCACGATGCCGAAGCTCCAAAGACTTCAGAATTTCGAAACCAACCTTGACTTCTTCCACCGGATCAGCAGCGAGCGAGACCCGAAGTGTATCGCCGATGCCTTGGGACAACAGGTAACCAAGCCCGATCGACGATTTCACAGCGCCAGTCATGGCCGTGCCGGCTTCTGTAATGCCAATGTGCAGAGGATAATCAGACTGCATCGCAAAGAGCCAGTAGGCATCGATAGCGTGCTTGACGTCTGAGGCCTTGAGCGACACCTTCATGTTGGTAAAGCCGACGTCCTCCAGCGCATGCACCGCGTTGAGCGCCGATTCGGAAAGCGCTTCAGGCGAAGGCCATCCGTATTTTTCCAACAACGGCCGCTCAAGTGAGCCCCCGTTGACGCCGACTCGAATCGGAATGCCATGATCATTGACCGCTTTGATTACTTCTTCAACTTTCCACCAGGTGCCGATGTTGCCGGGATTGATGCGGACGCAATCGACGACTGCGGCAGCTTTCAAGGCAAGGCGGTAATCGAAGTGAATGTCCGCGATCAACGGCACCGTCATCGCTGCTTTAATCTGAGGCAGGACCGCGGCGGCTTCCTCGTCTGGCACGGCCACACGGATAATTTCACAGCCAGCGGCTTCAAGCCGGTGAATCTCTGCGACCGTTGTAGTCACATCGCGTGTGTCCGTCGAACACATGGATTGCACGGACACAGGAGCATCGCCTCCGACCTTCACCGTGCCGACCGAAATCTGTCGAGTTTTTCGCCTGGCGATATGCATCTATCGTGACCCTCTTACCCCTTACTCTTTACCCCTCACCGCCTTGATCAGCTCCCCTGTTCGTCTCCATGAGGATGGCCGACCAGCGCCGAACCTGTGAGTGATGATTTCACAGAGGGTGCTTTACCGATCACTTCCTTCACACTTTGATAGATCCCTTCAGCCGTCAAACCATACCGTTCCCGCAATAGATCTTGTGGCCCCTGTTCAATATACCAATCGGGCAAGCCTAGAACCTTTGTCTTCACATCGCTAATCCCAGCCTCTGACAACGTTTCGAGCACCGCAGAACCGAATCCGCCCATCCTGCACCCCTCTTCGACGGTGACGACGTAGCGAACCCGCTTTGCGACATCCGTGATGAGTTCGTGATCCAGCGGCTTGGCAAATCGAGCGTTCACCACGGCAGTAGACACGCCTTCCTTGCTGAGACGCTCGGCGGCTTGATGCGCCTGCCAGACCGACACACCGATTGCGATAATGGCTACGTCCGTCCCGTCCTTGATCAACTCCCCTTTGCCAATAGGCAACGCCTGGGCCGCCGCATCCATCGTGACCCCGAGACTGACGCCGCGCGGATAGCGCACGGAAATCGGGCCCTCATACTGCACGCACGTCTTCATCATATGCTGCAATTCATTTTCATCTTTGGGCGCCATAACAACCATGTTGGGAACGTGGCGCATATAGGCGTAGTCGAAGGCGCCATGATGCGTCGTCCCGTCTTCGGCGACGAGCCCGCCACGATCTATGCAAAACACAACGGGAAGGTTCTGTGTCGCCACATCGTGCACCACCTGATCGTAGGCCCGCTGGAGAAAGGTCGCATACATGACAACAACCGGCTTTAAGCCCTGCGTCGCAAGCCCCGCTGCAAACGTCACCGCATGCTGCTCGGCGATACCGACGTCATAGAGACGATCTGGAAATTCCTTTTCAAATGCCGTCAGCCCCGTTCCTTCGCACATCGCCGCCGTGATGGCCACAACGCGCTTGTCCTCACGGGCCAACTTGACCAGGGCGTCCATCGCAATCGCCGTGTATGAAGGACGTGCGGCTTTCTTAGCCGGTGCGCCAGTCGACCGAACGAACGGTGGACAGGCATGGAACCAGACCGGATTCTTCACGGCCGGTTCGTAGCCAAGCCCCTTCTTCGTAATGACATGAAGGAGGACCGGCCCCTTCATCTTCAGCACATTCTCGATCGTCGGAAGGAGATGCTCAAAGTTGTGGCCGTCGATGGGACCACTGTATTGGAACCCAAGTTCTTCAAAGAGCAATCCGGGAAGAATCACGCCTTTCGCGAGCTCTTCGGCTCGGCGAGCGAGCTTCTGCATGTCGGAGCCGATGTGAGGAATCTTCCCCAATAGCTGACCAGTCTCTTCACGCATCTTCCCATAGAACTCGCCCGTAATGGTTCGACTCAGGTAGGCAGAAATAGCTCCGACATTTTTCGAGATCGACATTTGATTGTCGTTCAAAATCACGAGAAAATCTTTTCCGAGCCCTCCGGCATGATGCAGCCCTTCAAGCGTCATCCCCGCCGTCATAGCGCCGTCACCGACGACACAGACAACCTTATTCCTTTGTTTTAACTGCTCTCTGGCTTCGACCATGCCAAAGGCAGCAGACACACCGGTCCCCGCATGCCCAGCATTGAAGGTATCGTACTCACTCTCTTCCCGCTTACAAAATCCACTTAATCCACCGTACTGGCGAAGCGTATGAAACTGTTCACGTCGACCAGTGAGGAGTTTGTGGGTGTATGACTGATTGCTGGTGTCCCAAACAATCTTGTCGGTCGGTGTATCGAGTAGGTATTGCAACGCAACTGTGAGTTCGACGACGCCTAAATTCGAGGCCAGGTGTCCGCCCACATTTGAGACCGCCCCGATAATCTGCTCTCGAATCTCCTGGCATAACGCTGGAAATTTGTCCGGAGACAACCGCTTCAGATCAGCAGGACTATGGATCGTCTTCAGTAGGGACATAGATGGTCTCCTTCGTTCACTGCCCCATCGGCAGCAGTCCTACGCACAGGACCAATAGGCACCGTGTGTCTAGGTGCTAAATTTGAGCGGAGTTTCACACATGAACCGTATGAAGTCAAGCACTTATGAAATGTGCCTGGGAGAGCGTCCTCTCTTCTAGACCTTGATATACATAAACCGGACTGTCCTATGTTTGGTACAGATACCGAATGGTGTCGGTTAGTACGGAAAGTCGAGCCCGGCAAAAATAGCTCCCCCTTCTTTACTGAACCCATAATCGATCCGCCCCACAACATTGGGCCGGATGATTCCTCGAAATCCGATTCCTGGGGTAATGCGGTAGTCTTTAAAACTCACATTCCTAAATGAGTTAAAGACTTGTCCGGTATCGATGAACGGTGCGATCTCAAAATCCGCCATGACCCCGGCCAGACGCGTTCGCACGATATGGATCCGCTCTTCAATACTGAACGCAATCAGCTGCTTATCAATGTACCGATCGAAACCAAAACCGCGCAGATTATTCTGTCCGCCCAACGAGCTCTGCTCATAAAATGGAACATCCGTGCCAAGCGTGGCTTGCAGATCGCCGCGAATCACCAAAATCGCCCGTTTTGATTCACTCGCAAACATCTTTTTGATCTCGAGACCATACCGAGAATACAGAGGGTCGGCGCCATTTTTAAAGTTATAGTTCAGTTCGGCGTACGCCGTAATCGCCATCCCATCTGTGGGAGTCACTAAGTTGTTCCGCGTGTCATAATGAAAACTGATCCGCTGGCCGAGAATCGTCGCCCCTCCCACACCTGGGGCATCGGGAAACAGATCTCCGGAAAAGGGAAGTTCCGTGGCACCCTGTTGAATCGATTGCATGTGCCGCAACCGCTGACTGACCGCGATTTGCGTGACCTCGTTCGCATAGACACCGAATTTCCAGTTCAACCTCGTCTCAGATGCCGTGTAGTTGGTCTCTTGCCCCTCTACCGTGGTTGGACCAAGCCCGAAAAAACGCACGGTGGCATTCTTGAAATGCATGGCACTGAACCCAATGCTATACCGACCATTACTGAAACCAGGGTCGACATAGCTCAGCAAGAATTTCCGCTCGATTATTTCCGTCCAGGACGCAATACCTCGGAGCTCCTTTCCACCCGGCTCATAACGGAACAGATTGACGGTTCCACGGGTGCCCACGATCGAATTGTAGACCACCATCGGCGCCACCAAGTATTTGAGGTCCCCGTCTGGTCCGGTGATGAGAGCCGGCACAATCATCCCGATGTCATTGCCGTCGTTTTTACTGGAACTGACGGCGGGGATCGGAAAATACTTTACTTCCGCCCCAGCGCGGTCGGAGAAAATAGGGAAGAGGCTCCACAACAGCAGAAAAAAAATCCAAAAGACAAGGCTACGCATACACGTACTCATGATTCCGCAAACAACGTTATGGCGCCTTGAGCTTGTCGGATTTTTTGCGGAGCTGATCGACGAGATCTGAATAAGAAGAGGCACGAAGAATCTTCGTAAACTGCCCGCGATAGTTGTTCACCAGACTGACTCCGTCCACGACGACGTCATAGACCCGCCAATCATCTGCCTTATTGACCAAGCGATAGTCAAGCGGGATCTCCGTCTTTCCCGAAAGCACTTTGGTCCTGACTTCCGCGTACTCTTTCTCCGTTCGTTCATTGAGATACTGCACGCCTTCGCCAGAATAGGTTTCGACCTTGTCCGCGTACGAATTAGTCAGCAGCGTCTGAAAGAGATCGACAAATTCCTGTTTTTGCTGATCAGTCAGCTGGTTCCAGGGAGCTCCAAGCGCCCGTCTGGACATTTCCGTATAGTCAAATCGAGCCGACACCACCTTCTCAAGTAGGTGTCGACGTTCCTCTGACTTCGCCGGCTGCTTAAGTTCCTTTTCCTTTACAATACGAAGCACTTCATCGATCGTCGATTTCATGGAATCGGTAGGAGGCCCCGCATACCCTGGTACCGCCACCACTCCGATGCAGATGACCATCATAAGCACCGTGAACCACAAGCTACTGCCTCTCCACTCAGTCCACGTATTTCTGATCGCTATCATCGCGCCCCTCTCTCCGACACCAATATATATTCAGGTTCGTCTTTCCCGCCACGCCTTACGGGTAGATCCGCTTAGTTGACCTTACCATGAACGTATTGACTCACCAACTCCTCCAAGTCGAGGCCTGATTCCGTATCACGAATGGCATCTCCCGGTTTCAGAGGATCTCCGCCTCCTCCTGGCGAGAGCGCGAGGTATTTTTCTCCGATGATCCCTCTGGTTTTGATCGAGGCGATGGTATCCGAATAGAGCTTCGTCCCATTTTGTACCGCCAGCCTCACCATCGCCCGGTCCTCTTTCAGTCTGATTGCCTTGACTCGACCCACCTCCACGCCGGCAACCTCCACAGCCGCCCCGGACTTCAGCCCTGTGGCTGAATTGAACAGCGCATCCACTTCGTAGACATCTCCCCCGATGAGTTCCAACTTGCCAAGTTTTATCGAGAGATAGCCCAGACAGACAATCCCAACCAGCACGAACACACCGACGATCAGCTCCAATCTGCTTTTCTCCATTATGGCACTCCTCTAGCCCGCAGACACCACCTTGGTGAGCGGCATCGTCCCGCCAACTGAAATGAATTCTCTGATTTCAGGATCGGACGTCCGTTGAAACTCTGCCGGCTCTGCCATCACGGCTATTTTCCCACGTTTCAACATCGCGATATAATCCGAAATCCCGAATATCTCGGGAATCTCATGGCTCACCATCACGGCGGTAAACCCAAACTTCCGCTGCATGCTTGTAATCAGATCATGGATTGACTTGGCCATAAGCGGATCGAGCCCCGTCGTTGGCTCGTCGAAGAGGATAATCTCCGGTTGCATCACCAACGCGCGGGCCAGGCCGGCTCGTTTTCGCATGCCCCCGCTCAATTCTGCTGGAAACTTGTGTCCCATTCCCGCCAAACCTACTTGCTCCAGCTTTTCATCGACACGGCTGGTCACCTCCGGCCCTTTCATTCGAAGTCGTTCTCTGAGTGGAAAGGCCACGTTTTCGAAAACCGTCAGTGAATCGAACAGCGCCGCGCCCTGAAACAACATCGCGAACCGTTTGCGCACTTCATTGAGGGCATGGCCGCGGAGCCGAGAAATCTCGACTCCATCGACCCACACTTCTCCGGAGTCAGGCTGGAGCAAGCCGATCATGTGCTTGAGCAACACGCTCTTGCCTTCTCCACTACGTCCAATGATCGTCGTGAGTTTCCCTTCGGGTACGTCAAGGTCGATACCTCGCAGCACCGGTTGTCCTCCCAACATCTTTGTCACACCGACGAGCTTCAGCATGGTTACATAAACAATGATGTCAGGAAATAGTCCCAGATGAGAATCAAGACCGACGACAACACAACCGCCTCTGTCGTGGCGGTGCCGAGCCCCTCGGCACTCATCTTGGTGTAAAAGCCTTTATAGCAACAGACCCAGCTCACGATCAGACCAAAACTAACAGACTTGAGAATGCCGCCATAGACATCTTTCCATTCCACCGCGGACTCGATGGAGTTCCAATACGAACCCGCATTCACCCCAAGCAGTTCCACCCCAACCAGATGGCCTCCATAGATTCCCACCACGTCGAAGATGGCTACCAACAGAGGCACACCGATCAACCCGGCAACAAGTTTCGGCGTAATCAGGTATTGGAGTGGATTGATGGCCATCGTGTCGAGCGCGTCGATCTGCTCCGTGATCCGCATGATACCGATCTCCGCCGTGATCGCGGAACCAGCGCGCGCCGTCACCATAAGCGCAGCCAAGACCGGCCCAAGCTCGCGAATCATGCTGATCGCTACCGCGGAACCCAACAGTCCTTCAGACCCAAACTTTCGTAACGTATAGTAGCCTTGCAGCGCCAGAACCATCCCGGTAAAGGCGGCGGTCAGCACGACAACGAACGTCGACTTGTAGCCGATGAAGTGGAGTTGCTTGATGATTTGCCTGCCCCGTAGCGGCGGACGTGCCAACCAGGCGAAGGATGCCACCATGAAGATCAGCATCCGGCCCATTTCCGCCACATAGGTAAGAGCCCATCGGCCCATGAGTGCGAGTAGCGTCATGGTCAAATCGGCGAGAGTGCCTTCTTCGGTCGATCGGTCGCCATCGCTTCCACGTAGCTGCGGAAAAAGGCCGTCAAGGTCTCTGCTGCGACTAGACTCTGCCGACGAAGCCGGCCAAGACCCAAGAGGCATGAAGGGGCGGCCAAGATCGTCTCAATTCCTTTCAGCCACCCAGTGGGCCTGAGAAACAGATTGAAGTCAAGTGGAAGATCTTCGTCCAGAAGATCCGAGACGGATCGGATGATCACAAAGGGAACCTGCGCCCGTTGTGCTTGAGCAGCCAAAGCGGAACTTTCCATGTCGAGGCCAATGGCCTGAGTCCTCTGCGCAAACCTTTGCTTTTCTCGGGCACTGCCAATGATGTGATCGGTCGAGACAAACCGCCCAATGTGTTCGGACGGCACCAGGGTCTCGACATACGTCACGGTAAGGTCCCGTTCATCACCCGGCACATCGAGAACCGCTGACGGCTTGTCGCCATGATTCCCGCAATACACCACTTCACGACCTACCAAGAGTGCCCCGATATCCGCTGCGATAAGCGCACAGGCAAACCCCGTCGACACCACAAGACTAAACGATTGGCTGTCAAGCAGTTGGGCGGCGGTTCGCT
Source organism: Nitrospira sp. (assembly GCA_005116955.1). Taxonomy (GTDB): domain Bacteria; phylum Nitrospirota; class Nitrospiria; order Nitrospirales; family Nitrospiraceae; genus Nitrospira_D. The sequence continues at coordinate 679,120 of SWDI01000001.1, read as the reverse complement.
CCGCTTTTTCAAGACCAACGCCGGTTTGAGCTAGACAATATTCCCTATCGCCTACAGTGCACACGAAAACAGTGCACCCGCCGACTCGACGCTCAACACCCGGAGGAAGCGCCGACTGAACGGCGCTCATTTCCCAAGTGGTTGCGGAAAAAATTGCGATTCGTTTCGATGGCACAGCACCAGATGCGCGTGGAGAAAAAGAATCGGCGTGGGTCAATGCTTGGACCGATACAAGTCAGTTCCTTGAATGTGATGGCGCAGTTCGTCGGCCCGTATCTTCCCACGGGAACGGAGATTACGGTACATCGCCAGAGCCCACAGGGGGAAGTACTGACAATACCAATGATACCGAAGATAAAACACGCGTGGAAATCCCGTGCCGGTATGACTAATTTCCTCCCACGATCCATCCTTCATCTGCCAACGAAGGAGAAATTGTACCCCACGCGCAACACTGAAGGAATCAACCGCATCAGCCGACATCAACGCCATCAACGCCCATGCTGTTTGCGAAGGTGTGCTCTCCTCTTTTCCGTGAACCTCACGATCGTCCCTATAGGAGAGACAGGACTCACCCCACCCACCGTCAGGATTCTGTTTTGATTCCAACCAGGCAACCGCTCGACGAATATACGGCGCCGAGAGATCTTCCCCAATGGCCCTGAGTCCTGCCAAGACAGACCACGTCCCGTAGATGTAATTGACGCCCCAGCGTCCGTACCAACTACCATCTTCCTCCTGCTCTTTCTTGAGGAACGCTAGTGCAGGTCCGGCAGCTGGATGAGTCTTGTCGTATCCCAATGCGCCGAGCATTTCCAGACAACGCCCGGCCAGATCGGAAGTACTCGGGTCCAAGAGCGCTTTATGATCGGCGAAGGGGATATAGTTGAAGACGACTCGGTTGTTGTCTTTATCATAGGCACCCCAGCCGCCGTCGGATCCCTGCATCGCCAAGACCCAGCGCATCCCGCGGCCAATAGACTCGTTCAGCTCATCCTCATGACCGGGGATCTTCAATTTAGAGAGCGCCATGATGACCACAGCGGAATCGTCAACATCCGGATACGATTCATTCTCGAACTGGAAGTACCATCCACCTGGTTCCGCGTTCGGTGAGGAGATGATCCAGTCACCGACAGCCTTGGTTTGCCGGGACATAAGATACCGGCCTGCTTTTTGGAGCGCAGGATGATCCTGCGGCACTCCCGCTTCAACCAGCGCATTCATAAGCAACGCGGTATCCCAAACAGGAGAAAAACAGGGCTGGAGATGGAGGGTGGGAACGGACTCACCATTGACCATCGTGGAATCGTAGACTTCCAACGCCTCGATCTCGCGAAGCGCCTTGACGACCAGGGGATCATCGGCATCGTACCCTAAGCATTGAAGCGCCATGATGGAGTTCGCCATCGCCGGATAGATGGCACCGAGTCCGCCGGACCCTTTAAGGTGATCCACCATCCAGCAAGCAGCTTTGTGCAGCGCTTTTTCCCGTAACGCCCGCATGGGCATCCGATCATACAGTTTCAGCATCACATCTAATGCCACGAAGAAGTTATGCGGGGTGAACCAAGCCTGATCCTTGTTGAACGGAGGGTATTTCCAATAGCGAACCTCCGGGCGCGGGATGGGGTACAACTCATCGATGCCTTGTTCACATGGGATCCGGCAGACTGGGCGATGCGCAAATACAATGAGTAAGGGAATCAGCACGGCCCGGGACCAATACGAGATCGCATAGATACTGAAGTAGAACTTCTTCGGCAGCAACATCAGTTCGACGGGCATATGGGGAACACCTTCCCAATCATACTGATCGAACAGGGCCAGCGTAATTTTGGTAAACACGTTGGCTTGCAGAACACCGCCCATGGCTAGAATCCGCTCTTTTGCCCGCACCATGAACGGTTCGTCCGCCGACACCCCACATAACTTAAGTGCAAAATATGCTTTGACCGATGCGCTGATCTCCGCAGGGCCACCATAATAAATCGGCCATCCACCGTCCTGCAGTTGTGTCGCCTGGAGATATTGGACAGCCTTCACCTCTCGGTCAGGATCGACCCGATCGAGAAACCGACGCAGCATGACGTATTCAGAGGTCAGCGTGGTGTCCGCTTCCAGCTCGGCAACCCAATACCCTTCGGCATGTTGACGGTTGAAGAACCATGATTGACTCCGCCTGATTGCGTCATCCACCGCGTCAGGTTGGCTCACGGCATGACCGATGGGTCGGCGAGCAGCCGAAGAATCTAATGAGGCCAGGATAACCGGTTTATCAGAAACCAACCGCAGCGACGCGCCAGGAGTCAACTCCGTAGCAGGATCGAGTCGCCCCTGAACAGTCGAGAGCAGGCTATCAGAGAGGCGGTTGAACAACGCCTTGATGATATTCATGAATCTTTATGACTTGACCGACAGGACTGAGGAGGGTGAAAGACCGGCATCTTGCAATGGTCTCCCTTCGTAAACCTTTCCAATACACCCTGTGGATGCTCCGAAGGCTTATAACAGACGATTTGGAACGAGTCAAGCGAGTGATGGGGGAAGTGCCTGAAGTATCTATATTTTTTATCGGTGTAGGCGATTGTAAACACCGCTTCTACGGTATCCATAACTGAACGTCGTGGCATTACTAAGCCCATTGATGACTTATGAGAGGAACGTCACCACTCTACCGTCAAAGTTACAAGGATTAGGTACCCATCCAAACATGCACGGAGCCACCACTGCGGGCAACACTGCGGTCAGTGTCAGTGAGAGAGCCGAGCGCCCTTGCTATTCACCCTGTTCAAGGCCAGACCCCCAACCGTCACGATCACTGGGCAGATTGGGGCTCCCGTCAGGCCTTGTGTCATAATCGTCGTGGCGGAGAGAGCGTTACAGCCAACACATCGCTGAGCCTGAGACAGAGGTTCCGACCTTGCCAGTATTCACCTTGTCTTCTGGCAGAAGCAGATTGTGGGTTGGGGGGACCGATTCTGGTTCGACTGGTGACTTATGCTGCCATTCTCAACATGGCCTCACCGGGGGCACATGGGTGTGGGCCTGAAAAAGATGTGCGCAGAAAAGTACGTGCGACAAGACGGGAAAAGAGTTACCGCGTCAAGAGGACAACGAGAGTAACGAAACTCCACAACGTGACTGACAGGCGTAGTCCATTGACAATGCCTCTGGCAGACCCCAAAGGATCATGCTCCAACTCTTCCTTCCGCTCGTCCCGCGCCACCTGTAATGGCCCCTCCGCCGCTTTGCAGTTGGGCCTGAGCAGTGCTTCCAAGGTCACATGGGCAAGAGCAACCGACTGTGGGTGGAGCCCTCTATCCTGGATTTTCGAAAGCGCCATGATCCCTCCTCGTTGATGCAGGCTGTGAAGCAGCTTTCACACTCTTGCTAGAGCAACAACGATACCGTGAGTCATTCGCCATTTCATAGCAAAACCACTTTTCTTGACTACACGTCCACTTATTGGCACATAAGAGTGAACACATCCATAAGCACTTGACAAATTACGCTTTACTTCAATAAGTCATCCACGTCACAGTACGTGATGGGAGCTCGCTCCATAACTCTGCAGCCCTTTCAGATGACCAGAGCATTTCCCGGCATATGACCTGGACATTCTTGAACACTAAAATGTCAAACTACCTACGGGAATTGGCACTGCAGAGACAAAAGAGGCTATGGCGGTAAGCAGAAAACTGCGTCCGTCACCTGGAGAAAGGTCACGGCTGACGGTAAGACCGTCCCGAAACGGGTCTAACCAGGACAGTGAAGAAAGGTGTGTGAACTCTTAATCCTTACGTTGAACAGAAGCTTTTGGCGCCGGACGGCCGCCCCTATACTGGTTGCAGATCGCCGAGCCTGACGGACACCAATTTGGACACCCCCGGCTCCTCCATGGTGACGCCGAAGAGGGAATCAGCGATGCTCATCGTCCGCTTGTTATGCGTAATGACGAGAAACTGCGCGTTCTGCGCCAGCTCCTTCAAGACCCCTGTAAACCGTCCGATATTTTCCTCGTCCAGTGGGGCGTCGATTTCGTCCAACAGGCAGAACGGTGTCGGCCTGATCAGAAAACTTGCAAACAACAGTGCCATCGCCGTAAGCGTCTTTTCTCCGCCTGACAGCATGGTGATGCTCTTCAGCCGTTTCCCAGGCGGTTGCGCCACGATTTCTATACCTGGCTCTTGATTACCGGAAGGTTCACCGTTTTCAGCAGGCGGTTCATCGACCAACTGCAGCTCGGCCCTTCCGCCAGGGAAGAACTGACCGAAGACCTCGGTGAACTTCTGCTGCAACTCTTGGTACGTAGCTGAGAACATCTCTTTCGTCGTCTGGTGAATCCGCTGAATGATTTCCTTCAGTGAAGCGATCGAATTTGACAGATCCTGCTCTTGTGCGGACAAGAATGTATGGCGTTCTTCCAGCTCTTGGTGTTCGCTGATCGCAGCTAAGTTGATGGGTCCCATTCGATCCATCCGGTCACGGAGCTTCTGCAACTGCTCTTTCAACTCGGCATCAGAGCGAGGCGCGGGCTCCTCTAGGCCTGTGGCCTCAGCCTCGTTCATCGGATCGCTCGACTGCGTAGGATCATCGATCAATGTGAGGGGGTCAAGCTGATAGGTCCCCGACAATGTTCCTTCGACAGTTCCCAATTGGGTGCGGATTTCCGCTCGACGAACCTCAACGGTCATCCGGGCATCTCGCAGAACTGAAATCCCTCGTCGCAACTGTTCCAGACCGGACTCACGCGTTTGACTCGCCGCCATTTGTTGCGCCTGTCGCTCTTGAGCGGCGACCAATTCTCCCTTCACCCGCCCAGTGGTGACACTGAATTCTTGGCAGAGGCCCTCCTGACGAGCTTGTTCTGTCTGGCTCTGCTCAATGAGCCCCTTCAGACTGTTCAGGTGCTCACCCAATGCACGATGCCGATCTTCCGTCTCCTGGATCTGTTGTGTCACCCGAGTGCGGTTCAGTTGCTCATGTTGCCGTTTGGCTCGCAAGCCCTCCGCGGTGAGCTTCGCCTCGGTCACATGCTCCTGGTGCGTCCTCATATTTTGATCGAGCAGCCCCAGTCGCTCGCGCACACTCCCTAGCATCGCTTCCTGTCCGTTCTTCTCAGCCAGCCACTGACCCAATTGAGTCTGGACCGAGTATGATTCTTGTTCCAACCGCTGACCTTCGCTGACACCGTTCTGAATTTCCGTCTCCATCCCACTGAGTCGATGGTCAAGGTCGTTCAGCACATGCTGAAGCTTCTCTTCATCCTTGCGCAGCGATAGATTCTGCATCTCGGCGTCGCGAAGAGCATCTCCAAGTTGGCGGCCCTGCTGGGTAAGCATCTGGATCTGGGCAGACACCATCTCTCGTTGTTGCTTGCTCTGATTAAGCTCCTCCACAAGCACATGGCGTTTGGTTTCAAGGTCGATTACCTCTCGCCGGCGTTCCAGCAAACCCGGCGTTCCTTGAACCTGACCGCCCGTCACAATGCCCGACGCATCCACCACTTCCCCATCCAGAGTTACTAAGATTGGACCGTTTGGAGCACTCCACACATGTTGCTCCCACAAGTGCATCGCCTGGTCCAATGATCGAACAATAACGATGCGATCGAACAACGAATCACGAGCCGCCGTTCGTGCCGCGTCGGTTTGGATCAGATCCACGGCGAGCCCGACCACGCCTGGCTGCGCGGCGATCGACGTCCACCAATCATGAGTCCGTCCGCCTTCCCATCGTGGGCGCTGCGGAATAAAGCTGCCTCGCCCCAGCGATTCCTGTTGAAGAAATCGAATCAGCCTCTGCCCGACTGACGGTTCATCTACAAACCATCCTCTGACGCGCTCTCCCAACACCGCCTCAACAGCCCGTTCCATCCCCGACGGAACTACCAACCATTCGGCCACCGCATCCCGTACCCCGTCGCAAGACTTCAGAGCGGGGCCTTGCTGGATCCCCTGCCGACCGTAGCCCATCTCTTCACGAACCACACCCTGCAATGCTTCAAGGCGAGAGTCCACTCCGGCCAGCTCTTCCGAGCGTCGCAAGATCACCGGATCCAACGACTGGAGGGCGCCCGTAGCTTGAGCCGCCTCCTCTTGCACCGTGCGTTGCTCTGTCCGTAGTTGCGAGACAAGGCGATCGGCCTCTCCATATTCCTTGCGCACGATCTCGTAACGTTCAATCGCCGATTCACGTTGGTTGCGCAGTTCGTCTCGCTCCGACGACAAGCGAGTGCCGCGGCCCGCGAGATCTTCCATTCGCTTAGCCAATTGCGAGATGCCTTGTTCTGTATTCGCGACAAGCACAGCCAATTGCAGCACATCTTTGCGCCCTCGCTCTTCCTCCGCAACGGCTGCAGCCCGTTGATTGAGCAAGCGCGTCAGCTCTTCATCGAGTTCCCCGAGAATCCGATCCCGAATCGCCATCTCCTCTTCGGCCGACGTCAATGATGACTCGATGGCGTGAAGCCCAGCGGCCAGCTGCTCTTGTGATCGAACTAGCTCCTCCAGCTCAGCTGATTCCTGTACCTGTTGTTGGCCGAATAACAACCCACGGTTTCGTTCGACCTCCGCCGCCGTCAGCGCATGGGCCTGCCGTTGTTCGACACCCGCCAGTTCCTCTCGAATCTTCCCGATGGAATCAGCGGTCGCAATCGCATCAAGACGCACTTGTTCGAGTTCTGTTGTAAGCCGAGCCAGGTCTGCCGCTTTCTCAGAGTCTTGTTGATCCAGGTTCAGGACTTCGGTGTCCATCTCCTGCAATGCCTGTCGTAAGACCCTGAATTCCCTCGTCAACAATATCACTTCGATTCCGCGCGCCTCACCCTGCAGCGTCTGAAAGGTCCGCGCCTGGCGAGCTTGGCGTTCCAAGGAATTGAGTTGCTTTTTGACCTCTGCCACAATATCTCGGACACGTAGAAGATTCTGCTGCGTCGCTTCCAACTTCCGTAGCGCCTCGGCTTTCTGTTTCTTATACCGGACGATGCCTGCGGTCTCCTCGATGAGCTCGCGCCTGTCTTGCGGCGACGCATTCAAAATCTGATCGATCTGCCCCTGGGCAATGACCGTGTGTCCTTTGCTCCCCGCCCGCGTATCAAGCAACAAACTACGGATATCCTTCAACCTGCAGTGAATCTTGTTGATGAGATACTCGCTCTCGCCGTTGCGGTACAAGCGGCGGGTAATCATCATCTCTTGCGCCTCGGTCAGCTCGCTCGGAAGTCCCGAGCCACCGTCCAGCTTCATCATTGCCGGATCAAGTCCACCGATTACCAACGACACTTCCGCCATCCCCAAAGGCTTTCGTAGTTCGGTACCGTTAAAAATGACGTCTTCCATCTTTTCACTTCTGAGTGTTTTGGTGCTTTGCTCGCCCAACACCCATAGGATGGCATCTACGACGTTGCTCTTTCCGCTCCCATTCGGCCCGACGACCGCCGTGACCCCCTCAGGGAATTCAATCTTGGCTTCCGCGAACGACTTGAAGCCCATCATGTTCATAGATTTCAGATGCATCGGCTCACCCTCGGTTACGCGCAGATTAAGACGCGTGCTTGGGAAACAAAAAGTTTCCGGCCCTTGTACCATAAGGGTTCTTGGAAATCAAAAACAAAACACATTGCATAGTGGAATAACAGACATGGCCCTACAAGATATAGGGCCATGTGGGGATATGAGTGGATGGCACCGCCAGCTACCCGGCGATGCTGGCTACCGGCTTTTTTGAGGATTCTATCTGGACAAGTTCCTTCGGCAAGAGAAATTCGACATCTTCCTCGATTACCGTGAGTTCTTCAACATCGGACGGTTCCGACGCTCTCAGGAATGCAACGACTTCCGTGACCAGGATTTCCGGAGCTGACGCACCGGCCGCAATCCCAACTGCCTTGGCCCCTTGCAGCCATGCAGGATCGATGTCGGCGGCTGAATCGATCAGGTACGACGGGATGCCGCATTGCTCCCCCAGTTCGCGTAGACGATTGGAATTGGAGCTGTTCGGTGACCCGATGACCAGAATGACATCCACCAGACGAGACAATTCCTTGACGGCATTCTGCCGGTTTTGCGTTGCGTAACAGATGTCTTCCTGATGTGGTCCCTTGATGTTTGCAAACCGCTTGTGCAATGCGCCGACGATGTCCCGACATTCATCTACACTCAGCGTCGTCTGTGTGACATACGACAGATTGACGGTGTTGTCCACCTGCAGCTTTTCCACATCTTCCACCGAAGACACCAAATGAAACTTGTCGGGAACCTGGCCTAGCGTCCCGATCACTTCCGGGTGACCGGCGTGACCAATCAGAATTAATTCATACCCCTGGGTATAGTCGCGGTTGACTTCGTTATGAACCTTGATCACGAGCGGGCAGGTTGCATCAATCACGTGCAGACGACGCTGATTCGCTTCTTCCCACACTGACTTCGCTACGCCATGCGCACTAAAAATGACGACCGACCCCTCAGGCACTTCGTTCAACTCTTCCACAAAGACCGCGCCCTTGTGCCGGAGTGAGTTCACCACATGACGGCTATGGACGATCTCGTGACGAACATAAATTGGAGCGCCGTATTTCTTAAGCGACAGATCCACGATATCGATCGCCCGATCGACACCGGCGCAAAACCCACGGGGATTGGCAAGATAGATCTTCATGGTTAGCGTAGCTCCTTAGGCTCAGATCCAGTATCTAGTCACGACCCTGGATCGGTAGGTCACGATACGTCAGATCCACCGGCCTCGTCAACAGAATTGCCGTCGTCATTACCCTAGCCTTTCCAAACTATTTTGCCAACTCCAGGTCTCGCATGAGCCTCGACCGACTCTTTCAGTGCCCCATAATCTCCGATCTGTCGCTGCACCAGTGATTCTGCAACATGCTTGATAGTCAACGTCACCGCACCTACTCCCTTCTCTCCATGGGACATCCATAATGTTACCGATATGGATGCTATCCTGATGGTCCTACCCGGACAGGTATCGGCCCAAAACGCTCTGAGGGAGTCATGCTCACACCATTGAATAAGAGACCAACTTTATGCCGCCATCACTCTGCTGACTTGACTCCCTCTACCACCCCTCGTACGCTCAATCTCTGTCAAAACTTCTGTTCGTTGTTTCTTCTTATGAAAGGAGACGCCTCGCATGGCTCAACGACCTTTTCAAACGGGAGCTGTTGTCAATCTGAGTGATGGAGAAAGTGCCAAGGATGTCGTCGTCTGTACCGTTCCCGCCAGGAAACGATTCGATGTCAAATTTCTCGGCATCAATGGGTTTGGGCACCCGACTCAACCCCTCTTTTACGCGGTTCACGTGACGACACGCTCAAGGGTCGGTATCTATCCCATTGGGGTCACCGGTGTGTCTGAGATAGACGAGCCAGAGTTTCCCGCAAGGTTTTATGGAAGCCAAGAAGCGATGCTCTACGCGGATCCCAAGTCCAACCTCGTCTTTTCAGTCGCGCGCAAGGACACCGCGGGTAACGTCAGAGTCTTTATTGACATCTGCGGATTGCTCGTCGATGTTTGAGATGAGGAAACGAGCGGATCGGCGACAAAATTATCAATGGTGACTTGTAACCACCAGCAGGAGATCACTGTCATAATGAACCTCTCTCCAAATCCCTCCTCCATTTTGCAAACTGCCTTTGGCTTTTGGGGCTCTAAGGTGCTGCTCACAGCTGTGGAGGTTGGTCTCTTCACGACACTTGCCGGTCGCCGTCTTACAGGAGCGGAGTTGGGCAAGGAATTGCAATTCCACCCACGCGCAAATCCCGATTTTTTTGATGCGCTCGTGGCGATGCAGTTTCTCGGTCGTGATGGTGACGGTCCCGATGCGAAGTATTTCAATACGGCAGAAGGCACCCTCTTCCTCGATGCTGCGAGCCCGCGGTACATCGGAGGAATTCTCGTTATGCTCAGCGCGCGGCTGTTCAAATTTTGGAATGATCTGCCGGAAGCGTTGCGGACGGGACGGCCGCAGAACGAGGTGAAGCATGGGCAGAAGGGGATGTTTGAAGAACTCTATTCGGATCTGCCTAGGCTAGAACAATTCATGGGCGCCATGACCGGCATTTCACGTCTCAACTTCGAGGCGTTCGCGGAGAAATTCGACTTCTCAAAATACCAGACCCTTTGCGACGTCGGCGGCGCGACCGGTTTGCTCAGCATCGAAATCGCGAAGCGCCATGCCCATCTGCAATGCATCAGTTTCGATCTGCCGGTGGTCGAACCGATTGCGAAGAAATATGTCGCTGCCGCTGGGTTGGAACATCGCGTGAGCACGGCGTCCGGCGACTTCTTCAAGAACCAGCTACCAAAGGCAGACATCATTACAATGGGCATGATTCTGCATGACTGGAATCTGGAGAAAAAGATGTACTTACTCCGAGCCGCCTACGACGCATTGCCACCGGGCGGCGCGTTGGTGGCCATCGAAGCATTGATCGATGATGCCCGTCGAGAAAACGTGCAGGGGTTGCTGATGTCGCTCAACATGCTCATCGAATTCGGCGACGCGTTTGATTATTCTGGCGCAGACTTCCGCCGGTGGTGTAGCGAGGTGGGCTTCACACGGGTCGAGGTCATCCATCTCGTTGGGCCATCAAGCGCGGCGATCGCCTACAAATAACCAGCCATCACCAAGCGAGCCACCTGCCCGGTAGCCCCCTATTCTCCGGCTAAGTACGGGACTGGCAACGTCCACGATGGTGTCCGATCGTATGCGGAGCGGGAACCGGCATGGCATCCACATTGCTTGATCGT
>SWDI01000001.1:632445-668251 GCA_005116955.1 Nitrospira sp. | reverse complement strand
ACGCTGTTACGCCTCACCACGGCAGCGCAGCAGGCCCTCATGGCCCTGGCACGAGCCAATATCCTGGCCCTCAGCCCGACTTAGCCGGAGATTAGGGTAGCCCCTGTCCGCTTGACTCTCTCTCCCCTCCCCCGTACGCTCACGGTTCTTATGGGATTTCCCACGCACAAGAAGGTGCTCATCGTCGAAGACGAGCAGGACATCCTGCAGCTCGTGAAACACTATTTAGAGAAAGAGGGATTTCGACCTATCACCGCGATCAGTGGGCTCGACGCGCTGAAGAAGGTTAAAGAGGAGAAGCCCGATCTGGTCGTCCTCGATCTCATGTTGCCCGAGATGGATGGGCTCGAAGTCTGCAAACGCCTCCGCTCCATGCCCAGCACTGCCATGCTTCCAATCCTCATGCTCACGGCGAAAGCGGAAGAATCGGACACGATTGTCGGGCTGGAGTTAGGGGCTGACGATTACGTCACCAAGCCGTTCAGCCCCAAAGCGCTGGTTGCGCGTGTCAAAGCGCTGCTGCGGCGTATCGAGCGTGCCCCTGCTGAGGGCCCAGATCTGTACCACTATGGTGCGCTCACCATGAACCTGGCTCGGCATGAGGTCAGTCTCGGAAAACAAGAGGTGCCGTTGACGGCAAAGGAATTTGGCTTGCTTGAGCAGCTGCTTCGGCATCGTGGCCGTGTGTTGACCCGTGAAGTGCTGCTCAGCGCCGTGTGGGGTTACGATTACTACGGAACAACCAGAACAGTCGATGTGCATATCCGCCGCCTCAAGCAAAAGCTGCCGCTCCTCGAAGAGGCCATCGTGTCCGTTAAATCATTGGGCTATAAGCTGAGGGATCTCGACTGATCAGGATGACGTGGTCGATTCGATGGAAATTGACGCTTGGCACGCTTGTGGCGGTCGCCTGTGGACTGCTGATCGCCGGCGTGATGACGATCCAGGCCCTCGAGCAACAGTACCTCGCGCAATTCGCTGATGCGCTGGAGGCAAAAACCAAGCTTGTCGAGTACGGCTTTCAGCCGCTGTTTCACTCATCGTCTTCACATCCGACCCCTTCCTCCTTGCAACAGACGGCACATGACCTCGGCAACCGATCATCCGCCCGTGTGACGCTGGTCGCCGCAGACGGAACGGTTCTCGCGGATAGCGCCGTACGAGATGCCGACGTGCCCGCTGTTGAGAATCACACTTCTCAGCCAGAAATCCAACAGGCCCTTTCCACAGGACACGGAGAAGACATCCGCCCACGTCATACCACCGGCGAGCGCACCATGTATCGTGCGGTGCTGCTCCGTCAGCCTCAGGAGGCAGCGGCGATCGCCGTACGCGTGGGCCTGCCGATGGCCATCGTCGACCGCGAGATTGCAGAATTGAAACGGCACCTGCTTCTCGCGCTCGGAGTCGCGTTCCTCGTCGCCCTGACCCTGAGTGTCTGGTTGGCGCACAACATCACCAGACCTCTCTCGGACATCGCATCGGCTGCGCGACGACTCAGTTCCGGCCATCAGGCCATACCCATCAGAACAACCGCGCAGGATGAAGTCGGTCTCTTGGCGACGACGCTGAATGACATGGCAGGCCAGCTGCATGCCAAGATCGACGAACTTTCAGAAGATCGAGCCCAACTGCTTGCCGTACTCACCTCAATGGTCGAAGGCGTCATGGTCTTGGACTCTCGCGGCCACGTGTTGCAAATCAACCCGGCATTGGAACGGATGTTCGGCATCTCGCGCGTGGAAGCTCGAGGGCGCCCCTGCGCCGAGCTGTTCCGCCATCAACAGCTTAACGACCTGGTCACGACCATTCTCCGGTCACGCGTACCGGGCGAAGATGAAATCGTGCTGCCTCTAACGGGGCGGTGTCTCCAGATCGAAGCTTCTCCAGCAGGGGGAGAACGGGAACGCGAGGCCTGTCTCGTGTTGGTCTTTCATGACATCACCGAACTGCGGCGTCTGGAGAAGATCAGGAAAGACTTTGTGGCAAATGTCTCCCATGAACTTCGGACTCCGCTCACCTCCATCAAGGGCTACGTGGAAGCCCTGCTGGACGGCGCCAAGGACGACCCCGTGACGTCCGCGAAATTCTTGGAGATCATCCTCAAACAAAGCGATCGGCTGAATCTGATCATCGAAGACCTGCTCGAACTTTCAAAAATCGAATCGGGCCGTGTCTCACTGAAGGAAGAACCGCTTGAATTGCGTTCCGTCGTCGACCGGACCCTCTCCATGATCAAACCGATTGCCGATAAGAAACGGCACCGTCTCGTCACCTCGGTCGATCTGTCGCTCCCTCCGGTGGCGGGCGACGAAGGTCGGCTCGTGCAAGTCTTGACCAATCTGCTCGATAACGCCATCAAATATACGCCGGAAGGAGGAACCATCGCGATCGGCGCCAAGCTTGCTCCCCCGATCGGAAATGCCGAGCCAGCAGCCCGAGCGATCGACCTCAGCGTCACCGATACCGGAATCGGTATCCCCGAAGAAGACCGACCTCGTGTCTTCGAACGGTTTTACCGCGTCGACAAAGCTCGGTCACGCGAGTTGGGCGGGACGGGACTCGGACTGGCGATTGTGAAGCACATTGTCGAGGGACACGGAGGGCAGGTGTGGGTCGAAGCGAATCATCCCCAAGGCAGTCGTTTCGTGGTTCGACTTCCAGTCAGCGGTGGCAAGCGAGTGTCTGCTCAGTTGAACGAAGCAAACAAGGCATAAACGCCTGCTCCCGATCTACTATCGTTACCAGCGGAGGAGACTCGTTGCCCAGGTGACTCCGCCGCCAAAAGTGCCCAACAGAACCAGATCATTCGGTGAGATGTTTCCTCCGCGAACCGCATCATCGAGCGCGATCGGAAGAGAGGCTGAGGACGTATTGCCATAGCGTTCGATCACGGAGGCTACGCGCCTCTGATCAATACCCAAACGCTCGGCAACTTGCGACAAGATTCGACCATTTGCTTGATGGAGAACAACCTGCTTGAGATCTCCTGGACCGACGCCGAACTCTTTCAAGATCTCCTGCACCGCCTGTTCAATCCGGCGAATGGCTATCCGAAAGAGCGACGCTCCCTGCATCCGAAGCGAGTGCTCACGCTTGCGCAGTGTGTCGGAAGACAAGGGCATCCGTGATCCTCCGCCTGGGAGCCGAATGAGTCCATGGTGGGCTCCATCGGCATATAACCTGATCCCTAGAATCCCTCGCCACTCAGGAATGCCATCCTCTTCACCCCGCAGTATGACAGCACCAGCCCCGTCGCCGAACAACAGCGCCGTCGAGTCATCCTGAGGATCGAGCGACCGAGACTTGACCTCTGAGGCCACCACCAGACAGGTCTTGGCCTGTCTGCTCAGAATCATGGCTTGTGCCATGGAGAGCCCGTACAAGAACCCCGAGCAGGAGGCAGACACGTCAAATGCTCCCACTGGCTTGCAGCCTAATCCTCGTTGGACCAAGCAAGCCGTCGACGGGAACGCCATGTCAGGAGAGGTGGTGGAAAGAATAATGGCATCGATTGAAGAAGGCGGACAATCTGCGGCATCAAGTGCCCGACGTCCCGCCTCGACGGCCATGTCAGAAGACGCCTCGTGATCGCCGGCCCAATGACGTGTCTGAATACCGGTCAGCCGGTAGATCCGAGCCGGGGATACCCCTAGCGTAGGAGCAATCTCTTCATTCGAGACGATCCGGGAAGGGAGATAGCTACCTGTTCCAATGATTCTTGAACGAATCATGACCGCTCGACACCATCCGTTCCCCGCAAAAATGCTCAACCTTGCGATGTGCGGGCGGATTATAGGGAGTGGAAAGAGGCAGGTCAACCAAACCGCTCCTGCATTGCTTTTAGCCCGTATCCTTGCTATGTATTGATGGTATGTTCCTTCATTCCATCGGAATCATTGCCCATCGACCCTCACGATCATCCCGACTCAGCCTGGCTGTTTATCTCGGTATCGGCTCACTGTTCATCACGTCGTGTGCCGGCGATATCGGCACAAGTGACGTTCGAAGCGGGATCAAGAAGGTCTTCAGCAGCACAGACGAGCAAATTTTTCTCGGAGATACCGTTGAGAACCACTACCACCCCAACATCATCATGAAGCGGGGAGAGGCCTATTTCGAGAAAGAGGAGTATGCGGAAGCCTTAGTCGAATACAAACACTTTCTGGAGCTCCATCGCAATCACGTCCTGGCGCCCTACGCAGCATTCAGGATCGGGGAAATTCATGTCAAGATGGCGAAGACCATCGATCGTGATCCTGAACCGATGCACAAGGCCATCACTGCATTCGAGCAGATGAGAAAAGAGTTCCCCGGTAGCCGCTATGACATCCAGGCGCTGCAGAAACTCGAGGAATGCCATGATTGGATCGCTCAGATGCATCTCTTCGTGGGACAATTCTATTACCGGCGGGGCTCCTACCTTGCTGCCACGCATCGGTTTCAGCAAGTCCTCAAGGCGTATCCTGATAAGCCCATCGCCGCAGAAGCCCTGTACTCCATCGCGAAGGCGTACCATGAAATGGGTGCCGACGATTGGGCCAGGGAAAATCTCGTCGTCTTAGTGGACAAGTATCCGAACAGTACCGCCTCAGGAGCCGGAAAGAGCTTGCTGGAGAAAATCGGTGGGGCCCAACCGAATACGCTCCTCGCGCAAAAACCGGAATCAGTTCCCGTTTCCGACGCAGGCCCAGGGATGGTCCGAAGCAACCGACCGGCCGTTAGTCCATCGCCCGCTCCAACAGTAATGGGTACACTCGGCATTCCTCCATCACTCGGCTCTTTCAGCACCTCCGCTTCTACTGCCACGACACTGGGTCAAGGCTTTACAGCCTGCCGTCTCGGTGCCTGGTGCTGATTTAGCGGGTTAACTGCCAACATATACGGCAATCAATACCGCATCTCCGCTGGATGAGTGGAAATGGGAGTGGTTTGATCCAGATTGTTCGTGAGCTGACGACTGGTTACTGAAAGCTGAGGCCTATCTACTGGCCGAAATACCAGCCGATTCCATATCGTTCCAAGAAACTTGTCACCATCGTCAGCGAATTGGCGTAAATCATGACGCCGACGAGGATCAGCAGGACTCCACTCACAGTCGACACGCCCCACAGGTACGCCCGCACTTCCTTGAAATAGGCCAGAAACCGATCGACCCCCAATGCCGTGAGGAAGAGCGGCAAGCCCAATCCCAACGAGTAAAAGGTCAGCAACACAACCCCACTAAAAAGAGAGTCGGTCGTGCTGGCATAGAGAAGAATGGATCCCAGCACTGGCCCGACACAGGGAGTCCAACCAGCAGCGAAGGCAACCCCTATCAAGAATGACCCTAGGTATCCGGCAGGTCTATTACGGAATTGATACCGCTGCTCCATCTTCAGGAACTTCAAGTTCAGAATCCCGAGCAGGTAGAGCCCAAACACGATAATCAACGCGCCACCGACACGACGGATGAGATCTTGATGGGTGATCAGGATCTGGCCGAGAAAACTCGCCGAAGCCCCGAACGCAATAAAGACCGATGAAAACCCTCCGATGAACAACAAGGAGTTCACGACGATGGCCTTCCGAAACTTGACTCGTTCAGACGCATCGGTCAACTGCTCGACGGACAGGCCGGTAATGTAGGAAATATAGCTCGGCACCAACGGCAACACACATGGGGACACAAAGGAAAGGAGCCCCGCGGAAAAAGCGGCAATGAGCGAAATCTGTGGGATGGATTGTGTCATGGTTACGACTTCATCAGTTCTTGGATGAGGTCACGGGCCTCCGGAGAGCCCCAATCACGTGCACCGAAAATCTTTTGTCGCACGATGCCTCGACGATCGACCATAAAGGTGATCGGAATCGAACGGGCCCCGTACGTCAGGCCTACGCGGTATTCCGAGTCATGAAGAATAGGAAACGTGAACCCCATTTCGCGCTGAAACGGACGGGTGACCGCAGCGCCCTGTTGATCCGTCGACACGGCCAAGATCTCGAACTCCCTTCGCGGCAACGTGCGGTACAGCTGTTCCATTGCCGGCATCTCGATACGGCATGGTCCGCACCAGGTCGCCCAAAAATTTAGCAGGACGACTTTCCCTCTGAGCTGAGACAAGCTTACAGCGTTACCGGCAAGGTCCCGCAACATAAAGTTCGGTGCTTCGTCACCAACTTGGACAACGCCACGCTCCAAGCCTGGCCGTGTCTTCGGTTGGGGTGATTCTGCCTCGGAGAACGATGCCGTGCAAAACACACCGACTGCCATGAAGGTGAAAACCAACGCCGCTCGCTGAAGTGTCATGTTGATACACGGATGGGCACGGTCTTCGTCTGCCGTCAATATAGCCATGGTCACTTCAAGCAAACTCTCTTACTCAGCCGTCGGCAGGTTCTCGTGCTATTGAGAGTATGTTACAAGTCCGCAAAAACCTGAGTCAAGCAAGCGGCGAGTGAGAAATTTCTTCCCCTACGATCGAAGTGATGGACAAAGCCGACTGATCTCTCTAGAATTGCCACGGATTGTGCGTGGTCTGTCACTCGGTACCACTCGTCACATTCATAATCAGCAAACACAGCAACCCTGGCTTTCCATAAACCTGAACCCACGAGGGGCACATGCGAGACAATTTCTTATTTACTTCAGAGTCGGTCACTGAAGGACACCCGGATAAGATTGCCGACCAGATTTCCGACGGCATCTTGGACGCCATCATTGCGCAGGATAAATATTCCCGCGTTGCCTGCGAAACTATCCTGACCACCGGCATCGCCCTGGTAGCGGGTGAAATCTCAACCAAGGCGTACGTTGAAATCCCGGATATTATCCGTGACGTCATCAAGGACGTCGGCTATTGCGATGCGTCGTGGGGGTTCGACTATCATACCTGCTCGGTTCTCACCGCTATCCACCAGCAATCTCCTGATATCTCGATGGGCGTGGATTCCGGAGGAGCCGGTGATCAGGGCTTGATGTTCGGCTACGCCACCAATGAAACGGATGAGCTCATGCCGATGCCCATCGTCTTGGCTCACCGGCTAACCAAGCGGCTGGCAGAGGTGCGCAAGAAGAATATTCTTAAGTGGGTACGACCCGACGGCAAATCCCAAGTGACGGTCGAGTACAAGAACGGCAAACCCGTGCGGATCGATACGATCGTCGTCTCCACGCAACACAGCCCTGATGTCACCAGCAAGCAGATTGAGCGTGAGATCATGGAAAAGGTCATTAAACCCGTGATGCCGAAAGGGCTCTACGATGCAACCAGTGTGAAGCATCACATTAACCCCACCGGTCGTTTCGTCGTTGGCGGCCCGATGGGGGACACGGGCCTCACAGGCCGGAAAATTATCGTCGATACCTACGGCGGACACGGCAGTCATGGCGGTGGCGCGTTCTCAGGCAAGGATCCCACAAAGGTGGACCGATCCGCCTCGTATATGGCTCGCTATATCGCCAAGAATCTCGTCGCCGCCGGCTTGGCCGGCAAGTGTGAAGTGCAGCTGGCCTACGCGATCGGGGTGGCCGATCCGGTGTCTGTCCTCGTCGATACCAAGGGCACCGAAAAAGTGTCGGTCGATATTCTCGATAAGCTCGTGCGCAAACATTTCCCCATGACTCCGCGCGGCATTATCGATCACCTTAAACTCAGGCGCCCGATTTTCAGAAAAACCGCTGCATACGGCCATTTCGGTCGCACCGAACCTGAGTTCACGTGGGAGAAAACTGACAAGACGAAGGCGCTGCGCAAAGACGCCGGGCTATAAGCGCCCTGGGTGTAGCATGTTGGCAAAGGGGGACGGGTTCTCCACCCGTCCCCCTTTGCATGATGGCGAACGATAACCATTAACCGTTGACGAATGTCGATGAGCAGTTCCGAGAAGGAGGGTATCGTGGATTACGATGTCAAGGATATCAAGCTGGCGGACCAGGGCCGATTAAAGGTTGAATGGGCTGAAGCCACGATGCCCGTGTTGCGACTCATTCGCAAACGATTCAAGCGGGAGCAGCCACTGAAAGGTGTGCGGGTCACAGCCTGCCTGCACGTCACGACGGAAACCGCGAATCTGGCCATCACGTTGAAAGCTGGCGGAGCCGATGTCCGTCTCTGCGCGTCCAATCCGCTCAGCACGCAGGATGACGTCGCTGCGGCTCTGGTGCAACATGAAGGCATTCCGACCTTTGCCATCAAGGGCGAAGACAATGCCACCTACTATCGCCATATCGAATCCGCCATCGCGCACCGCCCCCATGTCACCATGGATGACGGAGCCGACGTCGTCTCACATCTGCATTCCAAGCGAAAAGAGCTGTTGAAGAATGTAATCGGCGGCACGGAAGAAACCACCACCGGTGTGATCCGCTTGCGCAGCATGGCGGAAAAGAAGGTCCTCAAGTTTCCCGTCATCTCCGTCAATGACGCCGACACGAAACATATGTTTGATAACCGCTACGGCACCGGGCAATCCACCATGGATGGCATCGTGCGTGCCACCAACCGGCTGATCTGCGGGTCCGTCGTCGTCGTCGTCGGGTATGGCTGGTGCGGACGTGGTATCGCCATGCGGGCCAAGGGCATGGGCGCAGACGTGGTCGTGACCGAGATCGACCCGTTGAAAGGTCTTGAAGCGTTGATGGACGGCTTCCGCGTCATGCCGATGGAACAGGCTGCGCTGATCGGAGACTTCTTTGTCACCGTCACCGGGAATATTCATGTGATCCGTGGCGAGCATTTCGCAGCCATGAAAGACGGGGCCATTGTCTGCAACAGTGGGCACTTCAACGTGGAACTCGATATCCCCGCTCTCGAAAACCTGGCCAACAAGCGCCGGGTGGTTCGCACTGGCGTGGAACAATTTACGCTGAAGAAAACCGGCCATCGGGTCAGTTTGCTCGGCGAAGGCCGACTCGTGAACCTCGCCACCGCTGAGGGACACCCCTCGAGCGTCATGGACATGAGTTTTGCTAACCAAGCACTTGGTGCAGAATACCTCGTGAAGAATTACAAGATGCTGGAGAAGAAGGTCTATCCGGTGCCGGCGGTGATCGATAAGGAAATCGCTCGGCTGAAGCTGGCTGGAATGGGCGTGGCCATTGATACGCTGACGAAGGAACAGCGGAAGTATCTCGCATCCTGGGAAATGGGCACGTAACAGGATTGCTGAAAATGGCACCCGGCGTCGTTCTCAGTCGCTCGTCTCCCTGCAACGTACCGCAAGGGTACGCTTCGGTCGTCGAGCTCCCTGCGGCCTAGCTGGGATGCCATTTTGAGCATCCTGATTCGGATGGTTCTCGGTGAATGCGCGCAGCTGAGAGCACCCGCACCACACCTGCCTGAGAGGGCAGAAAACAAAAAGGCCACCTGAAAAGGTGGCCTTTTTTTCTTTGGGCTTGACGGTGCACTTACAAGAAATTCGGGAGTACATGCCTCCTACCCACCGCATCTTCCTTCAGACCCTGGGGATTCGGACTGACGATCAGGGTCGCGCCCTGCTATCTGGGTATGTTCATGACCGGAAGCAACGGCACCCTGAACTGTGGTCCGCCTACTGCGCCTGTGTTGATCTATTGGCCCAGTTCCGGGAAATCCATATCGGCTACGCCGACAGCTACATCCATCGCCAACATCAGACCAGCGCGATTAATCCCACAGCAGTCGGCACCGGCGGCACTCCCTTCATGACTTACCTACAGAAGCATCTCGACGAGACAAGACAAGCCATCTCATCCTAAAGCGGGTAGATTGTTGAATGCGATCGTTGTTCCTATTACCCGCGACAGGCGAGAGATTCAGACGTTGGGATAACGACCCTCGAGGCTCCAAACGAGAACAGTGAGGGCTGCTCAAACAACGTTGATGTCACGCGCTGAGCAATGAGAGGAAGCCCTCGGTCAAGCTCATCGATAAGGAGTTTCGCATCGTCCTTGCGCCACTCAGCGAGCGAATGACTCTCTCCTCGGTACTCCCAAGTTCGGTGCCGAATACAAGACTGATCAGTGGTACTTTGGAGAGTGGTTTCAACGTGAACAAACAACCGAAAGGAATCTTCTGGGTCTGACCCGCGAAACTCGATCAGTGGGATTCGTACCTTGAGGAGAGTCTCTATCCCTTTGTCACGGAGTGGCCAGTATCGTGCCCCTTTCACGCTGTTGTTATATTCACCGTGTAGGTTCGCTGGATCAGCCGGCAACTCTGAAAGCCGTTCGAAGTGATGGGCCGGGTACGTCTGAGCCCTTTCCCAGACCTGATCACGCAGCTGCTCTGGAAGACCAAGTGTGTCGATCGATTCTTGAACCGCTTGGATAACGGCTTCTTCCGGCAAATCCATCAATGGAGGATTCGAATAGGTTTTTCTGTCAATGGCACCAACAACTCCACCGACGATACCCCCGCCAGTCATGAGCACTCCTTTGAACAATACCGTGAACAATACCGACGCTATCGACTCTTTAAAGCATAACCTACTACGAGGAGTACGACATACAGGGCGAGGATTAATAGGGGAGCGATAGTCCACCCATTTGGCTCCATCAATGACCCCCTCTCCGGCATCACTAAGGCGGTCCTGCATGGCTCGTAGCCCATCATCGACAATGGATGGGTCGCGAGAATACTGCGTCTCCAGCCTTGATACCTCCGCCGCTATTCCAATGGTCCCGAGTGTCTGCCTCTCCGCATCAGTAAGCGGAGTTAAGGGCACGCGCTGGATCGTGCATGCTGTGAGAGTGAATTGAGAACCAAGCACCATAAGAATGAGGATCAGCTTATACATGTGTTACCCACGCCTATAGGTTATAGGTCCATAACCATACCATTCTCTCCAGTATTAACCTTCAGAAACCATACCCCTTAAGTTGACGGGCTAAAAAACGACTGCTGAAGCAATTTCCTTCGTCACACGGCTACTACAATCCCTAGTAGTCGCAAGGAGAAGCAGCAACCGGATTCATTCTGCAAGTTTATGCGGGAGAACAGGGGGGGCGATATGACAGGAGCTACGGCGCCGCACCAGGCTTGATCATGAGGATTGCGGTAACTGATCAACGCCGCGAGCAAATTCATGAGACACTGACTCAGGTCACTGAATCAAACAGCATTCGCACTTCTTGATCAAGTCCTAATGCATCAGCCTGGGCAACAAGGCTTTCCCGATCTATCCCGTTAGGCTTTCTCACCGCCACAATGCCTCGGGCATCTCAGATGGAACGGATGAGCGAGTTGGTTCGCGCCTAAGCAGAAATTGTCAGATTATTGGGAAGGAATATCACTGCGACGGCATTGCGACGAAGTCGAAGCCCTAGAGGCGTATACGAGAAATAAGGAAGGGATTCATCACCCGTCTGGCTTCCGAGCGTTATGGCACAACCAGGCTTCGCGCGCCGTTCGCCAGCCGAGACTCCTCCACCCCTAAGCAGGACGTTCCTGCTGGTCCCACAGCGCCTGTCGAGCGAACACCGCCCTTAATTGTAGATTATGCTTGCTCCCGCGTCCGCGCTGGGGGAGCAAGAGACGAGCAGGGATACCCTGCTTACTTCCCGAAGGCTTTTTTCAGCAACGGTTCGATTTCGCCTTTGGCAGCCATGGGGTCGAGGACGTCGGTATCTCCATAGAACGTCCCGTCGATAAATACCTTGGGGAGTGTCGGCCAATTGGTGATCTTCGCCAGCGCTTCCCGTTTCGCCGGTTGCGACAGGACGTCGATCAGTTCGTACGGGTACCCATACTTATCGAAAAACTGCATGGTTTCCCTCGTGAATCCGCACATCGGCATGGTCTTCGTTCCCTTGCCGTAGATCAAAATTTTATGGGCCTTCACTTCGTTTTGGATTTCTTCTTCGATTTGGTCGGCCATATTGTCCTCCTAAGCCTCATCTCTGGTGCGCGCGGTTAATTCGAGCGCATGGATTCGTCCGTCTTTCATCGGCACATCTAACGCTTGATAGATCATCCGATGCCGGTCTAAGAGGTTTTTCCCATGAAAACCGTCTGAGACAATCACGACCTTGAGGTGGTCCATTGTTCCTGTACGGTCGGTGACCGTCACCACGGCATCCGGCAGGGACTTGCGAACATAGTCAGTCAGTACGTCTGGGGTAATCACCGGCCTCCACTCCTCTTACATATTTGTATACCCTAGCTGAAATTGGTTCTGAAACGCAATGTGCATCCTCGCTGGTGGTTTTCCACAATTATGGTGGTGCATGTGAACCAGCCTCCACCAGTGACAAAAATTCTGGTCGAGCAAGTCGTTGAATTGTTTCAGGCTCACCTTCCTCACGTTTCGGCATCAAGCTTGCCATACTTTTACAATACAAATGAGAACAGATCACCCCGCCATTCACGAAGGAGGTCGTTATGAGCGAATTCAAATCCGGGTTTTTTGTGGGAGGTGAGAGCTGCAATGGCCGCGTCCTCGTTGTGGATGATGAGCCCGATATCCGCAAGGTCGTCCGCATGACGTTGCAGAAAGCCGGCTATGATGTTCTTGAAGCAGAGAATGGTGAGAAGGCCATCGAAACCATCAACTACGGTGAAAATCGGCTGCTCCTTGATGTCATCATCTGCGACATCCGAATGCCAAAGGTGAATGGGATCGAAGCGATCGCCTACTTCCGCCAGAATTATACTCGGGTCCCCTTGATCGTCCTGACCGGATTCCCCGACACCGACATGGCCACGGCCTTACTGCGACAAGGCGTGGTGGATTATCTCGTGAAACCGGTAGAAGGCGAGAAACTGAAGGCCTCCGTCGCACGTGCCATGGAGCAGCGTGAATTGGCCCATCTCTGAGGGAACGGGCCACAGCATAGGGAACCAGCATGACGATCATCTCTCCGACCATGTCCCATCCGCAAGCCGAGAATCAGGGAAGCGAACCAGCTCCCACCTCACCTCCGATGAGAGTGGCCATCATTGGGGCGGGGCGTGGGGGCATGGCCCTGCTCGATATGCTGCACCAGATTAGCAGGATTCAGATCGTCGGCATCACCGATCAGAATCCCTCGGCTCCCGGACTCACACGCGCCCAAGAGCTCCACGTGCCAGTCTATGACCGGGTGACCGACTTAATCACGCACCAAGGGCTCAACCTTGTGATTGACGTCACCGGTGATCCAGCGATGGGGTCGGTGCTTCGGGAGGAGGTGCCTGCGGGGGCCGACGTAGTCAATGGTCAGACCGCACGGCTTCTCTGGCTGCTCGTGCAACATGAATCGACATTGCAAACCCAATTGCTCCATGCGGAAAAACTTGCTGGAATCGGCTCGTTCGCCGCTGGCATCGCGCATGACATGAATAATCCGCTCCAGCTGATTCTGGGTCTGGCTGAAAATCTGACGGATGAAATGGACCTGGAAGCCGTACACCTGCAGGCCCACGATATTATCGAAGCCGTGAAACGGACGACGGCCATTTGCCGAGACCTTACGTCCTATTCTCGTCGCGCATCCTTGCGGCAAGACTGCCTGATTGGCGTCAGCGGTAAGTTGGATGAAGCGCTCAAGATTGCCCGCTATGCGGTGGCTCTCCAAGACATTGAAATTCGTAAGCTGTATCAGCCCGACGTCGTGGTGAAGGGGAACCCCGATGAGCTTCTCCATGTGTTCGTCAATCTCATTACCAACGCCGTGCAGG
Organism: Nitrospira sp.; assembly: GCA_005116955.1. GTDB lineage: Bacteria > Nitrospirota > Nitrospiria > Nitrospirales > Nitrospiraceae > Nitrospira_D. Next base: position 654,632 of record SWDI01000001.1, on the reverse strand, counting down.
CCATGGATCACCATGGAACATTGACGCTGGAAGCCAACGCGATGGCCGACGCGACGCAGATTCGTGTCTCCGATACCGGAAGCGGCATCCCCCCAGAGCTCCTTGGTCGAATCTTTGAACCCTTCTTCACGACAAAACCGCCAGGGAAGGGAACCGGATTGGGTTTGTACAATATCAAGAATGTGATTCATCACATGAATGGCACGATAGGGGTCGACAGTCAGATCGGCCGAGGCTCAACCTTTACCCTCACATTTCCCGGTGAGAGGAACACTCAATCGTGACGAAGACGCCGACATCCTCGCCGTCTGGCACCAGATGGGGGCTCAAGGCGAAAGTCATCCTCTCCATGCTGCTCGTCGGTGTCATCCCGCTCGTCGTCGGCTTGGGGATGGCGTTCTGGCAGGGGTCTCAAGAAATCCGGGAAGTCAGTGGGGAAAGCTTTAAAGCACTGGCGACCGAAGCCGCCCGTAAACTCGACCTCCTCCTCGCCGAAGAAATCGCGCACACCGCGCGCATTGCGAATGACCCGGCGATCATTCGAGCGTTGGAGCAACGGCGCGATGCGCGGGGAGACCCCAAGAGTCCGACCACGGCACTCACTGACTTCGAGCAACGCTGGAAGGTAAAAGACACTGCCGCCGTCAAGTCCATTGTCGATAATCCTCTCAGCACCTTGCTCCATGAATACTTTACCGGCGTCCATAGTGCCCCGGGCCAGTCGCTTCCGCACGTGGTTCGCTCATCGACAAAGATGCTCTTCCTGACCGATGCGCAGGGTGCGCTCGCCGGAACCATGACCGGCCATCCGGCGTTCCGCCACCAGAAGTCCCACTGGTGGCAGGGTGCCTTCAATAAAGCGGTAGGCAAGCTCTATATCGAAGATGTGCATTTCGACGACCAGGTGAACGCCTATGTCTTCTCCATCTCACTCCCTGTCATGGATAGTCTCCGGTACGAAGTCGTCGGAGTGCTCCACCGCGTGATCGACGCCAAAGAGTTCTTCTCTCCCGCGACTCATGTCACTCGATTTGGAAAGACCGGCCACGTCATGTTGATCGATACCAACGGAATCGTCGTGAGCTGCCCGATTCTTCCCACCGGCGTCCCGTTGTCTGATCCGAAGCTCATCCCGCTCGTCACACCGCCACACCCCGGTTGGGTGCAAACCTCAAGCGACGGCCACGGCGGACAGTCGACCTCCGTCATCGGCTTTGCCTCTCTGACAGAGACCAGCCGAGCGACCAACGGCTCGATCGACAATGGGTCATGGCACACCTTTGTCTGGCAATCGTCCGATGAACTCTTCGCGCCGATTCAGCATCTGTTCATCTGGGTGACGGTGTTCGGAGCCGTCGCTGTCGTGCTACTGGCCTCGCTGGGCTACGTTGCCGCCGGCCGCATCGTGACGCCCGTACGGCAACTGCAACTGGCCGCGCAATCAATCGGGCGCGGTGAATTGCGGACACCGATTCAGATCCACACGGGTGACGAATTGGAGGACCTGGCCGAAGAATTCAACCGCATGAACCAGCAGTTGAAAGCGGCCTTCGCCGGATTGACTGACCAGGTCAAGTTGAAAACCCAGGAAGTCCAGGTCCTCCAGCAGTCGACGGATCAGATCTTAGACGCCGTCCCCACTCCCATTCTCCTCATCGATGCCCACGAAACTGTACGCTACATCAATCAGGCGGCCCGCGATTCCTTCAAGGTCCAGGAACCGATGTCAGACGCATCCCTGTTCACGATTCTTCCACTTGACCCAGCCGTTCAGAAACAGCTTCACGCAGAGTTCCAAGCCAACGGGGATACGGCTCTTGCCACGGCCGGCATCGAACGCGAGACGGCGCCGAGAGATCCACTTGCGCCGAGTGCCGATCACGAATCGGCGCACCATCGTGCTGAGCTCCACATCGGATCGCGCATCTATCACTATCAATGGTTCCGATTACCCACAAGACCAGGAGAAGAAGATAGCATCGGGCTGGTGCTTCGAGACACCACGGACGAGAGCCAACTGCAAGATAAGCTGGTCCAGGCAGAGAAAACGGGAAGCCTTGGCGTCCTCACCGCTGGAATCGGCCACGAACTCAACAATCCCTTGTTCGGTATCATCGGGTTGGGGGAAGCGATTCAAGACGAGCAGGACTTGGAGCAGATCAAGTCTTGCGCCCAGGACATCGTGGCCCATGGCCGTCGCATGGCGACGATCGTTCGTGATTTTACCGGCGTGACAAACCGTGAGGCCTTCGACAAACACGTACCAGTGCCTGTGGAGCAGATATTGGACCAAGTGCTGGCGACAGCACAGACCACCGTTGAAATGAAAGACATTGTGATCCACAAAGCCTATGCGGGCCATACACCCGTGCTGGTCTTTCCGGACCAACTTCGACAAGCGTTGGTGAATCTCGTGACCAATGCCACCCAAGCCATGAAGGGGACCGGCACGCTCACGTTGACGACCGCCGTCTCGGACCACACGGTGACGGCGACGATCGCTGATTCCGGCCCCGGCATCTCGAAACAGCACCTGACAAAGGTCTTCGATCCGTTTTTTACAACCAAGGGACAAGGGGAAGGTTCTGGACTCGGGCTCACGGTGGCGCGACGGATTATCCGAAAGTTTGGGGGTGATCTCCGTATCGAAAGCGTCGAAGGCCAAGGCACCACCTGCGTGGTCACTCTTCCGATCAGTTCTCCACGATCTCCCGAAGGAGGCCCATGGACACCGTCCGCGTCACGTTCCGAGCCGCAACCATCGCACTCTTCGTAGGGGGACTCTGGGGCGGAGCGTCTCTTCACGCAGCCAAGGAAAACCCACCCATCGGCGGCATCTCTCCGGAGAGAGTCGCTGATTACGTGCATGCCATCCTGGAGGCTGACCGGACGATCTACACGACGTACATCGTCAACCGTATGCAGGAGAAAGGCATCGTCGCTGCGACCGAACATTGGGAGCAGGACAACACACTCCCTCTGCCAGCTCAGTTTCTTCAACATTCAGGCCGGTTGGTCGCCGAGAGTGGACGGGGCATCCGCTACAGACTGATTGGGTTCTCTCCAATCTATCAACGCAACGCGCCTGCCACAGAGTTTGAACGAAAAGCGCTGGAGGTGCTTAGGCGAGAGCCTGACCGGCCGATTACCGGAGTGGTGTCAAGCGGCAAGAAGCAGTACTTCCAAGCCATCTATGCAGACCGTGCCGTCTCATCTGCCTGCATCATGTGCCACAACAGTCATCCGTTAAGCCCAAAGCAGGACTTCAAGTTGAATGATGTGATGGGCGGGATCGCCATTACGATTCCGCTGGAGTAGCAGGACACATGATAGGTCCTTGTCGGCTGGAGAGCAAAATACTGTGCGCCGGTGCAGCGTGACAAGGAGGTTACGAAGGCGTGGGCGGGCTTACGGGAGCGACCGGTGGCTTGAGGTGGTACTCCTCTCGATAGATCTGCACCGCTGTCATCAGCAGGCTGATAAGGATCGGGCCAACGAACAATCCAAGCAACCCGTACAGCGCTAACCCGCCCAACACGCTGAGTACGAGAAGCAACACGGGAATCTGCACATCTTGGCCGATCAACCACGGGCGTAGGAACTGGTCGACCATCGACACGACGCCAATTCCCCACACCAGCATAATCAGCGCTTTCCCGCTTGCACCCACCCAGAAGAGATAAAGCGCCACAGGTCCCCACACCAGTCCCGTTCCGCCGAACGGGATCGGCGCCAACACGGTCGTCAACGCGGTCAGTCCCATCGGAAACGGCACATCGAGCGCCCAATAGGCCATCCCCGCCAACAGTCCTTGAACGATCGCCGTGACGAGCATCCCTTTCACCACCGCTCGAATCGTTTGATCCAACCGGGTCAGGATTTTGGACTTGTGCGACTCGTCCATCGGAATCAAATCGTATAACACGGCGAGCCACTGCTGCCCGTCTTTGAAGAGAAAAAACAACACCAACAGCATAATGAAGAAATTCGTCACCAGCGTGAAGGTGTTCTTCAGCAGGCCTCCCATTCCTCCGACCAAAAACTGGCCCAATTCCGTGACTCCACCGACGAGCGACTGTTCCAATGAAACAGTGGGACTGCCGGTCCCGGATACCGCCGCCTTCAACCAACCTCCCACAAACGGAATGCCGGCCACTTGATCCGGCAATCGCTGGAGCCCGCCGGCTGAGATCCATGCTCGGATCTCCTGCTCCGCTGCCCCGGCTTCTCGCACCAACATCACCCCCATGGCAACTAACGGCACGACGACAATCCCCAGCGCGCCGACGGTCAGCAGAGCGGCAGAGAGCGCGTCCTTCCCACCGAACCATTTGGCCAGCCGGAGATGCATGGGGAAGGCCCAATGCGCCAACAGGCCAGCCCACAGGGCCGAGAACACAAACGGTTTAAACATCAACCCGATTTGGTAGAGGAGCAAAACCAGGAGGGCAAAGAACACGATGGAAAAGATCTGTTGTCGAGTCATGGCAAACGTCGCAGTCTCTTGAGGCAGCATCGAGTAAATAACAGATCTGACGGCGTCTGTCACGAGAGGAAAGAATGGGCTGGAAGGCACGGGACCACCCGAGGTGAGGACGATACGACGAGCGAGAGGAGCGAGTGCGCTTACAGATCGACTTCCCTTCCGATCAGGGCAATCGCCTTTCCACGATGCGCGTTCATGTCACGAACATTATTCGGTGCTCGAGAGGCTTCCTCGGGCCAGCCTGTGACCCCCATATCACTGACTCCTTGAAATTTGGCCCCTTCTTCCATCAGCATCGTCGGGCAATGGACTTCGCCGATCAGAATCGCGGTTTTGAGAAGCTGGATGTTCCCAGTTGCCGTAACCGTGGCTTTGATGCGTCCACTGCTGATCAATGAATCGGCCTGGATGGCTCCCTTTACGACTCCATCTTCCCCGACAATCACTTGCCCCTTCGTATACACATTCCCTTCGAGTCGCCCGTCGATCCGCACCGTACCATCGACCTTGATTTCTCCTTTGAGATCAACACCTTTTGCCAACAGCGTAATATTGCCATCGTCGACAGACCCGGTCTTTTTCATGGGGACTCCTCTCAACAGGCCAACTTTCCCCAAGGGTACCCGAGGACCAGGGATACGCCTAACAGTTTGTCGAATCCAGCACCCGGGTACGCGCTCCACCTTATTGCGATAAACCAAACGTCTGCTTCATCCGTTCCCAGAGCCCGCCTCCATGCACTTCGCAATAGACCGTCGGCTCCGTTCCAGCAATGAAGAACTCAACTCGCTTCTCTGGACATTGCGACGTCGCGAGTTGTCCGCTTTTGGGATCAATCTTCCGCTGAACAACCCCAACGGGCGCTTCAAAATCAGGGGAATCACGTGGGATAAGCCGACTCGCCAGTTCACTCCAAATCGGGAGAGCGGCTTGGGCGCCGGTCAACTTGAGAGGGCGTTCATCGTCAAACCCAACCCACACACCGATCGCCATATCCGGGGTATAGCCGATGAACCAGGCATCTCGATATCCATCGGTTGTCCCGGTTTTGCCTGCCACGGGGCCATGTACTCCCAACACTCTGGCTTTGGCCCCAGTACCATGGTCCACCACCCCTTTCAACAACGACGTCATGAGAAATGTCCCTTGTGGACTTGCCGCCTGACGCCGATCGAGCGGGGGACTCCAGATGGTCTCACCTTCTTCACCCACCATGTTGGACAACGCGACCGGATGGATGACCACGCCTCCATTGGCAAGCCCGGCGTAGGCGGATGTGATCTGAAGCAACGAGACTGAAGAACTCCCCAACGCCAGGGACAAATCGTCCGCCACCGGTGTCGTGACTCCGAACGCGTGCAGCAGACTCGTGAGCGCCGTAATCCCAGTTCGATGTGCCGTCCGAACGGCGGGAACGTTCAAGGACTGCTCAAGTGCCGTTCGAACCGTCACCGGCCCACGATACTGCCGATCATAATTCTGAGGTGACCAGGACCCTGTACCGGATTCCAAGGTCACCGGCTCATCCACCAGCAATGTTGCCGGAGTCAGTCCGGCCGTACCGTGGTCACGGGCTGCCTCAAAACCGGCCAGGTACACAAACGGCTTGAAGAGAGACCCTGCTGATCGATGCGCCTGCACCGCACGGTTGAATTGGCTCAGCTGATAGTTACGACCGCCGACCATCGCACGCACATGACCGGTCTTGACATCCAGGACGACCGCCGCCCCCTGAAGCGGAGGCTCGACTCCAGCCAAGACCGGATAGCTCTTTTCGAGTTTCGCCAATCCTTCGTGCAACGCCCGTGCAACGATTCGCTGTGCCCTGGGATCAAGGGTTGAATAAATTCGCGCGCCATCTGGTATGTCCAGTCCAGTCCCCTGCTCAATCTCTCTGAGCAGATAATCGACAAAGTACGGCGCATCGGTGAGGACATCCTGATTCAGCATCACCTTCACCGGCCGGTTCATGGCCTGAGCCACGGCGTCCTCCGTCAAGATCCCCTCTTCCTTCAGCCGCCGAAGCACTACATTGCGACGCGTCGTGGCAGACTCAACGCTTTTGACGGGAGAATAGGCATTGGGTCCCTTGATCAATCCGACGATCAACGCGATTTCATCGATCGACAGGTCCTCAAGATCCTTGCTGAAATAACGATGGGCGGCTTCTCTCACACCGTAGATCGAAACCGGTCCGGCTTGGCCGAGATAGATCTCGTTCACATAGCTCTCTAGAATCTCCTCTTTCCGATACTTGAACTCGAGCACCATCGAGGCCATCACTTCCCGAAGTTTCCGCCCAATGGTTCGTTTGGGAGAATAGTAGAGATTCTTGGCCAATTGTTGAGTGAGCGTGCTGCCTCCCTGCACAAGGACGCCGCGGGTCAGATTGACCCAAAACGCTCGTCCGATCGCGATCGGGTCAACCCCGAAATGAGAAAAAAACCGACGATCCTCGATGATCAGGAGCGTCTGAATCAGGGCGGGAGGGACACGGTCCAGGGAAACCCATTCCCGAACCTGCCTGGAGCCGGAACGCATCCCGCTGATCAACACCGGCTCGAGCGAAACAAGGGAAAGCGGGCGCCCATCGGACACGGACGACACCTCAGTGACGATCCCGTCGACCAATCTCAAGCGGACTGATCGTGCAGGCAGTCGGTGCCCCTCCTGAGCATGGAGAAAGACCTCAATGGAGTCCCTGGTGGCGAAATACTCACCGGCGACGCGCGGTGCCGCAGTGGACGGCTTGTACTCCAACCGTTGCAGGTGGTCGAGCAATCCTGAATCGGCAGCATGGAGCCCCGGCGTCAAAAACAACGGGGCACCGTAGATCAGCAGCGGTGGATGCTCATCGCTTTTGGGAAGCGTCAAACTAGTGGAAAGAAAAGCGCCATATCCTGCCACGAGCGCGAACGCCACTCCACAGACAATCAGGAGCGGTAGGAGGAGCCGCCTCGTCAACGAAACAGACCGATCTGACGTTGGAATCGACATAGGCTCAGCATGCCCTGTGTGTTCAGACGAGAAACACTGTGCAACAGATTACCAAATTCATGGAATTTACGTGGAAGAACTTGTGATACATCGAAAAGTGCACGAACGTCCTGAAGCCTTGTGCAATCTGCGCGCATATGGCCGGCTTAAGCGGTACCGTCCCTGTCGACATTGCCATACTCCATGCGATGTGTGTCGCACATGGGCTGGCACTGCCCCAAGCGCATTCCTGGCGGAATCAATTTAGTTGAACACAATCCGCACCACCTCATGGTGCTGAGAGTCGCGGCACAGACTGATCACCGGATGATGAGAGCCGGTCCAGATCGTTCTGATCGGCTGGTTAGGGCTTGGGGGCAGGGGGGCGTCCAAGGTCGAGCAAATGTTTCAGTCCTTTGAATTCGGTGTTTTCCGCGTGCTGATCCTGTTCGGCTTCTTTCTTCCGGCGGTCCCGCTCACCGCGACTGCCCCCTAACACCGGGAGCGGGTCGAAGTGTCGCCAGGCCGGCATGGTCGCCATGAAACTCGCCAGCAGGGTGCCGCTGCGGAGGGCCCACGCGATGAACCCGGCCGACAAGGTGGTCCCCGTCAGCGCGGCGATCCGCATCGTAACGGTATGCTGCTCTTGGGATACGCCCATCGCCTGCTCCAACGAAGCCGTCATTTCATCGAGCTTGGAGAAAAGGAGATCACTCACCGATTGAGCCTTCTCGGCGAGTTCAGACTCTGGCGTTGGGGTTGGGTCTCCAAGCAGACCGGTCACGAGCAGCCGTCTGGCGTCGTCGATCCAGGGGAAGAGCACCGACTCCTTCGTCTCATCGATCGTGGCTCTCGGTTCCTCAGGTCTGATCACCACCAGGCGCTCCGTCGGCGATGGCAGAACGGTGGCCGGAGGAGATTGCACTGGCACAGTGCGTGACGCTGGCAAGACCGGAGCCTGAGGGAGCGGCTCTGTTGGTGGTTCGGTGGGACCCGATGGAGGCACAGGACCCGGCCCTGGCCCCGTTGGATTCGGCGGGGGCGGTGCCAACAAGACCGGCGGCACCGGTGGAGGCGGGGGAGGCACGCCTTCGGCCACATCCGTCACCGTCACCTGAATGGTCTGGGTCGTGCTCGCCCCTTGGCTATCCATCACCTGCACCTGCACGACATAGACGTTGTCGCCATTGGCATCAGTGGCCGCTTCATAGTCAGGCGGCGCGGTAAAGTTCAGCGCTCCGGTAGCGGTATTGATCGTGAACCGCGCCTGATCCGCTCCCCCACTCAGGTTGTACGTGAGGGCCTGCGTCGGCAGGTCCACATCCCCACCCGTGACAATCGTGACGCCACTGACGTTTTCGAGCACGTTGATCGCCGCGGTCGGGCCAGCCCCACCACTCGTGATCGTCGGCGTATCATTCACCGGCGTGATGGTCAGGGTCATGGTCGTGGTGCCGACTGTCCCCCCTGCCCCATCACTCACGGTAAAGGTGACACTGTCGCTCGTGGTTTCTGAGCCGTTGTGGATGTAGATCAGGCGATTGGCCGCGATATCCGCTTGTGTAAAGGTCGTCGTAGACACACCGGGCGCGGTCGTCAGCTCCAGCCGCCCAGAGGCCGGACCGGTGCCGATGGCATAGACCAGTTGTGCGGCCGTCTCCTCGATGTCGGTCACGGCCAGCTCACTGCTCCCAATCGTATCGGTCCCGCCTTCAGCCACGGTGCTGCCCGTATTGACCGTCAGCGTTGGGGCATCGTTCACCGGGGTGACCGTCACGCTGATCACTTGGGTGCTGCTGTTGCCCGCATCATCGGTGATCGTGACGGTGAAGCTGTCGCTGCCGTTCCAATCGGCATTCGGGGTATAGCTCCACAGGCCGGTCGCCGGATCAATGCTCGCGGTCCCGTTGGTGGCGTTCGCGCTCACGGTAAACACGGTGCCGTCGCTCAACCCGTCGCTGTCGGTGGCGGTCAGGGTCCCGGTGAGGGTCGTGTCTTCGGTGCCCGTCCCGCTGGTGCCGCCGGTTACGACGGTGGGATCGTTCACGGCGGTCACGGTCACGGTCACCGTCGCGGTCTCGGTCACGCCCCCGCTGGTGATGGTGTAGGTAAAGGTGTCGGGGCCGGTGTAGTTCGCGTTCGGCGTGTACGTCACGGTCCCGTCGGCGAGGAACGTCACCGTCCCGTTCGTCCCTTGCGTCACTGTCGCCCCCGGCGGGGATCGACACGGTCAGCGTGCCGGTATCCAGATTGGTGCTATCGACATCGGCCACCAGCGCGTTGCCACCCCGCTCGATGACCACCGCCCCGGCACCTTCGCTGTACGCCAAGCTGTCGCCGCTCAAGCTCGTGATGGTCGGCGCATCGTTGACGGCCGTCACGGTGATGGTCGCTGTTCGCGACGTGCTACTGGCATTGGTGCTGTCACGAGCCACCACGGTGATCGAGCGGTTGCTCGTGGTCGGCTGGTTGCTCGTGTCGTTGTAGAGAATGCCCTGCAAGATCGTCTCATAGGTCGCGGTGCTCGCCGTGCCTGTGATCAACAGTACGCCGGTACTCGCCGTGTAGCTCACCGTTAAGCCGGCCCCCGAGGCCACCGTCGTCGCTGCCGCATTGAGGGAGAGCGACTCCACCGCATTGCCATCGGGCCGCGCCGTCAGTGTCACCGTCAAGAGGTTGAGATTGGCGCTATCCACATCGCTCAGCGTCCCCACCGGGGCGATCAGTACCGACGTCTGCTCGGTGAACGCCGCAGTCACATTATTGCCTACCCCACCTGCGTTCAGATCTACCACCGGCGCGGCGAGCAAGCCAACCCAATTTGCCTGAATCCCGTCATCCACGGCTATTTGCGTCTCGATAGTCCCGATCTTCGTCTCCAGCACCCAGTCGCCGCCCAATGCGGCGAAGCCAGTGGCGTCCGTGCTCGCGGCGACGTCGGCGCCAGTCAACTGACTCAACAACGTGGCCGCCTCTTGCCCAGCCTCGCCTTCGGCGAAGTCGCAACCGTAGACCAGAATGTCGGCCTGCCCTGACAGCGCCTGTTGGATGATGGCGAGTTCGTCGGCGTACTGTCCCGACATCGACTCCGTCGTCAATGTGCCCGTGCCGAGTTGGAGCTCTCCCGCGCCGCCGTGCGAGATCAGATGGATCGCATTGATCCCCGTGCGACCGGCCAGCGCGCTCGCCATCTGTTCCACGCCATCCTGCCCACCATCGAGCATGATGACTGCGATGCACGGGTCCATGCCGCTCAGGAGCTCCTGATAATTCGGGACGGTGGGATCAATGAAGACAATCTCTGTCCTGGACTCGCCAGGGTTATAGGTCGTAATGGCTTGAAGCAGTTCTTGCGACTCATTCTCTACTACGGTTGGCTCTCCACCGCCTTCTGCGGACACCGCCGATTCGGCCTGTTCCTGCGCGACTTGTTCTTGATTGACTTCCGCCGCCGTGGCTGTGGCGGCCGCATCAAACATGAGGCGAGATTCGAGCGAGAGCAGGGATGTCTTGACTCGGGAGGTGCCCGGAGCCTTTAGAGCCGGTTTCGGCTTGTCATTCTGCTGTGGCGCTGTGCGTTTGTTTTGCCCGAACATGCGTAGGCCCCCTCTGCTCCTGCAATACCGTGTCAGGTCTTCATCGACTTATTCCGTTCAGTGCTGGAGATCCTCTTCAAACCATGCAGGTTTTGCTCCAGCACAGAAAAATAGGTCGATGGAAACAATGTGCTCTAACCGTCACTAACTAGCTGAACTAAGCTAGTGACGATGTTGTGAGGGTACCGATTGTGTCTCGATGACAAAAAGCGACAGCCAAGACTCTGATTGGTCAAGATCTGCTCTTCTGTAACTGAAGCGGGAGGGTACGATTTCTGACTATCCCACGAAGGAATCCAAGCCGATCCGCCTAACGCGATCCCGTCTGTATTCTAGAACCCGCTTTCTCTCACGACAGTGGCAACCACCTGGTCCCACGCCCGTTTTGCGATGCTCGATGGTTGGCCCTCGATCTGGACATGGCCGGCGAGGATGTGGTCCGGAGAGGTCCCCACCTCATCCAAACTCAGCCGCACACGATACACGGAGACTTCCGGCTTGAGCCGTCCCTTGTCGTCTTTTCGTACCGGTACGTCGCCACCATAGACCGAGGCGAGATAGGGCATCATGAACTCGCGCTCGTCCACTTCTGCAATCTGCGTCACGTGAGCTTCAACCGATGGCCTGGTGAGATCCAACGGGACAAATCTCGCCGGTTGTCCAACGGCGACATAGGCCAACTCGTCGACCGGGACAAAACTTTCGATTTCCGCCTGACGATCATCTACAAGATAGGCAATGGGCACCTTCTGATCGATCCATCGCCCGACGGAGAGGGAATCCTCTCGATCCCGTATCACCCCGTCGATGGGCGCCTTCAAGGTTAAATTGTCTCGTTTGGCTTCCAGCCCCGTCAGTTCGGCGAGCCCGGCTCGCAGGGATTCCCCAATCACCTGTCGCTGATCACGATCTTGACCGTAACCGGCCATCCGACCGAGCCGATAGTCCCACTTCGCGACTTTCGTTTCGGCCAGCCGGACTTCTTTTTCCAAGGCTGGATTCTCCAGGATCACGAGGGCATCCCCTGCCTTCACCGCCTGCCCCTCGCGCACCAATACCTGTTGCAGACGCCCCGGGGTCGGCGCAAAAATGGTCGCGTACGACGACGCTTGCAGGACGGCCGGAATCGAGATGCTCGTGTGCAATGGAATGAGCGTGCTCGCAAAGACCACACCAAGACAGGCCGCAGTCATCCAGGCTCGTGGTGAAGCCGCATACAGCGTTCGGCTCCCCCACCACACGGTCAGCTCCCGATAGATGGGCATGACGATGAACCACACGATCTCGACCAGGAAGAGCATGATGCCGAGGGCTTTAAAGAAGTAGTGGTAGACCATCACCGCGATCCCGGTGAACAGGATGAGTCGATAGAGCCAGATTGCCCAGGCGTACACCACCATGGTGTGCCGCACCCCTACAGAGACCGTTTCCGGAGGTGGACTATGCTGGCCGAACAACAGGCTCCGCAATCGCCATTGTCCGAAGGTAAACGCCCGATCTTGTAGATTCGGGAGACCTAATCCATCGGCGAGGAGATAGTAGCCGTCGAACCGCATTAACGGATTCAAGTTGACGATCAGACTCATCGCCAAACTGGTCGTCGCTACGATAAAGGCAATGCTCCTTGCCGTCCCTTCCGGTAAGAAGCCCCAGCAAAAGAGCGCCAGTGCAGCCAATCCCAGCTCAGCGATGACCCCACCGGCTGCGATGAGGAGTCGCTTCCGTTTGGACGTCAGGCGGTACGAATCGGTCACGTCCGAGTACATGACCGGCATCATCACCATGAACGCGACACCCATAGTGGGCACTCGGCACCCGAACCTGGTTGCCGTATAGGCATGGCCGAGTTCATGGACCACCTTCACCGCCCCGAGTGAGAGGCTGTAAAGGATGGCCCCTCGCCAGCTGAAAAAATAGAGAAACGTTGAGACGAACGTATCCCATTGACGGCCGACGAGCACCAGCCCAACCAGTCCGAGTACCCCGAACGTCCACCCGGCCACTGCGGTATAGAACGCCTCCACGAACGGGAGTGTCGCCTTCAGGAAGTTGTGCGGATGCACGAGAGGAATCTTGATGAAGAGATAATGATGGACCACCCACATCAGCCAGTTGTGTTCACCGGCTTGGGCCTGAGTCTGATAATCCGTGTGCTTCCCACTTGCGGACTGTTCCGTCAAATTATTCGTATAGAGAAACTTCACCAGATCTTCCACATCCGCGATGGTCGTGTGGCAGGTCGTGTCTTTCGTCATCGCGGCATGGAGCTTCTCAATGGTGCCCGTGCTCCAGCGTTGGATCATCTGATAGACCGGCCACTCGATCTGGAAATACCGATTGCGAATCGGATCCACGATGGTCCAGGTCGGCACTCCGTCAGGCGTGGGGGTCCCGCGATTGAATTGCAGATTTGGTCGGAGGGTCGGCAGCTTTCGTTCTTGGGGCTTGGCGTCCGGTGCTCCAGGGGAACTCATGGTTTACCAGCCTATCCATTGCCGAAGCGCGGTGATCGGACGACGGAGGAGCAGATAGGCCAGCGGCCCTTGCTCCCCATAGACCTTGGCCGTGCCTTGCCATCCAATGCGAACACGGGAATCCGCTGTGGCAAGTTGGGCCGTGACCCGGTACGCCAGGACGTCGCCTGGCAGAACCTCAGCGTGATAACTGGCATGGACGACGGTCGCAGGAAACGATTCTAGTGCCAGCGCGTTGAGAAAGATCAACGCCTCGGCTCCTTCTTTGAGCACAATGGCATCGGCTACCGGCAGATCGATACGCAGTTCGATCTGTTTGGGATCGGCGATCTCCATGATCCGCTCACCGACGGTGACCGGCCGGCCAATCCAATCGGACTTATCTGAATAGAGCAGCAATCCGGCTTGAGGGGCGGTGACTTGGACCTGATCGAGCATTTCCTTCGCGTACTGCAGCTCCGTTTGTCGGAGATCAACCTCTGCTTCCTTCAACGGCACCTCGGCCTTCCGTTGTGGATCGCCGAACCCTGCTTGAATGGATTGACTGTGCTCCGCCCGTGCGACGGTCAATTGCTTTTCCGCGACCAGAAATTGATTGCGGAGCGTCGTGTCTTCGTACCGAAATAATGCCGTGCCGGCTTGCACGGTTTGGTTCGGATGCACATGCATGTCGGCAATCACCCCATCGATGGGGGCACTCACGATGATGGGATCTTTGGCCATCACTTTGACCGGGGCCACGGTTGAAATTCTGATCGGGAGACAGAGTACGGCGATGAGCGCAACGGGAACCAGCCACCAGGTTGGCTTTTTGATGGTCTTCGCCCAGCTCTGCTCCTTCTTTGAGAGGGCCTTCCAGGCATAGGCATAGCTGCCGGCCAGCCGATGGACAATGGCCACATCGTTTTCCTGCCAGGGGAAATCCCGCTCGAACCACCACGCACCAAGCACCGTTTCATCGGGATGTTGCAACGGACACCAAAAGACATGGCCTTTCACAAACTCCCGCCAGCCACTACGAAGTGACTCCGGCAGCAGCTCTTCCGTGATGACGGTCGGTTGTTCTTTAGTGTCGGCAGCCTGAAAGAGCGCCCGAACCGCCTGTTCGAGCCACACCATCATCGGGGCATCACGATCCACGGCGGCCACACTCGCCGCGTTGAGCACACGACACGCCTCGTTCGAGGAGTGTGACGCACTCAACAGAAAGGCCTGCTCATACGGAATCAGTCGTCGGGTCTCGTTGACGGACAGAAACTGCAACTCTTGGATATTTTTTGCCGCACGGATCTGCCCCTCCAAATGCGTCAGGGCCGCCAGGTGAATCAGTGTTGGGATTTGCTGTGCGGTCGGTTCTGCCGTCGTTGCCATCTTGCTCTCTACGGTTGTTCTGCAAATTGCGCGGATCCGCTCATCCCAGCCAATACGTCCGCTGGCAATTTCTCGAAGATCCCTATGACCTTGATAGTCTGACTGGCGGCATCCACGGATGCCGCAATTTCTTTAACCCTTGCCGGATAACTACGACGGGTCTCATCCACCACGAAGCTAAATGGCGACTTCCGTTTGAGCCAGGACAATGACGAGGATGGCAGCACCAGCTCAATCTCGAGGCTCGTGTCATCCAACAGACTGATCAACTTGTCGTTGGGGAACACGTTCTCGTGCTCATTGACCATCACGCTGACGACACGACCGCCAAATGGAGCGACAATCTGGCATCCTTTCACATTGATCTCGACGATACGGACCGATGCCGACGCCTTTTTCGCGTCGGCCGCTGAGGTCTCGAGATCCAGCTTGCTCACAGCATTGAGTTTCCCGAGCTCCAGGTTGTTTTTGTACACTTTGTCTTTGGACTCATGTTCAGCCTGAGCGACGGCCAGTTCCGCCTGATACTTGTCGCAGTCGATTTGCACCAGCATGTGTCCCTTTCCGAAGCGCTGCCCTTCCTTGTAGGGAAGCATGCTGACGCGTCCCTGGACTTGGGCATATAAGATCGCCTGGGCCGACGCTTTGACGATTCCTCGTGCGACGCCATGCTCGGACCGTAGTGCAGCCCCCCCTTGCTCACCCTTCGGCCATCCCGTCGAAGGAATGATGGCCATGGCAACCAGAAGCACCAATACCGTCCCTCTAATGCGCCACAGGTATCGCATGGGCTGCCGACCTCCTGTCTGTTTCCGATATCGAAAAGCCGCTGGGTTCCCAAAACCCCTTGATCGACTCAGCTAATTCCGCGAGACTTTGCTGCCCCATGCTGGCGGGAACTGCTTCTTCCCCTAAGGATGCCATCAAGGTCGCATAGGCCGTTTCCAACCCGGACCGTGCGGCGTCCAGTCGCACATCCGCCGCGACATCGTTGGCTTGTTCTCGAATCAAAGTGAGATCATTCGTCCGTTGCGTGAGCCATAATTTCTTGGTGTGCTCAGCAATAGCCGCCTGTGTCCGCTGGTAATTCCCGGCATCCTGGTATTCCTGCTTGGCGAGTACGAACTGGGTCGCACCTACATGCACCTCCGTCAGAATCGAGAGACTCAGAGCCAGACTTTGGACGTCCAGCAGCTGTCCGTTGGCATCGATCGCTTTGAGTTTGGCCGGCGTGCGAAACACTGATAGTAAATTCCAACTCACTTGCGCCGCATAAGTCAGCCAGTTCTGGTACAGCAGGAAATTGTTGCTGTTGTAGTACCCGCCAAACGAGACTTTCATGCTGGGAAATAGTTCCAGGAATACCGCTTTGACTTCCTTGGCATTAATCCGTTTCTTGTAGTCGATGGCGCGGAGTTCTGGTCTGAGCAAGAGCGCCTGCTCCTCCATCTGCTGACTATCGAGATTCAGCATCGGCACAGTAGTCTCCCGTGGCGGAATGACTAGATCGAACATGGTTCCAGGCGGCAAGCCCATCATTGAGGCCAGCTGTGTCTTCGCGGTACTCAGTTCCCGAACGAGTCGCCGGACTTCTCGTTGGATATTGAGCAAATCCCGCTGATAGTTGAGTGGCGTCAATGGCGCTTGAAGCTTCTGATCGACGATCCGCTGTGTGCTCCTCAATGCCTTCTCGACCGAATCATTCAGAAATTGAACCCTCGGAAGCACCCGTTCCGCGCTCACGGCTCGCCAGTACGCACTTCTGACGTCCTGGACCAGCCGAACCGCGATGCGCCGCTTTTCCTCCTCGGCAATCATCACATTGTCGGCCGCCTGTTGTGCGCGTATAAACGACAAGCCGAAATCCAGCACGTCCCAACTCAGGGCAAGATTCCCCGACGTCACATTCTTTTCGGAAGAAGTGAACGGCTCAATCGCCTGACGCCCGGTGATGATCGATTGTCCGACACCGCCGGCGAAGTTATTGCGGCCATCGAAGCCGGCGTTGGCCGAGACATGAGGGAGCAAGGAATAGTGCGCAATATTGAGTTGCTGATGCGCTAGCTGCACTTGTATGGTTTTGACTTTTGCGTCCAAGTTATACTTTAACGCCCGTGCGACCGCCTCATAGAGATTGATCGGCCCCACTATTGGTTCTTCAATTGAGGAAATCGCTTGAAAATCTTTCACCACTCGCGCCTTCACGTCTTCCTTGTTCAATGCATGGGGTTTGACAAGGCACCCGCTCAGTGAGAACAGAGCCACCAATGCCATGGCAGCCCATCTCACGGTACGACCCGCCCCAATGCGCACTGCTTGTGGAAGCATAGTGATTCCTGCCCAGCGGACATCTATCTCTTTTTCTATGGTTATCCAGTGATGATATCGGCTGAGTTTCGGGTGAACTTGACTGAACCGAAGAGAATGGAGCTGAACCGCGTTTATCTATTGAGGAACCAGCTACAGGGGCAGCAACGACCGGCACGGCAAGCTTTCACTGATCTCTACTATGGATGTCACCTTTCCCAGAAAATCGTTACGGTCTGGCTTAGGAAGCATCGAGATCCCTAGCCCCTAAGGCTTTGACAAGTAAGCGGTCTTGCGACTATTCGTCTCACAACGCCCACCTTCCGAGTTACCCCATCCGAGTCTACTCATTCCCGTGGATTACGGTACCTTTCTCTTCACAGGCATGCGTTCCACAATATCTAACCAGGAGCTCATCATGATGAAGTGCACCCGTTGCCAAGGTCTGATGATTGAGGATCACTGCTTGGATTTCGAAGGCACCCATGGCCATATGTGGACCAAGGCACATCGCTGCATGAACT
The DNA here is from genome assembly GCA_005116955.1 of Nitrospira sp. Lineage (GTDB taxonomy): Bacteria > Nitrospirota > Nitrospiria > Nitrospirales > Nitrospiraceae > Nitrospira_D. The sequence continues at coordinate 636,898 of SWDI01000001.1, read as the reverse complement.
GCGGGAACGTCCACGATTCTGTCATTGAGCAGCACCGTCTGGCCAAAGTACAACCAGCGCTCGTGCTCGCAAGCTGTGCACTCGATTACGAAGCCGATGATTGCGACGAGGACATCCAACCCGCCGCCCTGCGAGCAGCTTGATTCCGTTGAGTCGGAAGCTGATGTGATACGGCCATCTGCTATTCAAAGTTTGAGAGGATGTGAGACATGGCTTCAATCTTAATCGTTGAGGACGACGCACCGGTCCGAGCCTTATTGCGGGATATTCTTGAAGAAGACGGCCATCACATTCGTGAGGCCGAGAACGGCCACATCGGCCTGACGCTCTATCGTGACTCACCCGCCGATCTCGTGATCACGGACATTTTGATGCCGGAACGGGATGGGATGGAAGTGACGCTCGCATTGACACAGGAATTTCTGGATGCTCGAGTCATCGCCATGACCGGCGCCACCGGCGACCAAAACTTTCTGAACGTCGCGAAACTCTTCGGCGCTCGACGCGTGATTCAGAAGCCCTTCACGGTGGAAGACATTCGACGAGTCGTGCGCTTTACGCTCGACCATTAGCCAGGCCACTGAGATGAATAGAACGAACAGCTCCAAAAACAGACCGCGTGTTATCCTAGCCGGGCCTTGACTCTCTCCATAGGTCTCTGGGGTTCACACCTCTGGTTAGGCCACAAAGACCCCGCAAGCATGCCGAGTCCCGCCATCGCAAATCCGACGAGCTGCGGAGGCCAAACGTCAGTCGGCTGACTGACGAATTCCAAGGCCAGCCAACTTGTGAGCCCGGCGACAATGGCCCACAGCGCACCCTGTGTCGTCGCGCGTTTCCAATACAATCCGGCGAATAATGGGATGAACGCCGCCACCAACGTGACCTTGTAGGTACTCACAACTAGCTTATAGATGGTAGCATCTGACCACAGGGCGATGATGAGCACGACCGATGCAAAACTGATTAATACAACGCGCATGAGTCGGAGGAATTCCGAATCATTGAGGTTGGACAAGAGCGGCTTGACAACGTTCTCACTCAGTGCCACCGACGGCGCGAGGAGTGTCGCACTAGAGCAGCTCATGACTGCGGAGAGTACGGCGCCAAAGAAAATGATCTGCGCGGCGATCGGTGTGTGCTCCAAGATCAGTGTCGGCAAAATCAACTGTGAATCTTGCTCCAGCAGGAGGCCGAACTTCGCCGGGTCGATCAATGTCGCCGCGTAGGCAAGAAACATTGGAACAAAACAGAAACTGAAATAGAGCACCGCGCCCAACAGCGCACCACGAACGGCAGTTCGTTCATTCTTCGCTGAGGTGATCCGTTGAAACACATCTTGTTGGGGAATAGACCCGAGCATCATGGTCATCCACGCGCCGATGAAGGGAAGCCACGCGGCGAATGTCGCGGGAGGAAACAATTCCAATTTACCGGCTGCCGCCGCCTGCTCGATGACCGTCCCTACTCCACCCGCGAGATCACTCACAAGTGATGCGATGTATAACAGTCCCCCCATGATGACTGAGATCTGGACAAAATCTAGAATCGCCACAGATAACATGCCGCCGAATGTCGTATAGGTCAAAACAATGGCCGCTCCGAGCACGATACCCACCGACTGGCTGATGGCGCCATCCGTCACGACGTTGAGCACTAACCCCAGCACTTTGAATTGAGCCGCTACCCATCCTAGATAGGATGCCACGATACAGAGCGTGCACAGCACTTCGACGGTCCGGTCATAGCGCAATCGATAGTAATCACCGACTGTCAATATGTTCAGTCGATACAACCGTGGGGCAAAAAATAGTCCGGCGAGTATCAGACACATGCTGGACCCGAACGGATCGGCAACCACTCCACGGAGCCCATCTTTGACGAAGGTTGCCGAGATGCCTAAGACGGCTTCAGCGCCGAACCACGTCGCAAACACCGTCGCCGTGACAACGGGCAGCGGCAAGCTTCTTCCCGCGACTGCAAAATCTTTCGAGTTCCGCACACGTGTCGCAGCGAACAGGCCGATGCCCACAGACAGGAGAAGATAGAGGATGACGAACCAGAAGACCACGCGCGCAGAATAGAGCTATCTCGGCTTGCAATCAATCGATAATCAAGAAGCCGACGGACAGGCTGGCTGGCGGTTGACACATCTTGGTTAGTACAGCAGCGAAATTAATTCATCCCTGAAAGACCCGGAGCTCGTATTCAACGGGCTGTTGACTTCGATCACTTTCATCGACGTATCTTGCGAATGCGGGAATTGCTCGGTCACCCAATGGCTGACCACTCTGACCCTGGATCCATCACGAAGCACATGGCCAAGCTGCCCGTCCCATCGTCCCTTCGTACCAAGCTCCTCCTCGATCACCTTGAGCGGAACAGGGAACGCCGTTTTAAGGAGTTGATGGGACATCTTCCCCAGTACATCGTACGGAGCCCATCCATACAACTTCTTGGCCCCATCACTCCAGTAGCGGATCGTCCCATCCAGATTGCGAACTATGAGCGCCTCTCTTGGCAAGGTGTTGTCTCTCGTTGATTTATCTGACGCCCCAGGTCCTGGCGCTCCTGCATAGTCTCTGGTCAAAAGACCATGCGTCAATTCAGCTACGAGCACAGAACCTGATAGAGCTAAATGAATCCTATCCCCAAAATACACCACTCCGTCTTTCACCACCCCACACTGAGATCTGCTGCAGAACAACTGTGTAATATCGATGAACTCAAACCCAAACTTGGCAGACTCTTCAGAAAGCGCGGTATTCACAGCCTCCAGGTTCTGCGGCTCCAGCTCGAGAGTACGGGGGACCTCCCTCGTGATTTTCTCAATCCTGTAAAGATACCGTTCAATATCGACTAAGAATGAAGCCGGCTGAGAGTAAACGATGACTCGACGACCCTTCAATTTCTCAAACAACGCATCGAGGCGAGTCCGAAATTCTTCGTCGCCGATTCTTTCATACGCTCCCAACCAACTACTCGATACAATAATGCCATCTATCTTATTGGTCGGCACATAGTCATCCACAAACCAGTCGTAGAAATCCGTACACCGCCGCCCCTTTGTTACGCGTATGGCACTGCACCCCCCTGCGGTGAGTTGGATAATTCCATCCTCACCGAGGCCCCTCACAAGACCTGGATACAAATGAGCCGCAAGACTGTCTCCATACAAGACAAATCGCTTGGAGGATCGAGACGCATCGTCACGTGCCTGAGCAGATGCCCCCGGCACCACGTCGCAGTGATTCTGCAAGAGGGTTTCATAGGTCTGGTCTACCCCAAACATACACGTACCGCTTCGCCACTGCGCTCGCATCTCTCTATCGACTATGTTTCTCTCCTCCACTGTAATCGACGCCAGACCGACCGTGGAACCAGCGATCAGGACCGCGGAAGCCAACGACACTCTCCACAACAATCTTTGCGGTACGATGTTCCCCCGACGAAACGGCGTTTCCACATACCGCCAGGTCATATAGGCGAGACCGAATGTGAGAACGATAATGCCTGCCATCACCATCTCACCAGGCTCAGTCAGACTTCGATGGCGAGCGAACGACAACAAGGGCTGATGCCACAAATAGGCGCTATAGCTGATAAGACCCACGCCGACGAACACTCTACTCGCCAATAATCGCCCAACGAACGTTTCCGGCGAGCCAAATACGATGATCAAACCAGCACCCACGGTGGGTACCAACGCATAGAAACCCGGGAAAGGCGTCTCTTTAGTAAAGGTCAGTGCCGCTCCTGCGATCAATCCGAACCCAACAAAGCTGAGTGCCTGATTGAGCGCCGGAGGGAACTGATCACGCGCCTTCCCTTCCAGGTAGAACGCGATCAGAGAACCCATGGCCAATTCCCATCCGCGGGTTGGCAACAGAAAAAACGCCACCACGGGTTTTGTGCTGGTCGCATACACCGACAACGCCAAGCTGAGGAGCGCCCCGATCGTCAGAAGTCCTACAATTCTCTTTCGTCCTAATCGCCAGGCCAACATCAGAAAGATGGGAAACAGCACATAAAACTGCTCTTCTACCCCCAAACTCCACGTATGAAGCAGCGGTTTCAACTCTGAGCCTGCATCGAAGTATTCGGTGTTCCGCCAAAAGAACATATTCGACGCAAACACCAATACCGACAGGACACTGTTAAAAAAAGCTTTCGCATCGCTCGGCATGAGCCACAACCAGGCAAAGGGCAGACACGATGCCATGACCACATACAACGCGGGCAGAATACGCCGTGCGCGTCGTTCATAGAACTTCAGGAGTGAAAACTGACCGGCCTCAAGGTCCGCAAGAATGATCGTCGTAATCAAGTACCCGCTGATGACAAAGAAAATATCCACGCCAACAAAGCCGCCGCTAAACAGTTGGACACCGGCATGGAATAAGATGACGGGAATGACTGCAATCGCTCGCAAGCCATCTATTTCAGGACGGTA
>SWDI01000001.1:620024-632345 GCA_005116955.1 Nitrospira sp. | reverse complement strand
AGGTCATGTGGCCGCGAGATCGTTGCCTGTAGGGCAATTGCGAAGGGCAACCAAACTTGCCCGCGCCTAAAACACTCTCTTGCAATTTCCAGCGGGATGTTCAGACATGACTATTGACTTACTAAGACCAAAGAGAATGCTCGGGGGTTGGCTTTCGCCTTATGAGGGTTGAAGTGTGGGTCGGATCTTGAATCATGCATGACACGAAATGACGATTCGCGCTTATCTCTCACTTTCCCACTTCACCCCATCCCTTCGACCTCATATAAAGCGTCAAGGCACCACGTCATTCGTCAACCGTGTTCACGTACACCCATCCCTTCTGTAGTCCATGGTTTCAGCAGGGATCGCGATGATCCCCTACTTGATATACACCACACCGGGCAAGCCTTCGAGATCTGCGTCACCTGTGACCACCGCTGCCTCCTGATCTCGTCCTGTGGCATACACAATCGCATCAGCCATCGCGAGTCCGTGCTGGAGGCTCAGATCGGCAGCGAGCAAGGCAATCGACTCCGTCAATGGAATCACGTGGGTCGTATGGAGACGCCCGGCAAACTGCACAGCCATTTCCTCACCTCGCTCTCGTTTGATTTTCTTGTAGACTTCGTACAGCACGATCGTGGGCGTGATGAGATGGTGCCGTGGAGTCAGATAGGCGGCATACCGGTTGGCCCTGGGGCCGTCGGTGAAGAACTCGATCCACCCACTGGAATCCAACAGAATTTTCATTCGCGGTCCTGCTTCTCTCTCACATCCCTCGTCGTCATTCCCTTGAGCACGCCTTTCAACGATTTGAGGGGCACTTCCGGAACAAGCGTAATGACGCCTCCCTTTTCAATAACCAACAAGCGTTGTCTAGGTGTCAAATGAAGTTTGTCTCGGACCTCCTTCGGTATGACAACCTGAAACTTGGACGAAATCGTGGTGGTAGCCATGGTGACCTCCCTACTGTTAACTGATCGATCATAGAACCGTCTTACACCTATGGTCAAGCCAAACAGCTCTCAACACTTCTTCGCTGAAAGGAAGCGCACCCGGAGAGCTTGGGGCAACGAAATGGGGCCTGGTATGCGTATTGACATATTTGCAGCTGGAGCCTGCGTTGAAGTGGTGATGATTCTTCCCTCACCGCGTAGCAGTCAGCTCAATACCAAGACCAGCTCCATCTGATCCAGCCCATCCCACGGCGATTCCCGTGCGGATCTCTCCCTCGCACGTCTTACAAATTCAACGAACAGCCGCTGGTTTGACTTCCTGGGCAGGAAGGATCAGCATGACGCATTCCATGTAGACAAGGAGGTGTTCTGTGACTCCCTGCTAGATCTCGTTAGCGCCATTATAAGACCCCGCTCCAGAACAACCCCACGCCCTCCTGGTTCCCATCACCACGAGAGCGTTCTTGTGTCTACATCTCTACCCTGCGTCGACAACAAGCCCCATCATTTTATCTGTCTTGGAAGGAGACCACGATGAAACGCTTAGCCACACTCACAGCCGGACTAATTTTTGGGTCACCAGCCCTCGCGTTGGCAGCAGAACACAGTGCCAGCTATCGGGGGATTGGGTTGATCTACTTCGCCTTCATCGGTGGCATCCTCATCTATGGGGTCAATGATGCCTTCGGGAAAAAGGCCATGTATGTGGCAACCCCGATTATTCTCGGCTGGTGCTATTGGATGCTACCGCCGACCTAAGCCGAGCAACAAGAGAGACTGAAGCACCACGGTCTGACGGCCGTGGTGTCTGTTGTTTCGTACTCATGACTCTCCGCTCCACTCCCACCCCTCCAGATCGAGTCCTGACAAGCCACATTGACACTGGTTCAAGAGTTGATGACAATGCCGCAGGGTAGCCACATCACGACAGGTTCCTTGGGCTGGAAATTCAACACGGATGAGTGAAATTCGAAGATTTAGAATGACTGCCTTGGCCGAAGGGAGTTCATTTCTTCTGCTGTTATTCGTAGCAATGCCGATGAAGTATCTGATGGGGATGCCGAGGGTGGTAACCGTCGTGGGAGCGATTCACGGAATCTTGTTCCTGGGCTATGTCGCCCAGTTGGCCATGCTCCGTACTAAACACCAATGGGACAACAGGTTTTCCTTCTATGCTTTTCTGGCCTCTCTTCTCCCATTTGGGCCATTCCTGTTCGATAAATACCTGCGCGAGAAAGAAGCTGCCACGGGAAATCCTTATCGTTTGCCATCGTAGCCCCGCTCTTTCCACCGCTCCAATAGTTGAATCCGTTTCTTGAGCTGCTCGACTGTCGCCTGATCGACGCGGCTCCCGGTGCGGGCAATCAATTCTGCGTTGAGTCTTCGATGATCGATCCCACTTGTTCGCGCAAGACTGGTGACCAACAACCGATGGAGATCCCGCAGATCTTCCTTCTGTTGGTGGAGAGATACGGCTGGTTCGGCAACAGGAGCCGCATCGCCTTCCCCTTTCGCCTCGTCTTCGCCGATCAGGCTATCCATCCTGGCGACGGCCATCAGCGGCATATATTCGTTCGTCGAGACCGTCACACGGCCGAAGAGGTCTCGTTGCCCGGCCGGCATGATGTCTTCCAAGACATGATCGCGCTCCGCCTTAATCTGCTTCGCATAGTGCACCAGGACCGGATCTTTGGGCAGATACAGCCAGGCCCGCTGCGGTTTAGGCAAGCCCTCCTGCATCCGCACGAACCGGCCGACTACCTGACGGAAATACATTTCCGTGATCACGTTCGTCCCATAGACGCCGACACGGAGTCGAGGGATATCCACGCCTTCGCTCACCATGTTGACGGCCACCAGCCACTGCTGCTTTTTGTGACTAGCGAATTCCTCAATGGTGCGCGAGGCCGCAGGATCGTCCGAGACGGCTACTTCGGCCTTTGTCCCAGTGATACGGGCAACCAGGTCGGCCACCCAGCGAGCATGGTCCTGATCCATGCAGACGATCAATCCGCCGGCATCCGGTTGCTCCTCCTTCCGAAGACGTGTCAGTTGCGCATGGGCGTCGGTGATCACTGGCCCAAGCCACGTGTCTTGCAGAAGCGCCGTCTTCAACCGTTCCCGCTGACGGTTGAACTTCAGCCCGTCTTCAAACGTGGCATGATGCTCGCGGCCTTCCGACAGCCAACTCAGCTCGCCTTCGTAGCTCGGAAAGACAATGGGTCGGCAGACGTTATCCCGAATCGCGTCGGTGTACCCATACGCGAAATTCGCCCGGCTTTCTCCTTGTTCATAGTGAATAAATGGGATTGGATTGTTGTCCGAGCGAAAGGGCGTACCGGACAGAATCAGTCGGAACACCGCCGGCTCGAACGCCGAGCGCAGCGCCTTCCCCCAGTTCTTCCCATCGCCGGCATGATGCAACTCGTCAAAGATGAGCAGCGTCTTCTTGCTCTTGCAGACCTGCAGGAAGATCTCCGGGGCCAGACAGACTTGCTGATAGGTCACCACCGCGCCGTGATAGTCCGGCGCCTCAGCAGCTTGTTCGTTGGTCAACGCCGGATCAAGCTGCAACCCAATCTTCCCCGCCGCATCCGACCATTGTGTGCGGAGGTGATTCGTCGGGCAGACGACCAGCACCCGGACCGCGGCCTGTTTCGCCAGATAGTCATGCACCACGCGCAAGGCAAAACGTGTCTTGCCCGCGGCAGGAGTCGCCATCGCCAGAAAATCTTTGGTCTGATGGGTACGGACTGCCGAGAGCGCACGGCTCTGCCAATCGCGAAGCGGCGCCGTCCAGGCAGGCAAGGTCTTCATAGCGAATTCATGCAAGCGGACGGTTGGTGGCTGAGTGATGGCACAGATAGGAGGCCAGTTAGTCCAGCCAGTCTTTTTCCTTGAGCTTCCTCGGCAGATATTTCTTCGTCAGGTATTGAAAATCCTTATTGGCCAGCGCATCGAGTTCGTACTTCAGCCCACTCGCGAGCATGCGCTTGATCTCCACCTGCCACGCTGGCTTTTGGAACCACTTGTAGTTTAACAATTCCTTGGCACGTGCGATATCCTTCTCATTCAGTTTGATTCCGACATTGCGCGGCAGTTCGTAGCGCTCCGGATCGGCACTCGATAGGCCCACGAACTTGGCTTTGGGAATAGCCATCCGTTCGCTCTCGAAGGCTAAATTGATCGAGCCCTGCTTGACGACGGAATAGATGTAGTACCCCCAGGGATCGTTATCGACCAGCACATAGACCGGCAGCCGATGTTCCTCGTGCAGCCGACAGGCTAACCGCCGCACACCCCGAGGAGGCTGACCGTTTCCAGTCAGGAGAATACAGTTATAGCGTCGCCAGAACTTGTCCTCCGAGAGCCGGTTCCACTGAGTTCCCTTTTCGACAAGCAGCACGAAATCCGCCGTACATCGCCGGATCTCCAAATACTCCGGTTCAACAATCGATGGGACCGAGTACCCGCCTTTCCCCAGCTTCGAGCAATCGACACGATCGCCGTCATCGCCGAAGACCACCGGCCCCACGATACTGCCTCTGTTTTCCGCACTGACATGGAGCTCTTCTCGAAGCGTCGCGAGGGACACCTCTAGATCTTCAATGACCGGATCGGATTCGTCCTGCGCATCGAAGGTATTCTCATGAGAATCCTTGATCGTGTGTTTGGTGCGGTAGTAGATTTCTCGAAGCGAGGTGGTGAGATCAGCCCGCTGCAACTCGGAGAGGGCATCGGCCACCAGCATCGTCTGCATGAACCTCTTCGCCATACCGACGTTAAAAAACGACCGCTCCTGCTTTTTGCTTCCCATCTCGATGAGGCCCTTCTTTTCATTGAAGAACACATTCGAGAGGGCACGGATGGGGATTTGAAACGTCGGATCTTTTGAACGATCAGCTGCATGGATCACAATGTCCGCCAGGCTGATCAGTTTTTTCTCAACCACAGTGGTTTTCTTTGTCTTGGCCGTCATGATGTCCTATTTAAGTTTGCGCGGTCCTGCGCTCTTCGCCGGCTTGAGAGACTTTCCACCTGACTTCTTCTTAACCGTTAGCTGTCCGGCAAGGAGCGCGAGCTGATCCGATTTCCCAGTGGTCTTCTTCGGCGGCGTTTTCGCGCCCGTTCCCTTGGTAGACTTCCCTTTTAGAGCCGGCTCGTCAGCTGACCGTGTGGTATCACGCAGGTCCGACTCTACCGTGGGCGCTGCTGTTGCTTGATCCGCTTCAACCTGAGTAGCTAATTCGGTCTCACCTTCGACTCCCTCCGCCGTGACGATAATCGAATGCGGCAACCCTTCAGGACCGGTGCTGGTCTTCCCCAACGCCTGATCGGTTTTCTGACCACCCGTCCGCGTGGCGGCAATCTTGTGAAGCTGTGCCTTCAACTTTTCCTTCGGCAGCGTGCCTCCCTTGAGCCGATTACACGCATCGACGACCTCTTCGATATACAGCTCAAAAATATTCCGTCGCCGAAATTCGCTGGCCGCCCGTTCACGCCGACGAATAAAGAGTCCTAACCGCCTACCGCACTCACGCAGGGCCAGGGTAATTTCTTTTTGGATCTCATCGTAATCGGCAATTGCTTCCTTGGATTCGCTCGTAAACGGCACCCAGACCGACGCCATGTGGACAAAGATCACCATCGGTCCACCCGGAAGGGCTCCACGCGACTGCGATAGACCATAGTTTTTCCAGCCCGTGCTCAGGACGGCCTTGAACGTGGAGCAAGCCGATTGTTGATAGAGAAGCGGCACTCGATTCGCGTAGCGAATCACTCGGGCAAGCTCGGAATCTTCCTCCTCGTGCTCCCCTTCGGCTTTTGGCATAGCCGGCTGCTGCGGTTTATTTTGGTCCTGTGGTCTATTCCCGTATGCGAGGCCAGCCTCAATGATGAATGGGTTGCCCCGATAGACTGCCGGTGGCCGACTGACCGCCGTGTAGAATTCACCTTTAATCTGCTTGTAGAGCCCTGAGAGAATCGCTTTCTCACCGATCGGGGAAATGCAGTTGGTCGGCGGCGCCATGATCTTGGTTTCTTGTAACGTCTTATACAGCGTCTCCGCGACCGTCCCCTTCAGCTCGCGGGGCTTGGCCTCAGGGGAGACCTTCGCCGCCTTGCAAATTTCGTCAGCCATCTGAGGAGACACTCGACAAAAATCGGTTGCGAGGAGGCCAGAAACCGAGTGGCTCTTCGTGTCCTGCAACATCTTGAGTAACATGCCGAACTCGATGCCGTACGGATGAGGCTTAATCTCACGCGGCTGCGGCGGCAGCTCGTGATACGTGCGCGGATATTCCTTCGTTTCCTTTTCGGGCGTGTGATAGATCAGCCTGACGTGCGGATTGGCGATCGAGGTCTGCTCCAGCCATTCATCGACCGATGCGCGGCCCTTCTGATACTTGCCTTCGACTTCCAGCGTAACCTGCGTGCCTCGTGGTTGTTCCCAGTCGATCTGTTTATTCTCGTGAACCAACGGCTCGTTCTTCTTTGTATCGATCTGGACTTCGAAGAAATGCGCGGCAGCCTTCGGACCGATTCGGGAAATAATTTTGACCGGTTTGCCGGTCGTCAGTTGTCCGTACATCCCGGCGGCGGAAATACCGATGCCCTGCTGCCCACGGCTCATTCGCAAGCGATGGAATTTTGACCCGTAGAGCAGCTTCGCGAAGATTCGAGGAATCTGCTGGCGCACGATGCCGGGGCCATTATCCGTCACCGTGATACGAAATCGACTCGCCTGGCTGGGTGCCACCGGCTCCCCGTTCGACACCACCTCCAGCTTGACCGTGACATCCGGAAGAATCCCCGCCTCTTCACAGGCATCGAGTGCGTTATCGACCGCCTCCTTGACACAAGTCAGTAGCGCCTTGCGTGGATTGTCGAAGCCGAGTAGATGCCGGTTCTTCGTGAAAAACTCCGAGACGGAGATTTCCCGCTGACGCGCCCCCATCTCAACCGCAGTCACCCGCTCCACCGGCTTGGCGGCAGCTTTCGTCTTTGCGGCTGGTTCGTGGTTTGATCGAGGAGCGGAAGATTTCGACTCAGGACCTGACACGGACTCTTTCTTTTGTGCCATTCACCCTCTCATGAAACAACCATTCATTGTTTGGTACCACAAAACTTTCATGGATACAATGGACCAGATGGTAAGTGACAAGAACGAAAACAGACCTGTGTGCAGAACAAAACTCCCTAGCGGGTCACGGAAGGATCTCGCAGATAGTGCGCCGGTTCCATGGTCTCTACAGACCAGACCAGGATTTTTCGGTCGAGGGTGGCCACGATCAAATGTTTCCCGTCACTCGTCCACTGCAGATCATACGGGGTTTTAACATGGAACGTCTTTCGCTTTATTTGCGCCGAGAGGTCCCACACTGACACATGTTCACCAACTCTGGTGGCAGCCCACCGATGCGATGGATCGACGGCCATCGATGTTCCCAACATCACGGGCGGCCCATGGTCAATTTCCGTATCCCTGTTGGTGAAAGTATCCAAGCTTGCGACAACACCATTGCGCTTGGTATCCCACAGGGCCAGGGTCGACGCGTTCGGATCACTGGATCGAGTAGTCGTCCAGACCAAGGACTGTTTCCATCCCAGCCCGGACCAGACTGCCGGAACCCCGACCGGCTTCTCAACTTCTCGCCAAATCGTCATGTCCCAGACGACACGACCAGTCTGCGAAGTCGTCACGAGGAACGAGCTTCCGTCCAAGAAGCTCAGACTGTCGACAACTTCTCCCTGCATGGCTCGTTTTCTTGCACAGCCGCTCCCATCACAGACCGGAGAAAGACTGGTATGCACGAGCTCTTTCGCGACCGTTCGGGTGACGAGGTCCAGGACTGGAACTTTCGAACGCTCCCCAGCAACAACGAGCAATCGATTGCCAGGAAGGAATTGCAGGGCCTTGATCCGGCCTTGCCTGCTTGAATAGGGTGAGAATTCACGCCAGGTGTTAGTTTCCCACAAGCGTACGTCCCCTTCCCTGGTGCCCACCGCCAGGATTGCACCATCAGCGCTGAACGCCAACGCATTGGCCGGGGCAGACAGGACCAGTTGACGCAAGAGTGTTCCCTGCCCCGGGTCCCATATTTTCAGCAGCCCATCGTCGCCACTCGAGACAAGCAGATTGGCACTGGGCGAGGTCGCCACTGCGCGCAAGGCCAGTGTATGGACGAATGCCGGGACAGCAGGTGTCGTCGTAATAAATGTCGGTGGGGTCGATCGTTTCGCTAATACCTTGGCCTGCGGTTGGCCTGGATCCAGCACCAATTCCGGGGAGCGTGAGGGAACATCCCAGATCGAGATCTTCCCATCCACATCAGGGTTGAGGCCTCCTTGCATCCCAACCACGATCTTCGAACCAGTCGGTGACCATTTGAGTAACGACACGTGGGGGCCCATGTTGCGGCAATCCTCTCCACACAGATCCGGCAACATCATGCCAGTCTGTAAATCCCAGATCTGTAACGTATGGAGATGCTCCGGTTGCCCAACCAAGAGATCTGCATCGGCAGCAATGTCGATGGCACGAAGCTGTGTCGGTGAGGGCATCCCCCACCCTGGATCTGCATAGGTAAACTCGGTCAAGGTGACCAGCTCGCCCGTATCAGTATTGAACAGCGCATAGCTCCCTTCCCCGTTGGCTGCTACCAAACGATGACCATCCCGCGAGAAAGCCTCTGGAGTGAGAGAGCCCTGTGCCCCTTCAACACTCGCCAGCGTGGCGCGGGTAGCTATGGACGCCTCCACTGGGTCGATCAGGAGAATCGTCTTGCCCACACTCGCCGCCAAACGAGAGCTGTCGGGTGCAAAGAGCAGATCGCGTGGCTTTCCTCCCTCAATGACAAGATCGCGGATGGTTGTGCTGGTGAGGTGATGCAGATGAATGGTGTGGCCTTGCGCAATCGCCAACAGCTTTGTATCGGGCGAGGCGGCCACCGAGGGGGCGTCTCTCTTCACCTCCAGCGCGATATGCTTGAGCGGCACCAGCTTTTTCCCGAGCTGCCAGACGGACACGGCTTCGTTCCCGTGACGGAGAATCATCCGATCCGTCTCACTCGAATAGGCCAGCAGGCTATAGGGCTGCGGCGATTCCGGTGGAATGGTGGCCACTGAGGCTCGGTGCTTCCAATCGTAGATCGTGACACTGTGCTCAACACAGAGCAGCCACCCGTCCTGCTTCAGCAACGCAATCTGCTGGCAGGGGAGACTCGGAATCTTCGCGACGAGTGTCTTCGTCTCAAGATTCCAGACCACCAGCTCATCCGTCTGAACCAGCAGCAGCCGTCCATCCTCAGAGAATGCAGTCCTAGTTTTGGCAAGGAAACCCGCTGCATCCTGGATCGATGCGGTGGCAAGAAAGGAGACAGCCACCAGTAGGGTCCTCACACTCTTCCTAGACGATTGCGAACGATTCATGGTCTTCGGTTCATTCACCCGGTTGATGGCGCGAGCGAGACACACTGGTCGCCCGCTCCTTGGCCCTGCGTGTCGCCTGTGAGACAAACCCATCTTCCAACTTTGAAGCAGTTTCTGAGCTACCCCGAGTCGCCGGCAAGACATCGACAAAATGATCAAGGCCCTGTTCATCCTTCCATCGCTGAACGGGAGCCTTAGCCTTCATCAGGGTACTGTCGAAGATGTGCCACGAACTCGTCAGCACCGCCTGGCTCGGACTCAACCCCTCCATGGGCCGTTGGATAGTAATCTCTTCGCGTGCAGGAGAAGGGGCTATTGGACCAGGTACGGGCTCAACCTCTGCTTGGAGATGCCCAGGCAGGGTCGGGCGAACTGTCGTCTTTTTCGGCACAGTGGATCGAGGAGCTGGCGCCGCAAACGTCGCGGACTTTTTTTGGGTCATGGGAGGTGGCGTATCGGTAATATAAAAATTTCCTTGGTCGTCGGTCCATTTATAGAGTTCCGCCCATCCGACAATCGGCCATAGGAGGGAACAGCTCATGAAGCTGAGGATGAAGGCTTTCATGTTGTGGAACCGTTGCAGTACCCAAACGATGCGTCAATTGACCAAAGTATAGCAGGCGGTCCTATTGGTACCTGGATACACCGGAAACGATTGTTGCTCGGTCAAAATCAAAGAGGAGGTTAGGAGATCGAGGAGAGTGATGGAGCGAACATTTAGGGTGGGAGGAGCACGCACCTAACCGAGGACGATTAGGTACGGCGGAGATCTTGGGAGGAGTTTAGGCTTCCCAGTACAAGCTGGTCCTGCACACCGTCCTCTCGCCCGACCCCCTGATGAACCATATTCCCTCGGGGCGTTAACTCCCCCCACAAGGTTACGATAGGCTTCATCGTGAAGTCAGTCAAGGGGGATGAAAAATTCAGCTTGTCAAACCTCACCATCTGGTGATTGCCTGAAACGGATGGTAAGTTGTTCACGAGTTTTGGGGAAATCCCAATCCATTTCATTTACTCGGAAAAGGATCGCCTATGGCAACCGCGTTGACCAGTGAGAATGTTCAAGACGCATGGTCGGACCTCGTGGACGATGTTCGCACCGCCGTATTGCTGACGTTGAGGAACGGACGACCGTTTGGCTCGCATGTGCCCTATGTGTTCGGGCCGGACTGGACGCGAGCCTATCTACATCTCAGCCGACTGGCACTGCATACGCAACATCTGCTCACTGATCCCCACGTGGCGCTGTTCATCGCTGAGCCGGACGGCCCGGACAAAAACCCGCTGGCCTTGAGGCGCATGAACCTTCAGGGTGAGGCGGCAGTGCTTTCGCCTGATGCGCCATCATATGGCGAGATCCGGGAACGATACTTGGAACGATTTCCCCAAGCTGAGATGATGTTTGGGTTTGGTGATTTTTCTCTCTGGGAGTTGCGACTCGACGATGCCCACTTCGTGCTCGGATTCGGTCAGGCGTTTGTCTCCTCCAGTACGACACCATCAAGGTGGGTGCATCAAAAAGTGGAGCGTCCGTCTCCCGCCAAAAACTGATAGCAGATGGCAGTTTCTCGCTGACAAGTGATGTTCAATTGGCCTTAGTGTTGATGCCTGTTGGCAGGGTGAAGACTTTGCTCAGACCGCAGATCCACGTGGGATAACTCCTAGACTGATTTGTTTCCTTCACAAGACTATTGACCATAATCATCTTCTAGGAGCAGAATGCGCTCCCTTTTGCAATTAAAGCACTCCCAGAGTCCGCACAACGAGGGCATTGCCAAAGTGCCGCTACCTCCCCAAGACCAAGATCGAATTACAAACATCTTTTTCCCGCACATCGAGCACGAGAAGCGAGAAGTAATGGATTCGGGTTGTCGCTTCGCCTACTACACCACGGCTGATACTGCGACGAAGATCCTTGAGAGCAAGCAGATCTGGCTAAGAAACACCGCCGTCATGAACGACTATTCCGAAGTTGAGTACGGATTTAACTGCCTCAACTGCGCATACAAGACAGAGCCTGGCATCAACTTTAACACAGCGCTTAACACTTGCTTCCCGGGATTAGATGACGAAGTTAAGGAACTGTTTAATGGCTGGTTGCCCATCATTCGCGAAGACACTTATGTCACGTGCGTATCTGAGCACCTGCCCGACGAAGATCAGCATGGACGCCTCTCAATGTGGAGAGCATATGGTTGTGGTACCGGCGTCGCATTGGTTATCAATGGCGCCGTTATGTTTGGTAACACGCAGGTCTTGAAAGTCTTTTCAAGCCCTGTGGCGTACGAAAGACCTAATACGGTCGCAGATCAACTCAACAAGATCGCAAAAAATATTTCCAACGACGTCGATTTCCTAAGAAGTGTTGGTCGAGATGTTATGAAGAATTCGGTATTCAACATGTTCCTGTTTGGAATTTTGTGCACGAAACACCCTGGATTCCACGAGGAGCGAGAGTGGCGGGCAATCGCATCACCGAAAATATATCCAACACCGCATTGTACTTCTGCCATAGAGGTTATCTATGGAACTCCTCAGCGAGTTCTGAAGTTAGACCTCAAGGATCATCAAGCGAAAGGTCTTGTTGGCCTTGCTATCCCAGAACTAATTGAGCGGATAATAATTGGACCCTGCCAATTCCCCGCAATCATTCGTGCGGCCTTTTTGGAACTTCTCCAAGAGGCAGGCGTGCCAGATGCGGCCAAGAGAATCATCATCTCTGATATTCCTCTCAGACAGGCGTAATTATCTTCCATTCGAATCTAGGCCACTGATGTGAAACTTGCCCTGTGCTGAGATAGGCCGCAGAAGAGGGACTATGACGAAATCGGCACACAGGAAGAAGAGATTATCGCTCTTGAGTTCTAAATCCAAGTGCAACACGACAGGCCCTAATGGGCTACGGTGTTGCCATGCTAAAACAATGCTACACACACTTGAGTGCTGAAGAGCG
>SWDI01000001.1:479507-619924 GCA_005116955.1 Nitrospira sp. | reverse complement strand
GGCGTATCCTTTGGTTGCTTCGTTGTGTCGCGATCACAAATCAACCAGATACGCCGCGTCTTTTCAAACCCTCAAACACCAGATTTGGTTATAACTCCTGGGCCTGCCTGCTCTAGCGTAGTGAAGCATCCCGCATACTCTTCTGGTACCTGACGCAGTCGTTTCGCTGATACATGAAAGCACAGAGCTAGCGCAGCCTCAATCGCGATCAGGAGTCGATAACAGGCCACATCACGGGTGTCTTGGTTGGAGAGGAATGTCTCGCGCGACAGACGGCCGATCTCTTCAAGCCTGCTCAACGATGTGTCGATTTCAACGCACCGTGCCCGGATGAGGTCCGGATTCAGGCTCATGCGGCGAAGGCATCCTTCGTGCTGTTGCGGAGGAGCGGAGCAAGGTCAAGGTAACGGCGGGCGATATCTTCCAGCATATCGGTCAAGAAGATCTCGTCTCGACACAGTACCAGCTTCCCTCGCAGCACATGGTAAAGGAACGGCAGCGGTGCCTCATTGAGTACTCGAATATCAATCGGCAATCCCACAGTGGCTGAGAGCGTTACCGAGAGCGCGTCCACTGCGTTCATCTGCTGTGCGATGGCCATATTATCAAGAAACACGCCGACGTCCACGTCATGAACCCTATCGGACTCCAGCACCGACCCATACACATAGGCAAAGCGCAACCCCGATACCTTCGCCAATTCAACACGGAGCTTCGCCAGCACATCTTCTCGCTGCTCTGGACCAATGGTATGGAGGGCTGTCTTCATGATGTCCCTAACTCCACCCGGTGCGCACCTGTCATTGGCGCCATCTTACACCCTCGCTACAGTGAGGACAAGAAACCTTGAGCTGCATCGAGCAAACCAGCATATCAGGAAAAGACTCACCTCTGGTCGCTATCTACTGGTGCGATGACTTGTAGTTGAGTTGAATGTCAACAAGCATGGATCGCTAAAACAATCACGGGCATGCGCGCGACGAGATGTTAGGAGGTTCACGGCACGCAGTGGGGTCAGATCTTGTTCTGTGCGTCAACTCCCGACTTCGACTGGATGGCCTACCTTGGTGGTTGGCTAGGCTGGCGCCATCGCCGCTTTGAGCGATCTAACAAACTCGGCAACATGGCTGACCATCTTGGGATCTTTCTGGTGAGACGCAATACGTTTGACGATGGCACTTCCGACTATCACGCCATCCGCCACTTTCGATACCCGCGCAGCATCTTCCGGCGTCGCCACGCCGAACCCGACCGCCACCGGAGCGGTGGAGACCTTCCGGAGTTTTTTGATATTGTCTTGAACGTCGCCGACATTGCTCAACTTCGACCCGGTAATCCCCGTCAGCGATACATAGTAAACAAACCCATGTGACTCCTTGGCAACAAGCTTGCGGCGATCTGTTGTACTGGTCGGCGCCAGCAAGAAGATGAGTGGCAGTCTGGCGGCATCTGCCGGCTTCTTGAGTGGCCCTGCTTCGTCCGGCGGCATATCAGGCACGATCAATCCATCCACTCCGGCAGCGCCTGCCGCCTTGCAAAACTCCTCACAACCCATCGCGTGGATGGAGTTGTAGTACAGCATCAAAACGATCGGGATCTCTGTGCGCTGCCTCAGCGACTTCACGGAATCCAGAATCTTGCGCAGTGTTGTGCCGCTCTTCAATCCCCGCTCGGCAGCCTGCTGAATGACTGGGCCGTCGGCGATTGGATCCGAGAATGGCACGCCCAACTCAATGATATCGGCACCTGCCTGCTCTAAGGCCACGACCAACTGTTCCGTTTCAGCCAATCCAGGATCCCCAGCCATCAGATAGGCAATGAGCGCTTTCTCTTTCTTGTCACGCAATCGCTGAAATGTGGTTTCCAGTCGTCCGCTCATAGCTCCACCCCTCGCATCTTCGCGACCTGCTGCACGTCCTTGTCGCCACGACCAGACAGGTTGGCGATGATGAGCTGCGACTTCTTGAGCTTTGGCGCTAACTTGACGACTTCTGCGATGGCATGCGCGCTTTCGAGCGCAGGCACGATGCCCTCTACCGGCCGAGACAGAATGGGTCAGATTGATTTGCCCGTTTTCGTCTTGAAGAAGGTAGGTCATGGTGCCTTGTAACACTCCGGGCTTTCCGCCTGAGAATCGAGCGGCATGTTTGCCGCTCACAATCCCACTCCCTCCGGCTTCCACCCCGATCATCTTGACCTTGGGGTCGCGGAGGAATGCATGAAACAGTCCGATGGAATTGCTCCCGCCCCCGACACAGGCCACGAGATAAGTCGGTAACTTCCCTTCCGCAGCTAGGATTTGCTTACGCGCCTCTTTGCCGATGATGGCCTGGAAATCGCGGATCATCATGGGATAGGGATGCGCCCCGAGAACTGAGCCCAGAATGTAATGAGTGGTGCGCACGTTGGTCGTCCAATCCCGCATCGCCTCACTGATGGCATCTTTTAAGGTCCGGCTGCCGGCATCAACTCCTGTCACTTTTGCGCCCAAGAGACGCATACGATAGACGTTCAGCGCCTGCCGTTGCATATCTTCGGTGCCCATGTAGACTTCACATTCCAGCCCGAACATCGCAGCTGCCGTCGCGGTGGCTACCCCATGCTGGCCAGCCCCGGTCTCCGCAATGATGCGCCGTTTTTTCATGCGCATAGCCAGCAACACTTGCCCGATGGCGTTGTTAATCTTGTGTGCACCGGTATGACAGAGATCTTCACGCTTCAGATAAATCTTGGCGCCGCCCAATTTCTTGGTCAGCCGATCGGCACGATAGAGGCTGGTCGGACGCCCGACATATTGCTTGAGGTAATAGGCCAGGTCTGCTTGGAACCGGCGGTCTTTCTTGACCTTCGCATACTCCGCTTCCAGCTCAAGCAGCGCCGGCATGAGGGTTTCCGGCACATAGCGACCCCCATAGGGTCCGAATCGGCCATGGCTATCTGGGAGCATCGACATGTGAACGTATCCTCCTGAATAAATCGGTAGCAGTATAGTCGTGCTTATTCGACTGGAGCAAGCCTGGCCGCTTGAATAAACGCCTTCACCTTGTTCGAATCTTTCTTGCCGGGGCTCTGCTCCACCCCACTGCTCACATCCACTCCGTAGGGACGCACCTGAGCAATGGCCTCAGCCACATTCATCGGCGTGAGTCCTCCCGCCAAGATGATGGGTGTCGAGCGAGCCGCCTCCTGAGCCAACGCCCAATCGACCGTTTGCCCCGTGCCGCCATAGGCCTGGTCCGAAAACGCATCGATGAGAAACCCTCGCACGTTGGCCCGCCCTTGGAATTCTGCCAGGGCGAGAAAGGTACCCCGATCCTTCAATCGAAGGGCCTTCAGCGCTGGACGGCCAAGATTTTGGCAATACAGGGATGATTCATCTCCATGAAGTTGAGCCAAGGCAAAGCCACATTCATCCATAAGTGCGCGAACCCTCTCGGCCTCTTCGTTGACAAACACCCCCACCGGGAACACAAACGGCGGAAGACCGGCTATGATGGATCTCGCGACTGTCGGCTCTACCCAACGTGGGCTTTTGCGGTACATGACAAACCCCAACGCATCCGCACCGGCCTTGACTGCAACGGCCGCGTCTTCGACATTGGTAATCCCGCAGACTTTAATCTTCATACTGAATGATTTAGGCGGCCCCTTCACCACGAGCAGCCAGGCCGAGTAACTCTCGGACTTTGTCCCCTGTATGCTCGGCACGAATGAGCGACTCTCCGATCAACATGGCGTGTACACCAGCGTCATTCAGCTTTATCACGTCCTCTCGCTTATGAATCCCGCTTTCGCTGATGATCAACTTATCGGGCGGGATCCGTTTTGCCAGACGAAACGTTACATTGAGATCCGTCGTGAACGTTTTTAGGTCTCGATTGTTGATCCCGATCATCCTCGCAGTGGGAATCCACTCCAGAACCGTATCCAACTCCCTCTCGTGATGGGTTTCAAAGAGGCTATCCATCCCGAGTTCGGTGGCCAAGGCGTGGAAGTCCATCAGTTGCCGCCGTTCTAATGCCGCCACAATCAATAGAATGGCATCAGCGCCGTGGGCCCGCGCTTCATAGAACTGCACGTCACCGACCATGAATTCCTTATTGAGCGCCGGGATCGGGAGTGCGCGCTTGATCTCTGCAAGAT
The DNA here is from genome assembly GCA_005116955.1 of Nitrospira sp. Classification (GTDB taxonomy): domain Bacteria; phylum Nitrospirota; class Nitrospiria; order Nitrospirales; family Nitrospiraceae; genus Nitrospira_D. The sequence continues at coordinate 615,781 of SWDI01000001.1, read as the reverse complement.
ACCGAAGGTCGCCTTGAAAAAACTCCTTGTCGGTCAAGACGGACAGGGCCGCTGCCCCATGCTCTTGGTATGTGCGCGCAAGCCCTAGATAATCAAACTTGTCTGAAAAGTCTCCTCGCAAAAGCCCCAGGCTCGGCGACGCTTTTTTGATTTCCGCGATCAAGGCTGGGGCGGTGGGAGACCGTGTGGCATCCAGGGTGACGGCAAACCCAAGGACCGGCGGGGCATCCCGAATCGCCGCCTTGAGATCCGCCAGATAGGAGCGGCTCTGTTTGTGCCTGAGTTCCGCTCGCTTGTGCTCAAGAATACGATCGAGAATCATGAGTCACTCACGCTTTTTTGGTGAACGCAATGAGCCGATCCAGCTTCTCGGAGGCGGCTCCAGAGTCGATCGTCTGTTGTGCAAGACGGAATCCATCCTTGAGCGTTTTCGCTTTTTGGCCTACGACCATCGCAGGTGCGGCGTTCAGACACACGATATCCCGTCTCGAGCCCTTCCGCCCCTGTAGAATCTCTTTCGTTACCCGTGCGTTTTCCTCCGGCGAGCCACCGGCGAATTCTTTTCGCGCTACACGCCGAACCTCGAACTCCTCCGGCGCGATAAAATAACTCGACACGACACCACCCTTCCCCTCAGCGACTCTCGTCCGATCCGACAAGGTGATCTCGTCCAAGCCATCCAGACCATGAATCACGAAACAATGTTGCGATCCTAGCTCCAGGAGAACTCGCCCGAGGATATCCGTCCACTTCGCATCATAGACCCCCAGCACTTGATGCGTGGCACCAGCCGGATTCGCCAGCGGGCCAAGCACGTTCAGAATGGTCCGGATTCCCATCTCCTGTCGGACCCCGGCGCACTGTTTCATCGCGCCGTGGTAGAGCGGTGCAAACAAGAACCCGATGCCAACTTCGTCAATACAGTCGGCCACACGGCTCGGCTCGAGGTCAATTTTCACACCGAGCATGCTCAGCACATCCGCACTACCGGATCTGGAGGATACTGAGCGATTCCCATGCTTTGCCACGGTAATGCCGGCCCCAGCAACCACAAATGCCGCGGTCGTGGAAATATTAAATGTATCGGCCCCATCTCCACCTGTTCCGCAGGTATCAACAACAATCGACGACCCGACTCTGATTCGAGTTGCTCGTTCCCGCATGGCGCGTACCGAACCAACAACTTCCTCAACCGTTTCACCTTTTTGTCTGAGTCCCATGAGATAGGCAGCCATCTGAGCCGAGGTCACAGCCCCATCCATGATCTCCAGCATGACTATTTCGGCCTCTTGCGCGGATAGATCGGTTCGGTCGGCTAATTTGGCGAGCGCATCTTTGATCATGGCCACAGATCAGGGAAGACTAGAGCTTTAAGAAGTTGCGGAGTAGATCTTTCCCGACGGTCGTCAGAATCGATTCCGGATGGAATTGGACCCCTTCGACACCCAGTGTTTTATGGCGGATCCCCATAATCTCGCCCTCGGCTGTCTCAGCGGTAATTTCACAACACTCCGGAAGATTCCCTCGATTGACGATCAGGGAATGATAGCGCGTCGCTTCAAACGGATTGGGTAACGATTGAAAGATGGTCTTGCCGTCATGCTTGATCTGCGATGTCTTCCCATGCATCAAGCGGGGAGCCCGGACAACTTCTCCTCCATATGCGACGGCCATGGACTGATGCCCTAAACAGACGCCGAGAATGGGCAACTTCCCCCCAAACCGACGGATCGCGTCGACTGAAATACCGGCTTCTCGTGGTGTGCACGGTCCCGGTGAAATCACAAGACGGCGCGGATGCAATTCCTCAATCTGGTCGAGCGTGATCTGGTCGTTTCGATAGACCTGCACATCCTCACCCAATTCTCCGAGATACTGAACGAGGTTGTACGTGAAGGAGTCGTAGTTATCGATGACGAGTAGCATACTGAGACCTGTCAATCGTCATGAGTCTTGAGTTGATATGCATCGGCACCCGTTCGATGAACTGCTGACCAGTGACCATTCCCTATTCCAGCCCCTGTTCCGCCAGTTCAATCGCCTTCATCATAGCTCTGGATTTGTTGCAGGTTTCTTCATACTCATGTTCCGGGTTCGAGTCAGCGACGATGCCCGCCCCGGCCTGGATGAAGGCTCGACGGCGCGAGACCACAACCGTACGGATATTGATGCACATGTCCATATTACCTGAAAAACTGATGTATCCAACGGCGCCGGCATAGGGGCCGCGTCTGGTCGGCTCAAGTTCCTCGATGATTTCCATCGCCCTGATTTTCGGTGCGCCGGACACGGTACCGGCAGGAAAGCATGCCTTCAGCACATCATACACCGTCTTGTCCGGGCACAGCGTGCCTGTGACATTGGAGACCATATGCATGACGTGCGAGTACCGTTCGACATTCATCAACGACTCGACGTGGACGGACCCCTGTTCAGCCACACGACCGACATCATTGCGTCCAAGATCCACCAGCATAATGTGCTCGGCCCGTTCCTTCGCATCCGCAAGAAGACGGCGTTCCAATTCCACGTCCTCATCCATCGTTGCGCCACGCCGTCTGGTGCCAGCAATCGGGCGTACCGAGACCAACCCGTCCTCACACCGTACAAGAATTTCAGGAGACGAGCCGACCAGTTCAACCCCCGCAATTCTGATGTAATACATGTAGGGCGACGGATTCACGAGGCGCAGGGCCCGATAGAGCTGAAACGGAGGAGCCTGAAGATTTGTTTCCCATCGTTGCGACAAGACACACTGAAAGATATCGCCAGCCCTGATGTAGTCCTGCGCGCGAGACACGATCTTCTCAAATTTCGCCTTGCTCATGTTGACCGTGAAACGAATCGGAGTTCGCCGACGCCTCGGCTTGACGGGTCGAAGCGGTCGACGGATTCTGGTAATCATCGCTTCGATCCTGCCTGTCGCCTCACGATAGGCCGAACGAATGTCTCGTTCCGACTGGGACTTTACCTGTGCATTGGCGACAACCTTGATCTTCTGCGATACGTTGTCGAAGATGAGCAGCGTCTCGGTCAATACAAATGCAAAGTCCGGAACATCGAGGTGTTCCTTCTTGCGAGAGGGAAGATCCTCGAACGTCTGTACTATGTCGTAGCCGAGGTACCCAACGGCACCACCGACAAAAGGAGGCAGATCCGGAACCGTGACGGGGCGGTACGTCTCCATGATTTCCCGCAGACGGTCCAGTGGCGCGCCTCGGCTAGGGATTCGCCGGCAATCCGAACCCTTCTTCACACACAAATCACCACGATCCTCGTAGATGACGAGCGGAGACCCACTTCCAAGAAAGGAATATCTGGCCCACTTTTCTCCCCCTTGAATACTCTCCAGTAAATAGGCCGAGGGCCCATGATCGATCTTGGCAAAGGCCGAGACCGGCGTATCATGGTCCGCCAAGATTTCACGGAATAACGGAATGAGATTCCCCTGCTTTGCATAGGAGCGAAACTCATCCAGAGTGAGTGAATAGGTCGCTGCCCGCATGTCGTCCGCTTACTCTACCCCCACCAGGAGCTTCTGTCCGATCTCGACGATGTCATCCGGCAGTTTATTCGACTTCTTCAACTTATCGACCTCAATGCCATACCGCCTGCTAATGCTATAGAGCGTCTCTCCCGCTTTGACCACATGCACCATCCCCGGTGTGACCTTCATCGGAGAAGCCGGCTCAGTCATATCCGCCATGCCTTTGGCTGACAGAGGACCACCGCTGTGACCGCCGGAAACAGCTTTCGGTAATTCGGCTTTTTTGGGTTTGACTAGAGGGGGCTGGCCCTTTCTCTGCATATCCTCCAGGGCTTTTCGTTCCAGCACCGTCGCTTCCCTTATTGCTTCTGCCTCCTCTTGAAGACGCCCCATCTGCTCACGAGCTATCTGCACTTGTGCAGATAGCTCGCGATTCCTCGCCTCAAATTCAGACAGTTCGGCCTTGACGTGCCTGACTTCACTGTCCAGCTCTGCTGTCCGTTTCTCTTCCTGTGCCAGGAGGCGCTGAAAATTCAGGCTTCGCGCTTTTTCCGCGTTGTGTTTTTCCTCTAATACAACACACCCACTTACTAACCACCCACCACAAAGCAGTATTCCTAATGAAATAATCTTCCGGATTCGCTCACAGATCTGCTGCTCTCCCTTCTGCATATATCCTCCTTTACCCAGGCTCTCTGCCAACTTCAGACCTGCTGAAGCGACGCTTAGAATAGTGGCCACTGATGCGAAAGTCAAAGCGGACCAGGTCCATCGGGTTTGACCGTTTCCGCACCCTTATGCTACGGTCAGCACGGTTCAGGCCTCTCTCTCCTCCCATGCCAAACGTCGTCTTTCATGGCACCTTAGAAACGATCGCTGGGGCATCATCTCGTTGAGCGCAACAATGCGACAGGATTCACTCCATAACGACTCTCTGCCCTCGTCGAAAGCCACTCCCGCCGAGCAAGAGCGACTCGCCCAACTCAAGGGCCAAATCCGGCATCATGACTACCTCTATTACATCAAGGACCAGCCTGAGATTTCCGATGGAGAGTATGATCGGTTGTTCCGAGAATTGACCAACTTGGAACGGACGTACCCGGAACTGGTAACCCCCGATTCCCCGACTCAGCGTGTCGGTACCTCCCCCTTGGACACACTCGGCAAGGTGCAGCATGAACGGCCCATGCTGAGCCTTGATTCCTTGATGAATTCCGAGGAGGTCCTGGCCTTCGATCAACGAATGAAACGGGAGTTAGGTACGGACCACATCGGCTACACCGTCGAGCCTAAATTCGATGGCCTGTCGGTTGAAATAGTCTACGACCACGGGACGTTTGTTCGCGGCTCGACCCGTGGTGACGGACAGGTGGGCGAGGATATCACCATCAATCTCCGCACAGTTCGCTCGCTCCCCCTGCAGTTGGAGACTGGATCGTACCCGGATCATTTGGTGGTGCGCGGCGAAGTGTACATGCGCCTTTCCGACTTTCATGCGCTCAATCGACGAATGACGGAACGGGGGGACGATGCCTTTGCCAACCCACGTAACGCCGCCGCCGGTTCTCTTCGACAACTCGATTCGCACATTACCGCCTCACGGCCACTCGTCGTCACGTGCTATGAAGTGACGGCAATGACCGGCCCCCATCCCCCGTCGCACTGGGCGGAACTGGAGATGTTGGCCATGTGCGGGCTTCCGGTTCCTCACCTTCGCCGACGATGCGAAGCCATCGACCAGGTCTTGGCATTTCACCGGGAAACGGAGGATCAACGCGACAATCTCCCCTATGAAATTGATGGGGTCGTGGTGAAAGTCGATCGCAGGGATTGGCAAGCGCAACTAGGAATGAAATCTAGAAGTCCTCGTTGGGCCATTGCGTTCAAATTTCCTCCTCGGAAGGAGATCACAGAAGTACAGGACATTGTAATTTCCGTTGGCCGAACGGGAGCCTTAACCCCTCTCGCCCTCCTGAAGCCGGTAGACGTGGGTGGGGTCACCATCAGCCGAGCTACCCTCCACAATGCGGACGAGGTGGCAAGAAAGGATATCCGAGTAGGCGACACGGTTCGAGTCGAGCGCGCCGGCGATGTTATTCCGGCAATCACCGAGCGTATCCCTATCTTGAATGAAGTCAGGTCGAACCCTTTCCATATGCCACTTCACTGTCCAATATGCAATTCCACCGTGGCAAGAGAAGGTGCCTACTTCTACTGCACAGGCCAAGCCGCCTGTCCGGCCCAACTGAAAGGTGCCATTGAACACTTCGTATCGAAGACCGCTCTCAATATCGACGGACTGGGTAAGAAAACAGTGGCACAATTGGTCGACCTCGGCCTTGTGAAGGATCTTTCCGACCTGTATCGACTCAGGGCTGAACAACTTCTTGAGTTAGAGGGATTCGCGGAGCGATCCTCAACCCTTCTCCTTGGCGCCCTCGCTCAAAGCAAACACGTCTCGCTCGACCGATTTTTGTTGGGCCTGGGAATCCGTCAAGTAGGGCAGCACATCGCCAAGGTGCTTGCGAAAGAGTTCGGCTCGCTTGATGCTATCATGTCGGCTGACTGCGCCCGTTTTCAGGAAGTCCGGGAAATTGGTCCTGAAATCTCTGAGAGTTTGGTCTCTTACTTCCAAGAGCGTTCGAACCGACGGGTCATCGAGGAACTGCGTACACTAGGCGTTTCGATCATCGACACACTCTCAGCTCAGAGCTCGGCTGCTCTGCCTTTCGCAGGGAAGAGCTTTGTGTTCACTGGTGGATTGGTGAGGCTGACGAGAGATGAGGCCAAGGCGCTGGTCGAACGGTTGGGCGCAACGGTGTCATCCAGTGTCAGTAAGAAGACCAGCTATATCGTAGCCGGCACAGACCCTGGCTCGAAACTTGATCAGGCGAAGAAATTAGAGGTAGCTGTTCTTAACGAGGAGGCTTTCCTAGACTTAATAGAGCAACATAAAGAATGCTAGTCACACCGAGGCTTCGACCGGAACAGGCACTTTCTCGTCCTTAAGAATTTGCACGCTTCGTATCGAGCGGGGATCCGCCTCATGAACCACCAGGCGACAATTCTCGATGCGGAGTTCTTCTCCTGCCTGCGGGATGCGACCAAGATTTTCCTGGATCAGCCCTCCAATCGTCAGGGCTTCATCTCCAAGCTCGACTTTAAGGAAGTCGTTCACCTTTCGAACTTCCGTCCGTCCGTGGACTAGAATTTGGTTCTTTCCAATGCGTTTGATGAGTTCTTCAGTGATATCCGTTTCATCGACGATCTCACCCACGACTTCCTCGAGAAGATCTTCAAGCGTCACCAGTCCCATGACACCGCCGAATTCGTTGACGACGACTCCCATATGCCGCTTCTCCTGCTGAAACTGTTTCATCAAGTCGTCCGCCGTCTTGCCGGCCGGGACGAAGAGCGGAGGATGGGCGATATCCCGGAGGCGCAAATCGGTTCTCCCTTTAGCCAACTCGGTCAGCGCCTTCGTCTTGTAAAGAATCCCGGTGATGTTATCGAGCATGCCGTCATAGAGCGGAATTCTGGAGTACTTGGAATTATAGAGCAGCTCTTGTGCTTCCTTGAGTCGAAGGTTCCCGTCGAGCGAAAACACGTAGATGCGCGGCGTCATCGCATCTTCCGCGGTAATATCTTTCAGTTGAAACACGTTTTTGATCATTTTGACTTCTTCTGACTCTAGCTCGCCGGCCTTTCCTCCCTGGTCGAGCATAATTTTCAGCTCTTCCTCTGTTACCAAGGGAAGCGTCAACCCCTTCCCTCCCGTCAAACTGTAGATCAGAGGAACGATCAGAAAAAGAAGCGGTCGCAACATGACCTGAACCCCATAGATGGGGTAAGCCATGTTCAGCGTCACGGGTACGGAGAACTTTGCCGCCAGAGTCTTTGGGATGACATCCACTGACACGAGAAGCACAAAGGTCAAGATACCAATCATGACTGCAATCGCTTCTTCAAGTGCACTCTTACCCCCATAGGCATTCAATGTGATGAAGGTGGCAAACATGGGGGTTGCAGTACTGACGAGACGGTCACCGACGAGAATGGTCGAGAGGAGCTTTTGGGGATCGCTCCTTAACTGAAGGGCTTTGGCTGCCCGTTTACTTCCGTTCTGCGCTAATGCTTTCAGTCGTGTTTCGTTGACCGAAAAGAAGCCGATCTCGGCTGTCGAAATAACAGCGGATAACCCTATCAATCCTAGTAGGATGAGGATGTCCATCGCAGTCGTCTAGTAGGGACGTTGGACCAGTACAGCTGGCCTGATGAGAAGCCGGGCATCTCCCAGAGGATACCTCTTGGTCCACCCTTCAGAAGATCGTACGATTAAGATAACCGGACCGCTTAGAATAGAGTTCACAGCTAATACATCTATCATAGGGATCACATGCAGGCAAGCAATCAAAGGAATGTCGCTTGAAAATCAATTGGTTCCAAACAGAACCCTCAGAATGATGCTACCGTCCTTCTCGTGTTTAGCTATCATCTCGCACAACAAGCGATTGCAGGTTCAATGTACGATCGAGGCGACTCGCGGCCATCTGAGCCTCCGACTCGGTCATGAATCGACCAACTTGAACTCGGTAACGACGCCCTTCCTGGAGATCGATCTGAATGATACGCCCATCAGCAAAATCTCGTTGAACTTGTGCTAACAGCGCCCGAGCATTCAGAAGGTCCGCGAAAGCACCGACTTGAACCCGTAACACCCCCATCCCTTCGGGCCGAGAGTTATAGTCCACAACCCGAAGTTCGACCTGGTCGGTTCCGTTGCCGACCATCCCAAGCGCTTGGGCACTAGCCAACGAAAGGTCCAAAACCCGTCCCCTCGCGAACGGCCCTCGATCATTAATCCTGACCGTAACCTGTCGACCTGAAGTCAACGAATGCACAACTGCCACGGACCCGAGTGGCAGTGTCCGATGAGCAGCCGTCAGTTTGTACATGTCATACCGTTCCCCATTCGCTGTCTTGTTCCCATGAAAGCCAGGGCCATACCACGAGGCCATCCCTCGTTCTATAAATCCAATGGGATACCCAGGGAAACGATCAATAGGACGAGGAGGGGTGGTGCAGCCTTGATAGAGGACGGCGCCCAGTCCGATCACGACCATGGGTAGAGAAGCAAGTTTCGTGAGCGGCACCAGCCGCATCAATTAAAACTCGTCGAGCGACTGATTGCGTAGAATAGCCAAGGCCTTGTCGGTATTGGAAACTGTCAGAACGACGATCGCCCGTTTCCCTTCCCGTGAAGGCGTGCAATAGCCGCACTTGATGTTGATCCGGCTCTTCATCAAAGTATCTGCCACTTTCCTTAACGCGCCGGGCTTGTTTTCAAGACTTAGGAGGAGCGCAATTTCTTCGCGGAACTTAATCTTCGCCGCCTTAAGGGCCGTGCGCGCACTGTCCAGGTCCGCAACAAGCAGCCGCAGCTTGCCTGTTGCCATCACCTCCGGAGCAGAGAACGCCTTAATGTTGACGCCGGCTTCACCGAGGACTGCCGTCACTCTGGCAAGGACACCCGGTTTACTCTGACCACTGATAACAAGTTGCGTTGTTGTCGGCATAGTGAGACTCCTAGTTAACCTCCGGCATCAGGACTTTTTCCGCCTCGCCGAGCGAGCGGCTCGCAATGGAGACCACGACCCATAGTGATGCGAGAGGATACGAGAGGATACCGGTCTCGCGCAAAGTCTTCGAGCCCGTAACCGCACCACAAAGAATACGTGAGCACTCGAGCAAATTCGGAGGACCCGCCGCTTTCTACACCAGCAACACAATGACGGCCGCCTGCTCCGCATTCTTACACTCCTCTTTATGAACATCCACTCGTCGCGCCGCACGTCACACACTTCAGACAGGTGCCGTTTCGGACCATGGTGAACTGCTTGCACTCAGGACAGGGATCGCCTTCGTAGCCCTTGACCTTAGCATCTTTGGCATTTTTGATCTCTGTCAGTGTAAGCGTTTCCCTCGTGATCTCCACTTGTCGAGCAACACTATGGCCATGTCCATTTCCATGACCATTTCCTTTTCCACTGTTCCGGCGGATTGGAAGATGCTCCGTAAGAACGGAAGACTTGGCCAGTGCATCGAGGTCCGCCTCTTCTTCTGAACATTCGGGATCCATGTCGTCTTTCTTCATCGAATCCATGCGCAGGTCTTCCTCCTTCACCTGCGCCAGGTCATACCGGTCGAGATACGTCACGGCTAATTCACGGAAGATATAATCGATGATCGAGGTTGACATTTTGATTCGATCGTTCAATTTCACGGGACCGTTCGGCTCAAATCGGGTAAAGACAAACGCCTCAACGAATTCTTCCAGCGGCACACCGTGCTGAAGTCCAAGAGAGATGGCGATCGCAAAACAATTCATGAGGCTTCTGAACGCCGCCCCTTCCTTGTGCATATCCAAAAATATTTCTCCGACCGTCCCATCCTCATATTCGCCCGTGCGCAGGTACAGCTTATGTCCCCCGACAATCGCCTTTTGAGTGTATCCACTTCGCCGACTCGGAAGCGGGCGGCGCTTGGCGAGATATCGAACGAGTACCCGTTCGGTGATTTTCTCCGCCATCCCCATCACGCTCGTGACGGCCTCCACGGCCTTTCCACTGTCAGTCGAAGCACTCAACGGCTGACTCAGTTTGGACCCGTCACGATAGAGTGCGACTGCTTTGACCATGCTCTTCCAGGCGAGTAAATAGGCCGCCTTGACATCTTCAAGCGTGGCATCGGCCAGCATGTTGATGGTCTTGCTAATCGCGCCGCTGATGAACGGCTGTGCCGCGGCCATCATGCGGATATGCGCATCGACGGCAATGGAGCGTTGCCCGATTCGACCGCATCGATTCGCACAGTCGAACACTGCAAGGTGTTCGGCCTTCAAATACGGGGCGCCTTCCACCGTCATCGTCCCGCAACAGAAATCATTCGCTGCGGCGATCTCTTCTTGCGTAAAGCCAAGCGTCTTCAGCATGTTGACGCTTATTTCATTCAGCTGGGCTTCGGTCAGGCCAAGCTTTTCAACGCAGAACGCCTCTCCGAGCGTAAACTTATTGAAGGCGAACTGAATTTCAAACGCTTGCCCCAAACTGCTCTCCAAACGTTCGAGGGCCGCATCGTCGAATCCCTTTTGACGCAGCGTGTCATGATTGATGAACGGTGCGCCCTTGAGCGTCTGAGATCCGACACAGTACCGAACGACATCCTGCGCTTGCTGGTCCGTATAGCCGAGAGTGGCCAACGCCATCGGCAAGCTTTGATTGATGATCTTGAAGTACCCGCCACCGGCCAGTTTCTTAAATTTCACCAGAGCAAAGTCTGGTTCAATCCCCGTGGTATCACAGTCCATGACCAACCCAATCGTGCCGGTTGGAGCGATGACGGTCACTTGTGCATTGCGATATCCATAGGCCGTCCCTAATTCAAGCGCATGGTCCCAGGCGCGTCTGGCGGCGAGAAGCATGTCAGGCGGACAATGCTCAGGACGGATTCCCATCGGCGCAATTGTGAGGTGTTCGTATTCTGCCTGCGGCGCCTGGTACGCAGCTCGACGGTGATTGCGGATGACCCGCAGCATATGCTCTCGATTGTTTGCGTACCCCGGAAAGGGCGACAATTCGGCGGCCATTTCAGCCGATGTCCCGTAGGCTTCCCCAGTCATGATGGCCGTGATGGCGCCACTAATCGCCAGGGCCTTGGGCGAATCATACGGAATCCCTTGGCGCATGAGCACAGTCCCCAAATTCGCATACCCCAACCCAAGCGTCCTGAACTGATAGCTCTTTTCAGCGATGGAGCGGCTCGGAAAGGAAGCCATCAACACGCTGATCTCTAACGCGATCGTCCACAGCCGAACGGCATGGCGAAAATGTTCCAGCTCGAATTGCCCATCAGCGGCATAGAACTTCGTGAGGTTCAGGGAAGCAAGATTACAAGCCGTATCATCCAAAAACATATACTCGGAACAGGGATTCGAGGCATTGATGCGACCGTCCTCCGGACAGGTATGCCATTCGTTGATGGTGGTATCGTACTGCGTCCCTGGATCAGCACAAATCCAGGCCGCCCACGCGATCCGGTCCCACAGCTCCCGTGCCTTGACGGTCTTCCAGACCTTGCCGCTCGTTCGGCGCTTGAGTTGCCAGTCACCGTCGGTTTCGAGCGCGACAAAAAACTCATTGGGAATCCTGACGCTATTGTTGGAGTTTTGCCCAGAGACGGTCTGGTAGGCCTTCCCATCCCAATTCGTGTCATATTCATGGAAGACAAAATGCGTGAAGCCTTGCTGGCCTCACGCAAGACCGGATTGGTCTTCTGGTCGAGATCCAGCCTGAGAGCGCCCTCACCATCGACCGTATGGCAAGCTTTCAGCACCGCATTGAGGCGCTGCGCACAAATCTTTGACCCCGTCACCATCGCCGCGACTTTTTGCTCTTCGATGACTTTCCAATCGATAAATTCTTCGATATCCGGATGGTCGAGGTCCAAACAAACCATCTTGGCGGCACGGCGCGTCGTCCCTCCGGATTTGATCGCTCCGGCAGCTCGATCCCCGATCTTCAGAAATGACATAAGGCCTGAAGACTTCCCGCCGCCAGAAAGCCCTTCGCCATCCCCACGTAGTTTCGAAAAATTGGTCCCGGTCCCGGACCCATACTTAAACAACCGCGCTTCCCGAACCCAGAGATCCATGATGCCGTTTTCATTCACGAGATCGTCCTCGATTGATTGAATGAAACAGGCATGCGGTTGAGGATGTTCGAACGCGTTGGTGGCTTTCACTACTTCGTGAGTCTTGGGATCAACGTAATAATGCCCTTGTGCCGGTCCCGATAACCCATAGGCATAATGAAGGCCGGTATTGAACCATTGGGGAGAATTGGGCGCTGCCATTTGATGCGCCAGCATGTAGCACATTTCATCGTGAAACGACTCAGCATCGTCCGGCGTCTTGAAATACCCATAGGACTTGCCCCAATGGGTCCAGCATCCAGCCATGCGTTCGAAGACTTGACGGGCATCTCGCTCGCCACCCAACACCGACTTGCCATCCGGACCGATGGCAGGCTGCCCATTCTGATCGCGCTGCGGAACTCCGGCCTTCCGAAAGTACTTCTGGGCCAATATATCGATGGCCAGCTGCGACCATGCCTCAGGAACATCGATATTTTCGAGCTTGAAGACAGTGGATCCGTCGGGATTGCGAATCTCCGACGAACGCTTCACAAATGTGATCCCCTCGTAGGGATTCTGCCTGCGACTGGTAAATCTTCGATCAATTTTCACGGTAGACCTCCTGCCGAGGGGAAAAGAATATAACCCATGCCTCTGAGTAGACCATATTTAAGGTGCGTAAAGCTCATGTAGTTTCACTGGACAGCTACATATAGCTATCATGAATTTTTGTCAACACCAAGTATTGTGGATCTTTGGGAAATGAGAGGGAAAGCTGTGAATAGTCGAAATGCGAATATCCTGGCCAATTCTAGTCGCTTATCAGCGGGGTTATCCACAGAAATAACCGGTAGAATACGGCCCCGTCAGATTACCCTGGCCATTTTTTCTTTTTAGAAGGCCATTCGCCCAATCTTCAGCGTTGCTTCTTCGACACCCTGAATAGGAATGAACCAACCCCCGAGACCGAGAACGATGACTTTCGTGTCCGCCACCTGCGTTTCATACCGGCTCAGAATTCCCCAATTCTGTCGTGCTGTATTCGGCCTCACGACTGATTCGAGAAGCTTCCTGCTTTGCGACTGAAACACCCGCCGAATAAATTGTTGCTCTCGAGTCGGTGTCCCCTGGTCCATTCGGTCTATCGCTTTGCTCAATTCCTGTTCAACGAAGCGTAAATAGTCGTCCATGGTCGGGTTTGATAGAGCCAGACCGATCGCTCCGGTCAGTACAACGACTACTATGCTCAAACGAAGGAGGCTCATGAGGTTCTGATAGGATCGTCTCCCCTCGACATTGTTTGATGGCTATCGAATCGCCTCATTTGACAAACAACCGTCCGCCAATTAGCTTAGCCAGAATTTTCTTCACAAGGTCTATACAAGTCTGGAGGAGACCATGTTCGTCTGGAGTAAAAAACTTGTTGGAGTCCTGTTAAGCATATTCCTGCTGTTGTTAGGAATCTTCCTCCTCCAAGGCCCGTCGGAAAGCACCAGTATCCTCAAAACACACACCACCCAGTGGATTATCTTGAACTATGCTTGTCTACTCGTCTGGCTCTTCGTCTGGATGATCGACCAAGCGCGCGTCCGCGGGAAGAACGTCTGGCTCTGGCTAGTGCCGTTCATCCTTGCTCCGCTGCCCACCCTCATGCTCTTCGTCCTCTTCCTTCAACGACGATTGTCCTCATAGTCACTTGGAGATCGACGAAGCTGCAGGTTCCGTAACGGAAATATGCTCGGCGGCTTTCTGCTCTGGCTCGATGGAACGTCGGATCCGCCAAACAGCCCACAGACCTGGGAGCGCGACTACCACGGTCAAGACAAAAAACTGAGTCCATCCAACCAGGCTGACAAGATCCGCCGATGGGCGGCCGGCAAATACCCTCCCCAACGCCTCTAACGAAGACAGCAGCGCGAACTGAGTCGCGGTATACCGAGGATCACAGAGCGACATCACCAACGCGACAAAAGCAGCAGTGCCCATTCCACCCGTCACATTTTCGATCACGACTGCCGCCGTTAGGACCATCGAATTCTTGCCTGCCAATGCTAATACGACGAATCCAAGATTTGAGACCGCCTGCAAGACTCCGAAGATCAACAGCGACCGTACAAGTCCCGACTTGGCCATCATAAGTCCGCCGATGAAAGCGCCCAGCAATGTGGCAAAGACCCCTAATCCTTTCACCGCACCGACGTCCGTCGCAGAAAAACTAAGCCCTCCGATTAGAAAAGCGGTCTGAAGCGCAGAGGCAAAGGCGTCTCCAAGCTTGTAGAGAACAATGACGGCTAAGAGCCCTAACGCATGGGGCCGTCCAAAGAACTCGGCCAGCGGTGCGCCGACGGCTTCCTTCATACTCTTTGGAGCGTTGGCAACGAACGTAGGGTTGGGACTGAGCAAGACGATACCGACTCCGGCTACCATGACGACTGCCATGGCCAGATACGTCATTGGCCACCCGACATAATCGGCCAGTACGAGCGCGCCAGCCCCAGAAGCTAATAGTGCGATTCGATAGCCGTTCACCCATACTGCAGCACCCAAACCGCGCTCATGCGATTGGAGCGTGTCTGTGCGATAGGCGTCGAAGACAATATCCAAAGAAGCGGCCAGGAACGCCACAAGCACAGCATAGGCCGCCATCCATCCTGGGTGAATCTTTGGATTGGTGAGGGCCATCAGCCCAAGTCCGATTGCCACACAGAGTTGCGTCAGCACCATCCAGCCGCGACGCCGCCCGAACCAAGGAGGTATCACGCGATCCATCACTGGAGCCCACAGAAACTTGAGCGTATACGGCAGGCCGACCATCGTGAAAATACCGATGGTCTTGAGGTCGACTCCTTCCACCGTAAGCCAGGCCTGTAAGGTCCCCGAGGTGAGGGCGAGCGGGAGACCGGAGGCAAAGCCCAATGGCAGCATCACGAGGATGCGGCGATTCATAAGGCTTGATAAGTCGAAGGAGCCTCGTTTCATGGAAACTGACTCGCACAAATATGAGCTGAATCAGCTGGACATACCATCAGCAGGGCAACTTGTTTCGAGTGCCATGCAGAATACCACCGCCTCGCGCCGCCTCTCAGCAGAATCACAAAAAAGGCGGGAATCATCTCACTGGCTAGCACTGAGGCTAACAGGGCTGTCCGTTGAACACACAGGGTTTGTAGCGCGAGATATCGAATTCGGCGTTTTCCTGGTAGATTTTTTCGTTGCCATTGACCCCATCCTGTTCAGGGTCATTCCACATGGTGTGGTTCCACCAATAGAAGAGTGGTTGGGCCTCGGTCTGATAGGTAGGATTCCCGTAGGTGCTGCGCGAATACTCCTGCACCAGACGAGCCGTGACATAATCGATTTGGCCGTTTCCGCGAAGCGAATACAGCATGATGAAGAGACGGGCCTCATGGTCATACAGCTCATCGACACGGGTCGCAAGATCTGGCTCAGTGGGAAGTGAATCCGTGCTCCATCCCGTCACAGGATGGCTCCAGAACAATCCTGCCAACACAAAAACGATGAGCGGGCTCAGATGCACGATCCTCAGGCTCTCCTCGGCGACTCGGACGCAACCCGATCATGGGTCGTTCCGACAATTGGCTCACAATCCTTGAGATCCCCGGTCGCAAGAAGCGACCTTGCTGGAACAGACCTACTCTCCCTATAATGCCATCCTATGGTGACAACCCGTGCATCTCTTCATACGCTCGGCTGCCGACTGAATCAAGCCGAAACCTCGATCCTTGGGGAAGGGCTCAGGCGGAAGGGGTTTGAGCTCGTCGAGTTCGGTCAACCAACCGATGTCCTCGTGCTCAATACCTGTTCTGTGACGGAGGACGCCGAACGGACATCGCGATACTTGATCCGAAAAACGCTGAAACACTCTCCCCATGCCTTCATCGCCGTGACAGGCTGCTACGCCCAAACGGGCATGGAACAGCTCAAGCGTCAGGCCGGCATCGATCTCATCGTCGGTCACCAATTCAAGCTCGACCTGCCAGCCTATCTCCCAGCCATTCACGAGCTTCGCAAACGATCGACCCCGGATATTCACTATACAAAGACGATGGCGCGTGGGGACTTTGATCTGCCCTACTTTGCGGAACCGGACTCCACCAGGGCGCTGCTTAAGATTCAGGACGGCTGTAGCGCCATGTGCAGCTTTTGCATCATCCCGTTCGCCAGAGGACACGAACGCAGCCGATCATTCGACGACATTCTGCGCGAAGCCGAGAGTTTAGTGGCACGAGGCTATCGGGAGATCGTCCTGACCGGCGTGAACATCGGACAATATGCTCACGGCAGTACCGACTTTGTTGCACTCCTTGGTCGGCTCAATCGGGTTGACGGACTCGAGCGCATCCGGATCTCATCGATTGAGCCGACCACGGTCAGCGAGGAACTGCTTGATCTTATGGCCTCATCCACGAAGCTCTGTCCCTATCTCCACATTCCTCTGCAGAGCGGGGACGATCAGATCCTACAGACCATGAACCGGCGCCATACGGTCAACGCGTACCGCAAGCTGATCGACACCGCGCTCAGGAAGATTCCCGACCTCGGGATCGGAACTGATCTCATGGTCGGATTCCCTGGCGAGACTGACGCCGCATTCCAAAATACAGTGGCCGTTGCCTCAGACCTCCCCTTCTCCTATCTGCACGTCTTTCCCTATTCCTCGCGGCCGGGGACCGCGGCACTGCGCATCAAGCAGCGGGTCTCATCCATATCGATCAAGAAACGCACGAATCTTCTGCTGGATCTCGATCGCGCCAAACGACTGGTCTTTCACAACGCACAAATCGGGAAAACCGTCCCGGTCCTGTTTGAGTCCGGCACACAAGGCTCCTATCGCTTCGGCACGACGCCGAACTTCACAAAAGTCGCCGTCACGGATTCCGATAACCTGGAGAACCACATCAAGCCAGTCACGATTTCTGCCGCAGCCGGCCGTTGCGTATTCGGCGATCTCGTAGCGCCTCCAGCGACGACGAATGCTTCCCTGGTGCTCCTATGATGGTCAAGACCCTTCCCCAAGTTCACATCGAAACCTTCGGTTGCCAAATGAACGAATCGGATAGTGAGCTGGTCCGGTCCCTATTGAAGCAAGAGGGGTTTGGTTTCACGGAAGACCGCGAACGCGCCGATGTGGTCTTAGTCAACACCTGCGCAATCAGAGAGAATGCTCACAAAAAGATCTATCTCCATCTTTCCGAGCTCAGAGCCGTAAAAAAGCAACGCCCGCTCGTCGTCGGTGTGCTTGGGTGCATGGCTCAGAATCTCAAGAGCGAGCTGGCTGAGAAAGAACCGCTCATTGACGTCCTGGCCGGCCCGGACTCGTACCGACAGTTGCCTCGGTTGCTCACCAACGCGCTGGACGCACAAGAACAGGGGCTCCGGCAGAAAGCGTTCGCGCTCGATCTGTCGGAATATGAAACCTACGAAAACATCATGCCGGACCGGAATAACGGTGTGAACGCCTGGATCACCGTGATGCGTGGCTGCGATAATTTTTGTTCGTTTTGTGTCGTCCCATACACCAGAGGGCGTGAACGATCGCGCGATCCAGAATCCATTCTTCTCGAAGCTCGCGACGCGTCCACCCGTGGTTTTAAGCAAATCACGCTGCTCGGACAGAACGTCAATTCTTACTGCCATGAAGGATGGGACTTTGCCAAGCTCATCGCTGCCGTGGCAGACACACCTGGCATCGATCGAGTACGGTTTACCTCGCCACATCCGAAAGACTTTCCCCCCGCGCTCATCGACGCCATTGCCACGCACCCCAAAATCTGCAAGCACATTCATCTCCCGCTTCAGGCAGGGAGTGATCGCATACTTGAACTGATGGGTCGGACCTATACGGGAGCCGCGTATCTGGCATTGGTTGATCGAATTCGAAGCCGTATCCCCGACATCGTTTTGACGACGGATATCATCTGTGGTTTCTGCTCGGAGTCGGAGGAAGATTTCCAAACGACCCATCGCATAATAGAACAGACGCAGCTCGACTCAGCCTATATCTTCAAGTACTCGGAACGGAAGCATACGATTGCGGCAAGAAAATATGCGGATGATGTTCCGGATCGAGTCAAAGGCATGCGCGTCGCTCAACTCCTGGAGACTCAGCGCCGCATCACCCTAGAACGCAACCGACGGTATATCGGCAAGACAATGCAGGTGTTAGTTGAGAGAGATGCAACCCGCTCGTCAACCCAGGCAATGGGGAAAACTGATGGTAACATCACTGTTGTATGGGAGAAAGGCACTGGTGATTTTCGGCCAGGCACTCTGATTACGAAACAGATCTTTGATGCCTCGGCTGCGACTCTCTATGGGAAGTGAGATCCCAGTCTTATAAGCAGTTCGTATTGGAGGCATTGACAATCCCACCCTTTGGAACAATTCTGCACACCTCATGGCAGAAAGGAACATTATTTGACCGGCTCGCTCGGCCACATTCAGACTATTTCGTCGATCATTCTTTCCCTGTATTCGCTCCCATGTAACCTCATTGATGACCAAGCCCACCCCCAATCGTCCAAAGCTTCTTCCTCCACTTGATCAATCTTTCTCCGCTAACCTTATGATTATAAAGGCACCGTCTTAAGTCTCTCTTCTAGAGTGCAGTCACCATTCTTAACCTTCGAATGCTGAGCTCTAGTAAGGACCTCTCCCTCTTCCCTTAACCAACGATACAACCTGCCACTTCAAAAATGAGAAGGCATGGACCTTGCTCAAATTTCGGCGTCCACCTGTTCAACAACCAGAGCCTTTGCCTCTCGCTATGAAGTCCGCCGACTCCGATTCAACACCGAATCCCAACCCATCTGAATCCCGTGTCACACTCGAAACAATCATTTCGGTTGGGGTAATCGGATGGCTGGTAATCGGCATCGTACTCATGGGTCTAGGCGTATGGTAGTTCGGTATAAGAACCATGATCAAACTCGAAGCTTTTGCTATAGAGGCCAACCGGCCTCCTCGGCCACAAGACCACAGATGAGGAGACCCCCTATGCATATCCCTTTCAATGTCCGCAGTTCCCACTATATCGGCGTCTTGATGTCCCTCAGCCTGATCGTGCCCGGATGCTCCATGCTTTCCGGAGAGGCAAAGCTTCACAAAAATACTAAAGGATCCGTCTATCTCAAGGAGATCGCCGATTGGTCATTTTCAGCTAACCATCCTGCCACCATCGACCAGATGACCATGCTAAAAATAGTCAAAGGCGTTGTGACCGACGATGTTCAGAAAGTGTCAGGAAACATGCCCGCCAGTGGCAGCAAGCCGATGAGAGTGTTCAGCGATGAAGACGCCGAGTTTCTTGCTCCCCTGCTAGCCCAAAGCTTATCGCAAGCGAAACCGGAGCAGATTGTCGGTTTCAAGGTGTCTCCATCGGCAGGGTCAGGCGCTGAACCCACAGCGGGCACCCTCTATGTGCATAAAGGATCAATCCATTTGACAATCGCTCCATCTCAAAACCGAAAGGCCTCGGGATTCACTCCTCGTTCTGCGGCGCATCTTGAAAAAGCTCCTTCCTTTGTCGCTCTGGGAAGTGACGCGATGACGATGATCATCGACTACCAGCCGCTCGCCAAAGCAGCGATGCCTGGTTCGACTCACGCAACAGGGTCACCAAAGTCTCTCACAGCTTCTGCAGCACAGGCTGCTCCGCTGGTACCAGCCGCTGCGCCGACACTAGACCCATCGGTCACCGAAGCAGCAGCGCCGCAGGAAGCCTCCGCCTTACTAGACCCCCAAGAGTTTCCGGCTCAGCGCCGGGCCGATGCAGGAACTCCTCAATTAAGTACCGATGAACTACTCAACAAAAAGCTGGATGAGGTCCGTGAAGCGCGAGAAGCTAATAAACGCAAAGATTCCGAGATTGCAATGCTGAAGAAGGAAGTAATGTGGATGAAACAAGAACTCCGTCAACGAGCGGAAGAAGTGAAAGCCATGAAGACCAGCAAGACAGCCGCCCGCTCAGCCCTAAAAAAGAAATCGGCGGAAGCGTATCAAACTCGGTGATCAACTGATCGATCTAATCGACGTCGCAGAGCTCAGGCTGCAGCAGAACAACCTCTCTGGACAGGGGCTGACGAAAGTTCATGCGGCAGTAACAGGCATACGTCACATAGGTATCTTGCAGACAGTACTGCGCAAGCTCACGACCCTGCCTTTTCTCCCACATTTCGGCAACTTGTTCCCCACTACCCGACTTCGTTTCGACCTGTAATACTCTAGCCAGGACGTCGAGCTTGACCCACCCCCTCGTATCCCAATTACTCCAGATGGCCATGGTGTCATAGACCGGTTCAGCACGGAATTTCGCAAGGTTGATATCGAGGCTGGGTTTCACTTGATTGATGATCGACCGCTTTTTGATGAAGGGCAGATCAAAGCCAAGTCCATTGTGTGTGATGAATAAGGTAGGACGGTCTTTGGCTAGTCTCGCCCAGAATTGGCTGAGCAGCTCGCGTTCGTTCGCCCCGAACCAAGCGACAGCGCTGCGCGCTTCCATCTGATCGGAAAACTCCAGCAAGCCGATACAGACTATGCGGCTGAACGTCCCATCAAACGCCGACTTGGCATACAGCTCATCCTCTGCGTGCCGGCGTTCTTCTGCCGCACCTGCGGCAAAGAGGTCATACCCCTCATCCGCTTGGGGGGATTCACTGCTCATCGGCGTCTTCCCCGCCAAACGTGCCCATTCTTCACGAGGAGCTTGGATGGTTTCGATATCAAGCACCACCTTCATGGTGAAACTCCGAACGCATCACGCCGCAAGGCGTCGATCACCGCGTAGTCTGCCGGCGGGAAGGTAAACTGCGTGAGATCTTCAGGATAGACCCAGCGGATTTCTTCACAACCGATAGGCACGGGTTCCCCCTGTTCAATGGCACATAGGAAAAAATGCAACTCGATGATTTGATCCAGATAGTCGTGCCGAATGACCCGATACGGAATAGGTTGGTCGATACGAACACTCAGCTCTTCAAACAGCTCTCGTTGCAAACACTCCGTAAGCGATTCGCCCATTTCCCGTTTTCCCCCAGGAAACTCCCAGAAACCCGCCAAGTGGACACCAGGTTTTCGACGGGCGATCAAATAGCGACCGTCACGGTGGATCAGCCCTGCCGCCACTTCAATGACTTGCATGATCAACCTACTACCGTTCACGAGTCGCCGGACTGAACGGATATGTCTTACAGAACGACTTCATCGGACACAGGAGACAATAGGGATCACGAGCCGTGCATACCGTCGCTCCAAAGTCCATAATCGCCTGATTAAAGTCATACCCTTTCCCACGCGGGATCAAGGTTTCCGACAATTCCCATAGCATCGTCTTCTGTGCCTTAGGATCACCTTCAGCGACAAACACCCTGTGCAAGACACGGATCACGTTCGTGTCCAGAATGGGCGCATCTTCATTGAACGCAAAGGAGCGAATGGCCCCGGCAGTATACCGCCCGATCCCTTTGAACGAGAGCAACTCCTCAGCATCGTTGGGGAGTTTTCCCCCGTACCGTTGCACCGTTTCGCACGCGATCCCGTGCAGCCGTTCCGGGCGAATGTTGTACCCAAGTGGATACCAGGTCTTCTTGACATCGGCGACCGGAGCCTCTGCCAAGTCTTCGAAACTCGGATAACGTTTCAAAAACTCGTGGTACTTAGGAATCACCCGATCAACTTGAGTCTGCTGAAGCATCACCTCTGAGACGAGGATATGATACGGGTCTGAGGTTTTCCGCCAGGGTAAATCCCGGCCATGTTCCCCATACCACTTCAGAAGCCTCAGTTGAAATCGACGCTTAGCAGAACGCTCGGGTAGAACGGACTTGCCAAGTTTTTTCTTGTTGGAGGGACGTCTCACAGGCATGCATCAAGTCCTATAGCCACGGTCTCCCAATCGAGCCATTGTAGGAGTCCCCTTCCTTCAAAATCAAATGCGCCCATATACACCGCTGGATCTAGAAAACGTGTATTCAAATGCCCTCGGACCATCTGGTCAAGGAACAAATCGCATGGTACTCTATAAATAGCCGCATTGAAGGGGAACATGAAGCGGAAAACCTTCCGAGATCGGTGGTCACGAGCCTTGGTGTTGGCTGGGACTGTCGTCTGCATCCTCTTCCCCTTCCCGACCCTCGCTGAAACTCTCCAAATACCGTGGGAGTGTTCTAACTACACAGGCGACGCGCAGACCCGTTGCGTGAACGCCTTCATGGAAGCACAGCAGAAAAAAATCGCTGAGCTTGAAGGAAAACTCCAGGCCCAAGAGGGGGCAGTCAGTGAACTCAAAAGCCAGCTCAATCGACAATCAACCGCGACGGCGGATTTACAACGACAGCTTGTAGAACGGCCCACCACGAGCATTGTCCCAATCCCGTATTCCTACCTTTACTCCTATGGCTATCCCCTCGGGTTGGGGCTTGGACTTCATTTTGGAAGTTCTGGGATGTATGTGTCACCCTTTGACCGCCCCTTTTGGGGTCCTCGACAGTACGGATATTGGGGCTATCGCTGGTAACGTTCCCTCACAGGCGAATCCATCGACACCTCGTTCGTTTTGAACGCAATCACCTTCTGCCCAGATCAGTCTTTTCGTTGACAAGTTGCCCACGGACACATAGCCTGCTACCTAGTACCCCATTAGCTACAACTAGCTACGACGCCGATCGGCTCGACAGGCAAAGAGTAACGTCTCATGCTTGAGAGGCAGGCAAAGAAATCTGCCACGCGACATAAGGACGCACGATGGTCACCCGTAAATTCACACGGTTTCCGGTAGCAATCCCCAGCACGTTGGTGCAGAGAGACAAACTTCGATACAATGCGTCCGTGAAGGATCTCTCACTGAAGGGCTGCCGGTTAGAAAGCGTCGTCCAGCCCTTTACCGGCATGCAGGTGGAATTACTCATTGAACTGCCCGGCGAACCCACCCCCATCCACATTAGCAAGGGGACCGTCCGTTGGTCCGGATCACAGGGCATCGGTGTTGAATTCTTAACCGTAGCACCCGCTGAACAAGAACGACTCAAGCGGGTAGTCGAACAGCTCTCCGTAACAGTAGGACAGGCTCTCATCGTTCCAAAAGGCGAGCTGCCGAAGACGTGAAGCAAATCGCTCAGCTGTCAGCACAGACTATTCCCCAAGTTTAACGAGCTCAATCGTCCTTTTCTAAAAGCAAACAGGGTCCCCCTCAGCTGGAACGCCGGCGTATCCGGCAGGCTGGCCAGCGGAAATTGGCATTCCACCCATGTTCAACACACACAGCCTTCGATCGAGTCCAAGCATGCCGCCGTCTTGCTACCGGACCTGTTGCATTCCGTCCATCCTGACCCGTATTCTCGTTCCATGGAACTCTCGTCGTTGTCGATGGAACAATTGAAAGAATTGGTCCAGGGCCTCGTGGACGATCGGATTCGCGAGTTGATCGGAGATCCCGACCTTGGCCTCCAACTCGGTGATTCACTCAGAGCCCGACTCAAGCAGTCATTAGTGAGTAGTGACCGGCTCTCCGGAGAAGACATAGCCGAGCGAATCGGCCTTCGGTGGTAAAACCTCATGCCCTGGTACCGCCTCACCTTTCAACCCAGCACAGTGCAAGATCTCGCCGCGATTGACCAGCCCATGGCCCAACGGCTCCTCGACAAGTCCAAGTGGCTGGCTTCCAATGTCGACAACCTGCGCCATGAATCCATCGCGGACGACCTTCCTGGACTCTGCAAGTATGCCGTAGGGGAATGGCGGATTTTCTATGCGATCGACCGCACGGAACAGCTCGTCAATATCCACGCGATCGTGCCCCAGAGTGCGCTTCGCTCCTGAAAAACCTCGGTCAGTTGATAGTCCCAAGAACGTCTGCGACATGCAACTGAAACGTTCCCCGTGCCACATCCTCAACGTAGTGACGCAAGGCCGCTTCCACCACTGGGAAGGCGATTTCCTCCCACGGGATTGCATGGCGGGGAAAGAGCCTCACGTCCAAACTTTCAAATCCTGCACTGAACTGCTTGGTCTGAAGACGACCGATGAAAGTCATATAGACCTGTCCAATACGAGGCAGGCTCAATACGGAATGGAGCTGCGTAATGGTCACTTTCGCCTGCGCCTCCTCAAGCGTCTCCCGCATCGCCGCCTGTTCGGTGCCCTCACCGAGCTCCATAAAACCGGCTGGATAGGTCCAGAGCCCAAGTCGAGGTTCAATGGCCCGACGGCAGAGGAGGATGTGATCTTCCCATTCAGGAATACAGCCCGCGACGATCTTCGGATTATGGTAATGAATAGCCTGACAGGTGTCGCACACAAACCGAGGCAGGTTATCGCCTGGCGGAACTTTTTGAATGACCGGCTTTCCGCAGGCGCTGCAATAATTCATCAGGTGGCCTCTGAATCAGCAATCCCCGGCAAGCAAAATGGATAGCACAAAACATCGCTTCTTTGCACCTTGTCCTCGCGGGCTTGAAGGCGTGCTCGAGGGAGAGCTCCATCGCCTTGGCGTGCCCACAACGACCAAGACGGAAGGGGGCGTTGGTTTCAACGCGTCCTGGTCGACCATGTACAGGGTCAATCTCAACACGCACATCGCCAGCCGTGTCCTGTGGGAAGTGGGCCAGAATCCCTACAAAACAGAACGCGATGTCTACCACGCCGCCTATACGCTTGCCTGGCCTGACTGGTTCACGCCGGCTCAGACGATCAAGGTGAAGGTGAGCGCCCGTCGATGTCCCCTCCCCAGCCTGGACTTCCTGACTCTCCGTATCAAAGATGCCGTCTGCGATAAGTTTGCCAAGGCCAAACAGGGGCGCCCCAACGTCGATACGGAACGGCCGGATATCAAGCTCGACGCCTTTCTGGACCAGAACACCGTCACGTTTTATGTGGATACATCCGGCGAACCCTTGTTCAAGCGCGGACATCGGATAGGATCGGTCGAAGCGCCACTCAGAGAAAACCTGGCGGCGGGAATTCTGCGGCTCGCCGGTTGGACTGCAAACGATGTGCTGCTCGATCCCATGTGTGGGAGCGGAACAATCCCTCTCGAAGCTGCCCTCATGGCTCGCCAGATCGCGCCGGGCATCTCACGCCACTTTGGCTTTGAACGATTACTCCTTCACGACGTACAGCGATGGGACCAACTGCGCGATGCAGCACGAGCCACACAAGAGTCTCAGACTTCCGCTGCTATCTATGCGTCTGACCGGGATCCGGCGATGGTGAAGGTTGCGCAGCGGATGTTTCAAGGCGCTGGGGTAACGGGTGACGTCCGGTTGAAGCAAAGCGATATTTTAGATCTGGAAGCGCCAGCAGACACAGGTGTGATGATCATCAATCCACCTTATGGAGTCCGTCTCAGCCGACCGGATGAACTGGAGTCCTTTTACCCCAAGCTGGGCAATTGGCTAAAGCAGCGCTTTACCGGATGGCGCGCCTATGTGTTGACTGGTGATGCCCGACTGTCGAAGCTGATTGGGCTGACACCATCCAAACGCATTCCCCTCTTCAACGGGGCATTGGAGTGCCGGCTGTATGAGTTCGTGATCGTCCAAGGCGGAGCGAGGCGACGCCTTACGAGGCCAAGCCAGGCCTGATTCATTGTGCCATTTTCCCTCACATTCGTGAGTTGCCACTCACTCTGGGTCCCTCCCCCTTGACTTCCGGGCGCGGGAACCTATCAGGCTGTTATACTAACGTGAATCTTCTTCAAGGATGGTCACCTATGGAAAATACTATATTGTCGACGTTGCCGATACTTCCCGTTAAACGAACGGTGTTATTTCCAGGCGTGATGATACCTCTGACAGTTGGGCGTGAACGTTCTGTGGCTGCGGTCAACGCCGCGATGAAGACGGAAGAGAAGACGATTGTCGTGGTCGCACAGCGGGATCCTCAGACCGAAGAACCAGGTCTGTCTGATCTGTATTCTATCGGCACCAAGGCGATCATCAAGCAGATCGGTCAGTCCTCAGAAGGCGCCATCCACGCGCTGGTTCAAGGTCTGGATCGCGTTGTCCTCCTGAAAGAAGAACAGTCCACCCCCTACTCCACAGTGCGCGTCCGCTCTCTTGGACGTCCTACGGACGATGGAGCGGAAGTCAAAGCCCTTCACCGGGCCATTCAAGAACTGGTGTCCGACTTGCCTCGGTTGATCCACGCTCCAGGCATCCAAGAAGTCGGTGCGATACTGAGCAATGAAGACGATTCTGTCGCACTAGCCTATCGCATTGCCTCACTCGTCAATCTCAGTTCGGTGGAAGAACAGCGCTTGCTCGAAAGTTCTTCGACGTTGGACCTTCTGCGCAGCCTCTACAGCGCGCTGTCTAAGGAGATTCAAATACTCCAGTTGCGAGAAAAGATCACCCAGGATGCACAGACAAAAATCGGCAAGAGTCAACGCGAGTACATCTTGCGCGAACAACTGAAAGCCATCCAGCAAGAGCTGGGAGAAGGCGAGAACGAAGAGAACGAGGTCGCCCGGTTGAAGAAGCAAATTGCCGAAGCCGACTTACCCGAGGATGTTCGCAAAGAAGTCGAGCGCGAGGCCACCAAATTGGGCAAGGTGCTGCCGACGTCACCCGACCATCAGGTGCTTCGGACCTACCTTGAGTTGGTCCTCGAACTCCCCTGGAAGAAGGCCTCCGCAGAACATCTCGACCTGTCAACGGTTCGTCAGGTATTGGAAGAAGATCATTACGGGATCAAGGAGGTGAAAGAACGGATCGTCGAACACTTGGCAGTCTTGAAGCTCAATCCAACGGCCAAAGCCCCGATTCTCTGCCTCGTTGGCCCTCCCGGCGTTGGCAAAACAAGCTTGGGCCAGTCGATCGCACGGGCGATGGGCCGGACCTTCGAGCGATTCAGCTTAGGTGGCGTCCATGACGAAGCTGAGCTGCGCGGCCATCGCCGCACCTACGTCGGCTCGCTACCAGGCCGTATCATCCAGGCCATCCGCCGGGCGGGAGTCAACAATCCGGTCTTGATGCTCGATGAAGTGGACAAGATGGGGCGTGATTTTCGAGGCGATCCGGCTTCGGCCCTGTTAGAAATTCTGGATCCGGCACAGAATCACACCTTCCGTGATCATTATTTGGACCTCCCGTTCGATTTGTCCAAGGTCTTCTTTGTCACCACAGCCAATACCCTCGATACCATCAGCCAACCCCTGTTGGATCGGATGGAAGTGATTCGACTTCAAGGCTATAGCGAGCGAGAGAAAGCTGAAATCGCCCGACGCTATCTCTGGCCACGACGACTCAAGGAAGCAGGGATTGAGAACACCCAAGCCCTGTTGACGGATGAGGTGCTGAATCTTGTCATTGCTCGGTACACGCGGGAAGCCGGCGTGCGCCAACTCGAGCAGATGCTGGGACGGTTGACGAGAAAAGTGGCTCTCACATTCGCTGATCTTCCGGAAGGCCAGGAGCGGCGGCCCGTCGATATTCAGACGGATATCCTCGGTGAGTGGCTGGGCTCCGAACGGTTCATGCCGGAAGAGGCTCGGAAGAGTCTGCCTCCAGGCGTCGCCACTGGCCTCGCCTGGACACCAGCCGGTGGCGATGTGCTCTATATTGAAACCACCTTGCTCCCTGGCAGCCACGAGTTGATCCTGACTGGCCAGTTGGGCGACGTCATGCAGGAGTCTGCGCGAGCCGCCAGAAGCTATCTGTGGTCACATGCGGAGAGCATGGGGTTGGACATCTCCCGTTTCAAACGAAACGGGCTCCACATCCATGTGCCTTCCGGCGCCATTCCAAAGGACGGTCCATCGGCAGGCATCACAATGGCGACTGCCCTAGCTTCCGCCTACGAGGGGAAAGCCGTACGAATCGACACAGCCATGACAGGGGAAATCAGCTTGAGTGGGCTTGTCTTGCCGGTGGGCGGAATCAAAGAAAAAGTGCTGGCGGCACACCGTGCGGGGATCAAGCGCATCATTCTGCCGAAGGCCAATGAGAAAGATCTCAAAGAAATTCCGCAGGAAGTGCGCGACGAACTGACCTTCATCCTGGCGGAACGGATTGAAGAGGTACTACCGGCCGCTTTTAATCCGGACCCACAGGATATCTCTGCCGATAGCGGCAGCGAGCCTGTGGTGGCTTCCAGCCCCGCAGGGGACTCCTAGCCTTCGCAGAAGGCACGAACGATCTGTGCCGTATTGAAGAGCAGGGCGTGACGGCGCGTGTACACCGCGTGGCCATAGTAGTGGTCGCGTGGGTTCGTCGAGCCCATACTGTCCTTGTAATCGACGAGGAGACAGCGCCCTTCGCTAGGAAAGCGAACAGCTCGTCTGGCACATTCTAGCCACCGCTCGAATCCATCATACGGCTCGACCATCTCCCAGACTCGTTTATTTGCCGCTTTCCCTGATTCCGTCGCTGGGATGGCATCGCTACCTGCAACCGCTAATTCCTGAATGTAGTCTCCACCCCAGGCAACTGGCATCTCCATCGTAATTTGAGGTAGCTCCATCTTTGCTAACCAGCTCTTCCCATCTGTCCGCAAGTTCCGGTGATTCACAATGTGCAACAGCTTCCCCATGCCGGAAGGGTCCCATCCATACCGAACCGGCATGCCAAAGGTCACGCTGTCGAGCGCGACTCCGTTCAGGAGTGATGCCGTCGCGAACAGAGATTCGATTTGCCTCACAGTAGCAGCGACCTCTGGCTGGTTTGTCTGCTCTGCATAGTCGCTCAGAATGCTGAGCAGCTTGGGTCGCCCGGTGATGGGGCTCGGGCAAAGCAAATTCGACACCAGCGCCAGGACCAGTCCGGCTTGTCCATGCGCTTGAACAAGAATCCGGTGCCCCTTCCCTAGGTTCTGTTGTGTACAGAGCTTGTACAATTCGCCGAGCAGAGACACGGCCGCAAGTGCCCGCCCAAGATGGTGATGTTCGGATGCCCACAGCAGCCTGACACAGGCGATCGGCTGAGTCAGATTCTTATTGATGGTCTGCTTGAACTCTTGAACATAGGCCTCGGTGAAATTACCTGCGTCACCGACCTGTTCATCCAGAAGCGTTTTCGTCGCGTCATTGTCTGGGAGCGGCGGCTTGAGTCCACCGGGCAACAACGGAATCCCGTTGCTTGCCTCTCGCATGGCAGCAAGCAAGGCATCGAGTCCCGACACGCCCCGTGAATAGCCTCGTTTAAGCCCCCCTACTTCATCCAACCGCTGCGCGCCAAACACATCGGTGCCGTGGATCGAGCCATGGAGAAAGACGACGCACGCGACTCCAGCCTGAGACAGGCGAGACCCACATGTGGCCATAGCCTCGGTCCAGCCTGGCGAGTCCGGAGGAACGACCTCCGTCAGATCAGCGACAGTCAATCGCTCACCGGGACTCTTCCGTGACAGCTCGTCATGCTGAAAGTTATTCTCACTCGGCATGAAGAACTACATAGCTGATATGGATTCTAGACTGCAACCAGCCAGCAAGGGCACTGAGATAGTTAATGAAGGTTGGTGGGATTTTGCTCTTGATCAGTTGAAGGCTTCGACTGGTTTTTGCTTTTCGGCATCACAGCGGTGGCGGTACAAATTTTATTCTCTTCATCGATCCGTCGGTCCACGATCTTCACATCTTGTAAATATTCCTGAACGATTTCCTCGCGTGTCAGTTCGATATCCTGCTCACTCTCACGCCCTGACCGTTCACGGACACGATCGATCATGTGTTCCTTCACCAACACCCGGATCTGCTTGGCCAAGTCCGTCCGCGCTGAAAGCTCCGATACGCGCTGGCAGACAAGCTTGCCTTTGGTAAGATCACCTTGGCCTTTGCCGATCCAGTACTGATCTGAAGAGTAGCTCACTTCGGCTCCTGAGGTCGCGATGAACACACCTCCCAAGGCAAGCCAGAGACCCACTACAACAGCCACGATTCCCACGTTCTTCTTCAACTCTTCCATCCCTAACGGTTTCCGCCTGGTGCCCCGAAGGACGGAGCTCTCCGAGGAGACGGACCTGGTTGCGGCAATCCCGGCGAAGCCTGAGGCACGCGCCTCGCCCCACCAAACCCTTGGCCCGGTGAGCCCATTGATTGACGATCCCCTGGAGTCGATCCAGACGGTGTCCGATGAATGATCTCATTGAATGGTCGAGCCCCCGGTGATCCACCAGGAGGCGGCACGAGCTCATGGCTCGGCATGCGAGGCTGCATAGCTCTAGGTATAGGCGGCTGTCTCACGCCCAGTGGTTGCCGACTGGCGATGATCTGCTGCGCAATGGCGATGTGCGGATTGGCTGGAGAGAGACCGCTGGCACTATTCAGCAGACCGTGAGGAATGCCGACCGGCGAAACAAGAACCCAATTCGTCCAGGCCTGCGACACCATCGCGTTTGACTGCACGCGATTGATAATGTCCTTCCGCCTTTGTGCGGCCTGTTGGACTTGATCCGGCGTGGCTGCATTCCCGATGGACTGATTGACCGATCCGAGTTCTTCCTGCAGCTGTTCGTTCTCTTGTTTCAGCGCGACCAGCTGCGTACGAGCGTCTTCGTTCTCCCGAAGGGCGACAATCGCTCGTGCCACCTCATCGGTATCCATTTGTGCCAAAAGATCAGCTTGTATGACCACGACATCTCTGTCCAATGTTGTGGAGATCTGTTGGTTGAGCACGATCACTAATCCAGCCGTGTAGGTGCGGATCTCATCTTTCGTGACATCCATATCGCTCACGACTGTGACGCTTTCAAGATAGGTCGCGACCTGTTCGAGCGCGTTTCGCTTGGCCGCCTCAGTGGCGATCCGAATGGCGTCCTCACGGGTATCACGATCCCCCATCCGGTGCTCGCCTTGCGCATTGACAACCCTGATATCAGCGAGCGCAGGAGCAGCGGCCAGGCAGGATGCGAATACTAGATATAAAACAACGAAGCGATGGAATTTATAAGACTGAAGGAACACAAAAGTGGGCGATTGAGGGACTATTGGACTGGACATTCGCTCCCCTCGTTATCCTCAACTTAGTATGGATACGGTCAGCGATTTTAGCATAGCACCCGGAAGGCGGTTCCACCAGCGATCGCCGAGTGCCTTCCCCCACCTTGCCTTCCTGAAAATTTGCATGTTAGGGTACCGCTCTTACTTTTGGCAGGCTGCGGAAAAACTTGGTCGATGCCAAAAGACGGCCAGAAGTTTCCGTTCGTTGTTAAGGCCAGAATTACTTCAGGATGCTCAAAAAGGCTGTCCAGCAAGGCCGCAGCAAGCGAAGAGGCGAGACGTACGCTTCGGTACGTTGAGCCTCTGCGCGAGGCGAGAACGCCGCTGGCGGACTTTTTCAGCATCCTGTTAGGATACATGCGGGTGATACTTCGTTATGAGACCTCCCTCACGATACCTTCGCTTGATCCTTGTCGGCCTCCTGACCACCTTACTTGAAACCGCGGTCCTATCGCCTGTGGAGGCAGCTGCCCCGCTTGGGAAGGAAGCCGCTTTCTCCGGTTCTGAGACTGAACATGTCATCCTGTTTGTCCTGGAGGGATTCGGACAAGAGTCGCTCAAGGGCGGCGCGATGCCAGTCGTGAGCAAGCTCGTCAAGGAAGGGTCGGTGACCTGGTCCGCGAGCGGGGTGAAGCCGGCCCTACGATTACCCACCATGGCATCGCTGGTGACTGGCATGCCAGTCGAAAAACATGGGATTACCTGGAATTTCTTCGAATTCAGCCGAGGCTACCCGCGCCACCCCAGCCTATTCGACTACCTGGATTTAAGCGGAGGCCGCGACAGTGCCATTTTTTATATGGATGAGTCCCTGTATCAGCTGGCCAAACCAGAACCCTACACCGACTATCAACTCTGCGGAGCATTGCGGCCCGAGTGCGGCTCCCAGAAACTCGTCACCTACATCCGGCAGTATCTTCAAAAGGCGACCAGCGGGCACGGCTATGGACATGCGATTCCCTCCTTGCCTCATTTGCTGGTGGTTCACCTTCCGGAAGCAGGGAGGGCCGGAGTGACCCATGGCTGGGACTCTACAGAATATCGGGAGGCCTTACGAACGGTCGATAGCGCAATGAAGTCTGTCCTGAACCTTTTCCAGGAGTACTCGCTCTCAGGCCGCACCGCCGTCATCGTCACCGCTCTCAGTGGAAAGGGGATCGACCCCGGCGCCGAGGCCCCAACGACTGAGTCGCCAGTCGTTCCCTGGATCGTCTCGGGAACCGGAATCAAACAGAGCCAACTTATTCGTCAGCCTGTGTCAATCATGGATACCGGAGCCACCGTGATGAAAATCCTGAAGCTGGAGACTCACACGGAATGGGAGAGCCAGGCCGTGAAAGACATCTTCGAAACTGCCGCGGCCACCCCAACCGCACGGCCCCGCAAGAAACACTAGTCCACCATGTGCTACGCTACCCTCATGCGACGCTGGTCTCTCCTGATAGTGGGTTGCCTGCTGGCCAGCCTGCCGACTATGGCTAGCCCTCAGGAGGGATTCGCGAGAGACCCACAGGCCGCGCATCTCAAGGAACATGGGATTACCATCGATGCGACGAAGCTGGTCCCCGCTTCCTGGTGGCAAATACCAGGCGTCACGCCCTCGATCTGGAATTCAGACCCCGAGTCACTCGATGCGCCCAAGACATCTGAGCGTCGGGAACTGCGGTTGAAGCCTGGCACATACAAGTTCATCAGCTTCACGTTCGATTTTCCCTTTACGGTGAATCTTAACGGCACTCTCGATTTTTCAAAGTCCTTGGATCAATGTGTCGAAGGCCGCGGGACACAGGCGTTGATGGTGGTGTGCAAGCGCATGTACCCGTATAGCGGACAACGCGACGCCTATTACGAGCAGAAACCGAACGATGGCTAACGTACTCGAAGATCTTTTAGAAGCGCTTGAAGATGTGGATGACGCCACCCGAGAGGAGGCGGCACAGACGCTGGCTGGCTTGGGTGATCCAACGACCCTGGATGCGCTGATCAACGCCTGCAACGATGACTTCTGGTCCGTGCGGGCTCATGCAGGCTGCGGCATCGCGAAAATCGGCGGGCCGAAGGCTGTCGAAGCGCTGGTCGGCCTGTTCAACGATCCCATCATGGAAGTGCGCGATCAGGCCGTCGAGGCCACGGCAAAGATAGGCCCGATCGTACTCGATCGCCTGGTGACGGCCATGAAAGACGAACGATGGCGCGTACGAGAACATGCCGCCAAGGCGGCGGGCAAGATCAAGGACTCAGGAATAGTCGACGCGTTGATCGGCGCCTGTCGCGACCGGGACGGGGCCGTCAAGAGCGCAGCGGCGGAAGCCTTGGGGAAAATCGCCGACGCGAAAGCCATTCCAGCTCTGATCAAACTGTTTCGGGACTCTTCGAAAATCGTGCGCGAGACGGCCGGAACAGCGCTGGTCTACATCGGGTATCCCTCGGTCGATCCGTTGCTCAACAGTCTCACGGACAAAGACTTTGTCGTTCGATGTCACGCGGCTCGGGCGTTGGGCGGGATGACCACCGACTATCAAATCGGCAGGTCCTGGGTACAGGACGCAAAGGTCGTGGACGCCTTGATCGCCGCCTTGAAGGACCCTGACCGAGCCGTGCGCGAAGACGCGACCATCGCGCTCGGCATGATCGGTGATCCCAAGGCGATCGATGCACTGGTTGAAGCCATGAAGGATGGAGCGGTGAAGCGCCATGCTATTGCTTCACTCGGCATGATCGGCGATGCGCGCGCCCTCCCAGCCGTATTGGACGCCTTGAAGGGCAAAGGCATCAAACAAGAGGGCACGCCGACACCCGGGTGCATCGTCAGCGAAGATGCGTTCATCAAGGAAGCCGCCGCCACGGCCCTTGGTCAGTTTCGCAATCCTCGTGTGATTCCAGATTTGATCATGTTACTGAAAGACGGGGTCTTGCGTGAAAAAGCTGCGGCAGCTCTGGCGGTGATCGGGGATGCGGCCATCGAACCGTTGATTGCCTTCCTCTATGATCCCAAAGCGTCTGAAGTTGAAGCTGAAAAAGAGCGCGTGCTTTCGTACGCGTCCGTTCGGCTAACAGCAAAAGACGCCTTGAAACAGATTGCGCTCGATACGTTGGACCAGCTTGGATGGACGCCTTCCGATGAAGTGGTGGAGATCAGCTCAAGCCAGGCCGACAATCTGCGCGTCGATCGGCCGTTGGGACAAAGCGGACGCTTCGGCCCGTCGGGCGACATGGCCTAGTTCTTATCCGTCTCCAGAAAATCCACGCCGCATCTACTTTCTCACTGCGATGCCGTGAATATCCCCAGTCTCCTTCCCGTCCTTCATATTCGTGAGCGTCGCCTGCCCTTTGTAAGGACCGACCTTTCCATCTTGATCGACATGAATCACGCCAACGCCTGGAATCGTCCCCATGGCATTATGGGCATCCTTGTCGTTGCCGGTCAGAGGGCTCGGCCCACGGAGACTGACGAAGACGTGTTGGCCATCCGGCGCCACGTCCATCAAGTCTGGAGCTGGATCGGCATTGGCACTTGTGGTCAGATCAACGGACCCCACGCTGAGATTGCTCAGGGTATCGAGAATTTCGATGTTGTTCCCAGCTCGATCCGCATTCCACACATAGCGTCCAAGGCCCGCCATACCATGTGAATCGGCAAATTTGTCATCACGCTGAGACACGAGTTTGGCCGAAATGGCCTGAGGCAGCTTCGTGATATCGAGTGCATAGACATCGTACGATAGAGGAGCGATCGGCCACCCACCACCGGAGTTGACGTACATCGTGCCTCCCACCTCAATTCCGCCACAACCCGCTGGATGGATCTGGTTGTTATCCAACGTCGCCACGACTTTCAGCGGCATGGCCGTGACATCGATGACTAAGAGCCCGCCGCCCCGGAGTGTCACGAAGGCATAGTGGCTCGACGATTCCGTGATCGGGCAGATCGGCGACGTATCTGGACGTTCCCCGTCTTCGAACGCAGCCAAATTCAGGACATCCTTGTCCGGGTCGAAGGTGTAGGTATGTTTGGCATAATCCGTCCAGATACGGATGAATTTCTTCTCGGCGATGTTGGCGGTGATCGCCATTTTTTGATTGGGCGTTGGCCAGGCCGCGTGCGCGTTCTTCCCCATGGAGAGGCACGCCTCCGGCTTCTTTGTCACTGCATCCATGAAGAGAACCTGCCCGCTCAAAAACGAAATGATGACATGGTCCTGTGCAGCGTTGAAAAACAACATATGGGGTCGGCGAACGGCCTTCTTCGTGGCGTCTTCGCAAAACTTCCCGAGCTCTCCGGCGAAGTCGATCGTCTGTATTGGTTTGGCAGAAGCAGGCGCGGCAGCCAGTTGGGCTCCGTCATAGATATGGAGCAACCCTCCGCTCTCTTTTCCTGTATCGGATTGATCCGTTACCCACACCTCATACCCCTGTGCGGGAGACACCGTCCAGGCAAGTGTCACAAGCAAGACACTCCAACTCCACAACGAACGTACACGACGCGCCATACATAGCCTCCAGCTGTTAGAATACAAAACTGTCGAGGCACTATACTGTGCTTTTTCACACCAGGTTTCTAGGGGAAATCGCGGTGGGATACCTTCATTGACCCCCTGAAAATCAGTATGTTAGGGTCAACAGCTTGGCTACATGAGGCTCCAGATGGGTGACACAGTCGCTGAACAAATCGCCGCGCTCACTGATGATGATTGGGCTATCCGTGAAGAAGCCGCGATGTTGCTCGGCACGATGCGTGACCCACGGGCTGTGGGCCCGTTGGTCTCTTTGCTTCGAGATTCCGACCGTGCGGTCCGCGAGGCGGCGATCGGAGCCCTGACAGCAATCGGAGAACCATCGGTTCCCGTACTGGGACTCTGTCTCTCCGACCCTCAGCTGGCAGTACAGGAAGCGGCTTCGGCGGTGTTGGCCTCCATTGCCGATAGTCGGGTGCTGGCTCCACTCATCGAGTCGCTTAAGAACTCCGATTGGATCGTTCGTATGCAGGCCGCTCGAGCCTTGGGACGGATCAACGATCAGGCCTCGGTGCCGCATTTGATTCCTCTGCTCCAAGATAAGGTCAAAGCGGTGCGAGAAGAAGCTTCGACGGCATTGGCGGCAATCGGTGAGCCGGCACTCCCCGCCTTGCGGGACGCGACGACACACGGAGATTGGCTCGTCCGACTACATGCCGTGGAGGCACTGGGAAAAACAAAATCATCACTAGCAGTTGAACCGTTGCTGTCCCTATTGTTCAACGATCATGATTCCGCGGTCCGTGAAGATGCCATTCGAGCGTTAGGAGACATCGGAGATTCTCAAGCTGTCGAGTACTTGCTGACCGTCATGAAAGAGCCGGGGCTGCGCATCTTGGCCATTGACGCACTGGGCCGCATCGGAGATCGTCGAGCCGTACCGATGTTGCTTGCAGCGGCACAAGGCGTGACCCCACCAGACCACATGCGGGCGGTCTCGGGCTGCGGCGATCAGTGGACAGAAGATCGTATGGCACAAGCCGCCGCCGTCCGTGCCTTGGGGATGGTCGGCGATGAATCGGCACTGCCGACGTTGGTGGCGGCGCTTCACTCGACCTTCACGAGGGCGGAAGCCGCGGCAGCCTTGGCTCAATACCGGTCGAAGGCGATCCCGTTGCTCCTCCCGTTGCTGGCCGAGCCGACGGATGACAACGTGCGCTATCACGTGAAGGAAACCTTGGCCTTAATCGGCTGGAGACCGGGCAGAATTTAGCAGAATATTGAAAACCATTTCGGTACCGCTGCCTAGGTGCTGCCGAATGATCTCGGATTAGGAGCCGAATATCCCATAGGATGTTCAAAAAGTCCGGTTCAGCAAGACCCCAGCAAGCGAAGCGGCAAAGCATACGCTGTTCGTATGTTGAGCCTCTGAGAGATGCGAGAATGATACTGACGGACTTTTTCAACAGCCGACAAAGTACCCATGCCTAAAGAAACGATTGAAACACTGGTATCTGAACTGATCCATGAAGAGGATTGGCGCCGTATGCGAGCGACGGCCGCCTGTGTGGCGGGCGGTCCTCGTTCAGTACAGGCACTCATCGACGCCCTAGGGTCAGGGCCCACCGAATTGAAAAAAGAAGCCGCCGCGATGCTGGCCCGTATCAAAGACCCGCAAGCCGGAGTGGCCCTCGTCGGACTACTCGAACATGATGAGGAGGTCGTTCGGAAAGCCGGTGCGGCAGCCCTTGAACAGATGGCAGGGGTGCTCGATACGGACACAGCTCGGGTGCTAGTTGCCTTGCTTCCCACGACTCAGGAACCCGTGACCAGACAGGCCCTGAGCCACCTGATCGGGGCGATTCCCACATCCGTCCTGCCCCTCTGCGACATGCTGAAACATCCTGATCAGGATGCGCAAATTGCAGCAGCACTGATGCTCGATCAATTATTGGATCCCCGTTCCCTTGATGCATTCATCGATGCCATGGGCCAGCCGGCGGTTCGAGATATCGCCGTTGGCACGTTGAAGAAACTGGGCGCGATCCGGGAACGAATCGACGACACATTCGAAGCCTTGCGTGAAGTCGAAGGAGCCAGCGAGCGCGAAGAAGCTCGTATGACGGCGGTCATCGACCTGCTCAGAATTGGACGACCGAGCGTAGAAATCCTGATTGAATATCTCGAAGACGACGATTGGCTCGTGCGCGAAGCCGCAGCCGACTTATTGGGAAAAATCGGAGATGTGCGAGCCGTCGAACCGTTGATGAAGCGCTTAGAACAGGACAAAGATACCGGGGTCAAAGAGTTGGCGATCAAATCCCTTGGACTGATCGGCGATGCTCGGCCGACTCGACTCTATCTTGACGCTATCCCTATCCGTCCGCTACGGGTGTTTGCCATGGAGGCTTTGGCCAAGATCAAGGATGTCGGAGTCTTGCATCCATACAAGGACCTCTTTGACCGGCTCCGCACAGATCGTGACGGCCTCGTAGCCTATAATGCAGGTCTCATCGCCGATAAACTTGACGCCATCATGGCCACAGAAAGCCAGCCCCCCGAAGAGGATACTGAGCATGACTGAACACGGTGCATCTGATCAAATCGATCAACTCATTCACGCATTGCACGACGAGAACGAGGCCTTACGCAACCATGCGATCGCGAGCCTCGGCCAGACTGGTCCCGAGGCGCTTCCTCGGTTGATTGGCCTCATGGCCGATGAAGATGTGGTGATTCGAGAGGCTGCGGCCAGCGCGGTCGTTCGGATGGGGCCCTCCGTGGTCGAACCCATGATCGAAGCCCTGCAAGATGATTCTTGGGCGATCAGAGAACAGGCGGCCTCGGTGCTAGGGAAATTGCGGGACCGACGTGCCACTGAGCCTCTGGTCAAGGCGATTCATGACCGTGACGGCGCCGTCAGAACGGCAGCGGTGTGGGCGCTGGAGCGGATCGGCGATTCACAAGCGGTGCCTGGGTTGATCGATGCACTCATGGACAACACCCTACGCGAAGATGCAGCTCGGGTGTTGAAGAAGATCGGCGACGTGCGGGCGGTGGAGGCCTTGATCGATGGACTCTTAGGTTCCAACTGGATGGTTCGGCGTCACGCGGCCGAGGCATTGGGCAAGATCGGTGATCGCCGAGCCGTCACCCCGTTGATCGAGTCACTGAAAGATGAAGACTGGTTGGTCAGACGCAACGCCGCCGAATCACTCGCGCGGCTTGGCGCAACAGAATCCGTTCAGCCCCTGCTGGCGCTGCTTCAAGACGAGAACACGATGGTCCAGGAAACTGTCGAGGCAGTGCTAGCCAGTCTCGGCTGGACACCTGAACCGCAATAACTCAAATCATATAGAGGATACATGCCCATGGCGGATGAAGCTCCGAAGTTGATTCAGATCGCGCTGAAAGGTGGAGAGAAGAAGGATGGGTTCAACCTGGTCACCGAGCGGGTTGTGGCGGTCAACCCTGAGAGCAAACAGCTCGAGGTCGAGCTCTTGGCTTACGACGGCAAGACCGTCGTGCTGGATGTGGCCGAGGAAGCGCTGGAGGACCTCAAAAGGATCAAGGTCGGAGACGGTGCCACGATCCGTGTGGTCGAAGAAGGCGGGAAGCGGGTCGCGAAGAGTTTTAAGATTCGCGCGAAAGATCCGAACGCCGCCAAAGCCGACGCCATGTTGCTCGATCTCAGAGATTCACACTGGTTGAATCGAAAGTACGCAGCAGAGGTCTTGGGGGAGTTGAAAGATCCGCGCGCCATCGATCCCTTGGTGGCGGCGTTGAGCGACGAAGTTGGTGACGTGCGGCAACGCGCCTATGATTCGTTGATCAAACTCGGTGGCCCCTCCGTGCCATCGCTTATTCCACTCCTAGTATCCGAAGAGGACGAAATTCGTCAATCCGCAACTGAGATTCTTCGGAAGATCGGCAAACCAGCCGTCGAACCGCTGGCCACTGCGTTGACCGACGCCGATGATCGGCTGACAACCCGAATCATGAAGGTGCTCGATCGAATGGGATACAAACCGAAAACGAAGGACACCCCGAAAGCTGAGTTGCCGAGGTTGACCTAGCAGGGTATTGAAAACATCCGCCAGCGGCATTCTCGCATCGCACGCCTCGCAAAGTTGGCGATGCGGGCTCAGAGGCTCACCGTACGGCGCAGAGTACGATTTGCCTCTTCACTCGCTGCGGCCTTACCGAACGGCTTTTTTGAATGCCCTGCGAGCTCCGCTCAGCGAGTGCTCTTAGGACTCCGTGCCATACGCCCTACCGATACATATTTGAAGCCAGCAGCCCCAACGCGTTCAGGGTCATAGACGTTTCGGAGATCAAGCAAGACAGGAACGCGCATGATCGACTTCAGCTTTTCAAAGTCCAAGGTTCGAAACACATTCCACTCGGTCATAATCACCACAGCGTCCGCTCCTTCAGCCGCGTGGTAGGTGTCTCGGCAGGGCTGGAGTTCAGGCATGATCTGGCACGCCTCTGTTAAGGCCTCCGGATCATACGCGCGAATGCTCGCACCCTCGGCCAGGAGGGCTCGACCAATCGCCAAAGCCGGGGCTTCACGAATGTCATTGGTATTGGGTTTGAATGAAAGGCCCAGCATCGCCAACGTCTTCCCTTTCAGCCCCCCAACCGCCTCCCGGATCTTCTCGATCATCCGTTCTCGCTGAATATCATTCACCCGTGAAGCCGCGGAAGCAATCTGCATAGGATAGCCATGGCGCTCGCCGGTCTGAATAAGTGCGGCGAGATCTTTCGGGAAGCATGAGCCTCCGAAGCCCGGGCCTGCATGAAGAAACTTCCCGCCAATGCGATGGTCAAGCCCCATGCCCTTCGCCACCATTTGAACATTGGCTCCGACTTTTTCGCACAGGTTCGCGATCTCATTGATGAACGAAATCTTCGTCGCCAGGAAGGCATTGGAGGCATATTTGATGAGCTCAGCGGTCGGCACGTCGGTCACAACGATGGGGGTTTCAATGAGATAGAGCGGGCGATACAGATCCTTCATGATCGCCACTGCCTGATCGCTGTCCGCCCCGATCACCACGCGATTCGGTCGCATGAAGTCTTCGATGGCCGACCCTTCACGGAGAAACTCTGGATTTGAGACCATGTCGAATCCCAAGGCATTCGCCTGAGCCTTGGCAATCACCTCACGAAGTTTTGCGCCAGTGCCGACGGGTACCGTGGACTTGGTCACGATGACCTTGTAGCCCGTCATGTGCCGCGCAATCCCTTTGCCGACTTCTTCCACATACGAGAGATCGGCAGACCCATCACCCCTAGGGGGAGTCCCAACAGCGATAAAGATGACCAACGCCTTCTCGACGGCCTTCGCAATGTCCGTGGTGAAACTGAGTCGGCCTTCTTTGATCCCCTTGGCCACCAATTCCTTGAGACCTGGTTCATAAAACGGGACGTCGCCTTTTTCAAGCTTCTCGATTCTTCGGCTGTCACTGTCCATGCAGGTGACGTGAACGCCAAACTCGGCGAAACAAGCTCCTGTGACGAGTCCGACGTAACCGCTTCCAATCACACTGATGTGCATGGGCTCCTCCTCGTTGCATTACGTAAATCGTGTGAAAGTATAACAACCTGAGCCTTATGGAGCAACGAATTCCAGGAGCGAACAGTACTATGGACGGTCCTCCAAGTTTCGTTGACTCTCGGAAAATGCGTTGAGTACAATCCGACGCCGTTTCCCACTCTATTAGGAGAGAGGCTCAACACCTTTACCCAAATCGATGACTGTACATCCTGCACATATTCCCCGCTGGTTTCTGCTCTTGACCGCCCTCGTGACTGGAGCGGTGGTGATGGCGTTGGAAATCCTTGGCAGCCGGCTCTTGGCTCCCGTCTTCGGCAGCTCGTTGTTTGTCTGGGGTGCACTGATAGGAGTGATCCTGGCCGCTATGAGCAGCGGATACGCGTTCGGCGGGTGGATCTCGGATCGCTATACTGGCAGTGGGGTGCTGGCCGCCCTGTTGCTTTTTTCAGGAAGCTGGACATTTCTCGTCGCGTGGGCGAACCAACCTATTCTGTTTGAGATCGAGAAGCTGGTGCAAGACCCTCGCTGGGGCCCTTGCCTCGCCGCGACCGCACTCCTCGCCCCTCCCGCGTTCGGGCTCAGCGGCGTCTTGCCGGCCATGTTGCGTTTGGCAGTCGCCGACATGGAGCACATCGGCCGGCAGACAGGCCGCATGATTGCCCTGTCGACCATCGGCAGTCTGGCCGGAACCTGGGGCACTGCCTTCTTTCTCTTGTCGTGGCTCGG
Source organism: Nitrospira sp. (assembly GCA_005116955.1). Classification (GTDB taxonomy): domain Bacteria; phylum Nitrospirota; class Nitrospiria; order Nitrospirales; family Nitrospiraceae; genus Nitrospira_D. The sequence goes on along the minus strand of SWDI01000001.1, from coordinate 573,908 downwards.
AAGCCAATCGCTCATGGCCTGGCTGGGTGGTATTCAAGTCGGACTTGGGTTCTTGTGGTTTATAAAAGGAACATCAGCCCGCCCCTTGGTATCACTGATGATCCTCGGTTGCTTCGCCCTATTGGGAACCATGGCTCTCAACCCAATCCAACGATTGAAGACCCCTATCTATCAAGAGGAAAGTCCGTACCAGCAGGTCCGCATTCGCGAAGACAATCTCTTCCGGTATCTCGTATTGGATCGTACGTTCCACGCCACGATGTGGAAAGTCGATCCGACAACCCTCTTTCTCCCCTACAGCCAAATGATGGTGTCTTCACTGGCATTGGTGTCCGAGCCAAAGCGCGGTCTCATTCTCGGTCATGGAGGTGGTTCGCTCGCAAAGTGGTTGGCACGGCACTGGCCGACTTTAGAGTTGGATATTGTGGAATTCGACCCGGTCGTCGTCCGAATGGCCGAAGAGTATTTTGAGTACCGCCCGCCGGCGAATCATCACGTCTTCGTAAAGGACGGTCGAGCCTTTCTCAACGCGACGGATCACACGTACGATGTCATGTGGATCGACGCCTTCGCGCGAGATATGATCCCTTTTCATCTCACCACGACAGAGTTTTATTCCTTGATGCGAAGGCACCTGAACCCGGAGGGAATCGTCGCAGTCAATCTGGCTTCATCCGGTAAAGAAGGCGACCTCGCTCGAGCCGCTGCAGTGGTTCAAACCATGCGACAGGCCTTTCCAGTCCTCACCACATTCGGCGTCGAGGGGCCGTGGAAAACAGGAATGACCCCGGCCAAGAATCTGATCTTCTTTGGAGGCCGTCCGATAGAGCATGAATCAGAAAGTAGTCTTGTGGCGAAGGTCACGGACTTGGCGATGCATCAGCGCCTGCCGATGGAAACAATCGCGTTATTGAGTACTCGCCGAACCGAACCCTGGCCACCTGGCGTTGTCCTGAGCGACGACTTTGCCCCCTACGATCTTCTCCTTGGGCGAGAACGATCGCAATTACTGGAATGAGGACACGCGTCTCTGAATCTATTCGGTGGGGTGCTGAACAGGCCGAGTGGCTCCCTGTTCATGGCAGCCGCTCCAGGTGTGAATGCTTTGGTCACCGACCTCGACGAGAAGTCGAAGCATCTCGGTGATTTCCGTCTGTCTTTTGAGGAAATACCGAGCAGCGGACCCCTTCTTCTTGCCGACTCGCACGGTAAGAATGCGGTGATCCCGAAGCGCAAAGACATCCTCATCAGTCTCATCGTCTCCCACGTAGAGAGCCGCGCTACAGTCAAGTCTGCGCATGTACTCCAGCAATGCCGTTCCCTTGTGTGACGCCGTGGGCGGCATCACATTGACGACGGACTTCCCAAGGACAATGCGAGGAGGAGGAGACAATTCAGCAATGATGCGAGCGATAAGCGCCCGGGCCTCGTCTCGCTGATCGACCGTTCGATAATGGAATGAGAGCGAATAGGATTTATTCTCGACGACTACACCGCTTCGAGTCAGCTCATCCTGAAATCGTCCGGTAATCAATTCCAGCCAGCCAGAACTGGTCTCTCGGACTTGCCGGATATCCTCCTGGCGCGTGTGAGGACCTTCTGAGCCATGGTTTCCAATCAAGTGAGGCACGGCAGTCCCGACACGTGAGCGCAAGTCATCCACCGAGCGTCCCGAGATAATGGCGGTGGGAGCGCGCTTCGAGAGTTTCTCAAGCCAGAAACGGATGGGGCGCGAGAGCCGAGCCGCATGATGCTCTCGGACAATCTTCGCCAGAGTCCCGTCAAAATCAAACGCATAAAGAGACCGATCCTTCAGGATGGCCTCCAGATCACGCTTCCCTTTTTCCGTCAAAAGATAATCCATGGTCCTTCCATCAACTCAGCAGACTCGGCCGCCGCACCTGTTGCATGACTCGCTCCTTTTGTCTCATGCGGGCGGCATCGATGAGCATACGACCGGCCCAGCGATACACATTGAACTCCTGAATCAGTCCACGCATGCTCTGCATCCTGGCCCGCTGTTCCACCTTCGGCATCGTCAGGCCAAGGTGAAGCGCGGCCGCGAATTGATCGATGTCGTAGGGATTGATGACAAGCGCCTCCGTCAGTTCTCGAGCGGCTCCGGTGAATTGGCTCAGAATTAGCACTCCCTGCTCGTCGTCCCTAGCACCAACGAACTCTTTCGCAACCAAATTCATGCCGTCATGGAGGCTACTGACCACACAAAGGTCTGCGCCACGGTAACACTCGCAGACCTGAGACGCCTCGTGATGCTGCATCCGCAAGCAGATTGGCTCATACCCGTCTCGCCCAAACCGCTTGTTGATCTGCTCGGCCAAGGCATAGACCTGGCTGGTGAAATGTTGGTACTGCTCGATCATGGAACGGCTGGGAGCGGCAATCTGTATAAATGTAAACTTCCCGATCCATTCGGGCTGGAGTTCCAGCAATCGTTCCACAGCCATGAACCGCTCCAAGATCCCCTTCGTATAATCCAGGCGCTCGACCCCCAGACCTACGAAGCGATCCGGAGGCATCCCACACATCTCCCGCAACCTGGTTCGGCATTCAGGGACCGGCGGCTGGTCACGCAACCACTGCGCCGGCCACTCGATGGAGATCGGATAGGGGTTGACCGCTGTCATCTTCCCCCCATAAGAAACCGTTGAACTGTTTCGATCGATGCGTGCCTCGAGTATCCGATCGACACAGTCGATGAAGTTGTTGCAGTGGACTCTGGTATGGAATCCCAGAATGCTGCTTCCGAGCAGCCCTTCCAGAATCTCCTGTCTCCAAGGACAGATTCCAAAACTTTCCGCATTGGCCCAAGGAATGTGCCAGAACATGATGATCGTCGCGGTCGGCAATCGATCTCGGATGAGCTTTGGAACCAGGGCTAGATGGTAATCCTGAACGAGTACAACCGGATTGTCGGTCGTGGCCTCCTCGTAGACGGCCTGAGCAAAACGCTCATTGACGGCGACATAGTGTTTCCAATCGGATGAACGGAACGTGGGCCGGACGTGAGCGATATGGCAGAGCGGCCACAACCCCTCGTTGGCAAACCCATAATAGTATCCGGCCTCTTCTTCGGCGGTCAGCCACACGCGCCGAATCTCATAGGTGGGATGCGTCGGCGGAACACTGACATGGTTCCGGCCGTCTACCACCTCTCGATCCGCGGATCCGTTCCCGTGCGCGACCCATGTCCCGGAGCAGGCGCGCATCACCGGCTCAAGCGCCGAGACAAGCCCGCTCGCCGGCACCTGCACGACAATTTTCTGATCTTGCCAAAAGTGGGCATAGGGCTGCCGGTTGGACACAATCAGCACCTGATCGCCCGAGAACTGTTCATGAAGAATGGATTTGAGACTGGTCGGAGACCAGGAAATCTGCGTCTCATCGCGCATGCGGCGATCGGTCTCAAGAGCCTGGACCAACGAGCGCAAGTCCTTCGCCAGCGGCTGGAGTTCCGGAGCATGTTGCCCTTGCGTTAGAGGGGTCAGCAGTCTTTCTCCCTTAACCATCGCTCGTACCCCGGCCACCCATTCTTTCCAGCTGAAATGTGCGACCAGCACCGTGACGAGCGAAATAACTGCCGTAAGACCCGCAAATAAATAAAAGACGTAGCGTTTGGTATCGCTGCTCCGTTGTTGGATAAACCTCATGTCCTGGAGAAGTAACAGACGTCCAAGCCGGCGCCCGCTGGATTCGATGGACGCCGACATGATATGGAGTGGTCCGCTACTGAACGACCGAACGGTGGACGAGTTGGGGGCGAGATCGAGCGTATCCTTGCAGGTGACGTCTTGCGGATAAGCCTGGGTCTCATAGAGCAGATTGTTCTCGATGTCGCAAAAGCCAAGGGCGTGCAACCGCTCATCCTGAATAATGCGCGTAAAGTAGGCAGAGATCTTGTCTTTAGAGTTCTTGACCAGAAGCTCCGCCAGCGGTCCCTCCATCGTATTGACCATGAGTTTGGACCGCATATCGAGATCACGGACAAACCATTTCAATTGGAGTGAGTCGACGAGCGGAACGACCCCATAGGCGATCACGGCCAACACGATCACCAGGGGAAGCACAAACCGCAGAGAGAGCGCGAGCAACCTCATAGAAACAAGGTAGTTTACTTTCGTGGGGAAATCAAATATGGTCGCCCTGTGTACCAGTACGGACTCATCGGAAACTGCCAAATTTCCGCCCTGATCAGTGCACAAGGGTCTCTCGACTGGCTATGCCTCCCGAGACCAGACAGCCCACCGATCTTCGGGAAAATCCTGGACCAGGAGGGTGGCCAGTTTTCCATCTCCGCGTCCGTCCCGTCCTCGGAAACAACCACGACACAACAATACCTCCCGAACACCAATATCCTGATTACCACCGTCTCGTTACCCAATGGGGACGCCTTCCGGATTACCGACTTTTGCCCTCGCTTCCTACAATATGGCCGCATCTATCGTCCAGCCGCCCTCTTTCGAATCGTCGAGCCGCTGAGTGGATCACCGTCGATTCGTGTCTGTTGTAAGCCAGTCTCCGGTTGGGAAAAAACGCCGGTTCGACCTGTTCGCGGCAGCAGCCACGTTCGATACGATATTCGGGGAGACTACTTGCGGCTGCTCACGAATATGCCACTGACGTACCTCTGCGAGGAAACGCCGGTCATCCTGACGTCAAAGATGTACTTCGCCCTGACGTGGGGACTTGGGATTGAAGATGATCTCGTCAAAGTCAGCCACGAATTTCTCGATCAGACGACCAAGTACTGGCGGACCTGGGTCAAACAGTGCTCGATCCCGGTCATCTATCAGGAGGAGGTCATCCGCTCGGCCCTCGCACTGAAACTCAACTGTTACGAGGACACCGGAGCGATTCTCGCCGCCCCCACCACCAGCTTGCCCGAGGAACCAGGCGGTCCTCGTAACTGGGACTATCGCTACTGCTGGCTGCGCGATGCACATTTCTCGCTTTCGGCGTTTCACAACCTCGGCCAGTTTGAAGAAATGGAAGGCTTCCTAAAGTTTCTTCTGAATGTCGGCTATGCCTCTGAGCAATCCCATGATCGTTTGGCGCCGGTGTATAAACTCAGTCAGGACCTGCCCCTTCCGGAAACTGAGCATGCCAACTGGCAAGGCTTTCTTGGGAGCCGACCTGTCCGGAGCCATAACCAGGCAGCCGAACATATACAGAGCGACGTGTACGGCGAGATGATCCTCACGCTCGCTCCGATCTTCTTCGATAACCGGTTCATTGACCTGCGGACCAAAGAACATGAAGCGCTGGTCGCCAATTTGGTCCGCCTCTGTGAGCGAAGCATCTCTCAGCCGGATGCCGGACCATGGGAGATTCGTAATGGCTGGAAGGAGCATTCGTTCACGAATCTCATGTGTTGGGCCGGACTAGACCGAGCCTACCGTATGCAGCAAGCCGGGTTTCTCCGCGATCTGCCGACCAACCTGGACAGCGCCCGCGCGCGAGCGGCAAATGCTTTATTGCAAGCCACCAAGGACAAAGCCCTCCGGAATGGACCGACTGACGAGAGTCACGACGCCTCCTTAGCCCAATTGGCCATTCTCGGATTTCCAGATCGAGAGGTGTGCGATACGACGATCACGCAGATCAAGCAAGCCCTCGCCGTGCGCCAAGATGGAAAAGAAACGGGGTTTTTCTTCCGCTACCTCCGGCAGGACGATTTCGGCAAGCCTCAGTCGAGTTTTGTCATTTGCTCATTCTGGGTCGTTCAAGCGCTCGCCAAACTGGGTCGTCTCGCTGAGGCAAAGCAGATCATGAACCAGATTCTCACCGGAGCCAATGGCGTCGGGCTCTTTGCCGAGCACTTCGTGCCGGAAACTCGCGTCCAACTCGGGAACTTCCCGCAGGCCTATTCTCACGTCGGCTTGATCAACGCCGCGTTCGCCGTCAGCCCTCCGTGGAGCGATGTGCTGTAGCAGTACAGTGAACGTATCCGCCCTCTTCCATTAGGTGCATTCCCGAAACAGACAGTTGAGTCCCTGCAATCAGTGCTGCCGTGAGAGGCTTATCATTCTCCTTTCAAGCCCATACAGCATAGAAGAGGTGTCGGGTCACCCCAAGGAAAGCATATTGGTGGGTTCAAAACTCTTTCCGGCGGCGTCCATGAAGGGATGAGCCGCCGGAACGCACGACGTGCGGTATGGTGGAGGCGAGGGGAGTTGAACCCCTGTCCGAAGATCGTCAGTTCACTGTATCTACATGTGTAGCCGACAATTTAAGTTTCGCAGCCGTCCACGCCAGTCGGCAGGCTTAGAACAGCCGCTAGCCCAGAAAGTTCTCGTCCGCAGCCGCTGAGCACCGGCCTTGGACCAGCCCGCTGCATCGCGCTCTTCCACCCCCGCGGGCATCAGATGGAAGAACGTCGCAGTTAATTAAGCTGCGAGTGCCAGTTCTTGATTGGCAGTTGCGTTTTCTCGGACTTTTACGAGTTCCCGAGAGCTCGACATGCAACAGTGACCTCAGTATCCCCGTCGAAACCGGTCGCCCCCTTTGTTCAGGTTGTAGAAAATGACCGCCAGCTGCGCTCTCGCTCGCTGCGGCCTTGTCAGAAGACCTTTTTGAATATCTTCAAAAGATTCCTGACTCACCGATACTTATCATAGATGCTCATGATACCGCACCAGTCAATGGGAAGCCACTTGCCAACGGTTTCCCACCCATGGGTATTTTATCAAGGGCGCCACCGCGCCCTTCTATGCTTTCGCTACTTCATCCAGGCTTGGCCGGATGAGGTACGGGCCATAGACCCACGCAAAGAGTAGGTAGGCCCCACTCCAACAGAGCCCAGCCAGGCCAAGTAGCATATAGGTAACAGCCGTAGGAATATCGACGTTGGGGGCAAAGATTCGCAGGATCGCCCCGACATTGATCAGCACATACATCGACACAGTAAACCCGTCAGCATGCCGCGGTCGTCCCGTGTGGCCGAGACTCGCGCGAGTCATCACCGCGAGCGTCATCGCGCCCATCGCTCCAGTGGTGAGGAGATGAACCGCGTTCTCAGGAGAGAAGCCAACCCCTAGAATCGATGCCCCAAGGGCGATGAGAAACAGCGCCACCCATCCATACCCGATGTGCAGAATCAGCACGAGTGGTTCCTTCCAGGTCCTCCACCCTCCCCAGCGGAAAAGACGTACCACGCTCGCCACCCCAGCCACGAAAAGCGCGGTTCCTGTCCACATACTTTCCGGACCAATGATCCAGCTGATGACACTCACTAACACAAGAACGATTGCGCCTCCATCAGTCTTAGACAATACCTCAGGCAATCTGGATACGTTCCGGTCAGCCAGGTACTCACGCGTAAAGGTGGGAGCGAGACGTCCTCCGATGATCGTCAATAACATCGTCATGACGGAGAGCGCCAGCCGTTCGGGAAGGTCTGTCGGCATGCCACGCAACGCAGCCAAATGAAAGAGAATATTGGCGCCGGCAAAAAAACTGACCAGCACACCAATCGGTGCGCGATCCCAGCTGCGAGCGGCAACGATTTCCCTCCAGACATAAGTAGCCAAGATGGCTAAAAAAGCTCCATCGACAACTGCGGCAGCAGAAGCTCCCGTTAAAGGCGTTGACACAAGCAACCGTCCTGCCAGCCACAGTAGAAACAGGGCCAGTAATGGTGCCCCTCTCAACGGCATCCGGTCCGTCCAATTAGGCATGGCCGTCAATAAGAATCCGGCAATCAAGGCAGGCAGATACCCGAAGAGCATCTCATGGACGTGCCACTCACGCGGGGAATACAAAAAGACTGCTTGAATCTTCCCTGCAAACAAGGCGACCCAGATAAGGACGGATAGTGCGGCAAACAGCGCAGCGCCCAGGAAGAACGGGCGAAACCCATACGATAAGAACGCCGGGCCTTCGTAGGAAGGAAACGTCGGTTCGTCATCTTCTTGCTGCACGGTTGCAGCTAACTGGCCAGCCATCTGAATCTCGTTCGATGCCATAGAGTTTGATTGTGGTGGGTGGGTCAGAGGCCTGTCAACCGAGGACAAGAGTTCTATGGGCAGGCCGTCGGTCTCATCCCAAGCGGTTCAGAAACCGCTTGGAGGCAGGATAGGTGCTCCAGAGCAGTTCGAGTGTGACGGATGTCAGCAGGACCGCGAGTTGTTTGGGTTTCTTATCCGTTCGAGGCATCAGTTCTTGCTCCCGCAAACGTGCCCACTGTTCATGCAAAGTGACACGCTGCCCTGCGACCAAATTCTTCACTTTATCGATCCAGAACCTGGGGTCTTCGGGATCCGCAACATACTGCCCTTGGCCTCGGCCGAAATGAGCAATGGCCAGATACCGAATGATGACGTCTTGAACCAGCAAATCCAGATACTCATCCGACCACGTCACCGGAGTCGGGGTACTCCCTGCCCGCCGCTCCGCCCAGGCTTCCCCTCCGAGAAATCCAAACACGCCTCCCACCACTGCCCCGGCGACCGTGAACAGACCCATGCTGACCCCACCCGTCGCCGCATCAAGATGGAGCCCGGCATAGGCCCCGCTGGTCAGGGCTCCACCGATCCCGCCGATGGCGGTCCCACTGAGAGTCGCATCACCACGGCTCTGCGAGCCTCGATGTACTTCGACATGTTCCATCCTAGCCTGGATCACGCCGATCGCATTCCCTTCCAGGCCATGCAGGGCAATGACCCCTTTCGTCGTCGTCCCAACCTCGTTCACCAATTCCTTTAAGAGACCATCGACGGCCTGTTGTTTCTGTATTTCCATCGATGAGCCGTCACCCCTGGTCATCACCCGAGACTTCGCGGCGCGTGACACCAGCATGGCCCACTGCTCCATCGCCGCATGGAAGACGGTCAGATTCGCGGTTTGCCAGACGGTGAACAATCGATTCATGAGCTGGCGATCGTGAGAAGGGAGCAATGATTGAATAGTCTCGAATAGAATACCTTCCTGGACCCAACAGCGGCTGAACGCATCAAGACTATGCACACCCCTGACGAAGCCACACCGAGCGAAGTAATCCTTCCAAGGTTGTTCGAGACACTGCTGTTCTGCACGGTCCTTGGGGGGGCCGGTTTGGTTCAGCAGAACGATGACGGGCTTCCCGATCCATTCCAGCAGTTGCAGCTCAGGAGCGATGTATCCGGCCATGCTCGGTTCTTCGGTCGCATTCACCAGGTAGAGGACAACGTCCGCCTCTTGCTGGACGTTCAACACCGCCTGTTGGGCACACCATGAAGGCCGGTCACGAAATCGATCCCATACTTCAGTCACAATCCGTACGATCGGATTCTTGGCCCCCTGCAACCGAGAGAGGATCTTTTGACAATTGGGAAAGCCGGGCGTGTCCCAGAGCTGCAGCGACTCCCCTGCGTCCGTTTCCAGCACCGTGTACTTTTGATTCTCGAGCGTGACATGAGCCCGATCGGCGACGAGGCCGATATCCTTCCGGAGCAGCGTTCTAGCCAGAGTGGTCTTTCCGATATTCGTATGGGAAATCAAAGAAAGGGCGATCTGCGATTTCTCGACTCTCATTGTGTTCCTCGAAAATCACCAGGCCACAAACTATCGGACAAGGCTCCCAGTTCCCCATCCGCGGGTCCAGAAGGATCTCGGTATTTCAGGGCTTGGAGTCCACACGCTTTCACCAGCGTCGCCCATGCCTGGCATCGTTCCTTCAGGCGCTTCCCATGGTCGATCTGAGCATAGGCCTCGCAATCCAATAGAATCAGCAGCATGTTGGGTCGTCCTCTGCCTCGGATCGTGGCTTTCAATTCCTCCAAAAATTCGCTGTGCGTTTCCTCGGGAGCCTGGGCCACATTGAACAGGACCACGGTACAAAGACTGCGATCGCGATCGGTTTGAAACTGTGGAGGAGGCTGGCCGTACTGGACTGAGTGCCCCATGTGAATGTCCGCCAGAACGCCGAAGGCGTCGCTGAGGAATGCCAGAAGCCGATCGTCGGCCTCCTTCACACGATGGCTATAGGCCAATACCTCCACAAGCGACCCCTTTCCTCGATAGGGATTCAGTAGGCGCCGAAAATATGGTTCATCGCACGGCAGCTGGACATCGGCGGCCAGTCGGGTCTTGCGCATCCATGCAGTCACGGCAAGCAGGGTTCGTGGGAGAACGATGAATAGCACCGTGGTCATCGCCCAGAAATGAATCCAAATCGCTGCATTGGCCTTGGCGGTGCCTCGTAGCTCAATGATGGCTTCCACGCCGGGCATTGGGATCCTCAAGAACCAACCAGCCGGTGCGAAGAGGATGGCGAGAAAGGTGTGGACTCCCTCAGCCTCCATAAACGTGCTGTCCCATCCCGCCTTGTACAGAAAACTGAAACCACGCAGGTAGAGCCCCGCAATCACACCGATCGCCAGTGCTGCCGCAGCCACATGAAGCAGGCTGCGGGCATGGGTGATCAACAATTCACGGCTACTGTGGAGCAGGCGGGCGGCGTAGGTCGCGAGGGATGCTGCAAGCCATTGTTGTTCGTCGGGACTCTGCGCACGATCAGACCGAAGTCGACTGAGCCGTCCCTTCACGACCAGTCCCAAGAGCCACTCCACCAACCCCGGCAAGCCTGGCTGCGATCGATCTCGTGACGGTCGGGGTACAACCATGCTGTAGATCAAACCGATATAGGCCACCGCATGCCAGAGCAGGAGCGTGAGAAGAGGAAAATTCAGGAGGTTAATGTGGCCAGCTGGTCCGATAGGGTCGGCGAGGAAGCCTCCCACCAGAGCACAGCCGATCAGCAGCGTGACCGGAATCTTGATCCGTAAGGCGGCGAAAGCTGAGTTGAAAACAGGATACTTCTGCGTCAGTCGATCGACAATGTGCTCGGCCCGTTCAATAACCCGAGCGTCACCAGCCCGCATTGGATCTTCCGCGGCCGTGCGGTCTCTCGGATCGTTTCCATGGCGAGGCAGCTCCCGTTCGTACCGCAAGATAAACTTGTGGTCCGGGTCTTGTTCTTCGCAGGCCTGAACCAGTAGCACCTTGGCAAGTTGGGTAAGCGTCATCGATGGTCAGCTACCTGCCCGCTGTTCACAATGGATGGTCCCCTCCATATCACGATTCGGCGCATTATCAGGGCTCAGAATGATTCCGTCAATGACAGGTTGGGAGTTCTTCATTCCGTATCATGCATCTATGGGTCTCTGTACGAAGATCTGTATCATTTCGTCTCCTTGGGCGTATCACTTGAGATACGGTCTGCAGTGGAAACCATTCCAGCGTGAGTGTTGGATCACACATGGGGAGCATGCTCCAGTCTCAACCTTGACAAGCACATACGGCCACGCAGCAGTGCAAGTTTCCCCGTGGCATCATCATTGCGTATGCAAATGAGTCATTGCGGGCACAGATCACCTGTGCTCGACCTACTCTCAAGGAGGGACTCCCATGAAATGCGCGAGATGCAGTGGGTTGATGGTTGCGGATCACTTACTGGATATGCAGGAAAGTTATGTGCCGATGTGGATGAGCGGCCTGCGATGTGTAGCATGCGGCAATATCGAGGACCCCCTCATCCATTATAATCGGATGATGCACGAGGCTCGAAGAATCAGGAGGCGCATGTCGCGTACAGCGCACCCACTCACTGCACAAGCTCAGGCAGCATAGCTGGGTTTCGACCTACTTCCTCGTGGGCTCGTCACGACTCGCTCCCCGTTCGCCCGGCAGTCACAGACAGGCAACGGGCCATCGTCTGCGCATCCAACGCCGCGCGAGACTGCCGCAGGCAGGGTTCCCTCACGAGGAGCTGAGAATCGACAGTCAAAAGCCAATCGCGCGGAGGACTATTGATCTCCGTTGACCACTGCTAAGATCCTCCGGCGAAACGAGATGTAGGAAGAACCTGTTGCTCGGGCGATTCGACTATTGAGACGGGCAGACTCAGCTAAGGGTAGAATAGTTTTCCTGAGACTTGGACCTTAACAGAGGAGTTCCTCTATGAAACGTTTAAGCGACCTCACTGATTACGTATCAATTCTCCCCTACGCGAGCGAGATTTTTGGCGTATATCAGCCATTAATCGGGTGGAAGTCCAAGCGAATCGAAGCGCGCTTCGGTGATGGCCTCGCCCAGGACAAACGAAACATCGCGCATGCACTTGCCAAGAACTTCACTGGTGATGTTCAAATCAAGTACTTAGAGGATGAAGGCCATCCCTGTGCAGAACCAGAAATCAGAATTCGCATCGGTCGCTTACTAGACGGCAAAAAAAGGCGCTCAGATAGTGTCTTGCTGGATACCATTTCGCAAAGACTCCCTCCCCACGAACAGATTAAGGATGATGAGTGGGCGCAACATCTTACCGAAGAGCGCCTCAACATTTACCTAGTCGAGTTTGTCCATCCCCACTATCGCCGCAGCTTCACCGATCTCTGCACGGAACTCCATCAGTTCGGTGGCCATCTAACGCGTGACAAGATGACGATCGAATCTTTGAAGTCGTCGATTTCTCAACAATTGAACTACGAGTCAGCCTTGGCTGGAGCCCTCCACTTGTTGTTTGCGGAAAAACAATTCAGCACGATCAAGGACCTGTTCTTCTCAACGCTGTCGCAAAGCCAAACCGCGCTCGCATTGGCCAAAATTCTTTCGGCAACGAATAGCGCGGATGCCTACCTAAATCTCGACAACCTTGACCCCAAAAATCAAGAACATATACGGAGTGTGGCGCTCTCTCCGATTAGCGTGGTGCATTTATATCGTCAGTTCTTCTTCGAACTTGACACGTTTCTAGGAACACCAGTGAGCCATGTGTGGATGAGCCCCGGCTCGACGGTCGAGCTAATCGAAACCCACACCACAAGAACCCTCGTAGAGCGCACAGTAGAGACTTCGCTTGAAACCACCATAAAATCAGAACAGTCGAGAACCGATAAAGAAGAGCTGTCTGATGCCACGAAAGAAGACAACAAACAAGATATCAAGCTTGGGGCGAGCGTGACGGCCAAATACATGTCCATTACGGCGACAGGCAGCTTTGACTTTGCCTCTTCCCAGCAAACTTCACGAGAGAAGTCGTATAAAAGAATGCGAGAGCAGTCAGAAAAGCTCTCTTCCGAGATTCGCAAGAACTACAAATCCACTTTCAAGACAGTGACGGAAACAACAGACACATCGAGCAAACGCTATGTTCTTAGCAACACGACCGACAAACTTATCAACTATGAACTGCGCCGAAAGATGCGCCAGGTAGGGGTACAAGTACAAGACATCGGGACGTATCTCTGTTGGCAATCCTATGTTGATGATCCAGGTGCCGCATTGGGTGTGGCAGAGCTCGTTCACATCGCCAAGAAGCCCGACCTAGAGGATCCTCCCCATCCAGACAAAATTGTTCCTCAAAAGGATTTTTCACAGGAAATCCAGCCCGTTCGAATTCCATTTGTACCGACCAATGATCACGATGACCGCGGAGAGGATTATGACTATGGAGCTGAACGGAACGAAGATGACGAAGAGGACAAGTACCGTATTCAATGGGAGTTCCCTCAAACGGTCTCGTGCGACAAACCCGAATATGAGTTCCATGACGTTCAGCTCCAGGTTACTGATGGCAATGCGGTTGTGGAGGTTCGCGACAAAAAGGCAGAAGGAAACAGGGGCAGCTTCACCATCATTCTGAAGCATGTGCATTTCGGTGATCGCGATGCCATCATGGTAAAACCGACAATTTTCTGGAAGTCGACCCAGGATGTTACGAAATTGGAGGAGGAGAACGCAAAACAGTTAAAAGAATTCAAGGTTAAAGAAGCGAAAGCCTATCACGACGCGTTCATCGTTGCCGCCAAAGATCGTGTGAAATTGGCCAGCAAGATCGGCCAACGTCCGTCAGACGAGTTACGCGAAGAGGAGCGCATCGTCGTCTATCGCAAGCTCGTCCAAGAGATGCTGATGAAAGGCATTGCCCTTCCTGATGACGCTACTCGACATGTTGTCGCTGAACTGATCAACAATATCTTCGATGTCGATAAGATGCTGTATTTCGTGGCACCCGAATGGTGGCGTCCTCGGCTTCATCAAAGTCACCAGAGTTTAGGAAAATACGCGGGACCGACAGCTAATGCCGTTCAATCTACTCTCGGCAGTCTAAACGTGTCGAAATCGCTAGCGGTGAAAATTGCGGCTGTTCCGGCCTTCGCCAAGAGCGTTCTAAGCACCGCCTTGGGCAGCGCACAAAGAGAGACCCCGCTGAACGAGCATGTCGTGGGGTGGGGAGGGACCAAGGAGAACCGTGAAGACAACTACTACATTACTGAAGACTCCGACCCTGCAAAATTGGGAAGTTCGCTTGGCTGGCTGTTGCAGCTCGATGGCGACAATATGAGAAATGCCTTTTTAAATGCGCCTTGGGTTAAGGCCGTCATCCCTATCAGGCCAGGGAAGGAAGAAGCGGCAATAAACTGGCTCAAGGGAGTCGAAGGATTCAATGGAATTGGTGGTACTGATATCTACCACACAAACAATCCGGACGAAAAAGACATCAATGGCAATCCACTCGATGGACAAAAGCTCATCGACGTTATTTTCGACTTGGCGAAGAAGATTAAGCAGAAGCATGAGGAGGGGATCAAGCTCGGCAAATACCCCAAACCACAAGAGCTTGATAAACCAGAATTAGTAGACAACGACAACACTGTTACTTCAACCCCGATTGACAGGGTCTATGAACATGGCTTTTACCCGCTCAAAGGAGGATTCAAGGCTAAAGTTGAGCAAAACTACGACATGGTCGCCCAATGGATAGAAGTCCTGCCTACGGACCAAGTCGTGCCGGTCGAAGTAAAATATGATCCAAAGACAGGACGACAGATGTAACACCATACACTCGGTGCTCGGTCAGATCTCATAATTTCTCCCTTTGCAAATAAAGGCGAGCGTGCCCCTTATGCTGTCGTTATTGCCCCGAAGACACGGAGCATAGAGTTTCATGAAAGTTGGATTTAACTATCCGATGTCTTTCAATAGGTTCGGGGCAGACATCGGACCGAATCCACATTGTTCACTGCGGCAATGGGTAACAGAGCAATCGCTTGTCGCCAAAGGAGCCGTAGGGAGCGTACCGCTTCCCCCACTTTTCGAGAATCTTGACCGTAATCTCGCCAATCTAAAAAAATGGGGATTTATGTCGTGCGGTTTTTCCTCTTGGCAAATGGCTTCAACTGGCTCGGTCATGGTCCAATTCTCAGAGGGCATAACGGCCCGAATCCAGCACTGCCGTATCACAATTGGGAGTTTTCGCCTTTATTGAGTTTGGATCCACGGTTTGCTCTTCATTTCGAAAAGCTGCTCGTGAGTTTCCGCAACGCTGAACTACTCATTATTCCGTCCCTCATAAGCTTTGAATTTACTGGCAACAGCAGAATGCGGGATGAAAAAGGTTTGGCACCAGGGGGACGAGCTGATTGCATTAAGGACGCCGGCAAACGGCAAATATTTTTGGGCACGGTATTGAATACTCTGCTCAATGCCTCAGCTCGGTATAAACAACAGATTTATGCTTGGGAAGTAATCAATGAGCCTTACTGGTGTTACTCGCCAATTGGTCCGCTCTCTAAAGCACCTAGCGATGTTATGAAGGCCAACCCAGATACACTTGTGGGTTTTGCTAGGCAGCCGGAGGTCGATCAGGACGAAATGAATACATTCATCGGAGAAGCAATTCAGTTGATCAACTCAAAAGGCTTCCCATCAACCGTGGGGCATAGATTTTTTCGAGATTTAGAAGAAAGAAAACCGTTGGATTGGCAGACTTTTAAACCGCCACAGAGTTACCTCTACTATGCGGGAAGCAAACCCCAGTTTCACTATTACGCAAAGCCGGCGTTGGGATTTGGGGATCCCTACCAGATCAAGGATCAAGGTCTCTTTAATGCGGTAGCAGGAGGAATTTCCCCCAAGCCATTTCTGGGAGAATTTGATTCTAACCTAAACAGTTTTGGGAATCCCTGGCCCGAGCTACAGGGTAATGACACCACGTTAAGGCGGTTGCGGTTACTTGAAAGTCAGGGCTGTGAACTCGCATTGCTCTGGCCGGATAACGGGACGCCTTCAAAAGATGATCGGCCTGACCCTATCAAATTAGCTTCTGTCACCCGCCAGGCTATCGTTAATTTTACTGGCGGAACGATGCCCCCTCCAAACGAATGACCGCACAGGATACCCCTCCACGCTGACAGATCCCCCGAAAACAACGGCACTTAATAATGAGAGCCGCTCGATGGCTTTCGCGGTCTTCGACGAACGAAAGACCGTACACAACCAAGCGCAATAGCGGATTACAAGATCCGACACTCACCCTGAAGCTTTGTCGAGTTGCAAGAAATTCGTGCAACTTCCAGAACTGAAGGCATACCGTGAAGTACACCGGCACTTTTCACAGGTAGGAGCATCCAAATCGCGTATGGCTATTGCTCTCCATTGACCACAGCCAACACCCGCCGGCCATAGCGTTCTGCTTTCATCTCACCGATACCCGGAATCTCTAACAAGGCTGCCGGCGTCCCCGGCTTGTAGCCAGCAATCGCTTTCAACGTTTTATCGTGAAAAATCAGGAACGGCGCCACGCCTTCTTCCTCGGCCAGTTCAGAACGGAGTTGCCTAAGCCGTTCAACCAGTTGTCGATCCGGCACTGACGACTGAGCGATGCCTGCGAAGGCGGCAGACGAGCGACGAGGCTTGTTCTCCGATACATCGGCCTGAGGTTCCTCTCCCTGCGGCAATGCCACCGCACAAGTCCCTTGCAGCACCTCTCGCCCTGTAGACGTCAATTCGAGCGTGGGATACTCGGTACCCTCGATTCGAAGATACCCTGATTGAATGAGATTCTTCACCAGACCAGTCACAATGGGCTTGGTCTGGGCCCGACAGATACCGTATGTCGGACAGTTTTCTGCGCCATAGGCCAACAGCGCTTTCGAACGGCTTCCACGAAGCATGTCGACGATGCGGCCCATGCCGTACCGCCCCATGCACCAGGACACGGTTTCCAATATGGCCTTCGCGGAGACTTCGGTTTTGTGAGAGATCGAGCGGCCAGGCTGCTGCGCCGGCGTGACACAACGATCGCACAGACCGCATGGCCCCAACGCCAGCTCGGCATCGTCGCTGAAGTACTCAAGAATCGCGAGCTGCCGACAGGTCGACGTCGAAACATACCCCAACATTTCTTGAAGAAGCGTCTTCATTCGCCCAGCGCGATCCGTGCCCTCAGGATCTTTTGATGCCTGCTCGATAAAGTATTCTTGCGTGGCCAGATCACGCTCATGGAACAGCAACACACACGCCGCGGGCCGTCCATCGCGACCGGCACGCCCCACTTCCTGATAATAGGCCTCGAGGCTTCCAGGAATGTCGAAATGGACGACCAAACGGACGTCCGGCTTATCGATGCCCATGCCGAAGGCATTCGTCGCGGCCAGGATTCGCACCGTTCCTCGACGAAACTCCTCATGGACCATCCGTCGTTCTTCATCCAAAAGACCGGCATGGTAATAGCCGACCGAGGGGTGGGACTGACCCAGCCATGCCGCGACCTCCTCCACGGCTCGGCGAGTGGCGCAGTAGACGAGGATCGTCCCCTTCTCCGTCTCGCGAACCAAGCGTCCCAGCGTCGACAGCTTGTCTTGGCGCGCCTGAGAGAGATGCACAGAGAGGGCGAGGTTGGTCCGACGAAACCCTGCGACAAGTCGAAAGGGATCGCGAAGCGACAGCCGCTGGCACAGATCTGTTTGCACTCGAGCCGTGGCCGTGGCCGTCAGCGCCAGACAGGGAGGGCTCGTGAGTTCCTGCCGCAGGCGGCCGATCTTGAGGTAATCGGGCCTAAAATCATGGCCCCACTGGGAAATACAGTGCGCTTCGTCGACTACCAGCAACGAGACCCAGAGGGAACGCAACAACCGGAGAAATCCCGCATGTTGCATCCGCTCCGGCGCTACGTACAGCAGCTGCAGCCGCCGCTGCTGGAGATCCTGCATCACGCGGCTCTTTTCCAACCCGGTGAGCCCAGAATGAAACGCGGCCGCAGCAATCTTCCGCTGCTTCATGGCCGTCACCTGATCTTGCATTAACGCGATGAGTGGAGAAATCACCAGCGTCAGCCCAGGGAGCAGGGTCGCCGGCAATTGATAGCAGAGCGACTTCCCCTGCCCCGTCGGCATGACCGCCATCGCATCGCGCCCTGCTAACACGGCGCGGATCACGGCTTCTTGGCCTGGCCGAAACGCGGCAAAGCCGAATCGCTCGCTCAGTTGTCGAGTGAGATCATCCACAGGGGAGGCGAATCAGAAGGATAGGGTCGTGATAGTAATCACAGCGAATCGAGTATAGATGACCGACTGTCGGCAAGTCGAGCAGGGCCCTGCGCGTGCGATGACCTCTCATACGACATTCCTTACCACCTCTTTCGTCTCCAGGCGCCAGCAAGAGACATACGGCTTCATAGAACAGGCACCGTCACGCGGGGGAAAGTCGCTGGGATAGAGGTGGAGGGAAGTACACCTGTGGCATGACTGGGCAGCTGGAGCTTAGTCCAGACTGTATCCAATTCGATTCATGCGGTGTATCTAATTCGATTCTATAAATCCGAGAGAGGCCGATCGGCTATGGAAGCACAACGTGGCGCCATTTCAAAAATAACGCCTTATGCAAGCCAATTGTCCTCAATGGCACGTAGTTTGCTGAGCAACAAAACATTCGGTGACTGAACGGCACGCACATATCGTCATGGATGAGTGCATATACTTACCGTTACTAATCGTTAGGTATTGATTTTCTATATTTCATGCATTATACGGCAACCAAATTTCACGACGATTGGGCGCATTGGGTCATGCGTTTCCCACCGTCCGCGCGTTCAGTTTAATCGGATCGCAGTAGTCAGGTAACAGGTGCCATTCTCTCATCTCAAAAGGAGGCTTTCATGAAGAGGTTCGGTACGTTAGGAGCTGCTCTCTGCCTTGCGGCAGGAGTGGCCGGTTGTTCGGGCGACGAGACTGCGCCGCCTGCTGCAGGGCCTGCGCCTGCGCCCACTGCCACGGTCGACTTTAGAGTGACTGATATCCCAGGGCATTTCTTCGATCTTGATGGCATGACTAACCCAAATAAGGCGACCCGCTCCCTGGCCATCGTTCCCCCTGGCGCCAAGGTTAATTTTTGGCAAGAGATTAACGGCGTGAAGGTTGCCGAAAGCAAGCACACCGTAACGAGCTTGATTTGGCCGTCTAATGCCTCGACAAGCGAGCGGATCGACCAAGCCTCAGCCAATCAGGATAATCATAGCGTGACACTGACCACACCAGGTCTGTATGTCTACCTCTGTAAACTGCATCCGTACATGCTCGGAGCGGTTGTTGTTGATGATCCAAATACCAAGACAGCAAAGGGTGATCCAGCCTTTGATATCGGCGACAAGCTGACGTTGCTGATCAAGCGAGAGGTGACGGATCCCGCGAACCTGACCTTTGACAGTTTTTCTAATCTTGGACTGCGAGCGTTGCGTGCATTTTTCATTGTGACAGAACCGACTAATTGGAAGGACTATACCAAGGTGGGACAAGCCTATAAACCGGCCTATCCCGCTGTGCCGGTGGTCGTCACGGGCGGCACTGTCGTTCCTGATTTGAATGCAGCGCTCCAGGCGTCATTCGACGGCGACACCATTCAGGCCCAGCAGAAACCGACCATCAAAGGGATCGGAGAAGTCTGGGTCGATACCCAGTTCGAGCTGACTGAGAAAAAAGGGCCGAACTTCCCTGGCACCATGACCGTGCTGTCGGCCACTGATTGGAACGTCAAGGAAAAGATTGCGCTGCCTGATCAGAAGATGAATAACGGCCATAACTTCTGGCCCAGCCACGATCAAAAAGAGATCTATCAGACCGAGTGGCAGGGCAACAGCCTCTATGTGATCGATCGCGAAACTAGAAAGCTCAAACAGGAGCTTGATCTCGTCAACGGACCTGAAGTCACGAGCAAAGGGATTAAGTGTCATGACCCAGCCCATGTGATGACGCGGGTCGACACACAGCAAGTGCACACGGGGTGTAATGGCGATGATGGGGTGATGGAACTGAATCGGTTGGCAAACGGAAAGCTTGAGATCAATCGGCTCATCTCGATGCAGGATCCGAGCAAGCCTACGAAACAAACGCAGCCCCATGCGCATTGGATGGGGTTTGACGGCAAGCACATGGTGACCCCCAATTCCAATTCGGCGGACTCGACCATGTACGAGTTTACCGGTCAAGCCACAGGTCAGGTCGTTTCCAAGAATGAAACGGGAGCGGTATCGATCGCGAGTGGCATCATGCCAGATTCAAGTAAGTACTACGTGACAAACTATCTGGGTCATTCGATCTCCGTGATGAACGGCCCGCTTCCGTTATCGAACTATACGGGTACAGGTGGCCTGAAAGGTGCTGGCCCCTATGCGCCGGGAGAGAAGATCAAAGACATTAGCTTGCTCCAGGGCTATGACCCGAAAAATGGATGCACAAGTGACTGCGTGGATGGTCTGATCGGTGGATTCCCGGTACAGATCCCCATCAGCCCAGATGGGAAATTTGCAGTCACCGGGAATACTTTGGGTGGCACCATTTCTATTGTGGATACGGCGACCGATACCCTCGTGCGGCTGATCCCCTGCGATCCAGGCTGCCATGGGGTGAACTTTGGCGCGAAGGAGGGTGGCGGGTACTACGCCTACATCACTCCGAAGTTTGCCAACAGACTCCTCGTATTGGACTATGATCCCAATAAGGACGGGAAAGCTGATGACGCCACAGTTGTGGGAGCAGTGGTCCTGGCAAACGACAGTGTACCAACTGACGATAAGATCGCCGGCAACAAAGGTCAAGGCTCACAGGGAATCATGGCGGTGCCTAATGTCTACAATGGCTGGGTGCAGAAACTGCCGTCTGGTGGTGGCACCGCTAGTTTCTGTGGACAACTGGTAGCCGCGCAACGGAGTCCGATCGGGGGCACTATTCCCCCTTGCACACCATGAGAAGTTTGTTCAGGCTGCCGGGATCATCCCGGCAGCTAACATAGCTGCCTAGCAAGGCCCCGGTGTGGTGGTGAGTACCACCACACCGGGGCCTCTCCTATTTTTCCCGAGTCAATCGCGACCGGATATGAGTACGAAGTATCTGTGTTGGGCTCACAGGATGAGCCTCTGCCTACGAGGCACGCCCCTGCTGGCAGAAGTCAAGCGAGGCATGAACGGAAGAATTGTGTCGTAGAACTGGTCAAGCCGCGAGTGAATTGGTTTCAGCAGCCTGGCCCCCCACCAGGTTCAGTCCATCGAGACACTGGATCTTCGGCTGATAGACACTCACCTTGCGCATGATCATCGCTCGCAAGTCTTCATCGATATGAGAGAGCGCTTCTCGCACTCCAGCGATATCGCCGTCCTCCGCCAGATGGGCGACAATGCCGATGAGCGGCAAGATTCCGGCATCGCCCATGGCCTTGGCAATCTCGATGCCCCCGGACCGATCTCCAGCCTTGACGAAGACTTGCGGCAACTCAAGGTAGAAGTGACTGGCCAAGAGCGACGGATCAGGGCACGAAACGATAGTGTCTTTGACGGCCTGGACATTCCCCCGCTCCGATTCGACGAACAGCATCATTTGCCAGGCCTCTCGCAAGTACCTCTTATCAACGATCTCATTTGCAGTTTGCCGTGCCTCGGTGGTATCGCCCGCGAGCGCTTGTCTGATCGCCTGGTCCTTCAACTGTGCATCCGTCGGTGTTTGAGTTGGCATCATGCCTTGACTCCTCTCTGCACTCCTTCGGAGTACGAAATTGAAATTCTGAACGCCTGTTTCGAAATGTAGCGGTGAACGCCGTTCTTGTCGATCTTTTCCCGACAAATTGACAGACCCATTCAGAGAATACTCGGCGTGACAGCTCCAACGATCAACTCTTGCTTCTATTCGCGAGATATTTGCTTGAGAACGATACAGAATTGGAATGTATCTGCGAGCCTGACTCACTGCGACTCAAGCATCATTTTCTATTAAGCGTAGAGGCCCAACAGACTTTCCACGGAAGGAATATAGGGACTTAAGCCATTGGCTTTCTTGCTACTTTTTCAGATTTACATCCTAAAGAAGTTCTTTTCCCCGCTTCGCTTGCGCATCTAAAATGTCCAGCTATACTTTCCCAATGCGCTCAACAAAATACATCATCATGCAAGACGGAGACGGATGGCGCGGCTACTTGGAAGGCTACCAAGAGCAAGCGGCTTATGGGGAATCGTTCGAAGAGCTGCAGATCAAGCTGTGGCAACAGCACCAAGAGCTCATCGCCCAAGAACCAGAACAGGCCCAATGCGGGAACAGAGAACAAGACCGGCATCATGGTCATACATCTACGCTACCCCGTCACACCCCCACCACGTCCCGCCCCATGTCGCGCGCCCAGATCAAGCGAAAAGCGCGGGTGGAACAGCTCGTATTTGCAATGATCAGCAATCGCTGAGCACCACCGACGTTCGACTATTCTCCTGTCACCAACCTCATGACCGCTGAACACAGAATACTGCGAAAAGCTCCTGACCTCAGCCTCCCATGAATTAACCAGCTCACCCAGCATCACGAGACCAACGGCTGCTGCTACTTTCGACTGACTCGATTAGCTGGCCTCACGTTGAAATTCACGCCCCTTTCACACGACGGACCTTACCCTTCCCCCGTACTTCTCTGCCTGGGTCAGGTAATGGGTAACCAGCGAACGTTGCCGCCTCCCAACCAATTACTTCGAAACACCTGTAAGATTTGCGTCTGGAAACCGACTCTTGAAGAGTAGATAACCGGATCTTTCTATTCACCGCCTCTCCACGTGCCGGGGGAAGCTCCGATTGACCCGATAGGTGAAGTGTTGATACACATATTTCGCAGGTATTCTGATCAACTCTGCGAGGCCGGCCATGCCGATTGATGACATCACACAAAAAGTCAGCGAGCGCTATGCCAAAGCCGCCAGTACCGGCGAAGAGATGTGCTGCCCCACCAGCTACGACATGGGACATCTCAAAACCTTCATTCCTGAAGCAGTGCTCAAGATCTCCTATGGATGCGGCACACCAGCTGGTCTCAAGACGGTGCAGGCCGGTGAGACGGTCTTAGACATTGGGTCGGGCGGCGGGATTGATTGCTTTGAGGCCTCCCGCTTGGTGGGCCCCACTGGATGCGTGATCGGAATCGACATGACCGATACGATGCTGGAGATCGCTCGCAAGAATGCGGCGGTTGTGGCCACAAATCTCGGTTATCCCGCATCGAACGTAGAATTCCGGAAAGGGTTGGCCGATGCGATGCCCATCGACGACGGGACGATCGACCTGATCATCTCGAATTGCGTGATCAACCTCGCGCCGGATAAGCGGAAGGTGTTTCAGGAAATGTATCGGATTGCCAAGCCCGGTGGACGGTTCACCATCTCCGACATTGTATCCGACCAAACCGTGCCGCAATACCTTGTCCACGACGCCCAGAAATGGGGCGATTGTCTATCCGGTGCCTTGACGCTCACCGACTACATGAACGGCATGACGGCAGCCGGCTTTCTTGGCATTCATCTGGTGAAGTCTTCCCCCTGGCGCATCATCGATGGCATCCATTTCTTCTCTGTGACGCTGACCGGGTACAAGCTACCTCCGACACCAACAACTTCCTCAGTCCAGTATGCGACCCTTCGTGGCCCCTTCAGCCAAGTCGTGGTTGAAGGAGGCGCACCCTATCGGCGGGGCATTCCGCAGCCGATCACGTCGGATGAGACGCTGTTGTTGAGCGCCCCTCCCTTTGCCGAACACTTCCTCCTGACTACCAATCCTGTCGCGTTAGACCGTGACGATCCGCGTTGGACCGCGGTCTTCCCAGCCGATGCGCCATGCACCTGGCAAGGCCAGTATGCATTGCTGGCCGGTCCCTTCGTTGAAGCAACCGATGACGATCACCATGTCTATCGCCGCGGCGAGCCGCTAGAAATCTGTTCCAAAACAGTGACTGTTCTGGAGAGCGCGGGGTATCAGCCTCACTTTGTCATTTTGAATCGAGCCGGGGATCGCGTCAGCGGTGAAGCCGTCACCTGCTCTCCAAATGGAGGCTGCTGCTAGATGCCACTCACGTTGCTTGGCCGAAGCAACCCCCTCGCCTCTGCGGCTGAACAACTCCGTATCCTCAATCAACCGAGCGGTTCTCCACCGTTTGCCTTGCGACTCACCCAAGCTGGGATGTTCCCTCTGCGTGCGAGCGGCATCACGGTCTTCCAAATCAATGTCGGTAAGCTCTGTAACCAGACCTGCCGCCATTGCCATGTGGATGCCGGCCCAGATCGTCCTGAAACCATGTCCTTAGAAACGGCAGAATACTGCTTGCGGGCTCTGGCCAAGACGGACATTCCCACAGTGGATATCACAGGCGGCGCGCCGGAGCTGAATCCCCATTTTCGCTGGCTCGTCGAACAGTCCCGCGGACTTGGCCGGCATGTGATGGATCGCTGTAATCTGTCCGTGTTGCTGCTTCCTTCCCAGGCGGATCTCGCGGAATTCCTGGCTCACCACCAAGTGGAAATCATCGCCTCGCTTCCATCGTACCGTGCCAGCCAGACCGATGCACAGCGAGGCGACGGCATTTTTGAGAAATCGATGGAGGCACTCCGTCTGCTGAACCGGCTCGGCTATGGCCGTTCGGATAGCGGGCTCACCCTGAACTTGGTCTACAATCCCTTCGGCGCGTTCCTGCCTCCAAAGCAGGAATCGATCGAAGCACAGTTTAAGAAAGAATTGCTGACCAAGCATGGGGTTGAGTTCAACCGGCTCTACACGATCACCAACATGCCGATCAGCCGCTTTCTAGAGTTCCTCCTCGAAAGCGGCAACTATGATCAATATATGACGCGCCTGGCCAATGCGTTCACCCCGGCTGCAGCCGCCGGCGTCATGTGCCGGTACACGCTGTCCGTCGGATGGGACGGCAGACTCTATGACTGTGACTTCAACCAAATGCTTGACCTCCCAGTTGATCACGGAGCGCCGTCGCATATCCGCGACTTTGATCCTGCTCAACTCCACCATCGCCAGATCGTCACGCGTAACCATTGCTTCGGGTGCACGGCCGGCTCCGGTTCATCCTGTAGCGGGTCTACTGCGTAGAGGGTCTTCATGGACCTGTCAGTCCTCACATTTCTCCTGATCCTCCTGCTCTCCTTTGCGAACGGCACGAATGACGTATCGAAGGCTATCGCCACATTGGTCGGCAGCGGCGTCACAAACTATCGAACTGCCATCGCTTGGGGTACAGGGTGGACGATGATCGGAGCTGTCACTGCGGCGTTCGTGGCCAACGCGATGGTCAAGACGTTCAGCAGCGGTCTCATCCAACCAGACCTCGCCATCCCGTCATCATTAGCTCCGGCAATCCTAAGCGGCGCTATTTTCTGGGTACTCTTTGCCTCGAAAACCGGACTCCCGGTTTCTACCACCCATGCCTTGACCGGTTCCCTCGTCGGGGCCGGCCTCATGGCGTTCGGAAGCGAGGGCTTGATCTGGGACACGGTCTCGAAAAAGATCGCGCTTCCTTTATTGCTGAGCCCCTTCCTTTCGTTCGCGGTCTCGTTCCTGGTTCACCCACTTCTGCGCCTGGTTGCAAACCGATGGGAAGGCCTCTGTGTCTGTATCCTGCCAAGCCATCGCGCTCTCATCACGATCGACGCACAGGGGTGCACCCGGACCTTGTTTCAGGCCGGAGGTCTCGGCGTACCGATCGCGTCGGTGCCTTCGCAATGTAATCGCGCAGGCCTGTCCGGCCCAACGCTTGGCCTCGACTCCATCCACTGGCTCTCAAGCGGGCTGACGTCCCTGGCCCGAGGTATGAACGATGCGCCGAAGATTGCCGCGATGCTGTTACTCGGAAGTCTCCAAGCTGGCTGGCCCAGTGTGGCTCCACAACTGCTCGTGTTTGCCGGTGTGGCAATCGCCATGGGTGCCGGCAGTTATTGGGGCGGGTGCCGTGTCACGGAAGTACTTGCGGAACACGTGACGACGATGAATCATGTGGAAGGATTGTCCGCCAATCTCACGACCTCTTCGCTCGTGCTTCTCTCCGGATCGCTTGGCCTGCCAGTCTCGACCACCCACCTCAGCAGCTCCGCGATCATCGGTATCGGTCTGTTAAAAAGACCGTCCGCCGTCCGTTGGACTACTGTGCGTGAAATGATCCTCGCATGGATAGTGACTGTTCCCGCCGCCGCGCTCCTGACTTGCCTGACCTACCTTCTCCTGACCAGGGTCATCTAGGCCTTGTCTATCACCACACCATCTGTTAAGGTGCCGATCTGTCGTTCATTGTCATTGGATTTCCTACATTACTGATATGGTCTGGGACCCAAAAGATCCGTGGGGCAAAAAGCCTGACCCACTTGAGGAAGTTCTCAAGCAGGCCCAGTCACAATTCAAGGATTTCTTCCCTCCTGGTGGCCTGAAGAGCCTCCTCCCCTCTGGCGGAGCCTGGAATATCATCATTGCCGCTCTGGTGATCTTTCTCGTCTGGCAAAGTGTGTTTATCGTCGCCCCGGATGAAGAAGGGGTCGTGAAACGATTCGGGGTCCCGGTCCGGGCCGTAGAGCCAGGTCCGCACTTCAAGATTCCTCTGATTGAATCCGTCCTCCAGCCGAAAGTCGCCAAACTCTTTCGTGTAGAGGTCGGGTTCCGCACCAATCAACAAGGCCGCCAGCAGATGGTGCCTCAGGAAGCCTTGATGCTGACCGGGGATATGAACATCCTCGCCATCGAATTCATCGTCCAATATAAGATTAAAGAGGCCCGCGACTTCTTGTTCAACGTGGCGGACATTCATGAAACCATTGGTAAAGCAGCCGAAGCCTCCATGCGTGAAGTCGTCGGAAAGAGTAAGATCGACGAAGCTCTGACCACTGGAAAAGCCGTGATTCAGCAGGACACCTTGATGTTGCTGCAGACGATTCTCGATCAGTACCATGCTGGCGTACAAATTGCCGCAGTGCAACTCCAAGACGTTGATCCTCCGGAAGCGGTCGCCGCCGCGTTCAAAGACGTCACCAATGCCAAGGAAGATAGGGAGAAGCTCATCAACCAATCCCAAAGCTACCGGAACGACATCATTCCGAGAGCCAAGGGTGAAGCCGCCGAACTGGTGAACCGGGCCAGAGGCTTCGCGCAGGCTCGGCTCAATCGTGCCCAGGGCGAGGCGAACCGCTTCCTGGCTACCCTCAAAGAGTACAACCAAGCGAAAGATGTGATCAGCAAGCGGATTTACATCGAGACAATGGAAGAAATCCTTCCGAACATGGAGAAAGTCATCATCGACGGGAAAGGCGGCGAACGGGTGTTGCCGTATCTCCCGCTGGACCGCCTCTCCAAGTCTAGATCCTCATCCCTCGCCAAACCGACCCAGCAACTGGAGTCTGATGAATCCAGACAGGAGCCCACCTCCATTCAAAAGCCGAGAGGTAGCCGTCCATGACGAAACAAGGGATCGTTATCGCGCTCCTCGCCGTGACCGTTGGATTATTCGTGCTGGGAGCGTCTCCCCTTTTCGTCGTAGACGTGATCCAGACGGCCATCGTCGTGCAACTCGGCAAACCCGTTCGAAATATCACCGAACCAGGGTTGTATGTCAAAGTGCCGTTCGTCCAGGAGGTGACGTACTTCGAGAAACGATTGCTGGATTACGATTCGAACGCGCAGGATGTCATTACCTCCGACAAGAAGACCCTCTTGCTGGATAACTTTGCGAAATGGCGCATCGTCGACCCGTTAAAGGTCTATCAGAACTTCCAAAGCCAGCGGGGCGCGCTCCAGCGGCTGCATGACATTATCTATTCCGAGCTCCGCGTCGAGTTGGGTCGCCATGAGTTGCTTGAAATCGTGTCGAGCACGAGAGCGGACATCATGAAGGTAGTGACCGAACGGGCACACGAGAAGGCATCAGTCTACGGCATCGAGATTCAGGACGTTCGGATTAAGCGCGCTGATTTGCCTGAGCAAAATGAGAAAGCGGTCTTTGCTCGGATGCAGGCGGAACGGGAACGACAGGCGAAGCAATATCGCGCTGAGGGAGCGGAAGAAGCGCAAAAAATCAGATCGGAAGCCGAAAAAGACCGTGAAATTCTTTTGGCGCAAGCCTATAAGGAGTCGGAAGAACTTCGAGGCGGCGGCGATGCCAAAGCGTTTCGGATCTATGCTGACGCCTACCGACAGGACCTGAAGTTTTTCGAGTTCACCCGTTCCATGGAAGCCTATAAGAGCGCCTTCAAAGACGGCACGACCCTGGTGATGAGCCCCGATTCGGAATTCTTCCGATACTTGAAGCAGCGCTGAGCATCTACGACAGCCCCACTATTTTCCCGCTGGCCGGATCAAGCCTAATCCGCTCACCGATCGGCCTCTTTGGCAACCCCGGCATCAACTGAATCCCTGAACAGACCGCCGTCACAAACCCGGCACCAGCTAGGATCCGTAATTCTTTGATTGGAACCGTAAAACCAGTCGGCCTCCCCTTCGCCGTGGGATCGTGTGAAAGCGACAGCGGCGTTTTCGCCATGCAAACGGGTAAGCCCCCATACCCCAACGCTTCGGCCGTATCTATTTGACGTTCCACCTCCGGCTCGAACGAGACCCCAGCAGCTCCATACATATTTGTGGCAATGGTTTCTATCTTTTTTCTGATCGGCCATGACACATCATAAAGATACCTAAATTGGGAAGGTCTCTCAGATGCCTTCAGAACAGCAGCCGCGAGCTGTTCGGCCCCTTTCCCACCGTCGGCCCAGTGCGTAGAGACCGCCGCATCGACTGCGCCCATCCTCAGAGACTGCTCCCGAACCCAGTCCAACTCATCCTGAGGATCATCCTTGAAGGCATTAACGGCAACCACAACCGGAACCCCATGCGCCAGGACATTGGCGACATGCTGTTCCAGATTAGCGATCCCCTTCGATAAGGCCTGCTGGTTCGGCCCCGTGAGACTCGAAGACAACGCAACGCCAGCCTTGGCGACGCCACCCCCACCATGGAGTTTCAGCGCCCGTAAGGTCGCCACAACAACCGCCACGGTCGGAATGAACCCTGACGCACGGCACTTGATATTGAAAAACTTCTCCGCTCCAAGATCACTGCCGAAACCCGCCTCGGTCACGACAAAGTCAGCGCATCGAAGCGCAATGGCATCGGAAATGACCGAGCAGTTCCCATGGGCGATGTTGCCAAACGGTCCCGTGTGCACAAATGCGGGGGTCCCTTCTAGCGTTTGAACCAGATTCGGCTTGAGGGCGTCCTTCAGGAGCACCGCCATCGACCCTACGCATCCAAGCGCCTCGGCCCTGACCGGTGTTCCTGCCGTTGTGAACCCGACTACTATTCGGCCAAGCCGCTCATGGAGATCTTTGTAATCCTTCGCAAGTGCCAACACCGCCATAACCTCTGAAGCCTCGGTGATGACGAATTGGCCACGACGTCTGCCGGTTTCTTCCCCCAATAATACGTCTCGGAGAGCACGATCATTGACGCTCAGCGTCCGAGGCCATGGAGTTCTGGTCGGATCGATCGAGAGAGGGTTTCCATGAAACAGATGATTGTCGAGGAATGCTGAAAGGAGATTGTGGCTGGCGGCTACCGCATGGGCATCTCCCGTCAGGTGAAGGTTGATATCCTCCATGGGCACGACCTGAGCATGCCCCCCACCGGTACCACCGCCTTTCACTCCAAACACAGGACCGAGCGATGGCTGCCTAAGAGTAAGCGCGGTCCGGCGCCCGAGCCGGGTGAGCCCCATGGCAAGACCAATCGATGTCGTCGTCTTTCCCTCTCCCAAGGGGGTTGGGTTTATCGCTGTGACAAGTACATACCGTCCTCGCGGTGCAGCATCGAGGCGATCCAAGATTTGCGGCGATATTTTGGCCTTATCCCGTCCATAGAGAGTTAGCTCTTCGGCGCGAATCCCAAGCTGGGAACCAATTTCTAGGATAGGGCGAGGGGTAACGGATTGAGCAATGTCGAGATCGGTCAAGAGGCTCTCGTCTCGTTATCTAGATTAGACGGAACCGCAGTATAGCATAGGTTCTAATCAAGGGGCGGACGGGCAGAAGCCAATGGGGTCTGGGGGCTAACTGCTGGACTTTCGAAAAGCAGCGGAAACAGGTTGGACTGACTTTCGATTATATTGAAACGGTCTGCTATTCCAGAATGTACTTGGTTGGGTCAAGCGCTTGGCCGTTCAATTTCACCATGTAATGCAGGTGAGGACCGGTGGAAAGGCCAGAGCTCCCGACGAGCGCAATGACATCGCCACGCTCGACCCTTTGGCCTTCCTTCACCAAGGATTTCGCCAGGTGTCCGTAGAGGGTTTCAACTCCGAATCCATGATCGACCCGGACCATATTCCCGAGCTTAGGATCGTATCCTATGGATGTAATCCGACCTTGGGCCGGAGCACGGACTGGGGTGTTTGGTGCGGCACCGATATCTAATCCATCATGCCAAGCTGGCTTCTCCGTGAAAGGAGAAATTCGCGGGCCAAACCCAGACGTGACCCACCCCTTAACTGGCCAAATCGAAGGCGTCGAGGCCCAGCGAGACGAGCGCTGCTCAGCTGCTTGTGATAACTCGTCAAGAATACGTTCCTGCACCGTCGCTTGCTTTGAAAGCCATTCTAACCCCTCTTTCACTGATGTAACTGCCAGGAGGGCATCTCGAGAAGGCTCTAGACCAACAGCAGATGAGTGTTCTTGATTACTCTCAGATGTTTGCTTAGAGATACCTGAGGAAACATCCAGTTCGGTTCTACTGGGTATCGAGCCTC
This sequence comes from Nitrospira sp., assembly GCA_005116955.1. GTDB lineage: Bacteria > Nitrospirota > Nitrospiria > Nitrospirales > Nitrospiraceae > Nitrospira_D. The sequence continues at coordinate 543,054 of SWDI01000001.1, read as the reverse complement.
CTCCTTCAGAAATCGGCACCTCTTCTCCACCCCTACCGTTGGCCATATCTCCCGTCTTGGGTACTTCTATGCCAAGCATGACCCGAAGCCTTTGATTCACCTCATTCATTGCCCCAAGGCGCTTCTTCAAGTCATCAATAGCCGTGGAGAAGGCTGCGGTCTGCTCTCGTGCGCTCATAGCTTCCGTGCGAAAAGACGCCAGTTCCCATACCTCTCCCGTTCTAATGACATAGTGAGAAACCACGAGAAGATCGGCAAGAACGACCAACCCCACACAGACCAACAATCGGCGGAGTAGTTTCTTCGAAAAGCTGAAGCGGATAGGCTTTGCCGTAGATCCCCTGAAAACCACAACGGTATAGGCATCGCCGTCCTGAATATTTGTCTGGTTCATAACCTTCGTCTCCCGTGCCTACTTGTACCTGGAAGGCATGTCAAAACCTACCCTGTAAGTTACCGATCTAGCCCCCCATTGGTCAACCCCAAAATAGTGCTTCGACGATGATGGTTTCAACCGCATAATCTAGGAGGTTTCTCGGTGAACCCACTCTAGATATGGTGGAAACCCTTGACAAACCGGAATCGCTATTATTTCCGGCACCTTGTACGAATGGATCTTCCGTATTGTTTCCTCAAGAGAATTGAATTTATCAGAGGTTGTCTTGATCAACAGCAGTGATTCTTGGTCGTTCATCAACTTTCCTTCCCACCAGTACGTTGAACGCACGGTGGGAATCGTAGAAGCGCAAGCAGCCAGGCGAGACTGTACCACCTGGTCGGCAATCTTCATCGCTTCATCTTGGCTAGCCGTTGTGACCATGACAACCACTACCTGAGTGGATTCAGTCCCCATAGGATAGCCAGGATACCCAAGCGCCTCTCGACAAGCAACCTGATCATTTCAACGGCGCGACCCGCTCCCCGGTTTAACGTTGAGCAACATCTGTGCCTTTCCAGTAAAGACTCACAATATACATTGCGTTTATTTACAATGACTTACGAATTCTCCACGACTGAGGATATGGCTCTTGGATGAGGGACTGTATGGCAAACGTGGTAGTCAGGCATTTTTTGGGACACCGACGTTCAAAAACCGACTTTCCCCGAGTTTTCCACAGGCTGTCTTTAAGGTGATCAAAAACAAACCCTATACCTTCCCTATCTTTGCTAACTCTGAGAAGTAATGAGCGAATGTCTTCATCCCCCCTGAAGCCTGACCCCAGTCGTAATATTCGTTGGGAGCGTGATATCCATGCTCAGGTAGGCTCAAGCCTATAAAAAGGATGGGGACCTTCCAGGTTTTCTGCATGGTAACCACCGCACCGATTGATCCTCCTTCTCGCACAAATGCGGGATCTTTACCAAACCCTGCCTTTACGGCACGTTTCACACAATCCACATATGATCCTTCGAAACTGCCCTTGAATGGATGGAGCATGCCCTCCCTCTCCACCTTCACATCTGGATTCACCTTCGCCACATGCTTCTTCAACACAGTAAACACTCTTTCCGGTACCTGATCTGGAACGAGTCGCATACTGACCTTGAGCTCGGCATGGCCGGGCACAACGGTCTTCACCCCCTGTCCATGGTATCCCCCGCTGAGGCCATGGATTTCGAAGGTCGGAGAGGCCCAAATCCGTCGCATGACATCGGCGGGATCCTGCACACGAAGCGATCGAAATCCGTAGGCTTTCTTGAAACGTTCTACTTCAAAACCGGACTTCAGGAAATCCTTGATCTCAGTGGCCGTGGGCGGAACCACATCGTCATAGAAGCCAGGAATTTTCACCCTGCCGGTCCTCGCATCGACACAGCTGCTCGCCACCTCTATCAACTCGGCCAGCGGGTTACGAGCTGCTCCTCCAGTCACACCCGAATGTGCATCGTTCTCCCCGGTGCGCAGAATCAGACGTGCGCCGAGCAGGCCGCGCAAGCCGTATGGTACCGCAGGCCGCCCCTTCGCAATCCAGATCGTATCTGAGACAACCACGGAATCGGGCCGTGGAACAGCCGCGCGATCCTTAAGCCCTGTCACAAAGTGGGGACTTCCGATCTCTTCTTCGAGTTCCCACAAGAATCGGATGTTGATTGGCCAACCTTGCTCGATCGCATATTGAGCGCCAAACATCGCCGTGAGAGCCGGGCCCTTGTCATCGGTCGCTCCTCGCCCTCGATAGATCCCCCGTTCATTCGTAAAGGCAAACGGCGCCTGCCTCCATTCCGGCTCCTGCGCCGGCTGCACGTCCAGATGATTGTAGATTGTGACGGTCGGATACTCAGGCCCTGCCATCCACCCGCCGGAGACGATGGGGTACCCACCGGTCTCTACCACGTGAACCTTGGCATTCATCCCGACCAAATACTGCTTCGCAAGGTCAGCCATACGTCGCATATCGCCCGCGCGGGATGAATCCATACTGATCGACGGTATCTCCACCATCTGCCCCAAGAGATCCTCAAACCTTAGCCGTGATTCCTTCACAAACATCCTCAGTTGCCGCTCATTCACCATAGCGAGTGCTCCTCCTTGACAAAAAGACGGGGAATTATAGCGATCATGTCTCGCAAGAGAAAGCAGCCTCGGATTCCAAACTCAGAATGATGATAAAATGCCGTTCACCCAACATGACCACTTCGGCACGAATCATCGCTCCTCTCCTCATTGCGCTGCTCACAATTCTAGGAGCAGACACACCAATACCGGTATGGGCAGAGGAACCGACCAGCATCCAAACCATACTCGAAGAACCGCGAGACTATCACCTTCGGCATGTCACCTTGCGAGGCATCGCACGGGATGTGCAACCCCTGGAGCCCTACCCGATTGCCAATGGAGATAATTGTTATGGGGCATACTTGTTCCGTCTTGAGGACGATGCGGCGACGATTCCGGTGGCCGTGTTAGGCATTTGCGGTAGACCCGTTGTCCGCGATCCGGCAGTCGAGGATGGAGATCGTGTCGAAGTCAGCGCCACGATTCAGGCACCGAGTCACGGAGGGCACTATCTCAGTTTCAAAGGATTGAAAGCGGTGACCGAGCAAGAACGTGTGGTACAGGCAGTCGCCGATCGCATTCTTCCAATCGTCGAGTAACCATCTTACAGCCAGCCATGGTACCGATACACGTCAACTCAACCAATTCAATCAATCGGCCGAAGGAGTAGTAAACGAAGTGATGGTTCAACTACTTACAATTGTGGCATCGTTCATATTCGCACTGTCGACCGGCTGTGCGAGCAGCCAAGGGTTCGATCGGATGGTGATGAACGAAGTCCTTCATGTCGAGCCTGCCCCAATCCCTGAGAGTCAACCCCTCGCGAGCCAGGCCGTTCACCTTTCCACACCCTTTCGGCTCGGTGTCTTTTTTGTACATCACGACTTTCCGCACAGGCAGTCCGTCCGAGCGGTGGAATGGCCAGCTAGGGATAGAGACCAACTACTCCGCGAGCTGGCTCCACTACAAGATACGCGTGTCCTCCAGGATGCATTTGTGCTGATGGATGCCACTCTGCGAGGTGAAGATATCAACGGAATTCGCCAGGCTGGTGCTCGATACGGAGTAGATGTGGTCTTGATCGTCGACGGAGTTGCGGCCGTCGATCGATACAACAACCGCTTTGCCTGGTTGTATCCGACCTTACTCGGCGCCTATCTCGCTCCCGGCACTGAGAGCGACGCGCTCGTCATGATCACCGGCGGCTTGTGGGCTGTGCGCTCTGAATGGCACGCACCGATGCAGACAGTCGAAGGAACATCGAAGCTGGTCGGGTCGGCCGTCTTAGTCGAAGATATCGCCGCGCTACAAGAGGCGAAGAGACACGCCATCCAAGCACTCGGCCAACGCATCGTCGATCGGTTCCCACACTGGATACAGGAGCTCCCACCTCCTGCCCCCCACTCACGGTGAGTCGAAGCTGACAAGGACTCCCAGCAAAAGCAGATGCTGCTCACGCGCAAGGCCAACGACGTCGGGACGAATCCCGCCGTTCTTGAAGAACCCACCTCCCACCCCGGTTGAGTCATCGTACCGATGTTCTGCTCGCACCACCATGTTGGTCCATTGATATGGGACCTTGTACTCGACGGTAGAAGTGATCGCCTTCACGAACTGCTCTGAACCAGTCCACCGACCGTTCCGATCCCAGTAGAACTCGGGTCGCACTGTCACGGACCAAGGCCCGGTGATATGCCACCTGACGACCATGTTGCCTCCCATGACAAAGGTTCGTGGGCGACCGGGCTGGCCGGCCATGCTTTCGGTCCCAATATCAAAGGATGCCGCGACCGTCACATCGTCGCCTTTCCATTCCAGAATGTGATTGCCATACAGACGCCAGAACTCCAGAGACGTATCCGTTTGATCTGGTCCGGCGTAGAAGGTTTGCATCACTGTGAACCGTGGCATGGCCTTCCAAACCCATCTCCCCCCATAGCTTGGGAGATCATTCGGATGCGCCAGATGATAGTAGCTATTCACGACGAAGGCGGTGACGGTGAGATTGTCGTTGAGGGGATACTGCGCATTCACGCCAAACATCATGTAGGGCGTGTTGTCCGCGATCCACGATCTCGTATAATTGGCGTTGTCTTTGGCATAGAGCGACTCGTACCCCATCAGACTGTTGAACAGACCGGCGGTGATCGTCAGCCCGTTGCCGACCGGGGCTAGGTACGACATGTTTGCGCGATGAATGTGTCGGAGCACATCCGACCCATCGACTCGTCTCTCCCCCACCAAGAATGCGAACTCTTCCGTATCCCGTCCCCCTTGGAAGCCAAGCTCCATGCCCCAACGTGACAAGGCGCTGGAATCCTTCCGCACATAGGCCAGCCCCATGTTCGGAGAGAGCTGATTGTGATGAGCGGCTGTGGCGCGATTGCGCCAGAGTTGGTTATCGGGAAAGTTGAAATTCCCGATATACCCAACATCCACGTACCCGCCATAGTGCCAGTCTCCAGTGGATGTCACAGCCTCTTGAGAAGTGGGAGCGGCAGATGGCTGAATACTACGGCCTTGACCGAACGCTGACGAAACAAGAACCGACGCCACGAAGAAACCGCACCACGATACAACGCTCACACGAGACATGATGGCGGTTCCTCCGGCGACTTCATGACCATGTGCTGTACGTCGACACACGTGAAGCTCTCGATTCTGGCGGACATCGTATGAGAGTTGCCACGGTCGCGCAAGGAGGGATTGTTATCGAGAGAGCCTGCGATAGTGGTTCAACAAGAGGACACCTCCCCAGAGGAAGGAGCCAAGCATGAGGAGAATCCCGACGTTGTACGTGAGATGCGCCAACCGATGATCCCATTCCAACAAGCCCAGCATTGTCATAATATTGTTCCAGTCATGCCCGTCGGTTTCTTTTCCAGTTACTCCCCCGATAAGCATGAGGTCGAGTGCTCGCGCATCGTTGATGTAGGGGGCGATGTCCATCAGGCTCTCCGCAGTCCACCACAGAGCCACTGCCGCGCCGAACGGATCACGAGTTTTGATCAGGAACGTCCCGAGACAAATCATCGGCATGAGAATTTGACCAAGCGTTCCTCCTAGAATCGTCATGAAGCGACCGAACGGCATGAAGATCACATGTCCAGCTTCATGAAAGGGCAGATTGATCAAGTGCAGAAAGGACTCGCCGGTGTAATTCGTTTCCAAGGGCGTGGTGATGAATTGCCACCCCCACCAGACCATCACCACTAATAGAACGGCGCGACCATAGAAGGTCATGGACTCGGTCGTCGTGTCCGATTCAATCAACCATTGTCTGGCCGTCAGGAACCACTGAGAATGCAAGCTCGACGGTGAAGATGAGGAGACACGGGCTCTCACCATTGGTCGGTACTTGGCGAAGATGATGCCGCATCGAGCACACTCCTCGGCTCCATCAAGCCGTTCTGCCTGACATTTCGGGCAGTGCGCCATCGATGCTCCACTTGCGATCATGTCTCCACTCTAAAAGTGGGAGATGAATCGGACAAGGAAATCTGAAGAAGGCCACAGAAGTCACAACCTCTAACCAGTCTGTTCGCAGAGAAGCAGCAGTTCGCTTCAGCTCGAGAGCGCAGACGTGCTAATATGTGCGTGTGAGTTCACGTTTATGCCGACAGTTCTGAGGGCTGGCCCGTATCGGTTCTTCTTTTATGCGGGTGATCGAGAAGAACCACCGCACATACACATTGAACGGGAAGACAAGGTGGCGAAGTTTTGGCTTGATCCGATTCGGTTGCAAGAAAGCGGAGGATTTTCACGGCCGGAAATCGTCCGCATTCATAAACTCGTGACCGAGCATAACGATCGCCTTCTGGAGGCATGGAATGAATACTTCGGCGGTTGAAATCTCATTGCCGGTGGCCGAAACAGTGACGGTGACTGACGACACGCTCACCGTAGAGTTGAGCGATGGACGAAGCCTGTCCGTACCACTTGCTTGGTTTCCTCGCCTGGTTCATGCCACACCCGTAGAACGCAAAAACTGGCGATTGATCGGCAGAGGGCACGGGATTCACTGGGACAAACTCGATGAGGACATCAGCGTCGAAGGCCTCCTCGCAGGCAGACCGTCCGGTGAAAGCCAAGCGTCGTTTAAGAAGTGGCTCTTCGCTCGCAGGCCTACCCGAGGACGAAGCGCTACTCGACGTGTCAGGAATGGCCGCCACTAACCAAGCAACGCCCCTCCCGCGCGGGCGACCCCGCAAATCGCCAGAAAAGTAGCCTGTCCCCTTTTCTTCTCCTCAGTCGTCGTCGTCACGGTCACAGTCGCAGCACTAAACCCAATTTGGAACGTGGCGGTGATCGCAGTCGGTGTGGTCACCACATTCCGGACGAGGATGCCGGGATTGCTGGTGGCCAGCGAGGCACCAGTGAGATTCGTGCCGGTCAGGGAGACGTTGACCGAGGCGCCCGCATTGCCGGTATTCGGGGTGAAAGCCGTGATCGTCGGCGCGCCCACGCCACCCGTGTTGCGCGTGATGGACAGCAGATTGCCGACGGCATCATATGTATACGTCGCGACATTCCCCTGCCCATCGATCACTTGCGAGAGCCGGCCGAGGTCGTCGTAGATGTATTGGGCTTGATCGGCGATGGTTGGTGTCGGCACAGACACACAGAGTATCAGCAGGCACGTCACGATCGTCAGCAGTTTGGATAGTATCATCGGCTTCATCACCGGTCTTTCGTCATGGATGAGAACTCATTCGTTCTGTCTGCTCAGAAAAGACTCCCGACCCTATCGTTTCTTTCGTTCGGGACTGCCGGACTGGCAAGCGCGCATCGCCACCCGGCTGGGCCTCACCTCCACCCTCCGCCCACGTGGGCGGCCACAAAAACCTCCAGAAAAGTAACCTGTCCCTATTTTCTATTTCAGTCCCACTTAAATGAGCCGAGAATGCTGATCACTGCGCCGGACTCAATATCCTTGTCCTCTTGCGCACTATTATAGGTAATACTAGCTACTCGTGAACGTTCGACCATATGCCATACTTTCCACAGAGTTGGCTCTTCATCCGATGTGCAATACACCATAGCGGAGATAAGTGAGTTCTCAGATCGAGTAACCTTAACCGTGCTGGCATCTATCATCCAATTCTGGCTTTTCGCAAAGGATTGAGATAACGTTACCGCCTCTTCACTGGTTGGAATACTGAGCTGAGGTCTACTTGCGAAAGATATCTGCAATACACCAACCCCTTCCGTTTCATTGAAAATACTGATCACGCCAGCATCTTCGCTCCAAGTCCAGTCCTTCGGAATATCAACAGAGCACCACCCTTCCCAGACAACTGTGTTTTGTTTCTTAGTCATTCCCCTCTCATCATTCTCTCAATAGGTTTGTACTGTCCCAGTATGGCCAGGACCGAAGACCTTATCGCATTCAGCACAGTATTCCTCTAATTGTTTTTGACCTTTGCGAATGGCATCAGGATTGTTTGGCTTTAACTCGATAATATGTTTCGTGTCAGGGTTGTAAGCGTTCATACGTTTTCCTGATGGAAGCTCTACTTCTTTCTTGTAGCCAGGGGGGTATTGCTGATTCTGATGCGCCGCCTGGCCTCGCTGTAGGGCCTTTTTCACTTTGGGGTTGTTGGCTCCTCGGAGAGTTTTCGCTGCTTGCTTCCCAGCATCTCCTCCTCCCCCACATCCCTGCGCCAGAGTGGCTGGATCACTCGCGGATTTCCGCTTGGCGAGATCGACCCCTGCCGCCTTCAGCATCCCAAGGAGACAGTTCTTGATCGGCCCTGGGATTTTGATCTTCTCCCCGGTCGGATCCACGAAGTTCGTCGGGTTGTTAAAGACGTAGGCATAGAGATTCGGATCGCCCGCGTCAAACTCTAGCGGATCTTCGCTTAAGAACCGGCTGTGTGAGGGACTGTAGTATCGAGCCCGGTAATAGTAGAGACCGTTCCCATCGTTCTCTCGTCCGGTGAATTGGAAAGGATTGCTCGAAGGCCCTGTGACGGTGGTGGACCCAAACGGACTGTGCGTGTACTGCGTGGTGACCGTCCCCGCATCATTACTGAGCGCAATGGTCGAGCCCAGGTCGTTCGTATGGTAATACTCGTTGCCGGTTGAGGTCTGCCGAACAATCGGTTCGTCGATGTTCAGCGTGCTCAGGTAGCTGGCATTGCTGGCCCCCGCTTCTATGGCGATATCCGCTCCGTCATAGACATAGCTGGTCGTGGCCCCATTGATGGTCTTCGCAATTCTGCGGTCCAACGCATCATAGCTAAAGGTGGCGCTGGTCCCTCCGCTGATGCCGATCAACCGATCCCGCGCATCCCACACATAGGTCGTCGTGCCGTCGTTCGTCAGATTGCCGTTCGGGTCATACCCCAGAGTCCCACTGTTGAATTGGATCTGCGCATTCACCGCGTTGTAGGCCGCCGTGACGGCGGGTGGAAGGGCGGTGGCAGTCTGGATGAGCTGGGTCGCCTGAGTCTTGTTGTCCGCAGGATCGAAGCCCTGCGTGAGCTGTTCAAGAGTAGTGGTGCCTTTGGTGTGTGTGATGCCTGACAAACGTGAGGCGGGATCATAGTTGTACGTCGTCGTGACCCCGTTGGACCGTTGCAACTGGGTGCGCTGGCCTAACGCGTCATGCGTCAAGATGGCCGATAGGGTCCCTTGCTCCACTTGGGAAAGCTGTGAGTTCGCGTCGTAGTGATAGGTCACCGGCGACTGAGCATTGACCCGCATGGTGAGCCGTTGACTGATCGCGTCATAGGTATAGCGGACGATGCCCTGCGGGGTGACTTCCTGCATGACGCGGTCCAGCACATCATAGGTCCAATCGATGGCCCCGGTAGCGCTGTCGGTCAGTTTGATAACGTTCCCCACCGCATCATAGACGGCGGTCACATTGGTACTGTCGGCATAGCTGGTGTTCGTCCGCCGATCGAGCGGGTCGTACTGGAACGTGGTGATCTGATTCTTCCGATCGGTGAAGGTGCTCAGATTGCCCGCGAGGTCATAGCCGTAATGTTCCGTTCGATTGAGCGCGTCCTTCCGCGTCGCCAGCCGATCCATGCTGTCATAGGTGTAGGTCGTGATCTGATTCTTGGCATCGGTCAGCGTGAGCAGATTGCCATTGGGATCGTAGGTAAAGCCGGTCACGCCGCTGAGGGCATCGGTAATGTGAGGCATGTAAGCAGACCTATCTGCAATTTGCTCAGCACCTATCGGTTCTTGTTCAGCTACGGCTCTCATCGGAAATTCAGCTTGTCCCTATTTTCTTTCTCTCTCCACTTATTGGTTTTTCTACTCTTCTTGGTCCAACAACCAATCAGGTTTTGCTTCATCGGAAGCCCATCCCCAGTCAGAAAACATCCTTATGCAGCCGTCTACCCGATAATCAATATCGGAAGAAGGCTCATCCAAAACACTATAACCAAACCCCATTTCAACCAACTCATTTTCTTTCCCGGAGAGATCTGAAATGCTAGTTACTATGATCATTCCCTGCGCTGAGCCAAGTTGGGGTAGGAGTGCCTGGGCCAAAATTGTATGGCCACCAATCAACTCAAGCTTGAAAGGAACAATTATGCGTATCCCAAGCTGCCGACATACATCGCGAAGTCGAGTCTGGAGTTGTGTCATGGCGTATTAGTTACCCCTAATTGGAATATGATCTACGGGCCCGACATGACCATGAGGCGCACGTGAGTGTGGAGCTCCTCGGCTATGTTGTTCAGAGCGTGAGAAATAGGGACAGGCTACTTTTCACTTTCGTTCTTATCTGCCCGCCCCATACACACTGCCTCCTATGCCACGGATTCCATGTAGGCACATCGGCCGTACGCAGTACTCTACTTTAGGATCAGGCACGAATTCGAACAAGGAAATCAGAAGAATAGTGCGGGCAAGAATGGCAAGGCGAGGTGCCAGTTAATGAAAGGAAAACGGAACCGGGGCGAAGGTGACGACGAACACCGCAAACGCAACCCAGCCAACGATCGTCCGGTTGCGACCCAATGGTACATGAGGATCCATGACGGGTGGATGGCCGAGTCCCCAAAGTCCTGCCATGAAGGCCCAGAGAAACCAGCCAGGCCAACCGATAAATCCCAACACCAATAAGATGGGGAGAAAGACCATCGCCAGCGTCCGTTGGCGCCGACCCCACAGAGCATAAGCCACATGCCCACCGTCGAGCTGGCCGATCGGAAGGAGATTCAACGAGGTCACAAAGAGTCCGAACCAAGCGGCGAAGCCGATCGGGTGGAGCACCACGTCTGCCTCCGGCGGGAGCGGCCCGATGATCACCCAGGCCATGAACTGTAGCAGCAACGGCTCGCCGAGTTGCAATCCAAACGTGCCGGTTCGATCCACGACTGTGGACAGATTCAGTCCCACGATCAATGCCACCACGGCAACCACGAAGCCCGCTAAGGGACCGGCGACGCCGATGTCAAACAGCGCACGGCGGCTCAGAATCGGACCACGCATGCGAATGATGGCACCGAACGTCCCAATGAAATGCGGCGGTCCAGGAATGAACAGCGGCAGGGAGGCGGGAACTCGGTGGATCTTGGATAACAGATAATGCCCCAACTCGTGTGTGGTGAGAATAAACAGCAGCGCACCGGCAAACGGGATTCCCCGCCAGAGCGTCTCGGGAGCGCTCAAGAGAAAATTGAGGGGCCCACGCGCCGGACCGTGGTAGGCTTGGTACGCTCCAGCCCACAACGTTGTAAAGACCGTCAGGAGAAAGAGAACGATCGGTAATGTCCACTTCGAAAAAAACGACGGCTCTCCCTCATCATCTGTCTCCGTCGCGTCGATGATCTCTGGAACCAGCTCTTCCCTAGCATCAAGAACAGGCGTGTTCTCCAGATCTCGATGTTCATGCCGTCCCGATCCATCCATGTCATCCCTGTCTACTGAATCGTCGCAAACGGATTGTGATCGAGTTCTTCCTCAACGGTGGTGGCAGGTCCATGGCCTGGCAGGAGGCGATAGTCAGGAGAGAGCGTCAGCAGACGGTTGCGAACCGAATCGATATGAGCCGGATACAGCTCCTTGGGATTGGACCGACCAATTGATCCGGCAAAGAGGGTATCCCCAACGAAACAGACCGGGAGTTGTTCGTCATCCAGCCGATAACAGATGCCGCCAGGTGTATGGCCCGGTGTCGTCACACAATACACCGTGCGGCGTCCGACGCTGATCGACAATCCATCGATCGGTACAACGAGCACATCCGTCCGTGGTCGCCAACTCAATAGGTCTCGATCTTCTGGGCCAAGGTACACGGGAACTTCGCGATGGCCGAGAATCTGTTCGATCCCATCCGCATGGTCCGCATGGCCATGCGTGAGACAAATGCCGACGAGGCGCAAACCCAGTCGTCGAAGTACATCGAGCATCGCATGGGCGTTATAAGCCGTATCCACCAACAACGCTTGACCTTCATCATGCACGATATACCCTTGCACGCCATACCCACTGATGGAGCCCTGAACCATCTCTACCCAGGGCGGTGTCCGTTGAGCAACCGGCTCCCACTTATCAATGGCGATTTGCTCTAACGGCTCAGCCCGTAGGCCCAAGGCCGTAGCCAGTGCGCGCACCTCCGCACGGTCTCGCGGCTGATCGCCACGTTCCAGCGCAGTGATATCACCACCAGGTAGCCCCGTCATTCGCGCGACATCGCCGACCGACAACCCTTGTCCGGTGCGTGCTTTTTTCAGGATGTCGCAAAAGTCGTCTTCAAGGGGCATGAATTAACTCTTAGCGGTGAATTCTTTCTCCCTTACCCTATGCGTGGCGGACGAAGCGCGCGTTGAGATACCGTCATCGCGCAACTCGCTCTCGAGAGCAAAACGCCCAGCACGCGACGGCATTGCGGCCCCAGGCCGCAGCCCCAGAGGAGCGTGCGGCCGTGCCGGCGACGATCTCGACTGCCATCCATATTTGACGCATGATGATGGCACCGAAATGCGCGCTTCGTCCGCCACGCGATCCCCCTCATCACCCTTCCGGACTGAGTTTGATTTCTTTCACCTCTCCAAACATCGAAAGGGCCTTCGGTAAGGCCTCGCCTGATCCAACGGCCACGATCTTCAATCGATCCGGGCGCAAATGTTTCTTGGCCGCCGCCAAGACGTCTTCCTTGGTCAGTCGCACGACCTTGGTGCGCAGTTGTTGCAGAAAGTCCTTCGGCAATCCATCATACTCCAACTCGACCAACCGGCTAACGATCGCCGAAGGGCTGGCAAAGGAAAACACGAACGAATTCACATACGCTTCTTTTGCCTCCGCAAGCTCCGCGTCGGTCACCGGCTCGGCGCGTATTCGTTGGATATTCGCCACGAACCGCTCGATCACTTCCTGTGTGGAGGTCAACTTGGTTTCCGCCCGCATCAGCCAGACACCTTGGTCATGCATCCCCGTATTGAGACGGCTCCCGACGGAATAGGCCAGCCCCCGTTTCGTCCGCACATCGTTGAAGAGGCGGCTGCGAAACGAACTCCCGCCCAAAATATCGTTCGCGATGGCCAACGCCACGTATTCGGGATCATTCTCCTTGATCGAAAGATGTCCCACCCGGAGATGGGTCTGCGAGGTCTCTTTACCGACGAACCGGACAACCGGCCTGGACAGCTCCGCCTCAGGGACATCGACGATCCTCAGCTCCGGCACCGTTCCTTTTTCCCAATTTCCGAATACTGTGCGTAGAGAGGCCACCATCTCATCTCTCTTAAAATCACCGGTCACACCGAGGATCATCCCGTTCGGGTGAATCGTGTTGTGATGGAAGGTGACGAGATCGTCCCTCGTGATGCGTGTGACCGAATCCAGCGAGCTCTCTCGGGCACTCGGATGAGCAGCTCCATAGAGCATCTTGGCGAATTCACGGCCGACGATGGAACCGGGATTATCCTGACGGCGGCGGATCCCCTCAATAGCCTGCAGCTTGACTAATTCGACACGGGCAGGATCGAAGGCCGGGGTCCGAATGAGCCCGGCGAAGATCTCCAACCCTCGATTCACATCTTTGCTGAGAACATCGAGAGACGCCGACCCTGATTGCCGTCCGATCCCGATACTCACATCAGCCGCGAATTGCTCCAGCTCAGCATCAACCTGCTCTGCGGAAAGACCGCCACCGCCACCGGTCCGCATCACCGCCCCAGTCATACCAGCGAGTCCGATCTTATCGGTTGGGTCTAGCCAACTCCCTGTACGCATCGTCGCCGTGATCGACACCAAGGGTAATTCATGGTCTTCCAACAGATAGAGAACCATACCGTTGTCCAGCACAACCCGCTCAGGCTCCGGTGGTGAAAATTCTACCGGCTTAAACGCCATGGTCCTGGGATCACCGAGTGAGAGGTCCCCCGCATACACCGTGGTGACTGACGTCAGCAGCATGGCCATGCCAACCAAGCCAGCGATTCCACTTTCCCTCACCCCTAACCCCTTACCCCTCACCTGCTTCATGGCCTCACCTCACCGGCTGGTACTGCGGCAACGGTCTTCTCGGTATGTTTCTTCACCAAGACCGCCACGGTACGGTTTGATTTTGTAAAGTACTGCGTCGCCACTCGCTGCACATCAGTCGCCGTGACCTTGGCAACCTTGTCACGTGAGGTCAGGATGTAGCGCCAGCCGCCTGCCACCGCCTGATATAAGGATAGTTGAGCAGCCAGGCCACCATTCGATCGTAGGCCTCGGACGAGATCGGCATCCAGATTGTTGAGCACCTTTTCCAGTTCTTGAGAGGAAACCGGCTCCCGCTTCAACCGTTCCAACTCCTCATAGATGGCGGCTTCGACTTCCGCTGTCGTATGAGGGGCTAAGGGAGTCGCTGTGACGACGAAGAGATTCGGCGCTCGCACTCCCGGATGACTGGCATCCGACCCGACTGAGACGGCCAATCGCTTCTCCCGTACCAGCTTGTGATGCAAGCGAGACGTCAGTCCATCGCTCAGTACCGCGTCGATCACGTCAAACACATCGTCATCTGAATCCCCCAAGGTTGGCTTGTGGTACCCAATCACGATAGCCGGCTCGGCATCAAACTCCACCTCAACTCGCCGCTCGCCTCGCTGCTCCGGTTCGATCGTCACCAAAGGCGGCGCCGGCGGTGCGGCAGGAATTTTCCCGAACGTCTGCTCGATCAACGCGATGGTGTCTTGTGGATTGATATCACCGACCAACGCGATCGTGGCACGATTGGGGCCATAGTGGGTTTTGAAGAAAGCTTCCGTGGCGGCGGGTGTCAACGATAGGATATCCGATCCCCATCCGATGGTTGGAACCCCATAGCCATGAGCGCGAAACGCGGCCGACGTGAAGGTCTCAAACAAAAGCCCGTTCGGACTGTCTTCGTTCCGCAGACGCCGTTCTTCCATCACGACACCGCGTTCTTTATAGAACTCGCGCAACACAGGGTTGGCCATTCGGTCTGATTCAATCGCCGCCCATAAGGGCAACCGATTAGACGGCAGACTAATCATATACCGCGTCACATCCTTGCCCGTCGATGCATTCAGTCCAACACCACCATGCCGCTGATACAACAACGCCATTTCATTCCCGACCACGTAGCGCGAGGCCTGCGTCTGTAGCTCAACGAGGCGATTCTGGAGCGATTCAATCGCGGCACGCTCTTCAGCCGTTGCACCACTCCCTTTCGTGGCCAGATCACGCTGACGTTGGTCGAGCTCGGTTCCGACTCGCGCGAGTTCGTCCAAAATCGGTTGTTCGTGCTCATAGCTTGTCGTGCCGACCACACGCGTGCCTTTAAAGGCCATATGCTCATAGAGATGCGCGAGTCCAGTTTGGCCGACCTGCTCATCCATCCCACCCACCGCGAAGGTGATGTTGATGGAGACGACAGGCGTCTGATGTCGTTCGACCATGAGCACGGTCAGCCCATTGCCCAGCCGATGCTCGATCACCCGTTCGGCGAGACTCGGCGTGGCAGCGTACGCCGGGTTAAAGATCGAGGGAAGACCGAAGATGATGAAGACACAGGCTCCAATAATTGAACGACCACTCGCCCCCGAGAACCTCCTGCAGCCCAGGTTCAATCGTTCCTGCTCACGATAGGTCATATGAAAATCTCCATGAGTTGTTCTGGCTTTTCGATGAACCAATCGGGCTGACAGGCTGCCATCTTCTCTCGATTCCCCATGCCATACCCAACGGCACACACACGAATGCCGGCGTTATGTCCTCCGTTGATATCATTCGTGCTGTCCCCAACAAGGATCGTCCGCTCTTTCGGCGCACCGATTTTTTCCATGATGTGCAATAACATCCCTGGTTCCGGTTTGAGCCCAAACCCGTTGTCCCCACCGACCATGTACAGGAAATGCTGCGGACCTAACCCATTCAGGATCACACGGGTGTATTCGATCGACTTGTTGGTCGCAATCACTTTGTCTTTGTGGGAAAAATGTTGCAGCATCGGTTCAATACCTGGATAGAAGCTGGTCCGGTCAAGACAATGTTCAAGATAATGGCCTCGAAAAATTTTGAGTGCTTCTTCGAATCTGGTTTGATTTCCCTCCCCGACTGCTAGACGCAGCAACCGCTTGACGCCATCGCCGACAAAACCGAAAATTTCTTCAATGGGGCGTTCGGGTAATTCCAGCTCAGCAAGGGTCAAGTTGACGGATTGCGCAATATCCCACTTCGACTCAATCAGTGTACCGTCCAAATCAAAAATCATCAAATCCACCGGGGTCTTAGCCATTACTTCGCCTTTCGCAATGAGTCAATGAGGGCAGCGAGCACGATCCGCTGTGTTTTATCCTGTTCATGGGCTTCCGCCTCTCGTGCGAAGCTCACCATCCGTTTTAGTCCAACGTGAGGAGGGATGACCGGCGCAATGATGCGCCAGTAGTTCCCCACCACCTTCACGTGAAAACGAACCTCTTCCGTCGTGTCCTCAGGAACGAAGATGGCGGTTTCTAGGTAGACCGCCCCGCGCACGTGAAAGGTGACCGGAATGATCACTTCCAGATTGTTGAGAATCTCCCATTTTCGATAGTCCTCCGGGATGGTTGTTTCCTGGATGATGACGACACGGCCCCATGCCGGCTCTTCTTTCCAATCAATATAGGGGATCACGGTGTCGAAGGACGGCGCGTCTAAACGAGCCCCCTTTTGGTCCAAGTGCACATACCGCTTCACGACTTCCACGGGAGACCGCCGCATCGAACCGCTCGGACTCAGTTGTGCGTTCGAAGGGACGGCCAGAGCGAGGATGGCCAGAGCAACCAGGGAGTGGATGAGGCGCTTGGGTAAAGAATACACGCGTCTAACCGGATGGATCTCACACACAGCGGACAGGTTTCACACGATGACCCAAGAACATATATCACATCCCTCTTTCTTGAGAGGTACACTTCCACCGCCTCATTCTAGCAAACGGGACGAGAGACATCCAGGTAACGAGATGATGGCTCTTGCCCTGTTTGACCTTCTTGAAAAGAGAATGCTACGGTCGAGCTTCCGTTCACCATCTTGCCTAGGAAGAAGAGCCTGTGTGCACCCCTCGATGGAGACAAGTTCGGCTCATCGGTCTTCTTCTCAGCCTGCTGTGCACGATCAATCTGGTGTCCTCGGTCTCAATCGCCGCTGCCGACCTCACCGACGAACTTCTGACTACTAACCCCATCCTCAGCGTGCCGAGTCACATCGAGCACCCGTCCTCGCTCACCACACCTCCCCAGAAGGTCTATGATCTGCTCACACAGCTCAAGAAGCGAGACGGGATGCCGCTACCAGGCTACGTCGGAGGGCGTGACTTCCAAAATCGAGAACGACGTCTTCCACGAGGCTCCTATCGGGAGTATGATGTGAATCCCAAGAGACGAGGCCGCGGTCGCGATGCCGAGCGCATCGTCATCGAGCGGCGAACCGGGAAAGCCTATTACACCGGAGATCAC
This sequence comes from Nitrospira sp., assembly GCA_005116955.1. Classification (GTDB taxonomy): domain Bacteria; phylum Nitrospirota; class Nitrospiria; order Nitrospirales; family Nitrospiraceae; genus Nitrospira_D. The sequence goes on along the minus strand of SWDI01000001.1, from coordinate 525,642 downwards.
TACCGAACCTTTGTTCCGCTGAACTGACGAACGTCCAAACCGACAGAGAGATCCATGGCGGGAACCCCTACTTTACACACTCATCTTTGCAATGCCACACCTCCCTGGTCGGCTCTTCTCGTCGTCCCTCAAGGGACCTCAGCCTCGGCCCTGGTGAAAACACCGCCAGGCTTTGCCGTGCGTACCATCCAGGGAAAGAAATGCCGAACTCCATCGACTCTCTTCGGTGAGTTTGCACGAGCACTGGATTTCCCGGATTACTTTGGACACAACTGGGACGCATTGGAGGAGTGTCTGGCCGATTTCGAATGGCTTCCCGCTAAAGGGTATATCTTGCTCATTCACGATGCCGACGCGGTGCTTCCCGAGGATGAAGAAGAGTACGAAACGCTACTGGAAATCCTCAGCGACGCTGGCGAAGCCTGGAGCAAGGGACAAACGGCCGAAGGTCGGCGCGCCCCATTCCATGTGTGTTTGGCAGTGACGGAACAGAACAAATCGAAACGGACACACTGGCACTTGAAAGAGTTCTCCCCTACCGAGTCAACAACACCCAAGAGGAAACCCAGCCTCAAACGTGCGCCGAAGCGGTCTAAAAAGTAACACGTTCGACGACGAGCTGGGGTAGACCACACTGGTGAGAAGAAACTATCCGCGAGTCTTTTGAGCCAAGCCCCTTAAGCCAACACATAGCCGCACGACCGATCGCACCGCCCACCGAATATGGGAAGGATGCTCCTTCGGCATGTCGATGGATGCGCCAGGGAGACCTGTGCTCCGTTGACAGGTGGTCCATCGGGCTCGCACCACCTGCAGATGCTCAAGGCAGATACTATGCGTCTCTCGGCAGTCTCCAAGGGGAGCCTTTTCTCCGATGAATCCCACCCGACCTTCCTCGCGGCACCATGAGCAGATGACTTGCATATTCGTCTCGCTTTTCTGACTAACCGCATATTCCAGCAAGAATCGCGCCGTCACACCAAAACGGAAACCAGAACGAAAACAAGCGAGAACTTGAGCTTCCATTCGATTCTCAGAGCCTATTGCTGTATCTGTATCGATAGATACGGTATCTCTTACGACATTTTTTGACCGCTCACAGCGCCCCTCCGAACAGATCGCACAATGATGGGTTTCTTGACCGGCTCTCGCCCTGCATGATAGGGTGCGCCGCCATTATGAAAACATCCCGCTCTACCAAGCTCTTCACCGAAGCCCAGCAACTCATTCCCGGTGGCGTCAATAGCCCCGTTCGAGCCTTCCGCTCGGTCGGCGGGCAACCGCGCTTCATCGCACGCGCCAAGGGATCACGGCTCTACGATGTAGACCGCAACGTCTATATCGACTACGTGCTTTCGTGGGGACCGATGATTTTAGGGCATGCCCATTCGTCGGTAATCACCGCGATCAAGAGCGCAGCCGGGCGAGGCACCAGCTACGGAGCCCCGACCGAGTCGGAAGTGTCGCTGGCCAGAGAAATCCGCAGCGCCTTCCCCTCCATGGAAAAGATCCGGCTGGTCAGCTCAGGCACCGAAGCCGTCATGAGCGCGATCCGAGTGGCACGAGGGTTCACTAAGCGAACCAAGGTCATGAAATTCGAGGGATGCTACCACGGTCACGGGGACTATCTATTGGCCAAAGCTGGGTCAGGGCTGGCGACATTGGGGATTCCGGATTCACCGGGCGTGCCGGATGACTTTGCCAAACACACGCTCACCGCTCCCTATAATGATATTCGTACGGTCCAGCAACTGATCAAGGCCAACCGTGATCAGCTGGCCTGTATCATCGTTGAGCCGATCGCAGGGAATATGGGAGTCGTTCCTCCTGCTCCGGACTTCCTCGCGGCGCTGCGTCAGCTGACCGCTGACCACAATATCTTGCTGATTTTTGACGAAGTCATCTCAGGATTCCGAGTACGTTATGGAGGCGCACAGGCACTCTATGGCATCACGCCTGATCTGACAGTGCTGGGCAAGATTATCGGAGGAGGCTTGCCCGTCGGTGCCTATGGCGGACGAAGAGAGATCATGGATCTCATTGCACCGGTTGGACCGGTTTATCAGGCAGGTACGCTCTCCGGCAATCCGCTGGCAGTCTCTGCCGGATTGGCGACACTCAAGCAGTTGCGCACAAAAGGGGTTTACAAGAAACTAGAGGAGCGATCAGCCTCCCTAGCCAAAGGCATCGGTGAGGCCGCGAAAAAGGCCGGAATTCCCGTGACGCAGACCCGAGTCGGGTCGATGTTGACGACCTTCTTTACCCCAGGCCCTGTTATAGACTGGAATACGGCGAAACAGTCAGACACGAAGCGCTATGGCCAGTTTTTTCACCACATGCTGGAGCAGGGTGTCTATCTCGCGCCTTCTCAATTCGAGGCTGCCTTTCTCTCCACTGCCCACAGTACACAGGACATCGAGAAGACCCTCCGCGCCGTGCACACTGCCTTCAAGAAACTCTAACTGAACGCCTGCCAAAGACGTCCAGTTAGATCGGTCATTCGTATCTTCCAGGATACAATCGTTATCTTTTTAGATACAGGGCACTGACACCTAAGAGCTCTTCCCTTTGAGGCCTATCTGAGTACCCTCTACTCATCATCCTCGTCTTCGGCCTCTAATGCCTCTTGCCGCTTCTGTTCCTCCATCGCGTTATGGAGCAGCATGCGAATAAACATCGAATAGAGCGACCCTTTTTCCAACGTGCCGCCAGGCGGGATGGCGATTTTCCCTTCCTTAATCATGCGATCCATCCAAGCCTTTTGATCCGGGGCGATCAATATAGGAATTTCAACCAGCCCCACCCGTCCCATCATATCCATGACATTCAACCTCCGTGAATCGTGAAACGTCGTTCGTATCTCGTAAAAATGCAAACCCATTCCAGCATGCGGTTTTGAACATTGTCAATCAACCCAAGTCTGGCGCGACACCTGCATATGCACACATTCCATGAAACTGCCTGTACCCATTACGACTTGGTTACTCATCGGCTGGTGGGTTCTCATACCCTTCGAACCCAATGCCCATGCTGATCGTTTATCGAACTCCGATCTTGGTTCGACTCTACAACCACAATGTGATCTCTGCTGGTATCCGTCACCGAATCAGGAACAAGACTCAGATCGCCTGCCCACCTACAAGCAGCGTCGGCCTCGACGTCCGCCGGACAGCCGACCACAGCGCTACCCAAAAGGACGCTACAAACTCGGCTCTACGCACAAACAGTCTCGACTCTCTACGCTTCGCACTCGATCAAGGCAGGAGGTGAGACTGATGAGCACGCTATTAGTACGTGTCATCGATGGAGATACCATTCGCGTCGGAAGCGAGCGCATCAGAATTCGCGGCATCGACACCCCAGAAATGAATGAGCAGGCGGGGCCAGCCGCCAAACAGCGGTTAGAAGAGCTCTTGCGCAGTGGCTCGATACGGATCGAGCCGCGCGGCCGAGATGTCTACAACCGTCTCCTGGCTGACGTGTTTGTGAATGAACAGAATGTGGCGGAGATTCTTCTGAATGAAGGCTTTTCAAAAGTAGGATAGACCGATAGCTGCGTTGCTCATCTCTCTAATCATGCACGGAAAGAACGAGCCCGTTCATACGGGAGCAGTCAAATGAAATTCAGTACCCAAGGCAAAGACGTTTCAGAAATTGAAGTCCTAAACATCTCCAAGCACGGAATCTGGTTAGCGACCAGAGACCACGAGCTCTTTATTTCTTTTGAAAAATTCCCCTGGTTTCAAGACGCCTCCGTGCGAAAACTCATGAATGTGGAGCAGCGCACACCCACCTGCCTGCATTGGCCCGATCTCGCGATTGATCTTGCCATCGAATCCGTCAGATGTTTTCCGCTCTTGTCACAAACATCGCGCCCAACAACACGTTCTAGTCGACAAGCGAAGACGGAACCTATCACCCAACTGAAAAGCGATCAGCGTTCAGATCCCCTCAGAACGTCACCCAAAGTGTGAATTCAAGGCTACAGTGCAACACCTGCAACCCGAACGAAGACTTCTGGCAATGAGATGCCCTAATATGTCAGACGCCCGCACACCTTCAAAGAGATCCACTATAAGTACCAGAAAGGTTTACCACAGCTGCTGCTTTTGCGACGCGGTGCAGATCACGCAGGGAGCCGAAAATATCCGCACGTACAGCAAAACCCACTGAGTTTTCGCAAATAGTGCACAACTTATGGAGGCCATATCTCTCCTGAACATCCTACGTGGGGACTCACCGACGTGTATGAGGCAATCATTCCAAACTTCCTCTACCGGGCCGGCGTCTATGTGGACTATGAGGAGACGAAGCTGCACATACAGGAGGGGCTGGCGAAGATGAAAGACCTGCCAAAAGAGGTGGGAGGCTCAGGCACCAGCATCCCCGAATGAGTCTGTCCAGAGTTCAAATGATCGGGGTTGAAGAAAGGTTGGAATGAATTGGCGTATCGTCGTGCAATCCAAGTCTCATTGAGCCGGTATCTGTCCCCCTTAGCAGCCGACGAAGGCGAGCTTGCGGATGCGAGCTCTCTCAGCATCCGACACGCCCCAAAACTCGTGCGTCCTTGAACTGTTTCTGAGTCCCCCTCAATCCCTTAGTCAACCGGATGGGCCGTGGAACGAACCATTGAATCATCGAAGCGCCGGGGCTACAATTCCTCCGTTTGTTCTTTGTCGCTGGCGTTGCTCTTCAAAGGAAAAACAACTGAAGCTGAGACACTTCATCGCCATCGGCGGAATACTCTGGGCATCACCCGTCCAGGCAGGAAGCCCCATGGCCGCTCAAGTCTGCAACCTGCTCTCATCCCCAAAGTTGGCTGCGGTCCAGTCTCGAATGGGAACGGGTGAAGGATGTGCATGGCAATGGCCAAACGGTCAGGTGCTGTCAATGTACGTGCACATCGACCTACAAAGCGAAACCGTGACGGAGACCAAACAGATCATCGACATGTCCTTGCAGAACCCGGCGTTCAAGAAAACGGCATTCCCGGTGTGTACGGGAGGGGATATGGTCATCGGTGACTTTCGAAACGGCAAAGGCCCTGGCGGCACCGGGTACACTCAGTGTTCGGGTTTTGTGCTGACATTTAGCTTTCAAGGTGCCGATGCCCAAAAACACTTACCTATCATCGCCAAGCAACTCTCTGGCACGACCTTGGCTCGCTAGCCCCCTGATCTTGTGAGGAAACGGTCCATTCTCAAATCGAGCCACATGCAAAACCTGATCGCGGGCTCGGCCCTGACACAGCCAGCGGTCAATCCCGTGAACGAGTCATCAGGGATCGACGTTCAAAACCAAGGAACTACCATTTGTGCAACTGAAAGGGTACGATCATGAAAAATGTTGAGATGAGCGTCGAAGGGTCTGTATTGACGATCAGAGTGGACCTTTCAAAGGAATTCGGTCCCTCTTCAACAGGCAAGACCATTATCATTGCTTCGACGGAAGGAAACGTGACCATTCCGGATCGACAAGAGAAAATCGGGCTCAATGTGTATCGAAAAAAGTAGGGCGGCTCCCCGCCATTTTGCGCTACCTTCTTCCCCGACGAGACGGCATTCTGCTCAGACTGTCTCTTGACAGATCAGAAAGATCGCTCTAGACGCAGCAATTCAACTACGATCCACAGGAAATTCTCATAGCTGTGGATAGCGATAGGCTAATTGATTTGATCAGTGACTCCCGAATGGCTTGTTTCTGGCCGCGAAGTACACATTGCTAGGAATGCGCGAAAACATCGCAAAGAATAAGCATGAGCCACTATTAGTAGTGGCTACTCTAAGAGAGTACATACGCATAAAAAATGAGCAGTTTGATAAATGGACATGTCATTGAAGCATAGTCCGACAAAGAAACAGACTTGTTCACAAGGTTATCCACAAAAGGTGGGGACCACGGCGTGAAGGCTTGCCTGACCTTTCATGGTCCATCGGGATGCCTGATAAATCGCCTTCAAATTCGGACCTCTCTGCTCGATTCTTGACACCCTTCGTGTATTTCTCCGACAATCTAGCCGATCCTGTGATCTGTACGCGCAAACCTTTGTGGCAATGAGTATGCGCTCTCACCAAGTAATCCGCAGCTCATGACTTGAGGTTCACTGCAATCACCAAATCCCGTCGGTATTTATAGATTTCTTGAGGTAGTCATGAAACGCGTTTACGCAACGCTTGCTGTCGTCGTTTCAATGTTTTTAGCGGGGTGCGCTTCCCACGCGGATAAGTCCGCAGGAGGGTTGGATCGATCCGCACGGGTAACTGCGGGTGGGTACACGCAAGAAGGCTGTCTGCTCAATCTGAAGCTGACCGCGCGCGAGAGAAGCGTACGATTGATACCCGACGACGTGCAAGTGGAATCGAGCTGGCTCATGCTTATTTTCCCATTCTTGAATCAGGAAGCTTATCGGTGCTCGGGAAGTTTCATCGAACGAGTGAAACGGCCTACGAGCAAAGATCCGCTTTACCCAATGGAGTAATGCCGGCAGCGACTCGTCTCACTCAGTTCGCCGCTGTGTCCGAGCTTGCCTCCTGATATAGCAACAGCCCACAGATGATGGACGAGCATGCATCACATTAGGTGAAGGACTTCACAGCCCCGTTGCAAAGTGAATCACGAAGACGATAGGATTCTTTCTTCGTTTCCTCATTTACGGAGAGGGGAAGCGCCAACATCGATTGAGAGTTCAACACAGGCGCTTCCGCCTGTGCCTCGTGAACGGATTTCATGAACACATCAGTCTAGTGAAATTCGTTGATGGAGCGCGACTTCATTTATGGTCACTGCACCTTAGCAGCTTGTGGGTGAGACATGATCATCAAAACATTATCGGCCTTCACGCTTCTATCCCTCGCCATGTTCTGCGGAGTTGTGCCGTTTTCTCTGGCCGTTGGAGATGCAGCTGGCCAGTCGCCGCAAGATGAATTGAGCGTGACGAGAACCAATCTTCAGCAGGCCAGGCAAAGAATCGATGAGCTCGAGCGACAACTCGCTGCCGGCAATCTGGAGAATGCCAAGCGACGGATCGGTGAGTTAGTTATCCAACTCCATGCCAAAGATAATGAGATCACCGCCCTGCAATCCAATGCCTACGAGAACTCTAAGAAGCTTCGAGAGGATCTTGCGTCACAAACTGAGGAGCTCAACCAGGCCAAACGTCGAGTCTCCGAAGTCGAACTACAGCTGACGACAGGGAAAGGGCAAGAATTGACGCAGGCCAAACGCCGCGCAGCCGACGCCGAACAACAGACAGCAAAGAAAGAGCAGGACCTGGCGCAGGCCAAGCGTCGCCTCACTGAAGTTGAACTACAGATGGCAGGGAAAGAACAGGAGCTGGCCCAGGCCAAACGCCGTGCAGCCGACACCGAACAACAGATAGCAGGAAAAGAACAGGAACTGACACAGACTAAACGCCGAATTGCCGAAGTCGAACTACAGATGGCAGGGAAGGAGCAAGAGCTGGCGCAGGCTAAACGTCGCTTTGCCGACGCCGAACAGCAGACGGCGCGGAAAGAGCAAGAACTGGCACAGGCCAGACGCCGCCCAGCCGAAGCAGAGCAACTGACGGCATCGGGGAAAGACCAAGATCTGGCGCAGGCCAAGCGTCGCCTCACTGAAGTCGAACTACAGATGGCGGGGAAAGAACAGGAACTGGCCCAAACCAAACGCCGTGCAACCGAATTTGAACAGCAGACAGCGCGGAAAGAGCAAGAACTAGGGCAGCTCAAGGACGACCTCAAGCAAGTCACGCAAAAGCTGGCAGATCTCAATCCTCAACTCATGGCAAGAGACACGGAACTCGCACGCACGAAGCAATTGCTGGCAGACCTCGAACGCACTACGTCCAAGCAAGCCGAACCAGCTCCTGCCCAAGAGGACAGCGTTGTAGATAAGAGCGTGATTCCTCTACAATCGCTCGATCAGAACCTAGCCGTGACTAATCTGATATCGCCCACACCCGCGCTTGCAGATGATGCAGACGCCATATCAAGTAGCGACCTCGGGAAGATGAGCGAGAGTCTCGCCAGCCTCTTACAGCCCGAACTCAAGAAGGGCAGTGCGACGTTGAGGCAACAAGGCAATAAATTGACCCTTGCGTTTGCAACCGCTGAATTGTTCCCCACCGGTGATGCCGCAGTGACCCTCGGAGGCACTTCGTTGCTCGAACGGATCGGAGCCGTCCTGCACGGATTTCGCTACCAGAACATCGAGGTTGCCGGCCATACCGACAACGCGCCGCTCCGGAGCGACCCTCGGAAGGGCTTTCGGGATAACATCGAACTCTCCCGGACACGGGCCGAACATGCCATTCAAATATTGATCAACGGAGGGCTTGAGGCCGATCGAGTCAAAGCCATGGGGTACGCCGACAGCAAACCGATTGCGGCCAATGACACAGAAAAAGGCCGGAGTAAGAACCGGCGAATAGAAATCGTGATTACGCAGTGGTCAGAGTCAGGTGGCCCTGTGGGTAACACGAAGGCGCAGGTCGGTAAGAAACTCCAGGGCTTCTCTACTCAAACAGTGACCCATCGCTGACATGATGAATCTGGCCCCGTCTCCTCCTGTTCGATGACAGGAGGAATTCCTGAAGACTCCTTCCAATGAAGGTCCCTGTAGCAAGCTAGACCTGCGATCGACAGCAGGAGAATATCGTGCTGCGCATGGTCGTGGAAAGAAAACGGGGACATCCCAGATCGCACCGAGTGCAAACTCGGTCTCGATGAGAAGGTCCCCGAATTCGACTCAATGTCCGATTAGAAATCGCCGGCTTTGACGTAGGGGTGGCTCCAGAGCGTGATCTGGAGCAGGCAGGACTTGAGCCATGCCGCGTACATCTTCTCAACGTCCTCGGCCGAGTGGCCCTTCTTCGCAAGAAAGGGCTTCAATGTAACGGTCACTGGGAAAATGAGCGCGAAGAGATCGCGAAACGGCACGATTGCCGCTGACGCCGCCGCGCCGTCCGTCTGGTTCTTCTTCGTGCGATGATGACGCAAGCCGATCTCATGTTGATAATCGAGCCACTTCTGGTCGTTCCGCACGAGCCGTGTCGAGAATCCACTGGCCGAATCGCTTGCGCACCCCACCCAAGTAGTCGCCGAGCGGCTTGCCGTCACTTTTACCGAGAAATGATTGGAGTAGATGCGGCTGGGATCCGACGAAGCCGTACCACGCGTCCAAAATGACTTCCACCTGGTCCTTCACCACATCGTGCGAGAGACGTGAGTACTTCACGTCCTCCTCGCCGAACAACGCGCTCTGCTGCATCAACTCGAAACCCGCAAGGCTCACCGGCGACTTCGCGACCGCCGAGGTGCCGTAGGTATATCCTGAAATCTGCAGGCTTATAAGGGACACTCCTTTCGTCTTGTTGCGATGGCCGCTCTCACAACTCAGGGCATGGGCGACAACGCGCTGGCTGAGAACAGCCGCTAGATCCAGGCGCCGCGCTGGTTATTGGACGATTGCCTGACAGGGTGCAGTTTATGAACCGTCGTTCGTCCCTCGCGTAAAACAACGAACGGCCGCCAGCTCCACACACTACACATTACGCATGACGTCTCTCAGCAGAATACCCCTCCGACTGTATCGCAGCGACGGTTGCCTTGTCCAGGCGCTTCACCTTGCCATTGCCGTCCGTCGCCGCCAGTCTGGCCGACCCTTCGACCACGACACGCCCACTGACTTTGTCCTTGACCACGTGGGTAAAAGTGATCGACGCAGCCGTCATCTCGGGGACGACCGTCTCGATCACCAACGTCTCGCCATAGCGGGCAGGCGACCGATAATGCACCTCCGCATGCACGACGACAAACACCGTTCCTTCGGCCATGAGCCCTGCCACCGACAGCCCTCGATCTTCGAGGTAGTGGGTCCGAGCCCGTTCAAAATATTTCAGGTAATTGGCGTAGTAGACGACCCCGCCGCAGTCGGTATCTTCGTAGTAGACGCGAATGTCCATGTGTGACCAGCTCTCAGCAGTCGGCCTCAGTTCCAATACCTAACAGTGAGCCGCTGAACGCTCAGAGGTTCAAGACAGGAAACTTCGGCAGCGAAGACTCCGCAACGCCGGTGAGTCGGACAACGACATCGTACAGCTGTTGCACTCGCTCCACTTTGATCGGCTCGAAGCCGTGTCCCAACACGGCATGGTTCGCGGCATCCAGCAACGGCTTCATCTTCGGCCATTCCTTGAGAAAGGCTTGGCCCAGTTGATCGCCCAGTCCGGCCAACACACGAAACTGCGCTTGGAGCGGCAGCTTGTACTTGCCATCAATGTCTTCGAGATAACAGGTTCGGCAGGTCTCTTGAAGCGCTTGCGGGAGCTGTTCTGGCGAGACATCCCAACTCTTGATCTTGTGCGACTTATAGAGCCGGACTTGCGCGAACGCCTCCAGCGCACGAACGAGCGCTGTCATCGCCCCTTCGGGGTCATGGCCAACATGGAGATGCCTGCCCACATATGCCAACAGGTCCAGCGCAAGGTATTCTTTGACCTCCGCAGGGTCCAGCACCAGCTTCTCAAGGAAACTCGCGTTGGCCTTCAGATGAGGCAGGATCGCGTTCAATCCAGCCGGTCCGCCCCACAGCGACGCCATCTCCAGAGCCTTTGTCGCCGTTCTCAACTTGTCCCACGCTTGCCGGTACTGAAACCGTTCCCATAACTCGTAGCCCTCGGCCAAATCGGTGAAGGCACGATGGAGCGGCTTGTGCCCGCCACTCACTCGCAGTTCTACGCCATGGAAGAGTTTGGCGGCGGCGCGAAAGAGACCCCGGTTAAATAACTCGCACCCTTCCCGACGTGACACAGTTGCTTGCTCATCCCAGGGATTACTTTGGGTCCAGACGAGCGTCTTGGTGCCCAACTCGACCCGATCGCCCTCCTGACCGTCGCGCGCCTGAGCCAGCTCGACCACCCGAGAAGTCCATGGGAACGCCACCAAGGTAAGCGCACCCGCCATCGCCGGGGTGGCTCCACTCAGATCCACAACCAGCTCCCCCGGCTGTACTTCCCAAGTCCGCAAGAGATCTGGTAACGACCGGGCCATCGTCTGATAGAGAGATGGGAACTCCATCACGTCTGCCAGCACAATCCAATCCCACCGCCTCGGCATCTGCTGGATCTTCGGTTGTATGTCCGATTCCACCAAGGCCTTACTTCCTTCAGGCAACACGAAACACAGGGCCTCCGGATTGAGCCTGTTGATCGAATAGACTGCCGCCGCCGCATCATCAACCAATGCGACCACGAGCGTCTTGATGGGTTGGTCTTGTGCCATCGCGCGCGAACTATATCATCGCCGTGAGTACGTGATCAATTCACGGATACCACACGGCACGCCGCTTGACGGGCTGAGGAATCGGGCTTAGACTTTTCCAGCATCACCATTTCCTCAAACCATCTTACCGCACACAACGAGGGCTGTTCGATGATCTGGTGGTATTGGATGTTTCTGGGCCTGGCCTTGGTCGGCGCAGAGATGGCGTCTCCCGGAGGGTTTTACCTCTTGTTCTTCGGCATCGCCGCCGTGATGGTCGGTGCCCTGACCGGTCTGGATGTCATCACAGCCGACTGGCTCCAGTGGCTGTTGTTCTCCATTGTGGCGATCCTCTCGTTGCTGCTGTTACGCGGGCCATTGATTCACCTGACACAACGGCATCCCCCGCAGGCGATGGACACCATGATCGGAGAGACGGCGATCCTGATCGACCACCTGCAGCCGGAGCATACGGGGAAAGTTGAATTGCGCGGTTCCACGTGGGGTGCGCGGAACGTCGGAACGACGTCTCTTTCTGCAGGACAACGTGCGACGGTCATCAAGGTAGACGGTCTGATGCTCTGGGTGAGACAGGAATAGCAATCTCTCTCGAACGAGGTAACGACATGGAAGGTGGAACATTCGTGGTCATCGCCCTGGCGGTGATCGTCTTAATCGTCATCGCGAAGACGGCGGTCGTCGTCCCTCAACAGAGCGCCTATGTCGTGGAACGCTTAGGCAAATACGGTTCGACGCTGGATGCGGGATTCCACATCTTGGTGCCGTTCATCGACGTGATCCGATACAGGCACGTGCTGAAGGAAAACGCCGTCGATATTCCGGAGCAAGTCTGCATCACCCGCGACAATGTTCAGGTACATGTCGATGGAATCCTGTATATGCGGGTCCTGAATCCGGAACGCGCATCCTACGGAATCAGCGACTATCAGTTTGCGCTCACGCAATTGGCCCAGACGGCGCTGAGAAGTGAGATCGGGAAAATCGAACTGGACAAGACATTCGAAGCCCGAACCACGATCAATGCTCAGGTGGTCAACGAATTGGATAAAGCATCGGAGCCTTGGGGCGTCAAAGTTCTCCGTTACGAAATCAAAAACATCACCCCGCCGAAGGATGTTCTGAACGCGATGGAGAAGCAGATGCGTGCGGAACGGGAGAAGCGCGCATTGATTTTGACCTCAGAAGGCGAACGTGATGCCGCGATCAACCAGGCGGAAGGTGAAAAGCAACAAGTGATTAAGGCATCGGAAGCCAAGAAGCAGCAACAGATCAACGAAGCGGAGGGCGCGGCATCCGCCATTCTCGCCATTGCACAGGCCACGGCAGAGGGCCTCCGAAGAGTCGCTGAAACGATTCAGGTTCCCGGAGGGCAAGAGGCCGTTCAGCTCCGCGTCGCGGAGCAGTACATCACCAAGTTCGGTGAGTTAGCGAAAACGACCAATACCCTTATCCTGCCGGCAAGCGTGTCTGATGTCGGCTCAATGATCGCACTGGCAATGAATGCCATGAGACAACCTGGGATCTCACCCCCCGCGAAGTCGTAATAGGCACACCCGTTCCGTTTGACAGGATCAATGACCTCGCCTAGAATCGCGCCCATGAAGGATTCAGTCTTGGCGGCGTTTACCGATAGCGCGAGCGTGAAACAGAAGTTCGCGTGTGAACATGCCGACCGCATCGTGCAGGTCGCACGGCTGCTCGTAGCGGCCTTTCGCGACGGCTATAAAGTCTTGCTGTTCGGCAACGGTGGCAGCGCCACCGATGCGGCCCATATTGCGGCGGAGTTCGTCGGACGGTACAAGGCCGACCGCATGCCGTTGCCCGCAATTGCCTTGGCGACAGACATCGCCGCCATTACCTGCATCGCGAATGACTATGGGTACGAAGAACTCTTCGCCCGCCAGGTGCGCGCGCATGGCCGAAAAGGGGACATTGCGATTGGCATCAGCACCAGCGGGAATTCTCCAAACGTGCTGAAAGGCGTCGCGGCGGCTCGCGACGGTGGCTTGACCACGATTGCCTGGACGGGCGCCAACGGCGGAAAGCTGGCCGCGTTGGTCGATTACCCTTTCATCGTTCCGTCTACGGTCACGTCTCGGATTCAAGAAAGTCACATCACGCTCGGCCACGTCCTGTGCGAACTGGTAGAGGATCATTTCCTTGGGAAAGCGTCCTGATCGGACTTCCTCGACTCGGCCTCCCGCTTTGATCCCTCCGATCAATGCGTCTGACCTCAAGACCTATCCGCTAAAAAAACGACACAGCAAGGTTCGGCTTTCAGACTTGGCCGCGCCATGGAAACGCGGAGGGACTTTCTCGACCTTCTCGTCCCGCCTTCCAAACATCCTCGCGGTCACAACATTGCGGGCCGTTACCCAGGCCATCGTGAAGGCGCATCGAAAGCGCCGCCCCGTCATCCTCGGGATCGGCGCCCATGTCATCAAGGTGGGGCTGTCCCCGATCATCACGGACTTGATGGAACGAGGGATCATCACAGCAGTGGCCATGAACGGGGCAGGAATTATTCACGACTTCGAATTGGCCCTCATGGGCCATACCTCCGAAGAAGTCGATGCCGAGATCGATAATGGCCGGTTTGGCATGGCGGAAGAAACGGGACGGATTCTGAATGACGCCATCACGCGTGGCGCGAAAGACGGTCAGGGGCTGGGTGAAGCCATCGGGCGCTACATGAACCACACAGCCGATCAATTCCCGAATCGAGCCGTCAGTATTCTCGCCACAGGAGCAACACTCGGTATTCCGGTGACCGTGCATGTCGCGGTCGGAACCGACATTATCCACATGCACCCTTCGGCGGACGGCGCAGCCATCGGAGCCACGTCTCTCCTGGACTTCAGGCGTTTGACCGCTGTCGTCGCTGGGATGGAAGGGGGCGTCTACCTGAACGTCGGCTCGGCGGTGATTCTGCCAGAGGTCTTTCTCAAAACACTGTCATTAGGGAGAAACCTCGGCCATCCGATCGCCAACATTACGACCGTGAATATGGACTTTCTCTCCCATTACCGACCACAGACCAACGTCGTGCGGCGCCCCACGCAAAAGGGCGGCCAGGGCTATTCCTTGACTGGCCACCACGAGATCATGCTGCCGTTGCTCGCGGCGGCCGTGCTGGAGGAATTGGGATGAGTCCATCCTCGTCCACCCCGAGCCTGTCGGTACTCCTTTCTTCAGAATGGCTACAGGCTCGTTGGCAGCACTTGAACACACAGTACTTTGCCGGTTCACTGAAGCCGATCGAGATCGTCTGGAGTCAGCGCCTGACCTCCTCGGTTGGGATGTTTGCCTGTCGCGAAGGGCCAAAGACCTTCTCCCCCCTCACCCTGACTCACAGCCGTCGAGAAATTCGCCTATCTCTCCCGCTCTTTGAACAGCTCACCGCACGGACACCCTACGCGGAACAGGAACTGCTCAACACCTTGGCTCATGAAATGATTCATCAATGGCAATTCGATGTATTGAAACGTCGACCTGATCATGGCCTGGAGTTTTTGCGGAAGATGGCGCAGATGAATCGAACAGGAACAGTCGCCGTAACGACGTACCACACGCTAGAGAAGGAAGTACTGGCCTTAGCGAAATTCGCCTGGCGATGCCAAGACTGCGGGCGACTCTATCGACGGCACCGAAGAACGATCCAGCCAAAACGCCATCACTGCGGATTCTGTCACGGCGCCTTGCAGGAACTCCTGTCACCGACTCAGCTGATCGAGGATCGTCCCACGCCCTACCCGACTCATGCCTTAACCCCATCACCCCGGTCAGCCGGACCGACTAAGCGAACCAAAGCGCCAGAGCAATTGACGCTTGAGTTGACGTGAGAGGGGGCGCTGATAGGAAAATGTGAGCTATGCGGCTTCTTGGCTTTTGTCGGGTCCGAACCGTCCCTGTTCCTGATTCACTCGGCGCAGGACGCCAGCCAGCGCGTCTACCGAAATAGGTTTGGAGAGATAGTCGTCCATCCCCGCAGCCAGACACTGTTCACGGTCTCCCTGCATGGCGTTTGCCGTCATGGCAATAATCAGCACCCGCCGAGGAGTTTCACGTTCCGGGCAACGAGTTTCTGATTGGAGGCCGGCAGGTTCCGAGCTTGAGCCTGAGACCTGAAAATCGCAACTCGAAACAGTTCCGGCCGCCTCATGTTCGCGAATGAGGCTTGTCGCTTCGAAGCCATCCATGTCTGGCATCTGGCAATCCATGAACACCACATCATAGCGTATGCGCGATACCGCCTCGACGGCCTCACGCCCGTTGGCCACGACATCGATTCGATACCCCAACCGCTGGAAGAGGCGAACGGCTACTTTTTGATTGATGATGTTATCCTCGGCCAGGAGAATACGGAGATCCACCTTGGCCTGGGTCTCAGCAAGGGTGTGCCGAGTAATGAGTGTCGGCGAATCTCTCGTGGTCGACTGACCTGAACTGCCGGGGCGCTGTGCGAGGACCGCGACGAGACAATCATGCAACTGCCGTTCACGAATCGGCTTGGTCAGGTAGGCTGCGAGTCCCGCTTCTTTGGCTGTCTTCGCATCTCCCCGCCGACCGAACGACGTGAGCAGCACAAGTTTGGTCTCGCCTCCTTCAGCCTGTGCCTGTATCGCACGTGCCAATTCAATCCCATCCGTCGGACTCATATCCACATCCAAGAGCGCCAGATTGAACCGTGGTTGCCCGTGCCGACCGCTCAAAACATCCAACGCCTCGGAGCCGCTGTGGATGAGTGTCGGTTGCATGCCCCATTTCTTCGTCATCAGCTCCAAGATCCTTCGATTGATGGCCTTATCATCCACAATCAAGATGCGGAGACCTGCCAACACAGCGGCAGCGGGATCGGCACTGCGGGAGCCATCAGGCTGCTTACCCAAATTCACCATAAACCAGAAACAGCTCCCCTCCCCAACTCGGCTCATCACCCCAATTGTTCCGCCCATCATCTCGACAAGACGTTTGGAAATCGCAAGACCGAGACCGGTCCCACCATATTTCCTCGTCGTCGACCCATCGGCCTGGCTGAACGACCGAAACAGCCGTTCTCGGGCTTGCTCGGGAATCCCGATGCCGGTGTCTGTAACGGCAACGCGAATCCTCGCATCCTCCGTCGATTGAGCCTCAACCGTCACTTCCACCACCACATCGCCGTGTTCGGTAAACTTGATGGCGTTCGCCGTTAAGTTCATCACCACCTGCCGGAGGCGACCCGGATCACCACACAGATTGCGCGGCACATCGGCGTGGAAGAGACAGGCCAGATTGAGCCCTTTGGATGACGCACGTTCAGCCACAAGATCCAACGACTCGTCGATGGCAAGACGAAGATCAAATTCAATCGTCTCTAAGTCCAGTTTCCCTGCTTCAATCTTGGAGAAATCGAGAATGTCGTTGATGATCGTTAACAAGTGATGGCCACAGGTCCGAACGATTTCAGCGGATTCCCTCTGCTCGTCAGTCAGGTTCGTATCAAGCAATAGATCTGTCATGCCGATCACACCGTTCATCGGTGTCCGGATTTCGTGGCTCATGGTCGCCAGGAACGCCGACTTGGCCTCGGTGGCGGCTTTGGCCTCCCGCAAGGCAGCATCCAGCTGCTGATTGACATGCTCCAACTGTCGGGCATAATTCTTCTGCGCGTGCTCCGCTTCTTTCCGGCTCGTGATATCTCGGATAAATGCACTGAAGATGGCGGCCCCCTCGAAGGCTAACGGCGTCATGGCGATTTCCACTGGAAACTCCCGGCTGTCGCGCCGGAGCCCGATCATTTCGACCAGCCGGTTTGAGAGGGGCCCATCCCTGGGTTCAAGGAGCCGCTGAACATACTCGCGATAGCTGAGTCGCTGGGACAACGGAAAGATGGTATCGGCAACATCACGCCCGATCACCTCATGTGCCGACCAGCCAAACACCTGCTCAGCCTGGGCATTCCACTCGGTAATCCGGCCCATATGATCCACCGTCATCACAGCGTCGAGAGCGGTGTCGATAATGAGGCTGGTCCGGGCTTCGTTCTCATGCAGTGCCGCTTCCACTTCAGTTCGTTCGACGAACAGGCCGATCTGTCTACCGACCGTGCTCAAGGTTCTCAGTAAATCCCAATCCTCAGCCTGAGGCTCGCTGCTGAAGAGCTCGATGACGCCGTACACGTTCGCCCGCAGCCAAATCGGAAACGCACAGGCTGCGTGCAGCATTCCCGTCGCTTCGACAGACCCACATGTCACCATCGTGGCTCTTGCGATATCTTCCACCCACAGCGACTCCCCACGAGCCCAACAGTGCCCCGGCAGATCAGCCCCGGCCGTGTAGACCTCCTGCCGACGTCTTCTCATGAACTCCTGCACCACCGTTGTATCAACCGCCCAGTCCTGCGTGCAGACAATGGCTCGTCGGTCCTCTTGCACCCGCCAGAACAGACCGACATGCCAATCGAGACTCACGACAAGAGCCTGGAGAAGGTCAGGGATCGCTTGTTCGACGGTGGAGGCACCTGCGAGCACTTTGGCCACAGCGTGCTGGAGCGCTTGCCGACGATCGGCACGGCGTTGCTCGGTAACATCTCGGACGACGCTAAGAACCGCTTGCACGATGCCGTCACTGGCTGGAAGTGGGACGAAGGTGATCTCGACCCACCGGACCTGCCCTGCTAGTCCGACGAGCCGCCCCTTTCCACAGGTTTCCCGGCCTTCCCCGGCCGCCTTATGCATTTCTTCGACCTGTAGACAATCGTTCGTCTGGATATACGTTCGAACATCTGTCCCCACGATCTCTTCTGGAAATCCCGCATCGAAGAGGAGACAGCCCGCAGGATTGAGTTGAAGCACCCGGTAGTCGAGCCCGATGACCAATATCCCATGGGGTTCAGCTTCCAACATACTCCGGAGTCGCTGCTCATTTTCCTGGAATCGGATTCTTTGGGCCTCCGCACAGATCCTCGCGCGGCGTGCTCGCTGGGATGTCCGTATGAGAGAAACGATCAAGGAAGCGATCAACAAAACATTGGCCGCTGCAATGATCCAGACCATGCTCACGCCATCCACCATCATCACCCACGCTCCAGGCACACCCATGACGCTAGGCCAGGTCCCTTACCAGGCCTTCCAGTCCGTTATGTGCTGTACCGATCCATTATGTGGCAACTTGTCCGGTAACACCAGGATTCTGCTGAAACATCGTGTGCGTCACGTCAGAAAACCTAGACGGCAGACACCGTCCAGCCCAATCCTCTTTCCATGTAGCCGACAGCACGATCTGCACGGTATGATGGGGCCATGGTCACCAAAGTAGTGTCTCGCAATCAACTCCTCTCCGTGCTTTCCGGTGAACGGACAAAGGGAAAACGGATCGTGTTCACAAACGGCTGTTTCGACCTGATGCACATCGGGCATACCCGGTATCTACAGGCGACCAAGGCACTGGGCGATATCCTGGTCGTCGGGGTTAATAGTGATGTCTCGGTTCGTACGCTGGACAAGGCACCCGACCGACCGATCGTGCCGGAGGCACAACGGGCTGAGGTGCTGGCAGCCTTAGGCTGTGTGGATTTCGTAGTCATTTTTGACGAATCTGACCCTCGCCAGCTTATCGCGGCCGTCCAACCGGATGTCCTGGTCAAGGGAGGGGATTGGATGATTGACCAGATCATCGGCCGCGAATTGGTTGAAGCTCGTGGAGGTGTCGTCAAGACGATCCCGCTGGTTCCCGGTCTCTCCACCACCGGTCTTCTTCAACGCATACGGTCAACCGCGACGTGATACGTGTCTGAAGCCACCGTCCAACCTACAGCCTGGCTTGCTCCGCTTCGTTTGGCACTCGACCACGAGAAGGCACGTGTCTGCCTTCTCGGAGCGCACGGACCGACATCAGCCTGCGCCCTGACGCTACTCCATCGTGGCAGCCCATGGGTCGTTGTGACCGCGAGCGACGAGTCCGCCGAACGAATGTTCAATGACTTGTGCTTCTTCTATGGACTCATGGGTCGTCCGGTCGAGGACCTCGCCTGGTTCCCGGAATGGGAAACGCTTCCCTATGAAGCGACGGCGCCGCATGTCGGGTTGATTGCACACCGGATGACGACACTCCATCGCCTGCTTATCAATCCACCCACCATTCTCGTCACCTCCGTCGCCGCTGCCATGCATCGTGTGATTCCACGCTCGACATTCGAGCAGGCAATCTTTCACTTCCAAACGGGTGCCGCCTTCGAACGGGAATCGCTGATCACCAACCTCCTTCGCCTGGGATACCGACGAGTGTCCGTCGTGGAAATTCCTGGAGAATTCAGCGTCCGTGGCGGCATCATTGATGTCTTCTCGACCGCATACGTTAATCCGGTCCGCGTGGAGTTTCTCGGAGATCATGTCGAATCCATTCGTTTGTTCGACTCCTCGACCCAGACCTCCATCGCAAAATTGAACGAGGGCTGGGTGTTGCCTGCACGAGAATTCGTTCGGCCTCCACATGCGCCGGAGGCGATCGTACCGATCCAAGCGGATGCTGAGTGGCGAAGCCCTGACTTGTACGATTCCATGGACACACTGTTCGACTATCTCACAGCGGTTCCTTTCCTCGCGCTCGATCAACCGGATGCACTGAGAAAAGCCTGCGAGACTGCCTGGGAGAAGATCGACGACGGATATCTCCGTCATGTCGACCGGGATGCCACCCAGCCGTATCCCTCGCCCGAACGACTCTTTCTCACCTGGGAGGGCATCCAGCAGCGGATCGCGCCCTGGCCCATGTTGGCTCTTGAGCCTCTAGCAGCGCCGGACTCGACCTGGGATCAAACGTTTTCGTTTTCCGCCCAAGCGCCAGGCACCATTGGACTCGGGATCAGGGGTACCGCCTTCAGCCAGACCCTGAGCCTGTTAGAAGGGCTTCGGAACGAACATCGTGTCGTCTTGGTCGCGCGAAGCCGCGGGCAAGTCGACCGCTTGCTCGCCTTACTCCGAGAGCACGATTTACCTGCCGACCCGTGGAACCCGACGGCCTGGTCCAGCCAGAGAACCGGAAAGCAACCGTTTTATGTGCTGCACGGCGATCTGTCTGCGGGGTTTCTCTCGGGAGACCTTCGGCTCGCGCTCTTGACGGAAGAAGAGCTCTTCGCGAAGGGCGCCCGCCATAAGCCACAGCCGAAAAGCAGAACCGCAACCTTCCTCTCTTCGCTGGAGGATCTGAACGTGGGCGACTACGTCGTACACGTTCAGCACGGCATCGCCAAATATCGAGGACTCAAGCGCCTATCGGTCCAGGATTTTGAGAGTGACTTCCTGATTCTTGAGTTCTCCGGTGGAGACACCCTCTATGTTCCGCTCGACCGATTGAATCAGGTGCAACGGTACGGCGGGGCCGAAGGCCATGTCCCTCGACTGGATCGCCTGGGCGGGACCAGTTGGGCCAAGACCACAGCGCGGGTGAAGAAAAATATCGAGGAAATGGCCCAAGAATTGATCGATCTCTACGCAAGCCGCGAACTGGTGAAACGAAATGCGTATGGCACGACCACGACCCTGTACCACGAATTCGAAGCCGCCTTTGAGTACGAAGAAACAGCGGATCAGCTCAGGGCCATCGGGGACATCGGCCGCGACATGGAGTCGACCAAGCCCATGGATCGACTGGTCTGCGGGGACGTCGGTTACGGAAAGACCGAAGTCGCCATGCGCGCAGCCTTCAAGGCTGTGGAACATGACCGCCAAGTGGCAGTGCTGGTTCCCACGACGCTCCTGGCCCATCAACACTATGAGAACTTTTCAGAACGATTCGCGCCCTTTCCAATGCGCGTCGCGCTGCTCTCACGGTTTCAGTCGTCCAAGGAGACGAAGGCGACCCTGAAGGATGTCGGCGCGGGAACCGTCGATGTCGTGATCGGCACTCACCGTCTGCTGCAGAAAGACGTGGTGTTCCGGCAACTCGGCCTCGTGATCATCGACGAAGAGCAATGGTTCGGCGTCAAACATAAGGAGCGGCTGAAGCAACTTCGCACCCAGATCGACGTGCTGACGTTAACCGCCACCCCCATTCCGCGCACCCTCCAAATGGCGATGTCGAGCGTGCGAGATCTCTCGATCATCGATACCCCACCGGCCGGACGATTGGCGATTAAGACGGAGGTGGTCCGGTTCAGCGAGAAGGCCGTACGAGACGCTATCTTGCGGGAACTCGGGCGTGGAGGACAGATCTATTTCGTCCACAATCGGGTCGAAACCATGGAACGGATCGGAGCGTGGCTGCACCAATTGGTTCCCGAGGCCCGGATGGTCATGGCCCACGGCCAGATGGATGCGAGGCCGCTGGAAGCGGTGATGCTGAAATTTGTGAAGCGCGAGGCGGATGTCCTAATCGCGTCGGCCATCATTCAGTCCGGACTCGATGTCCCCAGCGCCAACACCATTATCGTCAATCGAGCTGATCTGTTCGGCCTCGCACAGTTGTACCAGTTACGCGGACGAGTCGGGCGGGGTGGAGAGCAAGCCTACGCCTACTTCCTCATTCCCGATGAAGGGACACTGACCGGCGATGCCCAGAAGCGATTGATCGCGATTCAACAGTTCACGGAGCTTGGATCCGGGTTCCGTATCGCTGCGGCAGACATGGAGATCCGAGGAGCCGGCAACCTTCTGGGCAAGCAGCAGTCTGGTCATATCGCCGCGATCGGGTTGGATCTCTACATGCAAATGGTAGAGCAGGCTGTTCAGCGGTTGAAGGGACATATGATCGAGGAGGACCCTGACCCGACGCTGCAGTTCCCGGTTTCAGCGTTTATTCCGGAGCACTATGTCACCGACCCGCACCACCGCTTGTCCCTCTATAAACGGCTGACCGCTTGTGGTCAAATTGGTGAGCTGGCCCTGCTGCATGGGGAAATTCAGGACCGTTATGGTCCCCCTCCGGAACCAGTCGAACGACTGCTTGAAGTCATGCAACTCCGGACCCACGCCAAACGCCTTCGCCTGGCCTCGATCGAGGTACACGACCAGACGACCAAAGTTGTGTTTCACCCGAAGGCCGTCATCCCTGAGCACTCCGTCCACCGTTTGATGGACCAGCTGAAGAAGCGGCTGCGGTTCCTGAGCCCCCTCGCTTTTGAGATCCAGATGCGTCAGAGCGACTGGCCCTCGCTTTTTTCGGAACTCAACGCAATCTTGCAAAGCCTCAATCTCTGTGATACCAAGACCATCCAGAGGGATACGAATGTCTCGTAATCGAGATCCACATGTACCTCGACCTATGATGCCCTTCCGGTTGCTAATCTTCTGTAGGACGTATTGTCTCCCTGGGCTGTTTGCCAGCCTCTTAGCCGGTTTGGGGCCGGTGATGGTGGGGTGTGCCGAGCGACAGGAAGAACCGGTTGTTGCCCTGGTGAATGGGCGCGCCATCACCCAAGCTGAATTCGATCTACGCTGGGGCGAGCTCTCCAAGGCCACACGCTCCCGCTACGAGAAGGAGGGGGGTAAGCAACGGTTCCTGGATGAACTTATCACCCGAGAGCTGTTGATGCAGGAAGCTCGCCGCCGGGGGCTTGATCAAGACGATACGATTCGAGACAAGACACAACGGTATAAAGAGCAGTTGGTTCTCGACGAGCTATTGAAAGACAAGCTCCAATCGAAGGTCGAGCTCACCCAGGCCGAACTCGACGCCTACTACGAAAAACACGCCAGCCAACTGTTGGATCCCTTGAAGGCCAATGTCTCGGTGATGCTTCTCCCCAATGTATATGCCGCCAAAGACCTTGAAGCACAGATGAATCGAGGCGGTAATTTTGCCAAGTTTGCGCAGCGCTACTCGATCGACGAAAAGACGAGATCCAAGGGCGGCGAGCTCGGACCCTATCGAAAAGGTCTAGTCCTCCCCGAAGTCGACGTGGTCCTCCACACCCTCAAACTCGGGATCGTCAGTGCGCCGATTAAGACAGACCAGGGCTACTACCTCGTCATGTTGACCCCGCTTGACGAGGCCGTTATTCAAGCCGATTTAGCGAAGCAGGAACGACTCCGACAAGAATTATTGTCCGATAAGCGCCGCAAACAATTCGAAGAAGTCATCGCCGACATTCGGGCCAATGCCGCAGTTCGCTTCGCCGAAGCCTCCCGCTATATCACTGAGGACACCGGAAAACGTTAACCTCCACTCGGTTTCCACGAACCCGCTGCTTCGTGTAGAATCGTGCATCAGAGCTCTCTACCCCGAGATGAACGCATCATGAGACAGATACCGATCGATTCAGAGTGGCTGGCTTCACGTGTGTTCCCACTCGCCCTGTTGATGATCTCGATATGGCCCCCGGCCTTTTCCGAAGCCCGGCTACAAGATCGCATTGTCGCGATCGTCAATTCTGAATTGATCATGTTGTCAGATATGACGCGTGAATTTGAAACGGAGCAACAACGGCTTTCTCGCGAACACCAGGGAAGCGATCTGGCCCAGCGGCTGAAAACAGCGGAGTACATGGCCTTGACGAAGCTCATTGAGCGGCGCTTGCAACTGCAGGAAGCCAAGGCTCAAAAAGTTCAAGTTTCTGATCTGGAAGTGAAGCAAGCCCTTGAACAGATGAAGCGACAAGGCAGTCCCCTCAGCATCACCAATCCAAATGACGTACAGACCGTTCGTGACCAGCTCCTCCTCATGCGAGTCATCGACCAGCATATTCGCGGCAACATTACCGTCGGAGACTCCGAGCTGAAGCGGTTCTACCAGGAGCATCGCGATCGGTTCGCTCTTCCCGAAGAGTACCAGCTGAGCCAGATCCTCATTCAACCGCGCTCCTCCGATGGATTGGCCGAGGCCTTGACCAAGGCCCGCCGAGTCATGGACGACTTGAAACGAGGTGAAAAATTTGAAGATGTCGCCATGCGCGACTCCGACGGTGCCAACGCCTTGCAGGGTGGACGATTAGGATTAGTCCGTCAGGGGGAACTCATCCCGACAATCGAGCAAGCCGTCGCTCACTTAGTGCCTGGAGGGATCTCCGATATCATCGAGAGCCCTGAGGGAATCCAGATTATCCGTATGGATGACAGAAAGCCGAAACAGTTTCGCCCATTCGAGGAAGTCCGGCGAGAAGTTCAGGAGCTGGTCTATCAGCGGAAGAGCGAAGACATGTATCAGTCTTGGCTGGTGGAACTCAAAAACAAAGCCTACATCGAGATCAAATTCCAGCACGAGACGAGCACAGCGCACCGATAGCTCTGACCCTCTGTACCTAAACCGAGGTCAGGCGGGGTCCGTACGAAGGCTGCCGGCCACGTCGCGAATGGCTCTCCACACCTGATTCCGGCCATCCCCGGTTATCGATGAATACGGAATCAACATCTCCCCCTCAGCGAGTCCTAAGACCCGATGGGTCTGCTTGAGCGTACGAACCCGTTCGCCAGGCTTCAACTTGTCGACCTTGGTCGCAACGATGAGGGGGTTCCGGTGGATCGAACGCAGCCACGCGAGAGTCTGAGAATCCTGGTCGGTTGCAACTCGGCTGTCCACCAACATCACGACGGTGAGCAGCGAGGCTCGGTCGACAAGATAGTCTTCCATCAGCGGTCCCCACTGGGTGCGGACCGATTTCGACACTTTGGCGAATCCATAGCCGGGCAGGTCCACGAGATGGAATTGCGAAAGATCCGGATCGGAGGTCGAGACGAGAAACACATTCACGGCTCTCGTCTTGCCTGGCGTTCGGCTGATTTTTGCCAGATCTCGACGATTGAGCAACGAATTGATCAACGACGATTTGCCCACATTGGAGCGCCCCACAAAGGCTACCTCGTGGAGAGTGCCGGAAGGAAACTGTTCTGGAGACATACAACTTTTGATAAACTCAGCGGCGAAGATTTTCATGGCGTTAGGCTGATCAATGGATTCAAGACAGAAGACCGATCACAGTCCGACCTTTCTGCGTCACTACACATACGATCCTCCTCCTCCCAAGTCAACCGGCCGACGCAGAGTGACTCGGGTCCTCCTCTGGAGCACTGCACTCATCGGACTTCCGTTGGGCCTCCTGGCCATGAGCTGGCTGATCACGCTTCCCGACACAGACCTCCTGGCAAGGACCAACCCGACCTCGACGGCGCTTATGGACCATCGGCAGACTCAGGCGAAGCAACAAGGCCGTGCTACCCCACGACAGTGGATGTGGATGCCGCTCTCACGTATCTCTCCTCATCTTCGCCATGCAGTTGTGGCAGCTGAAGATGCGTCGTTTTTCACTCACGAAGGATTCGACTGGGAGGGAATTAAAGAGGCCGCGAAATACAATCTCGAAGCAGGCGAGCTCAAGCGTGGGGGAAGCACGATTACGCAGCAGCTGGCCAAAAACCTCTATTTGTCATCCGAACGGTCCCTGTTTCGGAAAGCACGGGAAGCACTGATTACGCGTTCACTTGAGCAGCATCTGACGAAAATGCGTATTCTCGAATTGTACCTCAACGTCGCAGAATGGGGGCACGGCGTCTATGGTGCTGAAGCCGCAGCCCGTCATCACTTCGGGAAGTCAGCCGATGACCTGACCGTCGACGAAGCTGCCTGGCTGGCGGCCATGTTGCCGTCGCCGCGTCGATATGATCCCCTGCGAAAAACCACGTTCCTCACTCGCCGTCACGAACGTATTCTCAAATGGATCGATCGGCAATCCGCACCTCTCGCAACAGTCACCAATGAGTAGCACCACCGAACTGTCTTTACTCAGAACCCTCAGAAGAGTTGCCGGCCTGACCGTGATCCTACTGGCCGAAGATAGCTGACTTATAAGGTATCGTTTGTCGTCATGACGTCGGATCAAGAACTGCATACCGCTCCTGTTTGGCCGCTTCTAACAACTTCTGATCGGCAGACACCAAAACCGGTGCCAGATCCTGCAAACTTAAGAGAACGGAGAGGTGTAACGCATCCAGCGCCCTCAGGTGATGACGCAAGATCAACTCCTGGCTCCGCAAAATGTGAGCCCGTTCTATCTCGATAAGCCAGAAGTCTTCGAGCAGATCCCGCGCAATCGCCGCCAGTACCGTATTCAGGGCATCGCGTGTGAGCAGGCTTTCCTGAACTTTTCTATCCAGGGCGGAGGTGATTTCTGTGAGTGCGATATTCGCGGCAAGAAATGTGGCGGTAGGATCCCCGAACAGTTGGTCTACCCGCTGCGAGCCCGGCTCAACATGATATCGCTTTACCAGCGCGCTGGTATCGACGTAGTAGACAGGCACTAGCCTTGCCGACGTTCGTCAACGATTGTTTGCGCCATTGACCCAGACACGGCCTTCAGGGCTTCGCGGGCCTGAACTGACGTGATGCCGGGCATCAGCGCATCCTCAAGCTGATAATCATGTCCATCAGACACTTTGAGACCAAGCTGCTCCAACTGACCGCGCACCGCCGCCTTACGGGCGCTTGGCTTGATTGAAACGGCCGGTGTTGGTACCTGTGACATATTCATCTCTCTGCCATGAACAGTAGAAAAAGAGTAACAAGAACCAGTGTAAATCGCAAGAATGTTCCAGCAGAGGACAGCCTGGACGCCCCTTAACCCACATCAGTCCGTTGAATCACCGCCGGTATCACCTATTTGACTGTACTCCTGCTCGCCGAAGATCGCTGATTCATGGGTGTAATGTTTGAATTCAATCAGATTGCGTGACGGGTCTTCCAGAAAGAATGTACGATGCTCAATGCGGGTCCCAGAAAAGCGCACCCGCGGCTGTTGGTAGAAGGAGAGATCCTTCGCCTTAGCCCGATCCGCCAATGCCTGCCAATCCTGTTGCGATAGAAACACTAGCCCGAAGTGGCGCGGGTAGATGCCTTGCTGCTTTGAGGGTTGTTCCGCTGCGAGGTGTGCGACGAGCTGATGGCCAGCCAGACCAAGCGTAATGGCGTGTTTAGACCGCCGCCCCACGGCACATCCGAGACCATCCACATAGAATCTCAGAGTCGTTTCGAAATCATGAATTGGAAAGGCAAGGTGAAACAAACTCTTGCTCATCGAAACCTGTCTTTCACCGTCGGCTCTCCCTTCCCATCCCACCAACCAGCCGCCATATGGGGCGTCACATGGGCAATGGTGAATCGTCTTTGGGGGGTAAGGACCAACGCGCCGGCAGTCCCCTGAATTCTAGTCACCAACCTCTGGAGGACAACTCGCGCCACCTGCGCTGGACTCTTTCCTTGTCGTAATCGGTCACAAATCTCTTTGGCGATCGCCAAACGCATGATGCCCTCGCCCAATCCTGTCATCGATACCGCACCGGTTTCATTGTCCGCATAGACCCCGCAGCCGATGATCGGCGTATCCCCGACTCGACCTGGAAGCATGCGATCAATCCCTCCGGTCGATGCCCCAGCGGCAATTATTCCAGCTCGATCGAGTGCGACGGCTCCGACCGTTCCATGCCGATCCCGATTCTGTGCGGTTTTCAGGAGAGCCGTTTCATAGGAAAACCGGCGCGGCTTGCCCGTGAACGGTTGGCGCTCCATCTTGAAATGCCTGGCGAACTTCGTCGCCATGGGCCCGACCAGCAACACATGATCCGTTTCTTCCATCACGAGGCTGGCGGCAGTGATCGGATGAACGATCCCTTTGATCGAGGCCACTGCACCGGCGCGCAAGCTCTCCCCTTCCATGATGGACGCATCCATCCGCCGCACTCCGTCGAGTTGCAGATGCGCTCCTGTTCCCGCATTAAAGAGTCCGCTGCGCTCAAGCACGCGAATGGTCTGTTCGACGGCAACGAGTGCGGAACTGCCCTGATCCAACAAGTGATACCCGACTTGCAGCGCGGCACGCAGATAGGCGCCTTGCGGTGAGGTCATGGCTCGGGGGCCGGCGCCCCCGTGCACGAGGATGATGGGGCGGACCGATTTCAATTCAAGAGCAAGTCCCGTGTCTTCCGATAGGCGGGATCCTGCATGCGGTCGAGATCGGACCGCACAAAACCCAGGCCCGTCACACAGAGCTCAAAGTTCTCGGATAGTTTTTGAAACAAGGGCAAGCTGGTATCCGCATCTTCACGGCCGATCTGCGCGACGATGCCGTACGACCGTTTGCCGGTCTTCACATAGTCCACGAGGAAGTCCTTGTGATAGATGCGCCCAGCCGATTTGAGCCGTCGCAGGTACTCAGGAAATAACCCGGCCATGAATAGGGTGAAATCACCAATATGGCGATGCACATCTCGTTCACGGTCCAGCGATTGAGCTTCGAGCATGACCTCGGATTCAAAGAGCAACTCGACAACCGAATCGACCTGCTGGTTCTCTCGGTTTCTGATCTTATAGAGCTGATCCGTAGAGGTAAAGTCGACCAGGAGGTTGGAGACGTACGATGTGACCTTAGCGTCAGGCCAGCCGAGATGTTCCGTAAAGCTCTTCTCGGTTAAGGCGCCAAAGAGTTGCCGGAGCGGGTGTCGTGGCGGAACTTGAGTTCCCATCAGCACCTCCAATAGTTGTCTTCAGTATATCAGAGTCGCGTACGACCTCACCGTCACCAGTTCTATCGGAACTCGATCGGCAGACCTTGAATCCGAACTAGCGCCTCTCCCCGCTATCCACCACGAATGTCACTGGTCCGTCGTTTACCAGGGCCACCTGCATCTGTGCGGCAAACACACCCGTTTCAACCGGCGTCCCGCATGCCCGCAAATCAGCCGCGACCTGTTCATAGAGGCGCTTGGCGTCATCAGGAAAACCAGCCCCGTCAAAACTGGGACGGCGTCCGTTGGTCGTCCGGCCCAACAGCGTGAATTGGGAGACCAACAGCACCCCTCCACCGACCTCCGTGAGCGATCGATTCATCTTTCCCTGCTCATCGGCGAAGATGCGAAGGGTCCGGATTTTGTCGACCAGATATTTTGCATCAGACGCGTCATCGCCTTTCGCGACACCCAACAACACCATCATACCCTGTTGGATCCGGCCCACAATCTTCCCATCGACTTCCACTGAAGCACTGGTGACGCGCTGAAGGACAGCTCTCATCGGCTGACATCATCCTCCCTGCAATTGAGTGAGCGTCCCTTCGAGCGACAGCAACTTCCGTTTCATCAACAACCCACCGGAGAACCCGCCAAGCGAGGCATCGTGGGCGACAATCCGGTGACAAGGAATCACGATCGGTAACGGATTCGCACCGACCGCGTTGCCGACCGCACGGGCATATTGTGGTCCCCCCACACGTAACGCAATCCATTGGTACGAACGGAGCTTACCGTACGGCACTCGCTGCAACGTCCGCCAGACCTGTCGTTGGAACGAGGTTCCCTGCGAGAAATCGAGCGGCACCTCGAAGGTGCTTCGTTTTCCTGCTAGATAGTCGAGCAACTGACGATGGGCTACTTCCAGTCTGGTGGACTCTCCTTGTTGCACTGGCTCATTCGACTCTGCTCTGAGCTCAGACTCGACTGCTCGCTTCGATCCCTTTGGTAATACAATCGATCGAATCCCTTTGTCGGACTCAGAAATCCCCATCCAGCCCCAGGGTGACTTAAATATTATCGCACGCCTCATCACACGACTCCTGACTAGCCGATGAACCGTCCCAACTTTCTCCGCACCATCCCCCATACGACACCCAATTCATCCGACCTCAACAAGGCATGGACGCCCAAATATCCGCTGATACTCAACCCAATGGCAGCGACAAGCATGGCGGATTTCTCGGCCCAGTCGTCGGGCTGAGTCCAGACCTGAGCACCAGCCACCCACCAGCAGGCCATGACGATGGGCGCACAGGCCACCAGCACTCGTCCAGCCGAGCGGATGACTGATTTCCACTCGACACCGCCCAGCCGACGATTCAACACCACCACGAGAATTCCGCCATTGACCATCGCAGCCAGCGCGGTCGCAAGCGCCAGCCCTGCCGCCCCCAGGTGCGACATCAGCACCAGCGAAAACAGGATATTCGCCACCACCGCAATCGCAGCAGAAATGGCCGGCGTGGTCGTGTCCTTCAACGAATAGAACGCCGAGACAATAATGCGCACCCCCCCGAATGCCCACAAACCAAGGGCATAGCACAGCACCGCAAAGGCGGTCTCAGCGGTATCGTGCGCTGTAAACGTGCCGTGCTCAAAAAAGAGATGCACAAGCGGCGTCCGCAGCAAGATCAAGCCCACCATCGCCGGCACGATGATAAAGAGGATCATGCGAAGACCGAACCCGAGCGTCGTGCGTAGTTCATCCAGCGCGCCTCGTGCCGCCTGCACCGATAAGGTGGGGAGGATGGCCGTGGCCAAGGCGACGCCAAAAATGCCAAGAGGAAATTGAATGAGCCGCATGCCGTAAAAGAGATAGGTAGGACCGCCGGCAAAAAACGACCCCAGAATCGTGCTCACGGTGATATTGATCTGTGTCACCGACAGCCCGAGCAGCGACGGAATCATCAGCCGACCGATCTTTCGCACACCGGGATGCCCGGGATTGAAGATGAATCCGAACAACATGCCGCGCAGCCTGAGCCCTGGTAATTGCATTGCAAACTGCGCCGCGCCACCGGCGACGACACCAATGGCGACACCAAGGATGGGTTCCCGCATGGTTGGCGCGAGAAAGAGCGAGCACCCGATAATGAACAGGTTGAAAAAGACCGGAGAAAACGCCGGGGCCGCGAAGGCCCGCAGAGAATTGAGGATCCCCATGGCTAGCGCGGCGAGGCTGATAAAAATGAGATAGGGAAACATCATGCGCGTGAGCAACGTCGTCATTTCAAGCCGGGTCGGATCATCATGGAACCCCGGAGCCAAGAGCCAGACAATACCCGCCGCCCCCAAAATCCCGAGTATGGTAATGCCGGTCACAATGGTCAGCAGCGTCGTGAATACGGCGCTGGCCAGCTCCCACGCATCCTGTTTGGACTTGAGGGTGTGATATTCGGTGAAGACGGGAATGAACGCGGCGGACATCGAGCCTTCGGCAAAAAGCTCACGAAGAAGGTTCGGGATACGATAGGCGACGAAGAAGGCATCGGCTGCCGGCGTAGCGCCGAAGAGCTTAGCGAGAACCATGTCACGGACAAAGCCGAGCACGCGACTGGAGAACGTCGCGACCCCAATCATCCCAGCCGCTTTGATGACCGACTGATTCTCGTCCTGGGGTTTGGTGGGAACATCGGTCAAAACGGGAGACTCTGGCATGGACCGGATTCTAGCGGAATGCTCGCGGGCCGTCTATGCGAAGGGGAGACTTTATTGCCGCTCACCTGCGAGACACACCAAAAGCATTTCACGTGCGATGCCAATTTTTCTCACATAGAGCTCGTGGCCGTGCCCGCCGTCGTGGCTGTGAGGTGAACAACGAAACCGCTAAGACGCCAGGTGAGACGGGCGTGCGGAGCGCCGAGAAGCCGAGGCATACTTGAAACAATATGTTGAAGTTCCAAGAGGCGAGCCCACCCGCTGGCCGCGCGAAGCGTGCGGCCACGCTTATCGCAGCGGTGTATCGGCGGTTGCAGTAGAAACTGCTCATGACTCATGCAGGCTCGGCCTTTCCCTCACACTGGGAAAAGTGACAAGACAACTATTGGGTTAGGCTCGACGATGAACTGTGTCCGGTATGGGGAAGGAGATTCATGGGCAGAACGATACCAATAAACTCGGTCTTCATGATCTCAGGAGTTGCTCAACATCCGCAGAATACGTTTTGCGAGATGTTCCTTGATCTCGGTGTGGCGAGGGACGGGCTGGGAAATCTTCGTGGCAGAGTTGTGATACCAATCGTGCTTTCCGCCGTGACGAACGAGCACACACCCGATGGCTTCAAGTTGTCGGATGAGATCTTTGCGCTTCACCGGACCGTCAGCTCAGCGAGCTTCCGAACTCCAGGGATTTCTCCGCTGGTGAGATCACTGTATAGATCTCGAAGATGCGCCTGCAGATCCTCAAACGATTCCCCTTGCGTCCAGTAATCGGGATAGTCCTGCAGGTAACCAAGCCAGTGGTCTTGATCTTGCCAATAGATATATTTGGTCGACTCCATGGTGTTCATTATAGCGGCAGGCAGTTGGATTGCAAAGAGGCAAGCAGAACTTGCCCTGTTTGATGGACGCTACAGCAAAAGCATCATGGCCGAGACGGCTTCGGAAATGCCTGGTGCGTGGAGGGAAAGAGATACAAGGCTACTTTTTCCTGCCCCCAGCCGCTCGTCGATCATGACCTCACCGCCCTGCGCACCTGCGTGAATCGCCAACAGCCCTTCGGGACATCAGACTGGCAAGCCACTATCGCGGCCACCTTGGGCTTGGACTCCACGCTACGCCCGCGCGGGCGGCCACGCACATCCCCAGAAAAGTAGCCTGTCCCTATTTTTCTTTATACGAGGGGCATTCGCTGGCGATGCTGAACCGCGTCGCTGCGTCCCTGGATCAACGCGTGGAACTACGTTTTGTACCGGTTGCACGAGGCAAACGGCTCAAGACCGCCTAAAACGCCATCCCGACTCCGCCGGCGAAGAGGTGGGTCTGGAACTCCAGCGTCGTGAGCGGCTGGGTGGTGGCGTTGCTCCGATAGTGGTAATTGGACCCGAAGAACTTGTATTCCCCGAACAGATAGACGCGCGCAGTGACATAGGCGCGGGTCCCGACGAAGGCCTGATAGGCAAAGGCCGCATCCGCCGCATCCCCCGTGACGGTGGTGGCGCCCTTGCCGGTCGAGAGCGTGGCGCTGCCGAAGCGCGAGACCGAGAAGCCGATCCCGGCGCCCACATAGGGCTGGAGCGTCTGGCCCGGATAGCGGGCGAGCACATTCTGAGGTAAGCTCGAAAAAGTGGACGCCTTCAACCTACAATGAGAGGTCTGGAGGTGTGAGATGGAACAGGTCCCGCGACAGCAGTATACAAAGGAATTCGCCTGAACACCGCTCCTATAGCACAGATGGGAGGCCTGATGGCTTTTTAATCTCACCAGCCGTGAATTATCCGGGCTAGTGCGGAAGATCGAGACTAGCCGGTGACGATCGGCTCGACAGCCTTGGAGAGGACATTGGACGTGGAACCCGAATGTGAGTGGATGAAAGCCTGTAGACGTTTGTTCTCTTGAGCTTTGCGGAGAAACTTGAAGGCGATGCCACGCGCGCTCACGGACCGTACCATGGCAGCGACTTCGATGGGAGCTTCATCCTCGGCGAGGGCAATCTCTAGATAGAAAATATCGTCAATCCGAACGTGAGTTTTGCTCTCGATAATACAACCACCCAGGGAGAGGTCTAGTACCATACCCTCGCCCCTGACCTTCCCTCCGGAAAACGACAGGCACAAACGAACAGGGATACGGAGGTGTTCCCGGCGCTCAAGTGGGTGAGAGGATCTCGCCGTACTCACCCGACGAGCGAGGAAACGATGGCGACAGTCTTGGCACTGGAATGGAACAATCCACATGAGCGCCGCAACCAGTTCACGTGGGGTCTGCGGTCGTCCCTGCACTACACCGTCCTTGTGACACCGTGGGCAGGTCACCTGGCGACTCATTCGATGTGCCTCTTTCTCATCTCCACCCCACCACCAGCCTATAACCGCACTATAAAGGCCTTCCCCCTACAGTCAAGCTGATTACTATCTGGAGCAAAATGGCTTCCAGCATGCTTTTACACCATTTGAGAGATTAGCGATCGGCATCGCGCTTGGTGACGAATCACAACGAGGAGAGCCCTACCGTCAGCGTACCGGCTAGGCAGACTCTGCGTGGGGAGATTCCGGCTCAGCAGGAAGACCGGATTCGACGACACCGGCCCGTAGATATTCGCGATTGAGCGTGGCGATGAAACGGACGCTGATGCGTTTCGGACAGACAGCTTCACACTCATATTGATTGCCGCACGAACCGAATCCTTCTCGATCCATGGCGTCTAACATCGCCTTCACCCGACGCGTGCGCTCGGGTTTCCCTTGCGGCAAGAGCGCCAAGTGGGACACCTTGGCCGCCACAAACAGCATGGCCGAGGCATTCTTACACGCAGCCACGCAGGCCCCACAACCGATGCAGGATGCGGCATCCATCGCGGTTTCGGCCTGATCTTTTTCGATTAACAAGACGTTCCCATCCACCGCTCCACCGGTGTTGACGGAGACATAACCTCCTGCTTGCATGACTCGATCCAGGGCTCGGCGATCAACCACCAGATCCTTGATGATGGGAAAAGCCCGCGCACGCCACGGCTCGATCGTGATGACGGCTCCGTCTGGAAACCGCCGCATGTACAACTGACAGGTGGACATGCCACGGTCCGGGCCATGCGGGATTCCATTGATTACCAGGGAGCAACTTCCGCAGATGCCTTCACGGCAATCCTGCTCAAACGCCACCGGCTCTTCATCCTTGGCGATCAATCCCTGATTCACGCCATCGAGCATTTCTAAGAACGACATGCCGGAGCCGACGTCGTGAGCTTCATACGTCACAAACCGGCCTTTCTCGTCTGGACTCTTCTGGCGCCAAATTTTCAACGTGAAGTTCATGATCTGCGTCTGTCGCTGGCTCCCCTCACCCCTGCCCTTTACTCGTTACCGATTACTGATAACTTCTCGTGGTCGGCTGCACGAATTCGAAGGCAAGGGGCTCCTTGTGCAAGATAGGTACTGCATGCTCTCGGTACTCCCATGCGGCAACATGCGCAAAACAGGTATCGTCGCGCATTGGTTCACCGTCGGTCGTCTGATGCTCTTCGCGGAAATGTGCCCCACACGACTCTTCCCGATGTAAGGCATCGTGACAGAGGAGTTCAGCAAACTCGAGATAGTCAGCCACTCTCCCCGCATATTCCAGCTCTTGGTTGAAGGCTTCTCCTGATCCAGGAACCACGACATTCCGCCAAAATTCTTCCCGTAGGGCCGGGATCGACCGCAGTGCCAGTTCAAGCCCTGCCTTGTTGCGAGACATGCCGCAGTGATCCCATAAGAATTTGCCGACTTCGCGATGAAATGAGGCCGCGGTTCGACGGCCTTTCGCGTTCAGCAGGCGGCTGATCCTGCCCGTCACGCGCTGAAGCGCCGCGCGTGATTCCTTGTGATCTTCTCCAACCGGTAAGAGCTTCGCCGTCGCCAAATAATGACCGATCGTATAGGGCAGGATAAAATAACCATCGGCGAGCCCTTGCATCAAGGAGCTGGCACCGAGCCGGTTGGCGCCATGATCCGCAAAATTTGCTTCTCCAATCACGAAAAGTCCCGGGATGGTACTCATAAGATTGTAATCAACCCAAAGCCCCCCCATCGTATAGTGTGGTGCCGGATAAATCCGCATGGGGACGCGGTAGGCATCTTCTCCTGTGATCCGGTTATACATGTCGAAGAGGTTGCCATAGCGCTCGTGGACGACATCCTGCCCCTGCCGTTCAATCACATCGGCAAAATCCAGGTACACGCCCTGACCTCCCGGGCCAACGCCATGGCCTTCGTCGCACACAGTCTTCACGGCACGGGACGCAATGTCTCGTGGCGCAAGATTGCCGAACCGTGGGTACCGGCGTTCCAGAAAATAGTCGCGTTCTTCGGCTGGTATGTCGCCCGGAGGCCGGTGATCCACAGCCATCTTCGGCACCCACAACCGTCCGTCGTTGCGGAGCGATTCGGACATCAGGGTCAACTTGGCCTGGTGTTCGTCCCCTGGCGGGATCGCCGTGGGATGAATCTGCATAAAGCACGGATTCGCGAATACGGCACCCTGTTTCCACGTCCGATACGTGGCCGTCACATTGCTGCCACTCGCATTGGTCGACAGGTAGTACACGTTGCTGTAGCCGCCGGTCGCAAGAACCACGGCATGGGCCGTCTGGATACTCACCCGCCCCGTGACGAGATCACGCACCACGATTCCTCGGGCCTGACCGTCAATCACTATCAGATCGAGCATCTCGGTCCGAGGGTGCATCGTGACCTGTCCACGTTCAATCTGCCAGCAGAGCGCCGAATAGGCGCCCAAGAGCAGTTGCTGGCCGGTCTGTCCGCGACAGTAGAACGTCCGCGAGACTTGGACACCTCCAAACGATCGGTTGGCCAACTGCCCGCCATATTCACGGGCAAACGGAACACCGAGAGCCACACATTGATCGATAATTTGCGCACTGACCTGGGCAAGCCGATAGACATTCGCCTCTCGTGAACGAAAGTCTCCACCCTTGATCGTGTCGTAAAAAAGCCGGGCCACACTGTCTCCATCATCCTGATAATTTTTTGCGGCATTGATCCCACCTTGTGCCGCAATACTATGCGCACGGCGTGGACTATCCTGAAAACAAAAGCACTCCACCTGATAGCCGAGCTGCCCCAAGGTCGAGGCCGCACTGGCTCCGGCAAGACCGGTGCCAACGACGATGACCGTGATTCTCCGCTTGTTATTCGGACTCACTAATTTTTCGCTGAATCGATGTCGGTCCCATTTGGTTTCCAGCGGGCCCGCAGGAATCTTAGGATCAAGTTTCATTATCCGCGTACGATCCCCAAGAAGATGGCTAGGATGATGGCGACATTGCCAAGAACGACCAACAGCGCGACCGTGGGACCAGCGGCCTTGATGAGTCGGTTGAATGCCGCGCGTTCAAGCCCCAATGTCTGTAAACTGCTGGTGACGGCATGGTTCAGATGCAAGCCCAGCCCCAGCTGACCCGTCAAGTAACACGCCACGATAAATGGATTCTGAAAAGCGTGGACGATCTTCCCATACACATCACGATGTCCTTCGGTGTCGAGGCGATCAGCAGAAGAGGGATCGATGACGCCGGCCGTCAGATGCAACAAGTGGAATAGGATAAAGAGTAAGAGTATAAGGCCGGAGACGACCATGGTGCGGGACGCAAACGATGCTTGGCGATACTCGCGGACCGCATAGGCGACCGGGCGAGCACGACGATTTCGCAAGGTCAACTGGATCGCCAGGACGATGTGGAGTGCCGCAAGGCTCAGCAACCCGATCCGGGCGGTCCAGAGGAGGATCGGCATGTCGCGGAGCATCGCCGCATAGCCATTGAGCGCATGGGATCCTTCGAATACTTGCAGGTTCCCCAACATGTGAAAAATAACATAGAGAACGAGCCCCAGCCCGCTTAGAGCCATGACGACTTTACGGCCGACTGCGGACTGGAAATGGTGAGACGGGCGTGCCATCCGCCATCATTATACACCGCTTGGATTTACGAAGGCTCATGGGAACGTTGGAGAAGTGTCCTGATGCACGAAAATACAGCGGCGTGGTGGTTCGCGCTCCCTGAGGGTCACAGGTACCAAGGATGTTATCGAGCGCCTGACGGTCCAGACCGTGGCGTCACACGCTTCACTTGGAGCTCCAGTTGTTCGGACGGATGCATTCCTGGGACCAGCACGGCGAGCGCCATGACACAATTCCTCCCACCTTCCTTGGCAGCATAGAGCGCCTTGTCCGCTTGATCGATCAGCTCCAACGGCGTCCGTGCTCCAAACGCGAGGGCCGACACCCCGAGGCTCACCGTCAGGGTCAAGCCAGACACCATTCGAAGCCGGCTGCCAGCCTCAGTCCCAACACGCATTCGCAAACGTTCCGCCAGAGCCGTCGCTTCGGCCAGCGCCGTGCGAGGGAACATCAGGCAGAACTCTTCTCCTCCATAGCGCCCGACCGTGTCCGTCAACCGCAACCCTGCGGAGAGACAGTTGGCGACTGCTTGGATGGCTTGATCGCCGACGGCATGTCCATATTGATCATTCACACGCTTGAAGTTATCAATGTCGACCATCACACAACAGAGCTCGCTTCCGTGCTCGCGGCTCTCCGCAAACGCTTTCTCAAACAGCGCGTAGAACGCACGGCGGTTCAGACATCCGGTGAGCGGATCGCGCGAGGCCAAACGCTCTAACTCGCCATTTTGCCGTAAAATTTCTGTCTGTGCCGACTCAAGATTTACCACGGTTCGCATCAGGGCGCCGTTGATGTCCGTGAGTTGCTGGTTCGCACGCTGGAGCTCCGCTGTGCGTTCCTCGACCAAACGACTCAACTCATGCAGCTGTCCAACAGCCTTATCCGCCAAGTCCCATTTCCAGCAGAGCGCGGTGGCGAGCTGCAAGGCTTCAATGCCGTTAAATGGCTTCTGCAGAATCAGTAACTTGTCGGTTCTCCCTATCCGTTCTCTGATTTCCCCCCAAGGCTGATCGGAATAAGCCGTGCAGATGACCACCTGCATCCTGGAATCAGCTTTCCAGAGCTGCTCGATGGTTTCGAGCCCATCCCAGCCCGGCGGCATCCTCATATCGACAAAGGCAACGGCATAGGGTCTACCCGCATTGTTCGCAGCCTGCACCAAGTCCAATGCCACCTGTCCTTGATCCGCACAATCAACCTGGAAGGGCT
This sequence comes from Nitrospira sp., assembly GCA_005116955.1. GTDB lineage: Bacteria > Nitrospirota > Nitrospiria > Nitrospirales > Nitrospiraceae > Nitrospira_D. The sequence continues at coordinate 487,065 of SWDI01000001.1, read as the reverse complement.
CATGAGCCTGAATAAGCCTGGCGTCCCCAAATAAGGCCGAACGTGCCCTTTCAAGATCCTCCGACTCTGTGTCGAGTTGAAGAATTCTCCGGAAGTCGTCATGAATCGATGGGTTGTCGTCCACAACGAGAATGCGTTGATTGAGACTATCCGTCGACACTCGTCACAGCTCCTCTATCCGCACGAGGCCAGGGATTAGACCACCTTCGCCAACACCGTCTGGGGGGAAGACTTATGGAGTTGAATCGTGCACCAAAACGTCGATCCTTGGCCGAGGATGCTCTCGACACCCACCGTTCCATCCATCATCTGGGCCAGTTGTTTTACAATGGCGAGCCCAAGTCCTGTCCCGCCATACTTGCGCGTAGTACTGCCGTCAGCCTGTGTAAACGGTATAAAGAGCTTGGCTTGGGCGGCGGGCTCGATGCCGATGCCTGTGTCCCGCACTTTCAGACAAAGCGTTGTCGTATCGACAGTATCCTCAGTGACCGCCACGTGGAGGGCGATTTCTCCCTGGGTCGTAAATTTGATGGCGTTGCCGATCAAGTTGGTCAAGATCTGCCGAATGCGTACCGGATCACCGTCGTATTCCGGAAGGAGATTGTCAGCGAGCTCGACCGTCAACCTCAGCCCCTTGCTCTCAATAGGGCCGGAAAGTAGTTCCAGGATATCTTTCACGAGCTGACGCAGATCGAACGAGATGCGTTCGAGCGTGAGTTTGCCTGATTCAATCCTCGAGATATCGAGGATATCATTGATGACCTGCAGCAGAGCCATTCCGGATTTGTGGAGCGTCTCGATGTACCGGCGTTGCTTGTCGTTCAAAGGCGTCCGCAGCAAGAGTTCGCTCATCCCGAGAATACCATTCATAGGCGTGCGGATTTCGTGGCTCACGTTGGCAAGGAATTGCGATTTCGCGACGTTGGCGGCCTCGGCCGCTGCTAACCGTTGACGCACCTGACGCGCCAGCTTCCACTTGGTGGTTAGGGAGGCGGCCAATTGCGAGACCTCCACGGTGGAAAATGGCTTTTGCAGAATCAGGAGACGGTCGTCGCAGCCCAATCGGCGAATGATGTCGTCCCAGGAATGGTCGGTGTAGGCCGTGCAGATGACCGTCTGAATCTCGGGATCAACCTCCCACATACGCTCAATGGTCTCCAGCCCATCCCATCCCGGAGGCATCCGCATGTCCACAAACGCCACCGCATAAGGCCGCTCTTCCCGACACGCCATTTGGACGAGGGCCAGCGCGGCTTGCCCTTGATCTGCATAATCCAGTTCAAACCGCACAAGCGCCTTCTGAAAAGATTCGCCCCCGAATAGCGACGCGCGTGCTTCATCCAACCCCTGTGTCTCCGCTCCCGGTTGAAGGATTTTTCGAAAGTCCTCGTGGATCGAGAGATTGTCATCAATGACCAAGACTCGAAGGTGATGACTATGCTTGTCGATGTCCGTATTCATACAGCTCTCTCTGACTTCGCCAACAGGCAATGCTGCTTAGGCGGCGCGCGAACCAATGGCAGGTAACCACTGGTGGACCGCCTTCTGTATCTCTTTGAGCCCCACCGGCTTTGGCAGGAAACCGTCCATCCCACCCGCGATGCAGGCAGTTTCGACAGTGCTCACGGCGTAACCAGACAATGCGAGAATCGTGACAGGCCTGCCGTCCCCTCTCGTAAATCCTCGTCGACGAATTTCTGCTGTCGCCGTCAATCCATCCATCTCCGGCATTTCGCAGTCCATGAGGACCAGGTCGTATGGGCGCCTCTCAAGCGCCTGGATCGCCTCTCGACCCGTACCCGCCGTATCGGCTGATTCCCCACAGAGCTCCAGCATGCGAAGAAATACCTCTTGGTTTGTCAGATTATCTTCAGCCAGGAGGATACGCGCACGTGACCGTGGCTTGGAGGAATAGACGCCCGGGCTCCTGTCTTGGTTCCTAGTGAGCAATACGTCAGGCATCGAGTGGTCATCCACCTGCTTGCGCTCCAGCCCGGCTCCGTCGCTCGCACTCACCTTCTCAAGACAGACCGTAAACCAAAATGTGGAACCAATTCCTGGGGTACTGGTGAGACCGACGTCTCCTCCCATCAAGGAGGCGAGTCGTTGAACAATTGCCAGTCCTAAACCCGTCCCTCCATACCGCCTCGTCATCGATCCATCAACTTGAGCGAACGGATCGAAAATTTTCTGCTGCGCCTCCAGCGGAACACCGATTCCGGTATCACACACCGTTATTTTGAATAAGACCTTCTCCTGGCGATCCTCGAGACGCTCAACATGAATCAGGATGCCCCCTCGTTCCGTAAATTTCATGGCATTGCTCACGAGGTTCATCAGAATCTGCCGAAGACGCACGCCATCCCCCCGCCACACAGCAGGTAACCCGGGGTCGATCTGACATTCTAACGTAAGCCCCTTTTGTCGCGAGGGTTCATGGAATAGACCGGCAACATCCTGCACGGTTGCAACCAGGTCAAATCCCGTGATGCGGAGGTCCATCTTGTCCTCATCGATCTTGGACAAGTCGAGTATATCGTTGATGATCTGAAGCAACTGCTCGCCGGAATGATGGATGGTTTGGACGAAATGACGCTGCCGGTCGTTCAACAAGGTTGAGAGAAGCAGCTCATTCATGCCGAGCATCGCGTTCATGGGCGTCCGGATCTCATGGCTCATACGGGCTAAGAACTGTGACTTGGCCTGATTGGCCTTATCCGCAGCCACCTTGGCCTCCTTAAGGGCCTCAACCATTTTCTGTAATTCATCGTTGCGCTGTTGAAGCTCAGCCGTCCGCGCAGCCACTTGCTGCTCGAGATGCTGGTTCGTTGCCTGGAGTTCTCGATTGCGGGCATTGACCTGTGCAACGAGACCTTCGATCTGCAGCCGGATGTCCCGTCCCAACTCCCACTTCCTGGTCAGCGATGCGGCAATCTGTTGGACCTCAATGGAATCAAACGGCTTCCGAAGGATGAGCAACCGGTCGCTCATTCCTAGTCGTCCGGCAATCTCCGCCCACGAATGGTCTGAATAGGCCGTACAGATAACCACTTGAAGCCGTCCGTCCGCCTCCCAGAGCCGTTCGATGGTTTCCAAGCCATCCCACCCCGACGGCATCCTCATATCGACAAACGCCACCGCATATGGACGTCCTTCCCTTCGCGCCATGTCTACCAGGGCCAACGCGGCTTGTCCTTGATCCGCGTAATCCAGTTCGAACCGGTCCAGGGCCTCGACAAGTGGCGTCTCTCCGAACAGCGTCGCGCGTGCGCGATGGAGCCCCTCTTCCTCGGGTGGCGCTTCAAGGATTCTGCGAAAATCCTCATGGATGGCCCGATTGTCGTCAACAACCAGGATTCGAAGGTTTTTATTGTTGGCGCCCATATCCGTCATATCCTTCTGTCTGCCGAGAGGAGGAGCATCATGACGCACGGCCTTAGGTCTGAGTTTCTTGTCTTCCATCCGCCATGAACACATGCATATCATTGATGAGGGAAAGGAGATCCTGCGCACACCGTTGGAGTGTCGTCGCATGCTCACGCTGACCTGGACTCAACGGACTATCAAGCAGGAGCTGCACTTTCCTGACGAGTTCATTCATTGGGGTCAGAATTTCATGGCTCATAATCGCTAGAAATTCTTCCTTTTGACGGAAGGTCTCCTCAAGATCGTTCCGAGAAGGAGTGGGCAGTATGTCCGCAGTCCGACTGACAATATTTGTTTGCAGACGCTCATTCGCATCCCGCAACTCGGCTGTTCGCTGGCTCACGCTGAACGCGAGACTATCAATCTGCAGCTTGACGGAGCGTGCCAGATTCCATTTCTTCGTCAGCGCGTTCGCGAGTTGAACAACCTCAATACTGTTGAAGGGTTTCATCAGGACCAGCAGCTTGTCGGTGTCTCCGATACGACGACTCACATCTTCCCATGGATGATCAGAATACGCGGAACAAATCACGATTTGGATCTCAGGATCGGCATACCACAGATGTTCGATGGTCTCGAGTCCATCCCATCCCGGCGGCATCCGCATGTCCACAAATGCCACCGCATACGGATTCCCTCTCTGATACGCATTCTGGGCCAGACCGAAGCCCTCACGCCCCTGGCTCGCGAAATCCAGCTCATAGCGTATTTGTGATGGAAGCGTTGGAACCTCTCCAAACAAGGCTGCCCGAGCTTGAGCCAATGAATCGGAATCGACCGGCGGCATCAGGATCTTACGGAAATCGTCATGGATGTTACCGTTATCATCAATGACGAGAACCCGCCGATTGTCGGTAGCCTGATTGCTGTTCATGCTGCGGCTTCCACCACGACCAATGGGAGTTCCAGAGTGAACGTAGCACCACATCCCTCGCCCCCACTCTGCCCGTGCAACGTTCCACCAAGATTTTTGGCAACAATGGCCGCGCTATGGAGCCCGAGTCCATGACCGGCCTTTCTCGTTGTAAAGCCTTGTGCAAACAGCCGAGGGAGATGCTCCGGTTTGACCCCGACGCCGGTATCGATCACCTCAAATTGAGTAAAGGCCTTAGCGGAAAGCACTCCGATGCGCAGCGTGAGACGGCGGGTGCCCCCCGAGTGTTCCACCATGGCGTTCTTCGCGTTGGTGATCAGGTTGACCAATACCTGCAAGACTTGGTGTCGATCCGTCATCATCATAGGGACTGGACTGTATTCCCGTACGATTTGGATGTGGTATTTCTCCGGCTCGGGGAGCGCCATCACGACCGCCTGTTCCATTAAATCTTCAGCGGACGCAGGCTCACGGATATTCCCTGCGCGGGCAATATCTTGCTGTGACATGATCACTTGCTTGATGTGATCGACTTTCTTCACAAGCGAGTCGAGTTCACCTTGGATCGCCTGATGGCTCCCGCTCAGGGATTCAGCCACCAAGCCAAGATAGGAAGGGATCTGCTTGCCCTTCGGGTCGACCGTCAAGAATTCCTGTAGATTGTCCTGATGCTCGTTGAACATCGATGCGATCCGACAGACATCGCCCACCAACGGCTTCTTAAGCGTTTTGAGTAGCGTATCCGTCGACACATTAATGCTATTGAGAACATTCCCGACATTATGCAGTACACTGGACGCCACATCCGCCATACCCGCTTGGCGCGAGGCATTCATGAGTTGCTGGTACAGCTTTTCCTTTTCTGCCTCAGCTTTTTTCCGCTGATCCATTTCGACGTGCAAAGTCGTATTCGTGGCCTCGAGTTCCTGGTTCTTCTGTAAAATTTGGACACGTGATGCCTCTAATTCACTGTTCGCATCCTTGAGTTGAGAATTGGCTCGATCAAGTTCGGTGACGTCGTGAAACGAGACGAGCGCCCCTCTGACCGTGGACCCGTCGTCCATAATTGGGACCGTATTGACGATGAATTTTCGCTGTTCCCCATCAGAGAGATTCATAATGAGCGGGATATTGTCGAGAGACTGCCGGTCCATAATTGCCCTGGTCCACGGATACACCATGAGCGAATCCGTTGGAGTCACCGACTTCCAGCCAAGCGTCCCTAGATCGGAGCCAATCAACGCTGTCACGGGCTTATTCACAGCGCGGCTGAACGAATCGTTTGTGAGGACGATCAGGTCTCGCGTATCGATCATCACCACACCTTGCGTCAGGGCATCGAGCGCCGCTTTCACACGTGTCGGAACAATGCCGGATGGATCGAGCTGACGGAGCGTGCGCTTCATGAAAAAGAGGTAGCCGATGAACCCCATCACGCCCACAAACGCAAGGAAGCGTATCCATGGATCGGAAAGAAAGCCCTCTATGCCTGAGCCTTCAGATTCACGAAACGCCAATTGGAGCACACCCCAGGGCTGATCTCCCGAAAAGATCGGGACTTGAAGGGATTGAAGCGTCGATTGGGCACCCAGCGGCTGAACCCAAAACTGTGCATGCGCGCCGACTTGTGCAACGATGCTGCCGTCTTTTTGAAGGAGCGCCAGTGACGAGATCTCGTGATTCCGCTTGGCCAGCGTCTCCATGGCAAATTGAATCGTTTGAATCTGATTCCGCTCCGCTAATGCGGAGTATTGAACGGCCAGGGCTTCGGCCAAATCGCGACGATATTCGAAGACTTGACGATCATGGTTGGGCACGAGATCGACGAGTGAAGAGCCGGCCAACATCACGCTGATCGTCAAGCTAACCAAGCCGAAACTGATCCAGACTAAGGGGGTCACTTTCATGACTGAGTTCCGTTCATGGGTATCGCTTTGGGCTGTTAGTTCCGTGATCCGAAGATTTCAAGACTCGATCTAAACCACAGAACTGCCGCTTCTCCTGCTCATCGTCCTCACGCATCTTGCGGGCACGCTTCCGGCGGGTGAGTAGCTCGCCTCCCAATACTGGCAGCGGATCGAAATCTCTCCATGCCGGCATCGAAACGAGGAAGCTCGGAACCAGAGCGCCCCGCGCAGAATCCAGACCACAAATCCAGCGGATAAGGCCATCCGCGAGAATGAGGCGACTTGCCCGATGGGCTGAGCTTTATGTTCCCGCTCCTGCACACCACACTCAAGATCGTAGGCCAACTTGGTCAAACGCTTGACAAGTTTCTGACCCACGGCTAACACCTTCTTCACAGGGGTCGACAGCGGTTCTATCGTCGATGACGGCAGTTCATGAATCAGGGTACTCGGCTGTTCGATTCTGGCAAACGTCCAGTTCGCCATCATAGCTCTCGGCACCGGATCTTCAGTTGCTCCCGCTCCCGACACATTTTTGACCGGTGCCTCCGTAATTATCGGCACAAAAGGCGATTGTATTGAAGACGGGACAATACCACCGCCGGTCCCAGAGCCCGAACCAGATCTGGAACCTGTGCCTCCAGAACCTCCGGTTCCACCGCCACCTGGCGGTGGGATAAACGGTGCCACGGTGAGAGTACCCGTCGTTGCTCCAATCGCGCCTCCAGCTCCATCACTGACCGTGAACGTGAAACTGTCGCCTGTCGAAATAGCACCATCGTGAACGAACACCAGCCGCCCAGCATCGATATCAGCTTGCGTAAAGGTCGCGATCGCGGCGCTGGGAGCCGTCGTCGGCTCGAGTCGTCCATTGAGGGGAGCAGCGGTCACGGTATAGGTCAACTGGCCCGTCGCGTTGTCCAAGTCGAGCTTTGCCGTTGCTCTTAGCTACAGAGGCCGGACACGGCATTACGTACCCTTCTTATTAGTAGAGTACTTTTTAGTAGAGTACTTTACCCTCAAGGATTGTCATCACTTTTTCACTTTTTCGCTTTCGGCACATCCCTTCATCCAGAAGAGTCCATTATGATCATGCCTCCGACTCAATACCTGTTTCGGCACATGATCACGATCATGTGCCGAAACGACAGGGGGACGATCGCACAAACCATGTTTTTCCTTTTGGGACGCGATGTTTCTTGATAACGTCCGGAGGACAGACGGGGAATCCGTCTCTTCGATTCCTCCTTGTAGAGGGGGCTCCGGAAATTCGGACAGTGTGCTAAGTGGTAGCCTGGCTTCACCGATGCCACCGGGTGGTGGCGAGCCAAAGGAGCGAGGCAATGAAGAG
>SWDI01000001.1:468188-479407 GCA_005116955.1 Nitrospira sp. | reverse complement strand
GACAATCTGACGACACGGCAGACCGCTGCGTAGTCAGCAACCCGCCAGGCGCCACTTATGAACTGGCAGAAACTGTCCAAACAAGCGGAGCCACCCCTGGTTGCATCCATCAACAAGGAAATTCAGATGAAGCTAGAAGATCCGAGCATGATTTCAGCAGGCGTACTGTCGGCAAACTTGTTCCTTCGACTCAGTCCACGGACGTTGGTCCAATTCGATGTTTCCAATCTTTAGAGCTCCTACGCAAACGTATGTCATGTGTCTTCACCTCGCGAGGAAGTGCTGCTGGCTTTTGGCGTGAATAGCCTGTGGGACCGAGGGCAGGCAAATATCAAAATCCAGCTGACGAACCGTATCGCGCTCAACCCTTTCGCGGCAAAACGACTCGCGACCGTACTCTCTCGCGTGGTGACCGAGTATGAATCGAGATTCGGAACGTGACATGACGATGCTAAGTCACAAACCGATGCGGCATGAGGCAGGATAGTGCCCGTTTACAGGGGCGATCCACCCTGCTTAAATAGCCCCTTCCACGTGGACTAATACTGCCAGACGATTATCAAGCTGCGGCATCACACAGGGAACGAAACAGACTGCTTCCACCTTTTTAGAGTTGCCTGAACACCGTCCCCGCAGCACCCGAAGCAACATTGCTGGTCTGGCACAATTGAGCGTGCCGAATCTTCATTATCCTGAGTGACTTTTTCTGAAAAAACACAGTTGTGCCTTTTTAGATACAGTTATATTCAAAAACGTGTCTCATATTATATTGTAATAACAACATCTTACATTTATCGCGCACAGGCACATGAATTGCTTTGTGTTAAAATGGGATGATCATGTTTAAGCATTTGTCTCTATAAGGGAGGACTTGTGCGCAATCAACAAACTTTGGCATCGGCAGTAACCTGTTCTGGTGTGGGACTCCACTCTGGCCAGTCGGCGTCGATTACGCTGCGGCCTGCTCCCCCTGACACCGGCGTGGTTTTTGTCAATCGCAAAACGAACGTTGATGAGCATCTTTCGGCCTCTATTAGACATCGCATCCCAACCGAATTGTGTACAGCCATCAGCGGCAATGGGTTCCAAGTTCAGACCATTGAGCATCTGCTCTCGGCGCTGTCAGGCCTTCATGTCGACAATGTCTTCGTCGATGTATCGGCAAGCGAAGTTCCCGTCATGGATGGAAGCGCCGCGCCCTTCGTCCGGCTGATTCAATCCGTTGGTATTGTCCCCCAGAATCGGAAGCAGCCGTTTCTTAAGATTATGGCGCCGATCGAAGTGGCCGAGGGTTCGAAGCGTGTTCGGATCGAGCCCTCCCCAACCCCGAAGATCACCTACTCCATTCACTATGAACATCCTCTGATCAATACGCAGACCTATGCCTATGATTGCTCCGCCAGCGCGTTTGAGAATGAGATCGCCGAAGCCAGGACATTTGGGTTTCTGTACGAAGTCCAAGCCTTGTGGGCTCGCGGGCTCGGCAAGGGGGGAACCCTGGACAACACCATTGTCCTCTCGGATGATGGGGTCATCAACGAATCCGGCCTTCGATTCGGCGATGAGTTTGTCCGCCACAAAATCCTCGATCTGATCGGTGACTTTTCCCTTATGGGGATGCCCTTCATCGGTCACATCGTTGCAGACCGGTCAGGACATGCACTCCACACACGGTTGGTCCAGCAGATCCTAACCCAGCCAGAGAAGTGGGTGCTTCTCAACGCAGATCCCTCAGGAGAAGGAAAGCGATCGATGGCACATGCGCTTCACCTTCATCCCGCTGTCGCACTTCAAGCTTCTTAGTAGTCTGCAGAGATTACTATCTGGCTGATTGCTGATCTTCTGGCAGGACGCGCTCTTTATTCCAACACATGGCAGTATGCTACGCCGGGAGTGAGTGGCCTCACCCCCGGCGTATCACACGATAGCGGGGATTACTTCTTCTTCTTCTTTGCTGCTGCTTTCTTTGTCGCCAAGAGTCTCACCCCCCTTCGCTGTATCACGTTAGGCCCGTTAACTGATCGCTACACCGCCTGAATCAACATATCGTCTAACGCCTCGAACGTGTTGGGACCGACTTTCCTAAACCGCTTGTCACGCTTGAGCGACGTGGCAATCGATGTTAACGGCGTTTTCCCTTTGATCTGCAACCCGCCTTCGATGAGACGCTGTACCAACTCCTTCGCATGCATGGAGCGGTTTGATTCACGGAGGATCTCATAGGCCGCTTGCGGGACACTTTTCCCAACGTACTTACTTCGGCCAAGCAAAATTTCTCGCGATTGATCGGTCACGTCCATGACCTGTAGAGACCGAATACCCTTGGAGTCATCTGCGGGAATAATTTGATTGGAGAGACTGGCAAGCTTGGCCTTGTCGGCCTCGACGCGGTAGAGAGTTTCAGCAAGTTCGAGATACTTCTTAATCGTCGCAATTTCATCATCCAAACGACGACGCTTCTTCTCCAGGTCCTGGAAACGGCTCTTGTAGGCGTTAATCCGTTGATCTAGCCCAACGAGAATGTCTCTTAATTCCTCCACAAGCACCTCTCGTAAAGCATGCTTGCTTTATAGCATTGCTTCTAATCTCTGTCAAGTTTCTTGATTCAAATAATATGTTCGCTCAATAAACATACTCTTGCACACATGCATTCCTTGCCTGTGCATTGTAGGGAAGGCTTGTTTCGGTGAAAAGCACCGTACCCGCTCGATTACATGCAGGGCATGCTACAATCCGACGTGCCGATTCTTCATGACCACCCGTCCCACGACATCCTGCTCGACACGGCGATTGCCGCTGGCAAAGAAGCGGGCGCCCTCCTCCGGACCTATGCGAGTTCTGGGTTCCGCATCGAGTATAAGAATCCAATCAATCTGGTGACGGACGCGGACCGTGCCGCTGAACAGTGTGTCATCGACCATATCCGGGCTCGCTTCCCCACCCATCGATTCCTGGCCGAGGAGCGTGGCCGTATTGAGGAGGTCCCGTCACCCTATCTCTGGGTCATCGACCCACTCGACGGCACCACGAATTTTGCTCATGGCTACCCCACCTACTGCGTCTCTATTGGTCTTGAGTATGACGGGCGCTGTATTCTTGGCGTGATTGTTGACCCCTCGCGGGACGAACTCTTCACTGCCATTGAACATCGTGGCGCTCAGTTGAACGGTCACCCCATCCACGTATCAAAGACGGCGACGCTCAACAGCAGCCTGCTGGTGACAGGCTTCGCGTATGACATCCGAGACACACCGCGCAACAACCTGGATCATTTTGCCAAGTTTGCCATGAAGGCACAGGGACTTCGGCGAACGGGTTCTGCGGCATTGGATCTCTGCTATGTGGCAGCAGGGCGCTTCGACGGGTTCTGGGAAGTCCAGCTCAATCCCTGGGATATGGCGGCTGGATCAGTCATTGTAAAAGAAGCCGGTGGGCGTCTGACCGATTTCAGCGGAAAGGATCTCTCCATCTACGGACAAGAGCTGGTCGCGAGCAATGGACAAATCCACGAGGCGATGCTCCAGGTTCTCCAGCAAGATGCTCCACGGACATGAACACACGATAGAGTTGTGCCTCGTGAAGCTCCCCCCACCAATGTACAACACGAGTGTGGATACTGTATGTTGTAAACATCGATCAACCGGAGTCTTCCCATGGCGCGTGCCGTCCCTCCACCAGAACAACCGAATAACAGTCTTTCCGGTGATCACCCTGCTGATCCGGCCTGGGACGTGGAATTGCTCCGCGTGCTCGTCAGCCGGAAAGGAATACAAGTCGAAGCCCAATGGGCAATCCATCCTCAGTTGAAGCAAGACTTGTTGCCTACCGAATGGCAGGAAGTAAAAGATCTCATGGCACAAGTGACCGACATCGTTGGCAATCGCTTCTCCGAAGCTCTGGCGAATGTTGAGCCTATCCCTCCGGGCCATGCCTGATCGCTTCATCTCGCGACTTCTTTCTTCTCCACATCATCGAATCACCAGGGAGGTTCCTCATGGACTCGTATTACCATTCGCATGATCTTGGCAAGTTTGCTGACATCGGAAAGGGCAACAAAGCCCTGTGGGAGAAATTCAAGAGCTACTACGACGCGGTGTTTGTGGAGGGCGCGTTGACGGAACGAGAGAAGGCGCTCATTGCCCTGGCCGTCGCCCATACCGTGCAATGTCCCTACTGCATCGACGCCTACACGCAGGCGTCGCTGGAAAAGGGATCAAATGTAGAAGAAATGACCGAGGCGGTGCACGTCGCTTGCGCCATCCGCGGCGGCGCATCACTTGTCCATGGCGTCCAGATGCGGAACGTGGCGGAAAAGCTGTCGATGTAGTCGGCTTAAGGAGAATCAGAGATAGGGATTCTCCGGAATCGCCAGGGTGAAATACTTCCCCCGCTCTTCATACAAGACACGTTGCGCCGTAAGGTCGTTGAGGATTGGTAACAGGACTACATCGTCACAATCAGCTCGCCCCGCCACCGTGGCTCGAATCTGCTCCACCGTCTTTGCCGATTCATTGCAGATCTCGATCACTAGCGCGGCTAAGCCCTCGTAACGTCGTCGAATCGGCGAATTCGGATTGCGGCCATCGTAAACAGTCACATAGTTCGGCGCCTTGGAATAATACAGAAATGGCCGATCAGCTGACCGATGCATCCGCTGCCAGTTCTCAATCGCGGCAACAAGCTCTTGATATAGATGAGGATCGACTGGCCAGTTGTCGAGTTCATACTCAAAATCGTAGGCGATCTTTTTCAGATCGACCTGCCGTGCGTCGTACACATATTCGTAGGCCATCCCCGGCCCCGTGATACGGATGCCGTACTCATGAGGCCTGGTGAAGTAGGGGCTGAAGCGCTGCAGCCAAAACTTGCCTGTCGCTTCAGGCGGCTGCAGGTGCAGCAGGGAGGGAATCAGGTCGAGCTGACGCTGATAGTCCTCGTTGGTCTCGCCTGGAAATCCCAGCAAAATATTCCATGACACCATCACGTGATAGTAGAGGCTCCACTTGAGGCAGACGATGTTCTGCATCGGCGTGACGCCCTTGTCCATCGCGCGCAGTTGATTGACACTCAGACTCTCCAAACCCGGCTGCATGCACTTCACCCCACCGGCAGCCAAGGTCTTGATCTGGCGTTTCTGCAGATTGCTCTTGGTTTCGATGAACACATCCAAGTCGCAGTGGTCCTCCGCAAACTTGCCGAAGAGATTGTCGATATAGGCCATGTCGATGATGTTATCGACAAGGCGAAACCGGACGGCATCGTAGCGCTGTGAGAGATCGGCGATCTCTTGCAGCACTTGCTCAGGTGCCTTGGCCCTGAACTTCATGCTCTGGGCATTGAGTCCACAAAACGTACAGTGATGTTTCTCGCCCCACCAACAGCCGCGAGACCCCTCATACAATAGGATGCGATCGAGTCCCTGCGCCGTCTGCCCGAGTTCAGCAAGTAACGCATAGTAGTCGTCATAATCAGGAGGGCCGGTCTTCGCAAAATCGGAGAAGAGTGATTCATTCGGTGTGAGCAGGATCGAATCGCCCTGCCGGTAGGTCACGCCGTTCAGATAGTCACCCGTTTTATCGACCAGAACTTGGCGAACGAACGGCAAGAAACTTTCTTCTCCCTCACCAACCACCACGTGATCGATGAAGGGAAACGCTCGGAAGTGTTCCAGTCCCATCTCACCGTCGAAGTTGGCTCCTCCAAAGACGATTATCACGTCCGGATACAGATCCTTGATGAGCTTGGCCATCGTCAGGCTCGCAACGTTCTGATCGAACGTCGAGGTAAACCCGACCAACTTATACTGTCCCCAATTGATGGCGGTGAGGGCCCAAGTGAGAAATTGCGGCGCGATGCGGGTCGCCATCTCTTCGAAGTACCCGATGGGTTTACCGCACTCGTGAGACAGTTGCTCGAAAACCGGCTTAAAGATGCGAGGATACTCGGCCCGTTTTGGGTTGTCTTGAAACAGCAGAGAGGAGAACAGCCACTCGCCGAAGAGCGCGCGTTTCTCACAGATCGCCTCATGTAACTCGACGCCGATCAGGTGAGCAAACCGGACGTTCAAGTGATGGCAATCGACAGGAATCCCGTTGGATTTCAGAAGCGTGGAGAGGGTGCCGAGTTGAATGGAGGGATACTTGGCGTAGCTAAACGGCATGTTGACGAGCGCAACTTGCGTTCCTTCGCTCATCTGCTGCCTCGTGAGTTCATGGCAGGTAAGTATCTGGTGCTAACTAGCGGCGGCCCGAAACGGTTCAAACTCCCGATCAGCTTTTGCCGCCAGATAAAAGTCGCTCTCCGTCAGGCCGTTGATCTTGTGTGTCCAAATTTCAACTTTGCACTTGCCCCAGGCGAGATACATATCAGGATGATGGCCTTCGGCCTCTGCAATGGCACTCACCTTGTTCACATAGGCCAAGGCCTGCGCAAAATCTTTGAATATATAGAGTCGCTCAAGATGACCCTGTGCGTTGAGTGACCACCCTCGCCCTAATTCTTTCAACAAGGCCTCGGCACGATCATTCGCCACCGGTGGCACTCCGCCACGACACGGAATACATTTATTATCGGCCAGACTCATGCAGAGCCTCCTTTCACGAGTAACAAAAAAACTATTCTAAATGGGTAATCCGTACAGAAACAAGGAGGGGAGTACGAAGCGGGCTATTCAGGGTCGTCCAGAGCCCCACCAGATTTGGCCAAATCGTCCATCTTGATTTTATCCGGGTTGAATTTGGCTGCGGCCTGCGTCATCCGATCCAGCGCGTCGTCAAACGATAAGGGTGGCGCATCTTTGGGACGGAAGCGAATGGGATTCACCCGGGCGACGACGAAGCTCTTCAGATAGGGGCTGGTCAGCCCCTTCGCTTTGAGGGCTTCGACTTGTTTGACAATCTGATCGTCGAGCTCCAAGAGAGTTTTCGCTCGCTGCTGCCGAACAACCAATGCTGTCTGAAGAGACTTCGTCAGAAATTCCTCCACCCGCTTCAACACTGGATGATAGGCGCCACCGCTGAACCTAGGCCGTTCTTCGTAACAGAGACCAAGCGTGATGAACGCCGGCTCTTCGAACTCCAGCACGTATTGCTCTTCCATCGCCTCGTCGAGGTGAGCTAGAGCGTTTTTGGTTTACGTCTTTACATAGCCAGAGGAGGCAAAGTAGCGTGTGCATTCGTTGGGTGTGAAGCGGTCAAGCAGCCTTCCGATGTCCGTAGATCCTGTGAATAGGCCTCCATCCCGTCTCCTCCTCAACGTAGACTGTGAGGAGATTCTACTGGCTGTATGCACTTAAATCAAAACTGCTCTAGCTCCTTGTACATGCGGACGACTTCCAGCGCCTTCTCGCGCAGGTTATGAGCTTTCTCCGTATTTAGCGCGAGGATCTGATACGCGGCGGCAGCTTCTGGAACCACGATCGCGATAATACTTTTCGCTCCCAGAGTCCGCATGGCAGACAGACGATGGTTGCCGTTTGGTGTCCAATACTTCGCTGCATGGTCGGGCTTTGCGATGCGCACCGCGATGATGGGGTCGAGAAAGCGACCGATCTTCCCGATGACCGCTTCCAACTTTCGGACGTGGGTGTCCGAAAGATTCCGTTGATAGGGTGTCGGCTCAACCAGGTTGATCGGCAAGGCGGCCTGAACCAGCCACTGTCCCCCATAGGGGTCACGATAGATCGAGAGAACTTTCCCTCCATCCGTTTCGATCAGCTGATGGAGCTCGGCAACGGCACTTGGAGGGGCGGCAGCTTGCAACTCAACGGCGGCCAGGCCAGTCGAGGCTCCGACCGGTTTCCGACGCCGTCTCGCCCCCTTGGGCAACGGGTTTCTTTTCAATTTCTTTTCAGCCACTGCGATATGGTAGGACAGAGCCATGACAAAAGAAAGCCCTACGAGCACGATCCTTCGCATCGGACATCGAGGCGCCTGCGGACACGCACCGGAAAATACGTTGGCCTCCATTGAGCAGGCCATCGTACTCCGATGTGCCTTGACTGAAGTGGATATTCAACGAACGTCAGACGATGAGCTGGTCCTGCTGCATGACGAGCGGGTCGACCGCACGACGAACGGTCGTGGGCGCGTGGCTGACCTGACACTTCCAGATATTCGAACGCTGGATGCCGGCGGCGGCGAGAGCCCTCCGACGTTAGACGACGTGCTCAAAGCCGCGAGCGGTCGAATCGGCTTGATTTTGGAACTGAAGACCGGGGGATCAGCCTACGATGTCTTCGCGATTGTCCGTGGCGCGACTTCACTCAACCTGTGATCTATGCCTCATTCCTACAGGAAGAGCTCCAACAGGTCCGACGGGCGAATCCACAGGCAAAGACCATGATCCTCTTTACGAGGCTGCCTGCCAATCCAGGAATCGTCGCCGTCAGGCTTCACGCCACCCACGTAGGCTTGCGCCTAGATACCGTGACCGAACCACTCGTGAATGCTCTACACAACCAAGGCCTGATCGTGTTCGCCTACACCGCCAATCAGCCTGCCCAAGTCAGCAAGATGAAGAGGCTCGGCGTGGATGGGATTATCTCCGACTTTCCAGACCTTGTCTGAAAGGCCACGCAACCATCCGCCTCGAAGAAGGCTCCTGAAATAGCACGGGCGACCTTGCACTACGGTGGGAGGTCGCCCGCGATCGGCGCTTAGGACGCCGGAATATAATGCTCTCAGTTGTTGCGGCCCAGAAGACCCACACGATACAAGTCGTCCAAGGTTTCCAGTCGGGGAAGACCTCGTCAGTTCCGGGTACCTGTGTTCCTCCTGCTTCCGAAGGGCTCTCCGCTCATATGGCTCTGGCCCTCATGTATGAGGGCCACACGTGCCATTCTGGCACAGCCAGCGAAGAATCGGCTAGCAAGACCGACGAGAAACCCACCCGTGAATCGGTGGGCCTGATGAGCCAGGTGGCGTCGTGTCGTCCATTTCCACCCTCCTCTCGCGATGAACTCACCGAGAGACCTGGATGGCAGCCGCGCGGTCTAC
Organism: Nitrospira sp.; assembly: GCA_005116955.1. Classification (GTDB taxonomy): domain Bacteria; phylum Nitrospirota; class Nitrospiria; order Nitrospirales; family Nitrospiraceae; genus Nitrospira_D. The sequence continues at coordinate 470,411 of SWDI01000001.1, read as the reverse complement.
CCGATCTCTCGAACTTCCGTTAAAAGATGGGCTGCACTGTTCTCACTACGCCCATTAGGAAACCATGTCAAGACTGCGGAGTGATCTGACTCTTCTTGGCACCGATGCGTAACACAGAGCAGATACCGACCAACACAAGATCTTCAAGCGGAGAATACCATCGCAAAGGCAGAGGGAAGAACACGCCGTAGCACCCACAGTTTGGAAGATCAAGGCTGCGGAACAGGGTCAGGATGAGCCCCACGGCATAGAGACCGTTCAACATCAGGGCAAGAAACGCACCGGTCGGGAGCTGCCAACCGGAAAGGATCCATGCTGCCAGTACCCACTCGACTGCAATGATCATGAGCGCCACCGGCCAGAGAGACCAGCTGGGGAACAGCCGGTAGGTAACCAAGATATCGACGAATCCAGGCAGATCCAGTGATTTTCCTAAAGCTGAGGCCAGGAGCACTCCCCCGATCAACAGGCGGCAACACCATGTCACAACGGTCCAATTCATATGGGAGACTCCCGCATAAAGAATAAGGAGGAGCGCGGTGCTCTTGCCGCACTCCTCCTTTTTTCATGCCTCACCCGTGATTGAGCGTGAATGGCTGCACCGACCGATCAAGGTCGCGCTGACGCCCCGCTACACGATCCTAAGCTTGGTGAAATCTACACCTTCCGGTGCCGGGGGCGTCTTGAGGTTCATCTCTTCCAACGCATCAACGACACGCTCAGCCACGATAAGATTGCGGTACCACTTCCGATTGGCCGGCACGACATACCACGGCGTCCGCATGGTACTCGTGGCCGAGAGGACCTCTTCGAAGGCTTTCTGATACTCATCCCACAACTTGCGCTCCTCAAGATCGCCAGAACTCCATTTCCAGCGCTTCTCCGGATCGGCGATGCGGGCCTCCAGCCGTTTTTTCTGCTCTTCCTTCGAGATATGGAGAAAGAACTTGAGCACGGTCGTGCCGTTCTCCGTCAGCAACTCCTCGAATTCTTTGATCTGGTCCAAGCGGCACTTCGCAACTTTCTCGGACACCCATCCATGCACCCGTGTAATCAGGACGTCCTCATAATGCGATCGGTTAAAGATCCCAATGTAGCCTTTGGGAGGAACTTCGCGGTGAATGCGCCACAAAAAATCACGAGCCAATTCATCCTTGGAGGGAGCCTTGAAAGCCGCCACTTTGCAGCCCTGCGGGTTGATGCCAGACATCACGCTCTTGATGGTCCCATCCTTTCCGCTTGTATCCATCCCCTGCAGGACGATAAGAAGCGATCGAGTCGCATTGGCATACAGACGCTCTTGGAGTCCATCGAGCCCGGCGATGAATTTGGCCGTTTCCGCTTTTGCCTTTTCTTTACCTTGGTCGCTCTTCTTGTACTCCCCGGTGTCGTCCGGGGAGTACTGTTTCAACGAAAGCTTGGCGCCGGACTTCACACGGTACCGTTTCATGAGTTCCTCCCTGACTCAGCGCAGAAGACGCCCCATCGTTGGTGATTGGAGGGCATACTGCACATACCTACGTATGTTTCTAGAATCGGATGAACCGGGTGTGGATCCTATGGTTGTCTTGGAGCATCCTGGGCACAGCGGAAGCCGACATTAGGATCCTGCTCGGTCGGATCACCCTTCGTGCGAAACGAAGACCTTAGCCGATACGGCGTATTGATGTAGGATCCACCGCGCTGGACTTTGGCCGTCCCTTCGCTGGGTCCACGTGGATTGATCGCGGGACTGTTGATGAAACTGGAATAAAAATCCTCGGCGTACCAGTCCATCACCCATTCGTAGAGATTGCCGGCTAGATCCTGCACACCATACGGGCTTTGCCCCATGTGGTGATTGCCGATGACCGACACCGTCTCCGCACCGCCTTCCTTCAACCCATAGACCGCGTGGACTGGAGTCGGCGGATCGTTTCCCCACGGATAAGTCCGTTCATCAGTCCCGCGTGCCGCCTTTTCCCATTCAGCCTCTGCGGGCAGCCGTTTCCCCAACCAGAGACAATAGCCCATCGCATCCATCCAGTTCACCCAGCGGACAGGACGCTCGGCATGGATCACTGGCGTCTCCTTGTCCGTGAATCCCCATGGAGGTTCGCTCTGAATAGCTTCGACGTACTTGGCGAATCGTCCGTTCGTCACCTCAAATTTGTCGATATAGAAGGCATTGAGGTAGACGCGGTGCGTAGGGGCTTCGTCTTCATCTCCTTTGTCGCTTCCCAT
>SWDI01000001.1:415528-468088 GCA_005116955.1 Nitrospira sp. | reverse complement strand
CGCGCCGGCGATGCCGCTCGAAATCGAAGAAAGTTTGACGGCCAATCTGACCGCGATGCTGAAGAACGGAAAATTAGATGTGATCATGGTGGCCCTGCCGTTTGAAGAGCTGGGCATTCACACTCACGCCCTCTATGACGAGCCGTTCAAAGCAGTGGTCCCAGTTGGGCATCGGTGGGAGCGCAAAAAACAGATCGACGCGAGTGAACTCGATGGCGAAAAGGTGTTACTGCTTCATGCTGGGCACTGTTTTCGCCAGCAGGTGTTGAATGCTTGCCCAGAACTGAGCCGGTCAGATACAGAAGGCCTACAGGGAAATTCTCTCGAAACGATTCGCCAGATGGTCGCCTCGGGGTTAGGCGTCACCGTGCTACCCTGCAGTGCTCTCACGAAGAAGTATGCAAACAAGCGATTGATCGCCATCGACCTGGCAAAACCGGTACCGGGGCGTCGAATCGGACTCGCATGGCGCCGAGGGTTTACTCGACCACAGGTGATCGACGTGATCCGGGACGCAATCCTTGGACTGAAGATGCCAGGATTGAGCATGGTACCGGGCAAACACCAGTCGGCATGACACCTCTCAGCATTTCTTCTGGACGCTTGTTGCGCTCGATGACTTTTGTTAGGATGCCGCCGACTCAACTGAAGCACGGCTTTCATGAAAATCGCCACGTTCAACGTCAATTCATTGCGCAAACGCTTGCCGATCGTGCTGGGATGGCTCGATCGACACAAACCGGATGTGCTGTGCCTTCAGGAAACCAAAGTCCAGGATAGCGAGTTTCCCTTGCTCGCACTGGCACCCAGCGGGTACGAGATCACGTTTCGAGGGATGAAATCGTATAACGGGGTGGCGATTCTCAGCCGAAAGAAGCCGGACGCAGTGTTCTACGGATTCGACGATGGAGGAGACCCGGAAGACGCTCGTTTGCTGAGAGTGATCATCGATGGGATTCCCATCGTAAACACCTACGTGCCGCAGGGGTTCGAAATCGACTCGCCGAAGTATGCCTACAAGCTCGCCTGGTACGAACGACTGCGGAACTACTTCAACACACACCTGTCACCGCAAGCCCCGGCGATCTGGTGCGGAGATATGAACGTAGCCCCACGCCCCATGGACGTGCACGGTCCAGAGAAACATCTGAACCATGTCTGCTACCACGAAGCCGCACGTAAGGCGTATGAGCAGACGGTGGCATGGGGATTTCAAGATGTCTTTGTGAAACTCTACCCAACACGTCAACAATATACATTCTGGGACTACCGCGCGCCGAGCTCACTTGCAGCCAACAAAGGGTGGCGGATCGATCATATGATGGCCACCGCACCCCTCGCAAATACATGTGTGCAGGCGGATGTGGACGTCGAGCCGCGGCGAGCGAAAGAACCGTCAGACCACACTTTTTTGTGGGCTGAGTTTTCGGTCTGACCGTGCGCGCGACATCCACTCCAACCATGCCGATCAATCCCATAGTCTTGTGGCTGACCGGAATGGGACTCCTCTCCTAGGCCGCCTTGGCTCGCATGTGGTTGCTGCGATTCTGCTCGATCAAGGGATCAATGATCAGTCCACAATTGAGACAGCGCAGAATAACAGTATTGGACGAGACCGCTGGTTGACGCTCTTGGATCATCAGGCCTTTACATTTTAGACAAGTCATGAGGTCCCTCCTGCTGAGATAAATGATGACAATCACGTCACATATGCACGAGAGGTACAGTAGCATCGTGAGATTAACCCCGAGTTAACAGCCAGTTAAAAATCTCTAATGTCACGTTCGGTCATCATCTAACTTTTCAGCACGTTATGCCTCGTGCCTACCGGTGTGGACGTTCAACTCTCCGCGAGGAAGTCACGGCCTCAGCTGCGAACTCCTGTACTGAAAGTGGTTGAGAAACACTCGATGGAGAATCCAACACCATCCGCCCATAAAACATCCACGGCGGATGTGGCAATTATTGGCGGAGGAGCGGCTGGCCTTGCCGCTGCCATTGCAGCTAGAGAACACAGCCAAGACGCAAGGATTTACCTGCTCGATGGGGCTAAGTCATTGGGGGCCAAAATTCTGGTTTCAGGCGGAGGGCGTTGCAACGTCACGCATGATCGCGTGACACCGAAGGATTTTTTTGGCAACCGACACATCATCCGCAACGTTCTTGCGGCGTGTTCACTTGAACAGACGATCGCATGGCTTACCTCATTGGGTGTTGGATTGAAACGCGAAGACACCGGCAAGATGTTTCCGACCACCGACAAGGCACGCACTGTTCTCAATGCACTACTTGCGCGTGCGCGGGATTCGGGTGTCACCGTATGCCCAGATCATCGTGTGAACGAGGTCACGCGGTCTGAATCCGGCTTTCAAGTTCGGCATAGGTATGGCCTGCTCCATGCCGCCCGACTCATTCTCGCCACCGGTGGTCAGTCGTTGCCGAAAACAGGCAGCGATGGATTCGGGTATCGGCTGGCCCGCTTTCTCGGCCATCACGTGACACCAACGGTCCCGGCGTTAGTCCCGCTCCTATTGCACCACTCGATGTTTCACACCACGCTCTCTGGCCTCTCGCAAGAAGTAGTGCTGACAACTCAGGTGGATGGTCGAGAAGCTGATCGACGAACAGGAAGCCTGCTCTGGACCCATTTCGGGATCAGCGGCCCCGTCGTCATGGACGCCAGCCGCTTCTGGACCCTTGCAACGAATCAAGGCTTACGTGTGGATCTCTATGGCAACTTCGTGCCGGGTCGATCATCTGAGGCATTGAAGGAATGGTTTATCAGACAGACCGTTGAGCACCCGAAGCGCTCACTCGTACGAACTCTCTCGTTACTGGTTCCAGAGCGCTTTGCCGAATCACTCTGCCGTCATAGTTCTTGCGATCCGCAGCACATCATGGCTCAGGTCGCACGCACGGATCGAGATCGGTTGTTGAACGCTCTGACCAGGTTTCGATTTCCGATCGAGGGCGACCGCGGGTGGAACTTTGCTGAAGTCACGGCCGGGGGCGTGCCCTTGGAGGAAATCGACTATCGCACGATGGAATCAAAGCTGCTCCCTGGACTTTATCTCGTCGGGGAGCTGTTGGATTGCGACGGCCGAATCGGGGGGTTCAATTTTCAATGGGCTTGGACGACGGGCGGGCTGGCGGGGCGGTCAGCAGCCAAGAGCCTTCTTGCGAGAAATCGGCCTCAGGAAGCCCATGATTGACGGGTTGACTCGCCTTCCCGTTCGACACGAGCTTCCCACACCCAAGATCACCACACGCCTGCCTCTGCCTCCGTACAAGCCTTGGCCCTAGGAAGAGTCCGATACGAAGCTGCTCCTTCCTTCATAGACGGCTCATTGGGGGACAACATCGTCACCTGGAGCTTTTCTTCAGCGAACGCCTCATCGTTGGTCCGCAAGACGCCTTCACGATTCAATATCTTGACCACATTCGTGCGCGAAACGATCGGTGGGTATTGCCTGAACTGGTCCGCCGAGACGTAAGAAACCTGGATGGTCACCGGGCGGCGCTTGGCGTAAATAAATTCTCGCAGATTGTCGTCAATAGGCGTCTTTAAGGTGACGACCGCCGAACTCTCCCCGGGAAGAGTCGCGATCGAGAGGACATACAATGGTTTCACATCAGGCGGTGTCTCTTTCTGGATGGTGACCACACGATTCGGGGCCGTCAGGAGCTGCGTCAACTGATTGATGGCGGGAGACCGGACACCCACCCGCAAATTTGTGATGTCGCGTTCGGACACATTTTCGAGTAACAGCTTGATGAGCACCCACGCTTGCGAATCGGGGGCTTTGGCCCGACCATTCGGCACCGATTGTTCCTCTCGGCGGATGCTGCAATCAGACACCAGATTGCGTCGTTCAAAGAAATAGAGCGTATTCATCCCCTGTGGCTGAATGCCCCGTTCATACGTATAGAACGATACGCCGACATGAATCATCGTCGGTCTGAACCAGTTCACAACCGTCGGGAGGACAAAGGGGACAAAGGCCGCAAACAGGCCAAGAATGGCAACCTTACTGAGGAGGCTTTGCCGCCAGAACCAGTTCCAGCACTTCGTCAACCACACCATGAAAACCTTGCCTGATGTTCTCGGTCTTGCATACGCTAACCATACGCCCTTGGAGGAACTCCCGACAAGAGTACGACTGGTCCTTGACTGTCGCCGTTCCAAGGCGCCATGCTGATCGTGAATCAGCTCAAGAGGATCAATGTCGGAAAAGCAGTCTAGAGAAGCTCACGAGACGGATCGGCGGATCACCATCCGCTGGAAAGGGATGCTTGCACTCAGCATCGTTCTTATTTCGCTTGGGCTCTTTGTCGATTGGCCCCCTCCGCAGGAAACCAGCGTACCAACCACGTCATCGTTCCTGATCATCCTCGGTGGGTTCCTCGGCGCAGTTGGACTCCTGACTGTACTTCGGGGAGAGTAGACGCGTAGATACACAGAGCATACTCTGCGTCTATGGATCTATTGGGAGGTCGGACCGGACTACCGACTTCCCGTCTGGGGCTGAACTGCGCTCACGCCATACGGGCTGAAAAAGGCAAGCACCTTGTCGCCCACCTTAAATTGGCTGCCGAGTTGGGTCTGTGGCGTGAGGTTCAGAATATGGAGCTGCCCTTTTTCATCTCGAATGACCATCGTTCCAGGAATACCGACCGTCATGGAGACAACTTCTCCTTGAACGGGCGGAAGGGCGAGGGCGGAATTTGGCAGACTGACTATGGTAATGGCCAGAAGCAGGAAACCGTTCAGTGTACTGGTTATAAGCCGATGCATCGCGACATTTCCTTTCCACATGTGGGGACGATCAGTCTCCGTGGCTGTATCATGGTGGCCAGTAGGGATTCCCGGCGCTGACCGGCCTTCCGTCATTGTATCAGGATGCCTGTCACCTAGGCATACGACGATTGAGCATGAAGCACATTGACTCGCATTCTCTCCTCTAACCGTCGAGATGGCTCCAGCGCTCACGCGATCCCATAATGGACTCTTGGTCATGCTTGTCCCCCTGCCTGGTCAGAGTAACGAATCCTGGCAAAATTTATCATCGTGGTCTTTTCACTGATCCCAGAGATAGAAGGTGCGTCATTCCCCCTGTGTCGCCCAAAACCAAGACCCCCCAAGGTACGCAACGTGGGCTAGGCACTTAGAATTAGCCCCCCTCTTTCGTGGTAGGCATTTCGAGGGATGCGCCCGCCTACTCTCTCCGCTACGCTTGATCTATCAGGCCAATGGACACAAGCGGAAGGAGAACCCATGACAAACAGAACGAATCCCATGCGGCACCATAGTCGATTTCCGGTCAGCTGGCCCGTGGTATACGGAAATGACGCACTTCTCGCAGAAGGGACTATTCTAGATCTAACCTCTCGGGGCTGGCGAGTGGCAGGATCGATGCTGGTAACACCCGGTATGCAGTTAGCTCTCCAGGTATCCATTCCCGAACGGTCGGCACCGCTGTGTGTCCATCGGGCGACCGTGCTGTGGGTACTCGGTCATGAGTTTGCAATTGAAGCCCATGAGATGGCACCGATCGATCAGGCCTGGGTCACCGAATTTCTCCGGCACAAACTCGGGCTCATGTGGATGTCACGAACCGCCGATCATGAGACCTCACTCCAGACCAGAGGAAAGACACCCCATGGTGAGACCGCCCTATCACAACATTCCATTCCATCCATGGAGGAGGTCCTGCGTCGATTCCTTACAATTGAAACCAGTTCGGCTGATATGCCTGCCGAACTGCGGTGGGACAGTGACTCGGAGCTTCAGGAGACCGAGGCACATATCTTCTGCGACCGCCCGTCCGAGCAGGTCTTGCGCGAAGCACACTGCATCCTTCGACGCATGGTTGCTCTCAAAGCAGATCGTGTCCGAACCGGCAGAAATCTGATTGTGGGTAATTAGCCCTTCGGGAGCAGAAGCCTAACCGACTGTTCCTTCAACAACGTGATCTATGTGAAGGATCAGATGGACCACAGCTCTATCCAGGTCACGGTGGACCTGTACAGCCATTTGATTCCAGGCTGGAATAAGCAAGCCGTCGATCGGCTAGATACGCCAGCGCTACAGCCGGATTCTGCAACCTCGGCGCAACCAGCGGCGACGTTCGCCAGATCTGTGCATCTTCAGATCAACTGATGCCCCAAGAGGTTATGACGAGGGGGTATGGGGTGGATGACGGGTTTCGAACCCGCGACCTCCGGATCCACAATCCGGCGCTCTAACCAACTGAGCTACACCCACCATGAAGGGAAATTCGCAGGTTGCAACCGACGCAGCAACGGGTAATCTTAGCAAAGACGCTGGAGTGGCCGCAACCCGCTAGGGCATGTTGCCAACCGTAAAGAGTCGCGGGGTGATCGACGGTTGGAGCTCCACATTACCTCCCACCGTCGACGATTGACCGATGGTGCCTACCCTCGTGCATCAAAGGCCGCCTGCATCTCTGCGGTGATGGCCGCCACCGTTGCTGCCGGGTCTCCCGCGTCGCGAATAGGCCGGCCGATCACGAGATAATCGGCGCCGGACGCGATCGTCTGTGTGGGCGTCGTGGCCCGTGCATGGTCGTCGACTCCCTTGCCGGCTGGCCGGACTCCCGGCGTGACAACCACAAAGTCTCGCCCGACTTTCTGCCGGATGGCCGCTGCTTCTTCACCGGAGGCCACCACCCCGTCGCAGCCAACTTCTGAAGCGAGCGCTGCCCGGGCTGTGACCAGATCTTGAACCGTCCGCTGTATCCCCATTTCCCGGAGGTCCTGACTGTCGAAATTTGTCAGCACGGTCACGGCGAGCAGCTTCAGTGCCGAACCCTCCCGCCCTTGCACAGCCGCTATGAGTGCCTTGCGGTTCGCGTGGATGGTTAAAAACTCCACTCCCATGTCCGCAACCCGACTTGTCGCGCGGCGAACTGTCTCTTCGATGTCGAGAAATTTAAGGTCGAGAAACACCCGCATGCCCCGCTCCACAATCCGCTTCACCATCTCGGGGCCTGCTGCGGTGTAGAGCTCAAGGCCGACCTTGACGAACGAAATATGCCCCTGGAGCCGGTCTAAGAGCCGGTCTGCTTCCGCCGCTGAGGGCACATCCAATGCAAAGATGAGTCGGTCACGTGCCGTAGTCTTCACCATACTCGTACTCCTTCTTGAATGCCGATCCTTGACGACCGGCGAGATATTATGATACTAGTCATTTTTTTCATAGGAGTGATCGATGCCTCAGATTCATAAATCGACGATTCGACGTGCGCGTCAAGCTGAGCGACGACATGATCGGAACCGGGCCACGATGAACGCGGTGAAGACGATCATCAAGAAGGTTCAGTCCGCCGTAGCCGAGAAAAAAGCTGACGAGGCCAAAACCAACTTGCTGGAAGCCACCTCGGCCATCGGGAAAGCCGTTTCTAAAGGTGCGCTTCATCCCAATACCGCATCTCGCCGAATTTCTCGCCTGGCGTTGCACGTCAACGGGCTGTCCGGCTCTTAATCGTCCGGACGTTCGACAGCACCCGTCCAGGAACCCGCTTCGGTGACGCCGGAGGACGGTTCGGCTGTTCACCGTGTGTACTTGCGGTACCTTCGCACAGCTTCAGCAGCAGACGCTCCAGCACCATTCTTGGCCGACTGCCGCTGCCCCCTTTCAGCCTCCCATCGGTTTCCAGAAAGAGACCGAGCGCGGCTTGAAGATGTCGCTCGGAAAACCGATCGAGAAAGGAGCGGACCTTCAACGGGTCCATGCGCAAGCTCCTCGCTGCCTCATTTTCACGACCGCCATTGGCCAGCAGCTCTTTGATCTTCCAGAGACGGCGATACTGCCACGCAAGCGAGCCAAGGATCCGAAGCGGGGCTTCTCCTGCTTCTAGATTCCGCGCCACAATGGAAAGCGCCTGTCCACGGCGACCCTCCGCGATAGCCAACGTCAAATCGAACACAGAGGCCCCCGGCTCCATCCCACGCAACAGATGCACATCGGCGGCAGTCACCGCCCGATCGGCAGGCACATAGGAAGCCAGCTTCTCCAGTTCTCTCCGCAAGCCATAGAGTGATGCGCCGCAAGCCTCCTGCAGCACGTAGGCCGCTGCTTCCTCTAGGCGAAGCCCAACCCGTTCCGCTTCACGGGCAATCCAAGAAGGCAGCTGCGCCTCGCGGAGGGGCGAGCAATCGACCATGCATGCCGCGCGAGCCAGGGCCTGTGAAAATTTCAGCCGACCATCCAGCTTCGGGCTCACGAACACCAGCGTCGTGGAGTCCACCGGATTGTTCACACTGTCGAGCAGCGGCTCGCTTTCTCGAGCAGTCAGTTTTTCCGCCGCCTTCACCACAACGACGCGACGCTCCGCAAAGACCGGCACAACCGCCGCACTGTTGCGAATATCGGTTCCGCTCGCGTCATCTCCATAAAACAGTTCGCAATTGAATTCATCCCCTTCGCTGCCAAGAACCGCGCGCTTGATGGCAGCAAGCGCAGAATCCCGCAGAAGGTCTTCTTCCCCCACGATGAGGTACAGAGATCCAGGCGCCTGCTGCCTCAGCGCCGCCTCTAGTTGCACAGGGCTCATGGTCGATGACATTGGTCTAGACCTTTGATCTTAGTGAGACACAGAAGCTGGCGCAGACGCTTGCTTCGTGAGCGCTCCCATCTCGAGCTGTAACAAAAAGCGAGTCGCCAGATCAGCCGCCACAAGGCGGCCCGCCTGCTCAACCGCGCGGTTCTGCAACGCCCGATTAAACTGGAGATCGGGCGTAATGAAGAACTCCGACGCCCCTTTGACGACTTGGCTCCAGACCACTTTTCTTGACCCTGCGTCTTCAACCCGAGCCAAGACGACCACCTCAGTCCTGCTTTCCAACGTTGCCGTCGAGGAAAAACTGAGCGTCGGCACGATCACCGAAAGGATTTGCCCGGTTAACACAAGATCCGCTGCTTCAGAGTCAGACACAACCTGCGCCCCGCTGCCGGCAGAAAACTCTTCGCGGAGATAGTTGGTGTAGCGCGTTTCAAGATTTGGCTCGAAGCTACTATTGATTAATGTCCGGATGATGAGGCGCGGCGGAGGCTCTTTGGAAGTGGTCGCAGAAACTCCTCCGATAGTTGGGCCAGCTCCCTCCACTCGAAACTGATACCCACAGGCGGTCAACAGAGTCATCACCATGAGGCACCCGATGGCCGAGAGCGGTGTACGGAGTCCTGCATGTCGAGTGCGAGAACCACGCATGTCCTCACACCACAAAGTTAAGCAACTTCTTTTCGACGTAGATCACCTTTTTTGATTCTTTACCTTGGATCCACTCCTCCGCCTCTGCGCGAGCCAACCGTTCGATCTCATCACGCGACGTGCCTACGGGAACATCAATCTTCGCCCGAAGCCGACCATTGACCTGAACCGGGATGATCATGCGCTCGCTCAGCGTCATCGCTGGATCGAAGATCGGCCAAGGCTGTTGTGACACACTGGGTTGGTGCCCCAGCACGTCCCAGAGTTCCTCGGCAACATGCGGCGCGAACGGCGAGAGCAGCAAGACGAACGGCTCGATCACCAATCGAGACCGTTGCTGCGCCTTCGTCATCTCATTCGTGAAAATCATCATCTGAGAGATCGCCGTATTGAACCGGAGGGCCTCGATGTCCTCAGTCACCTTCTTGATGGTTTGATGAAGCAACCGTTGGTGATCAAGGCTCGGTTCAGCTAAAACGACGGCGTGTGAGAGCCGGCCTTGTTCATCGACCATCAGCCGCCAAACTCGTTCCAAGAAACGGGTCACGCCTTCCACGCCCCTGATGCTCCAAGGCTTCGTGGCTTCGAGCGGTCCCATGAACATCTCATAGAGGCGTACGGCATCTGCGCCGAACTGATCGATCATGTCGTCCGGGTTCACCACGTTTCCCCGGGACTTCGACATCTTCTGATTGTCTTCTCCCAAGACGATGCCCTGATGGACTAATTTCCTGAATGGCTCAGGAGTGCTCACGACGCCAATATCGAACAGAACTTTATGCCAGAACCGAGCATACAGAAGATGCAGGACCGCATGTTCACTGCCCCCGATGTACAGGTCTACAGGCATCCAATAGCGCTCTTTTTCAGGGTCAACGAGCTGTGTTGCGTTCTTAGGATCGATGAATCGCAGGTAGTACCAGCAAGATCCTGCCCACTGCGGCATGGTGTTGGTCTCGCGCCGAGCCGGTTTATTGGTAGTGGGATCGGTGGTGACGAGCCACTGGTCCAAGTTCGCCAATGGACTCTCTCCTGTGCCGGATGGTTTAAAGTTGTTGGATTCTGGCAACACGAGGGGAAGTTGCTCTTCCGGAAGCGGACGCGCTTCTCCGTCCACCCACATAATGGGAAACGGCTCTCCCCAATAGCGCTGGCGGGCAAAGAGCCAGTCCCGGAGTTTGTAGTTGACCGCTCGCGTGCCCTGCCCTTGCTTTGCCAACCAATCGGTGATCTTCGGAATCGCCTCGGAAGGCGTGAGACCGTTGATTGAGAACGTGCCATCGCCCATGGACGAATTCACGACCTTCCCGCGATCCGTATCAGTGAAGGCCACTTCCTGAACATTCCCGCCGGAAATAACCTCACGAATCGACAACGCGTATTGGTGCGCAAACGCCCAGTCTCGCTCGTCATGCGCCGGCACGGCCATGATGGCGCCTGTTCCATAACTCATCAATACATAGTCTGCGATCCAAATCGGCAACCGTTCCTGGTTTACCGGATTGATCGCGTAGCCGCCGGTGAAGACACCGGTCTTTTCTTTTTCGAGCTCTTGCCGTTGCAAATCACTTTTCTTGGCCGCAGTTTCACGATAGGCCTGGACGGTCGCTTTCTGTTCGCCGCTTGTGACCACATCGACCAGCGGATGTTCAGGCGCCAGAACCATATAGGTCGCGCCGAACAGCGTGTCCGGTCTGGTCGTGAACACGCGAATCGCGCCGCTCCGATCCGCCAGGGCAAAATCAACCTCCGCACCGATCGAACGCCCGATCCAATTCTTTTGCATCTCCAGCGTACTGGAAGGCCAGTCGACGAGTGGTAAGTCTTCAAGCAGTCGATCGGCGTAAGCCGTAATCTTGAGCACCCATTGGCGCATCGGCTTGCGAATCACATCGAAGCCACCCACTTCACTCTTGCCGTCGACGATTTCTTCATTGGCCAGCACCGTACCGAGCGCCGGACACCAGTTCACAGGAACTTCCGCCACGTAGGCCAATCCCCGTTCGAAGAGCTTCAGGAAAATCCATTGCGTCCACCGATAGTACTGCGGATCTGTGGTGCTGAGTTCTCGCTCCCAGTCATACGAGAGCCCCACACGCTTCATCTGGCGTTTGAACGTGGCAATGTTTTGAGCGGTGGTAAGAGCGGGGTGAATCCCAGTTTTGACGGCGTACTGTTCCGCCGGCAACCCAAAGGCATCCCAGCCCATCGGATGCAGAACGTTGAAGCCCTTCATCCGCTTATAGCGCGAGACAATATCGGTCGCGGTATACCCTTCGAGATGGCCGACATGGAGTCCGGCTCCGGACGGATAGGGAAACATGTCGAGACAATAAAATTTTGGCTTACTGGAATCTTCTGTGACGCGAAACGTCCGGTGCTCCTCCCAGTATTGCTGCCACTTCGTTTCGATGGCGTGATGATCGTATCCTTTACTCATCCTCATTCCACATGAAAATAACGGAGGACTCTAACATAGCCCCAGGGGGGTCACAAGTTCCCGACTCGGTCAGCCAAAGCCCCTGTTATACTACCGGCGCAATGGGATTCTACGGCGATCATATTTTTCCTCGCCTCATGGAGTGGGTGATGGCGGGTGAGGAATTTCAACGCTTGCGCCAGAGGCTCCTGGCCGTAACCCAGGGAGAGGTCCTGGAGCTCGGCATAGGAACTGGGCTCAATCTCCTCCACTATCCCGAGACTGTCAGAAATCTGTACGCCGTCGATCCGGCCGTTCTTCTCCCGAAGACGGTTCTCGCACGGAGCGCCTCTCTGCCCTTTCCCGTCCACATCGAGCAAGGCGCCGCTGAGGCGATGACCCACGCCAATCAATATTTCGATTATGTCGTCAGCACCTGGACGCTCTGTACGATTCCCAATCCGGTGCAAGCGTTACAGGAAGTGGCGCGGGTGCTGAAGCCGGGAGGACATTTTCTATTCCTGGAACATGGGCGCAGCGAGGACCAGAAGATTGCCGCGTGGCAGGACCGGTTGAATCCGATTCAAAATGTAGTGGGTTGTGGATGTCACCTGAACCGGCAGATTGATCGACTGATTACCCAGTCCGGCCTATCAATCGCTCACCTTGATCGATTCAGCATGCAGAGTGTGCCAAGATTGGCTGGTGAGATGTACCGAGGCACGGCAACCAGACAGCATTAGCGGCCATTGAACAGCGGTGCAAATCCTTCAATGGAGAGAAACTGGGGAAGCGGCGCCGGCGGTAATTTCGAACTCGACTTGGCGCTGTGAACCAAGTGGGCCACCCCGAATGCTTTCGCGGCCATCAGACAGCCCTCATCGTCATCCATAAACAAAGATCTCGACGGATCGAACCCCAACAAGCGTTGACAGTTCGGCCAATACTCCGGCCGCATCTTGAGATAGCCAACCTCAAACGCGTCTACAATGCGGTTGACGTACCGATCCAACCCAGTCTTGGCAACTTTAACCGATACACCGGTAGAATGGGCGTTCGTCACGATGGTCACAGGCTTCCCGAGTTGCCGAAGATGGCGCAAAAATTCCTCGGCACCGGGCAGAAAACCGATCATGTGATCGAGTTCCTTGTGCATCGCCACCACGTCGAGACCGACCCGATTCGTCCAGTAATCGAGGTCCGTCCACGCCAGTTCGCCTTCGACTGACCGGTACATCGCCATCAGGCGATCACGCCCCTCCTCAAACGGGATGGCGTGGAGCGTGGCGTACCGACGCGGCAGCTCCTCCTCGAAGAAGAAGTTATCGAAATGGCGGTCGAGCAACGTGCCGTCCATATCGAGCAGCACATCGTCAATGTGAGTCCAGTCGACAACGTGCTGTGCACTGGATGCTGGCTGATGCGTCATAGCCCAAAGTATAGCCGAACGGCTGAAAAGAAGACGAGCTCGGTTGAGACTGTTTGCAAACGGTCAATTGTTGGTCGTTACTAATTTGCCTGTAAGATAAGACAGGAAGGACGCTGTTTAGTTCCAGAGGATGCTGAAAAGCTCTTCCAGTAAGGCCGCAGCAAGCGAAAGGTCGAGGAGGTACACACCAAGCTTCGCTTGAACCGCTCGCTTCGATCACATGCGAGCGGATAGGTACCTTGCCTTCGTTTTCGCTACGTTGAGACCTTAAGCGAAGCGAGAACGCCGCTGGAGGAGTTTTACAGCGTCCTCATGTTGTCTTTCAGAAAAACCCTGTGTTACGGTCCAATATCTCATGCCGCGTACGAAATCCGCTCCCAAACAAGAACCGACACTGCCGTTGCCCCCAACAGAAGGGGGACCACCGCCGCTTGTGGCCATCATCGGCCGGCCGAACGTGGGAAAGTCGACGCTGTTCAACAAGATCTTAGGCGCGAAGATCGCTATTGTGGACGACATCCCCGGCGTGACCCGCGACCGGAACTATGCCGATGCCACCTACCGTAATCGAAAGTTTCGGTTGGTCGACACGGGGGGGCTTGATCTCTCTTCATCAGATAGCATGTTGACCCTGATTCGACGGCAGTCGGAGCTGGCGATCACCGAAGCGGATATCCTCATGGTTCTGTTGGACGGTCGATCGGGATTGACCCCGCCGGATGATGAAGTGGTGCGGTTACTACGCGGAGTGACCAAACCCCTGTTCTATGTGATTAACAAGATCGACACGCCGAAATCAGAGCCCCTCCTCGCCGACTTCTATAAATTGGGTGCCGACGAGCTCTATCCCATCTCCGCCGAACATGGCCTGGGTGTCGCTGAATTATTGGATGCCATCTATCCGCTCCTTCCATCGGTTGACGAAACAGACGTGCCGCCACTGCCTCGCGTGGCCGTGGTGGGACGCCCGAACGTCGGCAAGTCCACCCTCGTGAATGCGCTGCTGGGAGAAGAACGGGTCGTCGTCAGCAATGTGCCAGGAACGACGCGCGATCCCATCGACTCGTTGGTCACACACCAGGATCAACGCTACGTTTTCACTGACACGGCAGGCATCAGGCGACGCGGCAAGATCGACCGTGGAGTAGAAGGCTACAGCGTCCTCCGATCACTCCGTGCCATCGGTCGGTCTGACATCGGAGTCCTTCTCCTGGATGGGGTGGAAGGAGTCACGGAACAAGACACCAAGATCGCTGGGGCCATTCTTAAACAAGGACGCGCTTGCATTCTCCTGATCAACAAATGGGACTTACGAGACGGAGATACTCAGGCCCGGCAAGAATATGAACTGGAACTCCGCCGACGGCTTTCCTTTCTGACCTGGGCTCCAATCCTGTATGGATCAGCTCTCAAGCCGGACTCCGTCCACCGTCTTTTCCCGCTCCTCAAGGACGTGCACGCCATGTTCACCAAGCGCGTCCCCACTGGCGCGCTGAATACCTGGCTGCAGAAGATTCTGGACACCCATCCATTGCCGGCCCGCAAGCACAAGCCGTCGGCTGTGACGAAGTCCGCCTATATCACGCAGGTGGCCACCAAACCGCCGGTTTTTGCCTTGTTTGTTGGGCATCCGGAAGACCTCACGCCTTCGTACTTGAAGTATTTGGAGAATCAACTGCGCGAGACCTACCAATTCACCGGCACCCCGCTCCGCCTCATGGTCAGGAAGAAGTAAGCGCACTTCGAAGGTCCCTGCCCGTCCCTCTCACACCAACACACGATGTGTCTGTGCAAAGACCAGGTATTTTCACGTCGTCGGCATTGACCGTATTGCCGTGCCCCCTGACGCATCCATCAGGAGTATGGGCAGACGCCACGAGCTTACCCAGGGCTGTATCAGACACACCCTCTTTCGGGTTGACTCCAATTCTGACCTCATGTTATTCCGCATAGGGCATTGACGGATCGGCATTGATTGCGGCACCATGACCTCAAAGCTTGAGGAGTTTGCGTGTAGGCAGAACGAACGAGTCATCATCTCCATACCGAACCTCTTCTCCATGGATCGATCGGCACATTCTCGACAATTCTTTCTGGCGGTGTTTCTCCTCGGACTCATCCATGCTGGATGCGCCACAGCCAGTCCTCCGGACGGAGAGAAGGCCCAGACGCCACCCTCTGAGCCTATCCCTTTGGAATCTCAGCTCGATACCTCTATAACGGCGCAGGCTCAGACCAATCAGGCCCAGACCGATGAAGCAATGCCCAAGCCATCCGAGGTCGACGAGGTTGCACCGGCTCAACCACAAATCGACATTCCTCCGGTGGTTCCACCTCAGGACAGCGAGACTCAACCGGCTCAGCCCTCCAACAATAATGCACCAACCGCTCAGCCACAGATAGACGCGCCGACAACTGCGCAACAGGAAATCGATCGTCCAGCCCCCGTTTTCACGGACGTGAACCCCTCCATCAGACTGACCGGACGGGTCTGGCGGGCCAAGCCAGGGATCGTCTTCCTGAAGACACCGGTCGGACTCATGTCGCTCAGTTCAAAGACCACGCTCAAAACCCTCCCTGCCTCGCAAGAGGTGTCCTTTGTGATCCACGAGGACCATGTCGTCGTAGATCTCGTAAGGCGAACCGATGGGATGCTCGTCCACCGCTACCTGACCGGACCGTTCAAGCGAGACAGCGGAGATGACACCAAGTTGGTGCGCTGGACACCGGAAAGCGGTGAGAAAGCCTTCCACCTAGGCGCATACGAACGCGTGCTCGCGTCACGCAAGGACGGGGAGTCCGTGACGGTTGAAGTTGACGGAACGGATACCGTCATCGGTGTGCACGACCTTCAGTTCGATCTTCAAATCAGCCAGGTCGCCACCCCTGGAAGTAAGGCACATCTGTTGCTCACCGGCACGATCTCCAAAATGAAGTCTAATTTTATCTTCTTCAAGACGCCCATCGGAATCGTCAACGTCAACACCAAGATCGGCATCAAGAGTGCCAAGATCGGGCAGACCATGACCTTGCATATGCACAACGACTCCATCGTAGCGGATCTTGCCGCGTCTCGCGATTCGACTCTTATCCGCCGCTTCATCACAGGACCGTTGGAATTTGCCACTCCGGATCGAGCCAGCGTCCGGCTCTGGACCCCGGAGGGGGAACAGACCTACCCGGCAGAGCTTGGGAGATCCGCGCTGAACGGGGCAAGGGAAGGGACCCCGATTACGGTGGAACTCGACGGGCAGGGCGACATCCTTGAATTTCACCGGATGAAGTAATCATCCGTCGAGGCTTCGTCTTGACTCTCTTTTCAATCCCCTCGTAGACTTCGCTGCGTATGAGCGCCTCACCCACAATTCGCCGCTCGCGGGCCTCATCCTCCATGGATCCCCAATCCGTGAAGAACTTTGATACGCTGTACAAGGATCATGCAGACCTCATCTATCGCTTCGCCTATCGTTTGTGCGGCGAACCGGAGGCGGCGAAAGATTTGGTACAGGAGACCTTTTTGAATGCCTATCGAGGCTTCGACAAATTCCGTGGTGACGCCCAGATTTCGACGTGGCTCTATACGATCGCCTCACGGGCATGCCTGCGCATGCGGCGCAAACGGAAAGGTGCCCCAGAACGAGAGTTATCCCTCGAGGAATTCATTCCGACATCTGATGGCGAGTTCCGTTTGCAAATTCCGATCGATGGACTCAGCCCTGAAGCCGCGCTCCACAACAAACAATTACGCGCCGCGCTTGATGCTGCGATCAACCAGTTACCGAAGAAGTACAAAACAGTCTTGGTGCTTCGCGACATGGAAGGGGTCAGCGCCAGGGAGGTCGGATCCATCATGGGCTTGAACGAACGCGCGGTGAAATCACGTTTGCACCGGGCTCGACTGTTTGTGCGCCGTCACCTCAGTGCGCGAAGCCTCGGTGAACCACTCATTGACCATAACCACGACTCACGTGGGTAACGGAGGGGCTGCTCCATATGGCACAACGTAGCGCGTCCAAACCGAAGCGGCAGGCTTCCACGACTCGGCGGCCACACACTCATGGGAAAAGCCGATGTCTGCGCATCCTGCGCCAATTGTCCGCCTATATCGATGACGAACTTTCCACGAATATTTGCCAAGAAATCCGTCAACATCTGGGTGCCTGTCCTAATTGTGAAACCTTCGTGATGTCGTTGCGCCAAACCGTATCGCTCTGTCGCCACAGTCCGGCACCGACGCTATCGACAGCCGACCGAGCGTTGATGCGTGAGAAGATCCTGAAAACCGCCTCATCTCGATAACCCACAACAGCGTGACTCTTTTTCATCATGACTAAGAACCTATTACTTGGAATGCTACTCCTGTTGGGACTGCTGACGGCCTTTGAGACAACCGTGCCTGACCTTGTGACTGCGGCGTCTCAACCTCCTCACAAGGCAACTCAATACAAGACCACCCACAAGGCCGCCGTCGATACAGCCGTTCGATATGCCGAAGGGATCGCTAAAAGCGACAAGATCACGACAGGGCAACTAGACTTCGCGTGTCAATACAAGCTCCTGACGGTGCGGTCGGCCAACCCTCAAAATCCTCCGGCAACGGACACCTCGTATGAGGCTTGTTGGCAAGAGCTGACCACCCGTCAGGCCCCGTTTATGAAACGATCGGATATTGGGATGAATGTCCTCTGGCCCAGTACCGGTCCGCTCGTATTTTATGGAGATGACCTGTCCCGCGCTCCCGCCTCCGCCTTTGTGATGGATGCGCTGGGAGTCTCGCCGCCCGGAACTGGCCTTCATCTTACGGTGACCGACGTCCATCCGATCCCAAACGGATCCTTCCGACTGAAACCGAACGGGAAAGTCATCGGAGTCCCGACCACGCTGGTTGCGCTGACCGTCCTCTATCATGACCCTCTCACCTCGCCGGTGACGTACCGTCCAGGCACCGTCCAGTGGACGAACACGATCACACGCGAGCGACGCGCCGTGAAATCCATCACCACACAATGGGTGGTCTTCACCGGACTCAAGTCCCATGGGTTCCCACGCGACACAGCTGTCTTCCATCTCCCTGTTGCCACCACACCTGAAGCAGCGGGCATGGTGGCTGACAAGCTACCGTTCACGACCGAGATCAGCCGCGCCCTTCCGAACTCTATCGTCTGGTGGGGTCCTGAAGATCAGCCAGGAACGTTGACCGCCGCCGCCGCTCGTGCCGCTACGTTTCCTGAATTGCGCGATCGCGTCGCTCTGCTCAATCGGATCTTGATCATCGACCCACATCAGGTCGATGCGCTGACAGTTCTGACCAGAGATCTCTATACGGTCCTGCTTCGGGAAGCCGCCCAGAGCCATCGACTGACCATCAAGGATCCGGCGTTATCGCTGACCGTCAATGAGTTCTATTGGAACACCTATGCAACCGCCGGTCGCCTCGACCTCGCGAATGGCATGGAGATGGGCGGATTCTCGAAGCCGACCCCGGCGGACTTCCTGTACCGGCTGTTGCCTGCGTTGGAAACCCTTGCGAACACCCATCCTGAGCAGTTAGATGCCCGCTTCCGACTCGGCATGACCTATCGTTGGAACAATGACCAGATTCCGATGATCGAGACGTTCGAAGCGTTGGTCAAAGACATTCCAGCTGACAGAAAGACACCCAAGGCCGAAGCACTCCTACAGCTTGCGTGGTCCCGCATCAACAAGGTGGCCTGGAATCGGATCTTGCACGATCCCGACAGTATCCGAGCGTACGAGGATGCTCAGGCCTCATTAGCCCTCGCCGAATTGCCGCTCGATAAGTTCCTCGCGGAATACACCATGGCTTACAGCATGATTTTTATGCCGGGCTATGGGGATAAAGGCAAGATGCTACAGCACTTGACCGAGGCCAAACGCTGGTTTGACGACATACCAGGAAGAGATGATGAGGTCTGGCGGTATTTCCTCGCGAGTGAGGGATTGAAGGCCGTGCTCGACGCCGATCCGATGTTTCAACCCATCCTAGCCGCGACTGAGAAACCCAAGGGGTAGTCACCTCATTTATATTCATCGTCACTTCATCGGACAAACCATTCAATCGACTCAAGCCTCGTTAAAGTCCGCTCCCGGCCAAGTTCTGAAGTTCGGCGCCGAGGGCGCACCGCCATAAAGCGGTCCTCAGCCCTGCGGCATTGACGCTGGCCATACCTGGAGGAGGTAGGAGTATCACGACGAAACGATCCGCACGTATACCTTGCGGACGTCAGGTTGTCAGCCTTGTTAGACTTCGACTTTCACATGAAATTGGCCTGATGCCTTGATCTCCTTGAATTTCTCATTCCAACTTCTTCTGTATCCTGATCCAAACCACACCACTTGCGAAATGACGCCATCACACACATACCGCCCCCGGTAGCGAACCAACCCTGCCTCCATAAGAAGCCCGGTGCCTCCGACAATATCTCGGATTCCCTGCGTAAGCCCGAGCACTCCGAATGCACGATCAGCGGACGAGTCAATAATGATTGAATGAAGTTTGGTGTCGCGAAGATAGACCCATTGCCGTACTTCGAGCCCTTCTAGTGGACTGTAACACTTAAATAGTTAGTATAATTGCGCCTATGGAGGGCGCGATGAAACTGACTAACCGCGAACGCATGGAACTGCAACGGCAATACGCCAATACAACAAGCAGCCCAAACCCGTGAAGTGGAAGTACTTCGATCCATCGCGACGAATTACTCCCGAATCAATCGTTACAGGCCACTAGTGCCATGACGACTTCGCGATCAAGCCTGGCATTTCCTGCTTCAAGCTGCGCAATCGACTTGCGCAGCAAGGTCGGCTCACCAACGAGCTTCGCCCGCGCCTTCGCAAGCAACGGAACGACACTGCCGTTGATGCGATCCTCCTGTTCACCCAATACCTCAAGCATAAGAAGCATGTAGCTTTGGATGAACCGCTGCGCGTCGGCGGGGTCGAGGTACATTCTCATACCTAGCGACGCCACACTCTTGCGGCGTCCCTCTCGAACGCGAGGCTAGGGCTATAGCACACCACGCTCTATCTCTTGCAGATATATGAAGTCAGGCGCGTTGGCCAAGACCCTCCGCGTTAATGACGTTGTTAGTTTTCGTCTTCACGACCAAGATGAAATGCTTGGCCTGTTACTGCTGGATGAGACCGGAAATACTCAGCAATGTCGTTCTTTATCTGACTCGCTGTTTCTGGGCGAGCTTTGCATTTCGCTGCCCATGCCCTGCCAGGATGCAAAACATCCCAACGTGGACAAAGACCGTTATAGCGGCCTTTGCCAGGATCGTGATTCCCGAAACCATCAATCAACGTATTCCATACCGGAGCGAACTTGGCGATTAACAACGATTCGCCGAGAGGAATCCAAATATCATCGACAACAAGGTAGCGACAGTGAAAATCCTTAATGCCTAGATTTTCGGCCAAGCTTATACTTTCGGCGTGCTCTGCAAGACGACTGTAAAGAGCTTGACTTGGCGTTTCGTCCAGCCCAAAGCCTCCCTTGCGTGCCCCGGGTGGTACGGCCTTTCCAACATAGATTGGGGCTTGAAGCTTCTTGCCTCTATTCAACTGTGCAAGCAGTTGATAGGCATCGAATTGGCCTGTGTAGTAGATTGCGTAAACACCCGCTCCGTCAAAACGTGTCAATGTTCCAAGAGGTACAACGTCCTGAGAAAGCATCGCCTCCGCAACGGAAACACCGAGGTTCCGTTTGTCCAAAGGATTATATGGTTTAGGCCCGGCCAATTGAGCAACCCCGCAGTCTTTCGCACAAGGCATTCGTCCCGCTCTCGACAAGTTTTTCAGCGACGCTTGATGCGACTATGTGCGCTAAACCGACTGGCACGGCATTACCAAGCTGGCGCATGGTCTCCGACCAAGTGCCGTGAAAAATGTAGCCATCTGGAAATGTTTGAAGCCTTGCCGCTTCACGAACGGAAAAGTACCTAACCGCTCCGTTGTCCTTCACCATCATATTCTCTCCACCTGGAACACCATGATCTCCAGCCTTCAAGGTTTTGGCTGGCAGATCGAGCGGGCTTCCAGTGTGACCGGGGTAGGAGCGTGCGCCATTTTGCAACCGGTGATTGTTATATGAGGTTGCTTCTGAACTGTCTGGCTCGGGCAGACCCTGAAGCGCGTCTCGCACCGTTCGCCAAGGGCGATGAAATAAGGGAAGACCAAGTCGGCGCAAGCGTTCTACACGTGCTTCGATGCTATCAGAGGTGCTCGGACGCTTTCGTTTCAATACTTTATGCCTCTCCCAATAATCGCCACTCACCCATTGGTCGTGAAGCAAAGCTTCGAACGAGTGGGTTTCCGTCGGAAAACTCCAATGAATGCCCTGATCATCCCTGAAACCAACAATAAAAACGCGCTCGCGTTTCTGTGGAACGCCAAAATCCGCAGCGTTAACGAGCGTTGGAACGACGTTATATGCGAGATGGCCTCCCGAATGTAAACGGCCGCTTGTTTTCTCGCATTGAAGGCGATGAAAATGTTCTTTCCAAGTTTCGCCCTTGCGCTTCGCCACTTCGGTAAACTCTAGTTGGAGAAGGACGTATTGGTAATAATTGGCGAAACTGGGGCGGGTCAGCCCTTTTACGTTTTCAATAATAAACGCGCGTGGTTTTAATTTTCTTATGGTCTCTATCGCTGCCGGAAACATATCACGCTCATCATTGTAGGCGCGATGTTTTCCACCCATGGAAAATGGTTGGCACGGTGGACCACCAGCGACAAGGTCCAACCCTTCCGGTAATGCCGAAAGATCAAATCTTCTAACATCTCCTTCGGTCACTGCCCATTCCGACACCAACGGAAATCCTCGTTGTTGGTTCTCTCGTATGGTGTCACATGCCCATTTATCCCACTCGACCACGGCTAAGTGTTCAAAACCCGCGAGACTGATGCCCATGCCTAGCCCCCCAGCACCTGCGAACAACTCAATCGACTTCATACCGCCTCCCGATTGAGGAAATCACTAATTCTGAATTTTAGCTTATCTGGGTCTCTCAATTCACATTCCCATATAACCAGCACACGCCACCCTAGCCGCCTTAGCTTTGCCTGTTTTTGCTTGTCACGTACTCGATTCTGTTCCAGCTTTGGTTGCCAGAAGTCCAGCCTTGACTTAGGTAGCCTAGCCAGAGGACAGCTTCGTTTTGGGTGGCGGTGCCAGAAGCAACCATGCACAAAAATCACTTTGTGCCTACCGGCGAAAACCAAGTCGGGTTTTCCAGGTAGCCCCTTACCATGTAACCGATAGCAAAACCCAGAACTTTGAATCAATCGCCGGACGGTAAGTTCTGGCTTGGTGTCCTTGCTTCTCACAAGTGACATTCTTTTGCTGCGTTCGCTCGGTGTCAGCGTGTCCGTCGATAACGCTTTTGGCTTCGCTCCACGCGATGGCACTGACCTTCCCCCGATTTGATGGACACCAGGTTAGGCGACTGCGGCCCTCGCTTCGTACTCGGCCGGGGAGTCATAGCCGAGGGTTGAGTGCCGACGCGTCCGATTGTAGAACACCTCGATGTATTCGAAGATGTCCTGTTTCGCTTCCGCTCGTGTGGCATAGTGCCGATGGTACACCAGTTCCCGCTTCAATGTTCCGAAGAAGCTCTCGACACAGGCATTGTCCCAGCAATTGCCGGTGCGGCTCATGCTGGCCGTGATGCCATGCGTGGTGAGCAACTGCTGATAGGACCCTGCAGCATATTGACTCCCGCGATCGGAGTGATGCAGGAGTCCTGCTGTGGGCTGCCGCGTGGTGAGCGCCATGCGAAGGGCCTGCTCGGGTAAATCCCCCGTCAGTCGTGGGCCCATCGCCCAGCCGATGATGGCACGCGAGTATAGATCCAGTAGCAGGGCCAGATACAGCCAGCCCTCCAGAGTCCAAACATAGGTGATATCGCCCGCCCAGACTCGGTTGGGCTGTGGCACCCTGAACTGGCGGGCAAGCGTGTTGGCTGCCACGGGCAAGCCGTGCGACGAGTACGTCGTGGCCCGCCACTTCTTCACAGTCTTGGCTCGGAGACCATCGTGGCGCATCAGCCGCGCCACGCGATGCTCTCCCACCCGGTGGCCCTGTTTGCGGAGCGCCCGCCAGATGCTCGGACTACCGTAGGTCTGGCGACTGTCCTGATGGAGCACGCGGATTGTGACGAGGAGCGTCCGATTGGCGGCCGCCCGCCCACTCTCGGGCCGTCCGCGCCACGCATAATACCCCGCCGGGGAGACCGCCAGTGCTCGGCACATGAGGCGGATCGGATAGCGACGGTCGTGCTCCTGGATCACCCGGTATCTCATCGGGACTCCTTCGCGAAGAACGCCGCCGCACGTTTTAAAAAATCCCGCTCCTGCTTCAAGACCGCGTTTTCACGCCGCAGCTGGGCCAATTCCGCCTGCTCGCCCTGTAAGGATTGTCGGGTCCGTCCACGCTCCTCTGCCTGCTGCTGCTCCGCACGCCAGCGGTAGAGGAGATGATCGGCAATCCCGAGGTCCCGCGCCACGTGGGTCACAGGCTGTCCTGATTCGCGAACCAGCCGCACCGCCTCTTCTTTAAAGGTCTCCGTATACGATCGTCGGGTCTTCGTGTTCATGTTGTCCTCCGATTTCAGCATTCTCCCACTTAGGGAGGTGTCTGCAAAACCGGGGGAAGGTCAGCACTGTCTCAGAGTCTTCTGTGAAAACTAACTATGTTTAGGCGGATCCGCCATAAGAGCGAGATCGTGTCCAGTTTCTGTCCGTGTAACACGCCGTTACTGTTTGTGAACAATACGCCACAACTGACATCGTTTCAATGAGTTGCGACTACGGGACTATTTCTTACAGGATCTCATACGTATACGCATAAGACCCCTCCCATTTTTGAGAAAGCTCACATCCCTAGCCCACTGCACACGCAGACGTTGAATGGCTGCTTTTCAATTTGGTGATTGATCGATATGAGTCGCGTGGAGGCTATCCTGACATACCTCAAGCCTCATTGATCGTCCTGTGCTTACCGGTCCCCTCACCCATTCGGTGTAGCCGAAAATTCAATCTTCCGAGCGATAGCGAGGGAACGTTCCGCTTATTAGCATGTACTCAACATAAGAGGATGATCCAAACACTCTTCTACGGAACAGAGGAGGTTTCAAACAAGGAGGTGTTCTATGAGTGATCTACACTTAAAGGATGTAAAGGACGACCTAACCCATGAGCCAGGATGGGTCTATTTGTATGCCGCGCTGTTTATCGGGATTGTTGTATTTGCGCTCCTGTCCGCCGGTTTCATGGGATGAGCCGTTAGTAGCGAACTGCTTCAATTATGGTGTGATGAAGTGAATGCCTGCCGCCAGGACGGGAAGACCGACCGGAGCCGTGTCCAAACGGCTCCGGCATCTTTGTCCAGCCGGTGCTTTCCAGTTTTCTGCCGGTTCAGCCGTATCGTTTGATCCAGGTTCTTATCCGGATCGGCGTAAGCCCTCTCCCCTGAGAAGATTCACATCTCTAGCCCACTGCACACGCTTGCCAGTCTCCCTGGAACGTGCCTGAGTCGTACAAGACAGAGCTGGCCCCTCATCGATGGAATAGGACTCGTTTTCGCACGCACTGTATCGATTCTTGAGCGGACGCGGGAGCAGATAGCGCAACAACTCGCCGAGCAGGCAATGGAGCTCCCACCTCCACCAAGGGAGGAAGTCATCTGAACCGCTTACTGGGGCGACTCAGCAATGGTCAAAGGGCGATCTGGGAAAGTGTCACCGGTCGGCGCGACTCATCGCACTCACTAAAAGGGGGGGTAGAGCCACTCCAAATGCGGGTTTGGATCTCGTGAAGATTAGGGCAGGATGGAAGTCTGACGCACCGGCTCATTGGTCAAGATCCTGTTCTTAATTACTCGCACGGAAAGGAGGCGACGATGTTCACATTCGTGCAATCCCAAGAGGGTTATGGGCTTCACAATGGGTGCAAAGGTGCTCTCGCACTCGGCGCGTTGCTGTGGCTGATCCTGTCGTTGAGTGGCTGCTCCACGTCCCGCAAGGAATACGTTGTGGATTATACCCGCGGAAACGATATGACCGCCCAGGGTTCACGCGAGCGTCCCTGCCAGACTGAGATACACTGCCGGACCCTTGCTGAGCGTGACGGGATGCGCTCGTATTGGATGGTCTATCAGTGAGGGCGACATTGACTTGAGCGTTCAGGAGAATCGCTAATGGCCGCGCTATCCGATAGCAGTCGTGTACTACTGGAACGGGTCGATAGCTGAGTCTGACTGGAAGATTGAGTCTGAACGACTACGCCTCTTTCATCTTTCTCCCGGCGTAGTCTTTTTGCGCCGCGTCAGGTATCGTACGTGGTCATGTTTCGCTTGAATCGGCACGACCTTCGTTTCCCCACGGTCGATCGGGCATCGCCAGAAGGGCTACTCGCGGTAGGAGGGGACCTCCGGCCAGAGCGGTTACTCGAAGCCTATCAGCACGGGGTCTTCCCTTGGTACAACGATGACCAACCTATCTTGTGGTGGTCGCCAGATCCTCGCGCCGTGTTGTTCCCCGACAAGCTCCATGTCTCGCGCAGCCTCAAGAGGAGCCTTCGCTCACGCTTATTCTCCGTCACGCTCGATACCACCTTTCGGCATGTCATGGAACAGTGCGCAGGACCGCGCCCGCAGTATCCCGAGGGAGGCACCTGGATTACCGATGACATGCTGAACGCCTATACCCGCTTGCACGAACTCGGCTACGCCCATTCGGTCGAAACATGGCAGGATGATCGCTTGGTCGGAGGACTGTATGGCGTGGCGATTGGAGGTGCCTTCTTTGCCGAATCGATGTTTACGCGAGTCGATGATGCATCCAAGGTGGCGCTTGTGAAGCTCGTCACGCAGCTTCAAGCCTGGAACTTTCGCCTCATCGATTGTCAACAGTTCTCTCCCCATGTCAGCCGGTTCGGCGCGGAAGAGATTCCACGGTCAACCTTCATCACACATCTACACCAGGCACTCACCCTTCCCGACCGACGAGGACAATGGGCATTCGAAACAGTGTGAGCTTCTGAAGTAACGAGCTGGCCCGCCTTCACCTACAAGAGCAACCGCATTTGACAGATTTTTCCCCCGTCGCTTATGATCTTGTCTTCATGTACGAGGAGGAGACCACATGAGCTTTGTCATCACGCCGAAAGAACTGAAGTCGAGACTCGATAAAGGGGATAAACTGGTGCTGTTGGATGTGCGGGAGCCTTGGGAGAATCAGCTCGCCAAGCTGGATAACTCACTCCTCATCCCGCTTGGCACGTTACCCAATTCACTGTCCCAGTTGGACAAAAACACCGAAATTATTGCCTACTGCCATCACGGAATGCGAAGCGGAGATGCCACAGGCTTTCTCCTCCAGCAGGGATTCTCGAACGTGAAGAATTTAATCGGTGGCATCGATGCCTGGTCAATCCAGGTTGATGGGAGCGTCGCTCGATACTGATCGGATAAGCTCTTTAACACACTGGCGGTCGCGAGTCGTGAGGTTCGCCTGAGATCGTACCAGTTGGCGCGTGGTTCGGCCTGCCTGTCAGCCGGCAGGCTAGCGGCTCTTCCCTTGGAAAAATTCCACCGTCTGCTTCAGCCCCTCGGCGAGGTCTACCTTGACCTCCCACCCAAGTTCTTGTTTGATCCGTGACGGGTCAACCACACTGCGAATCTGCTCGCCGGCTTTGGCCGGGCCATGCAATTCCTTGACGCTCGAAGCTGTCAGCCCGGCAAGCATCCGGAACAACTCATTGATGGAGGTCTCAGCACCGGTTCCGACGTTATACACTCCATGCGCATCCTGCCCCATGGCGGCCAGATTTGCTTCGGCCACGTCATCGACGAATACGAAATCACGTGTTTGACGGCCGTTTCCATGAATGATGGGCTGCTCGTCGTTCAACATCTTTTGAATGAAGATGGCAATGACTCCGGCTTCTCCATCGGGATCCTGCCTCGGCCCATAGACATTGGCATACCGGAGGCTGACGACTGGAATCCCGCTCACCCGTTGGAAATAGGACAAGTAATGTTCGCCGCACAGTTTACTGATGCCATAGGGTGAGAGGGGGTTAGCTGCGTGAGATTCAGTCGCCAGAAGCGTCTCCTGTTCACCATAGATCGCTCCACCGGATGAGGAGAACACAACCTTTCGGCACCCATACCGAACCGCTTGCTGCAACACGTTCATGGTTCCCAAGACATTGACCTGCGCATCGAACACCGGATCGGCTATCGAACGAGGGACATTGATCTGAGCCGCAAGGTGGAGGACAATATTAGGCCGTTCATTGCGAAACACCCGTTCAAGACGCCAGCTGGTAATGTCGGTCTTGTAGAGACTCGCCGCACGATTGACATTTTTCCGCTTGCCGGCGGCCAGATTGTCGACGATGACAACTTGATGCCCTTCTTCAACGAGTCGGTCCACCACATGAGACCCGATAAACCCTGCACCGCCCGTGACGAGTACTTTCATTGGCCCTCCTGAATGAACGCTCAGCAATTACGACAGACTTTACATACCATGAAACGGGGTGTCGTACTCAAAGATTGCTAATATTTCCTGGTTGCCTTTTTTCCCTTTGATCGGAGACGCAACGGTTCCCATGGTCTTCAGCCCCTTATCCGCCGCGAATTGGACGATTCTCTGAACAACCTCCGCTCGCTGTGCGTCATCACGCACGACGCCGCCCCGACCGACTTGGCCCTTGCCGACTTCAAACTGCGGTTTGATCAAGGCAATGACGCGGGCCGGAGTACGGAGAAACGGCAGGATGGGTGGAAGCACCTTCGTCAATGAAATAAACGATACATCAATGACGACCAAATCAACCGGCTCCGGGATGGCTGAAGGAGGCAGATAGCGAATATTGGTCCGCTCACTCAGGACGACGCGTGGGTCTTGTCGGAGCCGCCAATCGAATTGCCCGTAGCCCACGTCAACCGCGTAGACCTTCGCAGCCCCTCGTTTGAGCAAACAATCGGTGAACCCTCCGGTCGAGCACCCCACGTCGAGACAAATCAGGCCTTGGGGGGCGATCGAATAGGCATCCAGCGCTGCCTCCAGTTTTTCGCCCCCTCGGCTGACGAACGGCTGGGTCTCTCCGATCATCTCGATGACCGCATCGACGGGAATCACTCTGGACGGTTTGTCGACGATCGCTCCGTTACTTCGGACCTTTCCCGCAAGAATCATCCGGACCGCGGCGTCTCGACTCTGCACCAATCCCCGAGTCGCCAATACCTGGTCACAACGATCCCTATCGCGTGGTTTGTTCATACTCACGAGAATCGCAACGGGGGAAAGACGAGAAAAGGGATGATACGCAGAAGAGCGACCTGTTATGAGTCTTCCGCGGAACCCTGGATATCAATGTCATCGGAGGTGAAGGCGCGTAGTTGTTTTTTCCCATTCTTATCCTGGACGAGCACCTCGACTTTCCGTTCAGCATCTTCCAATACCTTTAAGCAATTCCTCGACAGCCGAATGCCCTCCTCAAAAATCTTCAATGATTCATCCAGGGGCAGATCTCCATTCTCTAATTCACCCACAATGGCTTCCAATCTGGCCATCGCTTGTTCAAACTTCACCCCAGCCACAACCATTCTCCTTTCACGCCAACCCGCGGCCCATTATAACGAAGTCCCAGCCGGCTTTTAAACTGACGGATCTAACCTGACCTCCTCCACCGTACATCGGATCTGACCCCTGGCCAAACGTGCCAGGATCTCCTCCCCGACGGACACCTGTTCGGCATCGTGAATGATCTGGCCACCGGGCATCGTCTCGAGAATCCCGTATCCCCGATCCAGAATCGCGAGCGGGCTCAGCCCCTTCAATCGGCCCAGATACGCATGGGTGTGCTGGGTCTTTCGTTTGAGGCTATGGTTCATGGCAGCGATCACACGCGATCGCAACTGTGGAACGATCAGCAAATCCTGACGCACGTGGAGCACCGGACTCTTCGACCGTAGCGCGTGCATCCATGTTTGCGCATTGACCATCGCGTGTTTGAGATGGGCGCGGACTGCTTCTCGCATGCCCGCCACTAGGCCATCCACCCGCTGAGCTTCTTTGAGAATTCTAAACCGAATGTTGCCCATATGGGCAAGCAGAAGATCAAGTCGCTGATGCTGTTCCAGGCATTGTGAGGTCATGGCTTGCTGACAGCGGGCGGTGAGCATGCCCAGCCGCTCAACGATCTCCGTTAACACCGGGGCAACCAGTTCGGCGGCAGCGGACGGAGTTGCAGCCCGTACGTCCGCCGCAAAGTCGGCCAGTGTCACATCCGTCTCATGCCCAACGGCAGATACAATGGGCACCCGTGACGCAGCGATGGCTCGCACGACAATTTCTTCGTTAAAACTCCACAGATCTTCCAATGAACCGCCGCCCCGCCCAACGATGATGACGTCGACAACTCCGAGCCGGTTCAATGCCTGAATGGCGGCTGCAATCTGTTCAGCCGATCCCGCTCCCTGCACCGGTACAGGTGCGATGATGATACTCAAGATAGGACAGCGACGGTGCAATACGGTGATCAGATCTTGAACCGCTGCCCCGGTCGGTGAGGTCACGATTCCGACCGTCCGAGGGAATGCGGGTAGCGATTGTTTGCCTTCCACATCGAAGAGTCCCTCGGCCTCAAGGCGACACTTGAGCTGCTCAAACGCCAACTGGAGAGCGCCTCGCCCCTTGGGTTCAAGATGATCAAGTATGACCTGGTACTCTCCACGAGGCTCGTAGACGGAGAGTCGCCCTTTGACGACGACTTGAAGCCCCTCCTCCAGGCCGAACCGCAACCGAACGGCCGCCGAACGGAAGATCACCGCCCGAATCTGACTCGTCTGGTCCTTGAGGATACAGTAGAGATGCCCGGACCCTGGTGCGCGCAGGTTCGAAATTTCCCCTTCAAGCCACACCTCGGCAAAGTCCGTTTCGAGGGAAGCCCGAACCATGGCAGTCAGTTCCGAGACGGTGAGGACATGTCTCGATGTCAACTCGGACGCGAAAAGGGGCGGGCGAGAGTACGTAGTCGTGAGTCCTCTCCTTTGAAGCTCGCCAGCAGGCTGTTCACAAAGTCTGTCCAGCAAGGCCGCAGCAAGCGAAAGACCGACGCGTTCGCGGTTGGTACGTTGAGACCTTGAGCGGTGCGAGAACGCCGCTGGCGAACTTTTTTCACAGCCCGCTAATCGATGCTGCGAATGCGTTCAAACGTGATCACCTTGCCCAGGCGGGGATCGAGCTCAAGCAGAACCGCGCAAAATACGGACGGCCCTGATGCGACTTCAAACCGCCTCGGCATCGCGGTCAAAAACTTTTCGATCGCCAATTCCTTCTTGACTCCGATCACCGAATGGAGCGGTCCCGTCATGCCGATATCCGTGATATACGCAGTGCCCTTCGGCAGGATTTGTTCATCGGCCGTCTGCACGTGCGTATGCGTACCGACGACAGCGACCACCTCTCCATCCAGGAAATGCCCCATGGCCATCTTTTCAGACGTGGCTTCCGCATGCATCTCAACGATGATCGCGGACGTCTCGCGCTTCAACCGTGATAACTCGCGTTTAGCCGTCTGAAACGGGCAATCGATCGTCGGCATATACACCCGACCCATCAACTGTAAAATGGCCAGCCGCTCACCGCCTGCGGTCTCGAAGACGACACTCCCATTTCCAGGGACGCCCGCCGGATAATTCGCCGGCCGCAACAAGCGAGGCTCACGAGCAAAGTAATCGAGCGCCTCTTTCTTATCCCAGGCATGATTTCCGGTGGTGATCACCGAGATGCCGGTGTCGAACAGTTCCTCGGCCAACTCCGGCGTCACCCCGAAGCCTCCTGCCAGATTTTCACCATTGGCAATGACCGCATCGATATGATGCTGCGCGACCAGCCGAGGCACGGCCCGAGCGACAGCCCGGCGGCCCGGCTCCCCCATGATGTCCCCGAGACAGAGGACTTTCATTTGGCGTATTCCACGTAGCGGCTTTCTCGAATGACGGTAACCTTGATCTGCCCCGGATAGGTCAACTCCTGCTCGATCTTCTTCGCCAATTCACGAGACAGCTGAAACGACTCGGCATCGGTGATGTCCTCTTGCCTCACAATGACGCGAATTTCACGTCCGGCTTGGATCGCGTAGGCTTTCTGCACGCCCTTATGCCCAGTCGCGAGCGATTCCAGCTTTTCCAACCGCTTCACGTAAGACTCCAGCGCTTCCCGCCGCGCACCCGGACGCGCCGCCGACAACGCCTCAGCCGCCGCCACCAACACACTTTCCGGACAGATCGGCTCGACCTGCTCGTGATGCGCGGCGATCGCGTTGACGATCTTCGGAGATTCGCCGTATTTCTTGGCGATCTCGGCCCCGAGCATGGCATGCGGTCCCTCTTCTTCATGGCTGACCGCCTTGCCGATATCATGCAGCAAGGCTCCGCGGCGAGCCAGTCGGACATCGAGACCCAATTCTGACGCCATGATGCCGCAAATGTACGACGCCTCGCGGGCATGATAGAGGTTATTTTGCCCGTAGCTCGTACGATACTTGAGACGCCCCAAGACCTTGATCAACTCAGGATGAAAGTCCGAAAGCCCCAGTTCGAAAATAATTTTCTCTGCTTCTTCATACATTAGCTTGTCGATGTCGACCTTGACCTTTTCGACGATCTCCTCGATGCGCGTGGGATGGATGCGCCCGTCGTGCATCAGACGCTCCAGTGACACTTTGGCAATCTCGCGCCGCAACGGATCGAATCCCGAAATAATCACGGCTTCAGGAGTTTCGTCGATGATCAGATCAATGCCCGTCGCCGCTTCAAGCGCACGGATATTGCGCCCTTCCCGACCGATGATTCGACCTTTCATGGCATCGTTGGCGATGGGAACCACCGAGATCGTGGATTCCGCGACATAGTCACGAACGACGCGTTGAATCGAGCTGGTGATGATTTCCCGCGCCTCACGCTCGGCGTTCTCACGAGCCTCTTCGATCGTGCGCTTGGCAAGGCCTACGGCGTCGAGCCTCGCTTGCGATTCCATTTCGAGGATCAATTGTTTCTTGGCTTCATCGGCCGTCATCCCGGCGACCCGTTCCAGCGCGTCTCGATGTTCGCGTTCAGCCTTGGCGCAGGCAGACTCTTTGACCGCCAGCCCCTCTTCTCGTTTCGCGAAATCTGCCTCGTGCTTGCGTGACTCATTTTCCCGCTTTTCCAGGGCGGCAACCTTTCCGTCAAGCGTTCCCTCTCGTTGGATCAGACGCTTCTCCACCGTCGAGAGTTCAGCAAGTTTGGTTTTCTGCTCTTGCTCGAATTCGGACTTTGCCTTGAAGACCAGATCCTTGGCTTCAAACCTGGCTTCCTTGACAACATTCTCGGCCTCACGTTGTGCGTTCTGCACAACCTGCTTAGCCAAGTCTTCTGCCTCAGCCTGCTTGGCGCCCGTCATCCGCCGTCGCAGGAAATCAAATACACCAGCACCAACCACAGCTCCGAAGATCACCGAAAGGATTATGTACACGACAGTTGATGTAGAAATGGGAGTCACCCCCTTCTTGAAAACAATCAGATCCAATGGGCTCAACCTGATGCGGGGCCCCCGCCTCAGACTGAGCGGAATGAACGCGAATGCTGATGTGAGGTGAAGAGATGGAAGAGTCTTAGGAAACCGCGAGTCGTCCCGCCTGGAACCGCAAGAGATTGTCAGGATACGATGCCATACTCAGTAAGTTTCTCTCTCTGCCCTTCCTTAGCTGTCTGTTTCCAGACATCAGCCATTGGAAAGAGTGAGCGATCGAAACAGGCATGGAGGGTAGATACTCGTTCCATCCGGCAGATATTCGCCGGATCGCTTCAATTTCAGAAACTGGCCGCTGGGCGCCCACGTGACGCCGCCCGCGCACGACCCATACCATGAGCATCCACCGAATGAACACTTCGTATCCCATCAAATAAACGTTCTCTTGTGGTTTTCTTAGCACTCGTTTCTAGGCGATCAACAATCGGCGATATCACTCTTCCCTACTCATCCGCACACTCACCTATCTGTATGTTAACAAAGGGACTCTTTGAAAGCAAGGCGAATCTCCGCTATCGAAAGAGCGATGTCGGCATCTGCTCATCGATCGATTCCATCAACGTCACCATCCGCCGTTCGACATCAGCTTCCCCTTGGACCCGCTTTTTCTCGGACTCAAACAGCTGATGCGCAAGGTTGATCGCCGTCAGCACCGCTAACTTCGATGGGGTCGTCGTCTTCATCCCTTCCGCCAGATGTTTCATATGATCGTCGACAAAATTGGCCAGCCGCCGGACATAGGCATCATCGCCGCCTCCCGTGATCGCGTACCGCTGACCATAAATTTCTACATCAATGGTCTTAGTCAATGGCCACCTCCTTAGGATCCTCGACAGATTCGAGCAACTCCATCTCATTCATGACCTTTTCGATCCTGGTCTTGATGTCCATTCGTTCCTTTTCCCATTGGCGATTCGTATCATCCTGCGAAGCCAACCGTTGGCGCGCCGCCTTGAGCTCTTCCTCTAAGAGCGCATTCTTTCGTTTAAACTCTTGGACAAGCTTCACCAGATCACGAATGCGAGTTTCCAATGCATCAAGTCGATCCAATGACATAATCAGCCCCTCTTCGTTATGGCCCCTACGGATTGTGGCGTACTATAAAAAGTTCACAAGATCTTGTCAAGAAACGACTTTTTGAGTCCCTGCCAGACGCAGATATTCTTTATAGCTACGCAAGACCCGTTTGACGTATTGCCTGGTCTCCTGATAATGGATCAGCTCCACAAATTCATCCTCACTCCGCCCCCGATAGGTCGCCGCCCAAGTGCCTACGACGATGGGACCGGCATTATAGGCAGCGATCACCTGCACAACATTGCCAGAAAACTGTGTAAACAGTTGCTCGACATACCGAGCCCCGATCCGGATATTTGTCTCTTGATCAAACAAATCTTCTCGGGAGAGGCTTGGAAGACGGTGCTGCTGGGCCACGGCATTGGCGGTGGCGGGCATGACCTGCATCAATCCGATCGCTCCGACGCGAGAGACGGCTCTCCGATCATATTGACTCTCTTCCCGAATGATGGCCGCAACAAGAAATGGATCAACCCCGTTCGCTCCCGACATTTTGATCGTAGGAATCAATCCCGTGGGATAGGCCACGCTCCACAATCCATCTGCGACCACTCCACCGGTTCGCTCTAACTTGTCACGGAATCGAGACCGCACCAGACGCAAGGCATGATGGTAGGCACCGACCTCATTCAACATGATGGATAATGCCGCCAACACCTCGGAGTCACGGCTAAATCGATCCGTCAACGCGCCGAGCTCTCTCGCGGCATCTTGCTCAAGACCAAGCGTTCTGAGTTCTACCGCCCGCCGGTACGCCGGGTGGAGCTCGATCTGTATCCGGCTGCTTGCCTGACTGTCCTGGACCGGCGCCTGAGTGACTTCAACAGCAGACGGAGTGGACGAGATCGCGACGACTGAGCCTTCCGGTTTCATCTGCCCTGGAACCGACAGATCACTCTGTTCGCGCGCCAACTGGCAGTAGTAGGTGTGCGGAAACCGCTGACAGAGCAGCCCAAATACCTCCTTTGACTTCACACTTTCCACATGACCGTAGGAACGTGCAATCCAATAGAGGGCTTGTGGCTCTAGATCGCTGTCCTTCTGATCGACGATCTGCTGCCACACGCTGATCGCCTCCTGATAACGAGCCGTTCGGTAAAGCACCCACCCTTCCCGCCATTGTGCTTCAGTTCGTTGAGAAGCCGGTTCTCCCAACTTGGCCACCTGCCGATACCTCGCGATGGCCTCATCGAACCGTGCCTCATCCTCCAGCCAGATCCCGGCAAATAGATTGATCTGCCCTTTCTGCTCTGGAGTGACCGTTCGCTTCGGGAGTGTCCGGCAAAGATCCAAAAGCTTCTCCCCAAGTCCCTGTCTGAGATAGACCCTCGCCAGCCAGACAGTCGCCTCATCCGCGCGAGGCTCTCGCTCAGCCGTCAACGCATGAAAGGTCTCGCGGGCCTGGTCGTACAGCTTTAAACGAACTTGGGCGATGCCCAATTTCAGCCTGGCCTCCCCACGGTGAGAGGAGGTCGGATCTCGCGCCAGAAACTTTTTCAGCTCCTCGATGGCCTCCGCGTGGAACGACTGCCCTAGAAAAGCCTGGGCGCGCTCATAATATGTGTCGGGGGCCACGGTCCACGGTACCCCGCCAATATTGCCCCCAAGCAAAGTCTCGGCTTCCTTGGCCTCTTTCGTGTGCGGAAACTTCATCCACAGCTGTTTCAGCGTTTCTTGTCCTTCCGCCAATTTATTCTCTCGGAGTGAGCAAGAAGCCGACCGTAACCAAGCCTGAGCGACCTGAGGGTCCTTGTCATTGACATTGAGGGCCTTAGCGAACCAAGACACGGCCTCGGGACAGCTGGACGCTTGATACCACGCTTCCCCGGCACGGAGCGCGACCTGATTGAGAAGATTAGAATCGGGGACCGCTTGTGGCACCCCCTCAAACATACTGGCCGCCTCCTTGGCCTCCCCGAGATGCAACAAGGCCTCTCCGATCCAGAATCGAATGTAATCGTCGAGCACGAGAAAATCCCGCTGGGCTGCCCGGAGGTATGGCAGACTGGCAGCGGGATTTCGATCGATCAATATCACCCCGGACAGCAACCCGGCACGCTTGGCCCACTGCGTCCCGGGAAATCCTTCCATCACCTTTCGGAGACGTTCTAGCTTGAACGCCACCACTTGATCTTTCGTCAACGCCTGACCGAGTCGCTCTTTCGGCCAGGCCGCCGCCACAAAACATTCCTCCGCTGTCGTACAGCCAGTGACCGTCGATTGTTCGGAGGCCTCAACCTGTGCCGCATACCCATCGTATGAGAAAACCCCTCCGAGAGCGAGCACCAGGATGGGCGCGACCACCAGGCAACAGCCATGGATAGAACGATACTTGGTGGATATCTTCATCATGATGGCCTGACAACACTCATCCGAGTTCATTATATACAGAGCTGTCTGCAATGAAAGAAGTTTCCGGACCCAATGATGGGCACGGCCGTATGCGCCATGACTTCCGCTATGGTAGGCTCCTAACGTTGAGGATAATATGGCCGACTCGCCGATAATCGCTTCCGGTACCGTGACAACGCTCTTGGGTCTCACCGAACCCCAGATGGTCAGGTTTGTCCGCGCCCAAGACTGGCCGGACTATCGCGCACAGCAAATCTTACGATGGCTCTATCAACGGCGCGCGCGGGCACTCACCGACATGACGGATCTCCCCATGTATGATCGCACGACGCTCTCTCCATCCACGAAGGTCGGGCGCTCGACACAGACCACGATCTTATCGTCCCAGGACGGAACCCGCAAATTGCTCTTGATGCTCGACGATGGCCTGACGATCGAGGCCGTCCTGATTCCGGATGAGGATCGGCTGACGCTTTGCGTGTCAACTCAGGTCGGGTGCATGTTGGATTGTGGATTCTGCCTGACTGGGAGAATGGGACTGAAACGCAACCTCAAGCTTCATGAAATCATCGATCAGATCCTGACCGCGCAAGACCTGCTGAGCTCCGATGAACACATTACAAATCTCGTGTTCATGGGGATGGGAGAACCTCTGGCCAATGTGGAGAGTCTCAAGGCGGCCGTGACTGCGTTGACCAACAAACCGTGGGGTCTTGGGTGGTCGCGTAGACGCCTGACGGTATCCACAGCGGGGTTGGCATCTCGCCTTCCGGAGGTCGCGGCGCTCGGCGTGAACCTCGCCATCTCGCTCAATGCCACCACTGAAGAACAGCGACGAGCGCTGATGCCTGCCGCCAGCGAGATCGCTTCACTGAAATCACTCCTGGCTGCCTGTCGCCGCTATCCGCTCGCCCCTCGTCAACGGCTGACCTTCGAATATGTGCTGCTCGCCGACGTCAATGATCATGCAGCTGATGCCCGCCGACTGATTCAATTGCTCAGAGCCATGCGATGCATGGTCAACTTGATTCCGTTCAATGAATTTCCAGGCAGCCCTTTTCGTCGCCCGTCCGAACAGGCGGTGCTTCGTTTTCAATCCATCCTCCGCGACGCTGGCCTCGATGCATTTGTTCGAAAGAGCCGAGGACGGGACGTTCTTGGCGCCTGTGGACAACTTGGAGAACTCCACAGCAACCGACCTTCCCTTACCTTGACACCTATTGAAACTCGTTGCTAGCATGACAAATTCTATTTCATCATGATCATGCAGACTATCCACTATCATTGGCGTATCCACCTCTTAACGGTGCTGCTCGTCTTCGGCTCGATCTCGATTTCGCTCGGAGCAGAACCGAGTGAATTCATCCTCTCAAACGGCATGAAAGTGCTGCTGGTTGAAGTTCCCAAGGCTCCGGTCGCCACAGTGCAGGTGTGGTACAAAGTCGGTTCTCGAAACGAGGTGATGGGGAGGGCCGGACTCTCACACATGCTTGAGCACATGATGTTCAAGGGCACGGCACGGTATCCGAAAGGTTCATTTTCTAAAATCGTGAGAAAGAACGGCGGCATCGACAACGCGTTTACCGGACAAGACTTTACCGCCTATTTTGAGAACGTGGCAGCGGATCGTGTCGGACTGGCTCTTGAGCTGGAGGCCGATCGGATGCAGGGCCTCCTTCTCGATCACAGTGAATTTCAGACCGAGCGTGACGTCGTGAAAGAAGAGCGCCGCCTCAGATCCGAAGATGACCCGCAGGGTGCGCTGGTTGAAGCGCTGTTTGCCCAAGCCTTTCTCAGCCATCCCTACCATTGGCCGGTCATCGGATGGTTTGCGGATCTCGATGCGATGTCTCTCGAAGACTTACAACGCCACTACGACACGTTTTATTCTCCCAACAATGCAACCCTCGTGGTTGTGGGCGATATCAAGTCCGACGTTCTCCTGCCGACGATCAAGCGTCTGTTTGAACCGATTCCCAGAGGCCCCTCCCCAAAACAAACCCTGGCGCCGGAACCGGAACAGCGAGGTGAACGCCGTTTTCTTTTGAAACGCGAAGCACAAGTGCCATTTGTCATGATGGGGTTTCGCGTACCCAACTATTCGAGCGAGGACTCCTATGCGCTCGACATCCTCGAATCGGTCCTCTCGCACGGGAAAAGTTCTCGGCTCTACCAGAACTTGGTCTATGAGCAGAAGAATTCTTTGTCGGTGGGGGCAGAGTACAGTCTGATCCAGACGGATCCCGGTCTCTTTTATTTCTACTCACTGGTCAATCCCACCGCGAAGGTAGAAGCGGTCGAGGAGGCTCTACACCGCGAGATTCACCGGCTTCAGAATGAGCCGCCGTCCGAGCAGGAGCTTCAGCGGGCCAAAAATCAGGTAGAAGCCTCACGCGTCTTTGAGCAGGATTCGAATTTTCGTCATGCCATGCTGTTGGGACAATTGGAATCGGTCGGTGCCGGCTGGCGACGACTCGATCAATACATAGAACGGATCCGCGCAGTCACGGCGAAAGATATCCAACGCGTCGCTAAACAGTATCTGACCCAAGACAATCGGACCATCGGCATTCTTATTCCTTTACCCCCGAAACCCCCAGAATCAAGCCCCACAACAGCTCAAGAAGGAAAGTCCTAGAGGCAATCATGGGTAAGGAATCCAGAAACAAGAGAGGCCAGGGGGCCGACCCACGATCCATCCAACAAAGATCAGTGCCTTACTTGATGGGACTCGTCCAGTGTGCCGTACTCGTGCTGTGTATCACGACGACAGGGCTTGCCGCCGACATCGCACCGACGAGATTCATCGCTCCCAACGGTATGACGGTACTCGTCCTGGAACAGCATTTCCTTCCCATCGTTGAAATCCATGCCCTGATCAAGGCCGGCGCTGCGCAGGATCCTCCAGAAAAAGCGGGTGTGGCAAATTTGGTGGCCAGCCTCTTAGATGAAGGGACAACAACCAGATCCTCGAGGCAACTGGCTGAACAAATTGACTTTGTCGGTGGCTCGCTGTCGGTCCAGGCAGGCGAAGACTACACAACCGCATCTGCACGCACGCTTAAAAAAGATATCGATCTCGGGTTCACCCTGTTGGCTGATATTCTTCAGCACCCGGCTTTCCCCAAGCAAGAATTTGAACGGGTCCGATCTCAGATCCTTGGGGAAATTTCTAGCGACAATGACGATCCCGGACATGTCGCCATGAAGGCCTTCAATCAGTTGGTCTTCCAGAACCATCCCTATCGTTGGCCAGTGAATGGCACGGAAGAGACACTGAGTAAGATCACCTTGGCTGAGATTCAAAGCTTCTATACCAAGGAGTATCTACCCAACCACGTGATACTGACCATTGTCGGTGACGTCACGACGGAGCAAGCGACGACACTAGTACAGACGCATTTCGGATCGTGGAAGAAAGGGGCTGTGCCGTTCAGAGCGGTTAAGAAGCCGGCGGCCATCGACAAGAAGACCGTGCAGCTCATCGAGAAGGATCTCACACAATCCACCATTGTGATCGGCCACCCTGGAATCAGTCGAACCAATCCTGATTTTTACGCCGTGACCGTCATGAATCATGTCCTGGGTGCTGGAGGATTTTCGTCTCGCCTTATGGATTCCATCCGGGATAAACAGGGGCTAGCATACGGGATTATGAGTCATTACGATGCGCGGGTGATGCCGGGCTCGTTCTGGATCAACCTGCAGACTCGGACAGAGACCACCAATCAGGCCATCAGCGGCGTCTTGATCGAAATGAAGGCGATTCGAGAGGCCCCGGTCAGCGATCAGGAATTGGCGGATGCCAAAGCATTTTTGATGGGCAGCTTCCCCTTACGGCTGGATTCTACATCGAAGCTGGCGCAAGTCTTGGCGCAAGTGGAGTTTTTTGGATTAGGGTTCGACTATTTTAGTCAGTACCCAAAATGGATTGAGCGAGTGACGAAAGAAGACGTGCAGCGCGTGGCCAAGCAGTACCTGGACCCCCAGCACTACGCCCTCGTCGTCGTTGGCAATATCGCGAAGGCAAGAGTTCGCCACTAGGCTCGAGTACAGCGCACCGTATGCAAACGCACATTTTACAACAGAAGCTCGATCAGCTCCGAACCCTCCTAACGGAGATGGGCTCGGTCGTGGTGGCCTATTCCGGTGGAATCGACAGCACCTTCGTTCTGAAAGTCGCGCACGACCAACTCCACGAGAAGGCGGTCGGTATCACGGCCATCTCACCGACGTTTCCATCTATTGAGTTGGAAGCTGCAGGACGGGTCGCTCAGGAGATCGGCGCCCGCCATGAAACCGTACAGACGGATCAGCTGACCATTGATGACTTCGTGAAAAATGACGCGAATCGTTGTTTTCACTGCAAGACCGACCTATATCAACTTCTTGGAAATGTGCGGCAATCACGGGCTGTCGCGTATGTGGTTGATGGAACCAACCTGGACGATCTGGGTGATGACCGTCCCGGTATCAAAGCGGCTCGGGAATGGGGTGTGCGTAGCCCGCTCGTTGAGGCTGAGCTGTCGAAATCCGATATCCGCATCCTTGCCAAAGAACTGGGACTTTCAAATTGGGACAAGCCGGCCGCAGCCTGCCTTTCATCAAGAATCCCGCGTGGAATCGTAATCACCAGCGCACAATTAAGCCGCGTCGAAGGAGCAGAAGCTGTGCTCCATCATGAAGGATTCCGTCATTTTCGAGTGCGAAATCACGGTGAGATTGCGCGGATTGAATTGGCACAGGAGGAACTCCCCCGGCTCATGGAATCAAATCGCTGTACGGAAATTAGTGCCAGACTGAAAGAGCTGGGGTTTAAATTCGTAACGGTCGATCTGGAAGGCTACCGACCGGGTGGAGTCACCCTAAGCTGACTCCACCCGCAGATCACGGCAACTTAACGGGGCTGTGATTTCGAAAGCGCTTCAAGCGCCTCGTCTGCATATTTTTTGTGATCAGCCTCTACTAAGCTCCGCTGAACCACTTTCTCCGCTACCATCAAGGCGAGCTCTGTCGTCTGGGCCCGGATGTCTTGCAATGCCTTACGGCGCTCTTGCTCGATCTGACGCGTCGCATCACCTTTGATACGCTCCGCTTCTGCGGTCAACCGCTGTTCATTCTCATCGAGCAACCGTTGAGCCCGCTCCTTTGCGGTCGCGAGGATGGCCTCAGCCTCCTTCCCCGCCGCATTGAGCTTGGCTTCATATTCCTTGAGCCGTCGCTCGGCCTCAGACCGGTGCTGCTCGGCCTGATCGAGGCTGTCCTTAATTTTCTTTTCACGCTCTTCCAAAGCGCTCAAGATACCGGGGAAGGCATACTTGTAGAGCACGAACAGGAGAATCCCAAACGAAATGACTTCCCAGAAAATCAACGAAGAAAAAAAGTCAGGTTCAAACTGTGGCATGTGCGTGTTCGTGAAACGTTAAGCGTGAATCGCTACACGAGAAAGATCTCTCGATGAACGGTTCACGAATAACGGTTAACGCTCCCTACTTCCGAAAACCCATGATGATGAAGGCGATGACCAAGCCATATAGCGCAATGGCTTCGACCAGAGCGAACCCGATCCACATATACTTGGTGACGCGAGCCTCTGCTTCAGGCTGACGTGCCACCACTTCAATCATCTTTCCGAAAATGTAGCCAATTCCCACACCAGCCCCGGCAAATCCTGCCGCGGCACATCCCATACCGATCAACCCTGCTGCTGCTGAATCCATTATGTCTTACTCCTCCCTTGGCTATACCCGCATGTGCTAATGCGCATGCTCTTCATGGCCATGTAAATGAAAGGCGTCTCCCAAGTAGACGCACGTCAAGATCGTAAAAATATAGGCTTGAATGAACGCAATACCAAATTCTAATAAATAGATCGCCACCGTAAACACGAAGGGCAACCACCCGATCAGCACTCCCCCACTGATTGTGAGACCGAACAGAACCGCGAGCATGACGTGGCCAGCCGTCATGTTGGCAAAGAGCCGCACCGCCAAGGAAATGGGCCG
The DNA here is from genome assembly GCA_005116955.1 of Nitrospira sp. Classification (GTDB taxonomy): domain Bacteria; phylum Nitrospirota; class Nitrospiria; order Nitrospirales; family Nitrospiraceae; genus Nitrospira_D. Next base: position 425,963 of record SWDI01000001.1, on the reverse strand, counting down.
TGCGATCTGGCTGATGATCTCGATCGGGACCATGAGAGGCACCAGCCATCCTGGCGTACCAGGCGGGATAAGAATGCCCAGAAACTTCATCCCGTGTAGTGAGAAGCCCACGACCAAGCTAATCCCATACACCAGGAAGGAAAAGGCCGCCGTCACAATGATCTGGCTCGTCACGGTATAGGCTCCAGGAATGAGCCCGATGTAGTTGGAGAAGAGGATAAACACAAAGAGCGTGGCGACGAGGGGGAAAAATCGCATGCCATCTTTGCCCATGGTTTCCATGATCATGGTGCGAATGAAATCCACCATCATCTCCGCCAAGCTCTGGAGCTTGCCTGGGACGAGCTTGCGCGATGATCCAGCCATGACCATCAGCACCGCTGCCACGGCAATGACAACCCACATAAACACCACAGCTTTATTGATGGAGAGATCCAATCCACCGATTGAAATGGGGACCCAGCGTTGAAGTTCAAATTGATGAAGCGGACTTTCTTCCATGACGATCCTTGGCTATTCCCTGTTATTCAAGTTGTCTACCGCCACTTGCCATCGCTGTACGGATCGGTAGACGCTTCTGATACCTGCCGCCAACCCAAAGACCAACCCCACAACAAGCCCCCACGGAGCCGACTCTAGCAGATAGGCATCAATCGCCCATCCAAGCCCACCGCCGACGATTAGCGCAGCCAGCAGTTCCGTTCCAATTCGAACGGCTTGACCAAGCCCCGCGTATAGAGGATCTTGTGAAGGGGCCATCCCAAACCCACGGAAGGCGAGAGCACGTGAGCAAAACTCTGCCCGTGATGGGGTTCGCAATTTAAACAAACCCATGCTTGCAATGTCAAGCGGTTAGAGAGCTATGCGCACAGAAATCGCTGCGGTATATACGGTATAGTGGTGATCTCCCGTTCGTGTTGAGAATGCGTCGCCTATGCCCACAACCTTCTCCTCATCGATCCCATTCCTGCACGGTTCTCCTTCTCCTCTGATTCTGACACGCCCCGCTCCCTCGGCAAGCCCGTTTGAACTGTACTCGAAGATCGCATCAGCTCGATGCCCTTCGTTTCTCTTTGAGAGCGGTACCGGTGATGGCACCATGGGACGGTATTCATACTTTGGCGTTGATCCCTATCAAACACTGCATGGGAAGGGAGATACCTGTGTGTGCCGATCGATTCAAGGCCGCATGGATCCAGGCACATCTCCGTTTCAATATGTGACTCATCTCCTAAACCGTCAGCGGATCGTTCGTCCTCCCGAGGCTCCGCCATTTTTCGGCGGCGCAGTCGGCTATTTGAGTTATGATCTGGCACGCCAGTTCGAGAGGTTGCCGTCCTTGGCCTTAGATGACCTTGCCTGCCCTGAGCTGGAGTTCGCATTTTTCGATCTTGTCGGAGCAATCGATCATGAACTGAACCGCCTGGTGCTCATGTTTTGTCCGCCGCTTGACCGATTTTTGAGCGAGCCCCGGGAAAAGCTATTTCGCGAGGGAAGGGATCGACTAGCCAAGTTTGAAGCTCGATTGACCAGTCCTGATATGGTAGACGCGCACGGGAGTCATCTCGGTCGCCTGACATTTACACCGGAGCAGGAGCAGGCGATCTATAGTCAGAACGTGCGCCGTTGCCAGGAATACATCTCAGCCGGTGACATCTATCAAGCCAACCTCTCCCATCGGTTCAACCTGACTGGTTCGGCATTCTCCTCTCTCGGGGACCTTCAAACTGATCTGTCCGCCTATAGTCGCTTGCGCACGTTGAACCCGTCCCCCTTCTCGGGAATACTCCGGTTTGACGCAATTCGCCTCATCAGCTCCTCACCAGAACGGCTCGTTCGGCTGGAAGGACATCGAGCTGATACGAGGCCGATCGCGGGAACGAGGCCTCGCGGAACAAACGCCGAGGACGATCAGCGACTCATCCATGAGTTGCGGGTCAATGAAAAGGAATGCGCGGAACATGTCATGCTGGTTGACCTTGAGCGGAATGACCTCGGGCGAGTCTGTCATTTCGGAAGCGTCCAGGTGGATGAATTGATGACCTTGGAGCAATATTCTCATGTCACCCATCTGGTCTCCCATGTGGCCGGCACCCTCAAAGATCATGCGACTGGTTTTGATCTGTTGAAAGCCATGTTTCCAGGTGGGACGATTACCGGGGTACCTAAGATCCGCTGCATGGAGATCATCGAGGAGTTGGAGCCGGTACGCCGCGGTCCGTACACCGGTTCGATGGGTTACCTCAGCTGGAGTGGGGACCTCGATTTCAATATTCTGATACGTACGCTTGTCATGAAGAACGGCCAGGGCTATCTCCAGGTCGGAGCAGGAATTGTGGCCGATTCCAACCCCGCGCGCGAATATGAAGAAACCATCCATAAAGCCCAGGCTTTCTTCAGCGCCTTTTCATAGCCCCATGTGGATTTACTTGAATAACAAGTTCGTGAAAGACGAAGACGCCGTGATCTCCGTCTTCGACCATGGGTTTCTCTACGGAGATGGAGTGTATGAAACGCTGCGCTCCTATGGCCCTCATATCTTTATGCAAGACCAGCATCTGTCACGGTTGTTCCGTTCCGCAGAAGCAATCGGGCTGACGATCCCGATTTCCATGAAGAGCTTGGCGGACATTCTGCAGGAAGCCATGATCCGCAATGAGGTTGGAACCGATCAGCGGGATGCCTATCTAAGAATCACCGTTTCGCGAGGAGCGGGAGACATCGGATTGGACCCGGCACTCTGTTCGTCACCGACCGTTGTCGTGATGGCCAAACCTCTCGTGCCCCCAGCGTCCCATCTCTATGAAACGGGCGTGAAGCTGATCGTGGCGTCCACGAAACGGAATTTGCCAAGCGCGTTGTCGCCGCAGATCAAGTCCACAAACTTTCTGAACAACATTCAGGCTAAACGTGAAGCCATCGCAGCGGGCGCATTCGACAGTATCCTGCTTAATTGGGAGCAACATCTGACTGAATGCACCATCAGCAATGTGTTCCTTGTCCTGGACGGTACATTGCGAACGCCAGCTCTGGAATGCGGCTTGCTCGATGGCATCACCAGAATGATCGTGATTCAGTTGGCCAGAGAGCTCGACATCCACACCGACGAAGGTCGCTATACCGTTGACGACTTGTTCAAGGCCGACGAATGCTTCCTCACGAACACTAGCATGGAGATCATGCCGGTGACTTCCGTCGACCGTCGATCTGTCGGCGACGGAAAACCAGGTCCACTGACCCTGAAGCTAAGGGAGCAATTCCCAGCGATACAAGGCCGATACGGGAATATGCTTCATACTCGATAAGCCCTCATCTTCCCGTTTTCTCTCATCATTCTTCTGCCCCCAAACGCAAGATCTGCATTTCCTTGACAGGCAGTGACAGACTGCTATCGTTTGACCATGCCAAAACCAAACACACTACATCACTCCTCAACGTACCGGCCTGTCATGACAATTCTCGTCGCATTGAGCGGCAGCATCCTGCTGGCTGTTCCAAGTGATAGTCGTGCGGAGATGTACCAATATGTCGATGCCAAGGGGACAATATCGCTCACCAACGTTCCCTCTGACGCTCGATACCGCCGGATCGACCTCCACCCGAATCGGCTCCATCCCGTTCTCTCAGAGGCGGAATTGGAACCGGTGATCCGTCGATTCTCACAGCAGCATCAACTACACCCTGCGCTTATCCGTGCCATCATTAAGGCTGAATCGGATTTCGACCCTCGTGCGGTCTCACGAGCCGGAGCCATCGGATTGATGCAATTGATGCCGCAAACGGCGGTGAGATTGGAGGTCCGTGACCTCTATGATCCCGAAGACAATATTGGAGGAGGGACGAAGTACTTACGCCAGTTGCTCGACCGATTCCGTGGCAACCTTCCACTAGCACTCGCTGCCTATAACGCCGGGGAGCATGTCGTCGATCGTTACCGAGCCCTTCCACCAATTACTGAAACCCGCCTCTATGTCCGCAAGGTCTTGCGATACTATAGACTCTTCCTCGCCCGTGACCTTGCCGTGACCGGACATGTCATCCCCTCTTCGGAGTACGCAATGCCACAACCCGCCCCCGTGTCTTCGATTCAGTCCGGCCAGTAGTTCGGCCTCCCAAAGATAATTGACTATGCTGCTTCCAGCCCGGTCGTTTGGATCCTGGAAAGTCGGACCGGTAATGGGCGCCCACACTATTTTCTCTCCAGAGCGCAGCTTCCGCCACGCAATGCGCCACTTGCACCATATTCTTGACCTCCAGATCGGCCCTCCCCATAAAGGATTGGGACACCATCTGTCCCCACCGCGCAAGCTGGGCCGTGGCACGAACGAGCGACTCCCGAGAACGGATAAGCCCCACTTGCCCCCACATGATCCGCCGAAGCGAACTGCGCACTTTTTCGGCATCCTCCAATCGGTCCAACCGACCGCTCCTCAGACCCTCTATATGGTGAGTCACATCAGGCATCGAACGGCGTGAGGCCCAGGCGACAGCGGCCACGCCGGCCCGCATCCCAAACACCAATCCTTCCAGCAAGGAATTGCTGGCCAGCCTGTTGGCGCCGTGCACACCGCTACAGGCAACCTCGCCCGCCGCAAAAAGACCCGGCAAGGTCGTGGCTCCGTTGAGGTCGGTCGTTACCCCCCCCATCATGTAATGGGCGCTCGGAGAGACCGGGATCCATTCTTCCGTGATATCGATATCGTGACGGAGACAGGTCGCATAGATCGTCGGAAATCGCCGTTTGACAAAACTGGCCCCCAAGTGAGTTACATCAAGGTAGACATGCCGCGCACGCGTCGCCGCCATTTCCGCCCAGATCGCCCGTGCAACGATATCCCTCGGAGCCAAGGCGCCGAGCGGGTGATACCGTGACATGAAGGTCTCTCCCTTATTGGAGCGCAGCTGACCGCCCTCTCCTCGCATGGCTTCTGACAATAAGAAAGGCGGGCTTGAGGGCAGATACAGCGAGGTTGGGTGAAACTGGACGAATTCCATGTCCTGGAGTTGCGCTCCTGCACGAAATGCCATGGCCATGCCGTCGCCGGTCGCATTCGGCGGATTGGTGGTGCGAGCAAAAATCTGTCCCGCCCCCCCTGTCGACAGGACGACGGCTTTTGCAGGGATAATGAATTGTTCCCCTGAATGCTCATCAAGCACCACCGCTCCGCAACATCGGCCTTCCTCAACCACGAGATCAACGGTGAAGTGGTAATCCAGCCGGACGATCCGCTTCTGTCGCGTGGCCTGCGCTATCAACACCCGCACCATTTCGTTCCCAGTCGCATCGCCTCTCGCACGGAGGATTCGGCTGCGGCTGTGGGCCGCTTCACGTGCAAAGGCAAACTTCCCACCCGTTTTGTCGAATTTCGCGCCCCAGCGGATGAGCTCTTGAATCCGATCCGGTCCCTCCTCCACCAAAACACGCACCGCTTCACGACGACACAGGCCGTGTCCAGCCTTCACGGTATCGGTCAAATGGATGGCGACATCATCCTCTTCACTCAAGGCCACGGCCACCCCGCCTTGCGCGAAGGTGGAATTGCTTTGTAAGGGATGGCCCTTGGTGAGCACGATCACTCGACCGATTCGACAGAGGTCCAGGGCGGCGCGAAGCCCAGCGACTCCGCTGCCGATGACGAGAAAATCTGCTTCCAGTGCGCTTCGCGGCATCGTTATCGTGGAAGGGGCTGCGATGCGGGAGGTTCCGCCAACAGCTGTTTTGTCTTCATTCCGAAGGGCACATCTCCTTGCGCACCGCGCAGGAGAATCGAGTGCGTACCGACCCATTGCAGCCGTGCGAGGCCTCGTTGTCGGACCCCCATGTCAGTGGCGTCTCGTTTCCACGTCCCTTGCCAATAGATGAGGACGTTGATATCGTCCTTTTCAAGCGTGACCCGTTCGATCTTGAACTCGAGGGAGATGACGGAAAAGGCTGTGAAGTCCATTTCAACCTGCCGTTTCAGTTCGTCCAGCTGATCCATCGGCAACAGCAGGGCATGGAACTCGGACCGATCCTTTCGTTGATAGGCACTCCGCAAGGACTCCACTGCTTGATCGATACGGAGGAGTCGCTCATGCTCTGCTGGGTATCGGATGGTCTTCGACGGGCACCCAACAATCGCGACAGCAAGCACGATCAGCCACACAATGGTTGGAGGCCGTAAAAACCCAATCCTTCCAAGGTACATGGTGGTGCAGTATAGCATAAGGGGAAAAGGCGCCGTGACCTTGCATTTTCAGCGGAAAGCTTTTAGACTCCCCCTCCTTAGGAGATACAGAACATGTCAAGCGTCCTGAAGAAACGGCGAAAGAAGATGCGCAAGCACAAGTATAAGAAGCTGCGCCAGCGCCAGAAGTTTCTTCGCCGAAAAAGCTAAGTTCTACCGGCGTGGCCGGAGGAGGGAACCGTGGCCGAAGGGAAGAAAGTCCGCATCCGCGTACGAACGGTCAATTGTACCTACGTGGGCGACTTCCTCGTCCCTCCGATGCGGCATCGCGTCTCCGATGCGATCAACGAAGAAGCCCGTCTCTTTATCAGCCTGACCGACGTGGTTGTCGACGATAAGGAGCGATCGGATTTCATTGCGATCAATAAGAATCTAATCGAGTCGATCGCTCAACTCTAGTCGTTTCCTCTCACCCTCGTCAGCGTACTCGTTCAGCGTTGCCGTGAGCGAGGGCACGATTTCGTGCCGACACACCGCCTGACTACCATGTCGATCTTCAAGCGATTTCTGCCGTTCATCCGCCCGTATGTGACACGGCTGATGCTGGCCGGGCTCTTAGTGAGCGGGGTCGCGCTCATTAATCTCGCCCTGGTTCGGCTGGCCGGCACCCTCTGGGATGTCATTACGGTTCAGCATGATGCTGACCAGATGACCCGGTCGATTGGCCTGTTCCTGAGCCTGGTGATTCTGCAGGGGCTCTGTTCGATGGGCCACAGCTACCTGACGGCCTGGGTTTCTCAGCACATTGTCGCCGACTTTCGGCAACATCTCTTTGGCCACGTGCAGACGTTGACGGTCAGCTTTTTCGCACGACGCCGCACCGGGGAGTTGCTGTCGCGAGTCATGAACGACGTCGCGGTCATTCAATCCATCGTCACAGAAACCCCGATCGACACAGTCAAGCAACTCGTGACCTTCATCGGCGGCATGACATTTCTGTTGATGATGAATTGGCGCCTCTGCCTCCTGATCCTGATCCTGCTCCCCTTGCTGGTCCTGGTCGCTAAAGTATTCGGCCGCAGACTGAAATCCCTTTCCACCTCGATTCAAGACCACACAGCCGCGCTCAGCACCCTCATCGAAGAAGTGATTTCCGGCATTCGAATCGTCAAATCATTCGTGCAGATACAGCGGGAAGAAACCCGCTTCGCCACCCAGGTGAACGAGATGCTCCGCCTCACCCTGCATCGGGCCGGCATCATGGCCGTGTTCATTCCCGTGATCAGCCTGGTCACCTTTTCCGCGGCAGCAGCAGTGCTGTGGTACGGCGGTCAACAGGTCATCGAGGGGACTGTCACGCCAGGGGAGCTGTTCGCCTTCGTCCTCTTTGCTGGCATCCTCATCGGGCCATTTAGCGCAGGAGCTCGCATCTTTACGCAGCTCAAAGAGGCGCAGGGAGCCATGCAACGGGTCTTTGAGATTCTGGATGCACAACCGGAAATTGCGGATCAACCCACGGCGCAGAGTCTCTCCACCGTCGAAGGACACGTCCGAGTCGAGAAAGTCAGCTTCGGTTACGACCCTCAACATCCGGTGTTATTGGACCTGTCGTTTGAAGCCAAGCCTGGCGAATTGGTCGCTTTCGTCGGCCCAACTGGCGCCGGGAAAACCACGATGATGAATCTGCTTCACCGGTTCTACGATCCGATAGAAGGGCGCCTCACCATCGACGGCAACGATCTGCGTGATGTGACCCTTGACAGTTGGTACCGACAGATTGCACTGGTCCCACAGGAGACCATCCTTTTTGGAGGAACCATCCTCGATAATATTCGCTACGGAAAGAGGGTCGCGGACGAAGCCGCAGTATCGGAGGCCAGCAAGGCCGCGCATGCACACGACTTCATTATGGACTTGCCCGATGGATATGAAACCCTGGTCGGCGAGAAGGGCGTCAACCTGTCAGGCGGACAACGCCAACGAATTGCGATCGCTCGGGCTATTATAAAGAATCCTCGCATTTTACTATTGGACGAAGCCACCTCATCGCTGGACACCGAATCGGAACGGCTGGTGCAGGAAGCACTCCATCGTCTCATGGAAGGTCGCACGACTTTCGTCGTTGCCCACCGACTGTCAACCATCCAGCGGGCCGACCGAATTCTGGTCTTGGATAAGGGGAAATTGGTCGAGGAAGGCACTCACACGGAGCTTCTGGCTCGTAAGGGTCTGTACCACTACCTCTATACCATTCGTTTGAATGAACCGGTCGCCTGACACCCCTCGCACCCTCGCCTTCCCATCTCTTCCATTTGTAACAAGCCTGTAACGTAGAAAGCGTATAGTGGCTTGTGCAAGCTTAAAGAATAATGATTGGGGAAATTCCGTGAGTTCACCACGTCCCAAGAAAATTCTCATCGTCGAAGACGAACAGGATATTGCACACTTGCTCAAGCACTATCTTGAGAAGGACGGATTTCACGCCTGCCTCGCCACAACGGGCCTTGAAGCGTTAAAGCTCGTGTCATCTGAGCATCCTGATCTGGTGATTCTCGATCTCATGTTGCCTCACCTGAACGGATTGGAGGTATGTAAGACCCTCCGGCACAAGTCTGAGACCGCCCTGTTGCCGATCATTATGCTCACGGCAAAGAACGAAGAGTCCGATACCGTTGTCGGGCTGGAGCTCGGAGCCGATGACTACGTCACCAAACCCTTCAGCCCCAAGGCATTGGTGGCTCGGGTCAAATCCCTCTTCCGTCGGCTGGAACGGACAAACGATCACAAGCCAACGTCCTTAGTGTACGGCTTTCTCCAAATGGATCAGACGCGACATGAAGTGACGGTCAGAGGTAAAGAAGTGCTGCTCACAGCGAAGGAGTTTGGACTGCTGGCGCATCTCTTACGTCACCCTGGACGGGTACTGACGCGGGAGGTACTGCTTAATGAAGTGTGGGGTTACGACTATTATGGGACGACGCGAACCGTTGACGTCCATGTTCGGCGATTGAAACTGAAAGTGCCCATCCTCAATGACTCGATTGTCTCGGTCAAGACACTTGGGTACAAACTATTGGATCAGCCTCGAGTATAGTCACTTCCCCTGCATTGTCCGAAGTTGAGACCATTACGTAGGAACTCACGAACCTCACTCATCCCCTCCACCTTTTCACCGTCTCCTCCGGTCATGAACCTCGGGGGGCAGATGGTGAACCAGATTCCGCTGATTGATCCGCCGTTCGCAGCCACCTTCGGACCTGCTCGGCAATCTCATCACGTACTCGGCGAAAGATCTGTACGCGATCAGAATCGGAGCCTTGTGCATCGGCGGGATCATCAAAACTCCAATGTAACTGAACATCCCCTCTGGGATCGGTCGGGCACGATGCGTGGGCATGATCACAGACCGTAATGACGTAGTGGAGATGTCGTCCTTGGAATTCCGCAACGTGCTTCGAGCGATGGTGAGAGATATCGACTCCCAGCTCTCCCATTACCTCAACAGCTCGTGGATTCATACCGACCGGGTTGGTTCCCGCACTCAAAACCTCAAACTGATTTCCAGCCAAGTGGCGTAGCCATCCCTCCGCCATCTGACTGCGGCAAGAGTTGCCCGTGCATAAGAAGAGGACGGTGGGTTTCATGCCAGCTGCTCCACTGGAAACCAAGTCCGCGTCCGATTGCAGAAGGCACAGACAGATAGCATGACCGGCACTTCCACCAGCACTCCCACAACAGTTGCCAGTGCAGCGCCCGATTCAGGGCCAAACAAGGCGATTGCCGTTGCAACCGCCAACTCGAAGAAATTGCTCGCGCCGATCAGTGCCCCCGGCGCGGCCACCGAATGTGGCACATGGAGCCACTTCATCAACACATAGGCCAATGAGGCATTGAAATAGACCTGGATCAGAATGGGGACGGCGATGAGCGCCACATGCCATGTCTTGCCGGTGATATTGTCGGCTTGGAACGCGAACAATAACACCAGCATGGCAAGGAGGGCGAAAATAGTGATCGGAGCGAATCGAGAGAGCACACGATCTTCAAACCAGGCTTTGCCCTGTTGCGCAATGAACCAATGCCGCAAAACCACGCCGATGATGAGCGGAATGACGATAAAGGCCAAGACGGAATAGAGCAAGACCGGAAGTGGGACCGTCAACGCCGAAGCACTAGTGGCCTGTAACGATTGATTCGGGAGTAATTCGTCGCGATGGATCGAAGTACTTCCACTTCACGGGTTTGGGCTGCTTGTTGTATTGGCGTAT
>SWDI01000001.1:365821-415428 GCA_005116955.1 Nitrospira sp. | reverse complement strand
CGCCGCGCGGCGTCGGCACGCCCACTCCGGCTTCTCGCTTGTCGGCGCAGTTCCATCCGTTCACGTATCGTCAGGACTATCATGTGTTCCATGAACACAATTATAGTCTATAAATGGGTGTTACAGTCCACTAGGAAACTTTTTACATAGACGTAAACTCTTTGTAACCAAACGTTGCCATCCATGCTGTATCACTGGCCTCAAAAGATGATGGGCATGCCCCTACTGCACAACCAACTGGCAGTCGAGTGAATGCAAACAGCAACCTGCCCGCGCTCACGGGAGTGAGTCACATGACCAAGCGCGTACGATTAAGAGAGGAACTCAGCCGGCAACGCACCTCGCTTCTGACCGAGTGGAACTTCTCGCTGGTTCCACCGTCCGAACGAGCAAGTTATGCAGACCCTGCCGATCAGGCATCGAACGATTTCGAGCAGGATCTGACCATACAGGTAAGGACGAGAATGATCGCGAGGCTCAAGCGGATTGAGCGCGCTCTACAATTGACGCAGACCAAGAGCTATGGATGCTGTCGGCAGTGCCGGAAGGCGATTCCTTATGCTCGGCTGACGGTTCAGCCAGATGCGCTCTTTTGCGTATCTTGCCTTGCACGCATGGAGCGCCAACACTACGGACATTGACGACGGATCGCACGACGCCCCGGGGAGCCGACCTGCCCTCCCAAGCCAGTGCATGGCTCCCCCACGCTTGCCCTTTCTTTCAAGAGAAGGGGCAAGCGCGACTTATATGGATGTTCTACTTTCGAGGAGGGAGGTGGCTATGCAATGCGCACGCTGTGCTGGCATGAATGTACCCGAGATCATTGTTGAGGGAGGGGCGAAACTTTTTGTGATGCGTTGTGTTCACTGTGGGGACGTCATCGACCATGTTATCCTCATGAACCGCCGACGCCGACGATCTGTACGGCCCGGACGATCTCGATCATTGACCTATGAGGATCATCGGTCTACCTGGAAGAGATCCGCAGTAATCATAGAGGAGAGCTGACCGAAGAGTGCCCCGCTGTGCTGAGCCTCAGGCCAAAGGAGACACAATCGAATCGGATGGGATCGACGGTGATGTGGCATCGTGATGATCGGGGTTCAACCCTCGTACCTGTAACCAAAAGGCGTTGGCCCTTGGTCCCTGAACGATCGCAAACGTGAGTTGCGGAGAGTTCAGACTTTCAAACACGATGTAGTCTGCAATTATTCCAATCAGATCTTCCGAATCATCCGACCGGTGAAACCGCAACGCATACCCATCATTGAGCTTCTGAATTTCCTTCACGTGCCTGACTAAGTTGCTGACCACCATCTGTCGGCGCAAGGCCATTGGAGAGTTGGGCGGCCGGGACACGGGCGCTTGCTGTCCGCGAGATGGAGACTGATATCCGAACACCTCTCCCCCCACGGTACTGTTGGAATAGATCGTCGAGATTGCATCTCTTCCTTCCTTGCAGACAGGGCCCTCAGACCTTCGGTCCAAGGGCCCACCACACATGCAGAAACCTCAGCTGCCGATCTTCCCACCGTCGTCTTTGGTCACCACGACCAGGGACGACCGGGGTCGCCCGCCGTTCGGGCCGTCAGGCCAGGAGCTGAACTGCTTGGGATTGAGCGGATCACCCGGCAAATCATCAGGCCGCTCGCCCGGATGCTGAATCCCGACAAACATAGTTCTCCGATCCGGCGTCATGAACACACCGGTTATTTCGCACTGACTCGGACCGACGAGGAATCGTCGGGTCTCTCTGGTTTCAGGATGCGCCGCCAGCATCTGATTGTTGCCGAAACCGACATAGGCACCAGCGTTGATGGTGGAAGTTGACACATCGGTCTGAATCCAGAGCAAGCCGCTGGGATCGACATAAATGCCGTCCGGCGATCCGTACTTGTCGCCGAAAATCGTAGAGCCGTGAGCCGGGTTTGCGGGATCGCCGCAGAGCGCGAAGATGTCCCAGCCAAACGTGAGTTCCGTCCAGTCCTGCCGATAGTACCAGCGGATGATGTGGCCATAGTTGTTGATGGCGCGAGGATTCGCCGCGTCCACCGGCGGACGGGCGGAACCGGCTGGGGTAGACCCGTCGGGGTTGTTGACCGAGGGAGGAGTCGAGCCACGCCGGTTGTTATTCGTCAACGTCGCAATGACCGTCAGACCCTTTGGGAACGTATCGATCCATTCTGGACGATCCATCATCGTGGCGCCGGCCGCATCGGCGGCTCCGCGGGTATTGATCAGAATGTCGTTCAAGGACCATCCCGCGAGACGTGGATTGCCCGGCGTGAGCGGCAGCCATTCGCCCGTACCATCCGCATGGAACTTGGCGACGTAGAGAATCCCGTCGTCAAGAGGGTTGATCCCCTGCGCGCGCGCCTGACGCCAGGGTAAGTTCGACACATAGCGATAGATGTACTCGTTGCGCTCATCGTCGCCCATGTAGACAACGACCCTCCCATTCCTAGCCTCCTGTACCCAGGCACCCTCGTGTTTAAGTCGGCCAAGCGCCGTGCGCTTGACCGGCGTCGAATGAGGTCGGAACGGATCAATCTCCACGACCCAGCCGAACCGGTTGGGCTCGTTGGGTTCTTCATCGACACGGAATCGCTTGTCGGTTGTGTGCCAGAAATAGCCGAACCCCGCTGCGGTAATACCGTAGCGCTTTTCCATCGTAGTCTGTGGGCCGTTCTTTCGGAAATAGCCGTTAAAATTCTCCTCGCAGGCTAAATAGGTCCCCCAGGGGGTATAGCCCATAGCACAGTTGTTGAGGGTGCCCAGCACGCGCGTGCCGGTCGAATCGTCACTGGTGGTCAGCCGAGGGTCGCCAGCGGCCGGTCCGCCGATCTCGATCGGAGTCATACCCGTGATGCGGCGTGCGAAGCGAGACGGTCGCACGACATCCCACTTACCTCGGCGACGTCCCAAGTCAAAGTGAAAACCGGTCCGCTTGGCTACTTCAATAATCGATACACCGTGAGCATTCAGCGATTTCTTGGTCTTCTCCGCCGTCCAATTGTTGACACCGTCCGGGAAAAGGAGGCCATCGTCTGTATATTCATTGTTTTGAACAATCAATCCGCGCTGCGACCTGACAATTGGGAAATACACGATCCCATCATTATGCATACCCCACTGACGGGCTTGTTCCTCTGCCGTGTTGCTGGCATCCTGTTTGAACGCTGGCCCATTTGAGACAGGGTCGCCCCAGGCGATGAGGACGTCGGCTGTGTACCCCTTCGGTACCACGACCTCATCGGTAGAAGAGACCGCCACACTATTGAATCCGAGCATCGGCCGCTGCCCCCAACGTCCTTCTCCCCTCACATCCGTGTCTTCCGCCTCTTCAATCTCCTGGGCTGCGGCAGGGACAGCTTTCAACAGCGCTTCGACACCACTCAGCGAGACCGCCGCAGCCGTCGCGAGACCACCTGTCAAGAAGTTACGTCGCGATAGGCGCGCATCCACAATGTCTTGGAAATGTTCATTACCAGACGTATTGCTCACACCCTCATCATCGATGATCGACATAGAATCCCCTCCTGCCTGAGCATGAATGAATGTAGCGTTGACATCCCACCTGTAGCGGTCCTCCACCGGTGATGACTGTCGCATTGGACCATTACAACGCGATCAACAACTGGTAACGGCCTCGTTAAAGATTGTTGCGGAGGTCCAGAGATGTGGCGTTTGTGTCTGCTAACCTGATAGCTCTCAGTGACTAAGAGCTGGAATGTTAAAATGATGATGGACAGTCCATCACCCTGATCGACACGGAACGGCAGATTGCTGTTGGGCAATCAATATGCGGTATCGTAGTTCCCGACTGGCCAGCACTCAAAAGATATGAAGGGAAGCCTCGCTGCGTTAGCCGCTGTGCCGACTAGATGCACAGAGATGAAATCCATCCCTCATTCTTGATATCTCATCTACCTTGCACTTCACCGTTTCAATGTAACCGGTCATGCTTGGTTCTCCATACGTTAAGGAATGCTGCAAACTTGACTCTCACCAAGGCGCGCTCATCGGAGACCTTCTCCAGGAATTCTGACAGACGCCTGGATTTCAACACCGTGTACACGGTCACGGCTGTCGTTGGGATCAGGACGCACAGAAACATGAAGAGCTTTCTGATGAATGGGCTATCAGCCTCGGCGATTAAATTCATGCCCAAAAAGCCCGTCGTTGCCATGCCGATCAACCCAACCGTGGTCACGACGGTCAGACGCACCATCGTTTCTCCCTGTCGGCGCAGCACATCACTATCCAGATACTGACTCATATCTTCAATCGCTTCCCGAACCTCGGTGTAGAGCTGGGCTGTTCCGAGATGCCTATTCGTCATCCGGAACAATTCCTTCACCTGGGTATGTTCCGAGACGTCCTGGAACCAATACCGATGAGTAAAACGCAGGAACATGCCAAGGATCTACTGAATCATGTGCCTGAAATTTCTGACCGATTCTAGATTTCCTGGTTCTAGCCGGTTGAGGGCATCAACGAGACGGTCAGACAGCATGAGCATGGCGGCCTTATGAAAATGGGCGATCAAAAAGAGGACAAAATACTCGTGCCGGAACTGCTCAAGACCAGTTTTTCGGATGGCTAAAAAACGGTCGCTACAGTCACTCACTTGCGTCAACACACGTCCGCTGCAGATGAAGCGGGTTCCCGGGCGCTTGGGGTCTTGTTCGCTCCAGTAGCGATCATAGAAGTACCGATCTTCAAAGTCGCATAAATGTCGTTCGGAATAGGGCAGAGAGTCCGATGGATCAGGCGCGGCGGCTAACCCCAGCCGTATGAAGTCCCCCCGGGTCAGCGCAGCCGGATTATCAATCGTCAAATAGGCCATCAACGGCAAGAGGTGAGATTCGATCTGCCGATAGCGGATGAGGCCCGTCTTACCAGAATGATGGAGCACCAACGGTTCGAGCAGATACTCCCAGTGTGAGGCGATGCACGGCGCCCGGCACTGACACACAAATGACAAGTATTTCTCCTTGTGTTCGTAGTCGGAGGACGCCAGCACCGTGCCATCCCTGGCCAGCCATTCGGCCTTTTTCAGGCAATGACCACCCTGTCCCTCGGATTCCCAATACGTAGGATATCCTCTGGCAAAACGAAGCATGGTATCCTCTACGCAGGCCAGAGGGAGGTCATCGGCGAAAATCTCCATGGCCAGGATGACGATGTCAATGTCGTAGAAAAAGTACAAATCAATATGCGCGACCTCGAATATGACCGGCACAGATCTGGGATCAGGGTAGGTCATCCGCACCCGCGCGATATCGGTGCGGCGGGACACGCGAATCGGTGATTCCTGGTTCGTGCCAGACCCTCGACCTGCACCCTCTCCATAGAGAAACCGCTGAACGGAGGGAAGGAACGTGATGAATTCGCTGTAGTGCCGTTCCTGAAATTGAGATGGATCGCCAGTAAACTCATCTTCCACCTCTCGCCAGAGATTATTGAACCCCTGTGTCTGAATAAAGTCGCAGTGCTTCTGGATCGGCAGATCGTCACGGATCGGCATCAGCTGCAGCGGCCAGAGCACAATCTGCCTGAAATGCCGGACAACGAGGCCACGGTCGAGAGAAATCCCCTCGCCTATATCACTCGTGTCCGCTGATGTCGTTTGTTCCATGTGCGGTCAGGATATTAGGCGATGCCGCACGAGGCGGCTGCCCGTAAGGGCGTCATGCTATGCGCCACTCCTCATGGATGACGAGGATCTTCGCCGTTTCTTGATGTTCGGGAGTATCACGTAGAGAGATTCCACCGGCATACGTCACCGTTGTCTTCCATTCGGCTCTTTATAGTCTGGATTTCCAGTGCTCTAAAAGCCATTGTTGAGAATTTATAGCGGCTTCACCAGTTGCGGGGTGTATCCGTTCATACGTCCCGTCAGGAAGCAACCGTCTTGCCTGCACATTGTCCCGCAGCCCCATGCCGAGAATGTCATTGATGATGACCTCGCGCCACTGAGGGTCTTCTACAGGGAAAATCACTTCCACCCGGTGATCCAGATTTCGAGGCATCAGATCAGCGCTCCCCATCAATACCTCGTTCTGCCCACCGTAACGAAAATAGTAGATCCGTGCGTGTTCCAGAAAACGCCCAACCACCGAGGTGACAGTGATGGTCTCACTGATCCCCGGAAGGCCCGGACAGAGACAACAAATACCCCGCACTTGAAGATCGATCCTGACTCCGGCTTGCGCCGCTCGGTACAGCGCTTGGATGCACTGGGTATCGACCAACGCATTCATCTTGAAGGCGATATACCCATCACCATACTGGCGGTGGCGGCAGGTCTCGCGCTCGATCCGATCGAGTATTTGCTGCCTGAGTGTGGTCGGTGCAACGAGCAACTTGGAATAGATGTTCTTGCGGGAATACCCGGTCAGTGAGTTAAACAGATCGGATACATCGTGGGTAATGGCAGGGTCACACGTAAAGTAGCTCACATCGGTATAGATACGACTGGTGACCACGTTATAGTTTCCTGTGCCAAGATGGACATAGCGGCGGATCCCCTCTGGTTCGCGACGGACAATGAGACAGACCTTCGCATGCGTCTTGAGCCCGCGCACACCATACACAACGTGGACCCCTTCGTCTTCGAGTTTCCGGGCCCACTCAATGTTATTTTCTTCGTCGAATCGGGCCTTGAGCTCCACTAGAACCGCGACTTGCTTGCCGTTGACGCGAGCTTCCAACAGCGCATCGACAATGGGTGATTTTGGATTAATGCGATAGAGGGTCTGTTTAATGGCGAGGACCTCTGGGTCGTTTGCGGCTTCTCGCAGAAACTCCACGACCGGCATGAAGCTGTCATAAGGATGATACAACAGCACGTCCTGCTGACGAATGGCAGCCAAAAGACTGCCCGATTTACTCACACAGGGGGGGATGACCGGAACAAACGGCTGATCTTTTAGGTCAGGACGTTCAAGTGCGTGCAGTTCACGAATCCCAGCCATCCCGATTGGGCTGTGTCCTGCATAGACAAGGTACAACGGTAGCTGAAGGTTTCTTGTCAGGATTTCGCGGATGGGACTGGGTGTCGCCGCGTCCAATTCCAATCGAACGGCTGACGTGTACTGTCGCTGATCGAGCTGTGCCTCCACTGCCTCAATGAGATCCGATGCTTCGTCTACCTCAATCGCAACATCGGCATCTCGTGTCACACGGAATGGATAGGATGCGACAACCTCCAGACCGGGAAAGAGATTGTCCAGGTTGTGCGCAATCACCTCTTCCAGCCAGACAAATTGCTGCACGCCTCCAGCTCCACCCAAACCCATCTGTTGGCGCGCAACATCTTCGTCGGTGGGGATCGGCACCAGTCGCGGGAAGACATCAGGCACTTTGACGCGCGCGAAACAGTCACCACGCTCGGGGTCCTTCACCAATACGGCAAGATTAAAACTCAGACTCGAGATGTGTGGGAAGGGATGGGTTGGATCAAAAGCGAGCGGAGTCAGTACTGGAAATATGTCTCGCTGAAAGTACCCTTGGATCGCCTCTCGTTCCCTCTGCCCCAACTCGACATAATGTAGAATACGAATGCCTGCTTCTGCCAACCTGGACAACACATCCTGTTTCCAGCACCTATCGTATCGTTCATAGTGGACCATCAGCTCTCGGTTGATCGTCAGTATTTGCTCTGATGGTGTCATGCCGTCGGGCGTCGTTCCGACGACTCCACCAGCCACCTGACGATGGAGACCGGACACGCGAATCATGAAAAACTCATCCAGATTCGTGGCGAAGATCGCCAGAAACTTCACTCGTTCCAAGAGGGGGTACCGCTTGTCCTCGGCTTCTTCGAGGACCCGCAGATTGAATCGCAGCCAGCTGAGTTCTCGATTCAGGAGATGGCGCGACTCATCGAGACCTTGCTCTGGCTCGGCTGCTGATTCTCCAGACCCAGCAGACTGATCGATCATGGAACCTCCTTGACGATGAACTATCTCCGCCTGATCATGCCCAGAGTGGACACGTAGCCATGATCTTACAAAACGCACACCGTTACACTATCAGCGGATACCACCAAAATCCGATCAACTTACCAACCAACAAACCGTGGGAGTCTATCCTCTATCCCATCACAACGCCGTTGCAGGAGCGTTACAGATCTGTAACATTTTGATCTTGTGCCGTACATACGGCTGGCAACTACTGGTGTTCGTGAAGCCAATGCATTGGTTTCAAGGAACATTCGTGGCGCAAGAGCCAGTTCGCCGATTATCTCCTACTGGTTCTGGAGTGACAGCCATTACGCCGAGAGGCTGTTAGCATTCAATCTTCGATTCCGTGTGTGCCTTGAAAAGCGCTTGGCCTGAAATAACCTTCTCAGAGAGGATAGAGCAATTAGCCGTGGCGCTTCGCATGTTAATGTGTTTGGACGAATCATGAATGCTCTTGGAACCGCGTCCCCAGCAAATCGGCTATGTTTCATCGCCTGCCTTTCTTTGAGCTGTCTCCTGTCACACGATGTCACCCGAGCAGAGCTCCAGCCTGAAGTCACGGTGTGGCTGGAGTCTGGGCAAGCCGTCGCGACCAGTCAATTGAGCGGCCGGAGAGAAATACCGTTGGGTGCACAGGAAGTGGTTATCAGTTCGGGCACGAATGGGATCAATGGCATCGTGGTGACATCTCGTCGGCTCTTAGGGTTTTCAAGCCGTGCCCTGACCTGGAGCAAGAAAGAACTGGACGTCAACGAAAAAGTCCTCGAACGGAAGATACTCCCAAGCTTCAGCCTCATCAGAACAGATCGGCATCTGTACGGATTTCGGGGCGTCAACGGGCTGTGGCTCGAAGAAACATTAGGTGTACGGGAAAAAGTAACTCGCTTTCACAGCAACGACTATGGGGCGGTCTTCATCACCAATGAGCGATTGGTCGGATTCACGCCACTGCTCGGTGGCTTCGCCTCGAAACTCTTGGACGTGCATGAGCGCATCGTGGGGGTGGAGAACGACAATGGACTGATTCTTGTTTCTACCACGAAGCGAACGCTGGTCTTCGGCAGCCGCGTGAGCGGATGGGATGAATTCGAGTAACTGTACTCGCCTACTCTTGCCAGATTGTGTTCACAGCTACCCCCCTGACCATGCACGCAGCGGTCAGAGGGAACGAATAGGGACAAGCAACCACATCCTGCTGCGACCATATCTCGCCTCAGGATCCTCCCGTTACGATCATCACGCCATCCTTTCACGCAGATTTAGCACCTCTGTAATGGCCGCGAAACAGTGTCACTGTAGACTTCCACCATGTTGATCAGTGGGGTCGGCAATTATCATGGTCAAACGAACACCAAGCTGGAAGGAGGTGACAAGCCATGACACAGTGGATCATCGAAGCGTTACTATTGAGCGCTATTCTGGGACTCACATACACCGTGTTATCCCTGGGGCGCAAGTAGATGATGCGACTAGAAAGAAATGGAGATACGGCTGTGAGGGGAAAGGAGAAGACGAAAGCCGGAGGGGGAGATACTCAACCCACCGGCTCTCGTCAGGAAGAACAATTCGCTTTCGGCAATCAGACAAGACCCAACTTCATTACCGCGACCTCCCTATCGACTCGATGATGCGCCCTGAAGTCACGTCGATATAGAGCTCTGTCATTCGTCGCCTTGCAGGGATGCACCCCACCAATACCGCCAGCGCTCAGTATCCGATTGGATGCTACCTGCCGAGTGGCTAGGCTCGATCCCTTCACCGAACCGACCTTAGCCTTATGAACATGCTGCTGGCGCGCATTGTAATGATTGCCAAACAGATCATGAGTGACTTCATCAGCAAAAACCACGCCCGCAATTCAGCAGCCATGGTACCTCCTCCCTTCTCAGGTAGAGACCTGAACATGTTTCCCCTCCATCGACGTCACGAGCCCCTGCACAAGATCGGAGAATTCTTCCTTGAGAGAACTAGCCTCAGCGATTCTTCATCTGCACACCACGAAAGGAGGATGTATCGCGATACTTCGATTCATCATGAACGGGCTCTGTGATGAATCCTGAGTACACGTCTTGCTGTACTGAGCAGGAATCTATCTGTTTCACATCACCGCTTCATTGCCGAATCGTTAATAGGGTGTGAACAATCTTCCTTCCTGCATTGCCTGAAAATGTTACCTTTCTGTAATCCCCGCCTAACGCCGATGCAACACGTCCTTGGTAGCCTGGATCCACTACAACAATAAAAAGGAGGATCAGATTATGGTTACAGTCGGCAACTTAATGCAGAAGGAACCAGTGACGGTGGACGCAGGCACGTCGGTCGTCGAGGCGGCGAAGTTGATGAGGGTCTGCAACGTCGAGAGTGTACTCGTGGCCCGCCAAGCGAAGATTATCGGCATCCTCACGGAATCGGATGTCGTCAAGAAGTTCGTGGGCGCGGAGAAAGCCGCATACTTCGTGCCGGTAGAGGACATCATGAGCAGCCCGGTGCCAGGGATCGAAGAGCGGCGGCCATTGACGGAAGCCGCTGATCTCATGGACAAGCAACGCACACTCCACCTGGGAGTCACGAAAGCCGGTGCACTCATCGGATTGCTGTCGGTTCGGGACTTTCTCCGTCCAGTCTCACTCGACGAATTTTAACGATCGCACCTGCTTGAACCTGCTGCCTGCGAGACTAGGCAGCAGTAGCCTTCCCATCTTCTCCCATCCCCGCTAGCCTAGGCATCGCCTCATCCATATGGTTGAAGACTCACCGTGAGTTGTATTTACCCCTCTTCTTCCCTGACACTCAGAGGTACCAGTTCTACCGTAAGGATTCCGCAATGACTCAAACCAACAGGGCCTCCGCACACCGTCATCGTTCCTCCCCGATCACGGCAAAGCCTGAACGGGAGCTCAAGCTGACCGTCGCACCTGGTTTCCGCCTGCCTCGGCTGCCCGGGGTGTCGCTGCCTCGGAAGCTGGTGATCTCCACCTATTACGATACGACGGCCTACGATCTGGCCCATGCGAGGATTACTCTTCGTCATCGAATCGAACGGGGGAAGAAGGCCTGGCAGCTGAAGATTCCGTTGGGCGATGATCGGCAGGATATAGAAGTGGCTGGCACCCAAGCCAATCCACCAGATTCCTTGCGCCAGCTGCTGAGGCTCCATCTTGACCATCGCACACTGGTGCCGGTCGTGACGCTGCGCGTCTGGCGAAGAGGCTTCCTGGTGCATCATGGCCGAGTGCCTGTCGCGGAGATTGCCCTCGACACGGTGTCGGTACTCAAGAACGGCCGTATCATCCAACACTCTCGCGAACTCGAGATCGAACAGCAGCAGGGCGACGAGGCCTCGCGTCGTTCCCTTGAACGGCAGATGCGCGAGGCCGGGGCATCCGATCATGACGGGCGGCCCAAATTGTTTCGTGCCCTCTCTCTGCCGACCCCTACCCCAGACGCGCAGCCTGACCCAAAAGCGCCGATGGTCGACTCTCTCAAATGGGCGCTCGCGCAGCACGTCGGATGGCTCCTGGCCCATGACCCCGGCACGAGACTCGGCACCGAGCCTGAGAGCCTCCATCAACTGCGCGTCGGGACCAGGCGCCTGCGCGCGGTACTCCGCACGGCCCGGCTGATCCTCCTTCCCACATGGGTCACGACACTGGAACAAGAGCTCACGTGGTTGAGCGAGCTGTTGGGACCGGCCCGCGATCTCGACGTCCAGATCGCCCATTTCACAGAAGAATCCGCCGCATTGGATGCACGAGATCGCACGCTACTGGCACCATTCATCTCCCATCTACGCACGCAACGAGAGGCCGTTCAGCAGATGGTGGTCAGCGAGCTCACAGGCGTTCGCTACTTGGAACTTATCCGGCGGCTTCAACAAGCGGCGCAAGACCCCTCGGTCGTGGAGTCTCCCCTGACCGTGCGCGACCTCGCCAGACAGGAATTCAAAAAGTTACGCAAGGCGATCAGCCGACTCGCCCCTTCCCCATCGGATACCGCACTACACACAATTCGCATCAAGACCAAACGGGCTCGTTATGCGGCAGAACTTGCTCGCAGCTCAGTGGGGAAACCAGCCAGCCGGTTTATCAAGTCCGCGCGTGCGGTCCAGGATCTCCTGGGCCTCCATCAGGATGCGATCCAAGCCGGACGTCACATCCGACAGTTCCTCAAGTACTCGACGAGTGTCCGTGCGGGATTCGTCGCAGGACGCATGGCCGAACGCCAGCGCCAACGCTGCAGCAACGTCCGAAAGGACATGAAACTGCTGTTCAAGTCGTTGCTGAAACGAGGTAAGCAGGCCTGGGAATGAACAGGGAGAAAGTTGTCCGCAGAACAGTCACTTCCTCGGCATAGGACAGGCCGCGCTGCCTCCATCTACATTGGCTAGAAAAGCAAGGATCTTGGCTAGATTACGGGAGTGACGGACTGACGGTGGAAGATTCACATCAAGAAGAAACTTCACTTCAAGGCGAGATAAATACTTTTGTCAGCCAACATCTTTCAGGACAATCGAGGCAAGCCCCAAATCGTCTCGTTTCAGATCAGGACACTCAGCTAACACCTGCCCCACGGAACCTCCCTCGGCTAAATGCTCGAGAATGCTTTCCACCTCGCTTGCATGGCAATACCATGGCCCATCCGGGTCTGCTGTGTTGCACTTGGAGTTAGAACCTAACGTAGTATTTCTTTCTCTCACTATGCGCGATAGGAATGAGGCACCACTGCGTGCAAACACTTCTCGCTTGTAGCAGTTTCGCTTGCGGGGTGAGGGATTCACACCATTCCAAGAGGTCATCACGGAATGGCAGCCCGTTAAGAGGAGTGCATGACATAACTGCTGACCTGTCACAGCAGGAGAGCGCAAGTACAGTATCTGCACGAAGCATGCGGGTTAGGGATGAAAAAGGGTGCCGTTCAATGCGAAATGAACAGCGATACTTGCCGCATAGCCCAAGGCAATGGCCCATGTCCATTTCAGATGCGCAGAAAATGTGTAGATTCCCCGTGCCTGCCCCATGAGGGCAACGCCCGCTGCCGAGCCGATAGACAACAGCGATCCGCCGACACCGGCTGTCATTGTCACTAACAACCATTGGCCGAGGCTCATCTCGGGGTTCATAGTCAACACTGCAAACATCACGGGGATGTTGTCGATCACCGCTGAAAGAATCCCGATCAGAATATTCGCGGTTGTGGCGCCCAAATCCTTATAGAGAAATCCAGAAAGCGTGGCCAGATACCCCAATGCGCCGAGCCCGCCGACACAGAGCATGATGCCATAAAAGAACATCAGCGTGTCCCATTCCACACGTTTCATACTGATGAACACATCGAACGGCTTAACCGCAGACTTGAGCTCTGCGTTGAGGCTTACATCGCCATCAAAAGCAGGATTCTCCTTCCACAGGTCCAGCTCCCTGCGCCGGAGAAAATAGCCGTAGGACTTAAGAATTCCAAGCCCCGTCATCATGCCTATAAACGGAGGCAGCTCAAGGAAATGATGCATGAGCACCGTTGTGGCTATGGTGACGAAAAACATGAGCACCACGACATAGCCGCCATGCTTGACTTGCACTGGTTCTGTTCTGGCTGAGGGGTTATCCTGTGGAATCACAATCGAAATCAGAGCCGCCGGAACAAACCAGCTGATAAGGGAGGGGATGAACAAGGCAAAGAAATCGCCAAAATGCACCACCCCTTTCTGCCAGACCATGAGGGTCGTAATGTCCCCAAAGGGACTAAACGCACCGCCCGCGTTGGCCGCAACCACCACATTGATGCAGGCCCCACTGATGAATCGTCTGTTGCCTGCTCCCATGGCCATCACTACGGCTCCCATCACCAGCGCCGTTGTCAGATTATCCGCGACAGGAGATATGCAAAAAGCTAGCAGACCGGTCAGCCAGAACACCGAACGCAGGGATAGCCCGATCGAAACTAGACCTGTCCGTAATGCTTCAAAAATGTTGCGTTCACTCATCGTGTTGATGAACGTCATCGCGGAGAGAAGAAACAGCATCAACTCGGCGTACTCCAGCAGGGTATGGCGCAGGATCTCTGCGACGAGATGGGATTGGTGTTGAGAGGCATAGGCGATGGCCGTCAGTATCCAGATCGCCCCTGCCGCCACCATGACGGGCTTTGATTTCCGCAGATCAAAGTGTTCTTCTGCAATCACCAACGCATAAGCGGCCAGAAACACCGCTAGTGCCAGATAGCCTGTCCAGTGATCCGTAAAGCTCAACATCCCATCCCTTTCACAACTACAGGCCCATTGCTTTTGGTCTTTCCGCTCTCCTATGGATTAACTATCATAATTCACTGGTAGAGTTTCAACGTTACTCAGATAGATTCAACCGCCTGACGGAATTCGATGCCGCATGCGCATCTTTCGATGCATAAAAGGTCCATTGTCTAGGCAATGAGGATTGTCTGAGGCTCAGGACTCATTCTTTGAGATAAAAGATGACGGTTGCGGCGGTACAAATGGCTGAAATAAAAGTGTGGGCACAGCGATCGTACCGCATGGCAATCCGGCGCCAATCCTTGGTCCGGCCAAACATGATCTCGATCTTGTGGCGTTGTTTGTAGAGTGTTTGCTGTAGGAGCGCTGCTTCTTTGGGTTCTTGCGCGGCGGGATGCACGGTGTGACGCCCTGTCCCTTCAAAACGGTGATGAGCCAATCCCCGTCATAGCCACGATCGGCAATCATATGTTTGGCTTGGCGAAGGCCGAGCAGCAAACATCTCACACCTGTGTAATCGCTTGACTGTCATTCCGTCAGCAACAGGCGTACCGGCTTGCCGGTGTCGGAATAAGTCACGCACGTTGCCATCACTCGTTAGTCTCGCAATCCGCTGTCTTGTGGCGTCAAATTGTACGCCCTCTCGACGGCAGGGCAATGATTCACGCTTTCGGCAGCGACATGCCGGAGGGGGCAGGGGTACGGGGAAAGGCGTTCAGCTTAATGGTACAGAGGCCAGAGAAGGATGGAGCTTACTTCACTTTGGACAATTCGGCGGGAATTCTGATCTCTTGTCCGTCTTGCAGATTGACGACGAACACCGACGTGGCGTTGGGGTCGAACTGTTCATAGGCAAACACTGCGGTGAATCGGGATCGGAAGACTGGGCCGTTCGTTTCGTTTTTTCTCCCCCGTTCGGCCTTACCGATGTCGATCGGCTTGATCCGCTTCGATCCTTGCTGCAACTCAATCAATGCGCCCTCGGCGAAATACTCATCATCGCCGCACAGCTGTACTTCCATTTCCATGTTAGGCATGTCCATCACTTTCTGGATGAACTCCTCGGGCATGCGCACGTCTGTCTTCCGCTTCTTCGATTCTGCCGCCTCTTGGCGACCGAAGGCTTCCAGACGATACCGCTTGGTACGAAGGACAGCACTCGCGCCGCAGGGGTCTTTCTCCGGGTCGGCCCCCACGCGAGTCGCTAAGGACGCTTGCTGAAGGACTTTCTTGACGTCTTCCGGCGAATGAGCCTTTTCCATCGGAATGCGCCCGATCTCCAGCGCTTTGTGCGCCTCGTCGGGCGATAGATTGACCTCAATCGCCCACACGCCACTGTTCCCTGCCGCAAGGACTCCGATCAAGCCCACCAGCGACGCAATCCGTTTGCGAACAACCATGCCTTCCTTTTATCCCGCCAATATGGCAAGACCCAACGTATTAGGCGCAATCAGATGAATGCGGATGAATGACATGCATTGTAGGTGAACCCTCATGCCTTTGCAATTAGGAGACGAACCGATTCCAGTTCGCATAGGGTTGACGTCGATACAGGTCCTCGACGTTCACAAGAAGCGGATACCCCGTTGACTGAAGCAGATGCGCCACAAGCTTCAGCGGGAATCCGACCACGGTCGTATAGTCACCGATGATCCGTTCCACTAGGTCTCCACCGAGTCCTTGGATCGCATAGGCTCCGGCTTTGCCTAGCGACTCCTCCGAGGCAAGATACTGTTCATACGCGTGTTCGAGGTCCGCTTTCATCCAGACTTCCGCTGTGGCCACCTCCACTGATTCAATATGCCGCTCTCGATCGCATAAGGCGACGGCCGTATGGACCTGATGGGAACGGCCAGCCAGATGAGCCAGCATGGTGCGTGCTTCTGCAAGATCGACCGGCTTCCCGAGCAGTTGGCCATCGAGGTCGATCACGGTATCGCTGCCGAGCACCAGAGCTCGTGGCCTCACACATGCCACGGAGCTCGCCTTTTCACGCGCGAAACGCCTGACCTGTTCAATGGGCGACAACCCGACCGTGGGGTGTTCGTCGAACTCCGACGGGCACACCTCGAAGGAAAGGCCCAGCAGTGCCAGGAGTTCCTGGCGGCGTGGCGAACTCGACGCCAGCACTAGCTGCATCGTGAGACCAACAGGCTTGGTTCTTCGGCTGGTTCAGCCTGGGGCAGGTCCATGACGGATGCGGGGCGATCGTGAAACTCTGCGAGGAGGGCCTGGAGCTCTTCGACGGACGAGACTCGCACCATCTGCGCGCGCAGGGAGGCGGCATGCGGAAAGCCTTTGCAATACCAGCCCAGATGCTTGCGCATGCGGTGAAACTGCTGTGCGCCAAAGAACTGCGTGAACTGACGGGCATGTTCGACTAAGACCGTGAACCGTTCGTGCAGCGGACGCGCACAGACATCCGACCCAACCTCAGGATCGCGCACACCACCGAGTCCTATGCGAGCCCGCTCCTTTGCGTGAAAGAACCACGGCGCGCCAAGCACCCCTCGCCCGACTAACACGCCATCGACTCCGGTGTCACACACTCGTCCGGCGATGTCGTCAAGACGCTGAATGTCCCCATTTCCCAATACCAATGTCGTGGTTCCCCGCGCGAGTGCGGCAGCGCGGGCAATGGCCGACCAATCCGCCGTGCCGCGATACATCTGCTGGAGCGTTCGTCCATGGAGCGAGAGCACGGCTGGCGCTTCCAGTAACAGTTGTTCGACCCAGTCTTCAACCGTGACCGAATCGTACCCAATCCGCGTCTTCACGGACAGCGGCAGTCGCCGCCGTGGGGGGGGGCTCGTGTCGCCACGCTGTTGATTGAGACGTTCAAACATGGCAATGCGCGCCGGCTTCAACCCTGCTTGTTCAAGCGTCTGTCCGTCGGCCCAATCCTCGATGCCTCGTTTGGCTGCCTGCATGATTGCGCGCGCCAATTCCGGCGTGCGGATCAGCCCGGCGCCTGATCCCGACGACGCCACGCTCTTCGACGGACACCCCATGTTGATGTCCAACCCATCAAAGCCCAGCTCGCACACCACCTGTGCCGCCACATAGAAACGCTCCGGGTCTTTCCCATAGAGCTGCGCCACGACGGGACGCTCCCCCTCGCTGTACCGAAGCGTCTCCAAGCACTTCTCCGGTCCATGACAGATGTCATGGACATGCGTAAATTCCGTAAAGCTGACATCCGGCTTCCCCTGCTGGGCGATGACCGATCGGAAGCACGCATCGGTGACACCATCCATTGGAGACAATCCAATGATCGGACGTGGGAGATTCAACCAAAAGCTCATATCAGCTCTCGCACACTGGCACACCGGGTTCGTTGGCAAAGCGGTACGCTCGGCGAAGGTCCTCGGCTTCTCTTTCGGCAATGCTGTGCAATTCTGGAACCACCTCCTGGACAAACTCTACAAACCGGTCGACCTTCAGCAAGAAGAAATCGTACGTACCAACGAGAGTCCGTGGCTCACGGAACCAGAATGCCACAAACCCATCAAGCGACACATCGCGCGCTTTAAGCCGACGACAGGATTCTACAAACATATCCTCTATCTTTCCTCCCCAGTGAAGAATCTCATACGGGAGATAGACGGAACGATAGAGGTCCAACTCTTGGATGTTGGCGCTGTCTTGGCTCCATTCTGCTCCCGCTGGCTCCATTGCTCCCGCCACAACTCGGGCATATCGATCGTACGCCTCTTCAAGTGCTTGTGTACCCAGCGTTGACCTCGGCCCTTCCGACAGTGCGCATGCCTCGCAATCCGGCACAACCTGTTCGCGGTTGCTCAGCCGGCTGAACAGTACCCCATAACGACGGGTGAACGCCACGAATTCATCCACGATCAAGTTGACCGGTTTCGTATCCACCTCCAGGGCAAGACCTTTCAGGCTGGTGAGCTGTGGGTGGCAGAGAATCTGATCGAGCATCTCGAATAAAACGGTCGGAATAGGAGCGGAATGGGCATCGACCCAGGCAGGAAGCGCGTCATCGCCTAGAACACCCCCCAGTCGTGACGCGAGGGCTCGGTCTGATTCATGAATGGCCAGACCCGCCACGTGAATCTCAACCACACGGTTCATGGGAAACTCGTTGAGAAATGCTTCGATAAATCGTGTGAGCGACATGGTCCGATGCGCACCGGAATAGCGAAACACCGTCCAGACATGGCCCACGTCCAAGACCAGCCCACAGGGAGCCTGTTCGCTGACGACCTGAAAAAACCTTGGGATGGACATCGTCCCTGCAACAAAGTACGTGAGGGGCGGCATTTCAAGCAGCACCAACGGTGTGCTCCCATTGGCCAAACGACACTGTTGATCAAGCAGACGTTGGATCAATCGTGTATTATCAGCCACCACGTTCGCGCTTAACGGCGTATAGAGCGGGGGAAGGTAGGTCCCGTAGTGATAGCCGGCGAGATATTTTGTCGCACACTCATGATTCAGCCAGGCACTTTGCAAGATTACCAGTTGTTCTGCAGCCTCGGAGATTTCTTGTCCAAACGCCGTCGAATCGGCCATCTCGGGTTGCGTGACCCACAACCCTTCGCCATGATATGTCAGTAGACCGTCGCCGGCCTCTTTCCTGGTGGATGCCAAGGCCGTCGATGTCGTACGAAACACTTCAAGGTAGGCAGGCGGCACTTGACGTTCTTGTAGACTTCGCCGCAAGCTAGCAAGGTCCGGAGCATGAACGTCGACGGAAAGACCCAACCCATGCACCGGAATGGTCCCGAGCCGACGAATGAACTCCCTATGATAAGGCCCACTCGACGCCATCATTTCTCTCTTGCCGACAGCCAAAATTCATTCCTAGTGTATGCCGGCAAACCCTTGAATGACAAGGCTTTCAACCTCTCATGGCCCCCGTGGACCTTCTGCTATACTTGGCATACATTGCAGCCAGGAGGGGGGCAGATTCGTGAGAAAAAAGGACCTCGCTAAGGAATGGCAGACACAGACGGTCAAGAGCCAAAAGCCACGGATCACCAGACCATACTGGTTGCACACATGATGACACCCGGCGTAGTCCAAGTGCCGGGAGACGTCTCGGTCACTGAAGCCGCGTCGCTTTTGGAACGCGAACGCATGCCCTGCCTCTTGGTCAAGGATACCGAGTCTCGTTTTGGACTCATGACACCGACCGACATCGTCAAAAAGGTCGTCGCACAGGGCCTCAAACCGGATGACATCGAGGTCCGCGCCATCATGACACGACCGGTCCAATTTATCGAGTATGATCGCGCGATGGACGAGGCGTCAGCGCTCATGATGTCCTCTGGGACACCGATCCTCATCGTTACGAAACAAAATCAACCGGTCGGCGTCCTCACCGCGAGAGACCTGGTCCTTTCTCCAAAGCGATGCTCGACGAGCATCTCAGCCACCATCAGTATATTGGATGGAGAGAGTATGGGAAGGGAACATCAGGTCGCCATCTCACAGCTCAGCCATGCAGGCGCCTCGGTGGAATCTCCCGCGCTGGTGCTGCCGGGAACTAAAGTGCTGTTGAGCTTTTGTCTCTCTGAGATGATGAGTCCCTTGACCATCCGAGGGAGTATCTTGAATAACACAGGCATTGAGCCGATATCCGGCGCCACCTGTTCCCTCACCGCCGCACCTCGAGGTATAGAAATACAATTCATCGACCTCTCCCCCGCAGATCAGTCCAGAATCAAAGCCTGGGTGCTGGCCCAGCTTCCCAAATCGTTCGACCCTTCCTAGACTGCATCAGATCCCGTCAATCTTTGACCAACCTCCAATCCATTGGTACAATTTCATGTCTCACTCAATGGAAAGGGTAGCTATGAATACAACCGGTAAGTCTTCGCAGGGTCGATCCCGCCCCGTTTTATCGCGGGATGAGATTCTCCATCAGGTCAGCACCCTTCTTGATAGCCCAGAGGATGACCTGCATGCCGCGCTCATGCGAGAGCTCCTGACGGGCATGTTGAAACTCCATGACGCACGCCTAGATCTCTTGGATGTGAAGATTGTGAACCGCGCCGTTAAAGAACTGCGTCATGCATTCGGCGTCTTCAACGGCTATCGGAACCGGCAGAAAGTCAGCATTTTTGGCTCGGCTCGCACCCCCTCCACCGATCCCAATTATCAACTCGCCCACCAATTCTCCCAAGCCATCGTCCGGGAAGGGTTCATGGTCATCACCGGTGGGGCAGATGGGATCATGCGTGCGGCTCAAGAGGGTGCCGGACGCGAGAACAGCTTTGGCGTCAACATCATGCTTCCCTTCGAACAAGGTCCGAACTCCACGATCGCCGATGACCCAAAGCTCATTACCTTCAAATACTTTTTCACCCGCAAGTTGATGTTTCAAAAGGAAGCCAACGCCATCGCGCTCTTCCCTGGCGGGTTCGGAACGCACGACGAAGGTTTTGAAATCCTCACGCTCGCCCAAACGGGCAAAAGTGATCCACAACCAATCATCTGTATTCAGGCCCCCGGCTGCGACTATTGGGACGATTGGTCGGCCTTTGTGACGAGGCAACTGCTGAAGCGCAAGCTCATCAATGAAGAGGACATGAGCCTCTTCACCATCGTCAATTCCGCAGATGCAGCCGTGAGCCAGATCCTCAGATTCTATCGCCGCTATCATTCCATGCGCTTTGTGGGACGAGAGCTCGTCATGCGACTCAAGCAGACCATTACGCCTGAGCAACTCGAACAGCTCCGGGACCGATTCTCCGATCTCCTATCGGAAGGCACGTTCGAACTTCGCGGCCCACTCGCGGAAGAATTGGACGAACCGGCACTGCGTGAACTCCCTCGACTCGTGTTCACTTTTAATCGACGCAACGCTGGCCGACTTCGCCAACTGATCAGTCACCTGAACGAGTTGTGAGCCATGCCGTACCGGTCGGCATGAACGCGACAGATGCCTTTTAGTCCTGACTTGGGCATGCTATTCTCTCCCAACTCTTATGGGTAATGTATCTTCAGCACCTCCATTCCATGGTTCTCCGGACATTGTCCTGTACCATGCCGAATGTTCCGATGGGTTCGGGGCAGCCTGGGCCCTCTGGAAAAAGTTTCCGAGCGCGAGTTTTTCACCAGTCAAACATGGCCACCCGCCCCCTCCCGATCTCAAGGATCACCGTGTCGTGATCGTTGATTTCAGCTACGCTCGGCCAATCCTGGAAGCCATGGCCTCCGAGACCAAAGAACTTCTAGTTCTCGATCACCATATCACCGCTGAGCGGACCTTGGACGGATTTTCACATGCGTACTTCGATCAAACAAAGTCCGGCGCCGTCCTAAGCTGGGAATGGGCCCACGGCACGCCGGCTCCCTGGCTACTTCAATACATTCAAGACAAGGATTTATGGACCTGGGCTTTGCCGAACAGTCGCGAAATCAACGCGGCCTTGGCTTCCTACCCATTTGATTTCAATATATGGGATCGCTTTACTCAGTCAACGCTCGAGCAGGAAGGCCGAGCCATCTTGCGGTATGAACAGGAACTGGTCGGCAAACTCGCGGCACAGGCCGCTCTGGTTGAATTCCAGGGGGTGGTCATTCCCTCCGTGCAAAGCGCCATTCTCACGAGCCAAATCGGTGAACGGCTCTCGCCGCATCATCCTTTTTGCCTGATCTGGCATGACCGCGATGGTCGTCGCTATTTCAGTATGCGGTCCCGAGCCGACGGGACTGATGTTGGGACCATTGCCGCCTCATTTGGGGGCGGGGGCCATACCCATGCAGCCGGCTTTTCCGTTCCGCTGGAGACGGATGGAACTCCTCCGAGTGATCCTAGATTACCTCGTGTGTTCCGAGAACGTCGCCAAACAGCATAGCCGCAGACCCTCATGATTCCTCTCCACGACGATAATCCCACTCAACGGACTCCCATCGTCACGATGATCTTTATCGGTATCTGTGTCGCGGTATTTCTCTATCAAGTGAATCTTCCCCAGGAGGCTGCCGACCTCTTCGCATTTCAATACGGCGCCATCCCTGCCATTGTCTTCGGCCAGGCTTCGCTTCCCGAGGAAGCCGTTGCCTTTCCGGCATCCCTCAGCCTGGTGACTAGCATGTTTCTTCACGGAGGCTGGATGCACCTACTCGGGAACATGCTCTACCTCTGGATTTTCGGCAATAACATCGAAGATGCGATGGGTCACGCGAAATTCGTCGTCTTCTATCTCCTATCTGGTATCCTGGCTGCGCTGAGCCATGCCTTAACTGACCCTTCCTCCCAAATCCCGATGGTGGGCGCCAGCGGGGCCATCTCGGCTGTGCTTGGTGCTTATCTGCTGTTATTTCCACGCGCTCACGTGCTGGTCTTGCTGCCCGCGATCGGGATGACCCGAGTACCAGCGGGCATCGTTCTCGGCATGTGGTTTATCACGCAGCTGATCAGTGGAGGCATGAGCGTGGGCGCGACAGGAGGGGGCGTTGCCTTTTTCGCTCATATCGGTGGATTCATCGTAGGCATGGCACTGATTGGTCTTTTCAAACGGAAGGATGTGCGTTTTTTTTCGCCTGGCCGGTCGACGTGGTCTTAATGAGGACGTCCCTCCCTGAACCGAGAAGACTGCTCATGCGGCATCCAACATCTCTCTGACCTTCTCCACTAAGCCGGACTGACGGTAGGGATGCTGTAGGACAAACCGCTGATTGATCCGATGGTGCTGAATCGTTTCATTATCGTAGCCCGAGACAAACAACGTCTTCATCGTTGGTTGCTGGCTCAGAAGTCGGCGGGCAAGTTCACGCCCTCCGATCTCATGCATCACTAAGGGACTCACTGCGAGATGAACAATCCCCTTATAGTGTTGAGTGAGCATAAGCGCCTCGACCGATGAGGCCGCCTCCAAGACTCGATAGCGATGGCGCTGTAAGATGGACCGTGCCAGCTTCCGCTCAATTTCGCTTTCCTCCACAAGCAGGATCGTTTCATCTCCTTTGGCCAACAGAGCTTTGGGCGTCATCTCGTCCCGTACCTCCTGCGCCGAGGCCGCAGGGAATATGACTCGGACAACCGTCCCTTGCCCTGGCCGGCTCTCGACGTCTAGAAGACCGTGGTTTTGTTTAACAATCCCGAAGACCGCAGTGAGACCAAGGCCGATGTTGGTTTCTTTCGTCGAGAACAGCGGTTCGAACATATGGGCCTGAGTATCCAGACTCATGCCGGTTCCGGTATCACTGATTTGAATGAGAATCTGGGAATGAGCTGTATGGACCGACATCGGTCGGGCCAATTTGTGAATCTCTTCAATGGTCTTGATCTCAATCGTCAGTCGGCCTCCGTTGGGCATCGCATCTCGTGCATTGACGACCAATTGAAGAAGAACGGTTTCCAAGCCTTCTCGATCCACCTCGGCGTAGGCCACCTGCTCATCCACTTGAACGATCAACTCAATATGGTCGGGCAATAGACTCACGATCATACTGTGCAGATCAGCAAACACCGCTTGGACGGACCAGATGTGTCCAACGTGCCGGCTCTCACACTCCAGTGCAATGAGCTGAGCGGTGAGCGTGGCAGCCCTTTCGCCGACTCTAAAGAGCTCGTCGGCAGAAGACCTGACAGGGTCATTCGGCTGCAGACCCGATAACATGACACCGGTCTGTTTTCCAATGACAGCAAACAACGCCCCGAATTCACCGGCAATTCTGGCCGTGACTCGACCGACGGCTTCCATTTTCTGTGCCTCATGAAGTTGTCGCTCAAGTCCCTGCCTGACAACATGCCCCTCGCGGAGACCGACATTCGCCTTTTTAAGGTCCTCTTTCAGGGATTTAATTCTGGCTTCAAGCTGAGTTTTGGCGGTCTCCAATTCCCCCTCGGTCTTCTTCAGTTGCTCTACATCTTTCTGGAGCGAGACCTTTTCTTCCTGAGCAACGGTCGTGCTTTCTAGCGCGACCCCGTAGAACACCGCCATGACGAGAAGAACCGGGATGCCCAGCAGCTGCCCGGTAGCCATGACTCCGGTTTGCAGTACCCCCTCATAGAGCACAACCGCATAGCCAGCACTCAAAAGCAGTGAGAGGCCAAGTAGATGACTGAGCCGCCTGACTGACGCCGCCACTAACATAAGAACAAAATAGGCAATGTACAGATCTGATCGGGCGTTTCCGGAAAGATAGATGACCGTTGTCACGAGGAGCGTATCTGCTGCAACAAGTCCTGCACTAAACCAGGCCGATGCCAGTAAAGCTTGAGGCAACATCGCGATGACGAGGATTCCCAGCCATAACCCTACCACCAGACTATTGCTCATCACTCGACTAACGACTGAATCGGCACCGAAGAGCAATTCATACGAAAGGATGATGGTAACGAGGCCCTGGAGAACCAGGAATCGGGAGCTTGGGTTCGAAAGCAACCGACAGAGTCTAGCCGACCCCTGACCGGAACCTGCTTGGACCAAATTGTGTCCCATGTTTTTCTAGCCTCCCGCTTGCAACAGGACGTGGGAGCCAGCAAGTGTCATACCCTAGGATTCCCAGCCAACCATGTTATTTACGAGGGTTGTTATCTACCTCCCGATCCTTTTCGGACCAGCCATTGACAAAATCGAACGGCAGGATCCTGTTGGCTACCAGGAATCTTTTTGAGCACATAGACGTGAAGGATTGAAACGAGCTTAGGCAGGTTGTCGGACGCGTGCAATAAACTGACGAGCCGCTTCTGCTGCTGTCGCCACTTGAGGAGCGGTAAAGGTCACATGCCCCATCTTTCTACCAGGACGAATCATCCGCTTTCCGTACAGATGAAGCACAGCCCCTGCGGTTGAATGGAGTGCATAGGATCCTTCGCTGGATGTCACGGAATTTACATCCTCACCAATGAGATTGACCATTACCGCGGGGCTCAAGAGCCTTGTTTCTCCCAATGGAAGCCCGCAGGTCACTCGTACCTGTTGCTCGAATTGGGATACCGTACAAACGTCCAACGTATAGTGACCCGAGTTGTGAGGACGAGGTGCAATCTCGTTAATAAGCAGGGACCCATCCTTGGCCTGAAAGAGTTCCACACAAAATACACCAACACCCTGTAACGCCGTGACGGCTCGCTTCGAAAGTTCTGTTACCTGCTCAGCAACGTCAAGTGGAATAGCAGCAGGCACCCGCGTTTCTCGTAAGATGCCCTGCTCATGCCGATTCTCGACCACTGGATACACACAGGACGCCCCACATTCGCTTCGCACAACGAGCACCGAGAGCTCTCGGACATATTCAATGAACTGTTCGAGAATCCATCGTTGACCGGCCTTGACTGTTCCCAAGATGTGTTCAAGCTCCTGGACATCCGAGGGCGTTCGAAGTAGCCACTGACCTTTCCCGTCGTACCCACTCTTTGCGGTCTTACAGACAGCGGGAAGGCCGAGACGGTCGACTGCTGAGACGAGTTGAGGTGCCGATTCGACGATGGCGAACGCGGGGACGGAGAGGTGTCGTGACAATAGGTATTGCTTCTGTTCAATCCGGTCTTGAAGGATCTTAAGCACAGCTCCCGTAGGTCGCATCGGGCAACGCATCTCCAGCCATTCACAGAGCTCAGCCGGCACATTTTCCCATTCCAAAGTCACGGCATCAACGAGACTGGCAAATCGGTCACGGGCGCCACGATCTGAGAATGGCGCAGTACATGAGTGGGTGGCAAGCCGATGAGCTGGCGCGTCGGCATCTGGATCCCAGACAGCCACCTGATAGCCCATGCGGTGGGCAGCCCCAGTGAACATCGCCCCCAATTGTCCCCCACCCAATACTCCGAGCGTGGAACCAGGCTCAAGGACTCGTTCCGTCACGGCCGTCGGCTCATCTCGTCCGCTCCGAGGTTACCAAGACCTGTGCCCTTGGCCTCGGGAGAATTGAGAACACTCTTCGTTTGAGCCGCCCGATAGCGCTTAATGTTTTTGGCAATTTCAGAGTGGCTTCCCGCTAAAATCTGTCCTGCGAGGAGGCCAGCATTTTCGGCACCTCCGATCGCCACGGTGGCCACGGGAATACCTTTGGGCATCTGAACGATTGACAACAAGGAATCGAGGCCACGAAGGTTTTCTGTAGGAATCGGGACACCAATCACCGGAAGATGAGTCTTTGCTGCCAACATGCCAGGAAGGTGAGCGGCTCCTCCGGCCCCCGCAATGATCACTTTGATCCCGCGGCCAGGAGCGGTTGTGGCGTACTCGAAGAGCCGATCCGGCGTTCGATGTGCAGAAACGACGAGTAGCTCATAGGGAATATTCAGCTCGTCCAAAATCACTCCGGCCTTTTCCAAAATAGGAAAATCCGATTTACTCCCCCCCAAGACCCCGACAAGCGGCTTGCGGTTCTTAACCTCTCGGCTCGCTCGTTCCCGAGAGTGGTTCGCTGTCTGCAGTATTCTGGCCATCATCTACCTCTCCTTCTATGTCCATCATGCAGTCTCTTTCCAGAGAAAAAGTAGTGGCACCTTAGCGAGTCCAACTATTGGGGTCAAGGAGATTGGATGTGTGACAATTACCTCTTCGAACAATTCAGCGGGATACGGGGCTAACAGCAATTCGCTGGTCGGCACACACAACGAGACAACTGCCTGGGCTGTGGCTGCCGATCATGCTGCGTCGGAGAAATAAACCTGCACCGGAAAATCGACGGAGACAAAGATGGCCCAGGGGGATACCCTGAGCCATCTTCAAGAAGGAGAACTGTCGTGCCGCACCATCGGTGCGGCACGATCGACTACTTACCGCCCGGTGCCGCCACCTTAGGCGCGAACATCTCAAATATGCTGGGATCCCGCTCTATATAGTCCGGCGGGAAGAAGTTAAACCGCCGCCACAGTTCATACCACAGAGGGACGCGATTCATGATCACCCAGCCCAGTACCTTTGTACCCTGCCGCACCTGAGTCTGGTCAGGCCATGGTTGAGAATCTTCTGGATCAGGAACAACCCAGAATCGGTAGTTCCCTTTTCCATCGTCAATCTGGTCAACGACCTTGATCACCCCGCCACGAGTTCCTGCCATCAATCCAGGCCAAGCTGGTAATGGAATGGCCGGGACTCCAAAGAAGAGGATTCGAACCTTTCGCCCAGGCTTCAAAAGTGGGGAATCCAATCCTTCGGCCCTCATTTCAATGGCTGGATCAGACGCTAATGGAGAAATAGTGACCAAGTTTTCTCCCTGCTTGACCGTCTCATTGAGACCGACTTTAGCCATCTTGACGACCGTGCCATCCATCGGCGCATACAGCTTTGCGGCTTCGATACGCTGCTGAACCCCCTGTTGTCGGTAGGAGATATCCGCCAACTGCTCTGTTGCCTTGGCGGCTTCCGCCACGGCGGAGTCACGTGATGCGATTGCATCCATGAGCCGTTGTTGCACATCGGCGGTGATTTGATCACGACCGAAGCTCAAGGCAGACCGCCCCTGCTCGGCACCCGACAAAGCGGCCTGTGCTGCCTGCAAACCAGCCTTGGTGCCGATCTCGGTCTGAATCGTGAGCTCAAGTTCACGTTGGGAAACCAGTCCGTCCCGGACAAGCTGCCGATGACGGTCGACATTGAGTTGTGCCGTGTGCACGTCGATCTTGTACTGCTCAACCTTCTGCTGAGCCTCACGCACTTTATTATCTGCCTCGACCACGCGGGCCTCCGCCGAGGGCACGGCAGCCTGCACCAACTTTTTCATCTCCCCGATTCTTTTCGTCAGCTGATCAGCCCTGGACATCGCTGCCTGGCGAGTTTGCTCCAACGCTACCTTGCGTTGTTCGAAGAGGGGGAGGATCTCGGGCGCCATAAAGGTTGGATCGTAATCTTCCAACTCGCCGACAAGTTCGCCCTTCTTGACTTTGACTCCTTCGTAAATATGCCAGGTTTTGACACGGCCTGTAATCCGAGACTCAATCTGCTGCGGCCGGTCATATGGCGTGTAGGCGGAAACTTTTCCAGACGCCTGGATCGTTTGTGTCCAGGGTACGAATTCGAGAATGATCAGAAAGAGCAATAGAATCGTCAGAATGGCACGAGAAGCCGTGAACATTCCCCTAGGAATCTGTACCGCCTCCCAGCAAGGCATCTTGGCCAATGCCGGCCCCTGTTCGATGGTGATCGCTTCTAAGCCGACCCCTCGCCGGACCAGCGCACGTTCTCCACTGTTTTCCAGACCTCGACCTAGGCTAGCCATGGAGCCTCCATTAATTTACCGGTGTTGATTTGCCGTTCCAATCGCTTACGCATGAGCATGATGCAGCATGATGCGACGATCCGCATGATCCGTAAGATTGGGATCCGTCGAGACGAAAATCACGGACCAGGCTTCATCTTTTGAGCACAGCCGACGCAAGATACGCTCACGCAACGACGGCTCGAACGAGTGAATAAGGCCATCAAATATCAGAACTTGCGGACGTCCCAAAATGGCTCTGGCCAGGAGGATCTGCACAATGTGCGTCGGCGAAAGGGATTCTCCTAGCGAAGAGACATCGGACTTGACTCCACGTGGCAACCCTTCGACATCTTCTTCAAGTTCGACGAAGCGGAGGGCCCAGTTGAGGTCGTCATACGTGACATAGGAACGTCCCATCACAATATTTTCTTCGATGGTTCCCTTCACCAGCGACAATTGAGAGTCGATCATGACACTGCGGCATTGGTTGATGGCATTCCCGTCAATATAGCGGAGGTCAACCCCATTGTACTGAACAACGCCATTCGTTGGAACTTCCAGGCCACCCAATACTCTGGCCAGAGCTGTTTTGGCCCCCGTGGTCCGAGCGTAGATACCAAGTTTCTCACCCGGTGCAACATCCAGGTTGAAGCCATCGAATACGGATACCCCACTGTGAACCAAACTCACGCCTTTGCAGGTAACCCGAACTCCTTGAGCCAAGTGCTTGGGCAACGCCACCGTTGATTCGGTTGAGACCTGATCCTGCTCCTGACTAAAGGCCTCATCAAGGTGGGTCAGGGAGGCGAAGAAATAGTACACAAACCCCATGTTCTTGATCAGGGAGTCGAAATTGATGACGAGTGCACTCACAACCGCTTGAACAGCGACTAACTGCCCCAGAGTCAGCTGCCCGGCTGCCATGAGCGTGGCTGCGATGCCAAGCGCTCCGGCTTGTGCGATGGCTTGTCCACCGACCGAACCGACGTATTGCCGCACGAGAACCGAAAACCGCGCCTTCCGAGCTTCAACATACCGATTGACGAGCTCGTTTGTTTTGTTCATGAGAAACGGGCGGCTGTCAGTGGCCTTCAGCTGCAGTGCATTCTTTGAAACCTCTTGAACGAAATTGAAGACGTCGTATTTCGCGTGAGACATCGCGAGGGTCGTCTTGAGGGCACCACGGGACAGCACGAAGAACGTGATGGCAAACCCAGCCATAAGCAGAAGGTTGTACATGAGGAAATAGGGATGGTAGACGACCAACACAATCATGCCGACCGTACCACCCACCACGACATTGATCAGGTCGATCAGCAGCGTGGACAGGGCACGTTGCATGAAGACCGTTTCCATAAAGTAGTTCGCGATTTCAGGCCGTGCACCTTTAAAACGATTCCGAGGAAGCTGGTCCACCATCGCAACCGTGACTCGTGCAAAGATGCGGCGTTGCACGACATCCACCGCGTAGAAGTGGAAGGTCTTGAACAGGCCGACAAACAACAGCACCGACAGCATAATGCCGGTCAACGTCCAGATCATGACCGGCTGAACCGCATAGGAAAAGGTGCTGACCAATTCCTGCACGGTCAACGGGATGATAAGAGAAAAGAACCCGACGGCCAGCGCATAAGAAAAAATCAAACTCATGATTTTTTTCTCAGCCTTCATGGCCACGGACAGCTGCTTCATCAGCGCTTCGAACAGCCCCTTGGAACCTTCGCCCTGAGGTTCTTTCATGACCACCCCCAGTAATAAGTCAAAATGTGAATCATCGGCCCCTTATCCCCCTACGAAACTAGATCATGTTCGAGACTTTATTTCCAATCCACCGAACGAACTATCTACTACCACCAACCCTATGCACAGCCTAGTCACGTCCAGGCAGCTTACGGCCTGAGGACCCTGCTGCCTGTAACGGATCACCATATTTGGCAAGTACCTTTTCATCCACTGGTTTCGCCAGCGCCCCTCTTGCATACAACATCCCCCCACGGGACACTACATAGTCGGCTTGGGCGCGGTAGAGTTCATAAGATGCCTCAACGACGTTGCGCTCACGCAGGTTGACAAAGAGAATGCTGGTCGCCCCCATATTGAATCGAGATCGTTCACCCTCTTCCAATGTCTTTGCCAAGCGTAACGCTTCCGTTGCAGCCCTCACTCGGTCTCTGGCCCGCACTTGGGCAGACAGCCAGTTGTCCACGTCAATCTGAACCTCACGCTCTGTGTAGGCCTGCTTATAGGACAACCGTGTCTGCTCAGCCTCCGCATGAAGGACCTTCCCTCGGGCTGCCCGATTGTACAAGGGCATACTGAAGAGAGCATTCATATGGTAGGCGAACCCTCCGAAAAAGTAGATACCGCCCGTCACCGGCCCCCCCGAAATCGTGAGCTTTGGAAGTAGCTTATTCTTCGCCAATTTCAGTTCAACATTATTCAATTTGGCTTCAATGTAGAGATTGCGCACTTCTGGACGATCCTCCGTGGCTTCCACCTTGAAGGCCGCCACATCCTCTTCGCTCGGCAACGGCGTTTC
This sequence comes from Nitrospira sp., assembly GCA_005116955.1. Taxonomy (GTDB): domain Bacteria; phylum Nitrospirota; class Nitrospiria; order Nitrospirales; family Nitrospiraceae; genus Nitrospira_D. The sequence continues at coordinate 384,542 of SWDI01000001.1, read as the reverse complement.
CCCCTGAAACTCTGGGGCCCATTCAGGTCTCGGTGTCACCGGATCTCCGTCCTCCCAGAGAAAGAGTGCCAGCTTATACTGTTCGTACTCAACCTTCCGTTGCGCGGCAATAGCCGCCTCTCGACGCCGCTGAACTTCTTCTTTGGCTTCGACCACGTCGATCGGTGCCACCGCGCCGGCTTTGGATCTGCCTTCCACCATGCGATAGCGCTCCTCCGCGACCCCCAGCGCACGCCTCACGACATCGGCCTGCTTGACGGCGACCTGCCAATCCCAGTATTGCACAGCCCCGGCGAGATAGAGATCTTGCCGTTTCTGGGCCACCTTTATCTCGGCTTGCGGCCCGGCGAGCTCCGCCTGTTGAAACTCCGCATACTCTTCGTTGACCATGAATCCTTGCAGGAGATTAAAGGCTCCGCCGATGATCAACATTTGCTGTGGATAGAAACCTTGCAGATCTTGCGGGATCGCCACCCCAGGACTCACAACACGTTGGAGCCTGACACCATCGAAGCCACCGAGAGTACTTCTATCCCCAAGGCCGCTACGGATCCCGCCGTAGATTTCCCAGCCCCATGGGTGCCCAACCTTGAGCATGGTATCGTTATAGCCAGCGATCAAGATATTCGGGCCAACAACGTTCGTCAGATTATACGTTTGATACCGGTCAACCTCGAGCTCGTTCCGAAACTTCGGCTCCCACGCAGCCAACGCCTTCAGGACTTTCGCCCGAGCCTGTGCCCGCTCGAGCCCTGTGGCCCTGAGCAGCGGATGGGTCAACTCAATCCTGGCCAGCACTTCCTCAATGGTCAGAGGAGCCGTGCGGGAAGACTGCGCTTTCAACGCGCTTGAATCGTGCACGGGTTCCGCCAGTGCGGTCGTCGGCACCATCATCAACGAGAACAGCAATAGAAGGATCAAGGAAGGATGCTCCTTTGTTGCTGAATTAATCACGGCCCTGCTGTTTAAACCCGTACGCGCCTGCCGCCGTCAGGGGGTTCCCGTACTTGGCCAATTCGCTTTCAGGCCATGGCTTCGCCAAGGCGCCCGTGGCGTACAACATGCCTCCACGCGAGACGGCGTAGTCGGCTTGCGCCCGATACAGCTTGTACGCTGATTCCACCACGTTGCGCTCACGGAGGTTCACAAAGAGGACTGTGCTCGCGCCCATATTGAACCGGGTCCGCTCGCCTTCCTCCAGCGTCTTCGCCAACCGCAAGGCTTCCGTCGCTGCCTTTACCCGGTCTCTGGCCCGCACTTGGGCCGAAAGCCAATTATCCACGTCAATACTGACTTGTTGCTCGGTGTACAGCTGTTTGAAGGCCAATTGTTGCTGGTCCGCCTCCGCATACATGACCTTCCCACGCCCTTCTCGCTGGAAGAGCGGCATCGCGAACTTGGTTTCGAACCCATAGCCGACTCCCATCAGCCAGTCCGCAGCAGCATCCATTCGCCCCCCCTTAAAATCAAACTGTGGGAGGAGGTAGTTCTTGGCGAGCTTGAGATCGATATTGTTCTTTTTGGCTTCGATGTAGAGGTCCCGCACTTCCGGCCGATCTTCTTTCGCCGCTACTTTGTTCGCAGCAATCTGCTCTCCGGTCGGGAGCGGCGTTTCACCCTGGAATTCCGGTGCCCATTCCGGGCGCGGCGTCACTGGCTCGCCGTTCTCCCAGAGATAGAGAGACAGTTTGTACTGCTCATACTCTATCTTCCGTTGCGCGTAGATGGCGGCCTCTCGCCTGCCCTGCACTTCTTGACTGGCCTCAATGACATCGAGCGGCGCCACCTTTCCACCCTTGGCCATCCCTTGGATCTGGACCAAGCGTTCTTCGGCCACCGCCAACACGCGCTTCACCATTTCACCCTGCTTCACAGCCACTTGCCAATCCCAGTACTGCACAGCCCCGGCGAGATAGAGATCCTGTCGTTTCTGCGCCACCGCGATCTCCGCCTGCGGCCCTGCGAGTTCGGCCTTTTGAAACTCCGCGTACTCGTCGTTGACCATGAGGCCACGCAGCAGCTTGCCCGACCCAGCGAAGATCATTTGCTGTTGCGGATAGAAGAGCAGGACATCAGGGATCTTTGCATGGACGTGTTGCGTATACTGATCCCCAATACCGTTGCGGATGCCACCACCGACCCGAAAGCCCCAGGGATGCCCGACCTCGAGCTTGGTATCGTTAAATCCACCGGTATTCTCATCAACAGTACTCAGGAAATTAAAGGTCTGGAAACGAGCGGCCTCTGTAATGTTTTTAAGCGTCGGTTCCCAGGCTCCGAGGGCCTTCAGGATCTTTGCTCGGGCCTGCATCCGTTCAACGCCAGCCGCCCGAAGCAGCGGATGCGTCAACTCAATACGGGCCAGTACTTCGCTGATGGTTAAGGGCTCGGTGCGGGCAGACTGGGCTTTCAATGCGCTGGAATCGTGCACCGGTTCCGCCAGTACCGCCACGGGAAGCAAGATCAGAATCACGAGTAAGAGAGCGGCCATCGCAGGATGCTCCTTGTGCCGGATTAATCGCGGCCCGGTTGTTTGTAGCCGTTCATGCCCGCCGCCGTCAGCGGATTCCCATACTTCGTCAAGGACTCCGTTGGCCAGGGCTTCGACAACAGGCCCCTAGCCCACAGCATGCCTCCACGCGCTACGGCGTAGTCGGCCTGCGCCCGATAGAGCTGATACGCTGATTCCACCACGTTGCGCTCACGGAGGTTGACGAACAGCACGGTGGTCGACCCCATATTGAACCGGGTCCGCTCGCCTTCTTCCAGAGTCTTGGCCAACCGCAACGCTTCCGTCGACGCCACCACCCGGTCTCGGGCACGCACTTGGGCCGACAGCCAGTTATCCACGTCGAGGTTAACTTGTTGTTCTGTATATCGCTGTTTCAACATCAATTGTTGCTGTCCCACTTCCGCGGCCATAACCTTCCCACGCCCTTCCCGCTGGAACAACGGCATCTCAGTGTGCAGGCCGATCCGATACCCGATCCCCACAATCCAGTCCGTGGCGCCGTCGGTCGGCCCCCCTTCAAGACTCAACTTCGGGAGCAGTTTGTTCTTGCCGAGCTTCACGTCGATATTGTTCATCTTGGCTTCGATGTAGAGGTCCCGCACTTCCGGCCGATCTTCTTTCGCCTCCACTTTATAGGCGGCAACCTCGGCGCTGGTCGGGAGTGGCGTTTCGCCCTGGAATTCCGGCGCCCATTCAGGTCGTGGCGTCACCGGCTCGCCGTTCTCCCAGAGATAGAGAGACAGTTTGTACTGCTCATACTCCACATTCCGTTGAGCGTAGATGGCTGCCTCTCGCCGCTTCTGCACCTCTTGGTTCACCTCAATCACATCGAGCGGTGAGACCTTCCCGCCCTTAGCCAACCCTTCGACTTGGACCAGGCGGTCTTCGGCCACGGCCAAGGCGCGCTTCACAATCTCGGCTTGTTTAACGGCAACCTGCCAATCCCAGTACTGCACGGCTCCGGCTAGATAGAGATCTTGTCGCTTCTGCGCTACCTTGATCTCCGCTTGCGGAGCCGCGAGTTCGGCCTGTTGAAATTCGGCATACTCTTCGTTGATCATGAGGCCGCGCAGCAGCTGGAACGACCCACCGACGATGAATTGCTGCTGAGCATAGAAGGCCTGTAGATCAGGGATAATAGCAATAGCGCCTTGATTGCCGTGATCTCCGTAACCGCTGCGCACGCCTCCCTGGACGCGGAAGCCCCAGGGATGCCCAACCTCAAGCTTGGTGTCGGCAAATCCCCCATTGTGTGTGTCAAATATCGTGGGAGACGTCGTGAGATTCCACGTCTGATAACGTTGGGTCCTTGTAGTGTTCTTGAACGTCGGTTCCCATGCCGCGAGCGCCTTGAGGATTTTCGCCCGGGCCCTCGCTCGCTCGGCCCCTGCTGCCTGCAGCAAAGGATGCGTCAACTCGATGCGAGCCAGAACTTCGCCAATGCTCAGTGGAGCGGTGCGTGTCGACTGCGCTTTCAATGCGCTGGAATCATGAGTCGGTTCCGCCAGTGCGGCCATTGGCAGGAGGGTCATAAGGGCCAATACCAGAGCGATCATGAAGGATGCTCCTCTCGTATACATTCGGCGGACGGCGCCAACACTAACAACCTCCCCTTCTTTTTTAAAAATAGATAAAGCGGATTGGAGATATCGGTAATTTCTATGTATAGTGGAGCCTCCAACGTACCAAAGAAGGCCGCATGGATTGGTTGAACTACCATCATCTCTTGTATTTCTGGTCTGTCGCGAAGCACGGCACCATGACGAAAGCGTGCGAAGAGCTCCGCTTGGCTCAACCCACGATCAGCGGACAGATCGGGCAGTTGGAAAATACCTTGGGCGAAAAGTTGTTCATCCGAACAGGGCGACGGCTGGCGTTGACGGAGATGGGACATCTGGTGTTCAAGTACGCCGAAGACATCTTTTCGACCGGGCAGGAGCTGATGAACACGGTCAAAGGGCAGGTGAATGGACATCCTGCCAGACTGGTCGTCGGCATTGCAGACGCCGTCCCAAAACCGCTGGCGACCCAACTCCTCAAGTCGGCTCTGAAACTGTACCGACCGACCCGGTTGATCTGCCAAGAAGACAAACTGCTCCAACTCTTGACCGATCTGACGGCCCATCGGTTGGATCTCGTGATCGCCGACACACCACCCCCATCCAACATCAAGGAGCAGGCCTACAGCCATCCCTTGGGTGAGTCAGGAATCACGCTGTTTGCAACGCCGAAACTAGCGGCACAATATCGTCGAGAATTTCCGCAGTCGTTAAACAGTGCTCCCTTGCTCCTCCCAACGCCCAATGCCGTGCTTCGGCGACTGCTCGACCAATGGCTGGTCAACCATGGGCTGCGGCCCAACATTGTGGGAGAGTTCGACGACAGCGCAACCTTGAAGGCGTTCGGCCAGGACGGATATGGCATCTTCCCCGGTGCGTCGGTGATCGAGAAGGAGATCTGCCGCCAATACCGAGTGCAGGTGCTCGGACGGCTTGAGGCGATCAAGCAACATTTCTATGCCATCACGGTGGAGCGACGGTTGAAGCACCCGGCCGTTCTTGCTCTCGTTCGAACCGCCCGGCAGGAGTTGCTGAGTTAGCGGCTCTTCCCCTGACCGGAACGGCCCTCATCCCCAGCGCAGTGTGCAGACATCATTCACTCGCACGCTCGCCACAACCCAGTGCAGCCTCAGCCAGAACCCCGCCCAACCGCCGCGAATAACGGCTCCCGCTCTTCACTCGTGAGCTCTTTCCACTCCCCGGCCCTCAACCCTTTCACCGTGATATGCATGATCCTCGTCCGGTGCAGTGTGATCACACGATAGCCAAGCGCGTGACACATGCGCCTAATCTGCCGGTTCCGTCCCTCGGTCAGGATGATGCGAAACTGATCACGCCCGACACGTGTCATCCGGCAGGGCCTCGTGATGCTTCCGAGAATGACGACTCCGCAGGCCATGCGATCCAGGAATGCTTGGTCGAACGGACGATCGACCTGCACGAGGTACTCCCGTTCATGTCCGAATTCGGCGCGGAGAATCTCGTTCACGATGTTCCCATCGTTCGTCAGCAAGATGAGGCCGGATGAATCCTTATCCAGCCGTCCGATGGGGAAAATTCGTTCCGGGTGTCCGATCTCCGCAATGATGTTGCGGGCGATATGCGATTCGCTCGTGGTCGTCACGCCGACCGGCTTGTGATACTTGATATAGAGGTTCGGCTTCCCCCAGGGAATGACGCGGCCCGCTCGGGCAATGACGTCGCTTGTCTCGACCTGGTCGCCGAGCTTAGCCACCCGGCCGTTGATCGTGACGACTCCTGACTCGACCAAGCGGTCCGCTTCGCGCCGGGAACAGATCCCATGTTCCGTGAAGAACTTATTGATGCGGATGGTGTGAGCCACGCAATGATGGGGCGAATGACGTGTGATATTGACCGTTAATGGACGCGACGGCCGGCCTTGATCCGTCCGAGCATACGATAGATCAACCGTGCAATGGAAAATTGCGGCGCCACGAATCCTTGAATGGGAGCGATCTCGCTGACATCCATCCCGACGATGCCAGGCCCGTTGGCCAGCGCGGTGATGAGATTGAGGGTCTCGTACCACCCGAGACCACCCGGCTCGGGAGTACCTAAAGCGGGCATGATGGACGCATCCAGCCCGTCACAGTCGAATGTCAGGTACACGGGCGTCCGGCAGGCCGCGACCACGTCCGGTATCCAGTTCGATGCTTTGCCTTCGTACGGACCGGATGGGTCAAGGATCGTCGCCGCATAAAACGTCTTGATTCGGTCCGTAGCCTCAACGCGAGCGACCTCTTCTCGGCTGATCGATCGGATGCCTACCTGCACCAGTGGTAATCCATCGTCCACGACCCGCGCCATGACGCTGGCATGACTAAACGGATTGCCTTGATAGGCATCCCGTAGGTCTCCATGGGCATCGATCTGCACCACGGTCATCCGCGGATACCGCTTCGCATGGGCCCGGATCGCTCCCAAGGCGCCGGTGTGCTCACCTGTCAGCGTGATGAGAAACCGTCCGGTTCCAACATGCGGGGAAACAAACGCTTCAATGGCGTCGACGGCCGCGCGGTCAACGCTCCCCTTGAGATCGAGCGGTGAAGCGGTCGCGATCCCGCCCCATTCTCGGAACGGTTCAGTCCCGAGTTGTTCGTCGTAGAATTCAACCTGGGACGAGGCTTCCAAAATGGCGGAGGGGCCGTGGTCCGATCCGCGGATATAGCTGGAGGTGTGCTCGTAGGGAGCGGGCAACACGTAAACACCCGCGTGGTCCGGATGACACCAGGGTTCATCAATGCCAAGGAAGTTGTGGTCGGGCCCCTCCCAACCGACTGGAAGCGTCATGGGTATACTTCTCTTGGCGAAACCAACGGCTGAAGCGGTATGAATGCAGCCAAGACCGATACGCCCCCTACCTGCGAGACCGGGTGGGCACATTTTCCGGTGGGATGAAGACCGCCAATGCAATGACTGTCGTCCACTTCCCCTTCTTCCCGACAGCCGACTGGGTGATATTCTGAGTCTTTACGATTTTCCCACCCATCTTGAACACTTGTTCACGCTCTTTCCAAGCCACATTCGGGTCGAACTCGACGCCTAAGGTTGTCGCCAGCATCTGCGCCGCGAGATCTTCCGTATATTCTCCGGTCTCCTCGTCCGTCTCACCATGGGCATGGTGCTCGGAGAGATAGCCATACGTGCCGAGGTCGGTGGGCTTCGCAAGACCGACGGAGGCTGATACTAGCTGATTGCGTTCGTTGGTTTCGGATCGGGCCATGACACAAAACGTAATCTCTCCAGGCTTCAACAGTTGCTCCCCACGCTTTCTAGGAACAACCTTGCAATGGGGCGGGAGAATGGACGACACGCTGACGAGGTTGCAGTAGGCCACACCGGCACTGCGCAACGCTTCCTCGAAGGAGGTCAGCTTTTCCTTGTGGACCCCCACTCCTCTCGTTAAAAACATATGCTTCGGTACCATCATCTCCCCTTTCGTCTGGTAATCGGCCTGTCTGGTTGTTCGGAGGTTGTTTGGTGACGTATTTCGAATCGGCTAGCCAGACAAACAAACCGGACCAGATCAACTGCTGTATCAGCCGTTTGTTGTAGCAAGATTGGACTGGCTTCGCAATATCTTCTAGACACTTTTTTCGGGTAAGTTAGGGGAGTCTTTTAAGTTCAAGATGAGCATGCGCGGCTCGGTCATATCTTCGATCGCGGCACGCACGCCTTCGCGGCCCAAGCCGGAGTCTTTCACCCCGCCGTAGGGCATATGATCTGCCCGAAACGTGGGAATCTCATTCGCCAAGACCGCACCGACTTCCAGATGCCGAAAGGCGTAAAAAATCTTGTTGATGTCCTGCGTGAACAGACCGGCCTGCAATCCATAGTCCGATTGATTGAGCAGCGCCACGGCTTCGCTGAGCTGACGATACGGCGTCACGGTCACGACCGGCCCGAACACCTCCTGACACGAGACTTTCATATTGGGCTTCACGTTGGACAAGACCGTCGCTTCGATGAGCGAGCCCCTCCGCTTTCCTCCCAACAACACGCGCGCCCCCTCCGCAACCGCTTCCCCAATCCAGCCTTCCACGCGCTGAGCAGCCGCATGATCGATGAGAGGACCGACGGTGGTCGTTTCGTCGGCAGGATCTCCCACCTTCAATCGAGCGACATACATCAGCAACTTGGTCGTAAACACGTCGGCGACCGAATGATGCACATACACCCGCTGTACCGAAATGCACGTCTGACCGGCATACCCAAATCCGCCCGCCGCGCAACGCTGGGCCGCAAGTTCAAGGTCGGCATCGGGCTCGATAATCACACCGGCATTCCCGCCAAGTTCGAGCGTGACTTTTTTCTTCCCACATTTTGCCTTCAGCATCCATCCCACCGAGGCACTTCCGGTGAAACTCAGCAACTTGAATCGCGGATCGACCACCATCCGCTCGGCAAGGGTATTGTCGCAGGGCACCACATTGAGCCCGCCCGGAGGAAGTCCCGCTTCGAGCGCGATCTCTCCGAGGAGCAACGCCGTCAACGGAGTTTGAGGCGCCGGCTTGATCAGAATCGGATTCCCAGCGGCGAGCGCTGGCGCCACTTTGTGCGCCACGAGGTTCAGCGGAAAATTGAAGGGGGTAATGCCGAGAATCGGGCCGATCGGAAATCGGCGGAGCATGCCAAGGTGCGTATCGAAACCAGGTGTCCAATCCAGTGGGACCACCTCACCGGGAATGCGACGTGCCTCTTCGGCGGCGACCGTGAAGGTTTGGATTGCCCGGCTGACTTCCCGCTTCGCGTCGGTGATCGGCTTACCGGCCTCCGCCGTGATGGTCTGCGCGACCTCATCTCGCCGTCGATAGAGTAGTGCCGCGATCTGCTGGAGCATATTGTATCTGGCATGCGCCGGCAGCTGGCCCATGGTCGTCGCCGCACTAAACGTAGACGCGATAGCCTCATCAACATCCGATTCCGCCGCTTGGGTGACCTGGGCGACAAGTTTTCCGGTGAACGGATCAACAACCGAGGCCAAACGCTCGCCTGACTTCCATTGGCCATGCACGAGGAACGGACGGGATGTTTGCACTGGAGGACTCGCTGGAGTCTGTGAGGAGGTTGGTGTTAGTCCGTTGCTTCAACCGGCGCAGCGGCTTCAGCAGCAGGTTGAGCAACCATGGCTGCTTCTTGTGCAGCAACGGCCTTGCCGATCAGTTCTTCCGTGCCCCAATCGCGGATCGACTCCAAGGTAAAGCCCTCGTAGGTCGATACCCCGTGACACGACGGACAGTCCGGCATCGGAACTTTTCTGTAGAAGACTTCGGTCAGGCACGACATACAGACCCAGAAGTCGTCATCGCGATGGGAAACAGGCCAGAACGATTGCATTGAATCCATAGAGACACCCTACCTTTATTGTCGAAAAGGACTATCGTACCTGCGGGCGGATGTCAACAGCACGCGCAAAGATTCACGCTGCTCCGGCGCAGTTCAGCTATTTTTTCTCACCCGCCAGAAGACGATCGATTTCCTCTGCGAACTTCTCGAATGGAAAGGCTCCAGGGATCGCGATCGCCGGCTCTTTGTCCGTCGGCTCACTGGCCGTTCGCACAAGGATGAACCCAGGAGTTCCGTGAAACCCCCATTGGTTGGCTTCCTGACGGTCTTCAAAAATCGCCTTGGTATACCGCCCCTCGTTCACGCACCGTTCAAACGCAGGCTGATCCAAACTAAGCGCCACAGCATGGCGGAGATAGACGTGCTTGCCCAATTGGCCCCCTTCGGCAAACAATCGATCATGCATCGCCCAATACTGCCCTTGTACCCCAGCACATCGGGCGGCCATCGCGGCATCTACCCCGGAACCTTGATCCCCGCGTGGAAAATCGCGGTAGATAAATCGAACTTTCCCCGTGTCGACATAACGAGCTTGAATCCGTGGCCACGTCTGTTTGAAAAATTTCACACAATACCCGCATGTGAAATCACTATATTCGATCAAGGTCACAGGTGCGTTGGCCTGCCCCCTGATCCGCACGTCGGTTTCAGGTGAAGGCCCGGCCAGGACCGAGGAGGACCACAGAAGCACACCGCACACGAACAGCTGAACCGATCGTCGATCTACCACTCGATTCATGGGCGGCGCACCGCGCCAGCCTTCTTTCGCTCAAGAATCCCCATCATCAACAAAGGCCAGACAACCGTGGCATCGCTTAAGACTTCAGCAAATCGCCCACCGTCTTTGGGAGTCACAAACTTTCCCCAGGACAGCCCCTCTTGATACGTACAGCCGCTGAGCCCTCCCCAGTAATCCGGTTCAGGACAAATTCGCACCCCGTAATGAAATCGAGGCGGCTTCACGTTCAGACCCAACCGGAGATTACTGATTTCAATGTATGGCCCAACCTGTTGCGCCCAGTTCCGAGGAACCCCTCCGCCGATCGTGAAAATTCCAAGTCGTTTAGCGGAAAGGACATGGTCGGCATAGCTGTTGAGATCAAGGTAGGGATTGAACAAAGGACACGATTGATGGATCGCTCTCAAAATGTCCAGATCTCTCCCGGGCTCGACCTGAGCTCGGGCTCGATCGACCTCCCGAGCCATCGCCCAAGTTCCCATGTCCAGCCCCACTTCCGAGTCAGTGAACGCTGGGATATAGACCGGCACCTTTTTCAAATAGGCGCTTTTCAAAATTCCGTCGCTGTCCAACTCCTCCGCCAGCGTCTTCCCAATCTCCCTCGTGAGGATGGCCGACGACAGTGGCTGGTCTTGATCGAGGCGCTTCAATGTTTGCGCGACAACGTGCTCGACATAATTCAAATTCGATTCCATCTCAAGCGTGTCGTAGACGCGATTGTACCCTTTCCGAAAGAGCTCTTCGTCACTCATCGCAGGATCGTGGCGATAATGCGTCTTGCCGACCGACTCAGTGAGGCCATGCGCCATTAAGGCCCCGGTCGAAATGATGCATTGCACCATGCCTTCATCGATCATCTTCGTGATGATCTTCCCCATCTTGGCAATTGTCATCGCACCGGACAAGGTCATCACAACATGGCAGTCAGGGTCCTCGATCATCTCCCACAGCACATCGAACGCGTGGCCGAGATGCCGTCCTCCGAACGCGGTCTTGCCCATGGCTTCGAGCAGACCGCTGAACGAGGTAATCTTGTCTGGGTCCAGCGGCTCGAGCGCTTCTAAGCCGTCTTTTGCACCGTCACGAAATTCACGTGCATACATAGCAATCCTCTAAAGAAATTCACAAACGCTTTCGTTATACACAACCATGAATAGGAGCGTCAATGAAAGGTTCGCTGGCTCAGTCTGTTCTCACAAGCTTGCAGGACATGCATGTTCAGTCTCTCTGAATTCAGAACGTGAAATGAATTGTCCCGCTGCATCAGCAATTAGTGAATGGGCAACGGGCGCGAAGGACGGCATCCTAACCGAGCCGCTGGAGGCCCTTATCCAGCCGCCGTCAAGTTCGATACCACGATAAAGAGGTTTCCGCACACACGAGCGAGATTCGGAGAAGGGCACAACTACTCGAGGTGCTTAGCCAGTCGTCGCAGTTGCGATGCTTCTTTCAAAATGGACCGGCTCTCACGAAGTGCGGTGTGGTGGTCCCAACGGGATTTGAACCCGTGTTTAAGCCTTGAGAGGACAGACGAAAATCAAGAAAATCAACAAGATGATACTCCCAAGACTTCCGATGAGTAGCACAATTTTACAATGGTTTACAAGACCTCTGTCCTATATAGGACAAGCCTCGGCTTCATCGCCCCCCCGCCACTCGTCGATTGGTCTTCTCAGGCGTGCACTTGCGGGAGTTCATTCCAATTCGTCGTATAGGCCGGCGAGCGTCGTTGAAACTGTGCCTTCCACTCCTTGGCGATTCCGTTTGAGGCATACTGGAGAGTCCCAGCGCCCCACCGCTCGTTGATTAAGTCGAGCGCGGTCATAAGCTGCTTTGCCCGTGCGCGGTCCTGGTGGTCAAACAGATCGTCCTGTATCTCGCTGGCCGAAACCAATCCGCCGAGCATGACACCTGCCTTCTTGTAGTGGTACCCCTCCCGGTAGATCTTTCGTATTCCGCCCAATCCATGTCGAATCAGCTCCTGGGTTGAATCTGTGCCTACTGAAAGCTGAATTGTGATGGTATTGCTGTACTGCGGGATGTCCTTGAACTGGTTGGTGGTAAGGAAGACCGTCAGCACTGTTGCGGCAAGGTGTTCGTGCCGCAGCTTTTCGGCGACTCGAGACGCATAGGTCGAGACCGCCTCTTCCATCTCGGCCAGCGTCACAATCGGCTTTCCGAAGGACCGTGAGCACGTCAGGCCTTGCTTTGGGGAGGGACACTGTTCCAAGTCCAAACAAGAAACCCCGCGCAGTTCCATGACGATTCGTTGTCCCACGATGCCCAGGTGTTTCCGGATCCATTGGTTGTCAGCCTGGCTGAGATGAAGGGCAGTCATGATGCCGTGACTGGTCAGGAGGCTGGCATGTTGAGGACCGATGCCCCACACGTCTTCGACGGGAATTCGACCGAGGATTGCAGGGCGATCGGCGCAGGTTGAGAAATCAAACACTCCACCAGTATCTGGTGTCTGCTTGGCGATCCGGTTAGCAAGCTTCGCGAGAGTCTTGGTTTCGGCAATGCCGACTGAGACCGGAATGCCGGTCCATTGCTTCACGATTGTGCGTATCGTCTGCCCATACTCCGCGAGGTTCCGAGAGCCGAATCCGGACAGGCTCAAAAAGGCTTCATCGATCGAGTAGATTTCCAGATCAGGGCAAAACTGGTGCAGCGTCTCCATCACCCGCTGGCTCATATCCCCATAGAGGGTGTAGTTCGAGGAAAAGACCTGCACCTGATGGGCACGCAGCAGTCGGCGGATCTGAAATGCTGGTACGCCCATCCTGATTCCAATGGCCTTGGCTTCATTGGAACGAGCCACAACACAGCCGTCATTGTTGGAGAGGACCACGACAGGCTTCCCGTTCAACTTCGGAGTAAAGACTCGCTCACAGGAAGCGTAGAAGTTATTGCAATCGACGAGGGCAAAGACGGGAGGCATAGAATTGCCTCACAGAGCGTGAATGACGTTGGTGACGACGCCCCAGATCTCAAAGGACTGGTGGGGGTGAATGTCGATCGGCTGATAGTTCTTATTTTCGGGAAGAAGACGGATCGTCTGAGCTCGTTGGTACAGCCGTTTGACGGTGAGTTCTCCGTCCAGGGCCGCAACGATCACACTGCCGTCTGTCGCCTCAAGGGACCGATCCACGATCAGGATATCCCCTGAATGAATGCCAGCTTCTAACATGGAGTCCCCTGTCACACGGACAAAGAACGTTGCGGCAGGGTGTTTGATGAGGTGCCGGTTCAGATCGAGTTTTCCCTCGATGTAGTCGTCGGCTGGTGAAGGGAAACCAGCGGGAAGCCGCCCAATGAAGACCGGTAGCTTATAGGGAGTCGAAAGATCAGGGGCGTAAATCGCGTCGACGTGCATGAGCCGGTAGCCTAGCACTTACACGGAGACAGCCTCAAGGACCTGCGGGGCATCGTTGCGGGGATTGTTGACAAGAGTGCTGATCGGGTAGGCCATCAGTTCTTCGCTCGGATAGGACCGGAGTAGCGCCTTGAGTGGATCAACTTGCTGGTACGAGGGATCGAGCCAGACGTCATATGCGGAGGGAGGCAGAATCACGGGCATCCTGGTATGGATCGGCTTCATCAACTCATTCGGTTCGGTGGTGATGATCGTGCACGTGTCTGCTGGTTCTCCTTCGGCGGGCTGCCAGTGCTCCCACAGGCCAGCCAATGCAAAAGGGGCCTTCGACTTCAAGCCGATCCACATAGGTTGTTTTCGTTTCCCCTGGACCTGCCATTCGTAAAACCCTGTGGCAACGACAAGGCAACGGCGTTTCTTGAATGCTGAACGAAAGGCGGGCTTCTCGGCTACGGTTTCCGCTTTGGCGTTGATGCATTGGGCGCCAATCTTGGCATCCCTAGCCCAAGAAGGAATCAGGCCCCACCGTAGGAAAACCAGCTGACGAACGGAGGTTTCTGGGTCAGCCCAGATCGTGGTGACGGATTGCGATGGAGCGATGTTGTAGCGCGGTGTAAAAAGTGGCGGATCACTCACGGCGAACTGTTCAGCGATCACCGCAGGAGTAGCAGTTTGGGAATAGCGGCCGCACATAAGGATCGTCGCTCGAAGTTTCTCAATAGTGTGAACAAAGCAGAGTTCTTGCTGAACCTGGTGAGGCTCCCGTCACTACTGCACTTTTTGCAGCTGCTCATCGAGCGGATCAAAGAACTCCCAATAGAGCAGTGGCCGATCATCAATCGTGACAGGGAGTAGGTGCGTCTTTGTTGGTTCAGAAGAAATATTCATCTGCCAGCTTGGGACCACTCTCGTCCGCTGGCCTTCCGCTGTGACCATGACCGTGATTTGATAGCCGACGGTCGCTCCGATCCCCGGCGTGGTCCCACCAATCCGACTTATCACAAGGCCTTTCTGTGGATCGGCTTCTTGCAGACCCATCGGGTATTGAGTCACCCTCGCCTTCACAGCCTCGAATATACGTTCATGGGGGATATCATAGACACGGGATGCATAGTGGTCTCGTTCTTGTGGCGTCAGGCGTGTACAGCTAAGAGTAAAGGCGATGACGAGGAAGGCAACCATGCTGTGGGTGCTGAGCCGGGCCCAGGTGATCGGGATTTTCATCGTGTACCTCGTAATCCTTCGTATTGGGACTTGATGATAGATCGCACTCAAGGCACTCGGCATGTGCCGACCTGATGCTTGTCAGCCTAAAAGCTGAGGGTCCCTACTTCCTCTTCTCGCGGTACTTGTTGTCGTCACAGGGGGAAAGGTCTTTCTCCCCTACTTTTTAATGACGCCTGTGATCAGGTTTTCGGCGGTATTGATTGCCCGCCCCACCAATGTACCGACGGCGCGTCCGAGCTTCCCTGCCTTACGAACGGAAGCACTCTGTTTCGTCTTCTTCACTTTTGCCTTAAGGCCTTGGCTGGCTTTGGAGGCAGCGCTTGTAGCCGATTTGGTCAATTTGCGAGCAGTGGCGCTGGCCTTGCCCTTTAGCGCCTTACCTTTTTGAGACAGTTTCTTTCCAACCGCGCTGCCCTTTTTTGCAGCTGTCTTTTTCATGTGATCTCCTTTGGGATTGCTATCAGATTGAAAGCTGATGGTTGATTTTGTCTTCAGCCTAGTAGCTGAAGGTCATTTAGGTACGCTTCGTACGGTACACCTGATCGCTATCAGTCTTTAAGCTGATGGTCCGCTAGGTACGTTTATCCCGGTACTTCTTCAGCAGATCCCTTGCCGCTTCTTCAATCACCTCGTTGACGTAGCGGTCTTGATCGAGGGCTAGGTGCTGGACGTCGAGCATGAGCTGCCGATCGAGGCTCAGGCCGAACACTTTCCTTCGCTTTCCCGTTGAGTTACTGCCCTTCGTCGCCATGCTGTTTCGGTACTGTACTGGCCACGATCGATATAGTCAATCATATGTCTTGACATATGAGTATATAGAAATCTATATTTATAGCCATTGGAGGTGAGGCTATGGCGATGGTGAAGATACTGATCAGCGTGCCGGTGCGAATCAAAGTCCAATTGGATGCCTTACGAAAGGAGGGAACATCAGCCAGTGGGTTTATCCGCAATCTACTTGAGAGGGAATTCAAACATCGGAAGGAACTGCGATCGTGAGCGTGGTGTGTCTCTCGCACAACGCCTTGCCGTGAACCTTTGCCTAGGAGGACGTGTGAAACCCAAGACGACTATCGCAACTAAGAAAACGGAGCCACTGCTGTCGATGCAGGCCAAGGTTCTCTATCGCAATCGAGATGGACGGATCAGTGACGTGACGGACCAGAACCTATTCGGCCTGAAAAAGTTTGCAGAGGATGGCGCCCTTGCCATTCATATTCTCAACAACTGCCTGAAGCGGTTGGACCTGCTTTCTATGGCTGCGGAAACCCAGCCACACATCGATGCGGGCCTGGTGCGACTCGCTGTTGACGATCTTAGGAGCGAGTTGGAGGATGGGAGCCACTTGGCAGGCTATGTTGGCCTCACGCGTGAATTATTTAACAACTCTGACGCGCTAGCTCCGCGACTGACGCCCCGTGCCCGAACTACGGGTCGTGCCTTGAGCCGCAGGGTAGCAAACTAAGGGCACGAAGAGAGGTCTCGATGCTGGACAATACTGAGACGAATAAGCCAACGCGGCCCGATGTGCCGAGGTATTTCCGAGTGGCCTGTCACTTTTGGTCTGATGAGAAGGTGGCCACCTGGCCAGATTCGCAGAAGCTCCTTGCGTTGTACCTCTTGACGACGAAACACCGAACGCTGGAGGGCTACTTTGTGCTACCGCCTCAGTATATCGCGGCAGATATTGGCTGGCCGCTCAGGCGGGTCAAGGACATGCTTGTGAAGCTGGAGGGGGAAGGGTTCATTCGATTCGATGAGAAGACGAATCTGCTCCTCATACGAAACGCGCTCCGGTATCAGCAGCCAGACAGCAAGAATGTCCAAAAGGCGGTGATCGCACGGGTCCGAAATCTTCCGGAAAACCTGGAGTTGTTAACTGATTTTTTAGCGCTCGCCAGGGTCCACTGTTTGAGGACTGGATTATCCCCGTACGCACAAGGGTTCCCAGCCTTGTTGGAACGAGAATTCAGACCGGTGTCGAACGACCGTCAGGAGGTGGCTCGAATGGTGGTCTGAACACTCGTTCGACGAGCGTTCAGACCAGCGTAAGAACTCTTAAATCTTCTATCTTTAATCTGGAATCATAAATCGGGAATCACTAATCAGGAATCGGGAATCTGGGCTGTGGAGATGTGTGAATAGAGTGCATGGACCACGTGCCAACAGAATTTCAGCCAAAACGGTCGGACGAGAAGGATGATGAGAGGTTCATCCGGAATATCTTCGACATTTCCAATCTCGCTGATCGAAACACTACACGCAAACAGGAGGGAGCACTATGAAAGCCGCACTGATCGATACTGAGAAACCAGTGGCCCCACGCAAGAAACGTGAACGGATCCAGATCGTGGAAATGCCGCCGCGTGAGGAGTGGTTTCAACGGAGTCGAGACCAATGGGGACGAGAGGTGTGGTTCATCCGAGTCCAGATCACGGGGTTGCGGACTCGGCGATTTGGTCCCTTTCCCACCAAGCACAAAGGGTTATTGTTCCTCGACCATCTGCTCGATGAAGTGGCCGATGCCCTCTCCTCAGCGAGCGGCGATCTTGGTCGGTATCAATTTCCGAAACGCTGCTTTGGATTCCGGGCGGGTCATTATCCCATCGTGGAAGACGAGCTGTGCTCACGGTGAGAGCGAAGGTCGAGAGTCTGACTGATCGTTCGCAGCAACCAGACTCGCGCCATAGACAGAAGGGAAACCCATCATGACCGATCAAACGAAAGTTCGGACCATCATCGATGAAAATGACGTGAAAAGTTTCGAGCAAGCGTTGAGCGCATTGGAATTGAACCTTGCGATCGTGCAGAAAGTCATTGAACGGAATGCGTACGAATCACTAGGAGAGAACAGTCACAACGGCGTCCATCTTAGTCTTTATGTGATGCATACCAAAGCCGTTATCCTGCTCTGCCGGCAGTTGCTTGAATGCAACAAAAGAGTAAAATCATGAAATCTGACCATGAAGAAGACGTGCAAGAAAGGCCCGCTCCTGCTGACTATTTAGATGTTGTTGGGGGAATGCCCCGTCGTCAAAGGGCGGCTATATTGCCCATGGTCATCAAGGAAATCGTGGCGGGTCGAATCTCGTCGGCTGAGGTGAGTGAAATTGCAAAAGCGATGAAACACTGAAACATCCGGAAGGGCTAAGCGCCGGCTGATCCCCGGCGTGATGGAGCCTCCTCGCGGCTCCGGCCCTTCCTTTCCCCCGCGAGGCCCCACGAGGAGGGAATATGCCTAAAAGTAGTACAAGCCCTAGCCGCTCCTCTTCGCCCCTTCCAAAGCGCAAGGCACGTAGACTTGAGCCTCAGGACCTTGATCTTAACCAGTATGGTCCATGGGACGAGCAGCGCGCGGTCGCCGATCTGGTAGAGAAACTCCGAAGCCGCTACCCAATGTCTTACCGGGGGAGAGGCGTGCCGGCCATACGGAGGGAAATGCTTTTCAACGTGTCCGATAGAGTAGCTAATCGGATACGAAAGCTCAAAACCCCTGTAACTCAAGGCAGAGCCATCCAGCTGTTTAAGGAAGAGCTGAAGAAAGACGGGTATTTAGTAGGCGCTGGTCTCCACATGACTGAAAAAGTCGTGAGAGACTATGTAAAGCGGATACGCTTACAGCAGAAACCTATGGGTCGTTTCACCAGAAATGATTGGATGTGGATGGCTAAGTACTCAAGAGATGACCGATTTCAAGCGATCAAGATTCTTAAGAAGTTATTGGCAGACGACGAGGAACAACTGAAAAAGTTTGGCCTCATGAGAACCGAATGCCCCAGCGCTGTTCTCCCACCTGTGTTTCTCGGTTTAGAAAAAGCATGCCAGCTGCGTATAGCTGCTACACGTGATGTCCTTTCCGCCATTTCCTCGTAATAGCCGCTTCTTATAGATTAGGTAATTACACCAGTGTAGAAAATATGTTTTTCTACATTTTGAGTATT
>SWDI01000001.1:152463-365721 GCA_005116955.1 Nitrospira sp. | reverse complement strand
AAACATGTCCTATGAAGAGCAACATCACCTTATTTACCACCGGCGAAGCTGGCAGATATCTCGGTATCTCTTCCGAGAGGGTGCGTCAGTTAGAACGAGCTGGGCAGCTACCAGCGGATCGCACCATTAACGGCATTCGTCTGTTTACGTCAGACACGGTCGAAGGGTTCCGTCGTCGACGCGAGAAACGAAGGATTCGGACCTGATGAGCCCGGACGATCAGCACGACGATATCTTCGATTACCCAATGGGAGACACCTTCGTCTCCGAGACGCGCCATCATCCTTACCGGACAGGCTTTCGGTCGCGACGGCATCCTCGGCGCCCATCGCTTGCCTATATCAACTCCCTATGTGATCGGGAATTCACGGCCTACTATCGCAATGGCTGTCGGCTGTCGAGTACAGATTCCGATGCCCAAGTCGAGCTCGAAGAACTCCGGGCCGAGTTGCAGGAGCTCAAGTCAGAAATATGCGCCCTTCGTCAAACGATGACGAAACCCGCCCCGATTAGCTCATCCCAACGTGGAGGCCTCAATGTCCCACCCCGCGCCTGACATTGCGGACCTTGGCAACGGCTACTCGCTGCTATGGCCAGAACAGCGGGTGCGGTTTCTCGTTGAATATATCACCCGCCAGTCTTCCGGGATCTATGCAGAATTTACAGTGATGAATGGCGGTGAGGTGCTCTGTGAAGGCCACCGGGTGAACCTCAATGGAGACAAGAGCCGCCTCGCCAAGAAGGTGCAGGAGGTCGATCGGAATTCCAAACTCTCTGAGTGGACCCTCTTGATTGAAGCTACCGCGGTCCTCGTGCTGCGCCGATATCGAGAAGGTGAGCCACCTCACAGACTCAATGCCGACACACCCGTCGAAGATCTCAGCTATCAGGTCAATCCGCTCGTGCATCCGCGGAAGGTCTCCATCCTGTATGGCGATGGCGGCCTTGGGAAGAGTTCGCTCGCCCTCTTTATCGGCATGCTGGTTGCGACTGGTGCATCAGTGGCTGGTCTGGGTGCCGTGCGTGGTCGAGTGCTCTTTCTTGATTACGAAGACACTCTCGACGTGCATGCGCGACGACGCAGAGCTATTGCCGAATGCCATCCAACCTTGAAGGCGGCGGAGCTCATCTATCAAGCGCACCACGAGCCCATCTGGAACATCTTACCGACCCTGATGCGACTTGTTCAGCTCGAGCACATCGAGTTCATTATCCTCGATAGCTTGGCTGCTGCGACCTGTGGTGATGCGAGTGCCGAGGCGGCGACGAAAGCCTTCCGAGCTCTGCGGATGCTGAACCGTGGTGCCCTAGTGCTCGCCCATATTCCGAAGACGAACGAGCAGCAGCAAGAGGCTGGAATTTTTGGAAGTGTGTTTTATAAAAATTTTGCACGGTCTACCTGGGAGCTGAAGAAGGAACAAGAAGTCGGCGCCGATGAGTCCGTGCTGGGGCTCTTCAATCGCAAGTCGAACCTGAGCAGGCTGCATGCGCCCATCGGATTGCGCGTGCGCCAGAACTCAAGCAATACAGCCATGTCGTATGAATCCTGTGATCTCAGCCGGACCGTTGAGCTCGCGAAGGGGCTTCCGGTCGCCAGCCGTATTCGGGATTTTCTAGAGAAGGACGGCAATCTCTATGCGGCCAAGGACATTGCCGAAGAGCTTGAGCTCTCGCTGGGCACGGTCAAAACGACGCTGTCTCGGCATAACAAACTTAAATGGAACAGCATGGGGGAAGGACGGGAGACCAAATGGTGTGTACTGAACCGTTAACACTACCGTCAACACTGTTAACAGGCGAGCTAAGTCTTTGTTCTACCTTGGGCCATGTGTTGACGATGATCGTGAACACCCCCCACGCCCTGGCATCGTTAACACTCACCGTTAACAGTGGTTTTGCGTTAACAACCGTCAACACCGTGAACAAGTGGCATAACTCCTGGTTTTTCAACAGAACTCTTGTTGACGGAGACCGTTGACGATGGATCGTTAATTAACAACGCCCCCCTTTAGGGGGCGTGTTGTTAACGATGGATGAGCAGGAAAGGGAGAGCTTAGTTCATGTTTCACAACCAGAGGAGGAAAACAGTATGACAGCCATTGCAGAACCTAGGGTGGATGAGCAGGCGACGCTCAGTACGCTGGAGACACACATAACCAAACGGCAGGAGGTAGCCAGACTTCGTGAAGTCGTGAGCTCGGGACACCGTGACCTGAGCGTCAGCGAAGCCGATGCACAGAAGGCGAACCAACAGGTCGACCAACTCGAAAACAGACTGAAGGCATTCCATAAGCAAGTCTTGCTTGGTGCCGCCAAGGCGGGTGAGCTGCCTGCACTCAAAGACCAACTCGCTGCCGCGAAGGAGAGGACGACCAAGCTCCTTCACGCGCTGGATGAACAGCGCGAGGCGTTTTGCCTGGCCCAGGAAACGCTCACCCAACTCCGGGATGAGCTTCAAGAGCAGCAGAAGCAGCTGCGAGACAATCTCTCCCGGCTCTTTGACCAACGATTTATTGAGGACGATGTCGGCCTTTACGGACGACGCGGTCATGTGAGTTGGATGGATCCGGATCCGAATTCGCCGGAACGATATACGAAACAGTGGCGCGCGCGTGTGTTTAATTTTTTGTTGTTCAGAGGTTTGTCAGCCGATTTGACAGAGAGCCACTTGCTGCACGCGCTCGTCGTGTTCTTTCGGCAAGAGCCGTTTCACGTGAAAGTGGTGAGCGGTTTCGTTCCTGTCACTAGCAAAGGCAAGGAAGGTCTCGGCGTGGGTGAACTGATCACAGTCCCAGGTCGACTGAATGAGCAAGAGGCATTCGAGGAGATCGCTCGCCGACGAGTGCTGTTTGTGACGGGAGCGTGATCAGACCATTAACCAGGGAGAGCCGTATGGAGACGACAAATAGCCGTGATGAGTTAGGTGAGGCCATAGAGGAGTTCCGCTCAATGGTCAAGATCGAAAAAGATTTCGTGAGTCTGGAGCGACGGATCACAACCGATTTGGGGCAGTCGAGATCTCGACATGTTGCTCTGCATCAAAAGATACGCGCGGAAGGTGTGCAGGCCATCGACGCGTTGCTGGATGATCCTCACGCCTCGGTGACAATGATCAGCGCACGACAGCAAGAATTGGAGGCCCAGCGGATACAGTGCGAAGTTCTCTCCCGTGTTTTAGAGGAGACTCGCGAGCGACGAAAGCGAGCCGCTGAAGCGACTGCCATGGCCGTAAGCACGCTCCGGAAGCAGGCGATAGACCTGCTCGAAGCACGCTATGGCAAACGGCGTTTATTCAGCCGGTGGAATGACGAGTCGGAGCAGACCTATCAATGGCGACGAAGTCTCTTGGGTCAACTGCTGGCGCTAGCTTGCAGCGATGTCGAGCGTGGCTGTGCGCTGTTGGAGTACTTCTTCCGTGAGAAAGCAGTCTTTACACTGCATGTTGGACGAGGTTTTCACATTGCCAGTGACGCAGGCATGCGCGTGATCTCGCCCACTGAACAAGGCGGTTTGTATCAAGTGCCGAGTGAACTTCCCTATCGCGAGTCATTCGAATCCGTGTTGGCGGGACGAGCTGAGCTGGTCGTGAGTATGGCCTAAGGGGGGCAAGTGGCGGAATGGGTGCCCCCGCCGGCCTGTCATGCCGGTCTCCCGCCCACCGCCGGTGATGTTTCAAGGATGGAGAAATACCATTGTCAGAATATAGAGGGCTTCTAAAGCTCATTTGCATGGAGTGTCGAGGAAAGGCACCGGTCTTGGTTGGCGATCGATTCCGCTGGCGATGCCATCACCACAAGCTGAGCGTGTTTGAAGGCATCGATCTTCGTTATCTGGAATACGATCAAGATAGTGCGCGACCATTCCTCACGCAAGGGTAAGAGGAGCCATGTCACCGCATAATCATGACATCTCGTCCGCTCCTTCTCTCTCAAGTCTGCTCCCGTTCATCACGATGAACCTGTCGCATGGAGCGTGCTGGGAATGGAAAGGGGCTGTGTCCAGTGCTGGGCTACCTCATCGTTCCGCTCATCGTCACACGACCTCAGTCTCGCTGAGGCGTCTCCAGTGGATGCTTCTCATTGGCCCTCTATGCGGAGGGCTGCATCCCGATCTCACCGATCGGTCGTGTGAGCTGGTGGGATGCACCTGTTTCAATCCGCGCTGTCTGCGGCCCAGTCATCTCAAGGCAACTCCAGCCACAGACTGTAAGCCCGAGCCCCGAGAGACCTATCCGGGGATTGGTCCGCGCAAGATACGTCCGTTGAGTCCACTGTCCATCCTCAGACGGACGAGAGCGGAAACGCTACTACGACTGAAGCGTGATGGACTCACCAACAAGGCGGCGGCTGAGACGGTGGGTATGTCGGTCAAGAATGCAGAGAAGATCATCGGCGGAAAAGTATTTCCCTTTCTTCAAAAGGAAAAGTTCGGGTCCCTTTTTCACACCTGAGTAATGCGGGTAAGCGACTACGCACAAAATCGCTAGTCTCAGGTTCTGAAAATAGCCTTAGTTAATGAAGCTAATCAGGCTGTAGGGAAACGATCGAGGGGCGGGGAATAGTATCCATCAGGATTCATCAACAACGAGCTCCTGGGCCAATTGTAGAATGACAGGTATTTCTAATCTTCATTCAACAATGGGTTCCTATTGGTCATGTTTTCATCGCGGAACGCTCTAACGCCCATTCTGGAAGCTAATCTATTTCTAATGATGCTGGAAAATATTGGCATCCTGACAAAGAGGCCGATGACTTGAGGTTGATGTGACCATGGGAAAAAAGCGGGCCAGACCCGGCTATCTCACACAATACGCGAAGCATGCCGGGATTTCGCTTGCCTCGGCTTCTGAGGCGCTCCGTCGAGTTGGGATTGATTACATGGAGCCGTTTGACTTCACGGACGCGGACCTCCGGCGTAAAGCGGCGCGTCATGCGGACCGGATGCCACTTTCGCACCCGATCTACGGGCAAGCCGGAGAAGAGACCGCTCCTGACAAAGTGTCGCCGAATGGTGCCGACAGGAATGACCCCAATTTCGGATCGTTCTCAGAAGCACAGGCTCGCGAGCGCCACTATAAGGCGAAACTCGCCGAGCTCGAATATTTGGAACTTGTCGGGCAGTTGGTGCGAAAGGATAAAGTTGAGGAGGAGGCATTCAGGAAGTGGAGGGTTGCGCGAGACAAGATGCTCAATCTCGTCAATCGCATCCATAATGAATTAGCCACCGAGACTGATCCTATAAAAGTCAAAAAGAAGCTGTTGCTAGAGATCCGGCAGGCTATGGAATCCATCGCCGTCGGAGTCGATCCGTGGAAGGAGGTCGCATGAGCGCCTCCATCAATGACGACATCATGACGCGATGCATCGATACTGCGTGCTATACACGCGCCGCGAACGAAGGGTTTCTGCCAGATCCTGACGAGACCGTCGATGCATGGTCTGATGCGCACGTCGAACTCCCATCGCTCGTGGCCGAGCCAGGACGTTGGCGAACTGAACGAACGCCCTTCCTGAGAGAAATCATGGAGTGTTTGTCGCCTTCACACGACTGCCAGTTTGTGGTCTTGATGAAATGTGTACAAATAGGAGGAACGCAGGTCGGGGTAAACTGGATTGGTTACATCATTCACCGTGCTCCTGGGGCCATGCTCGTGTTTGAGCCGACTAAAGATCTTGCGAAAAAACTGTCGAAGGAAAAAGTTAGTCATATGATCGAGTTGACCGCGTGCTTAAAGGATCGCGTCAAAGATCCACGCTCGCGAGACAGTGGGAATAATACGTTTACAAAGGAATTTAAAGGTGGATTCGTCAACTTCATCGGCTGTAACAGTGCCGTTGGTATGCGTAGTACGAGTGCTCGCTATGTCATGATTGATGAGGTCGATGGGTGCCCCAAGGATGTTAACGGCGAAGGCCATCCTGCAGATCTCGCAGAAAACCGCACCGTCAGCTTTCCAAATCGAAAGATATTCAAGCTCTCCACACCGTTGGAGGCCCAAACGAGCAGAATCGAGCCAGATTACAAAGCTGGGAGCCGTGGGCGCTACCATGTGCCATGTCCATTCTGCAACCATTTCCAGCATCTCCAGTGGGGACAGATAGTATTCACATTCGACGGTATCCATGTTCCTGACCGGGCGGCCTATCAGTGCGAGTCCTGCCAAGTGCTCATCCCGGAGTATCACAAAGGGGACATGCTCGCGCGCGGAAAGTGGATGCACGAGGACCCAGAGAATCCGGTGCGGAGCTTTCATATCAACGCGCTTTACCAGCCCTACGGCTGGACGCTCTCCTGGCGTGTGCTTGCTGAAAAGTGGCTTGTGGCGAACGAGGAGGCGAAGCGAGGAGATGTCAGAAAGCTTAAATATTTTATCAATACCATTCTGGCGCAGACTTGGGAGGAAAAGGGTGAGAAGGCCGATGAAGACGAGCTCTATAAACGGCGTGAGCTGTACGAGGCGCCCTGCCCGATGGGCGTGCTCGTGCTCACGGCCGCCGTCGACCTGCAAGACAACCGGATCGAGGCGGAAATCGATGGCTGGGGGCTCGATGAAGAAAACTGGAGCATCGCCAAGCATGTCTTTCCTGGCAGTCCGGCGCAGCCAATGGTGTGGAAGGATCTGACCGATTGGCTGCAGCGCAAATGGATGCATGCCTGCGGGATCGCCTTGCGCGTGGAGTGTGTCGTCGTCGACACCGGCGGACACCACACGAAGCAAGCCTACTGGTACGTGCGGAAGTATCGCGGCCGGTGCTACGCGATCAAAGGCAGCAACCAGTCCGGCGCGCCACTCGTTCCACCCAGGCCCACCAAGCCGAAAGGGGCGTCGGTCCACCTGTACCATGTGGGCACCACCGCCGCGAAGGATACGATCTTCGGCAGACTCATGCCGAAGGAAGATGGCGCCGTGTCCATCCATTTTCCCGTCTCGGATGATTACGATCGGGAGCACTTTCGCCAGCTGGCCGCCGAGGAAAAGCGGAAGATCTACGACAAAGGCGTGGAAAAAGGATACCACTACGTGAAAATTCGCGCCCGTAACGAAGCGTTGGATTTGAAAGTCTATAACTTGGCGGCCATGTCGCTCCTCAATCCGAATTTCGAGAAATTGGCGGAGAAAATGAAGCAGCCGAGGCAGATTGAGCTCGGTGATGAAGCAGCACCGGCTGCGCCTGCGCCAGCTGTCGTCTCCCCGCAAGAACCAGCACCAGACAAGCCAAAACAAGCAGATTTCGTCAAACAATACAATCAGCCTCGACGCCACGGCGGGGGCTTCGTGAAGGGATGGAGGTAGGTGCCCAAGCTCGATGAGGCGCATGAGCGGGTGATCAGTGAAGGCGAAGAATCGCCAAAGGTTCTAGAGGTGCGAGAGTGGATCTGTACCCACTTCGACAAGGATTGAGATCGAGCGTTGCGCATGAGACCGATGAATCTTCAAGAAGCCGCGCAGTTTCTTCGAATGTCAAAATCTTCTCTGTACCAACGGAAGGATATTCCTCGTTACCGTCGCCCCGGATCGCGTGCGCTGTTGTTCGATCAGGATGAACTAGAAGTGTGGGTCAAGACCGGTCGCATTGAGCCTGCATCCATAACTGTCCTGGCTGGTGCTCCTCACCACCAATACCCAGATGCAAGCGACAATCCCATTCATGTCTCCTCGATTCCCGTAATCGACACTCTGGACATTCATGGGCCGGGTGTCTACCATCGCAATCCCCGCTATCGCTAAGAGTGCAGCATGGCTTATACGATCAATACGAGACCTTCAAAGAAGGGCCTAGCCTTTGATCTGTATTTCCGTTGGAAAGGGGTTCGATATCGTCCGCTGCTGGGCTACGACCTGACCAAAGAGCAGGCGGAGGAAGCCGCCATCGCCATGATGGCCAAAATACAGCGGAACGAGCAGCAAATTACTCCACGCCAAGTCTCCCCCTTCTTCAAAGACTTCCTCCCCCTGTACTGGCAAACGATCCGGGTGAAGAAGCGGTTTGACCTGGCTAGGCCGCAATCTATCATTGAGACTCACTTACTCCCCCGCTTCGGCGAACGTCCGCTGGACTCCCTGACGGCGGAGGATGGTCTGGCCTATATTACGGCCCGTCTTGGGGAGAAGGCGGCACACTGGACAATTCGGCGTGAGTGGAACGTGCTTATGCGGATTCTGAACTTGGCCGTCGATTTCGATAAGCTGGATAAGAACCGCCTGAAGCGGGTCGAACTCCCCGATGTTGCTACCCGCGAGCGTGTCGCCACGACGGAAGAGCTCAAGGCGATCAAGCTGAAGGCGGAGGAGCGCCGAGCCAAGGTGATGCAGGCCAACCAATACGACCCAGCAGAACTCTGGCGAATCGTAACCGTTGCTCTCAACACTGGACTCCGAGAAGCCAAAATCTTAGAGATCGATCGAACCTGGATGCGGAAGCGAGATGACGGCTGGTGGTTGATCCTCCCGCCCGCTCGGAGCCGATTGAAGCAGACACCCCGTGAAATTCCCCTCACTCCTGCCGCCCACGCGGCCCTACGCGGGGAGATCGCCCATGTGGACGGGAGAATCTTCAGACGATGGACTCCAGCCGCCTTTAGCGTCTTCTGGAAGCGTTTAGTGGTGGAAGCGAAGGTGATCGACCTCCACTTCCACGATCTCCGCCATACCTTCGCCACCTGGCTTCAGAATCTTGGTGTTCCACTCGAAGTGCGAGCGGCATTGCTTGGGCATCGACTGCGGGGAATGGGACAGGATCAACTCGGGGGTGAATCTATGACTGCAGCCTATTCGCATGGCGGATATGGCTGGGATCAACAGCTCCGTGCCGCTGTTTCACTCCTTCACAACGCCCTTTTGTCCTATGAATTGTCCTATGGAAGTCCGATCGAAGAACTGGAGGAAAATGTGAGAGTCGCTAACTCTTTGGAACGACGAGAGAAAGTGTGGTGGTCCCAACGGGATTCGAACCCGTGTTTAAGCCTTGAGAGGGCTCCGTCCTAGGCCAGGCTAGACGATGGGACCATCCGGGAACTGTCCGAACGCTGAACCGTAGCATAAGCGGTTTTCTGTTTGCAACGAAGCGCCACTCGTTGAGCAAGAGCTTTTGAGAGCGTCCATTCGGGCCTACTGCACATGGCCATAATATGCCCCTGTCCTCGCGTCGCATACCCTTGACAGAGCTACGCAAAAAGCCTAGCCTCCCGAATGTTTTCGTAACACTCCCTGTGGGGTCTGCGAAGCTCCACAGGACCTGGAATAACTGTGACTTGAGGCTCACATGGATGATCCGGCGGCGTTCCGCAGGACCGAATCCTTTGGTCGTACGGCACCGGCGGGAGTACTCTCCAGGCCAGGACTCGAACTGCGGATCGGATCCAACATTTTTCGTCGCACCAACGGTGTGGTCACGATTCATGGGAAAGAGCAACTCGTCATTGAAGCCAAGTCAGAGCAAGGCCTACTTCTCGCCACGCTCGATCTGTATAACGAGCACGGCACCCGCATCGCGCACCTACGTCGAAACATCCTCACGTTGAATGACCGCGGACAGTTCGCCGTCGATGTCCGGCTCGGACAAGGTCTGTCGCCGTCCGACATGCCCTCTGTTCGTCTGAGAGATTTACAATCTGGCCACCTCGTGTTCGAGGCACGAATGGCATCGGACTCCAGAGTCGACCTCATCTGCGGAAGGTTGCACTCGCATAAGGGCATACCGGTTGAAATCACCTCTCACTACTGCCGGATCGGCTCCCAGACAACCCTGTTTCAGGAAATCATCGAAGCCCAAGGTGGCCCAGCTGTCCTCGGTTGATTGCATTTGTCATCCACTCACCTCATCGACTCATACGTACCCTTCATGCTTCCAGCCCTCCCCTTGGACACAACGTCCTTCTGCCTATTTGTGCGGAAAAGTGGGAACCGTTGTACCCTTCCTCACGTTTTTCATAGAATGTCCCTATGGCCGATATCCCCACACCCACCGTCCAAGCATTTCTCGTCTGCGATCAAGTCATCGAAGACAGCTTCACGAAAAAGAAAAGCTTGATCGGAATCTTCACACATCTGCAGACAGCTGCCTTCCCCTTCCAGCATCAGCAAATGGGCCTCTATTTCTGCCTCACCGATGCGGAAGGCCTGTACCATTTTGACATTGAGTTGACCTACCTCAACTCCGAACAACTCATCTGCCGGGCCGCGCTTCCCAACATCGAGATCAGCGATCGCCTTCAGATTTCTGACTTCGGGATCAACATTCCGCTATTAATCTTTCCCGCACCGGGTCGGTATGAATTCCGCTTGCGAATGGATGGGCATCTCATCGCCCAAAAGGACTTCCATGTCATGCAGGCGTCAGACCGCTCTACCCCAGAACCTTCTGCTTAGCCGTCCCCCCATTCCTCCCGTCGACCCGTCTATGGTAGAACTCCTTTCTGGAATTGACTGACAATGACCAGGCTGAACCGTTCTCTCAAGACTTCATGAGCACACCAGAGTCTTCTCATTCATCGAATTTCATTCGGGATCTTGTGGCGATCGATCGTGCCGCCGGTAAACACGGTGGACGGGTCGTCACGCGATTTCCCCCTGAACCCAATGGGTACCTCCATATCGGGCATGCCAAATCCATCGCCCTCAATTTCGGGATTGCACAGGACACCCCCGGCGGGATGTGCCACCTGAGATTCGACGACACCAATCCAACGACTGAAGACCCTGAATATGTCCAAGCTATTCAGGAAGATGTCCGATGGTTGGGAGTTGATTGGCATGACAAGATGTTCTACGCCTCGGACTATTTCGACCAACTCTATGCGTTCGCCGTGACCTTGATCAGGAAAGGGAAGGCCTACGTTGATAGTCACACGGCCGATGAAATCCGTGTGTACCGCGGCACCCTGACCGAACCAGGACGCGAGAGTCCCTTTCGAACTCGGTCCATCGAAGACAACCTGGATCTGTTCGCGCGCATGCGAGCGGGAGAGTTTGCCGACGGGGTGCATGTCTTACGCGCAAAGATCGATATGGGCTCGCCCAACATTAATCTACGGGACCCGATTCTGTATCGCATCCGACATGCCACGCATTATCGGACCGGCACCGCGTGGGGCATCTATCCCGCGTATGATTTCGCGCACCCGTTGTCCGACGCCATCGAGGGCATCACCCATTCCCTTTGCACCCTCGAATTTGAAGACCACCGCCCCTTATACGATTGGGTCATTGCTGAAACCAATGCTCTCCATCGTCCACAGCAGATCGAATTCGCCAGACTGAATCTCACCTCCACGGTGATGAGCAAGCGGAAGCTGCTCGAATTGGTCCAGAAGCAACTCGTGACCGGCTGGGATGATCCGCGCCTCCCCACCCTGAAAGGCCTCCGCCGACGAGGCGTGACGCCTGAAGCGATCCGGGCCTTTTGCGAGCACATTGGTGTGTCCAAGCGGGACGCCATCGTCGAGATGCAGCTGCTCGAACACTTCGTCCGAGAGGACTTGAACAAACGGTCACCACGCGTGATGGCGGTGCTCCGACCGTTAAAAGTGGTGATCGACAACTATCCGGAAGGCGTTGTTGAAGAACTTGATGCTGTGAATAACCCTGAAGATGCTGCCGCTGGAACTCGGAAGGTTCCCTTCTCACGGACGCTCTACATCGAACAAGACGATTTCCGTGAGGATCCACCAAAACAGTTCTACCGCTTGGCACCTGGCCGCGAGGTCCGGCTGCGCTATGGATACATCATCAAGTGTGTGAGCGCGACCAAGGACCCTCAGACCGGTGCAGTCACCGAGCTGCACTGCACTTACGATGCGGAGACCAGAAGCGGATCGTCGCAGGAACAGCGCAAGGTGAAAGCCACTATTCATTGGGTGTCTGCGTCACATGCAGCTAAGGCAGACATCCGGCTCTATCATCCGCTTTTTCTTCCTGACCAGGCTAAGCTTCCGGCTGATCAGGACTGGACTCAATCCTTGAACCCTCAGTCGCTTGAACTCCTCAGCGGCTGTGTGGTTGAGCCAAGCCTCCGGTCAGCTGCACCCGGGTCCCGTTTCCAATTCGAACGGCAGGGATACTTTTGCGTGGACCCCGATTCCTCATCCGAGACACTCATTTTCAACCGGACCGTCTCTCTCAAGGATGCCTGGGCCAAGATCGAGAAAACCCAGCAAGCCCCTCAGCGCTAAACAATTTTTATGCTGTGCCCAACCTGTCGCCAGCCAACCACATGGGAAGGAAACACCTGGCGCCCATTCTGTTCTGAACGCTGTCAGGTCACGGACTTGGGAACATGGGCAGCAGAACAGTACCGCATTCCCGGTTCGCCACTCACCTCGGACACCAGTATTCCTGAATCGACCGACGACGGCACGGTGAACGACTGCACCTAAGTACACCCCCTCCAATTCCACCTTTCCCCGCAGTCTAACGTCACCCAATGAACCGCTGTAATCGATGACCCCAACAATAGGCTGCCTTTGCGGTTGGCAAGGCCCGTTGAACTTGCTAAGGTCGTAGTGTCTACTTACCTCCTGAAGGAGAACATTCCATGCTTGCGACTAAAAGCTACGCGGCGATGGCCGCCAAGGAGAGTTTACAGCCCTTCTCCTTTGAACGACGCGAGGTCGGTCCGCACGATGTCTTGATCGCGATCTCGCACTGCGGTATCTGCCACTCAGATATCCACCAGGCCCGTGACGAGTGGGGCATCTCCCTCTTCCCAATGGTACCAGGACACGAGATCGTCGGAACCGTCGCGCAAGTCGGCACGGCGGTGACAGCCTTCAAGGTTGGTGATCAAGCCGGCGTCGGCTGCTTCGTGGATTCCTGCCGAACGTGCGCGTCTTGCCGCGAAGGTCTGGAGCAATACTGCGACCGCGGAACACTCTGGACCTACAGTGGCCAGGATCGAGCCGGCCAGATTACTCAGGGCGGTTACTCGACCCAGATCGTCGTGGACGAGAACTATGTCCTCCGAATTCCCACGACGCTCTCCCCGGCGGGAGCGGCCCCGCTGCTCTGCGCCGGCATCACGACTTACTCACCCCTGCGCCAATGGGGTGTCGGACGTTATCACAAACTGGCCGTCGTCGGCCTCGGTGGGCTTGGCCACATGGCGGTGAAAATTGCCAGGGCGATGGGAACCGAGGTTACGGTATTAAGCACATCGGAGAAGAAACGGGAAGACGCGAAGCGGCTGGGTGCTGCAAACTTTGTCGTGACATCAGACCCTCAGGCCTTTACCAAGCTGCAGGGGTACTTCCACTACATCCTCGACACGGTCTCGGCTCCACACGATTACAACGCCTATTTGAACCTCCTGAAGACGGACGGCACTATGATTCTCGTTGGTGCACCAGAAACGCCCACTCCCGTTGAGGCCTTCTCCCTCATTTTCAAACGGAGGCGTTTGGCCGGCTCGCTCATCGGCGGGATCAAGGAAACGCAAAAAATGCTCGACTTCTGCGCGCAACATCAGATCGAGTCGGATGTTGAGGTGATTCCGATCCAACAGGTCAACGAAGCCTACGAACGAGTACTGCGAGGCGATGTGAAGTTTCGATTCGTGATCGATATGGCGTCTTTGAAGTAATCACCGACAGCAAACCAAATAGCAACTCGCGGGCTATGCTGTAGCCTTTTTTCTGAGCCTCTAGGTGCCACTTGGCCGGCAATAAGGACAGGATGCCAAGGATGGAAAAGGTATGGCTTGCTCTAGAATAGCGGCGGGAGTTCGCAGGACTTCTAATGATCGAAGGTTGGTGGCGCGAACGGCGGAGATGCGGCGGTGATCGCTGAAGGGGCAGAGTGTACCTATACGACAATCACTCTCCGGCCACCAATTCCGCTTCTAGCGGATGATCTTTGCGAAAGCGGCTGACGCCGAGCACGCTGAAACCGAGCACATGTCCCGCCTCGTCCACCCGTTCCATGACGGCATCATGGGCCGTCGGCCGCATGAAGCCCGGTGCCTCACGGAATTGCACTTCGAGATAGTCCGCTTCCGGATCAAACCAGACCTTTACTTTTTCGGCCATATGATTTCTCCTGACTTCAGTCGATCGGTCAAATAGGCCGTCACTACAAACGCATCATCTGACGGGCACTTTACCACGACGCAGAGCCATTTCCCACCAACCAGCGTTTGCGCGTAGAACTCGTAAAACAACTGCACCGTGTCGTCCGAGCGAGACAGGCGCACTTCAGCCGGGGCTTGGAGCACCCGCTCAATCTCCGCCTCCATCCCTGCCATTTCCTGATGTTGAAGGATATGCGCCACCCGCTCATCGGTCAGCCTGACGGAGCGCCCGAAACAATCACGGATAATCTTCATAATTCACCCTGGAAGGCGCGGTGGAGCATGGAGTGAAAGAGGTCGGCCATTCGGCGGCGGGAGGCTGCTTGCTCGGCTTGCATGGCGCGGATGTCAGACACGCGGGCGGCGAACTCCCTTTGCAGCGAAAGCGGTGGAAGCAGAACAGGCAGGGCGCGCAATTGTGTCATATTGATGCTCGCGAGGTTCGTCGTCCTCTTGGCGCAACCGAGGAAGTACCTGCGGGCTTCGCCGGTCAAAAGGAACTTGGCAAAATAGACCGGATCGAGCTTAGACTGCTCAACACGCACACGAAAGACATGATTTTGGTGGATGCAGTTCGGCAGGTCTTGCTCCAGCATTGCCCCACGTCCCAACTTGTCGAAGTCGCCGCCTTCTGTGAGCAGTACGTCGCCCTTCCGCAGCGCAAGTTCTTCGACTTCTTCTGGCAACGCCTGAATCGTTTTGATTTCTGACAGGTCAAGATGTCCTGCCTGTACGTTTGCCACACGAAGGTAAGGAACTTCGACAGGCAGCCGTCCGTTGAACTTCCGGCCCTTTGCAACACCAGAGACAACTTCGGCGATTTGTTCCAGCTTTACACGGACGTGTGGCTTCTTCGCATTCTCTCCGAACATTTCGCAGAAGAGGGCGGGAATGAGGTCGGCGGTGCGGCGGTCGGCTTGGGCGCGCAGCTTCCGCAACTCGTCCGCTTCATCCAGCAGCTTCACGATCCGTTCCTGCTCTGCCAAAGGCGGGACGGGAAGGTGATATTTGCGAAGCGTGCTTCGGCTTACCTCTTTGAAAGTCGTGGAACCTGAAAGTCGTGCGATATCCTCTCGATGAAACCAAAGTGCGTAAGCAAGAAAGCGTGAAGTCACTTCGGAATGTGGAACGAAGTTCGCGAATCCCTGATTGGTAGTCAGCGGCATGTCAGCGATGGCTACCTTGCCAATGGTTGCGCGTGAGGAGAACAGAACCGTGCCTTTGGGAACAACCGATGCAGAACTGTTGTCGAGGCCAACTTGGGTGATGCGGTCTTTAGTTTTACTGACAACCGAGATGCCTTCATCAGGCATCGGCAAATCGGTCGGAGTTACCCAATAGATGTCACCGCCCCAAAACGCTGGTCTGTCGCGTGATGGCGTGCTCCCACCATACAACTCCGCAATTTCTTCGAGCGGCTTTGTCGGCCAGCGTGTCATTTCTTTCCGCTGATTTGAGCGAGCAGGACGTTCCCGCGCTTGATGATGTCGCTTTCGAGCTTGAGCACGTCGCTGAGAATGTCAGCGGGCTGGTCGTGATTAGCGGCTTCGACTGTGACAGGTTTATAGCGACCTGCTGCAAGGCTCCAGTCATTCTCTCGGATCTTTTCAATCGGGACACGGTAGCTGTTCGAACCTTCTTCGCAGTTCGGCCATTTGGCAAGCACGTCGGGAATGTCGTTCGCCTCTATCGGCGTGCGCTTGTCGTCGAGGCTATAGCCATCAGCAGTGAGATCGTAAAACCACACGCTTTCCGTCTTCTTGCCCTTCTCAAAAATCAGCGCGGCGGTGCCGACGCCGGAATAGGGTTTGAACACACCGCTCGGCAGATTGATGACAGCTTGCAGGTCGCACTCGGTCAGGAGCAGTTCACGCAGGCTCGTGGCCGCATTGGTGGAACCGAAAAGCACACCATTGGGCACGATGACGCCAGCCCGCCCGCCTGGTGCGAGGTGGTCGATGAACCATTTGAGGAAGAGCAGTTCTGTCGCGCGGGTGTTCAGCTTGTAGTTCAGGTCGGCCAGGATGCTTTCGTCCTGCACCTTCCCGGCGAACGGCGGGTTGGCAAGGATGATGTCGAACTGTTGGCCCGGATAGGCGCCGCCGAAGCCGCTGGTGAGCGGGTTCAGCATGGAGACGCGTGCTTTTTCCAACTGGTGCAAGTACAGATTCAAGATCGCGATCTTCACCATGTTGGCGTCGTTGTCGAAGCCGGTGAAAGCCTGCTCTTCGAGGAACTTCCACTGCACGGGCTTGAGCTGACCGCCGTCTGCAAGGCCTCGCTTCAAGTCAGCAGGCTTGGTGCTTTGCCGAAGAATGTGGGTAAACGCTGAGATGAGGAACCCCGCAGTGCCACAGGCAGGGTCGCAAATCCGGTGTTTCGGTTGCGGATTCACGAGCGCCACCATCAGATCGATGATGTGGCGCGGCGTGCGAAACTGGCCGTTGGTGCCGGAAGCCGACAGCTTGCTCAAGAGGTACTCATACATGTCGCCCTTCAGGTCGTGACCGTCATGGGCAGACAGGTCCATCCCGTGGATGGCTTGCACCACGGCGCGGAGGGTTGGGCGGTCGTAGATCTTGAGCGTTGCGCGGCTGAAGAGGAGCTTGCCGGTCTCGGTCAGACCAGGCAGCTCGTGCAGCTTTTCAATAGCGTCGCGAACGGCATTGAACATCTGATCGCCAGTCAGCGTGACGAAGTTGCCCCAGGCATATTTGGCCCATTTGCCGGAGAAGATGCAGACATATTTCTTATCAAGACTCGCAAGAACGTTATCCTTCTCCGTCAGCAGGCGCAGGAACAGCAGATAGGAAATCTGCTCGATGGAATCCATCGGATTGTTCACGCCCCCGGCCCAGAGGATGTTCATGAGCTGATCGACCTTTTGCCGGAGGCCGGAGGAAAAGAAATTCGTCGGCGTGGCGAGAGCCTGTGCGACAACGGAATCGGACTGTACGGGAGGCGTGCGCATGGGTGGTGCGAGGTCCTTCTTTATTCGGCCTTCATGGCTCAATTAGGTGTATTGGATAACAACGGTTTTGCAAGTCATTGAATTGCCAGGACTTAAGCCTTTCCCTTTCCTTGTTTTCCTTCGAGGGTGGAAAACAACTGTAGGGTCTGCATGCGACACATCTGCTCATCCGTTGGAACCAGCCCCTCACTGAGGAGAGCCAGAGGACAATTGTGAGCCGCCCAATGCACTTTGCCGGACGAGGGTGGACTGGCGCAAGGCATCAAACACTTGTTCTCGATCCTCAAAGCGGGCCAACGCAGAAACGCCGCCCAACTGGTTGAACTGACTCGCTGTGAACAGCGTCATGTCTCCTGCCATGAAGCGGCGGAGTGCCGCAGGATCTTCAGCCAATAGTTGCGCCGTGGCGTCTACCCACTTCTGTTCGCTGTACCGGAGGTTGAAGCGGGCGGCAATGGAATCAACCGTATCGGTCACGATGGCATCGCGCGTGGGGAGCGGCTTGCGCCCGAGCGCATTATAAACAAAGGCCGGGGTGGTCGCCGGCACGCCATAGAAGACAATGAGCTTGTCCGGCGAGTAATAGTTCTCCGGGCGATGGTAGAACCGCTCGTTGAGAATGGTTTCGATGGCGTCATCATCCTCGGCCTCCACGGCTTCTTTCAGTGCGGGCGTCTGCGCAACGAATTCCTTGATATCCCGCTCATAACCGCCACGGAACGTCATAACATCGACCTTCTCGCCATTGGGCCCAACGATCCGAACCTCCTGACTCACGAGGGTGTCGATTCCCTCCCAGGTCGGAATTACGCGCTGCGGTTTTTCCCCTCGCGGAGAATCCAACAGGCCTTCCGCCGCAAAGCTATTGCCCCCGTCGCCCTGGGTATACGAGTCCATTGCGACGGGGGATTTCTTTTCGCGCGGAACCTTCAACGGGACCGAGTAGTCGTATTGGTCCTCGAAGTATTCCGCGACCGCACAGAAGTCGAGGAGGTAGAAAGAGGACTTCTCATAGGCGGTGTGGCCGATCATGAAGGTATAGCGGCGGGTCCCTCGACCTTTGATCTGGATATATTCCGTCGGCGAAAACACCGGCCGAAAGAGACCGATGTTCAGGGCATCCCGGCAATTGTAACCGGTGGAGAGCATGTCCACGGAGACCGCGATACGCTCGGACCGTTTGCCGTCACGAAACTCTTTGGCCAGCACCGATGCCTCGGGTATGCGCGAGGTAATGGTCAGCGCAATGCCGGGCTGTCGCTCGTTGAAGATTTTCGTAAGGTTGGTGGCATGCGTCTGGTTGACGGCAAACACGATGGACTTGCCGATGGCCCCTGCCGGATCTTTCTGCGCTTCTTTGAGAAATGCTTCACACATGAGGCGGTTGCGGGTTGGCGTAAAGATCTTCTTTTCTAGATCCTGAATCTTGAAGCTTTCCTCCTGCTCATTGACGATGACGGCCCAGCCTGATTCAGCCAGTGCCTTCGTGGTGAGGTCTGAGCGGAGGTCAAAGATCTTCGGCAGACAGAGGAACGGACCTTCCGGGTCCTTCACGGCATCAATGATGTCGTAGCGGAACGTGGGAAAGCCCGGCTTGCAGCCGAAGTAATGATAGGTATCCCGCAACTGGCGGGCTTCCAGCGCCTTGGGATTCTCCTCGGCTAGCTTTTCCACATCGACGTTCTTGAGGTAGGCCTTGGGTGTAGCCGTCAGACCGATGCGCGTGGCCTGAAAAAATTGGACGACTTCGCGGGCATCGCCATAGATCGACCGATGCGCCTCGTCGTTGATGACTAGATCAAAATAGAACGGTGTGAATTCATCTCGATAGCGGCGGTCGGTCAGCAACGATTGGATAGTTGCGATCACAACGGACGACCCAAGCAGCTCACCGGTCCGGCGAGCAGTCTTGTAGATCACCGGCTTGAACTCGGGCAAGACAACGGCAAAATCTTCGATGGTCTGTTTGGCCAGCTCGATGCGATCCACAATAAACAACACACGTTCGGCATTGCGGCTCATCAAAAAACGGCGAATCAGTGCGGCACAAAGCAGCGTCTTGCCGGTTCCCGTGGCCATTTCGAGGAGAAACTTCCGCAGTCCTTGGGTATCGAACAGCCGGGCGACTTCATCCATCGCCCGAATCTGGTAGCGTCTCAGCGTCAGGTCGTGCTTGAGCTGGCGGAGATACTCGGGGGTGATGACTTCGCTTCCGAGGGGACGTGGCGGCTGCAGATTCTTAAGCCGGGATCGTTCGAGATCGTCACGCGAAGGCAACCGCTCGATGCGGTAGGCGTCGCGCTGGTCCGCCCGCTCATAGTTCCAAAACCAATGTTCGCGGCCATTGGATAGAATGATAAACGGAGCACCGAGTTGTTCAGCATACCCGCGGGCCTGCTCTTTGGCGTCGTACGGATCAAGGCCTTCGCGCTTCGCTTCGAGCACGCAGAGCACTCGACCTACGCTATCTTTAAGCAGGGCGGTTTCAAGTTCCAAGTGCAACGGGTGAATGATGGCGCAATTGCGCATAGACTTCCAGGGGCGTCGCAAAGTCGAGACATTTTCGTGGGCGCGTTATGGTCTGCAGACCATACCCGTTTTTACTCATGGAGCAACACACACCACAGCCTGAGCGTGCACGCGGGCTGCAGATGGCCCGGAGCATGTGCTGGCACTGCCAGTCAGAAGTGACAGGAGAATACTTCTGTGACCGATGTGTGAAAGTCCAGCCGGTTTCAAAAGAAACCGACTATTTCACCTGCTTTGGGGTTCCGCGGCGCCTCCTGCTCGATCCGCAGAAGCTGGAAGCCAAGTTCTACGAACTGAGTCGCACATTCCATCCGGACTTTTATCAGACCAAGAGCGCAGATGAACAGACGATCAGCCTCAGCAATGCCGCAGTTCTCAATACCGCCTATCGCACGCTCCGTAACCCCATTCAACGAGCCGAATACCTCTTGGCCCTAGAAACCGGATCGGTCAAAGACATTCGAACCTCTCCGCCAGCCGATCTCTTTGAAGAGATTCTGGAACTCCAAGATACTCTGGAGGAGTACCGGGCATCGGATCGTGACTCAGATCAGGGCCATCGACTCCGCGCCACCCTCCAGACTGAGCAAGAGGCGTTGGAGCGGCGCAAGCACGAGATGGAAGCTCAACTGCAGCAATTGTTCGCCGACTGGGACCAGCTACAAGACGCGG
This sequence comes from Nitrospira sp., assembly GCA_005116955.1. Lineage (GTDB taxonomy): Bacteria > Nitrospirota > Nitrospiria > Nitrospirales > Nitrospiraceae > Nitrospira_D. The sequence goes on along the minus strand of SWDI01000001.1, from coordinate 345,486 downwards.
GAGAAGCCACGAGCCTGGCGAGGGTGGAACGGGACAGAATTCTGAAACAGATGCGTGATCTCCTTTCTCATCGCACATACGTCAACAATATCGTGAACGATCTGGCAGCAACCATCGCCTAAGCAACTCTTTTCCAACATCCTCATCTTTGATATGGCACGAATAGTCGGTATTGATCTCGGCACCACCAATTCGCTGGTTGCATACATGAAGGATGGGCAGCCCTGCGTCGTCCCAGACCGCAACGGTCGGACCATGGTGCCCTCGGTCGTCGCCTTGACGGACAATGGCTTGATCGTCGGAGATTCGGCGAAAGAGCATTTGACGAGAAATCCGGAACGGACGGTCTACTCCGTGAAGCGATTCATGGGTAAAGGGCTGGCCGATGTCCAGGACGAGCTGGTCTATTTTCCATACCATGTCACTGAGACCGGTGGTGTGATTCGGATCCGGCTTGGCCAGAAGAGCTATTCACCGCCACAGATCTCCGCCATGATCCTCAAGGAACTGAAGCTGCGGGTGGAGGTCTCCCTCGGCGAAAGCATCACAAAAGCCGTCATCACGGTGCCGGCCTACTTCAACGACAGCCAGCGGCAGGCCACCAAAGATGCCGGCCTCATTGCCGGGTTGGAGGTGTTGCGCATCATCAACGAGCCGACCGCCGCCTCGCTGGCCTACGGACTTCAGGAAAAAACGCAAGGGACCATCGCCGTCTATGACTTCGGAGGCGGGACATTCGATATCTCGATCCTGAAGTTGAAAGACGGCATCTTTGAAGTACTGGCGACTAACGGCGACACCCACCTCGGCGGGGATGATCTTGATCGCGTGCTGGTCGACCTCTTCATCGGAGACATCCGAGACCGCTACGGGATCGACGTCGGCCGCTACCCCGATCACATGCAGACTGTCCGGTTGGAAGCGGAGCGGGCCAAGATCCGCCTTTCTGATGAGCTCAAGACCGAGATCACCATCGACCTCCCGGAGGACAAAGGACGCTTTACCAGAGAGCTGACGCGTGATCAGCTTGAATCTCTCGTGGTAGGAATCATCGAACGCACCTTAGCGCCCTGTCGCATCGCGTTAAAAGACGCCGGGCTCACTCCAAAAGATATTGATGAAATCGTGCTCGTGGGCGGGTCTACCCGGATGCCATTGGTCCGGCAACGAGTCGAAGCGCTATTTGGAAAGCAACCACATTGCCACTTGAACCCGGATGAAGTCGTCGCGCTTGGGGCTGCGGTGCAAGCCGATATTCTCAGTGGCGGGACGACAGATATGTTGCTGTTGGACGTCACGCCCTTGTCTCTCGGCATTGAAACGATGGGCGGGGTCATGAGCAGCCTGATCCGCCGAAACACGACCATCCCGGCGAGTGCCAAGGAGATGTTCACGACCTATGTTGATGGTCAGACCGGAGTAGACATTCACATCCTCCAAGGTGAGCGCGAACTCGTGAAAGACAACCGGAGCTTAGCGCGATTCCGGCTGAAAGTGCCGCCCCTCCCCGCCGGCGTCCCACGCATCGAGGTCACCTTTTTGATCGATGCCAATGGCATCTTGAACGTCACGGCGACGGACATGCGGACGGGTCAAAGCCAGTCAATCGAGGTCAAACCGTCGTATGGGCTCTCGGACACGGAAGTGGAGCGAATGATTGAAGATTCGTTCAAGTTTGCGGCCGAGGATGTCAATGCACGGAAGTTGATCGAAGCTCGATTGGATGCTGAGGCGTTGCTAAAAACGACCGACAAGTCGCTCGTGGACGCAGGACACTTGATCTCACAGGAAGAAGTCCAGAGCATTCGAGCGACACTCGCTCAGTTGTCCAACGCAAAGGGTGGGACGGATCCGCGCGCCATCCGTGCTTGCATGACGGAGCTTGAACAGGCCGCCAAACAGTTGAATGTCGTGATGCTCGACGATTCGCTTAAGAAAAGTTTGCAAGGCAAGAAAGTATCGGAGCTGTCGTGACAGCGGAGGAGCCCTAATGGACCTGAAGTGGAAAGATGCCGAAGAAATCGCCATCCGGCTGGTCGAAGAACACCCTGAGACCGATCCCCTCACCGTGCGCTTCACCGACATGCATACCTGGATCGTGGCCCTGCCGGAATTTAAGGACGATTCGAAGACGTCGAATGAGAAAATCCTAGAAGTGATTCAGATGGCGTGGCACGAGGAATATCAGGACACGAAGGCATAGGTTCCGGAGTTACAAGTTCCCGTCCCCTGCTGGTGCTCCCTCAGGAATCTGGTCCAACTTATAGAAATCCATCGGGTCCTGTCGGCGCTGCACCGCCTGAGTCGGCTCACTCCCCTTCGTGAAGAGCTCAACCGTTCCCTTGCGCCCGTCTCCGTCCTGTTCGGACTCTAGGAGTCCTGTCGAAGAATCAACCTTCACAAAGGTCACCCCATCTGGAATCTCGAAGGGCACGACAGGAAGCTGCTTGAGCGCCTCTTTCATGAACCCGATCCAAATCGGCAAGGCTGAACGAGCCCCCGTTTCACTTTCTCCAAGCGAGCGGCGGTCGTCAAAGCCGACATATACGCCGGTGACCAGGTTCGGAGTTCCACCAATAAACCAGGCATTGATGTAGTCGTTCGTCGTGCCGGTTTTGCCGGCGATTGGACGCTCCAGTACCTTCGCCGCCTGCCCGGTTCCCCGCTGCACGACGTCTTCCATCATGTTGGTAATTAAATATGCGGCTTCTTTGGCAATGACTTCATGGGACTCGGGCTCGGTCACTTCAAGAACCTTGCCCGTATTGTCTTTGACCGATTTAACAGCAAAGGGTTCCACTCGACTTCCCTGGTTCAGGAACACCCCATAGACTGAGGTCAACTCCAGCAAGCCAACTGACGATGTGCCAAGCCCGAGAGAGAGATCGGCAGGAAGTGGACTCGTGACCCCGACCGTACGCGAGAACTCGATCACGTTTTTCACGCCGACCTTATCTAACAGCCGAACCGTGGCAAGATTGTGCGACTGCGCCAGTGCATCCCGAAGGCTCACCATGCCGTGAAACTTCCGGCCGTAGTTCTCTGGCCTCCAGATCTTTTCATCCTCTGCCTGCTCATAGACGACTGGGGCATCGAGAATCTGTGTGGCAGGGCTCAACCCTTGACTCATCGCGGTCGCGTAAATCAGAGGTTTAAAGGCGGATCCTGGTTGCCGGTGTGCCTGCACCGCGCGGTTGTATTCACTGCGGGTGAAATCATACCCACCCACCATCGCACGAATCGCACCCCCCTTGGGATCGATCGCAATCAGACCTCCCTCGACGACCGGCGTCTGCTCCAATGTGAGTTGCACGCCATCCTTCGTGATCCGTTTCACACCGATTTCGATGACATCCCCAGGCTTCAGAAGTGATTTGAGATTCGGATTCACCACGAAATCCACCGTGGGATCTGGCCCCTTGAGCATCCGCTTGGCCCAGGCCATGTCGTCAAACGCCAGCTTCGCGCTGAACGGCCCCACCTGAACGAGATAGTGATCCTTTGCAACCTTTAACACGACCCCTTCACCCAGATACCCAAGCTTGAGCAATGGATCCCTGGAGGACAGTTCCGAAGGTTGGAACGTCGCTACATCAACAGTTCGCCGAGGCCCTCGCCACCCCTCTCGTTTGTCGAGCTCGCGAACCCCGTTCAAAAACGCCGACTCCGCCGCTTTTTGCATCTCCACATTCAAGGTCGTGTAAATTTGAAGCCCGCCCTTGTACACCATCGACTCCCCGTACTTCGCCATGAGTAGTTGACGAACGTATTCGACGAAGTAGGGCGCAAGATGCTCACTCCCAGGCCGATGGAAATTCAGTTTTTCTCGAACAGCCGCTTCCCGTTCCGCTGCGGTAATAAACCCGACTTCCTCCATCCTCGCGAGAACATGTTCTTGGCGCTTCTTCGCCGATTCATAAGCGCTGAACGGAGAATACCGGCTGGGCGACTTCGGCAGACCGCCTAAGAACGCGGATTCGGCAAGGGTCAGGCCCCTGATATCTTTTCCAAAATATGATTGCGCCGCCGAGCCGACTCCATAGGCGCCTTGCCCGAAATAAATTTGATTCAGATAGGTTTCAAGAATTTGCTCTTTCCCGGAGACCACTTCCATCTTATAGGCCAAGACGAGTTCGCGAATTTTCCGTTCATAGGACCGTTCGGACGACAGAAAGAGCGCACGAGCCAGTTGTTGCGTGATGGTGCTCGCTCCTTCAACCTTCTTCCCTCCGTGCCGAATGTTCGTCCAAGCCGCTCGCAGCATTCCAATAAAATCCAGACCTGGATGCTCAAAAAACCTCGCATCTTCCGTCGCAATAACCGCCTGCGTCAGCGTTTTGGGAATTTCCGGGAGCGGCGTCAGAATGCGGCGCTCGATAAAGAACTGGCCAATGGGTTGCCGATCATCGGAATAGACGGTGGTGACCAAGCTCGGTTGATAATTCTGGAGCAGGTCGAGCGAGGGAAGGTCCCGGGAAAAGTACCAGATGACTCCTGTGACCGTCGTCGCTCCAATGATACTCAGGGCGACCACACCGATCAGGGCGACCTGCCACCAACGCCAGCGGCGGCGTGGCTGTTCTAGTCTTTCGATAAAACGACGATCATTCGGCATGGTGAATGGAGCCTTGTAGAGGTGAATCCGCGATCAGCAAAACCTTACAATGCGCCCTCTTAAAACTCAAGCGCGATGCCGATCGGCTCCACTCCTCGACCTAGCCCCGTTCAACCGCCTCGTCTTGCTGATCAACTCCGACATGTCTCGTCCGCACCCCTCAGCCAGAAACGGCATTTCGCTTTGGGGAATATTCTACTCATAGTACAAATACGACAGAACACCAGGCGGAAACGAAGGCCATCACATCCGCCTCACACATACGCGCAACGGAGACAAGTCCGATCGCACCCTATCGTCGTAAATCAATGATTGACTACCCAATAGGGTAACGCCAAGAAACTCCTTTGATACCAGGGAGACAAATGTGCAGCCTGCGCCCGTGCCAGAGAACGAAGACGCCCGTCTCGCCGAACTCCGACAATACGAGATTCTCGATACGCCGCCGGAAGCGGCCTTCGATGATTTGACCACACTCGCCGCCCAGATCTGCGGTACCCCAATTGCGCTGGTCAGCCTCATCGATCCCCATCGCCAGTGGTTCAAGGCGAAGGTGGGTATTGAGGCTCAGGAAACCTCCCGCGACATCGCGTTCTGTGCCCACGCGATCCACGGCAGTGACCTATTCGTGGTGCCCGATGCCGTCCACGATGCACGATTTTCCGACAACCCCCTCGTCACGGAGGACCCGCACATACGCTTCTATGCCGGGATGCCACTTATGACACCGGCCGGCTATGCGCTGGGCACCCTCTGTCTGATTGATCGAGTACCCAAGCGGTTGACTCACGATCAAATGAACGCACTCCGTATTTTGGGACGGCAAGTCGTCACTCAACTGGAGTTGCGGAGAGGGCGGCAGAAACTCGAAGGGAACCTGGCCAGGCAAGAACAGCATGAACAGTTACGGGCAGACATCCTTCGAGCGCTCGAACATGGGTTGGAGGGCTTGGCGTTCTTGGACCAGGAAGGCCGCTATACCTATCAGAACCAGGCACATGCCGCCATCTACGGGTACAAGCCAGAGGAGTTGATCAACCGATCGTGGAAGACCTTGTACACTCCCGAATGGGTGGCCAAGATTGAACAACAGTATTTCCCTATCCTGTTGCAGGTCGGTCGATGGTCCGGCGAGGTGCAAGGCCTCAGCAAATCAGGCCAGGAGATCGACACTGAAATCTCCCTCGTCCTTTCACAGGAGGGGAAAGATCCAACTCGCTGGCTCATGTGCACCTGTCGGGATGTGACGGCGCGTGCCACCGCGCAGCGTCAGCTGGAAGCCAATCGGGAAAGCCTGGCTCACGCTCAAGCCATCGCCCATGTCGGCAGTTGGGAATCGGACGTAGCCACGGGGGCCGAAACCTGGTCGGACGAACAGTTTCGAATCTTCGGCTATGCGCCTCAGGCGATCATGCCCACGCTGGTCACCTTCCGCGAGGCGGTCCATCCCGACGATCGAACCAGGGTGTTCAAGGCCATTGAAGACGCGCTCGAACAGAATCACCCCTATGAGGTGACCTGCAAAATTCTTCGCCCGCACGGGGAGTCACGGTACGTGCTGTGCCGTGGGACCGTGACACGCGATCTCGATGGTCGCGCAACACGCATGGCCGGCACGGTTCAGGATATTACTGAGCAAAAGGCCCTTGAGCAGATTCTCTATGACACCATACAGCGGCTGGATGTGGCCACAAAATCCGGTGGCATCGGCGTGTGGGAGTATTACATTTCCGAAAACAAGCTGGTTTGGGACACACAGATGTACCGACTCTACGGGTACACGGTCGAGGACTTTCCTGCCGCCTATGAAGCCTGGACCAGCCGTCTCCATCCTGAGGATAAATTGGCTGCCGAAGCCGCCCTCCAAGCAGCCATCGAGGGACGACGTCCATTTGACACCGAATTTCGCGTGGTGCTTCCGAACAAGGCTATCCGCCATATCAAGGCCACCGCGATCGTCCTCAAAGACGACCAGGGTACTGCAGTCCGAATGATCGGCATTAATTACGACATCACGGCGCGCAAAGAATCAGAACAGGTCGTGCGTGATCTTCACAACTTCCAAGAAGCCATCCTCCTCAATGCTCCCCATGCCGTGGTCGCAATCTCGACGACAGGGATCATCCAGCTTTTCAATCCGGCAGCTGAAAAGCTGTTGGGCTATTCGGCCGAAGAGATGGTCGGCAAGTCGACCCCGGCGATCTTCCACTGCGCTGAAGAAGTGGCCGCACGCGCGAAGATCTTCGGCGCCGAATTGGGGATCGAGCTGCAGCCTGGACTCGACGTCTTCGTCGCCAAATCCAGACGTAACCTACCCAATGAGCACGAGTGGATCTACATCCGCAAAGACGGAACTCGGATCACCGCACAGCTTTCCATCACTGCGATCCGTGACCATACCGGCACGATCACCGGCTTTCTGGGGATGGCAACTGACATTTCAGCACAGAAGAAAGCTGAACGGTCCAGATTGGCGGCAGAAGCGGCGATTCGAGAAAAGGAAGAGCTCACCCGCGTCATGATCGAGAATGTGCTCGACTACTCCATCCTCCGACTCGATCCCGAGGGACATGTTGCCTCATGGAACCAGGGGTCCCAGCGTCTGAAGGGATACACTGCAGATGAGATCATCGGCCGTCACTTCTCCTGCTTTTACCCGAAGGAAGAACAAGCAAACGGCAAACCCATGGCGATGTTGAAAAAAGCCACAACCCATCACCATGCGGAAGACGAGGGATGGCGCGTACGCAAGGATGGTTCACAGTTCTGGGCCAACGTCGTCATCACTAGCCTGATCGACCCTGATGGACAACTGAAAGGTTTCACCAAGGTCGTCCGGGACATGACCACACGCAAGCTGGCGGAGCTGCAGTTCCGCCATGTCTTTGAAGCCGCCCCAAACGGCATGCTTCTGGCCAATCAGAACGGCATCATGACCCTGGTCAATACCCAGGTCGAGCGGGACTTCGGCTACGACCGCCTGGAGCTCGTCGGTCAGCCAGTCGAGATGCTGATGCCCGAGCGGTTTCGAGCGCGACACCACGGACAGCGCAACACCTTCTTCCAGCAGCCTAAAGACCATTATGCGATGGGCGTGAGCCGCGAGCTCTTTGGCCTCCGCAAAGACGGCACCGAGTTCCCACTGGAGATCAGCCTCAACCCTATAGAAACATCCACTGGCCTCCAAATCCTCGCCTCTATCGTCGATATCTCCGTGCACAAGCAGGCCGAGCTGCAGTTCCGCCAGGTCGTTGAATCTGCCCCCAACGGCATGCTCCTGGCCAACCAGGACGGCGTCATGACCCTGGTCAATACCCAAATCGAGCGATACTTTGGTTACGACCGCCAGGAGCTCATCGGCCAACCCGTCGAGATACTGATTCCCGAGCGATTTCGTCCTCAGCATCCTGGACAGCGTACCGGTTTCTTTCACCAGCCCACAGCCCGAGCCATGGGCGTCAACCGCGAGCTCTTCGGCCGCCGCAAAAATGGCTCGGAGTTCCCGCTTGAAATCGGGCTCAACCCCATCAAGACCACCGAAGGGCTCCAGGTCCTCGCCTCCATCGTCGATACCACGGCGCGCAAGCAGGCCGAGGCAAGGCTGGAGCAAGGGGCGCGTGACTTGGCAGCCCGCAATCAGGCGTTGGCGGAAGCGAACCAGGTCGCGCTTGCCGCCACTCGCGCCAAGAGCGAATTCCTCGCGACCATGAGTCACGAGATCCGCACCCCCCATGAATGCCATCGTCGGCATGGCGGAATTACTCCAGGAAACGCCGCTCACGCCGGATCAGGCCAATTATGTCGGCCGCTTCAGCCGCGCCGCGGGCTCCCTCATGGAACTGATCAACGCCATCTTGGATTTCTCCAAGATCGAAGCTGGCTTCATGGCGCTGGAAGCGGTGCCGTTCGATCTGTCCCAACTCGCCGACACCACGGCAGAGCTCATGTCCGGGAAGGCCGTGGCCAAAAAACTCGAACTCTTGGTCCTCGTGCATCCGGATGTCCCACAGGGGGTCGTCGGGGACCCCACCCGCTTGAATCAGGTGCTCGTGAACCTCGTCAGCAATGCGATTAAGTTTACCGAATCCGGGCATGTCATGCTCACCGTCGAACCGGCCCCCGATTGCTCAACTGCGCACGCCCTCCGCTTTTCCGTGTCGGATACCGGCATCGGCATCCCGCCGGACAAGCTCCGGTCCATCTTTGAGCCCTTCACGCAAGTCGATTCCAGCACGACGCGCAAGTACGGTGGAACGGGACTCGGTTTGAGCATCTCACACCATCTCGTACACCTCATGGGGGGGCACCTGGAGGCAGACAGTACGGTGGGAGTCGGCACCACCTTCTCCTTTACCATTGCCCTGCCGGAAGCCCCGCTCGTGATGACTCGCCCATCAGGACAGCCCCTCGAGTTACGCACGATACGCCTGCTCCTCGTGGACGACAACGACACCAATCTGATCATCGTCCGGACCCATCTCTCACGCAGCGGCATCCAGCTCCTGGAAGCGCGCAGTGGCGCGCAGGCCTTGGCGATCTTGGACGACGCCCATCGGCGCAATGAGCCGATCACCCTCGCCATTTTGGACTATCACATGCCGGGTATGGATGGGTTGGACCTCGCCCAGGCGATCCGCACCCGACCGAAATGGGCCAGTCTGCCCCTAATCATGCATGTCTCGGATCTTCAAGCGGACGAAACTCGACGAGCCCACTCGCTGGGCATTACCAACTACCTCTATAAGCCACTCAGTCGACGGCGCTTAATGGATTCATTGGCCATGGCCCTGAACCTGGCACCTGTCGAACCGGTGGAACAGAAGCAGGCAGCGCTGGCGGCACTGCAACCCTGTCACATTTTGTTGGTAGAGGACCTGGAAGATAATCGCGATGTGATTACCCTCTTTCTAAAAGATACCGCGTATCACTTGGACATGGCGGAAAACGGGGCTGTCGCTCTCCAGAAGTTTCAGACCGGTACCTACGATTTGGTGCTCATGGACATGCAAATGCCCGTCATGGACGGACTCCAGGCGACGGCCGCCATCCGTCAATGGGAACGGGAGCAGCAGCGCAGGCCGACGCCGATCGTCGCCCTGACGGCCAATGCATTCAAGGAAGAAACGGACAAAAGCCTGGCCGCCGGCTGTACGGCCCATGTGACAAAACCGATCAAGAAAAAGACGCTCCTCAAGACAATCGCACAACATGCGATCGCCGCTGAGGACAAGGCCGCCTAGGAGCGATACTACCGATTCTGATCGAAGATCAGCGTAAGGAGCACCACATGTCACAGTCGCAAAATCGCTCAGAATCCGAGTCTCCTGCCCATCTCCAGGCCATTCTTAACGCCGCCACGGAAGTCTCGATCATCGCCACGGATCTCCACGGCATCATCACGGTATTCAATGCCGGGGCGGAACGCATGCTGGGCTATCGCGCCGACGACCTGGTCGGCAAGCAGACCATAGTCATGATCCATGTCGAAGGCGAAATCGTCGAGCATGGCCGCGCCCTGACCGCACGGCATGGCCATCCAGTCGAGGGGTTTAACGTCTTCGTCGAGCTCGTGCGGAATGAGGACGCGGTTGAGCAAGAATGGACCTACCTCCGCAACGATGGCTCGTGGTTGCCCGTTATCCTCACCGTGACGGCATTGCATAATAAGCAGGGTGCCATCACCGGCTATCTCCACCTCGCCAAGGACATCTCGGACCGCAAACGGGCGGATGAGGCCGTACGCCAACAACAACTGTCCCTCGGAGAGCGGCTCAAGGAAATGAAGTGCCTCTACGCCGTGTCGAAACTAGCGGGAGATGAGCATCTCACCAGCGACCAATTGGTCCAGCGTGTCGTGACGCTGCTCCCACCCGCCTTTCAATACCCTGAAACCATCAGCGCCCGCATTACACTCGGCGAGCAGGAATTTACGACACCAGCCTTTCTCAAGACCGCGTGGATCCTCTCGGCTCCGATACAGATTCGAGGGAACGCGGTCGGCCAGGTCGAGGTCTACTCCCATGCGGAGCAGCGAGCTGTGGACGAAAGTCCGTTCTTGATCGAAGAGCGCTATCTGATCGAGGACGTCGCCCAACGGCTAGGCAGCGCGATCGACCGCAAGCAGGCTGATGAACAGTTCCGACAGGTCGTGGAATCCGCCCCGAACGGCATGCTCCTGGCCAATCAGGACGGCGTCATGACCCTGGTCAATGCCCAAGTCGAGCGATACTTCGGCTATGACCGCCAGGAGCTCATCGGGCAACCCGTCGAGATCCTGATTCCCGAGCGATTCCGCCCTCAGCATCCTGGACAGCGAACCGGTTTCTTTCACAAACCCACAGCCCGAGCCATGGGCGTCAACCGCGAGCTCTTCGGCTGCCGCAAAGATGGCTCGGAGTTCCAACTTGAAATCGGGCTCAATCCCATCAAGACTACCGAAGGTCTCCAGGTGCTCGCCTCCATCGTTGATATTACGGCGCGCAAGGAGGCTGAAGAGAGGCTGAAACAAGCGGCTCGTGACTTGGCAGCCCACAATCAGGCGTTGGCGGAGGCCAACCAGGTCGCGCTTTCCGCTACCCGCGCCAAGAGCGAATTCCTCGCGACCATGAGCCATGAGATTCGCACCCCCATGAATGCGATCGTCGGCATGGCGGAACTGCTCCAAGAAACGCCGCTCACGCCGGATCAGGCCAATTATGTCGGCCGATTCAGCCGCGCCGCGGGCTCCCTCATGGAGCTGATCAACGCCATTCTGGATCTCTCCAAGATCGAAGCCGGCTTCATGGCCCTGGAATCGGTGCCGTTCGATCTTGCCCAACTCGCCGACACCATGGCAGAGCTCATGTCCGGAAAGGCGGTGGCCAAAAAACTCGAACTCTTGGTCCTCGTGCATCCGGATGTCCCGCCGGGGGTCGTCGGGGACCCCACCCGTTTGAATCAGGTGCTCGTCAACCTCGTCAGCAATGCCATCAAGTTTACAGAGTCAGGGCATATCATGATCAAGATCGAACCGCCTGGTGATCGGTCCGCCGCCCATGCCCTTCGTTTCTCGGTCTCCGACACCGGTATCGGCATCCCACCAGACAAGCTCCAGACCATCTTCGAGCCATTCACCCAAGTTGATTCGACCACGACACGCAAATATGGGGGGACGGGGCTTGGCTTGAATATCTCGCATCGGCTTGTGGAACTGATGGGAGGACGCCTCGAGATAGAGAGTACACTGGGCGTCGGCAGTACCTTTTCCTTCGTCATTCAGATGCCCGAGACTCCCCTCTTGGTGGCTCAACGAACAGAGCCGCCCCTCGATTTGCACAACAGGCGCATTCTCGTCGTCGACGACAACGAAACCAATATAATGATCGTACGTGAGCACCTCTCACGCACTGGAGCCCGACTCTTCGAAGCAACTAGCGGGGCAGCCGCCTTGATACTTTTGGACGAAGCCCATCGTCGAAACGAACCGATCGATCTCGCACTTGTGGACTTCCATATGCCCGGCATGGATGGGCTGGAACTCGCAGAGGCCATCCGCGACCGACAAGAATTTGCGACACTGCCTCTGGTTATGCACGTCTCGGACCTTCAGCAAGACGACACCAGCCGAGCCAGGTCATTGGGGATCACAAACTACCTCTACAAGCCGCTCAGCAGGCGGCGCCTGATGGCATCGCTGGCTACCGTACTAAACCCAGCGATGCCTGGGTCGGCCCGACAAGAATCGGAGGCGCTGCCGGAGCGGTCCACGCTGCCGTCCTGTCGCATTCTGTTGGTGGAAGACCTGGAAGATAACCGCGATGTGGTCGCCCTCTTTCTGAAAAACACCACGTATCAGTTGGACATGGCCGAGAACGGAGCGGTGGCCTTTGAGAAGTTCCAGAGGAGCACCTACGATTTGGTCTTGATGGACATGCAAATGCCGGTCATGGATGGTCTTCAGGCGACAGCCGTGATCCGCCAATGGGAGCGCGAACAGCAACGCCAGCCCACGCCGATCGTGGCCCTGACCGCCAATGCCTTCAAGGAAGAGACGGACAAGAGTCTGGGCGCAGGCTGCACGGCCCATCTAACAAAGCCAATCAAGAAGAAGACCCTCCTCACGGCAATCACCCACTATGCGAACGCCTCGGCCGAACGGGCGGCCTAGGACAAAGACTTCCCCATGATCGACCAGCCCTCAAGAAACAAACCGCCCCTCCTGCTTGTCGAAGACGAACCAGACACGGCAAGTCTCGTGAAACTGATCATGGAAGGGAAAGGATATGAGGTCTTGCACGCTGCGACTGGCTCTGAAGCGCTGGATAAGATCGCCTTGATGCCACCCCCTGCACTCGTCTTACTGGATATTCAATTGCCGGACGTCGATGGCATCACGATTCTGGAGACGATCCGCGCCACACCCGACTGGCAGAACGTCCCGGTGATCATGCTGACCGCTGTGTCTGATGAGCAACGGATCCGCAAGGTGCTGTCCCTCACCGTTCAGGATTATGTGCTGAAGCCGTTCAGACGGGAAACCTTGCTCCGATCTGTTGACCAATCCCACAAGACGCCAGCCCGACCGCAATGATCCCAGTGTCCTCAATGAGTTCGTTGCACTACCCCAGAATGGCATAGGCCCCAATCCTAGCGTCAACGTTCGATTGCTGCCGAAGGCTTGTGCGGAGGCCCTACTCGAAACATCCCTGTCAAGTATCCTGAGGAAATGACCGATACCCGATTGATCGGAGACTGACCAATGGAACACACGCAGCCCGAAGAGGCAGTCGCTGAAGACGAAGAGCTTGTGCACGTCGATGCCTCCTTCGAGCCGCTTGTGCCGAAATTCCTGACCAACCGCAAGAAAGAAGTTGTGACAATGCTGGGAGCCCTGACCACCCAAGACTTTGAAACTGTCCGCACCATAGCCCATGGGATGAAAGGAGCCGGGGGAAGTTACGGCTTCGACCGGATCACTGAGATCGCCGCCTGCATCGAACAAGCGGCAAAGGCGGGAGACGCTTTGACTATAAAACGTGATCTCCCTGTGCTGGGTTCATATTTGGACCGGGTCAAGGTGGTCTACGAGTAGTGTCCCTGGAGAAGAAGGAGCAAACCCATGAAAACCACAGTGCTGGTCGTGGAAGATGAACAGGATACCGCTGAGCTGTTGAAGCGCCTCTTGGAGCGAGAAGGTTTTTCGGTACTCCATGCAGGCGATGGACGCCAGGCCCGTACCCTGATCGACACCATACGCCCACCATCGCTCGTCTTGTTGGACATGGTGATCCCCTATGTAAGCGGATTCGAGCTACTGAGGGTCATCCGCCGTCATTCTGACTGGCAACACACGCCAATTATTATGCTCAGCGCCGATGACTACGAGCCGGATATTCAGCAAGCCCTGCGCGAAGGAGCCACGGCCTATGTGACGAAGCAGAAGGGGTCGGCTGCTCTGCTGCAGGCGGTGCAACGGTTGTTGCCTGCCACGCCACCACAAGGCCAGATCGTTGCTCAAGCGGGAAGCGCGGCTCCTCCAACACAACGTGTATCAGTACGGCATCGCCTTCGGGGCAATCAGAGAAAGAAACCGGCCGCGTGACCTATATCTGTAGGCTCCTCGCATACGTGAGGAAAAGAAGAGACCTGTCTCTACAGATGCGCGCCGTCATCGAACCAGCTTCTACAGTTCAATGAATCCCCTTTAAGGAGACCGAATGGGTAAAGCTAGGATCTCTTCTGGACCGACCGTGCTAATGGTTGAGGATCACGACGACACCGCCTGCTTGGTACGGTTCATCCTTGAGCGAAACGGCTATACGGTCAGGCACGCTCCTGACGGGCGGAACGCAAAACGTCTCACGGAAACAACCGAGCCGCCGGACTTGGTCCTCCTCGACATCAGTCTGCCTTCCCTATCAGGACTGGAGATCTTACGCGCCATTCGAACGACGCCGGAATGGCAGTGGATTCCCGTGATCATCCTCAGTGCGGACACCCGCGAGGAAACGATGGCTAAAGCGACGACCCTTGGAGCCACGGAATATTTGAAGAAACCCTTCTCGCAGGAACGCCTTATGAAGGCGGTGGAGCTGTTTTTGCCAAGACCAACCGATCAACAATCGCTGCGACTCAAACAGGCCTGATCAGCACGCACAGCCATCCTGCCCCATCTCTTCGACCGAACGGTGACGTGAAAAACCGGCTCCATGGCATCGCGAAGACCGCCCTGTGGTTTTCCAGCGTTCCCTGCCTCTGAAACTCCCCTCCATATTATTTCGCGCCCCTAGCTTGTGTAGGAGAATGCAGTTCGAGTATACTGCAGAGTTTGCGCCTCACTACCGAGGCGTCTTTTTTTGTCATCAAGGAAGCACCGTCACCATGTCCATCGTACGCGCCCCTCAAGACCGTCGAAGCGATATTCGGAATATCGCCATCATCGCCCACGTCGATCACGGCAAAACTACCTTGGTCGATGCCGTGCTCCGCCAAACTCACGTCCATCGCAAGATCGATGATATGGGCGAACGCATCATGGACTCGATGGACCAGGAACGGGAGCGTGGAATCACAATCCGGGCCAAAAACGCCAGCGTCATCTACAACGGGGTGAAAATCAACATCGTCGATACGCCGGGCCATGCCGATTTCGGCGGTGAAGTGGAACGCACACTCCGGATGGTGGACGGGGTATTGATTTTGATCGACGCGAAGGAAGGGCCCATGCCGCAAACAACCTTTGTGTTGCGGAAAGCCTTGGCGCTGGGACACAAAGCCATTGTCGTCATCAATAAGATCGACCGGCCCGACGCGGTCATCGACGACGTCGTCAACCGCACCTTCGACCTCTTCGTTCATCTGGGAGCCACCGACGAACAACTCGATTTTCCGATCGTCTACACGTCGGCCATTAAAGGAATCGCCACGCTGGATGTCAACAAACCAGGAACGGATATCCAGCCGTTGCTCAATACCGTGCTAGAGAAGATCCCTGCCCCCGCCATTACCGTCGATGCTCCGCTCCAAATGCTTGTGCTGGCTCTGGTGCAAGATCCCTACAAAGGCAAGATGGGGATCGGCAAGATCCAGTCCGGCTCCATTGCTCGGCGGCAAAACGTCATGTTGCTCGGCAAGGACGGCGCACAAGTTGCTGGCAAAGTATCCGACCTCGCCGTCTATTCTGGACTGGACCGGGCCGACATGGAACAGGCTGCGGCCGGAGAAATCGTCGCAGTCGCGGGGCTTGATGATGTGAGCATCGGGGATACCATCGCCGACGCCGATCGTCCCGTCGCTCTCCCCCGGGTCTCGATCGATGAGCCGACCGTACAAATGACCTTCTCCGTCAACAACAGTCCATTCGCCGGACGCGAAGGCAAGTTCCTCACGTCACGCCATCTGCGTGAGCGCCTGTTCAAGGAACTTGAGACCAACGTGTCGCTCCGCGTCAATGAGACAGACAGCGCCGATCGCTTTCTTGTGGCGGGACGAGGGGAACTTCACCTCTCCGTCTTAATCGAACAGATGCGACGGGAAGGGTACGAGCTGCAAGTCTCCCAACCGGAGGTCATTGTCCATCGCGAAGGCGGCAAAGTCATGGAGCCGTACGAGGAGCTGACCATCCAGGTGCCGGAGACCTATCAGGGAACCGTAATTGAAGAACTCGGGAAGCGCCGAGGTGAAATGCGGCACATGCGGCTGATTCACTCTGATGTCGGTACGAGTGAGATGCATTTGGAATACCACATTCCGACACGCGGCATCATGGGGCTTAAAAACATTCTGTTGGCCAAGACCCGAGGGACCGTCATTCTGCACCATGTCTTCGCGGCCTACGAACCGGCGGAAGAACGAGACCTCCTCGTGACCCCGCATGGTTCGCTTGTCGCGTACGAGGATGGGTCGAGTACCGGCTATGCCATCTTCATGACCCAGGAGCGGGGCGCCATGTTCATTGGCCCTGGAGTCGAAGTGTACCGGGGAATGGTCATCGGCCAAAACAGTCGGGATGAAGATCTGGATGTGAACGTGTGCAAGGAAAAACATCTCTCTAACATGCGGGCATCCGGTACTGATGAAGCCTTGGTGCTCACCCCTCCGCGCGAAATGACGCTGGAATTCGCGTTGGAATACATTGGGGGCGATGAGTTGGTCGAGGTGACGCCACAGAACCTCCGTCTACGTAAGCGACTGTTGAATCCGGATGACCGCCGCAAGGCGAAGAAGTCCGGAAAGTAATTGTCACAGTACCCATATGAGGATTCGGAAAAAGTCTCCTAAGCCTTCTGCCACGCGCCCCCCCCTCTACTTCATCGGCTATCGGGGCACTGCCCCGGCCAGTGAGGAGGTCAAGACACTTTATGAGCGGGAATATGGCGTCCCCTTGGCCATCCGTCATGAAGACGGCTCGCCAGAATCCTGGCAGGCGACCCACGGTCCTTGGTCTGCCCATGTGGTACTGCCACTCCCGATGAGTCATGTGGCTGAAGTGATGAAACAATTGACCTGGGAACATGAGCTCATGGGTGCCGTTGCACCGTCCGTCACCTCCTCTCGTGATATGCCCGATACCGTCCTCCTGGCCACACGATTGGCCCGTTGTCTGACCCTCTTATCGCAAGGCACGGCCTATGACGTCATTCGGCAAGCATACACCAATCCCTCGGACTGGCAGCCTCGTACACTCGGGAGTTTTCTTCTGGATGACCATATGTCCATCGTTCATGACGACACCACTCACCCGGACCGGGTGTGGTCCTACTCACTCGGACTCAGCAAATTTGGGTTGGACGAAGTTGAAATGTTTACGGCAAAAGGACTTTCCGACAGCGCGGCAAAAGACCTGTTGACTGAGTCTGCCGGTGAATTGCTGCGGCTGGGGCATTCTCCAAAAGTTGGAACAGCGCTCGACCTTCCTCTGCTCGGCCGTACCCTTCACGTCAGGAACTACCGCACCGCTGCGCCTGCCGGCCGGATGCTGGGATTCCGAGAACTTCAACACGCGTAAGTCCGTTGATAACTCAACATGTTACCCCTTCACACCCAATGCTGGGCCTGGCTGGCTGTTGACATCCCTTTAAAGCACAGGTTACAAAGTTTATGGTTCATGTGGGGTCCTGCCAATCCGAGGCCTCAGTACAGCGATCACCAAAATATAGATGTCCTAATAAGGAGGTTTGCAATGAGCGATGTAGCATCAGAAATTAAGGTGGGCGATACAGCACCGGACTTCAATCTGAAGGATCAGGACCAAAAGGACGTGAAGTTGAGCGAGTACAAAGGCAAGAAGAACGTCGTGCTCTGCTTCTATCCGTTGGATTGGAGCCCTGTGTGCCAGGGTGAAAACAAGTGCCTGACCGATGACTTCCCCAAGTTCCAGTCCGCCAATGCAGAATTGTTTGGCATCAGCTGCGACAGCTTTTTTTCCCACAAAGCCTGGGCGGATTCGCTGGACCTGAAGCACCGCTTGTTGTCGGACGTCCACCGGACGACCGCAAAGTCGTATGGCCTGTATTTTGAGCCGTTGAACTGCTCGAAGCGCGCGACGGTGATCGTCGATAAGAACGGCAAGGTCGCCTACGCGAAGGTGCAGGAGATCAAGACGGCACGCGAAGACAAGGACATCCTCGACGCGCTGTCCAAGCTGAACTAATTCTATAGCTAGAAAGTCTGAAAGTTGGAAAGTCGTCACGTTTTGGCTTCCTAACTTTCAGACTTTCAACTTTAGGTAACTTATGAATGGCACTGTTCTCGACGTCAGCGACGCCAACTACAAAGAATTCACCGACAGCGCCGGTGCGGTCGTTGCGTACGGCCTTGCCACCTGCGAGCCCTGCAAGACCTACGATCCCATTCTTGAAGCGACCGCTGCGAAATTTCCTGAGATCAAAATCGGGAAGGCCAAGATGCATGTGCCGGGCCGCTGTCGTGAGATCAAGAAGACCCACACGTTTGAAACATACCCCACCACTCATTTCTTCGCACATGGTAAATTATTACTGACACGCGAAGGAGTCGTCGAGTCGGCCGAACTCGCCGCACTTATTTCAGACCATTTACTCAAGTAGATCCGCTGCTGCATTGTGAGTCAGTGAACCCGGAGACACTTCCACAACCGCTGGATCAGACAGCACTGAGCGATCAATGAGTGAGGAGGCGAGCAGAGCATGAACAAGACGATTGCTAGTGTGGTATGTGGCATAACCCTGTCCCTGTCCCTCTCGGCTGGTGCCCATACCGACGAATATTTTGAATCTGTCCAGGCACCCCATGGCGGGCAGTTGCGCATGACCGGTCCATTTCATATGGAGCTGATCGCGAAAGATGGCGACCTGACGGTCTACGTCACGGACCACGCCGACAACCCCATCAGCGTCGACGGCGGTTTAGCCAAAGCCAACATCGAGAACGGGCCAACCAGGACGCAGGTGAACATGCACCCGGTGGGGAACAATATGCTCGGTGGTTCCGGCACCTTTTCGTTAACCCCCAATACCGTGGTTGTCGTCTTCATGAAGCTGCCGAACCAAGACGGCTATGCCGCCCGCTTCACGCCGTTGAAACCCAAGAGCGAACAGGCGGAAAAATCCCCGTCCCACGCGGATGATGCCGGCCCACATCACCATCACCACTCACCGAAGCAGTGATGGCCGACTTCCACCACTCACTCTTGAGAGATACGGAGCTGCCATTCTGGAGTACCGATCATGAAATATCTCCTAGGACATTTAACCCTGTGTGCAACGTTGCTCGGATCGACGCCGGTCTGGGCCCATTCAGCGAAACACACAGAACCCGTGAAGGCCCTTCACGGTGGGCAATCGCTTGCTGCAGGCCCTTATCATCTTGAGTTGGTTGCCAAGAATGGAGAGCTGCTGCTGTATGTGACCGATCATTCCGACAAGGGCATCCCTTCCGATGGAGCGAAAGCTAAGGCCACCATCCAGCATGGGTTTGAGAAGGCCACTATACAGGTTGAACTGGAACCGTCTGGTGACAACCAGCTGAAGGGGAGCGGAACATTTACGATTAATCCGGACACCGGAATCCTGGTCTTCCTCAGGCTACCGGAACAGCAGGCCTATGCCGCCCGCTTTACCCCGCTCAACGCCAAGAACGGAGCCGCATCAAGAGGCGAGTCCCATCACAAGACAAGACATTGATCAGCACCTGCTGAGTGCAAACGCTGAGAAATCTTGGCAATAGGTCGGCGATAGCTTGAGGCAGGTGAAACAATGGCAGGAGTTAGCCTCACCGGCTCTTTCGAGTCACTGAAAAGACTTCTTGGGATATCTTTCTTCGACAAGCCCTCATCGCAGGCGGGAGATCGCCAACGTGGCAATCGCGAGCAGCACGTCCTTTCTCTCGCCCGTCACTTCGATGGCCAGATCATTCCGCTTGACCGCCGCGAGACTCAGCCCCGAGGCCATAAACTGCTTGGCCACATAGGCTTGATCCCATAAGCCGGCTACCGCCTCGCCACGCTCAGCCGCTGTCTGGCTCTTCCACATCGCCTCAATGCCGGCAGGCGCCTGAATCGAAAAACGGTAACTCTCCACCGTGCCGTCGGGCATCTCCACAAGATAGGCGCAAGCTTGCGCCCCTCCCAGCGGCGGCGACATAAGCTTCCCTTTGGCAATCCCGGCCACGTCTTTGCCCATCACAACCTCGCAGGCCTTGAGCGATGATAGATCGCGCGCTTCAGCCGTGAGCGTGGAAAACAGGGCAGCGCTGGTGAGAATAAGAACAAGGAAGAAGATACGACCACAGGCATTCATCGGGAGAACCCTCCATCACAGGTGATGAACGATACAGGATGTGATTGGGAGCATCAAGCGTCGAACGTAGTTGTTACCTGTTTACAAACCTCTCTGTATCTGCGGCTGATACAAATACTTCTGAAACCCGGCAAAGACTCTGCCGATCTCTTCAGGCTTGCCCAGGTCTGCCACGGCGTCCGCGATAGCATTGTGATACTTCAGTTTGAGCAGCGGGGAGAGCTTATCCTGCGCGAGTTCATCAACACCAACTCTCACGTATTGCGCGAGGACAAAGTCGAGGAACGCCTGGTGCTTGCCGGTGAAGTGCGTCCGGATTTCCACCTTGGCTCTATCCGCCCGTTCTTCTCGCGTGAGTGGAGCGAGAGCATAGGCGACATGCGCGAGCACATCGAAGAGGTCGCTGTTCTCCGCATCGATGATGCGCTGCATCTCCACCATCTGCTCAGCGCCGAACCCTTTTTCGGCAAGCCCCTGTAAAAGCTTGGTGCGGGTATCGGGACTGCTCCAGAGAGCGCGGAGTTCTGCTTCGTCTTTGAAGAACTCCGGCAGTTTTCCAAACAGCATCTCCAAGAATTGCTGTGCCGACATGGGTGTCCCGTCCGGATGCCAAAAAGTCGTCACCATCATGTGTTGGATAGTGCGGGCTTTCCCGTCGGCCAGCTTCACCTTGATGCATTTTCTTTTCACATACTCGGCTGGCTCTTCGCGCACTCTATCGACCGGTTGAGGCGATGGAGGAACTGTCTTGCCTTCCGGCCTTGGCTCCGGCTCAATCGGCTCCCCATCCCACTCAGGATCGCTGAAGTAGTGATGGGCCTTCACGAAGTCGTAAATCGTGAAGTAGTCCTTCCCATCATAGAGCCTCGTCCCGCGACCGATGATCTGCTTGAACTCGATCATGGAGTTGATCGGGCGCATGAGGACGATGTTGCGAATATTGCGGGCATCCACACCAGTCGAGAGCTTCTGGGAAGTCGTGAGAATCGTTGGGATGGTCTTTTCGTTGTCTTGGAAGTCACGGAGATGTTGCTCGCCGAGCTCGCCGTCATTGGCGGTCACCCGCTGGCAGTAGTTCGGGTCTGCGCTCGTCTTCATTTGGTTGATAAGATCGCGCACAGCCAGCGCGTGATCCTGTGTGGCGCAAAAAACCAGCGTCTTCTCCTGCTGGTTGATCTGGCTCATGAAGATCTCGACACGTTTCTTTTCGCGCTCTTTGATCTCGATGATCTTATTGAAGTCGCTCTCCGTGTAACGTTTCTTCGCCTCAATCTCACCTTCGATGAGCTGGTCGTCCGGCGTATAGACATACTCATCGAGCGTCGTGGAGATCTGCTTCACCTTGAACGGCGTGAGAAACCCGTCGTTGATGCCGTCCTTCAGTGAATAGATATAGACCGGCTCGCCGAAATAGGCGTAGGTGTCCACGTTGTCTTTGCGTTTGGGCGTCGCGGTCAGGCCTAGCTGCACGGCGGGGGCAAAGTACTCCAGGATGCCGCGCCAGTTGCTCTCGTCGTTCGCGCCGCCACGATGGCATTCGTCGATGACGATGAAGTCAAAGAAATCCGGTGGATACTCGCCGAAATAGGGTGTGTCCCCTGGCCCGCTCATGAAGGTTTGAAAGATCGTGAAGAACAGACTCCCATTCTTCGGCACTTTACCTTTCTTCCGAATATCGTCCGGCTCAATCCGCACCAGCGCATCTTCAGGAAAGGCAGAGAAGGCGTTGTAGGCCTGATTAGCCAGAATGTTCCGGTCGGCCAGGAACAGGATGCGCGGCTTGTTTTCCGCCATGGCCTGCATCACACGCTCAACCGCAATATCTTGGTAATAGCGGCTGGGGTGCGATCCGCCTTTGTCTTCAAATGGGACTGCGGAGAAGCGATCGCGCCAGGCATTCTGTTTCGCGAAGGTCAGGTTCCAGAGTTCTTCGGGGCCGGGATAGTGCGGTACCTCCCCTTCCCTGCCGGTCTCCATGTCGATGCGGTAGAGGCCCTGCCCGTTCGTGGCGTAGGTGAAGCGAATGGCCAGCTTCCCCGCGTAGTCCTTCGCCTGCCCTACCCCTTCGGTCAGTTCTTCATCCCAGGCCTTGGCTTCAACGACGGCCAGCTTGTGGTTGCGATAGACCAGCACGTAGTCGGCGATGAGCGGCTTACCGCGCCGTCCAAGGCCTTCGATGCGACCTGGGGTGATGGGATACTCGCGCAGAATACGGGAGCCTTCGACGACGCCCCAGCCAGCCGCCTTCAGGGCGGGATCGATATGCTCGGCTCTGGTCTCGGCTTCATTCATAGGCTGCGCAAGACGTAATGGCCGGTCTTTTTCCCGCCGACTTTTTCCACAAGCCCCGCATTGAGCAGCGGGCGCAACACGTCCATCGCCCCCTGCCGGGACAGGCCCAGCGCCGTCCATATTTCACCGGGCGTCATGCTCCCGTGATCGCGAAGCAGGTGCAGCAGCTGTTCCTGCTTCGGGCGCAAGACCAGCTTTTCCATCGGCTTCGCCTGGAGCGTGTGAATCCGCAGCCACACCCCTTCGAGTGTTTGGCGAAGCCCCGCCGCACAATATTCCAACCAGGCAGTCAGATCCTCTCCGGCCTTCCGCACCGCATCCAACGCGGCATAATATCTCGGTCGATCCTCCCAGTAATATTCGTCCACCGAAAACATATGCTGCGTATCGAAGCCGCGCCGGTAGAGTTCCCACAGCGCGAGCGCCCGGCCCGTGCGGCCATTGCCGTCGGCAAACGGATGGATGGCTTCGAAGCGATAATGCAGAATGGCTGAGCTGAGCACCGGCGAAAGCCTCTTGGCAGGCTGGTTCCACCATTCCAGCAGCTCGAACATCAGTCCCGACACAGCCTCGGGCGGAGGGGGACGGTACTGTCCGACTCGGACCGCGATCATGCGATAGGTCCCCGCCTCGCCCTGATCCATCACGCCTTCGGCCAGAATCCGGTGCAAGGCCAGAATGTCGGCATGGCGGATCGTCTTTTTCCCCGCATGCTTCTCCACGTAACGAAGCCCGGCAAAATAATTGAGCACCTCACGCTTATGCCGCACGCCGGACGAGGACAGGTCGCGCCCCTCCTCCAACGCTCGCACCTGCGCGAGCGTCAGCGGGTTGCCCTCGATCGCCGTCGAGGCATGAGCGGTGCGGCTGCGGGTGTCTTTTTGGAGGGCGGGAATCCAGGCGAGATCCACCACGGCGCTGTGAATGCGTTCGCGCAACGCCGCCACCTGCTCGACTTCCCCAAGCAGGGCCGGCGTGATGGTGAATTGCGGAACATAGGCCATGAGAAAGGCTAGTCAAGAGTCAAGTATAAGTCAAGTTTTGCGTCAAGCGCCTACAGCTTCCCACTGAAGGCCTGGTGCAGCAGCGACTGCTTCAACTCGTCCAGCGCGGCGAGCGTTTGCTGGTAGATGGATTCGAGGCGTTGGCCATTTTCAAAAAGCCCGTCCAGTGCCCCGACAATCTCCTTCTGCTCATCGAGCGGCGGGATGACATGAAAGAACTCCCGCTGCTTCGTGATGGGGACTTGGTTGCGGGTGGATTGCTTCATCACCTGCAAATACTGCGACTTGAATCCGAATGACCTCATGTAGTGGGCGAGATACTCCGGCAGAATGTGCTTCGGGTTGCAGCGGTAGTAGGTAAGCGACGTGCCGAGAATCACCTTTTCCTCGTCCGTGTGAAGAATGGCGACCGGCCCAACCGTGGCGTTGTGGGCAAACAGGACGTCATTGTCTTTCGCGATGCCCTTGCGGAGTAATGCAGCGCGACTTGGCGACAGATACTTTGCGCGGGTCATATCAACGCGCTCGTCGTCGAGACAGTTGGCCGAGATGTAGGGTACACCTTCGCTGATGAACTCGTCCTTGCGTGGATAATCGCTTCCATGGTTGCCATCCAAATGGCTCTCAATCCAGCCGCGTTCAAGAAGCGTCTCCAACGTCACTCTGTCCCACCCCTCGCCGCGCTGCGTGAAGACGGATTCGAGATGGCTTTCGAAGAGGGCGCGGGCGTTGCGGAGGTTCTTTTCGGCGTTGGCTGTGGCTATGGCGATACCCTCAAACGCTTCGTCGAGGATGCCGACGATCCGCTGCTGTTCGGGAAGTGATTCTGGATAGTGCACCGAAAACTTCTCGGCCAAGGCTGACCGCGCCAATTCCGTCTGGCCGCCGCAACCCTCGCCAGCCTCCTTGATGGCGTCTTCGATGACTACGAGCATGTAGCCGAAGAACTCAGGATAGAACTTTCCTGGCGTAGGGCGAACGATCGTCACATGCGAATCAACAGTCGTCGGCTCAGGGGGAGCCTCACGCAGTTGTGCGACCCGACCAAGTGTCCCTGTTCCAGTGGAGTTGACGAGCACGTCCCCGGCGTGGATCAGCCGCTCACTCCCAACCTTCTTTGCTTGTGCATCATGTCTGCGTGATGGTTCATAGCTGACGCGATGATCGCGAATGCACTTTTGATTCAGGACACAAATCCCTCCACTTTCGAGATACCGAGGAGAAATGCCGCGATTCAGAAATGAGCAAACTTCACCAAGACTCTTTGTCTTCCACCCATTCTTCATAACAACGCCTTGATATTCCCCAGCACCTCTTCGCTTTCATCGTCGAGCGCGGCGATTTCGTCCATGATTTCCTGCGGACTGCGATGCGTGGTGACCTCGCCACCGTTGGGGTTCTTCACAGAAAGGTCAAAGGTCGTCTGGTCGGTGCTCTTGGCGTCTACAGACCAACTCTTGGGCGAGTCGGCAAAGGTCTTTTGGAGCTTGATGAACTCCTTCAAGTCATCATCATTGAGCGGGTTGGTCTTGCCGAGGTTGCGACCAGGATCGAGTTGATAGAACCAGACTTTTCGTGTCGGCGCGCCTTTGTCGAAAAAGAGCACCACGGTCTTCACACCCGCACCCTGGAACGTGCCGCCGGGACAGTCGAGCACGGTGTGGAGGTTGCAGCTTTCCAACAGCAACTTGCGCAGGCTCACGGAAGCGTTGTCCGTGTTGGACAGAAACGTATTCTTGATGACCACAGCGCCGCGTCCACCCGCCCTGAGCATCTTGATGAAGTGTTGGAGGAACAGAAACGCCGTCTCGCCGGTGCGGATGGGGAAGTTCTGCTGTACTTCCTTCCGCTCCTTGCCACCGAAGGGCGGATTGGCGAGCACCACTTCGTAGCGATCCTTCTCCTGAATATCGGCGAGGTTTTCGGTGAGCGTGTTGGTATGGATGATGTTCGGCGCCTCGATGCCGTGCAGGATCATGTTCATGATAGCCATGACGTAGGCGAGGGACTTCTTCTCCTTCCCGTAGAAGGTGCGGGTCTGGAGCGTCGTCAGATCTTTGGTCGTCAGGTTGCCCTTGGCTTTCAGGTAGTCGAACGCTTCGCACAAGAAGCCCGCCGACCCGCAGGCCCCGTCGTAGATCTTGTCGCCGATCTTCGGCTTGACCACTTGCACCATGGCGCGAATGAGCGGGCGCGGGGTGTAATACTCGCCGCCGTTGCGCCCGGCGTTGCCCATGTTCTTGATCTTGGCTTCATAGAGGTGCGACAGCTCATGCTTCTCGGTCTGCGAACGGAAGCGCAGTTCGTCGATGTGATCGATGATCTCGCGCAGGTTGTAGCCGCTCTGAATTCTGTTCTTAATCTCGCCGAAGATTTCGCCGATCTTGTACTCGATGGTGTTCGGCCCACTGGCCTTCTGCTTGAAGCCGTGCAGGTAGGGAAAGAACTTGAGATTGACGAACTCGCTCAGGTCACTGCCGGTCAAGGCTTTGTTGTGATCGAGCTTGCCGTCTTTCCCCTTGGGTGCGGCCCAGCTCTCCCAGCGAAAATCTTTGTCGAGAATGAAACTGTATCGTTTGCCCTCCAGCTTCGCTTCGTCGGCCTTATCCTGCTCCAGCCCATCGAGATACTTGAGAAACAACAGCCACGAAGTCTGCTCGGTATAGTCCAACTCGGTCGTACACCCAGCTTCTTTCCGAAGGACGTCATCGATGTTCTTGAAGGCTTGTTCGAACATACGGAGGGTCTCCAGGCAACTGTAGGGAAATCAGCGCCGAAGCTTACCCGTTTTCCCTGGAAGAAACCACGCCCTCTCTTGGGGAGCATGTGTTGCCCTTCGATAAGCTCAGGATAAGACGTGAGGTGCTCGTCACAGGCAAGCCGGGAGGAAGAAGGCATGGAAAGGAGACTGGTGGCGCTTTAACATCATGATGCTATAATGTCTAAACGTCATAAAGGAGGAGCACTATGCCATCGGACACCCGCACGACAATCTATTTGAAGCCCAAAGTCTATCGAGCCCTCAAGGTCAAAGCCGCCACCACAGACCGGTCTGTCTCCGACTTGGTCAATGCCGCCGTGCTGGAATCTCTTCGAGAGGATGCCTTGGACCTGGAAGCATTTGAACGCCGCGCGAAAGAACCATCGCGCTCATTCGAGAAGGTTCTCGAGGAGTTGAAGCGTGACGGAACCTTATAGCCTCGTCATCAAGCGATCCGCCGAGAAGGAGCTGAAGGCGGTACCTTCGGGTGACCTCAAGCGGGTCGTCGATCGCATTCGAGGCTTGGCCCAACAGCCTCGGCCGTCGGGATGCGAAAAACTCTCAGGCGAATCCGAACGCTATCGCATTCGGCAAGGTGACTATCGCATTGTCTACGGCATTGACGATACCGCCCGTCGCGTTGAGATCGTGAAGATCGGACATCGACGCGAGGTCTATCGATAGATATGTCGATCTGTTAAGTGGTTGGGGTGGGTTGAAATTAAAAAGAATGGGGCTATCCGGTCAACCCGCGTAGTCGAACGAGAGGTCGCGGGTTTGGACAAGACGGACGTTGTGGAGCGTTCCGCCTGAGAGATGCCCGGCGAGGCGGTCCCAGATGGTCTTGGCGAGGGCATCTCCCTTCACCGTTTCAGAGCCAAGCACCTGGCGGAGATCCTGCCGATCAAATGGCGTGATGACCCGGTCCTGTACCAGTCGATCCAACGCTCCGATATCGGTCACCATGCCCGTCACCGGATCGATCGTCCCGCGAACCGTCACGTAGCAGTCCCAATCTCGCCCCTGATGGTTCTCGTGGATCGCATTGAACGAATATCGCTTTGCAATTGCAGCGGCATCCGGCCCATCCTCTGCGGTGACTTCGGCATAGAGATCTTCGTCCTCACAGAGCCGAAGGGTGTGGAGAGCACCGATATCCCGTTGAGCCGACAACTTCGTCCACAGCACATGCGCGAAATTTTCGGAGGTCGGAATCCGGTCTTTGAAGTAGGGCATGTCGAGATTCAGGTTCTTGTGATCAAACTCTTCGATCACGTCCAGGAGCACCCGTTTGAGATCGAACAGATTGACGACCATGCCGGTCGTGGGATCAATGTCGCCGGAGACGGTGAGTTCAAGCAGGTAGTTGTGTCCGTGCGCGGGAGGATTGTAGCAGCGCCCAAATACCGTACGATTCTTCACGTCATCCCATTCCGGCCGGCCATAGCGATGGGAGGCGGAAAATTCGATGCGCTTGGTCAACAAGACAGGGGGCATGGTTTCTCGGTGCTACGCACCGCCTCTTAAATCGGCAAGCCACTCTTCGCGCATCGTACCGGACACAGGCGCCTTTTCTCGATAGTCGCCATGGTCGACACGGATCGTCACAGGTTGACTGAGGTCTGCAAAGGTCTTGGTCATGGATGCGGTCGGTCGAAACTTTACGAAATGGACCGCGCTGATTTTCGTCTCATGGCTCCGGCCTCCTTCAAATTCGCCGAATACTTCCTCGCCTCCAGCGACAATGGCTACTGTTTCTCCGTGATCCAACCCCATGAACTGATCGAGCCGTTCCTTGATCATCGCGTCCTGGGTGATTTCGATTAACAGGGTCGCGCTCAACTCGCCAGGAGCCGGTAGAAGGGCATTGTACACATCTAGTTCATCCTGAACCTTGACCGGATCGAAAATCCGCTCGACGCGGATCATCTCCTGAATTTGAAACTGCACCGTGTCACGATTCTCGAATACCATTGTCATACAGGGGCCGACCGACATGCGCCGCCGCTGCTTCAGCACAATGATGTTCGCTCGAAAATCCTCACGCTGCCGCTCGTACTCCTGGTGCGGAATGATATCTTCTGGAGCGATTGTTTTCATTGATTGTCCCCTCTCTCGTGATTCGTCCAGCGTGACGCTGACTCCAGTATCATGGTTGTCGTGGCAACCCATAGGCATCACGGACAATCTGAATCGGATGCAGCGTGCTCCGTCCTCCGGCATGGGCCGACGCGCCGGCCTGATCCAACTGTAAGCCGGCCAGGGGACAGTCCGACGCGACAAGGTCCGCTGGCGTGCGCTCGATCGCTCGCATGGCCTTCCCGGCAATCTTCATCGAAAGCTGGAAAAACTCCGTCTTGGCTGACCAAGCGCCGTCATGCCCCGAACACTGTTCGATCACCTCGACTTGAGCACCGGCACACTCCATGAGTTCTCTGGATTTAAACCCGATATTTTGATCCCTCAGGTGGCAGGGAATCTGATAGGCGACTCGCCCTGGCTTCTGCGTGAAATCGGTCGCCAACTGGCCTGTTTTTTTCATGGCCATCAGATATTCACAGACATCGAAGGTCCGCTCCGCGACCCGCTTCGTCTTCTCATCGCAAACGAGTTCCGGATATTCTCGTTTCAACATCAAGCTGCAACTGGCGGTTGGGACGACTACATCGTATCCTTCAGCGACCAACGGGTACAATGACGCAACGTTACTTTGAGCAGCCTGTTGAATCGCCTGAGTATCCCCAATATCGAAACTAGGCATCCCGCAGCAGCGTTGCTCCGGTACCACCACCTGGACCCCGTTCTTCTCCAACACTTGCACCGTCGCCTTCCCGACATCGGTCGCCTGAAAGTTCACGAGGCAACTGGCAAAGAGGGCGACCTTGCGAATGGGTGGATCAGCTATGGCCGTTTTAGTTCGACGGCCAAACCAGCGTGGAAATGTCTCTTGAGAGAAGTGCAACAGCTGACGGTCGCGATGAATCCCCATGACCCGCTCCAGAAGGCGGCGCACAAGCCGGTTCCCCAACAACCTGTTCGTGAGCGAGGCGGTGGCGCTGCCAAGTCTTCCAATCGCATCCGTCATGATCAACAGGCGATCTCGCCATCGAACACCGCGCTCCGCCGCAAGACGCTTCTTCCAGGCGATCATCAAGTGCGGGAAGTCGATTGCATAGTGATGCGGCGGCGTATAGGGACAATGATTGAAACAGAGCTTGCAGTAGTAGCATTCGTCGACGACTTGATGATGATCGGCCGGGGTCAGCTTGGCCACATCACTCTCGCACACATCAATCCGATCTAAGAGCGTATTGAACGAGGGACAAAGATTGAAGCAGCGCCGGCAGCCGTCACAGACCTCGTAGATCCGCAGCGTTTCCTTCTCCAACTGCGTGGAGTCGATCGGGGTAAGGAGACTGAGACCTTTCATTCCTCTCTCCAAAAACGATCAGCGGCCAGCCTTCGCCGACGGACTCCCGCCACGTCGCCGAAAACTGACCGCTGAACGTGAGCCGATACGTGCGTGTTAGCTCTTCAGAGTATCCAATCCCTTTTGAAACCGATTGGCATGGGACCGTTCGGCTTTCGCTAAGGTCTCAAACCATTCAGCCAACTCAGGAAATCCTTCGTCGCGCGCGGTCTTCGCCATCCCGGGATACATCTGCGTATATTCGTACGTTTCGCCCTCGATGGCGGACTTGAGGTTCGCGTCCGTGTTGCCCATCGGCACACCCGTTGCCGGATCTCCGACCTCTTTCAAAAAGTCCAGGTGACCAAAGGCATGGCCGGTTTCAGCCTCCGAGGTGTCCCGGAAGAGCCCACCGACGTCCGGATAGCCTTCAATATCCGCCCTCCTCGCGAAATACAGATACCGGCGGTTGGCCTGTGATTCGCCGGCAAACGCATGTTTCAGATTGTCGTGACTCTTGGTCCCTTTTAAGCTGTTTCCCATATCATCCTCCTCGTTGTTCGAAGGCCCATCCTTAGCCCCGCCGAGATTTTCGTCGCGAGTAAACCGGCGACTAAGATAGCGCAGCCGCCGTCAGCGGTTCAAGGGGCTTCGTGCCATCCGGTCCAGTTAGTATTCGCACGGCTGGGGGTATGTTACACTCCCACCGGATAATTTACGAGGACTCTTATCCACCGAGGAGCCATATGAAGATCTCCGGTCGCCATGACTTCTACCAAACAGCAGGTGTCATCGCCTTGTTCGTGTTGATAATGTCTGGTTGTGCCGCAGACCCATATCAGCGGCGAGCGGATGTCATGAAGGACCACGTCGAGAACTTCTATACGCACCTCAAGGCCAATCGAGTGGCCGCAGCGGTTCACGAAAATGAGCAGCTCGAAGCCATGGCTGATCAGATGGCGGACACCGTCAGGAAGCAAGGTCAGTTGCAGGGGACATCGCAGGTGGAACGGGAGTTCGCACTCATGAAAACGGCTCGTGGAACGGCGGCTCAGAACTGGATCGCGTTGGGACAATATTTCGCGATCAAGCAGCAACCGGAGAAAGCCCGTGCATCCTATCAACGTGTGGTCGATACCTACACGAACCCCACGGAACGTACCTATCGAGAACAGGCTGCTCGAGCGTTGAACGACTTGGAAATCCTGTCAGGGCCCTCTCCCAGCTCGACTCACTAATCGCGCGGATCAAAACACTGTGGGAAGGGTCGAGCCGCCTATCCATTGATTGCCAATGACCCACTCGAGACGGTTCACAATGCTCCTGCTAGCCCTCTATCTCACAGGGGTGGGGTGTGTCCATCGGATTCAGGTGACGCCTCTCCCCACCAGCGTGTCGTCCATCACGATCCCTCGAACGCTTCAGGCCGTTGTCAGCCCGATTGCAATGGAAGGCGCGGACCATCGGCCAGGTATCGCCTTGCTGGAATGGTCGCATCTCGACCTGAAACAGGCCGTCGTGCGATACCTGCAACAACGAGGCACCTTCACGTCAGTCTCGCCTGACCCAGCCGACCTGACACTTCGCGTGGCCACGAAATTGACGCTGACCTCTCGCAGCAGCCTCTATCATTATCGAATCGTGCTACAAGCAGAGATGAGCGAAGCTGCCGGGGTGATGAAGTCCTATCGTGCCGAACACACTGCAGCGGGATCATCGGTGCGGTGGGTCACGGCGTCGGACCGTAACCCCATCGAAACCGCGTTACAGGGAGCGTTGGAAGACTTAATGAGGCAGGTCGAGGCGGACGGAGCACTCTACCTCAGCCGAACAGAGCAACCGCCACAGAAGCTGCCCAGCATAAGCGTCAGCCGGTAGGTAGGCCTTAGGCCATGCTCACAGCTTTGTGAGAGTCGGTAGTATTCCCCGGATCTTCCGCTGGACCTTCCACGTACTCTGGACAATCAAGGCGAAATGCCTGATCTCCAAATGCCACATGGTAGAAGTCGCAGTGATGTGGTTGGTCAGATTCCGCATAGGCATGCGGACGGAAATGCTCGCAGGAGACGCACATGCGCGCAACAGGAATTTCTCCTTGCAATTGAAGCGCGCGAATCAGCTTCACGAGCGAACCAAGAAGCGCGACCTGCTCTGGCACCGACAAATTCTTGGTCGCAGACGCCAAAATCTCCGGCCATCGGTTTTCCACATGGCCTGCCTTCGCCCCGAGGGCGGTGAGGTGAACCGTCACAACACGGTTGTCGATTTCACGACGGCGCCGGCGGACCAATCGCTTCCCCTCAAGCGTTCGGATGACTTCAGAAGCAGTCGGCAGTTTCACGGAGAGCTCTCGGGCAATCGTTGAAACGGAAGCCGAATGAGTCGGGCGAGATCGGAGAAACGTCAGCACTTGGATTTGCAAGGGACCAATCCCTGCCTGTCCCTTTCGTCTCCAGGCACGGCTCTTCATCGCCAACCCGATTTTTGAAAGCCCCGTCACTAAACGATCCGGGAGCGACTCTTGGTCAATATTCATTAATGCGGTCATACGGTCCCCTCTCTTGTTGAGCCGAGAGGGTGTCAGTCTATGGCGCCTTCTTCCTTTCCGTCAAGCCTGTTCCTCCGGCCATGATCCACCCCCTACTTTTGATCTTCAGCGGACCACGAGCACTCCACAGTGGGCATGCTGCACCACACGGGTAGAGACGCTGCCAAGCAGCACTCGGCGGATTGCGCCCAGGCCCTTCGCTCCGGTCACAATCAGATCCGCCTTCTCCTGTTTGGCCACTGTCAGAATCTCGTCCGCTGGCTTCCCCAGCCTCAAGACTTCACGGATCTGGAAGCCTGATTTCGAGAGCTTAGCACCATAGCGCTGGACCAGCGCTTTCCCGGCTTCTTTTACTTCTGGATACTTAAAATAGGGCACGGCATGTATCACGGTCACCACGACTGGTTCGCGATCCAGACCGTCGGGTGTCGGGTTGACGTTGCGAATCAGGAACTTAACCGCCTTATCTGAGGCTGACGAGCCATCAATTGCTACAACCAGATGCCGTACAGGCCGAGGACTCTCTTTCACCACCAGTACAGAACAAGGTGCATGGTGAATAGCATGATTCGAGATGCTGCCCAGCATAAAGCGGTCTAAGGCATCCAAGCCTCGGGACCCGATCGACAGAAGTCCAACCCCACGCTGCGCATGCTTCATGATCGTCGCTGCCACCGCGCCCTGGTCGGTCGTCACGGTCCCGCTCAAGCCAAGCGTTGACAACAAACCCTCCGACTCTTTCTTAGTGGACTTGGCCGCTGCCTCCATCCGCTTGACTTCGGACTGAATGTATCGTCCGGTCCCGACGATCGCTGGCTGGATCATAAAGGGAGCCCGAACGCTCGCCACATCGATGATATGCAGCACACGAACAACCGGCTGCACCGCGAACGGCATCTCCGCCAACCATTCGATCGCCCACTTCCCATGTTTCGACCCATCAACTGTCGCAAGAATCTTCATGTCGGATATCCTTTTTTTTGACGAGCTGCACCTATATGATTCAACAGACTGTACCGAACCGTTCTCGAAACGCCTCCGCAGACAGGCCGGCCAAGGCGGCATAGCGGCCCAGCGCGTCCTGATTGTTCACGTCGGCTTCCGTGAGTCGAATCATGTATTGCCGGGCGATCTGGTAGGACTGGGATTCGATATCCACCATCCGCACCTTGGTCCGTCCAGTGGAGGAATCCACCATCTGCCTGAATGGAATCGGGGTGAACCGTCCATTTTGAATCGAGACCATGGCCGATGTCCCACCGTCGAGTAAGTACTGAGCGGCGCAATAGCCAAGGTCGCGTGTGTATTCGATATCGTATGGAATTGGATCGGCACAACGGAGCTCATACCCCACGTTCTTCGCCCCCAGGCTGATGGAAAGCCCCAGCTGGTGAAGCTGCTTCGTCAGTTCACGCCGCAGCACATCACCGATGTCTATCTCGCTCATTCGTAAATGGCCGTGTTCGTCTCGTTCGACATGCTCTAACCCACCAAGATCTCCTGAATCAATGATTTCGATCAGCCCTTCGGCCAGCACTGCAACTCCATCGGCTCGACCATGTTCAAGCCGCTTGATTATGGCTCCGATTAGAAGATCGACAACCCGTTGTAACTTGACCGGCCTCTCTTGAAACTCTTCAGGAACGATCGTTAGCGTCGCACCAGCGGCCTTTCCGATCCCCAAGGCGAGATGGCCTGCCTTTCGCCCCATGGTCACGACCAAATACCACCGTGTTGTAGTTCGGGCATCGACCATGAGATTTTTCACGATCTCGGCCCCGACATGGCGAGCCGTTTGAAACCCGAACGTCGGAATGCCATAAGGAAGATCCAGGTCGTTGTCGATCGTCTTGGGGATATGGACTACTTGTAGTTGACCGTTAGACCGTTCCTCCAATTTCATCGCTGAAAATGCGGTGTCATCACCGCCGATCGTCACCAGCCGTGTGATTCCGAGACTCGACAGTCCGAACAAGACATTGTCGAGATGCTCGACACTCTTCGTCGGGTTCGCACGCGACGTGCCCAGATAGGACCCTCCTCGAAAATGAATCCGACTGACGTCTTCGATCGAGAGCGGCCGTACCTGTCCTGTGCCCCCTTCCATGAGCCATTTGAAACCATCGATGATTCCAAGCACATCCGAGCCGCCTAGAATGCTGCGGATCGTCGCCGCGTTGATCACGCTATTGATTCCTGGCGCAGGTCCGCCACCGACTAAGATACCGACGGTTGTGCGCTCTACTGTCATCGGCTTCTCCTTAGGCTATTCCCCATCCGCCATCATCTGCGGGATGGTTGTATACTCCATCTTGTCAAGAGGCAAGTGGTGCAGCTCGAATTACTCTGGCAGTTCATCCAAGCCCACATGAGCGCGAAGACGATTGTAATCGAACCCTGGTCGGCCACACCGCCGACGGCCTGGATCATGCTGGGCCATTTCATCGATGAGGGCACCGACCTTGCCACGCCTAGCGGCAGATGCGGCGGCATGTCGCGGTGTGTGCCCGCCAAGCGCGAGGTGAGGCTGATCCGACCACTCCAAGTAGGCTTTCTCCAGAAACTGGTTGAGCAGTGTATGGTCTTCTTCCGGTGTCACGACCAACGGCGGCGGTTCATCGGACATGAGCTCGGCTATCGATAATTGCCGCGCAGGGGGCACGAGCGTCTCACCTCTGAAATGCAGTGAAAATCCAAACGAGGACGCGAGTCGATGCTTGATCTGGTCAAGTCTCGCTGGACTGTCGCATTCCACGATGAGCTGGGACGACGTCAGCGTCACCTTCGCGACAAGAGAGTCAGTCCCGCCGCTCCCGTCTCGCTGCACCCATGTGCGAGCCGGAGGAATCTCGTCGATCTGGCCTTGCCTTCCAACCTGAGGCGCCATCTTCTCCGGTTTAAGCTCGCTCATCTCGGACAATCCATCGACAAAGAACCGATACTCATGGTGGTCATACAGAGCCACAGCATAGAGATAGGGCTGGTCATCGGGACGGCGATAGCGAATATGGACGACGGCATCCACCAACGCGTCGGTGCGGAGCTGTGCGAATGCCCAGAGGAACATGTACCCGAAACGCTTGGTAAACTCTCTCCACTCCCCTAATGCAAAGGATCCGGTGGTCAGCTCCATTTCTCTGCGCCATTCCACAGTCCTCTCGAGCATCGCGTTGGCATCGGCCTGAGACAAGACGATTCCGCAGCCGGCCCACACTGCCTTGCCTGATTCACCACCATCCGGAGTGCCAACGAGGCGGGTCAGTAACACCCGGCCTACCGCCAGATCGTTGATGGATTCATGGCCAGGGACTACCAATGTGGTTCGATCTCCGAGAGACCGCACAGTGAGATCTTCCCCTGGCTTCGGCAAGGAAGTCAGTTCCAGCATATCAAAATAGGAATGTTTCAAGGGATCGAGCCACTGCCGTTCTTCATTAGGGATGTGTTCGGTGATCACATCCCGTAACTGTTCGATCAGCGTCAACTGCCCGTCTTCAGGATAGAAATCGCAGAGAAGGAACAGGTTGGCGAGTTCGGTTTCTTGAGCGAGCGGTGCGACGAGTCTGCCCGCGATGCCCTCCAGATAGGGTCTCAACCCCCGTGCCAGCGCCATCTTTCGCTGCAGGGCGAATTCCGGCTTGAGCGACAGCGATTCGAGCCGCGCGAGAATCGCATCCAGAGCCGGAGGCCGTGGAGCCCAGAATCCCGTTGCTTGTTCACTCGCGGGATTCATGTATTTCTTCCATGACGATTTCCTCCGCATCAAGCCAGTCTCGAAACGCGCTCCCTTCTTGACGACCGCGCTGTTCCCACAATTCGTACGCTTTCTGCGAGATCCGTTCCCACATGCCATCCGGTAATTCAATAGGCTTCTTGGCTCGGCCGATCTTGGGGACGACTCGACCTTTGGCTTTACTGGTTGTTGTTTTTCGCGTTCGCATGACTTGCTCCTGGGTTACACATTTGTCGGCATCGATTGTCCTGAGAGGACCCGACGATGGCCTGGCGGTAACTTCAGGCTCCGTACTGTGAGAACAGGGCATGAGGATCTCCGCAGGACGGACTCCGCGACACTGCCGAACAACGCATGAGACAACCCACGGCGGCCATGTGTCCCCATCACAATCACATCGACCGATTGAGCGCGAGCCGCATCCAGAATAGAATCGGCCGGCAGGCCACCCGAAATCAAGAAGTCGGATGCAAGGCCAAGGGAAGTGAGCGCGGAGACGAAATCGGATAGCCGCTTTGTAATGGCTGTCTTGCTCGATTCCCGCTGAGCCATATGGGGCAGCGTAAAGTCTAACCCGTACGACACCGGCTCTAGGACGTGAAGAAGTTTCATGGAGACATTCGATCGTTGTGCGATCAACGTTCCATACTCTAGTGCGTCACGTGAGCAATCTGAGAAATCGACCGGCACGAGCATCCTCGTGACGGTGGCCTTCGGGTGTTCACCTGCGAGCTGTTTCGCCACCGGGACAGTCAAAACAGGACAGGGTGCCATACGAATGATTCGCTCAGCCGTGCTTCCCAGCAAGACGTGCTCGAGACCAGTCTTCCCTCTCGTTCCGACCACAACCAGATCCGCTTCTTCAGCCCGTGCGACGGCCAGCACTTCTTCGCTTGGGATTCCGGTTGCGATGCGAGACTGGACTGAGAGCCCGAGACCGCCCGCCCGCGCTGTTACGTCCACCAGCCTCGTTGTTGCCTCCCGCATCAACTCATCCAAGTACAATCGATTCACCGCATAGTCCGGGTTCATCCCAGGAGGAAACTCCAGGACGCTCATCACGGTCAGCGAGGCCCCCCACGAGCGGGCGAACGCACAGGCATAGGCCTCCGCCGTCACCGATCCCTGTGACCCGTCAGTGGCAAAGAGAATCTTCAATCTCCCTGTCGGCACACTCACACCGCCTCCGCACTCAATAGAAGTAACTCTCCGCTCATCGTCGGGTGAATCGAGCATCGAAAGACATGCCGACCTGGTCGTGTCATATCAAATCGAATCGTGGCGTCCCGTTTCGGATCAAGCAAGACTCCCCCCACCCCACGGCCGTACACAATCACGCCGTCCTTTTCAATCTGTGTCGGAATTCCTTCAAACATGGTCGAGCTGAAATCGTGTCGCTCCGCGTCTTCATTCCGTACCTTGATGGTGGTGGGAAACCCCAGACGCAACGGACTCTGCTTCGTCACAAAACGAAAATCCTTGATCGTCACGTCCACTACTTGTTCGGATTGCGCCAGGAGAACCGACCCATACATCCAGGCTAGACAGACCATGGAGAGAACCATTCCCAACCTGCGCCACTGTACCAGACTTGCCCCAATCGTCATAAGATCCTCCATCTGCTAATTAACTAATTAACTAATTAACTATTGATCAACATTGATCAACGCGTGGACTTCCGCTGTGGCGCGGATGCCTCAAGCGGCACGGTCAAGACAGGACATCCGGCCGTGCGAACGACTTTTTCCGCCGTGCTGCCAAAGAACATCTTGTCCACACTGCCGGACCGGCCGCCGTAGCTTCCAATCACGACCAAATCGATATCCCCCGTGCGCGCAATTTTGGCGATCTCGACGAATGGTGCCCCCTCCACGATCAGACGTGTAATTTTCACATCCATGGCTACTTTCGACTCCAACAACTGCCTTACTTTTAGACGGGCATGATGGCGTAGGCGGCGGCGCTGTGGCGTGGCATCGGACGGAACCGCCAGCAAACCCAATCGATTGAATGCGGCAAGAGCGCTGGTGTCGATGACGTGCAGAACCAGCAGCGTCGCCCCACACAGCCGCGCGACCTGACAGGCAACCCGGAATGCTTCATCTGAGCAGGAGGAGAAGTCCACCGGAACCAGGATGGCTTTGAAGAGATCTCTCTCATATTCCATGAACGATCCTCCTGACCTACGATTTGAGCAAGGGCGATGCCACCCACGAAGCGATTCCGGAGATGGTGAAGAGGGTGGAGAAACCACCGATTTGCAGTTGGTTCCTTTCGTCATCAGCTACTGACCATAGGGCCGCCTCCGCAAGTCGGGGCTCTCTGCCACAGCAGTCATTCGCTCCCTGTGGCAGAAGGCGCCACAGGATGTGATGCGTGAGAAGTGAAAAGTGAGACACGAGAAACAAGTGCCTCTAAACCGCCTCGGATTCCTTTCACATTTCACGTTTCACGTTTCACGCCTATGACGGCATTGGACTTGCTGAAGACCCTCTATATTAAGGGGGAAAAGAATGACGCGTGCACAGTGGTTCCTCATGGGAGCAGTGGGATTGGGGCTGGCAATCGTAATCTATTTTGTCTTCTTCTGCCCTGCAGATTGTCAGTAAAGATTGACCAGAAGGAGCGGGATGGCGACTGCCTCAGACCTGATGACTCTGGACATTCCCCGGAGCGATAGACACCGCACAGTTGGAGAGATGATCGCGGCGCTTCGAGACCATACATGGGACGAGGTGGGCCATATCTATCTTGTTGATGATCAGGCTGCACTGGTCGGCCAGGTTCCAATCAAGCGACTGCTCCAGGCGAAAGAACAGACCTACTTGGCTGACCTCGAAGGCTCCCCTCCAATCGAAGTCCTCCCTGGCGATGCTGCCGAGACCGTAGCGCTGCGCGCGGTCGAACGTCATGACGCGGATGTAGCTGTCATCGACAGCCGTCGTCGGCTGTTAGGCGTTATTCCGATCGGAAGGCTCTTGGCCCTGCTGCATGAGGAACATGTGGACAACTTCTTACGGATGGGCGGTGTGAGCCGAATGGATCATCTCCATCTGTCACTCACCGTGCAACAGACGCTCAACGCCGTGCGCGCGCGTCTGCCATGGTTAATGGTCGGCCTGGGTGGAGGGTTCTTGGCCAGTGGCGTGGCCTCGGCCTTTGAAGCCTCGCTGAGGCGTGAGATGGCCCTCGCATTCTTTCTTCCCTTGGTGGTGTATATGGCCGATGCCGTCGGTACCCAAACTGAAACCATCTTGGTTCGTCGGTTGGCCTATGGAGAAGTCTCGGTGTGGGCGCAATTAGCGAGAGAATCAGTGATCGGCGCATCCATCGGAGCGATCGTCGCAGTTGTCGCAAGTGGAGGATTATGGCTCTGGAACGGACATCCGGCGTTAGCAGTGGTCGTGGGAGCCTCACTGGGGGTGACTGCGGTTGTCGCCACCATTATGGCCAGTCTCCTGCCGATGGGACTGGCGCGTCTCGGAGCGGATCCAGCCCTGGCCAGCGGACCGATGGCGACCGTTGTCCAAGACATTTTAAGCGTGGGGATTTATCTGATGATCGCGACGGCCTTACTGCCCATGTGATTCATCTTTGAGCGGATCAGCAAGGCCGTGACAGAAAGGGGATGCCTATGAAACTCTTGCTCGCAGTCGATGGTTCCGACCACTCGTATGAAACCGTGCGCGCTTTGAAATACCTGGCTCGTGCCGAGGAACTGCACCTCGTGCACGTGCTTGATGTTCCGAGTCCAGCCTATCCCATGATGATTCCGGAGGTAGCACAAGAACTGTACGGATCGGTCGAGCGCAACATGCGCGATGACGGGACTCGTTTATTGGATCGCATCGTGGCCTTGCTGCCATTAGATGCCGGACCGGTGACGAGACATTTGATCGTCGGATCTCCGGTGGATCAGATCGTGGCGTTGTCTGAACAGCAAAAGATACATCTCATTCTCTTGGGTGCCAGAGGCCTTGGACCGATCAAGGAACGACTCGTTGGAAGTGTCTCCCACCGAGTGCTGACATTCGGGCCCGGCGCGAAACTGATTCTTCCCGGCCCCCTAAAAGCACTTCGTCATATCTTGCTTCCCCTGCAAGGGAGCTATGACGCAGACCATGCACTCTCCTTCCTCCAACAGAAACCCTTTCGTGAACCGCCCACGATCACCCTGTTCACCGTTCTCCCCCATACCAGACCACCCTGGCCGGTGGATGCGGTCTCGGCCCAGCATATGGAAACCCATTCCCTCGGCAAAGCAAAGGACTTCCTTGAAGAGATAGCCGCCACGCTCAAAGCATATGGCTATCAAACCCGCGTGGCGACTACGTTAGGTACCCCGGTCGAGGGAATTCTTCAGGAAGCCAAGGCCTTGAATCCAGACCTTATTCTCGCGGGATCCCGTGGACGCCGCGGCATCACCCGTATGGTGCTCGGCAGCGTGTCACATGCGCTGTTGCACCAAGGGACCTATCCACTCATGATTGTTGGCTGATAGTCGAAGGGGACGCACCATGCCGATGTACGACTATACGTGTCTCGATTGCGGGAAGGAATCGTTGATCGTGGTAACATTGAAAGAGCATGCAGCAGGCGAGGTGACATGCCCGGCCTGCGGAAGCAAGAAGCTGCAGCAGCTGTTCAGTTCTTTTATCGCTCACACCACGAAGAAGAGTTAACAACATGATCGAGACGCCACAACGGCTCATTCGGCATCGACTACTAGCCGTAGGACTCTGCGGGATCTTTACTCTGAGCAGTACGGCCATGTCCGATCTCTCTGCGCAAGACTATCCGCCGGACATCACACGCGGGAAAGCGATCTATCAGCACCACTGTCAGGACTGCCACGGTCGTACCGGTCGAGGAGACGGCCCTGCCGCCGCTTCCTTGAAAGTCCTACCGGCTGATTTTCAGCGCTTCCGGTCGTTCCTGAAATCCGATGAAGAGTTACTGCGAACGATCGAGCACGGTGTGGTCTTCAGCCCAATGCATTCTTGGCGCGGCCAGCTCACCGACGGAGAAATGCAAGACGTTGTGGCGCACATTCGCCTTCTGTCGCAACAAGAGCGATAATCGATCTACTCCGGGTGATGCTACGATTATCTTTACCCTAGAGAACCATATTCGGCGGTTTCAGGCACGCAGTCTTCCCATTGCCCTGACCACTATTTGCCGCCTCACCCTGCTCGATCGTCAAACATGGCCGACGTGCGCGGAGGGAACGGGTTCCCGAATTTCCACGAGGGTGTGAACCCATGACACTCGGATTCCCACGGCCTTGCAAAGCCTAGCCTTGACAGTCAAACCCAAGATTTACCACCGAAGGAGACACGAGATGAACCGCCTTTCCTTACCGACCGTCTTTCTAGGGATGATCATCCTCATCGGACTTCCCGCCTCATGGGCTGAAGCGGCAAGCTCACCTGCTTCTAACACGACGTCGCTCGCGGTTCCCCTCTGTAAGAGCGCTTACAAGCAGAAGTCCGTCTCTACCAAGACATTGCAGACCCTCCTGCGTTCGCATGAACGATGGGTGGAGTATCGGGGAAACCCCGATGCTAAAAGGATGGAGCTTTGCCAAGCGGATCTGAGCCGGGCAGCACTCGCGGGAGCGAATCTCGAACGGGCCGATCTGGAGGGTACGGTCCTGCGTCAAGCGAAGCTGTCTCAGGTCAACCTGGCTCAGGCTAGTCTTGCCGGGGCTGACCTCACCAAAGCCCTCCTAGAAGACAGTCATCTCTCCGGAGCCGATCTGCGCCGTGCCCGGCTCACTGGCGCGAATCTCTCCCGAGCCATCGGCGATGAAGCGGCGCTCTTCGACGCTGTCCTGGTCGGTGCCACACTGCGCGAAGCCTCGTTCGAGCGGGCACAGTTGGAGGGCACCGATCTCACCGCTGCCGACCTGACCGACAGCAACTTCGTCGAGGCGTATTTTTACGGAGCAACCCTGAAAGGTGCGGTCCTGGTGAACGCTGATCTGACAGGCGCCGACCTACGTCGCACCGTCCTGACCAACGCGAATCTGCACCGTGCCAATCTTCAGGGCGCGCTGCTGGACCATGCACAGCTGGAAGGGGCCCGTCTGATCGAAGCCGACATGGAAAGCGCCTATCTGGACGAAGCGAATTTACGCAACGCAAACCTGAAGGAAGCGATTCTTCGCGGCGCAGACCTCCGGTACGCCAGCCTACATGGCGCAGACCTGCATGACGCCGACTTGGAAGGAGCCAACCTAGAACAGGCCTCTCTGGTCAAGGCGGATTTGCACTCGGCGAAGCTCCGGATGGCTATCCTCTATCACACCGTCCTCGATGAAGCCAATTTCCTGGACGCGAACCTCACCCGTGCGGTCCTTATCGGGGCCAAGGGACTGCGCACCAACTTCATGAACGGCGATCTGAGCGAACTCTATGCTCCGAAATCTTCTTTCCAGCACGCACAGTTCAACAGGGCCACTCTGGAATCGGCCAATTTTGTTGGCGCGGATCTTCGCGGGTCGAATTTCAGCCACTCCAACATGACCCACGCCAACCTTCAGGACACGAACCTACAAGATGCCACATTTGTTTCGGCTAATTTGAGCGGCGCGCGACTGGACTCAGCAGACTTGAGTCGCGCGAACTTCGCTGGGGCCATGCTCTCGTCGGTCATCGGTCTCACACAGACACAACTCAATGTTGCCTGCATTGACGACAAGACCAAATTGCCACCTGGGCTCAGCCGTCCGGCTCCCTGCAGCTCCGCAAAGAAACCGGGACAGCCCTGACATCCCTGCACGAGCACCGCGTCAGGATCACAAAATGGACAATTACCCTGGAGGGCATCCTCGGACTCCCAGTTGGTCCACGAGGCATGGCGGTCTTTGCACATGGGAGTGGTAGGGGGCGATTGAGCCCTCATAACAACTTCGTCGCCCGCCAGTTACAACGAGACGGACTTGCTAGCAAATCGGTTGTTGCTGACGAACGGATGGCTGGAAACGGAACCGCAGACGAAAGATCTCGGATTCCACTATTTCGTCGCCAGCTCTCTGAGTCGGAAGAGCGACAATCCGCGGGGTCACGCACTCGGCGAGAGCAGGAAGTCGAAGTCGGCTTTCGTCAGGACGCCTTGCCCGGAGCCTCGCACCACGCCGGCCATGACCGCGTCGTACAACTCGAGTTTGCGCTGCTTAAGCGCCACCATCTTCTCCTCGATACTGTGGCGCATGAGAATCCGCACGATCGAGACCGTCTGCCGTTGCCCGATACGATGCGCGCGGTCCGATGCCTGACGCTCCACCGCCGGATTCCACCAGGGGTCCAGATGAAAGACATAACTCGCTTTGGTAAGATTCAGCCCCTGCCCTCCCGCCTTGAGACTCAAGAGAAACACGCTCGGCTGTTCACCGGTCTGAAATGCCGTCACGCGAGCCTTGC
This sequence comes from Nitrospira sp., assembly GCA_005116955.1. Taxonomy (GTDB): domain Bacteria; phylum Nitrospirota; class Nitrospiria; order Nitrospirales; family Nitrospiraceae; genus Nitrospira_D. The sequence continues at coordinate 301,945 of SWDI01000001.1, read as the reverse complement.
GCGCAGCCGGTGCCGTGGACCCATCCAAGCGATGGTATGGCAACCCATGGCGGATGCACGCTTCCTGCGCAAGATCCAGAAAACTTGTGAACTGTGAAAATACGAGGGCGCTGTGTCCCTCGTCACGCAAGAGTTGGAGCCGCTCCATCAGAAAGCTGAGCTTAGGCGAAGTCTCATTGGTCTGATTCGTGAGGAGGCGAGGCGAAAGACAGACCTGCCGCAGTTTGAGGATGGCCGTGAGCGCGATAAACTGTGCCTGCCCGGAGGTCTTGGTGCGATAGGCGTCGTCGATCGTTGAGCGCACCTGGTCGACGGTCTGTTGATAGAGCGCCTTTTGGCGATCAGTCAACTCGAGGAACACCTCATGCTCGATTTTCGGCGGCAGGTCCTGGAGGGCCTCGGCCTTGGTCCGACGCAGAATGAAGGGCCGCGTCCGTCGCAGCACCCGATCGAGCGTGTGACCCGCCACACGTTTCAAGTCGGTCTTGAAGCGATCGTATTCGCCCAGAAGCCCCGGCACACACAGGTCGATGATGGAGAAATACTCGCCGAGATGATTTTCGAGCGGCGTGCCGGTCAACGCGATCTTGAACCGACCCTGGAGCCGGCGGACCGCGCCCGTCGTGTCCGCCTGAATGTTTTTCACCGCCTGGGCTTCGTCGAACACGATCACATGGAACGCCGTCCGCGCTAAGGTGTCGATATCCCGACGGGCCAACCCATAGGTCGTGAGCACCACCTCGCCGTCCTCGGCGTCGAATGTCCGTTCGCTCCCGCTATACGTATGAACCTTCAAGCCGGGCGCGAAGCGCGCCAGCTCCTGTTCCCAGTTGAAAAGAATACTCGTCGGGACGACGACCAGATGGGGGCCCTTCACTCCACGAGCCGTCTTGATACGTCCCTCCTTGATGGCGGCCAGCAGACAGATGGTTTGGAGGGTCTTGCCCAATCCCATATCGTCCGCCAAACAGGCACCGAATCGATGCTCGTAGAGAAATGCCAGCCAGGCGTAGCCGTCATGCTGGTAGGGGCGGACCTTCGCGTGCAGACCCTTTGGCAAGGGTGGCTTCTCGATCCGTTCAAATCGCAGCAAGCGCGCCAACACCGCCTCGTCCTCGGCAGGCAGCGACACGGGGATGCCCTGCTCACGCAGCGCCAGCCAATCGAGGATCTGTAACCGGGTCACACGCACGACTTGCGCTGCTTTCCGATCCTCCGGCGCATCACCCGTGAGGCCGATGATCGCGCGCAGCCGCTCCAGGGTCTGGCCATCCAAGACCCGCAGACCGCTCCCAGTCTTGATCATTCCGCCCTGCCGGATGGCCGCCCGCCACTCCGTCTCATCAATCACCACCCCATCGCAGCGAATCTCCGGCCGGATCTCGAACCAATCAATCCCGGTCCCCTCACGGTCCTGACGTTCCACTTGGACCGCGCAGTCCCACCGAATGGGCCGGAGTGGTTTGTCTTCATACAGCAATGCCATCCCGGCCGCCGTCAGCTTTTCCAACAGCTCCGGCAATCGTTGAAACAGTATGCGGGAATCGATTCTCATCGCGTCATACGAGGGCATGCCGTGAAACGCGTCCAGACCGAAGACCTCGAATGGAATCCGGTACAGCAATGCTTCGCGCGGTTTGTCGATCGCTCGAAGTGTCCATTGCCTCCCTTCGACCTGCAACCGTACATCTTGACCGGCATACACCGACAGATGGTGCCTCAGCCATTGAGCGGCCTCAAGACGGATGCTCCTCGCCCAATCACTCTGATCCAGCGCCGTCTTGATGCGGAGATCTCGTTCCTTGGCCTCGCCGACCGTGAGCGATGTGAAGAACAGATCGTAGAGCACGGCCTTGCGTTTCTGTGCTCGCAACGGGGCCGATATGGCACGACCCTGCTCCAACGCCCTGATGAAGGAAAAGGTCGAGGCACTCGGAGTAAACCGAGCGTCACCGTGCCGGCATTCCGTCTGTAACATCCATGCGGCGGTCGGTGCGCCGGCCTCGTCTGGGAGAGGCGTTAGAATCAGCACGTACGACACCCCCTCGCCCACCGACATCGAGTCAGAAGAATGAACCGGCGCCTCTTCCCCATCCGCGCGCAGCAGCAGATCGCGCAAGGTCTTGTCGGCCTGTTTCTGGATCAGATCGATCTGCGCGGACTGGAACTCCTTCCGTGAGACGGTGAACTCCACTTCATAGTCAATGCCCTGCCATCGCCCATGGCCCCGGCCGTCCGGTAAGGTCACCGTGCACAACCTCCCGGCCGGTCCGCCCCCAGGATCAGCAGCGTTGGAACCTTGGAAACCGTTGCGTAACGCACGAAACGAAGTCCACCCGCTTTCGTCCTCCAAGCAGAGCAAGCGGCGGCCAGTCACGTCGACCACGAAGCCGCGAAACCGGACGATTCTGTCGAGCGCCGTGCCGTCGGCTATGCAGACCGCGCGGATCTTTACGTCATCACCCGCAAGAGCGATCTCGGTTTTGCTCCGACAGGTGACCGACGGGGTCCATTCGATGGCGATAGATTCCAGGCCGGCTTTCAGCACGATCGGGAACCGGCGCTTAGAGACCTGGAGATAGCGCTGGAAGGGGTCGTCCCCATCATACCCTGACGAAAACCAGGGCAGGTTCTGGAGTGGCCGCAACTCGGGCGGTACCGTGGGAACCCATCCTGCGGGAAGCGGCACACCGTTCCGATGGATCACAAGTTGCGGATATGGCCGGCCGACGTTGATCACGATTTCATAGGTCGATCCAGGGAGACCGTCCCCATTCCGCGAGGGAGTCGTCCCCTTGATGGAACCTGTCTCGGCAAGGTCGCCGAGCAACTCAAGGCGACGCGCGGCCAGGTGCACTTGTTGCCGATCAGACAATGGGAACGTCTCGGACGACAGCAGATGTTTGGTGGCAAAGCAGGCGCAAAGGATATGCTTGCAGAGCCGATCAAAATCCCAGGCCGGACAGTCACAGAACGAAGAGAGAAACCCCTCGTCGAGAGAAAAGAGAACTTCATACAGGCTGGTTCCCTGCACCTGCGCCGTGAGCGTCGCGCCGTCCCTACCCCAAACATAGTGCTGAAGCCGTTGCTGCCGGTAATAGTCATACCCCCTGAGCACTGTCTCTTTAGGGGCCATCGTATATAGATCGTTGACGGCGAGAGCGCGAAATGCGGCAACAAGGGCTGCCGAGGCGGGAGTAGGAATAAAGGGGCTTTCCTTCGTGTCAGAAAGGGGGCTCCCCCCCCCTCTGCGACGGGACGCAGGTGTCTTCCTCATGGTGCGACACTATAGCGACCGGGAGAGAGCCTCATCAAGCAGCGTTGGACGATTGCTCGCGCAGCTGCATAGGGGCGGTGGCCGTAGAAGCGCTCAGGAATACTGTTGGTTGAATTTCTCTTTCACAACTTCCAGCACTTTCCTCGCTGCGTCGTTCGCGGAAAGCTTCGTTGTATCTATGACCACTTCGGGATGGACCGGCGTTTCATAGGGATCGTGCAACCCCGGCACGGTCGAGGATTCTCCCTGTTGGCCTCGCTGATAGGTCCCCTTGTAGTCACGCTGCATAGCCAGTGCCAACGGACACTCCACGGCGACCTCGATGAACCGAGGAATCAGGCTGCGGGCAAAGTCGCGATACGCCCGCCTGTTGGCTGTTGCATCGAGAAGGACGGTGACCCCATGAGCGACCAGCCTTGCACCCAAGAACGCGAGTGAACGATAGAACAGATCCCGTTCTGCAACACTGTACGTCGGATGAGGTGTCAAGATTCTGCGGACCACATCCGATTCGAGTACTTCGACCGAACCAATCTCTTCCAGCTTTGGCTTTAGCGCGGCTGCAATCGTACTCTTTCCGGACGCAGGCAGCCCAGTGAGCCAGATGGCAAAAGCCTTTGATGTGGCATCAATCATCATGGGTCAGCCAGCAAGATAGACATGGACGTTCGGTCGATTGCGGCAGACCGCTAGCGAGTAACGGACTCTAGAGTCCACAATACTCATTCACCAGCTCTGGCTCAAAGCGCGGCACATCAAGTACGTTTTCAATGAATCGGAAGAGGTTGCGTCGGATATCGATAGACAGATTGGGATACCAGAGCGGGCTGGCCACGACCAGGCCACGAAAAGCGAAGAACGGCGCAGCCGTTTCCGTAACTTCTTTGTCGCCGCTGACCTCCACATAGGTGTCCCAAAACAATCGGAACAAGATCTCAAACGACCCCTGGAGCTTGCCCCGGCTGATCAATGAGTTAAGGAGATAGTTGATCGTCATCGCAGTCACGTCGTCCGCCGGCTCGCCCCATTCCCCTCGTGATCGATCCAACACCGCAAAATCCGTCCCGGTACGGAACAGCACATTGTAGGGATGGAAATCCCCATGAACCTGGGATAGACGATTGACCTTGTCATGAAGGCGCCACCGCCACTGGTTGCAGGCCTCCTCCACCGTTCGCAGCAGATCGCCTGTGATAAAGCCACAACGCTTGGGATAGCTGTCGGTCAACCCCATAATGCATTCCCCGTGACCGATCAATTCACGCAGCCGGCGCTTATAGAGATCGGCGCCTCGTCGTTTCTTAGCATGGATTTGCGCCAAGTAACGAGCCAACGCGACGGTGCGTTGCCGGTCTAACTTTCGTAACCTCCCGCCTTTCGCCAGTCGTGCAAGATCCGCATGATAGCTCGCGCCATCGGTCCATTCATTCAGCACGAAAAACTCACGGGCCTCCGCGAGGGAAAAGAGCGCCTGGTTGGCGTCGAAGGCACCCACATCGAGGGCCTTCACATGGTGTGATAGACGTCCATAGGAGTCGTAGTCCCACAGCATCGCCTGAGCGCGATCGGCCATATGCTCGTGCCCGAACGGACCAGGCTTCATCGTTTCGAGCACTGCGGACTGAACACGCCGTCCGACTCGGAACGTCAATTTGACGGGTGTGCCGTACCCATACCGTTTTTGCTCTCCCTTGGAACTTTCTTTCCCGATGACTCCGTAGGACAACAATCGCGCCGTTGGGCCAAATCGGGTCTGGAGATAGCGCTCCAGGGATGGTCTGCGTAACATCGGCATGCTGAGAACGATCGCAATTCATGTACCCGACAGCGCTCTTCCAAACCCTGTGAAATGCCGCCAATCGTGAGTAGGCTGTTGCATTAGGCTCCACTGGTTAGCATTGTACTGTAGAAAAATGCACCAGCTTGGAATGGCCGAGGATCACAAATATTCACGTACGCCACCAACACGATGGAGGAAGCCGTGGAACTGCTCACGGGCGTTGCAGCCGGCGAACGAGACCTTGATGGGACCTACCCGTCCGACAGCGTCTTTGGTGTGCCGCTCAGCAGCTAGAAGAAATGGCGCAAGCTGTGGCGGAATAGAATGAAGAGGGGGGAGATAAACCGAGCGGGCGTATCATCACGGAACCATGAGGGACTCAACGATCTGCAAGTAGGTCATTCGCGCTGCCTCGGCCTGAGGAGAGATAGAGCCCCCTCCTCAGACCACCCACCGCAGCGAGCCATCAGTGGCTCATCGGTTGACTGTAGGGATACACAGCTCCTTGGGGTACGATCCGTTCAATCACGTCCACTCTCTTCTGTTCGCTTCCGGCTTTTACGCTGTCCTCCTGTGCCACCGTCTCCTGGGCCGTCTCAATGACATCCACGCGATTAGCAGCAGAGGCAAAGCTTGTGGTTGCGGCCATTACCGAGAAAACTCCGACTGTCAATATGCTTTTCACACTCATGATCTCCTCCTTGTGGTTCGTATCTGCTGCGGATCATTCCGCATGCTTGAGCGAAAGATAACTTCTCTCGATCTATCAGTCCAATTGATTGTTTATGAGTTATATATAAGCTTTACTTATTACTTGTAGCGACCTCGCCACTGAGCAGGATTCTCAATGGCCGAGCTGGCCGCATCACCGACCTACAGCTGATGATTGGGTTTCTGAGTCACGTGAAGGCGGAAGCAGTCTGATCCCGCAAACTGAGGTAAGTTACCCTGGTGGCGTAGAGAGGAAGAGCGTTACAGAATGGGAGGTTCATCCAGTCAGAGGAACTCCAGAGGCTCTGGAGGCTAAGTACTATGATACAGAGTGACTGGCAGGTTCAGCGACCACTTTACCGCAGAAAACCAGGATCCTGCGCAGGAAGTGAAACCAGGCTGAATGGCTAGATCTGGCTCCTAGACACCTTGACTCGCTTCTCAGTGATGCGTCAACTGATCGCGCTTACAGGTTTCTTCAGCCAGCATTCGTTGACCAACCGTCCGCATCTGTGGGAATGAGCGCCTTGCAGGCGTTACGCGAATCACCTTTGAAGGCTTTACGCCGTTCTTCGGAAGATCCAATCACAGCAGCTGGGTCCTCGAAACTCCAATGGACCAGATGACGAAGCAGCCCTTCCGCTATCTGACTGCGAGCCGAATTCCCCGTACAGAGGAACAATACACACTGTTTCATGAGCAGCAGGTAGTCGGGCAACAGGCCACGGGACTGGCCTCCGGTTTCGTCGCCCGGACAAACCCGCTGAGGAACTTCCCATCGACGAGCGGCGCGATGGCATTGAGGTCAAGATCGGTCCCCTCGAACAGCTCCCGCGCATCGGCAGCCGTATAGACCCTGGTCGGCTCGATCGAGACTTGTTCGAACCCGGCTCGTTCGAGCTTCGTGAGGTATTCTTTTTCCTCTAACGCGCCAGCGACGCATCCGGCCCACAGTTCGATATTACGCCGGACTGCTTGCGGGATCTCCCCCCGGACAACTATGTCCGACACCGCCAGCCGCCCTCCTGGCTTCAATACTCGAAAGGCTTCGGCCAACACCAGATCCTTGTCGGGTGACAAGTTGATCACACAGTTCGAAATGATGAGATCCACGGAGTGGTCGGGTAATGGAATATGTTCGATGTCGCCTTTCAAGAATTCCACATTCGTCACCCCGGCCTTCGCCTGATTGGCCCGCGCGAGCGCCAACATTTCGTCGGTCATGTCCAGACCGTAGACCTTACCGGTCGGCCCGACCCGCCGTGCGGAGAGCAGCACATCAATGCCACCGCCGGATCCCAAATCCAAGACGGTGTCCCCAGGGGCGATCTGTGCCAACGCCGTCGGATTCCCGCACCCCAACGACGCCGCCACGGCATCCTGAGGCAACGTGGCAGCTTCGCGGTCGCTGTAAAGATTGCCGGTGATAGGATCGAGCTGCCCCGCCTGCAAGACAGTCCCGGTCCCGCAGCAGGAACGCCGCTCCTGTTTCTGCGCCTGCAGAGCCGCCTGACCGTATCTGGTCTTGATTTCGTCTTTGAGCGTCTGTGCGTCATTCATGATGAACCTCCAATCAAGAAATGTTGATTTATAAGAGCTGCCACCTCAAGAAAAGTAACCCATCACATCATATCTACCTTAAGAACCTGCATGATGGTCAAAAAGACTGTCCAGCGAGGCCGCAGCGAGCGAAGAGGCGAAGCGTACTTGGGGAGTCGTACGTTGAGCCTCTAAGCGACGCGAGAACGATGCTGGCAGGACTTTTTCATCATCCTGCAAAAATCAGCAGCAACGTTTCGAAGAAACCGCCGACCTTGCTGCTTTCTTGAGAGAGCCCACCAACTCTTCCAGCTCTTCCATCGCCTGAGTACTGAGCGAGTAATACATCCACCGCCCCTCCCGGCGATCCTCGACCAGCCCCGCATCCTTTAATACCTTGAGGTGAAACGACAGACGCGACTGCGCCGCCTTCATTACGTCCATCAGCTCACAGACACACTGTTCTCCGTCTTTCAATCGGTCGAGCAAGACCAAGCGCGTCTCGTCTGACAGGGCGTGAAACAGCACAACCGCTTTCTTGGTCGAGAGAGCGCTGGCAACCATGACCAAAACATATAACAATGAATCTTGATGAGTCAAGGGCCAGGTGAGGGGGGCTACATGAATCGTGCGACCTGCGGTTTACAAACTCTACCTGATCCTCCCTCTGACAATCTAACTCCGCAAGAATCAACAAACCCCGACTCCCCCGACATGGGGCGAGATGGGACCAGTTTGTCCTGTCCTGGTAGCAGCGTGGTAGCAGATGATGCTTTAGCTAATACAGACAAAACGATTCCGCAAAGTGGTGAGGATTAACGAAATAAGCGTCGTATCCCATGGCAGGCAGACTTAAAGGTAGCCGTCCCGGCGTGCATCGGTGATGAAGCGACTCGTGATGCTTTCGCATGACTCTACATAATTGGTTGTCATCCAGTTGAGCCAAAACACCGGAAGCACACCCCACCACATCAACTCTCGTGTAATTACATCATAGGAATAATTCTTTTGAAAGCGGTCGTCCAAGTGGATGTCATATCGCAAGGCGACAACTTTTTCCTGATAACAAGGCAGGGTGAAGAGTGTGAACAAGGGCAGTGCGCATGAGACCATGCTCGGGAATTGAGAAGGTTGCGCTATCTTGGTCAACACAATATAGGTCCCTTTTGGCGGTGTGGTTGACGAGATAACTGCGGAGGCAAATGAAGAGTATTTCTCAAGATATCGCTGGAGTAGGTCGGGTTCGATGGGAATGACTCCCATTGGCGATTTACCAGATTGTTTCTCTTGAGACACCTCTTCTGGATGAAAAGCAAAACGGACGACTTCATTGCCTTTTGGTGACGGAGTCAACGCGACTTCATTTGGTAAGGGACGGCTGGAAGTGATGATGCACCCGTTGAGAAGCAGAATCAGCATAGGCGCTGTTATGCCCATCCAAACCGCCCGCACTGCGTTGCTGCTAGACATGGTCTATATAGGTTCCCAATATCATAGCATCACCGTTTTGACCTTCAGAGACTGAATCCCACAACAATGAAACACGAGGGCAATGATTACACGGTGGTGTTATTTCGTCAAAGTAAACCTGCCTCTGATGGTACGAATAGAGAATGTACTTGGAATCTTCATTCTCCAGCGTTGAGCATGGTTCCCATCTTTCTTTGGGAACAAAGCGTATAGACAGAGGAAAAGCTCTCCTTTGAATAGGTAGTGCTGAGAGTCAACGAAAGGTGATTAACCTGCGATTTCTTAGAACGCAGGGTGGAAGCTCAAGCGGTTCAAAGCCCTTGTTTGTTCCGTGTTTCTAGACGTAGATTCTTAGCAGCCCCCGGGAAATGGGAATGTCTTGTCTGCTCCACCGCACGATATGACACAGCATTTGTGAGGGATTTCCCCCTGTGATACGCTACCTACAGGATTTCTCTGACCACAATCACAACGTCGAAGGGAACTCTCATGAAGATGCTTCACATTGTTTGTGGGAAGAGCTTAGAGAGCGAAATCTTGGCCATGTTTAAGAAGGTAGGGATCAAAGGATACACGGTGATCTCAGGCGTGGGAGGTAGTGGTGTAACTGGGACCGTCCCCGATGCCAACCACTCAGCCGATCACAACGCTCAGACCAATACCCTCTTCATGGTCGCACTCGGATATGAGGCCACGTTTCTGCCACAGATTGTGGCCGCGCTCAAGGAGCTTCGCGCTCAACATATTCAAGGGCATGATGACCGCGAAATCCCACTGAAAGTCTTTCTACAACCCTGCGAGATCATCATTTAGAACTCGTATTCCTGTTTGTTTGATCCCCACGTTCTAACCCGTCCATTCTTTCCGTGAGTAACAAGAGAGGTCTGATCTCTCAAGTTCCATCATTCGCTCTGCTCTCTCCCCTCTCACATGCACTCCCCGTATCATCTCCGGATCGATGGCCCCATCTACGATTTTGCAGTAGACTTGTCCCTATTAGACCCGTGAGACTACCTCGCGAAGTTTCCCGTGTTGGCCACCGCTGACTGACTCGTAAACCGCTGCCATGCCGCACTTTGAAACACATACCATACGCCGCATTGGATGGCTCCGTGCGGCTGTTCTTGGCGCCAATGACGGTCTTGTTTCCACGGCGAGTCTCGTCTTAGGCATCGCGGCGGCAGGTGCGAGTTCAACGAGTATTATGACCGCGGGCGTGGCCGGTCTTGTGGCTGGTGCCATGGCAATGGCTGCTGGTGAGTATGTTTCGGTGAGTTCGCAAGCCGACACCGAGCGCGCGGATCTAGATCGGGAGCGCAAAGAGTTAGCAGCAAACCCGGTGCAAGAACACCGGGAAATGACCGCGATTTACGTTGCACGTGGGCTCGATGCAGAACTCGCATCCAACGTCGCAACCCAGTTGATGGCACATGATGCACTCGGCGCGCATGGGCGTGACGAGCTGGGCATATCCGACATCGTCACCGCACGACCGGTTCAAGCCGCACTGGCTTCGGCTGTCACATTTTCCGTTGGTGCGGCCCTCCCTCTCCTGGTAGTTCTGTTGGTGCCCGTCTCTGCGCTGATGTGGGCTGTTTCTGGAAGCTCGATCGTATTTCTTGCTCTCTTAGGTTCCCTGGCGGCGCGCGTCGGAGGGGCTTCCGTGATGACCGCTGCCGCGCGGGTGACCATTTGGGGCGCCTTGGCTATGGCCGTGACCGCTGGGGTTGGAGCTTTATTTGGGGTTCCTGCCTGATCCCTGCCACTCCTATTCGAAGAAAAATACGGCACTGGAAGCCATGTTCAACAGATGGCGGAGGTCTGACCCATGCGGGTGCCTTAGTCGGAATCTCCCGCTGAAGCCGAAGGCAATGAAAGTTTCTGATCTGTTAGTTCCCTCAGTGTCCTTGCTATCTATTGCTTCCCAATGGTCCGGCCTGTACTTCATGCACGCCTCCTGCCACGAGATGCTGCACCAGGTTGTACAGAATGATGGGGACCATGACTCGTGGATACGAGCCAAGCACAAGAGAGGCCAAGACCAGCCCGGTCCCGTTGTTATTCATCCCCAATCCATACATGAGCGAGACGCGATCAGCATCATCGACCTTGAACAATCGACTCAACCCATAACCAGAGGAAAAGGCCGTGACACAGAGGCCCGCAGTGATGGCCAGCGTCACCGCCAGAAAGTCATAATCTCGGTCCGCGATGGCTTGAGGAAGGGATACCGATCCGTTCGAATAGTTCAGCAGCAACAAGACAACTGCATTGATCAGTTTGATGAACGGCATGATGGCCGTCAGTTGGGCTTCAGGCGCCACGAAGCGCACCGCAAGGCCCAGCAGAGAGGGCAATACGATCCAGAGCCCCAGGAACGCTCCTGATCCATACGCAGCGAGTGTATGTATGACCGCCTCATATTCCTCCGTAGCCATCTCCCCGAACGTATACAGGGCGATAGGCGTCAGGATAGGGCTGAGGATGGTCGAGGCGAGGACTAACCCTAAGCTCAGCGCTAGATTTCCATTGGAGTTTTGTGCCCAGGCGGTGGAGGCCCCGGCTATCGGCATGGCAGCCACCAACGCCAACCCGACGAGGATGTGTTGGGCTTCCTCCGGCTCATACCACAGCCGCATAATAAGGGTGATCAGAAAAATATAGGCCATGGGGATGATGAGATTGGCGGTGAGCCCCGCAAACAAGACCCCTGTCTTCTTGGCCAATGATCTGAGGTGCGCAGTCTTGACCCCCAACCCTGCATTGAACATCAAGGTGGCCAGCAAGAGCAGGAGGAGAGAAATATGCAGGGTCTCATTGACGACTCGAAGATCGCCGAAACTGACGTTTCGAATCCAGAGGCCGGCGGTTGGCCAGATGGCAGAGAGGGTGTAGACGCCGATCAAAAACCAGAGCAGGTGATGATGGATGAACTGGGACAAAGAGCGAAACGTGAGGTTGCGGCTATCCATGATGTATTTCGGTATCAGGTTGGCTCAGACATGCACTATCGTGGCGCCTGGCCGATGATGTGGACTTTGGGCCCGTTCGGCAGCGGGATCATTCTGTCATCCTTCACTTCGGCACCTAGAATGTATTGAGTGTTCAGAGCCTCGGTGGCACGCTGTTATGTGGATGGTCTGGCGGCGGGCTTCCACTCCACTTTTCCATGCCCATGTCGACCCAGGATTCGAGTCTCACCTCGTTACAGGATGACTTCGCAGGGCTGCAGAAAGACCTTGAGCGGGATTTCAAGGCCACGGTATCCGTGAATATGCCTGCCATGGATCTCTTTCACGGCGTTCAGCACCTGTGTCATGTGAATGTGATCATCTTCGAGCGCGACCATGAACAACGTATTGCGATCGATCGAGCCACCGGTTCCGGAGACCGTCCCGGTCTGCCCACTGCCTCCCACACCCTTGATCATCGTATAGCCCTTGATCCCCAGGTTCTGAAACAGGGCGAGGATCTCCACTTCAAGTTTCTCCCCACAGACAACCTGCAGCATCTTCATGATCGTTCTCCTAGACCGTTGTGCCGTTGACCGGTCGGTCCTTGATAGGGCGGTCTTCCGCCAGGCTATGGTGTTCGGCCACGTTCTGACAGCGCATGCCGTGCTCAAACGACGAGGAAGAAATCGGGGTCAGCGTCAGATGTCCGGGGGTGAAGTCAGGCCCAGATGTGAGTGCCCTCGTCTTTCTGTGAAGCATGCCAATTACAGAAGATAGCCCAAGACATCCTCTTCACGCACGAGCACCAACGCTTCCTCGTCGCCCTCCACTTCTCTGGCGGCGTGTTTTTCGTACAGGATACGTTCGCCCGGCTTGAGGGTGGTCTTCACAAAGGTCTTCTTCTTGACCTTGTCCTTCGAATCCTTGTCCTCGACAAAGCGGCCAGCCCCCACGGCAAGGACCTCTCCTTCCTGCGGCTTCTCTTGCGCGCTGTCCGGGATGATAATGCCGCCGGTGCTCTTCTCGCTCGGTTCGCCGGTCCGGATCAAGACCCAATCGTGCAATGGTTGTAAGTTCATCGATATCTGTCCTTTCATTCACGCGTGGAGTGTATCGGCTGGGTCTACAAGACACATCAGAACGCTATGCCGACACGCGGCATCAGCTTAGCACGTCTGTCCTAGGAGGAACAAAACCATGGTCTTGAGTGTGTCTTAGACCGGGTTCTGTGTTCACGCACGGATCCCGCATACACATGGAGTCGGCTCTCCTCACCTGCTGCCCCGCCGCCCCTTGCCTCTGGCCGATGTGCCGTCATCGACTATCAGCTCTACAGGGGCCCGATCACTCGTGGTCCCTTACGCCTCCTGTTCGCGCACAAACTGCCGCGCGCGACGCAGGTCGTCGTGACTGCACAGCTTCAGCTCCAGCAGCAGATGCTCCAACGCCGCAACCCGCGCCGTCACCTCCGGCAGCACAATATCGATCCGCTCCGTCAACTCGTCCAACCGGAGGCTGAGTCCGGATTCCGTCCTGTTCCTTGCCGTAGCCTTCGTCGCGCGCCCGCGGGGTGGGCGTCGTCTCTTCGGACTCCGAGTCTTCTTCTTGATAGGCATCGCATTCCTCCTGGTTATCGGACCGCTTACATGTGCCACAATAAGAACTCGTTACCTCATGGTCAGCACCACGCGACAGCGGGCCTTTCCGCTCAACATACGATCGTAGGCTGCCGCTGCCTGTTCCAGCGGGAACGTCTCCACCATCGGACGGATACCGGTCAGGGCACAAAAATTGAGGGCATCCTCGGAATCGCGCGCAGTGCCTGACGGCCATCCCTGAATCGTCCGGCGCGCGCTGATCAGTTGAATCGGTGTCACGGTCATGGGATCAGTCGACACTCCAAGGACAACAAGCTTGCCGCCGACCCCCAAGCCGTCGATCATGTCCGACATGGCTTTGCCGCTCGGCGCCGTTGCCAGAATCACGGCTGCTCCACCGAGACTCGCCAGTTCCTTCGCCGGATCAGTTGTTTCGGCATCCAAGTAGCGCTCGGCTCCCAACTTCAAGGCGAGCGCGGCTTTGTCCTGGCCTCGCCCAATAGCCACCGTGCGAAAGCCCATCTTGTTGGCAAACTGCACACCAAGATGGCCGAGACCGCCCACTCCCTGGACAGCCACCAGATCACCGGCCTTGGCTCCGCTGTGCCGCAAGCTGTTGAACGTCGTGATCCCAGCGCAGAGAATCGGCGCGGCTTCTGTGGGTGTCAGCGCATCAGGGATTGCCGCCAGCGCCTCGGTGCGCGCAATCAAGTACTCCGCATAGCCTCCATCCTCATGGAAGCCTGTCACCAGGAACTTCCGACAACCGAAAAAATCGCCGCGATGGCACGGGGCACATCGGCCACAATGCCCCCCATGCCACCCCACCCCGACACGCTGGCCTTTCTCCCAGGCCACCACTCCGGCACCTACCGCATCGATCACTCCCGCCACCTCATGGCCCGTGACGCGCGGATAGTGGAGTCCTGGCCAATGGCCTTCTTTGACAAACATGTCACTATGGCAAATCCCACAGGCTTGCACTTTAATGCGAACGGTGTTGGGTTTGGGTTCCGGCACCGGACTGTGGGTGATCTTGAACGGGCCTCCTGGCGCCGTAATCTGTACGGATGTCATAGGTGTCATCAGAGCCTCCTTGGCTGGCAACTCATCGAGCGTCTCTCGCAAAACTTGTGCACTCCACGTTGGCGCCAGTACATTCTTGCCACCTTGGGCTTACTGCTGTCTCGGCACCCGACCGATGATATGAACCCTTGGCCCATTCGGGAGTGGAATCACTTGGTCATACTCGGCTTCCCCGCCGAGCACCCATTCAAACAGTCGCTTCGCGTCATTCAGTTCAGGCTCGTTTGGAATGCCATACTGCTCCTTTTGCATCGGTTCATCGTAGAGACCGATGCAGCCGTGCGAGGCCGGGTAGCCTGGCATATCTCGCCCATGAATCCAGTAGGACACACCTTCGCGATTGATATAAAACCTGAGTGCATAGCTCATTGGATAAGGTCGGTTCGTACCTTCAATCATATAGAGACAGGATTCATGGGCCCGATGCGCAGCGGTCAGACGAAATTGTCCCACCGGTGTTGGATTCTTGACCTCTCCAGAGGCAATGGGCATGGCAAAGCGAAGAGATCCATATTCATAGGCCCCGAGAAATTGTTCAGAGAGATCAATCAGGACGAACTGTTCGTCCAATTCTGCAGACGGATAAGAAAGGGGTAGTGGCGTAAATGCTTGCAGATCATAAAGCTGTTTGGGGACTTTGATGGACCGCCCAGCCTGTGCATGGCGCCGGTCGATGCGGTTGAACCGAACCACGCCGATCCAGTGCTCGCCGAAAAGCTTCTCCAACGATTCGCCCGCACGGAGCGTTCGGCACTCCCATTCTATGGTCGCATCGCTTGGATAGATGATGCTGCAGAGATCCCGATACTTTCGAGCCGATTCCGCCTCAGAGCCAGCGGAAAGAAGGATGATTGTCGACGCGAGTATCAGATGCGTTCTCAGACGTTTGAATTGACACCTCAGTTGCACGCTTCTTAAAATCAGGACCAGTGCTGGGATGCCTTCATATAACCGAACAGCAAATCCCGTCTGGCCAAAATACCCACCAGCTTGTTATTCCTAACCACCGGGACACGAGTCAAATAACGATCCTGGAATAGATCGGCCACCTGGGCAAGGGTTTGATCCTCTGTCACAGTCACGGGATGGGCCGACATGATCTCCGTGGCAAGAACCTTTCGAAGATCACGCCCCTCCAGCATGGCCTGGAGGAGATCGTATTCCGTCACGATCCCAACTAAGGTGCCATTCTCGTCCACGACTGGAAGACTCCCAAAGTTCCGATGGGTCATCATGTGGGCGATCGTCGAGGCGTCAGTGCGCGAACTGCATCGTGAGACGGCGTCCTGCATCAGCTGTCCCACCGTCAAGGTCTTCGGATCGCAGGCCTTCAGGAAGAATTCGGTTTGTCTCATACACTCCTCACTATTATCGTTTGCCGCCAGTGGTGAGATAGGTTCGCAAGACATCGCGTCTTGCGATGATGCCGACCAGTTTATCCTTGTCATCCACAACAGGGACGCGGACCAGATCGCTTGCGCGCAGCACATGGACCAACGTTCCGAGCGTCGTTTCCGGCCTGACTGAGTAGGGGTTGGAAGTCATGACATCTTTCGCCGAAACCGCGCCAAGCCGCTGACCATCGTCGACGGCCGCCAGCAAATCGTGCTCGCTGACGATACCGGCCAACTTGCGCCCATTCTCGACGACTGGGACGGCCCCAAAGCCCTCGATCATGAGCGACGCAATCACATCTCCCTTCGTCGTCAGGCGAACGGACTGGACTTCCTTCTCCATGACCTGACTGACTGTCATGGACTCAAAGTCTTTGACTTTGACGACCTTACCCCTCTTCGCCTTTTTCGTCTTTTTCATCGCCCCTCCTTAGACACAGCTAGGTACAGAACACTTCCTTTCACCGGCCGCCTGCAATGCAACTCCCACTTCATCTCTGAGACAATTTGCCCATCATCCCGCCAACCTGACGATCGCGTTGAAGCCAGCTCAACTGACGCGAATTACCACAGTGGCTCATCTGCTCCTGCTGCAAAATGCCGCAACATCTCGAAGAGATAAAAGAGCGCCTTCCTCCATAACTCATTGGGAGAGAGCCCATTCTTCCTTTATATGACGTCTTCTCACAGGCACATCCAATGCAGGTCTGATACCCAGAATGATTTCCACACACTCACCTTCGCCGAGGAGGGGAAGCGATCATGCGGATCTTATGTGCGGTCGATGGGTCGGAGCATTCCCAGTGGGGGGTCCAGGCGCTTGAGGCGCTTGCCAGCCGAGAGCCTGAACAGGTGACGCTTCTGCACGTCGTCGACAAGCCGGCTCTCCAAGCACTTGCCGGAAAGAACCCCATCGGTGAGCGCCGAGCACTCGCCGCCATGGAAAAAGCAGGTGGCATTGTTCTTCGAGATGCCGCGCGATCAGCCCGCGTGGCCCTGGGTCAGGCAGCCACGGCACCACGCTCAACCATCCAAACCATCTTGGCTCATGGCCCACTGGCGAAGACCATCGCCAGAGAAGCGCGTCGCTTGAAGGCGGATCTGATCATCATGGGATCGCGCGGACTCAGCGATATTCAAGGGTTCTTACTGGGAAGTATTTCGCGCCAAGTTGCCTCAATGGCTCCCTGTTCCGTGTGGATCGTGAAACAACCGACGCACAAACTTCTCCATGTCACGCTCGCCGTCGACGACTCCAAACCGTCACGGGCCGCCGCGAAGTTTCTACGATCCTACCTTCTTCCAGAGACCGCCACCGTCACGATTCTCTCTTCAGTGGAGAGTCCCGTCACGGACTTTGCCGCCCGGTACTTATCCGAATCGCAGCTGGCCGAATTGACCAAGCCGGTCATGGAGCGGGCCGCCGCATTCGTCAACAGCGTACGGAATGCGTTCATTAAAGATGGCTTTCTGGTCGCGACGCAGGTCCAGATGGACCACGTCATCGAGACCATCGTCAAACATATCGAAGCCAATCGTGACGAACTCTTAGTCATCGGATCTCGCGATTTGACGAAGAGCGAGCGACTCTATCTTGGGAGTGTATCCGAAAGTCTGCTCAGACATGCTCCCTGCTCGGTGCTGATCGTACGAGGCGCCCGTGCCTGAGTTCAGCCATCACGACATTCACCAGCTTCCGATCGAAGATGTGCTGAAGCGGCTGGAAACCAGCAACGGTGGTTTGTCTTCCGATGAGGCGCAACGGCGATTGGCTCGATACGGACCGAATGTTCTCGTCGAGCCGGATCGCTACTTGCTCCTCCGTGGACTCCTCCGCCATTTCACCCACTTCCTCGCCATCCTCCTCTGGATCGCCGCCGGCCTCTCCTTTGCGGCCGACTTCATGCGACCCGGTGAGGGTATGGCCACGCTGGGTTGGGCCATCCTCGGCGTCATCATCATCAACGCCGGGTTCGCTTTTTTCCAGGAGTACAAAGCGGAACACGCCGTTCAGGCACTCCGCCGCCTCCTGCCGAGCAAAGCGTGGGTCACGAGAGGCGGGCAATCCGTCGAAGCCGTACGAAACGAAATCGTGCCCGGCGATGTGCTGATCTTAGAAGAAGGCGAACGGGTGCCGGCCGATGCGCGCCTCATTGAAGCAATAGGCATGCGGGTGGACAATGCCGCCTTGACCGGCGAATCAAGACCAAAACGACGGATAGCCGAGGCCACACAAGACGGACATTGGCTCGACCTCCCGAATCTTGTCTTTGCCGGCACCACGATCCTATCGGGACATGGTCGCGCCGTCGTCTTCGCCACTGGGATGCGTTCGGAGTTCGGCAAGATCGCCGCACTCACCACCACGGTCGAAACCGAATTCAGCCCCCTTCAGCAAGAGATCATTAAGGTCACCCGTATCGTCGGCGTCATTTCATTAGCCATGGGAGCCACGTTCTTCGTGATCGGTGTCTCAACGGGACTCGGATTCTGGATCAGTGCGATCTTCGGCATCGGCATCATCGTGGCCAATGTGCCGGAGGGGTTACTCCCAACCGTCACTCTCGCCCTTGCCATGAGCAGCCTTCGAATGGCGAAGCGCAACGCGTTGATCAAGCACCTACCCTCCGTTGAGACCCTCGGCTGCACCAGAGTGATTTGCACGGATAAGACGGGGACATTGACGGAAAATCGCATGAAAGTGGATCGCTTCTTCGCCGACGGACTAGTGATCGAATCACGAGAGGGTTGTTTTTTCACCAGAGGCCGCATGATCGGTACCACCGACACCGAGCAATGGCGTTCCTTCTTCGATGCGCTTCTTCATTGCCACAACGCCAAGCGCGTCCGGAAGTCCGATGGACGTTTCGTGGTCACCGGCGATCCGACGGAAGTTGCGTTGTTGGAATTTGCCGTTGAACATGGGCTGGCCCACCGACCTCCCCTGCGCCGCATGGGGGAGTTGGCGTTCGATGCAGATCGGAAGCGGATGAGCACCCTCCATTGGGCAGAAGGACGACTCATCGCATTCACCAAAGGCGCTCCGGAATCGGTCTTACCTCTCTGCGCCAACACTCACGTTCATGGTCATGCCATAACGATGACCTCGGACGAGCGCACGCACATCCTGAGCCAAAGCCGATCCTTTGCCGAGCAGGCCTATCGCGTGTTGGCCGTTGCCATGCGTGAAGTGGCCCATCAGCCTGTGCACATTGAAGTGGAAACGATTGAGTCAGACCTGACGTTCCTCGGACTGGTGGCCATGATGGATCCGCCGCACCGAGAAGTGCCCGAAGCCATCACGAAATGCCAAAGAGCCGGGGTCCGCATCTTGATGGTCACCGGAGACCATCCGCTCACGGCACTGGCTGTGGCACGCAAGATCGGCCTGGTTCCTGAACAGGCTGCATCGTCGCCGAGCAGTTTCGTCCCGGTCATCGAAGGGCCGCAGCTCGATAAGATGAGCGACGAGCAACTCCGTCAGCTGCTGACCCCGTCTCGGCCAGGCGAACCGGACCCGATCTTTGCCCGGATGGCCCCGCGCCACAAGATGCGGATCGTGTCCACGTTCAAGGAGATGGGGGAAGTGGTTGGAGTTACCGGCGACGGAGTCAATGACGCGCCGGCTCTCAAGAAAGCCGACATCGGCATCGCGATGGGCATCACCGGCACGGATGTCGCCAAAGAAACAGCCGACATGATACTGCTCGACGACAACTTCGCGACGATCGTGAGTGCGATCGAAGAGGGCCGCACTGTCTATGACAACATTCGCAAATTCTCGTCCTACATACTGGCGAGCAACGTCCCAGAAATCGTCCCATTTCTTGGCTATGGTTTCATCGGCATGCCGCTGGCCCTCACAATTCCGCAAGTCTTGGCAGTCGACCTCGGAACCGACATGATCCCCGCCCTGGGCCTCGGGATAGAGCGGCCACAATCCGATGTCATGGACCTTCCACCGCGCGCACGAAGCGAGCGACTGCTGAGCCTCCCGATCCTGCTGCGGGCCTATCTGTTCCTCGGGCTCATTGAGGCAGGGATCGCGATGGGAGGATTCTTACTCTATCTCAACAGTCAGGGTTGGACCTGGGGAGAACACCTGGATTGGTCCTCTCCATTATATCGGGAGGCAACAACCGTCACCTTCGCCGGGATCGTGTTCGCACAAGTCGCGAACGTGTTCGCCTGTCGATCCGACCATCTGTCGGTGGCTCGACTCGGATGGTTGACCAACCCGCTCATTCTGTGGGGGATTCTCACCGAGCTGATCATCTTGGCGCTCATCACCTACACACCGATCGGGAACGAGATCTTCGGAACCAGCCCCTTGCCTCTCTGGATCTTCGGACCACTCGTGTTCGGGGCGCTGGCACTCTTGTCAGCGGAGGAGGGGCGGAAGTTCATCGTAAACCGGCGTTTACATATTACGAATGACGTTGGTCCCGAGACGAAGACGATACACAAAGGGGTGGGAACTACATCGTGAGCACGACGGCCACCTCGCCAGTGCGCCGGGCGACCCTCAGGGCCACTTCTTTTTCATGACGATCGAGCACGAGGTCGAGGCTCGCAGTTCCAATCCTGAGGTTCCGCAATTCGACTCGTTCCAGGAACGGTGGGAGAACGGGATGTACGAACTGCACGAGGCTCCGAGTCCCATCGATCTGTAAACCCAAGCAGGCTTGCAATGCCTGAAAACCGGCACCAGCCGCCCAGGCTTGCGGGGCACAGGCCGTGGGATAGCGTGTCGGACTTTCTCCCGGACGCCGGGAAAATCCGCAGAACAACTCTGGCATTCGGTGGAGGTCGAGAAACAGACTGGCGTCGAAGAGTCCGGTGAGGATCTTCATCGCCCCTTCTTTATATCCGTAGGCCGCCATGCCGACTGCAATCATGGCGTTGTCGTGAGGCCACACAGATCCGTTGTGATAGGACATGGGATTGTAGCGCGCCTCCGATGTGGCAAGTGTTCTGATGCCCCATCCGCTGAACATATCTTCGCGCAACAGAGCTCGGGCAGTACGTCTACCGCGATCCTGCCCGGCAATACCGGCATAGAGACAATGGCCCGCGTTCGACGTACGCACGCAACAGGGACGCCCCTTTCCGTCCAAAGCCAGGGCATAGGAACCGAGCCTTTCACACCAAAACGCGCGCTCGAACCGTTCGCGAAGTGACTCGGCTTCCTTCACCAATCGATCGGCGTGATCGATATCTCCCAACGCCCGCGCCACGTCTGCCGCCGCTCGTTTGGCTCGATACACGTAGGCCTGAACCTCGCACAGAGCGATCGGTCCGTTCGCAGCCGTTCCATCCGCATGAAAGACAGAATCATGAGAATCTTTCCATCCTTGATGCACGAGTCCATTGGCAGACTGCCGCGCATAGGTGGTGAAGCCCATGCCGGTCGGGTCGCCGTACTGATCGATCCACTGGAGAGCGAGCTGAATATGCGGCCAGATGGTCGTAAGAAACTGGCGATCGCCGGTACGTTCGTAGTACGCCCCGGCCAGGACGATGAAGAGCGGCGTCGCATCGACGCTGCCGTAGTATTTCCCGAAGGGGATCTCGCCCAGGGCCGCCATCTCCCCTTGGCGCGTCTCATGCAAAATCTTTCCAGGCTCTGCATCCTGCTCAGGTCGAACATCAGTCGCCTGTGTCGCAGCCAGAAATCCTAACACCCCACGAGCAAACAGTGGATTCATCCACAACATCTGAAGCGCGGTGATGATGCCATCTCGACCGAATGGCACGCTGAACCAGGGAACTCCGGCGTAGGGATAGAGTCCCTGCGGGGTTGCTGAGATCAACATGTGGAGATCAGCTAATGATCGGTTCAACCAGTGGTTGAATTGTTCGTTTGCCGTATAGACGTGGGCATCATCGGCTTTGTCGCTTTGCAATGCCCGATCCGCCTCATGGCGCGCTCGGTCATAGGCGAGTGATTTTCGGTTCCGTTGTGGCTCGACTTCACACGCGATGGAGATCTCCCATGTTAAATTTGCGTGCGAAGGAATGGTCGATTCGATCACGAAGCCGTCGGACGTCACCCGTTTTGGTTCCGGAGAGCATCGGACAGACGTTCGGCGAATGGTCCCATCAAGACCTTTGTACCCAAACACCAGTCCAGCTTTAGAGCGAAGAGTCTTGAGACTCGACCCACGACGTGGCCGCTGTCGACCTCTCGCTTCGAAGAGGTCAGCGAAATCCGTCTCCAGGATGAAGGTGAGTGAGAGGGGAACCTTCGTGGTCCCGTAGTTGTGGACACGAATGCGCTCGTGACAGGTCCCTTGCCATAGAAATCGTGTGCGGCACACATGGAGCATGCCGCGCGGGATAGGCCGTTGTCCGTCCAATACCAAATCCGGGTTGGTGAGGTCGCCGGTGAAGAGGGCATTGTCATCTTTCACTGTGGCACTCAGGAGCATTGGACGCTGCGCCTGCAACAACAGTTCGAACCGCGACAGGAAGCGTGTGCCTTCGTGGTAGAGGCCCTGCGGACCGGAGAGCGCGTGGTGAATATCGCCATAGCGATCAAACACCGCAAAGGTCTCTCCCTGTTTCAAGACCTCTGTGCGCCCATCGGCCAACGAAGATGATGCACGTATATAGTATTGATCATTCCAGCGGATGATGTCGTTCATGAACTGGTTCCTTTATGTGTTCGCACTCACTCGACTCATCCGTGTGGCAACCAAGCCCGTCAGCATGAAAATAAGTGCGATCCCGAGGATGCTGGTTTCAGGGCCCTGTTGCTCCGTAATCCATCCAAAGGCAGAGATTCCTCCAATGGCAGCAGTCATGGCTCCGGTTCCATACAACCCTAGGACTCGACCGATCATGTGACTGGGTACAATTTCTTGAATGATGCCCCAGGCAATCGGCGTAAACGCACCCATGCCACAGCCGATGAGTCCCATAAAGAGACCGGCGAGGTAGGGATCAACCGTCCAGGTGAATGCACACAGCGCGGCACCGCTCAATACGCTGGCGCCCATAATCAGGCGCATGCGATCCTTGACCGTCCAATCTGTCACCCACAGAAGTCCGATCGATGTCACTAGCAAGCCGACACCGAGGGCCGACCAGAGATAGCCGACCTCAACCGGGCCCAGCCCAAGCAGTTTCCTCGCAAACACCGGGAGCAATGCGGTCCACGCACTGGTGCCAAACGTATAGAGCGCGGCGGTGCCCGTCAAGAGCAAGAGTCCCGGTTGGGTCATGAGGCCATACCGTATCCCCTCGACCATATCCTGCAACATGGATGGCTTTGATGCGAGCAATGGGGAATGTGTGGCGGGCTTGGCAAAACGGACCAGTGCGAGACACGCAGCTGAAATCAGATAGGTTGCCGCATTGATACAGAGCACTTCTTGCGATCCATACGCGGCAATCCCCAATCCACTGAGCGCCGGACCGAAGATAATACCGAGGCTGGTGGTACCTTGGAGAAGGGCATTGGCAGCGGTGAACTTCGTTTTGGGTACGAACTCCGGTATCGCAGCGGTCAGCGCTGGACCGAATACCGCCGTGGAAATGGCATGGAGGAACACCAAGACGTACAACACCGAGACAGTAAAGGATTCCACCGGGATCAGACAGGGAATCAACCCGAGGAGCACCGCACGCAGAATATCGCTCGTGATCAACAGGACTTTCTTCGGAAGTCGGTCGACATACACGCCGATGAGAGGGCCAAGAACAATCGGGGGAATCGTCTGTAGCAGCCCAATGATAGAGGTCTTCAGTGGTGACCCGGTGACGGCATAGACAAACCACAGCAGGGCCAGCTTGGAGACACCGTCGCCTATTTGAGAAATCAGTTGTCCGGACCACACAAGTCCGAAATCACGGGTCAGGAGGAGTGGACGATTCTCGACCAAACCGTTGCTTGCTTGCTCCGCTGTGGTGGGAGCGCCAGCCAATGAGCCGGAGCGGCCCTGCATCAGCTCTCACCCTCCAGCCGTATCTTCTCGGTGTTTACAGCTCGAACACCCGGCACTTGACGAGCTGTCTCGGCAGCTTCGAGTGCGATAACCTGAAAACGTACAGTTCCGTTGAGCAGGACAACACCGTCCTCGGTCTTCACCTCGAAGTTTGCCGCTTTCAAGGTGGCGCTCTTGGCGAAGCGTTCTTTAATGAGCGTCGTCAGGATTTCATCCTGTTTTTTCAGCAACGACTTTGCCAAGTCCTTGTCCAGAATAATTTTATTGATGACGGTTTTCACGCCATGAACGGTCTGTGCAACTTCCGTTGCAGCAGCCTTTTCCTCTTCACTCACCACACGCCCGCTCAGGGTAACCGTTTGCTGATCGTCCGCCACCTCAATCTCGTAGTGGAAGAGCCGTGAATCTCCCATCAGTGCAAGCTTGATGGACAAGATTAGCGAGCCAAGCGCTTTCTTGGGCGTCTCTTTCTCCTTCACTGGCTCTTTCTCCTTCACTGGCTCTTTCTCCTTCACTGGCTCTTTCTCCTTCACTGGCTCTTTCTCCTTGACTGACTCCTTCTCTTTGGCCGGCTCCTTCTCTTTCACCGACTCTTTCTCTTTGGCTGGATCTTTTTCTTTGAGCGGCTGTTTTTCTTTGGCCGGATGCTTTTCCTTGGCCGGTTGCTTCTCCTTGACCGGCTCCTTCTCTTTCACCGACTCTTTCTCCTGTGCTGGCTCCTTCTCTTTGGCCAACTCCTTCTCCTGAACCGGTTCCTTCTCTTTGGCCGACTCTCTCTCCTTAATCTCCGGTTCAGGCAGCCCATCAGCCTTGATGGGAGGAACGAGCTGTGATGGCATTTTATGTTCAGATGATGGCTTGTGCGGTGCCGGCTGACTGTCGGAATCGGCTGGGTGGTGCTGCGGGCGTGGCGTATGCTTCTCCGGCACAACTTCTTTGTGATCGGTGGACATCATATCCGTTTTCGGCGCAGGAGCAGGCTGCGGCTTCGCTTCCGTCGCACCTTCCTTTTCTTGTGTTTCAGAGAATGCTGAACCCACACCTATCGGCGCCAGTACCAACACATTCAGACACAGAACGATCAGCGTTCTCGACGATGTGATCATCGCGCGAGTCCTCCTCGTGAATAACACTCCTGAGATGTTCTCAGGCATTGTAACTCGCTCATGCTGCTCTGTCATCTGCGCGTAGGTGAGAGAGCCCTCTCTCGTCAGAGAACTGCGCCGATTGACGCGCCTCCGGTTGAGCCGGAGGCTTCTGTCTTGTCATTCAACCAGGCCGTGAGGTCCGGTTTCTATGATTGGGCAGTGCTTGGGTGCGGGGTAAAGGAGCTGGATGAAGAAACGGCCAATCCCCGGGAGTGTGCTTTATAAAAGCTGAATAGCCACGCGGTCGCAGCCGTCAGAAGAAGAATGAGACTGATCCCTCCTAAACTGGCAGCAGGACCGATGTGATCGGCCGCCCATCCAAAACCAGCCATTCCAGCCATCGAAGAGGCCATCCCCCCCGTTGCGAAGCTTGTAAAGACTCGCCCGAGGAGATGCTCCGGCGTCAATTCTTGGAGCATCGTCCATACCAAGGGCGTAAACATGGCGGTGCTTCCCCCAATCACCGCAATCAAGACTCCGGCGACGACGGGAGTATCGAAGAAACCAAGTGCGGCAACAGCAATGCCGCCGACCGCCAAGGCGCCAGACATGAATCGCAGACGCCAAGGTACGTCGCCCTGCGCAATCGATGTCAAACTGAGAGACGCGAGCACCATCCCGACGCCCAGTGCCGACCACAGCCATCCAAGCTGGATGGGCCCCGCGCCAAGCACCTCTTTCGCAAAGACCGGAAGGAGAAAGATGAAGGCACTGATGCCGACACTATAAAGGGTGGCCGTCAACATGAGAAGCGTGACGGTCTTCTGTTCGACGAACACGAAGCGGAAACCCACCATCAAATCGGTGGCGATGCCTTCCGTCAACCCTTTACCTGCAACACCAAGACGGTCGATCCTTTCACGCACCCGAATGGGGAACAGGCACAGCGCCGAGATGAAAAACGTGGCCGCATCGACATAGAGCACGTTTTGCGCTCCGATGAGCGCGATCCCGAGGCCACTGACGGCAGGACCCACAAGAAGCCCTACGTTGGTCGTCGTCTGCAGTAAGGCATTGGCGGCAATCAACCGCTCTTTGGGTACAATAAGAGGAACCGCCGAGGTCAAAGCCGGCCCGAAAATCGTGGAAAAGATTGCGGTGGCAAACACAAGGATATACAGCCGATCAAGCGACAAGGCCCCCATGGCAAAGAGCACTGGGATCAAGAGCACCATGAGGGTTCGGAGAAGATCGACCCCTATCATCACCGGCTTCTTTCGAACGCGATCCAGATAGACACCAATGAGCGGCCCAAACAGCAGAGGGGGTAGTGTTTGGAGCAGTCCAACCACCGCCATCTTGAGCGCCGAGCCGGTTAGGTCATACACAAACCAGAGCAACGCGACCTTATTGAGGCTGTCGCCGATCTGAGAGATCGTCTGACCAGCGAACAAAAAACCGAAGTCTCTCGTTTTGACCAACTCCCAGCCTCGAGCACGGCTCGGAGTGGAACCAGTCCCTTGTGAATGCGTACGTACGTCAGACATGCTAGCCTCGTCCAAGAATCTTGTGTGGTTCGACAGCGAAGGCGTGTGCGGCTTGCGCGGTCCCGTCTTCGAGAAGACGTTCATAGAGCGCCACATAGTCGCGTGCCATCCGCTCCGCCGTAAACCGCTCATCAAAGGCCGCCCGACAGTGCTGTCGATCAATAAAGGAGACTTGCCCAACTGCGTCCACCATTTCGGAGACCGTTTCACAAATAAAGCCGGTGACGCCGTGATTGATGATCTCAGGAATCGATCCGCGTCGATAGGCTAACACCGGCGTTCCGCAGGCCAAGGCTTCGATCAGCACCAACCCGAAAGGCTCCGGCCAATCGTAAGGACACACCAACGCCATCGCATTGCCGAGAAAGTCGTCTTTCTCAGCATCGGAGATCTCTCCAACGAACTCAATCAGTGGATGGTTGAGCAACGGCTCAATCTCAGCTTCGAAGTAGTTCTGGTCGGCCGGATCGACCTTTGCCGCAATCCGCAAGGGAAGGCCAGTGCGTTTGGCGATTTCGATCGCGTGGTCCGGACGTTTTTCAGGGGAGATCCGCCCCAGAAAAGCCAGATACCCTTGCGCCTGAGGATGAAACGTATAGAGATTTCGAGGAAGACCATGGTGGATAGTCGCCGCCCAGTTGGCCCAAGGTAGCGGTTTGCGCTGGGCATCTGAAATGGACACCAAGGGCATTTCTGGGAACTCACGAAAGACGGGTACCAATTCGGGAAGATCCTGACGACCGTGCAAGGTCGTCACAACCGGAATGCTGTTCCTCCGTGCCAACGGGAATCCGATGAAATCCAAGTGTGAATGAATAATGTCAAAGCCCTTCGCCGCGCCAAGGCCCCGTTCCTGAAGCATCATCATCGGAGCGTCTCGGTTGAAGATGCCGGTGTTCAACCGGAGGGCCTGGGGGCAGATCGCTTCAAGCCGCGCGGTTGTTTCTGAGTCACCGCTGGCAAACAGCGTGACATCATGTCCCTGGGCAACCAACTCTTCCGTAATATACGAAACAATTCGTTCCGTACCCCCATACAGCTTGGGCGGGACGCTTTCCCACAATGGAGCCACTTGTGCGATTCTCATGAGCCTTCCTTTCTTCCTCTCGTAGGCGACTGCGCGTGATCAGTCGTCGGCTTGTTTATGATTTCGTTATTTTTATTTATAAGAGCCAGTTCGGACTGTGGTCGTCGAATGATCGGCTGAAGGTTGAATACCAGAGTCTCGATCGGACACGTGAGCTGTTGGTGTTGCTGGTTTGTCCGTCATTCATAAGTGACATGCTACTCACCACAGCTTCTCCGGCTCAACGGACAAAACTTCTCGGAGCGAGCCGGAATATGTCCAGTCCTGGACGATTGACTGAATAGTGAGCCTCATGGTTTGCACCCACCAGGGAAAACCCCGCGGCTGACTCGACGTGATCTAAGCGTTTTACCAACAACGAACATCGATATTACCTCACGGACGGGACACCGAGAATACGCCCCCTCCCGTGGCGATTTCGATAGGTCCATCCCCACCAAACGATGTCGCAGGAAAGGCGTTTCTCGCGGAACATCCTACTGGCCGATCCGCGCTGCCTTGACGATTTTCTCTCCTCTGATCTGCTCCAGGAATCGATCGGGTGGGACTGCTGGTGGAACGATCCGTACTTCTTGCCAGCCTTCGCTGACGGCTCCCTTGTGACCCTGCTTTTCATAAACCCACTTGTCGATGCTTTCCTGACTGGTGCCATCGTTGAAGGTCACCCAGAAGAGAAACGGCATCTGCTGCTGAGTCGCCTGGAGGCTATCAGCCATTTTCAAGAGCCGCTCAGGGCTTGGATCCACAGCTTTCGATGCACTCGCAACTGCCGTCTGCAACTTAGTCTTCAGCACCTGGTTATATTCTTCCAAGCTGACGACTTCTTTGGAGAGCCGATGATTGTCCGCTGTAAGATTCTGGATAGCAGCTTCCAACTGCTCCTGCTCGACCCGCCCTCGGCTCGCCATCTGGCGTGTCTGGCGATCTGTCTCGCGACCGACCGTTTCCAGCCGCTTTTCGATCTCCTCCCTGACAGTCAGCACATTGGACTCGAAGGACTCCTGCGTAGACGACAGCTTGACCAAGGCCTGCTGCAGCTGCGCCACGCCTTTCTGTTGAGACCCGAGCGCGTCATCAACCTTCGCTTGCATCCGTGCCAGCTCATCCAGCTGTTGCTCAAACTTTGCCATGTCAGCGACCGGTGTCGGCGAAAGAGTTGCTGCTTGAACAACCGGAGGTGGCGTGCGATCCGATGTCCTTCCTGTCGTGATACGGTCAGTGATCAACCCAACGACAGCAATCGCCACTAGCGCTTGCGTGAAGACGACCATTCGCATTCCATAGGCCATTGCCGGTTCAGGACGGCGGGCGACCACTCTGTCGGTAACATCAGCAATGCTCTTCCAGGCGCGGCTCCAAAAGCTTGGCGCAGGAGTGAACAGCGCACTAAGCGTTCCTCCTTGTGCCATATTGTGTACAGAGAGCTCGACCGTATCAGCAGAAATCCTGACACGATCCGCTCGGTATCCACACTCGGGGGCCGTAAGCCCTCCTAAGAGCGTTCCATCTTCGGCGCGAAGCTGTACTGTCTCGATGTGATCGATGCACTGGACTTGTAGTGTTGCACCAATCCCTGCGCTTTCAAGCTCTCCAACACGCCGCTCATTGACATAGACCTGTATAGGATCCGACCAGCTACGAATCGCGGGCCGGCTGTTCAATGATTCAAGGAGTTGGGATCGATACGCTTCTACTTCCTCTTCGTGACCCATAAGAACCTCCTCACCTTCCTACTGCATCTATGCGCCCACTAGACGCGCCCCTATGGTCGCACCTGCAATTCCAGACGCGGCTTTTCGCCGGTCAAAGATCCGCTGGATCCCAGCCCCCAGGCCGTTTGCATGCAATCGAGGCAGAGTGCCAGGTGCCAAATTCGATAATCGCAGCCATAACCCTGCGTGAACATGTCTCCCCATTGAGACCGTGAGAGACAAGGATAATGATCCGGCTCACTTTTTCGGTAATGCGCCTGAGCGACTCGGATCAGTCGCTCAGCCTCGCCGTTGAATCGTTGTCGATGTCGCTGCTGCTGATTCCCAAGTTCAGCCAGCTCAGCCTTCGTGAGGCCCACCTCATCCATCGTGCGCTGCCAGCCGCTCTCACGCCACCGTCGAAAATTCTTGTAGATACGCTGGCTTTCCAACCCATTGAGTCCGGTCACCGCAATCACATCCCCCGCGCCCCATCCATAGGAATGATGATAGAGCGCGATCAGCGCGTCACGACTGACGACCGCCCTCGCGACGAGCCCATCGAGAAATCGACCGAGCGGCCGCAGCAAGTCGGGATGATAACAAAATGGTTCCGGCTTGCTGTGCTGTTTGGCCACTAAGGAGTCGAACAGAAACAAGGGCCGACATGGGACTTCACTACGTCCGCAGACTAAAAACCGTTCAAGATACTCAGAGCCCCAACGCAACGCAAATTTTTCATGTTCGATGTCGTCGCTCCATTGGCCGGTCTCCCGTAAGAACCGCTTCGTATAACCCGTGGCCCGATCCAACAGAACCGGTAAGGCTTGGGAGACGACTAGATCGAACTCATCCGATGTCGAGACCACCTCTTCCAGGCGGTTCACCGTTGCCATACGATCAGCCATCACGTGGCTCTTACTGAGCGTATTGTGCATTCTTGTCACGCCCATTGTCCCTCCATCGACGCCGGAGAGCATTGGACAAATACCCGCACTTGCTCCCTCGTTTTGTCCATTGCTCCGATCCTCGCACTCCTGGTACAAAACTTCCGTTTACAGTTTTCCCAGGTGGAACTGGACTAGCAGAACGGTAATCCAACCATTCAACGTTCTTTAACCCCTCTCGCTGCTCACGAGGAGCAGGCTTCTTACCCGACAGCATGATCGTGCCCCTTACCCTTCGTCCGAGTGTCATCACCGACGAAAAAACCTGGCCATCACAGGCCCTACCTCCAATGTTATGGGAACCCAACTCTGAGGCCGCATCATCCAGATCAGTTGTCGTGACACTTTCTTCATCTACGTATGCAAGGAAATGTGTTGCAGGAACACCAGAAAGCTTTTGAAGAACTATTTCTGAATACCGATAGTCTCGGGGAGCAGGCCGGACAGGACCCGACTGTCGGGGACATAGCTATTCCACACTCCATATAATAATTAACCAGAATGGGGTGAGTAATTGCTAGTGCCCTGCCGGTTGATACTGGTCCAGTGGATCACCCACAAAAGAGGGGTTGTATCTACCGTGGAAGGCCCACGCTGGGGAATTCATTGATCGCCTTGTGACTTCTGTAGCCGAGCGCTTGCTCGTCGTTGAAACCACTTGACCGCCTCGACAATGGCCAACGGGAGAAGCGCCATAGCCACCATCAGTTCCCAATCTTCAATCGGGAGCGGCGCGACCTTGAAGATAGGCTCCATGAACGGAATCGTCAGAATACCGACTTGTAAGGCAACAGATAACACCACAGCCCAGATGAGGGCATGGTTGGTCGTCACACCCATCTGGAACAGCGACCAGCGATCGCTCCGGCAATTGAAGACATGCACCAGCTGCGCGGCGACCATCACAGTAAAGGCCACGGTCCGTGCCTGCTCAATCGGTTGTTTCCACATAAATAGGCTACACCAGAACGCGCCTAGGGCGATGACCGACAACATCAACCCCTCGCCAGCGATGGCCCATAACCGCCCGCCATCCAATAAGCGGGCCTGGGCCTGTCGCGGCGGCTGCCGCATCAAATCCGGCGCCTTCGGATCGACTGCCAACGCAAGAGCAGGAAAGCCGTCCGTCACGAGATTCATCCACAGAATGTGAATCGGCAGGAGCGGAAGCGGCAGGCCAAAGAGCGTCGCGAACAGCATGACAAGCACTTCGCTGACGTTGCACGACAGGAGAAAATGCACCGTTTTCCGGATGTTGTCGAATACCCCTCGGCCTTCTTCCACCGCCGCGGCGATCGAAGCAAAGTTATCGTCGGTGACAACCATATCGGCCGCTTCCTTCGTCACATCCGTGCCGGCGATGCCCATGGCCACTCCGATATCGGCAGCCTTGATGGCGGGCGCGTCGTTCACTCCGTCACCCGTCATTGCAACAACGGCCCCGTTCCGCTTCCAGGCCTCGACGATCCGGAGCTTGTGCTCAGCCGACACACGGGCGTACACACTCACGCACTCGACCCGTTGCGTCAATTGCTCGTCGGTTAAGCCATCCAGCTCTGCCCCGGACAACGCCACCCCCTCATCGTGATGCAAGCCTAATTCACGCGCAATCGCGATCGCGGTCTCCTTGTGATCGCCAGTGATCATAGCAGTACGGATGCCCGCATCCCGGCAGAGGCGCACCGCCTCTGCCGCTTCGGGCCGCAAGGGATCCTTCATCGCAAGGAGGCCTAGAAAGAACAGATCGTGCTCAACTTCTTCATCTGAACTTGCCGGTTGCCCAATGGGCTTATACGCAACACCTAGTACGCGGAGGGCTTGTTGAGCCAACGAGGCGTTGGCTTCGCTGATCAGCTGCCGATGCGCTTCGTCCAGGGCCTCAGTCCGACCCTCCAGCGTGACGCGTCCAGTGCAACGATTCAGCAGGACATCAGGTGCTCCTTTGCAGTATGCCACAAGGCCTTGCTCCGTTCGGCGGACGATCGTCATCATCTTCCGCTCAGCATCGAACGGCACTTCGCGTACGAACGGTGCCCGGCGCTCCAGCTCATCTTTCGTCAGACCAGCCTTCGCCGCTGCCACGAGCAGTGCCCCTTCGGTCGGATCGCCGATGATTTGCCAGACTCCGTTCTCCTGTCGCAATGCCGCCCCATTGCAGAGAACCGACGTAGTGAGCAGATGATGAATGCCTGCTGGAAGGGGTGAGGGTGAATGACTGACGGGCGAGGGGCGGATCTCTCCAGATGGTTCATACCCCTCGCCGGTCACTTCGAAGTGGACGTTGTCCATGATCACGTGCGTCACGGTCATCTCGTTCTTCGTCAAGGTGCCGGTCTTGTCGGTACAAATCACAGTGGCGGAACCCAGTGTTTCGACTGCGGGGAGTTTGCGAATCAGCGCATGTCGTTTGGCCATCCTGGTTACGCCCAAGGCCAGCGTAATCGTGACGACAGCAGGAAGGCCTTCCGGTACGGCTGCGACGGCGAGGCTCACCGAAGTAAGAAACATCTCGACCAACGGCTCCCCGCGGAGATATCCGAGAGTGAACACCACCGTAACGACGCCGAGCGCCAGCCACAGAAGTGTCTGGCCGAATTGTTCCAGCCTCCGCTGCAACGGGGTTTCAGCACGCTCCGCCTCGGCAGCCTTCTGAATCATGGCCGCGATCCGACCTAATTCCGTGCCGAGGCCTGTCGCGACCACCAGCCCGCGGGCTTTACCCGAGACCGCGACGGTACCCATGAAGACCATGTTGTGTTGATCGGCGAGCGGCACCTCGGCGGTATCGAGTCGCTCTGCCTGCTTATGTACGGGTGTCGATTCGCCAGTGAGCGAGGCTTCTTGAGATTGGAAATTCGTCGTATAGAACAGGCGTACATCGGCAGGAATGCGGTCACCCGCTTCGAGGGCAATCACATCTCCTGTGACCAGTTCCCGTGCCGGAATGGACTGCAACACACCGCCACGAATGACGCGGGCCATCGCGACCGACATCTTGCGCAGTGCCGCCAGCGATCGCTCAGCTCGAAATTCCTGCACAAACCCCAGCACACCATTGAGAAACACGATGGCCAGAATCGCCGCAGCATCAATCCAGTCTTCCAGCAACCCGGACACAATGGCCGCCCCGATCAGCACCCACACGATGAGGCTTGAGAACTGCGAGAGAAAGAGTTTCAGCAGCGAGGGAGGAGGAGCGTCAGGCAGTGCGTTGGGACCTTCTTGCGCTTGCCGGCGTGTCGCTTCATCGGCATTCAGACCAACGCTGAGGTCTGTCTGAAGTTCACCAGCCAGAGCTTCTGTCGGTGTGGCATACCATGCCATTGCTCTCTTCGTCCCACTAGGTACCGGTAGTCTCTTCTCAATCCGCATAACGTCCCTTTCACTAGGACCATTCACAGCAGGGTGCATGCCATGCATAGCATTCGACTATCTGACGTACTTGCTCAGTTCACTGTGGCGTTATGCCACGACAGCAAAGGGCCATGGTGGTCAAATGCAACACAAAGAAGGTGGGAGTACTTGGAGGAGTGGTTGGTTGCTGGTTACCCGTTGAAGAGAAGCCAGAGCCCCAGGACGTAGACGACGATCATTAACAGGCTATCCGGCTCAATCAGCCTGAACCGTCGTTCCGCCCGGTAAATGATCCCCATCAACCCGATGTTCATCATAATGATCGCCCACAAAGCCGTGAGCGCATGCATTGAACTCACGGTGTTCAATAACCCTCCCCCGCGATAGGCAAGATCCGCGAAGAAGAACGCCGCCATGTTGAAGGCATTACTGCCGAACAGATTGCCGACCGCCAGATCGAACGCGCCCAATCGAACGGCGGAAATCGAGACGACCAGCTCAGGCAACGAGGTGGTGATGGCAACCAGTGACGTTCCGATAAAAGTGGCGGTCATACCGCTTTCTTCCGCGATCCGCTCAGCCGACCAGGCCAACACCGGCGCCGCGACCAGCAAGACGAGGGCGCCGATAGAGAACCCTCTGACGGCATAACGGAGCGCATCGCGTCGACTCCCGTCGGAACCTGGCTCCTCAGCCAGACCCTCCACAACGGCTTTGTGTTCGAGTT
The DNA here is from genome assembly GCA_005116955.1 of Nitrospira sp. Classification (GTDB taxonomy): domain Bacteria; phylum Nitrospirota; class Nitrospiria; order Nitrospirales; family Nitrospiraceae; genus Nitrospira_D. The sequence goes on along the minus strand of SWDI01000001.1, from coordinate 267,746 downwards.
GACGGCGCGCCATGTCCTCTTGCCGAAACACCAGCCTCATCCCTAGCACATAGAGAATCAGAAGTATCACACTCTCAAAGCCTACGCCGAAATGGACAACCTCGACCCGTAACAGCACGAAAAACGCTGCGAGGGCCGTCAACACCATGGCAAGGGTCGCCGTCAACGTATGCCCCAAGGCCGCCTGCTGCCACACCCGCTTCTGACGATATAGGAGGTCGATAAGCCCAAGCGTCAGCATGTTACTCATCCCGGCCCCGAAGAGGTTGCCGGCCGCCAGGTCCGGAGCATCGATCCATCCGGCGCTCATCGTGGTAAAGACTTCCGGCAGGGACGTGGCGGCGGCCATTAACACGACGCCGATCCACAATCGCCCCAAGCCGGTCAGTTCAGCAATTTGATCCCCATAGCGTGAGAGTTTCGTCCCCGCGAAGACAATCGCGCCGGCGGAGATGATGAAGAAAAGCCACGGAAGGAACATGCTCGTGTCTCCGGGTGGGGCCAGAGAGCAAAAGAAAGCAGACCACAAGCCGGGGATACGCCAAACCAGCGGGACAGCGACAGTCAGGTCACCTTCCGGCCTGAGGCTCGCTCACCATTGATTGTGGAAAAAGAGGAAGTATCCGATCGCGACGACAATTGCTTGCAACAGGATCAACCAACGCATGAGACCCCATTTGGTCTCCGCTGTGGCTTCCTTCATTCTCATCATCGCTTGTAAAGAGGGGTCTGAGAAGATATAGGTCGCGACCACTTCCCTGGCGTCCTCCCGACTCATGTTTCCCTCAAGCTGAACCTGGTCGACCGCTTTATTGCGCTCGCCTTGCAACAGCGCCTCCAATGCCTTCTTGGGAAGATCGTATGCCACTTTTCCCTCCTTCGTCGTCGTGGGGGAGAGTCTAGCAGAAACTATCGGCTCACGTCTTCCTGATTTCCGCAGTGACCTGAATGAGACGCATGGGTGCCGAGGCCTAGATTCTCCCCTGTCCAGTTCCTCCATAATAAGTGTGTGCTACCCAAACCCCACACACCTCACACTCAATGAGGCCTCGAAGAGGAGGATGATCATGACAACCGTCACTGAACAGATCCCTTTACACGAACAAATCCAATCGTTTGTCGGCGCACCTCGCAAGATGCTGATCAGTGGTTGATGGCTCGACGCCTCGTCGGGCAAAATGTTTTTCACCTACAACCCCGCCACCGGCGACATCCTCGCTCAGGTGGCCGAAGGGGATCGTGCCGACGTGAACCGAGCCGTCACCGCAGCGCGGACAGCCTTCGAGAGCGGCCCCTGGCGCTGGCTCACCGCCTCTGAGCGTGGCCGGCAGGTCTGGAAACTGGCTGACTTGATGGAATCCCATGCGGAAGAATTCGCTCAACTTGAGTCACTGGACAATGGAAAGCCGGTCGGCGCGGCCCAGGTTGCAGATGTACCACTAGCCATCGACCTGTTTCGGTACATGGCATGGTGGGCGACAAAAATCGAAGGCAACACGATCCCCATCTCGGTACCCTACACATCAGGCACCCAGTACCTTGCCTATACGTTGCGCGAGCCAGTAGGTGTAGTGGCTCAGATCATACCCTGGAACTTTCCGCTGCTGATGGCGGCGTGTAAGCTCGGGCCAGCCCTGGCCGCCGGCTGTACCGTGGTCTTGAATCCGGCCGAGCAGACGCCGTTGTCGGCGTTGCGTCTTGGTGAACTGATCGGCGAAGCAGGATTCCCAGACGGCGTCGTAAACATCATGCCTGGGTTCGGCGAAACCGCTGGAGCAGCCCTGACGGCCCACCCGAATGTCGACAAAGTGGCCTTCACCGGCTCCACGGAGGTGGGAAAGCTCATCCTTGGCGCAGCCGCAGGCAATCTCAAGAAAGTGTCGTTGGAGCTTGGCGGAAAATCACCCAATATCGTGTGTAAAGATGCGGACGTGGAAGCCAGCATTCCCGGAGTGGCCAGCGCGATATTTTTCAACCAGGGCCAATGTTGTTGCGCCGGTTCCCGCCTGTTCGTCGAAAAGAGTATCTTCGACAAGGTCGTTGAAAGTGTGGCGGCAGACGCGAAAAAGATCAAGATCTGGCCGGGTACCCTAATCTCCGGCTAAGTCGGGCTGAGGGCCAGGATATTGGCTCGTGCCAGGGCCATGAGGGCCTGCTGCGCTGCCGTGGTGAGGCGTAACAGCGTCACGCGCCCACGAAAATGTCTCGACTTTGCGACGCCCCTGGAAGTCTATGCGCAATTGCGCCATCATTCACCCGTTGCACTTGGAACTTGAAACCGCCAAGGGAAACGCAATCGAAATTGTCTCAGCAAGGTGGGAGATGTATCGATCGCCCATACCGCGAGCCCGGAGTCCACAAGAACCTGTGTAATGGGATACCCTCCGCCGCAGGCGATTTCGACGACGGAAGTACCAAACGGGAGAGCTCTCGCCCAGCCCTGAACAACCTCAGCGCCTACACGGGACCGATCTCGATCCTCAAGATACGTCAGTGCCTGCGTTTCATAGAACCGTGCCGCATCCATTGTCTGTTTCGTCCTTCAATGCCGGTTCATGTCCACATTGCGGACAGTAGCGTGAGAGGGTCATCACTCATGTGCTTTATCTTTGCTGACCGCCATTTTCAAGAGACAAACATAATCAGGATTCGCCCCGAAGTTGCAATAGTTATTGTTCGCCTACTGACGGCACACCTTGGACTACCATGGTCCGTTTCATCGTTGACGAGGCGCAACACAGGTAGTAGCGTGACCATGGAGGATTCGGTGGCCATCCATATTGCTCGCGCTGAAATTCACGATGCGGATACCGTTGCCACGATGGTTGGGGAACTCTTGCATGACATCATGACGGCGGTGAATGACAAGGCTTTTGGGCTTGATCATGCTGACACTGTGAGGCGCGCTCGCGCGTGGATGAAGGAAGGCCTCTATACCGTCCTACTTGCGACACTAGACTCCAAGCCGGTTGGATTCCTTTCTCTGTATGAAAGCTATGCCCTGTACACCGAAGGTGCCTACGGAACGATCCCGGAGTTCTATGTCCGATCCCCACATCGTTCGCACGGAATTGGGTCCGCACTCCTCGCAGAAGCGAAACAGATTGGCCAGACACGGGGATGGAAACGTCTCGAAGTGACAACACCTCCTTTGCCACAATTCGATCGAACCCTGAACTTTTATCAACGGAACGGGTTTACCATCTCAGGGGGGCGGAAGTTAAAGCTGACGTTGTGATGAAGCCGGTCGTTCAACTGGAGCAAACCGGATGTGGGATCGCCAGTGTCGCGGCTCTCGCCGATGTGAGCTACACAGCCGCAAAGCGAGTCGCGAATCGGATGGGCATCTCTGCAGCGGACAGTCGGCTGTGGTCTGAGACCACGTATGTGCGCCGACTCCTCAGACACTATCGGCTCCGATCATCGATCAGGACAATGCCGTTTGTCTCCTGGGATGCGCTCCCGAATCGAGCGCTCTTAGCCATCAAGTGGCATCGTATAAAAGAGCGGGCATTTTGGCATTGGGTTGTCTTCGTCCGAGATTCGAGTGGAACCTACGTACTGGATTCAAAGAAGACCCTGAAGCAGCATGTGCGAAAGGATTTCTGGTGTATGAAGCCTCGGTGGTTTATTGAGATTCATTGAGAGGCACATCTTTCAGCAACGAAAAGATCAACCGTCGGCATCCAGGACAGGACGTGACGCTCATCAATCCACTGACTGCATGTGTTGCGTTGCAGGGAATCCTCCGTCCCAACATATGGGGCAGGTCAATTGCTCATTCATCAATGAATGTGCGGAATGGCATGCCCCGGTCTCGGCTGCCCGTACTAACCCCGCTTTGGGGTACCATAGGCTTCTGAAATCTTAGCAACAGCATTTGTCTGGAATGCGAAAGGTTGACTGGTCCATGCGGATCCTGCGAGCAGCAGTCCTTTATTTTCTCTTCGTGTTCGGTGCGGGGTTCGTGCTGGGAACTGGGCGAGTACTCCTCGTTGTTCCACTGCTCGGTGAAAGAGCGGCCGAATTGTTGGAGATGCCGCTGATGATCGCCGTTATTGTCGCCGCAGCGAGATGGGTCGTCCGTCACAAGCTCGATGCTCGGCAGCCTTCGGCACTGCCTGTTGGCTTCATGGCCATGGGTTTCATCTTGCTCTCCGACCTCGTCGTAGGGATATGGCTCAGAAGAATGTCGCCAGCCGAGGTGTTTCTGAACCGGGATCCTGTGTCAGGCGCTGCCTACTACGCGGCTCTCCTGATCTTCGCCACCATGCCGGCGATCATGGCTCGCCGCCGACAAACCTAAGTCTCACGGATAATCAAAACAGCGGGTGATGTGGGGCGGATGAAAAGGGAGCGCCAGCCGGCACCTCGCCGGCATTGCCAAGAAACCGCCAGGCATCACCCTCTTTCACCAGATAGTGGACTTCACGAAACCAACTGTCTAGCGTGAGTCGCTTTCCTGTGTGTTCGTCGGTGCCATACAAACCACCCGTACAGGTGACCTCTACACGGAGTTCGTCATTCACCCGCAGGACTTTGACATCGGAGAACAGATGGAGTGATTCTACGGCCTTGTAATGCTCAAATACCTCGCCCCACACCCGTCGCACGTCATTATCTCTCAACCCATGATAGTCATAGGCGGGTGCATAAAACCGCATGAGAGCATCTATATCTTCTTTTTGTAACGCCGCTTCAGCCCGCTCGAACGCCGCAAGCAGCCCTTTCACGACAGGATGGCGGAGCAGACCGCCTTGTTCGATAATTTTCTTTCCCTCCACCTGTAACACCATCTCCGGCAAGACTTGCACCTTGGCGGACGCCACTTCCGCCCCCAACACCAAGCTCAAGATCAGACCAAGACCAATCCGAACATTCACCTTGTCGTATCGCCGCATCGGCACCTCCATCAACGAAGCACATCGCCCGCCATGCAATAAGGCGGGCAATGTTGTCTGCATGAGTGTCTTCCCCGATTGTTTGAAGGCTTAGGAGCGAAATGGCTGAACATCACCTGACTTACGCAGCATCTTGTTCACCTCATCAAGGTGCAGTTCTTCACCCACGATCATTTCTCGTGCAAATTCTTCCAACAGGACGGACTTTCCTTCGGAGATCTTTAGCAAATCGTAATAGGCTGCGATGGCACCCTTTTCGTGCTCCAAGCTCTCCTGCAGAATATCCCCCACGTCGTGCTTCTCGGTCTCCAAGAGCGTTCCAATCTTCAGCGATGGGTGACCACCAAGCAAGGTAACCAGTTCCCCGGCTTTATGCGCATGGGCAAGGCTCTCGTCAGCATTACTCTTCAGCCACGACACAATAGGAATGCGATTATAGCCGTAGATCATGAGTGAGTAATGTGTATAGCGTACGACTCCCGCTAGTTCGTGCTCCATAATCCGGTTGAGAATTTCGACCGCTCGTTGTGTGTCTTGATCGTTCATCAGATGCCTCCAATTACGCACCACCGTCTCGCCTGAGGAAGCGCGAAGGGTACTGCGCCTGTGATGTTTACCAAAGCCGCCCGCCGTATTACGACAATTCGCTTCGCTTGATGAAAATCAGTGTAGTACACCCTCTGTGCATCCATCTCCTCGCTATCCCTAGCAACGCCCAAGGCGCTGATAGAGCGCGCGCAGCCATCGGCCGCTCTGCCGAACAACCACACGTCCAGCTCCGTTGAAATAATATTAGAGCAATTGTTATACCCAAATGCACTACTTGTGTCCAAACTGAATGCCGTCCACGCCTTTGTCTGAGGCAATGGAGTTGGGAGACTGGCCACGATGCCCCGGAAATCTACATCGGAGATGAAAACCGCCACTCTGTCCATGGCTGGAGCGAACCGACGGGCATTAAAGGATCGGAAAAACGAATGGAAGAAGAGTCACAAGGACCGGTAACCAGTCACTCATTCATTGCCTCGAATCACCCCATCACGAAATACGCCATTCCGGCCGCAAGCACCAGAAATCCGATGAACCACTGAATAAATTTCTGTTTTGCCGTGGCAAGTACTTGGTCCATCTTTTTCTTGAGGGCCCGCTCTGATGCGATGTAAGTCTCGACCGCTTCCTTCGCCTCTTTCAGACCGATATTCCGTTCCTGGCGAACCACCTTGATCGCTCCGATCACATTGCCCTGCCATAGCGCCTCAATCGCTGCTTTGGGAAAATCAGCCGAACGCCGTAGTTTGTTTGCCATGCTAGAGAAATACCTGAGCCGAAGATCCTCTGCACTGTTTATAACCGTTGAGCGAAGAGCACGCAATCATGTTGTCTGATAAGACCACCCTCTAAAACTCAAAGGGAGGTACATGCTGGAGTGATCGTGGAATCTTGAATGAGGGAGAAGCAGAAGTTGGGATGCCATACGCTTAATCTACTCTCTTCAGCACCAGATACTTCTTCTAGGGCTTTACCTAGTCTCATGAGGAAACAGTAGAGTCCCTATCCTACACCTCCTCCACTGACCTCGACTACTCAGGTATCCATAGACCTTATCCTCACCTACCTCATCCCATCGTGTAACTCATTATAATTACGTACCAAACTGCTGAGTGAGTAGACCCATCATGACAGGGTTCTTTGCCACTCCTCACCGTGGCATTCAACTTGCTGCCACGAGAAATAAGACGTGAGATTGGATACCTAATGAGTGAATCATGAGACACGCAACACACCCCATCACTGTTCGTATCGAGTGGTGCCGACGGCAATCTGCCCAGGCTCGCACTGAACCGGAAGTGGACGGGTGGGGCGCGGAAGCAGATGGACTACGAGATGCGCTGATGAATAGTGACCATACCAACAACTATCGACAGTGCCCTCCCGAAATCCTCAGGCGGTACCTGCTGGGCTTCCAAGATGGGACAGCCTTGCTGCAAACCGCACGAGTCCAGCCTGTGCACACTGCCGCTACCGGAACTCCGCAACCGGATCCTCGGAGAGGAAATGACATCACTCCTGGGAGATGAACGATGAATTGCCTACGATGCAACGGCCTCGTCGTCAATGACGACAGCTTCGCGGTTCAGACTGGTTCGCCGGCGGACCTTCATGGTTGGCGCTGCGTGAATTGTGGAATGGTCGTCGACGATGTGATTCGTGACAATCGGCGCGTCACGTCACAGCCGAGGAGAGCCTCACATCCCGAGCGCCGGCGGTACGGTGGCCAAGCTGCGTGACGGGCCTCACGCCACCAGCCGATTCCGAAACCGCTTGCCGTTCGAGGCCAAGAGAGAACGACCGGTGCTTGGTGTGCCATCAGGTCCTGTGCAACGCACTCTGCGACGTGAGAGTCAGGCTGTCGGCTTCGCTTCGCTCCGGATCCCGGTTCCATTCGCCGGAACGCAGGAGTTTCTCTCCCAGTCCAACGGCCAAGTTGCGGTAGATAATCACACCGATATCCGGACGACGCCGAATGAGATCCTCCAAGTCACGCCGGAATAACTCTGCCACCTCAATGTCGTTCACAGCCGTCGCGGTGGCGGAGTGATGCCTGGCCGAAAGGAGCGATACTTCTCCACAGGTCTCGCCGGTGTGCACAGTACCGATCACGTGAGGAGAAGAGCCGCTACTGATGGTGACTTGCCCTTGAAGCATAAGATAGAGCCGGTCGCCCGGATCATGCCCGGAAAAGAGCCGAGCACCCCCCCCTATGCTCCTCACGGTGCAGACTCCCGCTAACCTCGTCGCCTATTCAGTGTTCATCCCACGAAACAACGGCACCTCTTTGATCGCCTGGGCCATGCGAGGCGCGATGACACACGTTGAAAACCCTCGCATCACGACATCCGCCACGGCTTGAACCGGTTCAGTCAGGCCAAGCGATCCCAACTCTTGCAGCTTATTCAAACGCACCATCTTCACAATGTCGAGCCGCTCCACGTGATAGAACACCATGGCCGGCACATAGGCGACTGGGAGAAAATTCAGCTCTAGTAATGTCCGCTGCATGCGAGGCGCGTAGGCGCTGACATCGATCTCAATGTACTCGATCCCCATTTCCTCCCGGCACTTCCGCTCAAGTTCGGCCAATAGAAATTGCACCACATCATCGGCCAGCGCGATGAGCTCGAACACTCGCACGATGTGCTCGACCGGGTCCATCGTGTAGCCGACGGCTCCTACAATCTGGCCGCCGGAGCGGGCCAGAAAGTAACTAGTGGCCTGTAACGATTGATTCGGGAGTAATTCGTCGCGATGGATCGAAGTACTTCCACTTCACGGGTTTGGGCTGCTTGTTGTATTGGCGTATGCTTGCCGTTGCAGTTCCATGCGTTCGCGGTTAGTCAGTTTCATCGCGCCCTCCATAGGCGCAATTATACTAACTATTTAAGTGTTACAGTCCACTAGTTTGGCGAGCCTGCAGCTTGAAGAAGCCGTAGTCCAACCGCATAGGCCCAAAGATTTCCCGGTTTCTCACTCGACCTCGTTCGATGCGCAACAAGGCGGGATACCCCTCGGCTTGAAGCTGTTCCAGTCGATAGTCGCCGCCGGACGGATAAGAGGCAGAGTCTTCGTCGACGATGAAATCTGGCGTGAGGGGCGGTTGGCTCATCACGAGATTGGCCAAGGCATAGGCTTCTGGAATGATGCGCGGGTTGTTACGGCGGAGGGCCAGGGCATCGCCGAAATACCGAGCTAGCAGCGCAAAGCTCTCGCGGTGGCGAAAGAAATGTTTCAAGGGTAGAAAGCCTGTGGCGATGAATCCCTGAGCCAGGCTGATGCGCTGGGCATAGGGATGCACGGTGCGCGCGACCACGAGTCCCACGTGCAAACGGTTTTTGATGGCCTCCAGCCGCTTGTCCATGAGCAACTTCCCGACCTGCATCCGGCGATACTCAGGATGCACAGCAAGGCGACCAAACTCTCCTACGAGATCGGAATGGGCCCCGAAGTCGAACAGCACGGAGGCCGTCCCGACGACACGACCGGCTTCCGTATCCTCAGCAACGAGAATGAGGGCATCATCGGTGAAGACGGAGCGCTTCAGCCAAAGTTCATCGTAGAGTTCTCGATGTGGATAATCCGTACCGTAGACCGCGAGAAAGATCTCACGGATCTGACCCACATCCTCTTCCCGAGCTTCTCTGACTCTGATCACAACTCTCCCGTTGCGACGGATCAGACGGATGTTGCTTTCTTCTCGAGTTGCTGACCGGCGATCTTGGCAATGGCGTGGTAATACGCGGCTCCTACGGCCAGAGCTTCTTCATCGAAGTCGAACTTGCTCGAATGTGCCGGATAGCCTTCCCTGCCAGGAACTTGGCTGCCGAATCGGACATAGGCACCGGGAATTTGCTCAAGGTAGTAGCTGAAATCTTCCGCCCCCATATTCGCCGTCTTCAGGGGCAACACATTCGCCTCCCCGACCGCTTCGATCGCGGCACGGCGCGCCATGTTGGCCGACTCAGGCTGATTGATGAGTGGCGGCGTTCCTTCCGTGACCGCAACGTGAATCTTCGCACCGTGCAACTGTGCGATGGATTCGGCAATGCGGCGCACGGAGTTGAGCAGTTGTTGGCGGACTGCCGGATCTTGGGCACGCACAGTCCCTTCCAGCTTGGCCTGTCCCGCAATCACGTTCGGCGCAGTCCCGGCGTGAAACTGGCCGACGGATACAACCGAGGGGCGTGCCGGATCGATCTCACGTGAGACGATCGTCTGCAATGCCATGATCATGAGGCTCCCCACCACCACCGCATCGATGCTTTCGTGTGGCCTTGCCCCATGTGCGCCTTGCCCGATGATCTCAATCGAAAAGTTATCCGACGACGCATTGACCGGACCTTCGCTCACGACGATGGTGCCGGGACGATAATGGCGATCCAGATGTCCGCCGAAGATCAGGCCGGCTCCCTCGAGCACCCCTTCCTTGATCATGGCGATGGCGCCGGTCCCTTTTTCTTCCGCGGGCTGGAAAATCAGCCGCACCGGCGCCGGCAAATCTTTCTCCTGGGAAAGCAGCGCAGCCGCGCCAAGTAACATCGTCGTATGTCCATCGTGGCCGCAGGCGTGCATGACGCCATTGTGCACCGATGCGAATTCAAGGCCGGTTTCTTCTTGAATGGGAAGCGCGTCCGTATCGGCCCGCAACACCACGCAGGGCACTCCGGTCTTTCCGCTGATATCCGCGACGACGCCGGTACCTGCCACATTGGTGCGGCATTGAATGCCGAAGCTCTGAAGAAATAGACGGATCACACCGGCTGTACGCGTTTCGTGCCAGCTGAGCTCCGGATACCGATGCAATTCTCTTCGCAGCGCAACCAGCCGGTCATACAGGTCTTGTGGAACTTGTCGCATGTAGCCTCTCTCCGTGCGCCAATTCGCACTGACCAAACCTCCTCAACTGGACGACGAGACTTCATCCCTCCGTGGCCTGAACGCCTGACTGATACGTTGCGTACACGTAGACCGGAATAGACAAGTGGCCGAGATGTTTTTCAATCAACGGCTTGACCTCTTTCCAGTCGAGCCCTCCGACGCCTGTTGCCAAGCGGGGAAGCGCCACGCTCTTGATTTTCTCGCTCTCGATCAACTTCGCAAAGGCTTTGAGACAGTGATTGACGTTCTCAATCGTCGCCTTCCCAGGCTTGGCCCCATGACTGGGAGCTGGTTCCTGGGTAAAGAGGCTCACGATTCGCACCCCACCGGCGCCTGCCCAGGCCCACAGTTCACCGGTCTTCGGCGTAAACGTTTGGCAATAATGTCTGAAATCTTTGTACATGGCGGGCCACTGTTCTCGCAGACTCAATGCCAAGCCGTTCGCATAGCTGTCGTTCGGAGCCACACCGTGTGCCACCATTTCTGCTTTTGTCCGTAAAATGTCTCCAGTTACTTCCTTCAGCATTGAACCTCCTTCATATTATTGAGAATCAAAAATGTACGAATATCCCAATGGGGTGATGTCTCTCATCACCAGTTTCCACGCACCAAACCGATATCTTGCCAATTTCTGTTGCTTCCGCTATGTAAGATGGAAGCGGCTTCCTCTTCCCCCGAATGCATGTGATGGTTCAAATTCGACTGGCGACCGACGCGGACTTTCCCTCGCTGCTCCAAGTGCAACAAGCTGCATTCGGCGAATATGCGGGCGTCTACAAGGTGAGCGGGTGGACCACAGAAACCCTTGAGAGCCTGCAACAGGATGCCCGGGAGAAACATATTTTCATGGCAGAAGTGGGGGGAACAATCGCCGGTTCCGTGCGTTTCTGGACGGTAGCTGGCGTCTGTGTCATCTGATTGCTCTCTGTCAACCCCACTCATCAACGTCAAGGAGTGGGGAAATCCCTCATCCACGAAATTGAACGAGCCACAACCGATGCCCACAAGTTTTACGCCTGCACCATGCTGCGTACAGCCAGAAACATTCAGTTCTTCATGAACCTCGGGTACAAGGCCGAAACGATTCTTCCCGATCATTATGACCATCTCGACTTGATCTGCTTCGCCAAATATCGTTGAGCCCTATCTTTTGGACCAAGGAAGCACTCCGACAACCCGGCCCCCCCCATCAATCGGTGCCGCTGGCAAAAGAGCTATGGCGTTTTCGCACAACGGAACCCGTATCCAAAGAGCCGATTCGTCGGCTGCGCATCGAACCGGTGCGCGGACCGCAGAAACTCAGACACGTACAGCCAGGATCCGCCCCGCAACACTTTTCCATCACCTTTTGCCGGCCCAATGGGGTTTTTTTCAGGACTTTTCTTGTAGTAATCCAGTTCATACCAATCGAACACCCATTCCCAAGCATTCCCGGCCATATCATAGATCCCGTAGGGGCTCTTCCCCGCTTCATACGATCCGACCGGGGCTAAGGCGAGGTGGTCGTCCCACTCCTTTCTCCCGTAATTGGCAAGGAGCCGACTTGGAGCTTCATTACCCCAGGGATAGATCCGCCCATCTGTTCCCCGCGCCGCTTTTTCCCACTCCGCCTCGGTCGGCAGGCGCTTGCCGGCCCATTTGCAATAATTGACCGCATCCTCCCAACTCACATTGACGACCGGGCGCCGCAGATGTTGCGGTTGATGCATGGTGCTCCAGTCCGGAGGCTCCTCCATGTCCGTCGCCTCCAAATACCTGGCATACTGCCCGACCGTCACTTCATATTTGTCCATATGGAAGGCATTGAGATAGATCTGCTGAACAGGTTTCTCGTCGTCTCCGAGATTACTTCCTCGCATAAACTTCCCCGCCGGCACTAGGACCATCTGCGTATCGAGCGTCTCGGTCTCCCCCGCACCTCCTGCCGATCCGGCAGATGTCAGATATTTCGAGGAGGCAGATCGTGATCGTGGCAGCTTCGCCTGCAGCTGCTGATAGAGTGTCTGTTGCTCATTGTTGAGACCAAGCTCCTCGGCGCTGTGCAGAGCCTCCTCCGCCTGCTTCGTTTTTCCACTGGCGATCAGGCCCTTTCCCTCGTTCAGGAGCCGCCATGCCGTTGTTTCCTCTCGTAAGCGCCACACCTTCGCTTTAGTCTTGGGTAAATAGGATTTCGTCCCGGATTTGGCATCCAGATCCAATGCACTCTCGTAATGTTGCTCCGCACAGGCCCAGGATTCCAGGGCTCGGCAAGCCTCGGCCAGATTGAAATGGACCTGGATATTGGACGGATCCTTCAGGAGACCGGCCTCCAGCGCTGCCCGCGCCTCCGCATACTGTTTGTTCTTCAACAGGTTCTCCCCTTTGGAAAATTCCCGCTCTCCGCCGGCTGCATGTACAACAGCCCCAGGAACGATGAAGAAGCACAACAAGGTCATTCCCGCCAACACATGTCTCATAAGAAGCCCCCTCCCCGTTCCGACTGATCGCTCTGTGAATTAGGCCTCACCAGCTTGAAAACGCAGCAAGCCTGGACAGGTCCGGCAGGCTTACCAAAAAACACATACAAGATCAATGCCTGACCGTGTCGGCACTGTTATTTCCTCTCCAAGAGACAGGGTCGTTAGTCCTCAGCTACGTGCATAGAACGAGCACTCTGACGACCCCTATCTAGCCCTTCCCCCATATATTTTCATTCCAATTGGGAGAGCGGTATCGTTGATCCCTGACCGCGCGCATTGAGGGAGCACATTCCGATCGTGCGCCCTCGGCGAGCGAAGGGATTGACGATGTCGCTCTCCCTCCCCTCATACCCATTCCGGCGCCTCCTCTTTCCTCACCTCCTGCCCAGCGAACAGACTATAGAGCGCAGGGAGTACAACCAGTGTCAGCGCTGTCGATGTAAAGAGTCCACCGATGACGACGCTGGCAAGCGGCCGCTGGACCTCCGCCCCAATTCCTTGCGCCAGCGCCAGCGGCAGAAGTCCAAGCAGCGTGGTCATCATGGTCATCACGACAGGGCGAAGACGGAGACTGCAACCGGACAGAATCGCTTCATCGATCTGCTGTCCCTCGTTGCGCAGCTGGTTGATATAGGAGACCAGCACGATCCCGTTCCCCACGGCCAGTCCAAACAGCTCAATAAAACCGATAGAGGCCGGTACGCTCAGATACTGCCCGCTCAGCCATAGCGACACGACGCCTCCGATCAACGCGAACGGCAGGTTGATAATGATCAAGGTTGCGTATCGCAGCGAATGGAAGGCCCAGAACAGAAGAAAGAACACGAGGCCCAGTGTGATCGGCACGACAATCATCAATCGCGCGTTGGCCCGCTCCATGTTTTCGAACGCCCCGCCCCATACGACAGTATAGCCTTCCGGTAAGTGGAGTTGCGCCGCCAGCTTCGCGCGCCCTTCATCCACCACACCGCCGATGTCCCGGCCAACGACATTGAAGCCGATGTAGATGCGGCGCTTCACATGCTCTCGACTGATACGAGCCGGGCCTTCACGCATTTCGATCTTGGCCAGGTCACTCATGGGAATGAGGGCTCCGGAAGAAGACTTCACGCGGATTTCTCCAATGGCGGCAACACTATTCCGGTACGGTTCAAGAAATCTCAGGGTGAGCTGAAACCGCCGCTCACCTTCATAGACCTGCGTCGCCGCCTTCCCACCGATCGCGGTGGCGATGATCTCTTGCACGTCAGCCACGTTGATGCCAAAACGGGCGATCTTTTGCCGATCGATGTCGATAATGAGGTAGGGCTGCCCAGCGACCTGTTCGATCTTGATATCTTTGACGCCGTTGATGTGTTGTATCAAGGCGGCAATCTCCTGCGCCTTGTCGCGGAGCAGGTCGAGATCGTCTCCGAACAGCTTGATGGCGCATTCGGTCCTGATGCCGGAGATCAACTCGTCCACTCGTTCTTGGATTGGCTGACTCATGAGGATGGAGATACCGGGAATTTCGGCTAACTTCCGGCGGATCGCATCGGTCAATTCTGATTGAGTCTTCGCCGTCTTCCAGGTACTTCGGTCGTGGAGGGAGACAATCGGATCGCTCTCGTAGAGATCTTCTGGGTGGTAGGGAATCTCCGCTCGGCCGATCCTGCTCACCGCCATCTTCACTTCGGGAAATTCCAGCATGGCTTTCTGAGTCTGCTTCTCTAGCTCGATAGACTCAGGAAGCGACACGCTCGGCAACTTCACCACTTGAGGTGTCAGGGCCCCTTCCTCAAGAAGTGGAATGAATTCCCGCCCCACGAATGGAACGAGGGAAAGGCTGCACAGCACGATCGCGGTTGAACTCGTCAGGATGAGGCCGCGGTGCCGGAGCGTCCATTGTAAAACCGGCAGATAGCCCTGTTTCATCCAGAGCGTCACGCGCGTCTCTTTAGGATGGTCTCCACGCAAGAAGAGAGACGCGAGCACCGGTGACAGGGTCAGCGTCACCACGACCGAGGCCAAGAGTGCAATCACCAGCGTGTAGGCCAGCGGCGCGAACATCTTGCCTTCCATTCCCTGGAGCGTCAGAAGCGGCAGGAAGACGACGCTGATGATCAGAATACCGAACAGGATCGGTCGACCGACTTCCTTCGTCGCATGGAGAATGATACTGAGCCTGCTTTCCTGCGACGCGCCGCTGTGCTGTGCGAGATGCCGATAGGCGTTTTCCACGACGACCAGGGACCCGTCGGCGATCTCGCCAACGGCGATCGCCAGCCCACCAAGCGTCATCAAGTTGGCCGAGAGCCCGAACCGCTCCATCACGATAAAGGTCACGAGCGGAGTGACGATCAACGTCACCGTGACGATGATGGCGCTGCGGACATGGCCCAGGAAGAAAAAGAAGACGAAGACCACCAGCACAATCCCTTCGATCAATGCATCCCGCACCGTATTAATGGCCGCGCTAACGAGTTCGATGCGATCGTAAAAGGGGATCAGCCTTGTGCCTCCCGGTAGAATATTACTCTGCTGCAAATCCTCCAGCTTCGTCTTGACCGCCTCAACCACCTGACGGGCATTACCTCCGCGAAGCATGAGCACTGTTCCTATCACGACTTCGCGCTCCCCATTGAGAACCACCGCGCCATGACGAACGGCGTGGCCGATGCGGACTTCCGCGACATCCCGGACGAACACCGGTGTGCCACCGACCGCTTTCACAATGATGGATTCGATATCACTCACGGTCCCGATCAGCCCAAGCCCCCGAACGATCGAGCGTTCGGCATGACGCTCCAGCACGTTGCCCCCGACATTGGCGTTGTTCTTCACCACCGCCTCATAGATCTGGTGGAGCGTCAAGTCGAACTTGCGCAGTTTGGCCGGATCGACGAGGACCTGATACTGCTTCACAAACCCACCCATGCCGTTCACATCGATCACTCCCGGCACACTCTTGAGCTGAGGCCGCAGAACCCACTCCTGCATGGTGCGCTGATCCGTCAACTCCCTCTCGACGACCTGTGGATCGGTCGCTGTCGCATGGGGCCCTTCGACATAATAGTGATAGACCTCGCCCAGCCCCGTTGTGATGGGGGCCATCACGGGCTCGAGCCCCTCTGGCAACCGCTCTTTGGCCGCCATGATCCGCTCGAGGACCAACTGGCGGGCGAAGTAGATATCCACGTCGTCGTTGAACACGACCGTGATCTGTGACAGTGCGAACTTAGAAAGCGACCGGATCTCCGCTAATCCAGGCAACCCGGTCATCTGAAGTTCGAGCGGATAGGTGATGAAGCGCTCGACTTCGACCGGCGAGAGGCCGGCCGCTTCGGTCAATACCTGCACTTGGATATTCGTCACGTCGGGGTAGGCATCGATCGGGATCGACTCAAAGGCAATCACACCGACAACCGAGAGCAGACATGCCAGGCCGATGACTAATATTCTTTGCCGCAGCGAGAATTCCAGGAGCGAGACAATCATAGCGAGGGCTCGATCTTGTGCCGTTCCATTTCAGACTTAAGGGCGAAGGAGCCTTTCGTCACAACCTGTTCGCCTACCTTGACGCCCTCCATCACCCTGACCACGTCTCCCTCTTCGTTCCCTAACGTGACCGTCCGCGCCTCGAAGGTGCCGACCTCCCGTTGAACGAATACCGTCTTACCGCCAGGCCCATCCTGGACAGCCGCTAGCGGTACGCTCAGCGCGTCTGGACTCGATGTTGCAAACACGCTGACGATGGCGAACATTTCCGGTTTCAACAGACGATCGTGGTTGGAAACCGTGACCCGCAGACGCATGGTGCGCGTTGCTGGATCAAGCACATCTCCCACATAGGTGATGGCCCCGCTGAAGATCGCATGGGGATAGGCGGCAAGGACCACATTCACCTTCTGATCCTTGCGGATGAATCGCACGTCCTTCTCCGGCACGTTGCCGATCACCCACACATCCGTAAGATTGGCCACGGTGAACAGCTTTTGTTCCGTCTCGACCACTTCCCCCCGCGTGATGTTGCGTGTGATGACCCGCCCATCGAACGGTGCACGTAAAGGCATGTTGGCTTTAATCGTCAATTCCCGCTCCAGCCTGCCAATCTCCTCTAGTGGCACACCAAGCAGTTCGAGACGGTTTTTGGCCTCCCGCAGTTCAGCTCGCGCCGTCTTCATGGCGGCCTCACGTCTCTGCAGCTCAGCGAGGCTGACGGCCTTGTTTTCGTACAGATCCTTCGCGCGGAGATGTGCTAGCTCCACTTCATGCAGCCTGGCCCCGGCCTTGAGGTAGTCTCCCTCCGCCACGCCCAGATCCACACTGTGGAGCATCGCCAAAAGAGCGCCTTTTTTCACGTCCTGCCCGACATCAACATGGACTTTCACAACCCGGCCCCGGATCAAAGTGGTGACCTCGGCCAATTCGTTTTGGTTGGCCTGGACCGTTGCGGAAAATTCACGATGTGAAAGAAGCTGCCCCTGCGCCACCGGCACGAGTTCCAGCTGCATTCGGGATAACTCCTCGGGCGTCAGACGCAACAACCCCGTTCGCGCGGAAGGCAAGTCCGGTTTGACCGCGGAGGTCTCTGCCGGTTTGTTTTCGCAGGCAACACTCAGCGCTATGATCATGCAAGCTGCCAAACCACGTATGACCTGTGCAGGCAATCCGGCTGTGTGCTGATTCAGGCAGGTATGAGCCACAAATCCCATCCCCTTGGTCCACTCTTAAATCTCAGATTCACTCGTCCTCCGACTGTGAGCTTCTCGCACGGGGCATGCCTCCCAAATACGTTATATTTCTCATGCAATGCCGTACATTCGTCGCCTTTTGCTACTGTGAACGCTTGATGCTGTAGCGAAATGCGACAGCTGGGTAGAGAGACTCCCCTGCGCCAGTGGTTGCGGATATGAGATACTGATTTCAAGGGAGAGTGCCGCTGTATGGAAGTTCGAGCCCAATTTCCAGACGAGCAATCGCCAGCCGGTGAGTTTACGCGCCAGCCGGATGTGTTCCGGAGGTGGGTGACCGCCGACGGTAGTTCGGGCTATCCCGCCGCTGCCAGACGTTACCATCTCTACGTCTCATGGGCCTGCCCCTGGGCCCACCGCACGATCATTGTGCGTAAGCTCAAGAAGCTTGAGACTGTGATCGGTATGACCGTCGTGGATCCTATTCGTGACGAGCGAGGATGGGCATTTCGCGAAGGCGCAGGACATTCCCCCGACACCATCAATGGATTCCAGTTTCTTCGAGAAGCCTATAAAGCCACGGATTCGAACTATATCGGACGTATCACAGTGCCCGTGCTGTGGGACTCCGTTACCAAACGTATCGTCACCAACTCCGATGACGATCTGATGAGAATCTTCAACGGTGAGTTCAATCGATTCACTGAAAGCCCGATTGATTTGTACCCGGACGGCCTGCGGCAAGAGATCGATGAGCTCAACACGTTCATCTACGAGAATGTGAACGACGGCGTCTATCGAGCAGGGTTCGCCACATCCCAACACGGCTATGAACGAGCGGTACGGCGATTATTTACCGCGCTGGATCAACTCGATGTGCGCCTGGCAAGTCACCGATACTTATTCGGACCGGAGTTCGTGGAAACCGACTGGCGGCTTTTTGTCACATTGGTTCGGTTCGACACTGTGTACCACGGACATTTCAAATGCAATCTCCGACGAATCGCCGACTACCCGAACCTGTTCGGGTATCTGAAAGATCTCTACCAAACCGACGGCATTGCCGAGACCGTCAATGTCGACCACATCAAACGCCACTACTACGTCACACACGATGATATTAACCCTACCCGTATCGTCCCGATCGGCCCAGACCAAGACTTGTCGATGCCCCATGGACGTGACCGTCTGATCTCGTTTTAGCCGCTTCAGCTACCACACTTGAGGCGCTGAATCTTTCCCTCACCTTTCGTTGTCTAAGGGAATAGACAGCCTTGATGACATTCTCCCCAGCTCACTGAATAGATTTGACATACAGGGTGTTGTAGACACCTCTTTTTCAGGAGTTTAGAAACCGCCGTCTTCGATCAATGCAAGCACAAGAGTTGCTCCACTATACATGTAAAGGTTTGTAGTCTTCTTAATTGAAAGGAGCCGTTATGGATACGATGACGCTGTTCGCATTGGTGATGGGTGCACTCCTCATCGGTGGGTTGATCGTGTACAAAAAGAGTGCGTAGGTCGCCGGCCCAGAATTGGGCATCCTCCTAGGGAAGGCCTCATCTTGTTGAGAAGTACTCTTGCGCGGTAGATGATCCGGTCTGGCGGAGAGAGACATTTCTCATGGCAAGGACCATTTCCTTTCGTCGAACCTCTTCCGATTCATACCATCGCTTGCCTCTCTCAGAGGCGAGCGATGGTTCTGTTTCCGTGCGTGCGGTAGGTTGATGGGTTCGCGACTTATCTGACAACGAGAACGGAACAGGCACTCTGTTGGGCGAGTTTCATCGAGACGCTGCCCTGGAGAAAGCGCGTCACTGCACTTCGCCCTTTGGCCCCTGTCACGATTAGATCCGGCTGTTCGCGATTCACCACTTTCATGATCTCCTCAGCGGCTGGTCCCACACAGGGAAACTGCCTGACGCGGTACCCGACTTTCTCAAGCTTGGCTGCCTCCTGCGCGAGCAATTGCTCCCCCGCCTCCTTCACCATCGTGTAGCGCAGAAACGGCATAACATGGACCAGCAGAATCACGAGCGGCTTGGCATCAGGCTTGGCCGTGAACTGTTTGGTCATGAACTGGAGCGCTTTCTTGGATGACGGAGAGCCGTCTGTCGCGACGAGCATCCGCCGAAGGGTTTGGGGAGGCTCTTTCACAATCAAGACCGGACAGGACGCATGGAGCGTGACTGTTGTCGAGACGCTCCCCAGCACCAAACGATCGATGGCATCTAGCCCTCGGCTCCCAACCACGATCAATCCCTTATGGCCTGCCTGCTCGATGAGGGCTTGTGCAATCTTGTCCTGCACGACGCGCACCGAGCCCTTGAGCCCAAGCTTCACGAAGCGCCGCTTCGTCTCTGCTTCTACCTGCTTGGCTCGAGACTCTAGGAGATGAATGGCTTCCCCTTCGTCCGGTTCATACCCACTGACGGACGGTTGTACGATGAACGGCGGTCGCACGGATTGAAGATCCATCGCATGAATTGCTGTGACTCCTGGTGCCACCCGAAACGGCAT
This sequence comes from Nitrospira sp., assembly GCA_005116955.1. GTDB lineage: Bacteria > Nitrospirota > Nitrospiria > Nitrospirales > Nitrospiraceae > Nitrospira_D. The sequence goes on along the minus strand of SWDI01000001.1, from coordinate 247,760 downwards.
CTTACCCAGCCAACCCAACACCCACTCTGAATACTTCGACCCATCCACTCCTACGACGGCTTTCATCGGCATCCTCCTTATTCGAAGCCTGACGTCACCAGATCCCCCGCATGGTGCAAACCACTCATCGAAAACACCATCAGCAGAATACTGAAGCACAGTGGATACAGGCCCGTCTGGCTGTGTTGACCTATAGATGAGTGGAGGTAAGGCAACGTTGATGCCACGACTACGAATGCTCGGCGATCGTAGACTAAGGTCTTGGTCCACAAGAACAATTCCGAAATATTTGATTGGCGGGTGACTCAACTTTTTTGGTAGAGTGCGGCACTTTGGGCTCAATGCTCGTTTCATTCAACTCGAGAGGTTATCTTAAGAATGAGGACAAAAGCTGGGTGTAGGCCGGTCTGCTTCAGGCAACGTGAATATGGACTCGTTCTTGCCGTCTTATTGATCGTGCTCTCAGGTTGCGTGACTCAAAAGGGCTCGACAAACTCACTCGCCCCCACCATCGAGCAGAACGCTCGGCCAGTTCTTCTGGCTGATGCGAATCCCAAGGCTCTCCCGTCAGAAGCACAGGTCCACGACGCGTCCTCTGAAGAGCCACTCGATCCGTTTTCGAAGCCGGGTGAAGAAGGGATCGAAGAATACGATCCGTGGGAACCACTCAACACCAAATTCTTTGAATTCAACCGGCAGCTTGATCGCTGGATATTGAAGCCGGTCGCCAAGGGTTACAACTTCATCGTGCCGAATATTGTCCAGGTCGGCGTCAGCAATATTTTCTACAATAGCCGTGCAACCCCGCGATTCCTGAACAATATGTTTCAGGGAAAATTCAAAGGAGCTGGGATTGAAGTTGGGCGATTTCTCATTAATACGACGGTCGGGATCGGCGGATTTTTCGATGTGGCCCAGCATTACTTCAAGCTGACGACACCGGAGGAAGATACGGGACAAACGCTCGGATTTTATGGAGTTCCACCAGGTCCCTATCTCATGATACCGATTCTGGGACCCTATACGGTTCGAGATCTTGCAGGCTATGCTGGAGACATCGCCCTCAATCCGATTTACTGGCTCATCCTGCCGACCATGCATAACATCGATTCGATTCCGACAGTGGTCGACATCGATGAGCGAGCCCTTACCTATGCCATCTCAATTGGCGCACGTGCGACGGAAGTCGTCAACGAACGCTCTTTGAATCTGGAAAAGTTTCAGGGGGTGGAAGAATCGACGCTCGACCTCTATGCTGCGGTCCGAAACGCCTATCTGCAAAAGCGAGCCAAGGCCATCCGAGAATAGCTAACATCTCCCTATCATCCATTGCTCGTACCCATGATTCGGTTTGATGCCTCTTCATCCATCCCTGAACAAAGGCCCAAGATTATACTGTCTGAGTTTGGTACGCGTTCAGACATAGGAAGAACCTTGCAGAGAGTAGAAGGATAAGGCCTGAAAAAGGTGGACCTACATTCTTGCTCAGCACGAATGACAACCGTCCAACTTACGGGACTTCGGCAATGAGCCCCTTCACAAGATGACGAGACGGAGAAGAACGCTGCTTATACGCTCTTTTTGTACACGATGATACCGCCGATGAAGATCACGAGCATCACAACTGCAAACATTAAGAAGGTACTATCCATAGTTACTCCTTTCGTCCGGACCCGTCACGCTACGAAGTGGTATTCCACAGCACACCTCCCAAAACATTGAGGCCGGCAGACATCCTTTCTCCCCTGAAAAAGCTGATAAGCATGGCATCGACACGAGGTGTGATGTCAGCCAACAACTTGGCCCCATGGCTCTTTGGGATTTTTATGGGGCATGAATTTATTCCCGACCAAATCGACTGTCAAGTAGGTTGGCAATGCGCAGAGTCTCGATCTGTTCGAGTGTATCTGGTTCGGATGGCCCTGAGAACAGAGTGCGAGGACTACTTCATGAGGCAGGGAGCCCTTAGAAAGTCTAGACTGCTGTAAGCCTCCAGTACGCTAGGCCTATCTCATTAGGAACCCATACTCCACGGGAGATCATTACCGTAAGCTAGGGCCACCAGCGGCAGGGGTATGCTACGCCTAGGTTCTAGGCAGCACTGTGGACGTGATCTTGTTTTGGTGAGAATTGAGATGCCTCGGTGGCTGATGAATAGACCCGGACTGTGTACGTCCTGTCTGGGTCTAAGGTCACAGAGACTTTTCCGGTCTTGCTCAAATAATCAATGGCTAGATACACTTGGTTCCAGGTCAGGTCTGGACAAAGCCCAACCACCTCTTCCATTGAACAAGTAGTACCAAACTGCTCTAGGGCACCATAAACACGCTCTATGATTGCTGAAACTTGCATACACCCTTCTACACAAAGACCAAAACTTACAACGACTTCTTAACTGTCACGGAAGAACCTACATGCTCAAATGAATAGGGATCGCACACAACAACGTACAAAAACGGACTAATTCTTTCGTTAACTAATAGTAAGGATATATGACGGGCCTTGTGAACTAGGAAGCCCACTAGAAAGATGCAGGGAGATTACTAGTACTGAATGGTAACGCTAGTAGATGAACTCATGATGTTGTAGTAGTAGCACACGACTGTACTTCGGGTAGTATGCGTGACCAGTGGACGTGACTACGACGACACACTCACAAGGCCTTCGCCAATCGCGTACTTGACTAGCTCGGCCGTCGAGTGAAGATCGAGTTCACTCATAATGCGAAACTTGTGAAACTCCACAGTTTTCACGGAAATGTTCAGGATCGAGGCAATGGCCTTGGTACCTTTTCCCTCGGCAACAAGCTGTAACACCTCCCGTTGCCGCTGGGTAAGAGAGGTCACCAATGGCTTATTGAACTGGCCATCCGGAGATTGGAGTGTCGCCGCCAAGACATCTTTCGTGATAAGCGGAGTCATGTAGTGTTGTCCTCGCATCACCGCCTGGATGGCTTGCTTGAGCTCCACGGCGGCGGACCGCTTTATCAGATAGCCGGAGGCTCCGGCCTTAAAGGCTTCGGTCGCATAGGTGGGGGTAGCATGCATGGTGAGGAAGATGAGCTTGCTCTCCGGCACTAGCTTACTTATTTGGCGCGCTGCATCGAGTCCGTTGAGCAACGGCATTGAGATGTCTAGCAACACGATGTCGGGACGAAGCTGCTGCGCCGCTTCCACTAAGGCTCGTCCGTCCTCCACCATACCAACCACCTCGCCCTCGGCTTCCACCAGTTTCCGAAGTCCAGCCAGGACAATGGCGTGATCATCAGCCATCAGAATACGGGGTCGATTCATGAGACCTCCACCTTGCACGGCACCCACGCACAGACCTTTGTGCCGTGAGATGAGCGAGATTGGATTCGAAAGAACCCGTGCAGTTGTCGCAGCCGCTCCTCCATACTGCTCAATCCCAGCCCTTGTTGATGAATACGCAGGTCCTGTGGGTCAAATCCCTTCCCATTATCAATGACGGACAGACCGACCCCCTTTGATGACCCTCGGAGCTGGACCGTCACGGTCGTTGCCTGCGCATGTTTCACCACATTTTGAACGCTCTCCTGCATAACGCGGAAGAGACAGGTCGCCTGATCAAGCGGCACCGCATCCGGAACATCAAGAATCTTCAGATGAATGGGCAAGCCCGTGCGCCGAGAAACCTGATGAACATGCTCTTCGACCGCCGGGCGCAATCCGGCATGCTCCAGGAGCGAAGGGTGAAGCCGATACGCGAGCGTGTGCACATCGTCAGAAAGCTGCTCCAACTGTTCACGAAGTGGCGCCAGCGCTCGAGTGAGTTCACCGGGTACCGTAGACGGGTGGTGTTCCAAGGATGCGACTTCCAAGACCAAGGCGGCCAATCGCTGGCTGACGTCGTCATGCAGATCACGGGCGATTCGCTTCCGCTCATGCTCCTGCGCAGCCAGCAGCTTGGACGTCAGTTCTTCCAATTGCACTTGCTGCTGATGCAATTCCAGCTGGTTGCGATGAAGCGCCTCTTCCGCCTGTTTGCGTTCGGTGATGTCGACGGCGACACCTCCCAACAACACCGGCGCTCCTTTGTGATCGACGATGGGAAACTTGCTCACAAGCGCGTGCCGGAACTCCCCATCCTGAACGAACGGCTCGACTGTGTGCAGAGGGACCCTGGTCTCCCACACTTTCCGATCGTTCAACTCATATTGTACGGCGATCTCCTCAGACCACAACTCACGAGCAGTCTTTTCTTTCCAATCTAATCTTTTGAGGAGGGATTCTTCAAAGAGTCGATTGACGTAGAGATACCGTCCCTGAGCATCTTTGATCCAGGCAAAGTCGTGCAAATTATCCATAAAGGATGCGAATCGGCGCTCACTTATTTTCAGCGCTTCCTCGGCCTGTTTGCGCTTGGTGATATCGATCATCGCCCCCAAGGTTTGAGTAGGGCGGCGCTCAGACCCCTCGTTGTCGAATAGCGTCCATGATCGAAAACTCACCCACCTGACACTCCCATCGCGGTGCAACACACGGTGTTCCACCGAGAAGAGATCATCACCGGCAGGATCTTGGGCCTGCTTGATAGCCAGGACGACTGTTTCACGGTCTTCCGGATGGAGTAACTGAACATACCCCCTCGAAAGACGCGGGATCATCGGGTCCCACTCCGTAGATTTCTCTCATCGCAGGGGACCAGTACATTTGCCCCGTGCGATGGTCATGATCAAAAATTCCGAAGTTGGCCAACCGAATGACCTGGTCGGACCGTCCCTCCTTTTCATGCAAGGCGTTCTGTGCCTCCACACGAGCCGTCACATCCTCCGTGGCAATCACAATTCCGCCTACTTCATCGCCGCTATACCAAGGGCGAACATCCCACGTTATCCACTGCATCGAGCCATCATCTCGAACGAACTGGTCTTCATCTGCGCTCAGAATTTCTCCGGCCAGTCCGCGACGATGGATCTCTTTCCATCGTGATGAAATCTCCGGAAGCTCGTCATAGTGCGATCGGCCGAGGATCGCCCCTGTAAGCTGATAGTCTTCCATCCACCGGCGACTGGCCACCAAATAACGCATGTTGCGGTCAAACATCGCAATGGCAGCCGGCACATGTTCGATGAACAAACGGAAGCGCGCCTCACTATCCCGCATCGCTGCATGGGTTCGCTCGAGGTCGACCGTTCTTTCCTGGACGCGTTGTTCCAACTCTTCATGGGTCCGCCGCAGCACCTCCTCAACCCGCTTGCGATCGGTAATGTCATTGCCGATCGTCAGGAGGCAAGGCTTCTCTCTGAGCGTGATCAAGTCCGTCGAGATGAGAAACTGTCGCAGCTCCCCATCTTTCATCCGCGTCGACACTTCAAGGTTTCGGACTGACCCTTCAGATTTCAATCGATCGATGAGCCTGGCCCGATCATGAGGATCAGGCCAAATGCCCAACATCAATGTCGTCTTTCCGATAACTTCATCCCGGCGAAAGCCGAATGTGGCGAGGCAGGCGTCATTGATCTCGAGACAGAGCCCTGTCTCGAGATCTGTAATACCGATCAGGTGAGGGCTTAGGCGGAAGGCTTCGGCAAAGAAATTGTCTTGTGCCGATTCGACCGCCTTCCCTTGCCGATCTTCGGCGTGAGGTGCCTGTGAAAGCAGTCGTGCCCTCACCCAACGCTCTTTTTTTGCGACTTTGGGTGTCATGGTGAGAGAAGTTGATTCTAGTCCACCTAGAGAGACCCCGCAAGGCCAAATTCGACACACAGCTATTTTACGTATACGCCGAGCAGGTAAAACCAGGAAGGAGAGAAATAGCCACAGCATCCAAGACGGTTCACGGCATCCAGTCAGCTTGGGTCAAAGAGCAACAGGTCGTGGTCGAAAACACCAAACTCACCGTGTATCGCGTAGATCTGAAAGTGACCTTTGTGCTTGATCGGCAAAGAGGGCAAGGAGAGTTTCTGGCTCGTAGAGGTGAGGAAGGGGTCCTCTACGAGGCTGTCGAGGTCATCTTGTCGGCTCTCTTACATTTGCAATAGTACCGCAACGCTCCGAGACTCCTACCAAGGCTCAGCTTACGCGCAGCACATTCCAGGATTATCTATCTCCACCCTTCCTCGGTTTCCAATATGGAGCCGTCGCCTTCACATAGGCGAACACCGCATCCCGTCTCGTGACGATCCCGACCAACGTGTTCCCCTTCACAACCGGAGTTCGGATAAGGTGTTGCTGTTGAAGGAGCTTGATAAAATCCTGCACGAGCACGTCTTCGGTCACCGTGACGACATGTCTTGTCATCATGTCTTCGGCCATGATCTGGCGAAGATCTTTACCCTCGTCGATGGCCCGTAGCAGGTCGAATTCAGACACCAGACCGACAAGCGTTGAATCGCGTTCCACGACGGGCACCACCCCAAAATTCCGCTCGGCCATGATCTCCGCAATCGCGATCCCCCTGGTTTCAGGGCTCACCGTACAGACCACCCCCTCCATGATTTGTCGCACCGTGAGAGTCTTCGGATCATAGGCACGCTCGAAATACTGCGCCAGTCTCATGACGACTCCTATCGCGAGTGATCGGCGCCAGGACTCAGAATCAGTGGAACATTGAGCTTTTCGGGTACGATGATGGTCTTGGAATTAGGGTTTTCATAGAGCTTGAACTTCAAATAGTCCGGCGTCAACGTTTTGGTGATGACTTCCTGCGACTGCGCCTGCCCCACGGCTCGGATCTTCATGCTGTCGGATTCGCCTTCCGCCCGAATTTTCAAGGAATCACCTTCTCCCTTGGCTTGGATCCTGGCAATCTCAGCGTTGCGCTGAGCAATGACCACTTCGAAATCCTTCTGCTCCTTCTCCTGCTCCTTCGCCTGCTTCTGTTCGATGGCCCGCAAGACCATCTGGGAGAATTCCATTTCGGAAAGCGCCACGTTGTAGACATCCAAATGGCGACCTTTCAGTGTTTCAACGACGACGGCTTCGATCTTGTTGCCGATTTCGCTGCTTCGCTCCGGAAGCGTCACCATCGAGTAATTGGCGACGACCCCACGGACAGCGGACAGGAGTTGGGGGTGCACGAGTTGCTTGTACCACTCAGGCCCTACCTCTTGAGCCAGAAAGTAGATTTCATCGGGGACTGGGCGCATCGTGATGGTGGCATAGACGGTGACCGGCAGATCGTCCGCAGTCAGCGCATCCACCTTTTCTCTAAAGCTTTTCCATCGCGTGTCGTAGACCAAGACGTCATTCCAGGGCGCCCGCCAGTAGATTCCTTCCCTGAGCGGTTCTTTCGCTAATCCGCTGGTCAGGGGAGACCACCTCAACCCTCGACTTCCTGGATACACAGTACTACTGCAACTCTGAAGGGTCATCAGTAAAGGAATCAGTATAAGCAGGAGACGAACGATTGAAGACTGTTTCATAGATCCCTCCTCTTTCTTATCGCATGCGTCGTATGCGTTCCGGCCAATCTCACCATTCACCGAACAGCCGCAGGCGTTCGCTTGTTCCGAGCAACAGCTTCATGAGCTTGCGCCACTCGTTCTAATTCCTGTGCGGTCTGCTCATAATAGTGTGCCAGTGCCTTGGCACCGGAAACCAAGTCGGCCTCTGGTCCAAAGAGCGCTTCATAACGCACAGCAGCCGTCGCTTGCGCGTCGGCCTTCTCGCGCATCGCAACAGCTTGATTTCGATAGTAGTTGGCGATCTCCGTCTGATTGTGTGACGGGTCAAAAGAATCCAGGTCGATCGATTCAGGTGAGGCGCAGCCAGAGATCCCTGCTAGGGCCAGACAGCACAGCAGCAGCCCTCTGCGGATCAAAACAATCGCCTGATCGCCAGGACTCTTTCTCACTTCACATCTACGGCTGGACGTGTCGATCATCAGTGTCAGACGTTTCGATACTGAAAATGGAGCTGAAAGCCTGGGATGATTGTACTACACGGAATACTCCCAGCAACTGGCCATGCGCAGCCCTTATTAGCAACACGAAACTTGTCATCGCTGTTTTTCCGTCACGTGCGCTATGGCATTCTCATCTCACCTGGCCATCATCGAGCCAACGATCGGATGTACTGCAGGACATTCTGCTTGTCTTTGTCAGACAAAGCCCATTTCCAGGCCCCCATCGCGGTGCCCTGCTCACCCCCGTGAATAATCTGTGTGAGCTCGAAATCTGACTTCTGCTGAACAGTTGGGCTGGTGAGATCGGCCGGCGGCGGAGTCACATCAAAGGCTTTTCCTTTCCCCCGTTCGCCATGGCAAAACCGGCAATACTGCTCGTAGAGGCGTTTGCCATCCTGGAGATTGTAGTGTTCACGCAGCGTCTGCGGACTCCCTTCCTTCTGCTCCGAAGCAGCATGGGCAACCGGCTGGCATGACAGAACGAGCAATGCTCCTAAGACGATGAATCGTGAAGTCACAGGCCCCTCCTTCAATTGGACTACCGCTGAAAATATCCTGCGCAATCATTGTGCCATTGAAGCTAACCGTACAGCCCTCTCGGCCAAAGCTGAAGCTGTTGGAAGGACAGGACTTCGCACCGTCTCCAGTGCGGCCCCTCATTTAGCGTCGGGAAAAACTCCACGGAAGGTCAACCGATCACTGTCGCAGAATGCTACAGTTCACTCAGGATGACTCAACGAAGGCAGGAGATTTCAGACGGTACTAACAAATTCTCGGGAGTTGCTCGCCTGAGAGCAGATCCAGAACACGATGCGTGCCGACAACAGTCCGCAGGACAACCATGGAAGGATCGCGATCCGTCACCATGCCGATGTGAGCCGCCAGGCTGGCTGCCTTGTGCCGGCGCATCACAGCGAGCGCGGCTTCGGCTTGTAGAGCCGGTACGATCGCGACGAAGCGTCCTTCGTTCGCCACATAGAGTGGATCGAGTCCCAACAGCTCGCAGGCTCCACGGACCGGCTCGCTCACAGGAATGGTCGACTCGTCTACCATCATGCCGACCTTTGCCGCCACAGCCAGTTCGTTCAGCACGCTAGCCAGTCCACCACGAGTCAAATCGCGCAGGCAATGGATGTCGATTCCGCTGTCGAGTAAGTCCGCCACGATGTGATGCAACGGTGCTGAATCGCTTTTGATGTCGCCCTCGAACGTGAGTCCTTCCCGCACACTGAGCACCGCCACACCGTGAGAACCGAGGTCACCGCTCACGAGAATGGCATCGCCCGGTTGGATCAACGTCGGCAACACGCGGACGCCGGCTGGGACAAAACCAACCCCCGCTGTATTAATGAAGATCTCGTCGCCTTTGCCTCGATCCACAACCTTCGTATCGCCCGTCACAATCGACACACCTGCCGCTCGCGCGGCCTCGGCCATGGAGTTCACCACTCGCTGGAGCACGTCCATACTGAGCCCCTCTTCCAGGATAAATCCCGCGCTCAGATAGAGTGGCTTCGCACCACACATGGCCAGATCATTGATCGTGCCGTTCACCGCCAAACTCCCGATGTCACCACCTGGGAAAAACAGCGGATGCACCACATACGAATCAGTGGTGAACGCAAGCGTGCCTTTCTCCACCGGCCAGGTTGCGCCGTCATGCAATGAGTCCAGTAGAGGATTATGAAAGGCCCGCACGAATATGTCTTGAATCAACTCCTGCATCAGCCGACCACCACCGCCATGTGCAAGCTGTACGGTGTTCTTTGCCGAGATCGGAAGCGGGCAAGCCGGTTCAAATGGTCTGTTGTCATGCACAGTCATTTGCTCGCATTTTCCGTCTAGACCTTACTTGTGGCATGGGAGCGGTACCGATAATAGGCGGCGCAGGCTCCCTCGCTCGACACCATCGGCGCGCCTAACGGCTGCTCCGGCGTGCAGCGAACCCCAAAGGCTGGACAGTCCATCGGCTTGAGCAATCCCTGGAGAACCAGCCCACTTTGGCACTCTGGATCTTCAATGCCTACTGAGAGCTGCGCAAGTTCCCGTTGAAACTTCAGTTCAGCGTCGTAGGCGCAGTAAGCAGACTTGAGGCGAAGACCGCTCGCTGGAATTTCGCCGATACCGCGCCAGGCCCGCGACACCGGTTCAAAGACTTCGTCGACGATACTCCTCGCTGGTCGGTTCCCTTCCCGGCTCACCGAGCGTACATACTGATTCTCGACCTTAACCCGTCCTTCCTCCAACTGACTGACCAGCATCGCGACGCCTTCGAGCACATCGAGCGGCTCAAACCCGGTCACGACGATCGGGACTCGATACCGTTGAGCGATGGCCTCGTACTCTTCATAGCCCATCACGGTACAAACATGGCCTGCGGCGAGAAATCCCTGGATCCGATTCTGTGGCGACGAGAGGATTGCCTCCATCGCCGGCGGCACCAGCACATGGGCGATCAACAAGCTGAAGTTCGTGATCCCCGCCTGTTTCGCCTGTGCGACTGCCATGGCCCAGGCCGGTGCAGTGGTTTCAAATCCCACGGCGAAACAGACGACCTCGCGATCTGGATTCTTACGGGCCAGTTCCAGCGCATCCAATGGCGAATAGATAATCCGAACATCCCCGCCCGCCGCCTTCACTCCGAACAGATCACCACGGGAACCGGGAACGCGCAGCATGTCGCCGAACGAACAGAAGATCACTCCCGGCAAGGACGCAAGGCAGACCGCCTGGTCGATCAGCGATACCGAGGTCACACAGACCGGACAGCCCGGTCCATGAACGAGCGTGATATCTTTCGGCAACAGGCTGTCGAGACCAAACCGCACAATCGCATGGGTTTGCCCTCCGCAGACCTCCATGATCGTCCAAGGCCTGGTGACGGTGCGTTTGATAGCGCCTGCCAAGGTCTCGGCATGACCGCGATCCCGAAACTCATCCACGTACTTCATGACTGTAGCACCCGTTGTTCCACAACAGTCCCACGATGAGTAGAGTGCTTACTCTGCTTCCAAATCTTATAAACCTCTAACAGCGTAATAGGAACAGGTTGCCACTTCGACCGTTCGCGCCGGTTACTTGACATGACCATTATAAATGACTATATAGGATCATCACCAGAAGCGAGAGATGGAAGGGGGTAATGCCGCATGAAAACCATGCCCGTGACGGACTTTAAGGCGCACGCGTTGAAAGTATTGGGAGAAGTCGCAGAAACACGAGAGCCGGTCGTGGTCACAAAACGAGGCAAGCCGCTCGCCGAAATTGTTCCCTTCGCCGGAAAGCGCACGGCACCGGGCAGATTGGCAGAAGCTCTCGTGTTCGAAAATGATATCGTGTCGCCTCTCGGCCAAGCCGAGTGGAACGTCTGCCGGTGAAGTACGTCCTCGATACGCATGTGTGGGTCTGGTGGCAGATGAACCCGAAGAAGCTGTCCCCTCGCGTCCGCACCCTTCTCAATAATCCCGATCACTATTCGGAACTGCTCCTTTCAGCGATATCGGCATGGGAGTTCAGTAAGCTGTTGGAGAAGAAACGGATCGGAATTTCCTGTGATCCTGAAGAATGGTTTCGTGTCGCACTCGAGATGCCCAAACTTCGACTCGTACCCCTCACTCCCACACTCAGCTACCGCTCAACGACGCTGCCTCAGCCGTTTCACGGAGATCCAGCAGATCAAATCATTGTCGCGACCGCGAGAGAAGAGAATGCGACCGTGCTGACCAAGGACAGTCTCATCCGGCAATACAAGCACGTGCGCACACTTTGGTAAGCACCGACGTGATTGCCTGCCTACCACCTCAATAATCTGGCCTCACGCTCGTCCCTGAACAAGCGTGCGATTGTGTAGCAACAAGCTGTCGAGCCCGAACCGCACGATCGAATGGGTCTGTCCACTACAGACCTCCATGATCGTCCAAGGCCTGGTGACCGTCTTCTTGATCCGCTCCGCCAACGCCGCCGCCACCGCGCGATCGCGAAACTCATCCACGTACTTCATGACGAAAATATCCCGTGACTTCGTTGGTTAGTATTAGCCAAACAACGTCGAAGAAGTGGCGCGGCATTGGTGCACCTCCTTGTAAATCCTGCGAGTCTCAACGGCCCCGCGACTCACCGGCAGGCGCGGAGCCCCCGGTGGTGGCACAGCGCACCGACGGTCTGCTGGAACCTGTGGTTAGGGTGCGACTGCATTGACGATGCGCTGCCAATCATTGCGGTATGGGACAAGAGACCAACCGTTCTTCTCAGTCCTTGGGGGGAGATATAGTGTGCGTACTTTGTTAGTAGCAGAATTTCGTTGCTGCCCTTTAGCACCCGGGCTAGATGCCCAAAGTTGAAAGCTGTTTCTGACTGCGCGCGCCATTTCTGACGATGGCACGATGAAAAACTCGAAGCCATTGGAGGAGTCGGGTAGTGGAATTCCGGCCAAAACCCAAAAGAAATGAGACCCGTAGTCCTTTTCGGCTTTCATGCCTACCGAAACTGTGCGATTCCCTGGCACGAAGGTCTTCACTTGAACATGGCAAAAGCGCGTGCCAGCAGCATTACTTATCAGGATGTCGGTATTAGGGCAATTGCCAAGCGTGACGACCGCCACCAGCTGGCGACGACACAACTCGCCCGCAACAAAGAATTGTGCTGCGTCGCCTCTATAACCTTTGTCAGTGCGTGGCCCCATCCCTGTCCTCCTGAGCAACCTAACGCCTCCGTCAGCCGCCGGGGGGACCAGCCGACTGCATGGGTGATGAAGATTGAGCGATAAGTTCACCATTGCGTTTCTCGAGCAGTCGATAGCCAGTGAAGTTGTCGACGACATACCGAAGATGAGCAACTGCTTGCTTGATCCTCGCCGAATTCTTTCGTTGTCGGCCTATGTACGTCAACCTCGTCTCACCTGAAAGATATAGATTTGAGTGCATCGCCTCGTTCCGATGCGTCGCGCTGCGTGCACTGTAAGGGAGGTTCATGGCATCCTCGATATCGCCGAGCGTCATGTGGCACACGACGCCTTTTAGGAAGGCACCACTCCGCAAGCTGACCACTGCCGCGAGGGATTTCCCCTTGTGCGGTCCGCGAGTCAGCGTCTTCTTCGGGAAGCTCAAATGCTGTCGAACAGTAACGAGATGGGACTTAAGGATGCGTTCGATAGCAACGTAGGTCGACAGCACCGCCGCGTACGGGTACTTCCGTCGAAGCTGGCTGATCGCGTCGAGCGTGGGCGCTTCGGAAAATGCTGCACTCATCATCTCAAATCAACCTAACGGTCAGCGTTCACCGGCGCCCGTCTGGTGCAACCCGTGTTAGACGTCCTCTCCCAAGAAGCGCTGCCTCAAGTCTCGAGCGAGACCATCAAGGTCAGGATAGGCAACTACCTCCGTTACACCAAGAGTCGCAAGATCACGCATCATGGCAGATCGGTGTGCCGGGTCAACTTCGTAGCGTTTCAGGACTGTTGCTGACACTAGAGCCTGAAGGCTTTCCTTCTTCTTGCCGTGAATGGTAAAGCACCCGCGTTGTGCCCGCAGCCTGCTATGAACGTAGCTCGGGTGGACTGCAACGGGAAGCGGCACGCCTGGCACATCCTCTTCCCAGGCGCCGCACACATTTTCGGCAGCAGGATTGATCTCAGGAGGCGCTGGGCGATGCCAAGCAAGTGGAAACTCACGCCGATTGTTTGGATCAGCGCCCTGAGGGCTGCCCCACGCAAAGTGGTTCAGATGATGAGGATTGAGCATCCATACTATGGGCTTGTCCTTCTTCAGGGCAAAATACAGACCGATCAGCGCACTCTCCGACCAATCAAGTAGTCGTGTTGGTAGACCTGCATGCTGGGCGAGAAATAACCACTCATCGATCTTCTCTCGGTCCGGCAGGTAGTCAATTCCGAAGGCCGCCGCTCTGGCTCGGAAAGTTTGCAGGAGCTGGTTCTCGCGCGCCGCGCCGCCCGTTCGGCGATACAAAGATGGCACAAGGGGTGTGTACCCAGCAGGCTCACCTCGAAACCACCGAGGTTGTTCGGGCGGCCATGGCTCTGAGTCTTGACGAACGACAACGATAAATTCCTCTACACTTTGGATCATTGTTCGTTAGCGTCCAGGCCGTCTAACACTGTTTAGCCCGCTCTACATAAGAGTCGGATATACCACCGTATAACACACCATCAAATGGTCCGAGCATAACGCTATAATTGTTGCCGTTTCAATGAGACAGTCTATGGAATAAATTGAGCAGCCAAAGGGATTGAACTCCGCTTTAGTGCGCCAGCGACCGAACGTGTGAGCCCGCGGGCCTCGCACAACCTTGCCGCCTAGCTCCTGGATGGATACCGGGTTCGGCGTTGTGGCGATACTGGAGAGTTCCCGCATTCAACTGTACAGCATTCCCTCCTATGTCGTTAGGCTCCATGCCGGATGATCTACTTTGACTCTCAACGGCATGTGATCGCTGTATTTGAGCCAGTGCGTGGAATCTCCAATTTCGACTGTGCACGACTCCAACCAGGCGGCAGGCATGAAGGCATAGTCGATGTGATATGGCTTCTTGAGATTGCGCTGCAAGAAAAACGTGGGGTCTGGCTCCTTTCCCTGGGGAACGGAGCGCACTCTGTGATATGCGCTCTCAAGGCCAATGTTGGACAACTCACGCACGACGTCTGAGTGTTTTGCAGCGGAGTGCCGCCGATCCCAGATGACATTGCTATTCAGATCTCCCACGAGCATAGACGTATTTGCTTCAAGTGTGACTTTGTGCAACTGAATATACTTCCACAGTTGGCCAATATATCGATAGTCATAGGATTCCGTTTGCCTTGTCCATACACCGACCAGCAGAATTGACTGTTGAAGTTTGCACGGAAGAAAAGTCTTGAGACCGTCGGACTGAAGCTCGACTGGCTCAATGCTTATGTTCGGCTGCGCAAACACTCCAAGACCGCGATTTTTATTGTCGCCGACCCATAGGTGATTGCCTGCCCATTTTCTGTATTCAGCGCTAGCACTACGTGATGGATCTTCGCACTCTTGGACAATGGCGATATCCGGAAGCAGATCCTGAAGGGCGGAGAATTTGTTCCGAAGCGCCCCGCCGCAGTTCCACGAAGCAATAAACATAACGCCTCACAATGTTTCAGCCAATCCGCGCAAGAGGCGAATCTACCAGAGAAATTAGGGACCAGTGTGCAGTTTTAGCGGGACGATCAGCCCGTCTTCTGATGCCCGCGCATTTCCCCTTTCAGACGCCTTGCGACTTGGCTGCCACCTTCTTCTAGGCCGCAGTCAGCCGAACCTTTCCGACCTTGCCGAGCTTCACATGTTGCTTGGCGTGCCAGAGATCGTGATCACACTGCATAGCCAGCCAACTCTCATGAGAGCGGAGCGTGAGCGGAATCGGCTGGAGCGATTTGTTAGGCGGTTGTTTGCCGGGCTACCTTTCCAACCACCTGCCACCGCGCCTCGATCGTGTCCGCTGACAAGTCGGCCCCACAGTCCCATTCGACAACATCCCCACCATTGATGAGCTTCTTAAATTCGGTCTCGTCTCGAAGCGCCTCGAACGCCTCATACTGTAGATAAGGGCTGACATCAAACCGGCCAACCCGGCCATCATCCGCCACAATGGAGAGCACGCAGTTTGGTTGTGCCTCGAGTTCTGCAATTCTCATTGATCAAGTCCTTATAACACGTCACCGAATGTTCCGAGCATACCTCCATAACGTTGGCGTTTCAACGAGAGTCAACCTGGAGTCTGCGCGTGACGCATGGGTAGAGGGACTCAGGCGGGCGATCCTCTTCTTCATGGATCTGGCGTCATCTCACCCGAAGGGTTGGGACTCATGGTCGCCCTACAGGAGCAGATGATCGCCGTTGGACAATGCCTCCTGACACACGGTCTGCCATACCCCAGCCCTGCGTTTTTGTGCCTCATCCAACACAAACGGCACCAAGTTTTTGAAGAGGGGAAAAGGATCAGGCGTAGCCATAACTTGGAAGTGCAGATGAGGCTGCAGTGATGCACCTGAATTCCCGACTCTTCCCAGTACGTCCCCTGATCTCACGATATCACCGGGGCGGACCAGCACCGAGCCGTTCTGTAGATGTGCATACAGAGGGAAGGCGCCGCCACAGTTCAGAATGACGTAATTTCCACCCAGTGTGGAAAACGGCGGAACGGGCTTTGGGCCGAAGCACATGAGGCGGAACAGATCCTTCGCCATACAGAGCTGGTGTCGGTCAGGCATGCCGTCGCTTGCGGCGACCACGGTTCCCTCCATGACCGCCAAGACTGGTTGGTTCCAGGCCAGCGTGGACTCCACCGAGATAGTGGACACGAGATGGCGGAACAGACTGGTCCCTTTGTACGGCGACTTTCCGTCATCTACGGTCAAGAAATCGTACGCGAGCTTCGGGTGACCCGGCGGATTGAAAATCGCCCATTGGCCGTAGACAGGAGGATGGAGCGAAATTGACTGCCTCATGATAGTGCCAACCATTCACAGCTCCGTGATCATTTCGTGTTGGACGCCCACACTCCTCTCCCTACTAGCTACTCTTTCCGCTCCCCACCCTGTTTGTGAATGACACCTCAAGCACCACACATCCGACGTCGGTCTTAAACGGACCATGATGTTCTCCGGGAGGGCGGCTTGAGTAGTCTCCCGTTTCAAGGCAACGATCGAAGGCCTGGTCGTACAGCCGCCCGCTGACAATGAAGATCTCCTCCGGATATGCATGGGATTTCCCCCAGAATGGGGACCTGTCAGCGCCCGGCAGGAAGCGGGTCAGTCTGGTGTATTCGCCTGTATCCGGATCGATACTCAGGGTGATCTCCTCGGCCATCCCCTCCAGACCTTTGATAGGAGTCCAGCGGGTCTGTTGGTCGGGAGCCAACGGGTTCCAGTAGGTTGTGATCGATTTCGACATTCCCACCTCGGCAAGCTGTGAAGTATGGAGCATACCGCCAGGATTATGAGCGTTTCAACGAGATGGGGCTGCGAGTCTACTTGTCACGCAGGCTTATGAAACCACCACGAGGCCAGCTGGCTCACATTCCCTCGTGGTCCACCATCGGGGGAACGTGTGAATTCGCCGGCATCGCACGGCCTTATCACGTAGCGTCTGGTGGGATGCGGGGTGAGGGGCTGTAGCGACACTGGACATTTCCTGCATTCATATGTACATTAACACGTACATACCAGGAGGCTACCATGGATACGTTGACCTACACCACCGTTCGTGCCAATCTTGCTCGCGCCATGGACCGGGTGTGCGACGACCACGAAGCCTTGATCATTACCCGCAACGGCGAACAGTCCGTTGTAATGCTGTCGCTCGAAGACTACAAAGCGCTGGAGGAAACCGCCTATCTTCTGCGAACGCCCGCCAACGCCAAGAGACTGCTCTCAGCCGTTGCGCAACTAAACGCAGGCAAAGGCGTTGAGCGGAAGCTGGCCAAGTGAAGCTGGTGTTCGCAAACGAGGCATGGGAAGACTACCTGTATTGGCAGAAGCACGACAAACGTATGGTTGAACGGATCAACAAGCTCATCCGCGACACACAACGCGAACCCTTCGGTGGCGTCGGCAAACCGGAACCATTGAAGCATGCGCTCTCAGGCTTGTGGTCACGGCGCATTACAGACGAACATCGCATGGTGTATCGCGTGATCAATGATGCGTTAGAAATTGCGCAGCTTCGATTCCACTACTGATTCAAGCCCCTTAACACGCTATCTTCGGCGCTTTACCATATAAGCCCCATCTGGCAATCCAGAGGCCGCCATATCAGCGTAAGTCTCCAACGTTCGTCGTGTGGCTTCCTCGTCCAGCTTGCTGATCGCAAACCCGACATGGACGATCACGTAGTCACCGATTCCCGCTTCCGGGACCAGAGCCAATGAAACGGACTTTGTGACCCCACCGAATGACACCGTCGCCATACGAAGCTGGTCCTCTTCGATGTTCAGAACCCGGCCCGGGACTGCGAGACACATTCTAGGCTCTCCCTCCCATGTCGACCGTCAATTTCAGTTGGTGAGCAGCAACCACGGCCTGCCCAAGTGAGAGTCCGCCGTCGTTGGGTGGAACCAGCGCATGGCTATAGACAGTAAATCCTGCCGCCTCCAACTGTTGTCTCACGAGTGACAGGAGCAGCCGATTTTGGAAACAGCCGCCGGTCAGGACGACACGAGGGAACCCAGCCACTTGCGCCACGCGAACAATCGAGTTGGCAAGACTCACATGAAACCGCACGGCAATGCGCTCGAGACGACAGCCTCGGCGAAGCTCGTCCAGCATGGCGCTCACCATGGAACGCCAATCGACCGTCCATTTGGTGTCTGGACTATCACTGGGCACCAGATCCATTGGATATCCTTCGACCGTGACTTCACCAGCCTCCACTGCTTGCTCCGCAGCAAACTGAACGCCCATGGCCGCCTGCCCTTCGAAGGACGCCTGATGACACAAGCCTGTGAGCGATGCCACGGCGTCGAACAGCCGCCCCATGCTCGTCGTCCAAGGTGACGCGACGCCGGACCGGAGCAGACTTCCCCATTGTACCCGCTGACCGTGTGTCACTCCCCAAGAGGGAAGATCATGCTCCAGCATGTTTTCGCCCATCAATTCCCACAATACTGCAGCGGCGGATCGGCCCGGCTCCTTCATGGCCGCTTCTCCGCCCAACAACCGAAAGGGTTTGAGGGAGGCAAACCGAGTGAACTGCCGGTAACTTGCGATCAAGAATTCTCCTCCCCACACCTGACCGTCTCCTCCATAGCCAGCTCCATCCCAGGCGACACCAAGAACCTCGCCGTCGAGCTTGTGTTCCGCCATGCAAGAGGCCACGTGGGCATGGTGATGCTGTACGGGGATCAGCGGCACCGACAGGGTTTCGCTCAGAGATCGCGCGAAAATTGTCGAGCGATAATCGGGATGTAGATCGCTGGCAA
This sequence comes from Nitrospira sp., assembly GCA_005116955.1. Taxonomy (GTDB): domain Bacteria; phylum Nitrospirota; class Nitrospiria; order Nitrospirales; family Nitrospiraceae; genus Nitrospira_D. Next base: position 228,944 of record SWDI01000001.1, on the reverse strand, counting down.
TGGCCTGAGGTTTAATATGAAGGAGCCCTTGGAGGTCTTCGACTGCTTGCCGGAAAGCCGCGTCTGCTTCCAGGGTAGAAAGATCTCCGAGATGTTGGCTGAGCACCACACGATTACCTGTCAGAAAAGCGATGGTGTTCTTGAGATGTCCACCGACGGCGAGAATTGGACCTTGCGCTCCTCCATCTGTCGCATTGTCAGGCCAGCGGATAGCAAGAGGCGCATAGCCTCGCGCCCGGCGGAGGATCATCACATCGGCTCTTGGTTTTTCCTTTTGTTCCCCGTCCACCGACTGAACTTTTCCGGGAACCACCAATACCACCGAGTCATCGACCGGCCTCGCGATCGGCCGGTCATGTACGAGCAGCGCGTCGGCAATCCCTTTCAGTCGAACCAAGGCTTCTCGCTCATCGGTCACAATCGGTTCTTCGGATCGGTTGCCGCTCGTGGCAACCATGGGACGCCCGAGCGACGCCATTAAGAGATGATGGAGCGGCGTTGCCGGCAACATCACACCCAGATAAGGATTGCTCGGCGCCACCGCGTCGGCTAGGCTTGCTTCTCGTCGCTTGCGGGCTAAGACGATCGGTGCTTGCGGCGAGCAGAGGAGCGCTTCCTCGTCTGACGACAAGAGGCAATAGTCTCTGATCGCGTCAATGGACGGGAACAGCACGGCGAAGGGCTTCTCCAGCCTTCGTTTCCGATCCCGTAAGCGCCGGACAGCCTCCTCTGATTTCGCATCGACCCAGAGTTGAAATCCACCCAGCCCTTTCACCGCGACGACAAGTCCTTGTGCGAGCAAAGTCGCTGCCTGTTGCAAGGCTCCTTCATCATTCGCGGTTTCGTGGCCCTGCTCATCCCACAAATATAGGCTTGGACCGCAGATCGGACAGGCAATTGGTTCCGCATGAAAACGCCTGTCTGATTCGGTGGAATACTCGGTGCGACAGACAGAGCAGAGTTCGAACCCAGCCATGGTCGTATTGGACCGTTCGTACGGGATCGCTGCGAGCAGGCTATAGCGTGGACCGCATTGTGTGCAGGTGAGGAATGGATACCGGAAGTGACGGTCGTGTGGGTCGGCGAGCTCTCGCTGACAATCGGCGCAAGTCGCGAGATCCGGAGGAATGACGAGGACTCGTTGGCCTGATTCCGCGCTCTGATTAATCGAAAAGCCGGCGTCGTCGAGTATTGGAACGACCGTCCTGCTCATAGTCTCGACGGAAGCCGAGGACGGGGCGTCGGTACGCAACCGCTGGAGAAATTCTTCGACGACCGGTACGTCCCCTTCTACTTCGATCAGCACATCGTTTCTTGTGTTCTGAACCCACCCGGTCAGCCCCAACTCACGTGCCAGCCGATAGACGAACGGGCGGAACCCCACACCTTGCACCGTTCCCTCCACCTCGACCCGCACGCGCTGAGCAAGAGCGTCACTCATTCCTGGACCACCAATTCGTGGAGCACGACTTCTGATTCGGTGGGTCTCGCGATCACCGCATCTCCGCAAATCGGACAGACATGCTCTGATTCCGTAACCATTGTGTCTCGAGCACAGCGGGGACACCAAGCCTCTCCTGGGACAGGGATGATTTCCAATGCCGCACCTTCGGCCTTCGTGCCACGAGCAGCCAGCTCAAACGCCATCTGCAATGCGGAATGGTCATGAGTCAGCAAGTGAGACAGTGCGCTGACTTTGAGCCGCACTGCGGATAGTCTGGCGGATCCAGTTCCGTTCAGCTTCTCTCCCACCGCCTTCACGACTTGTGTCATCAGATGAAACTCATGCATGACAGGCTTCACATTCCTGGATGATCTGTTTCACGACTTGATCCAACGCCTCGCCCATATGGGGCGACAACGGTTGGCCGATTTCCGTATTCCCTACCTCAACTCCGTACACGATGACGGTAGTTGGAAGGACGTCCATTGCTCGGGCCAGCTCGATCGCCTCCGAGACCCCGATGGCATGGCTGGAGCGAGGAAAGACTTGTCCACCGATCGGGCTCACCGAAGCATCGAGTCGATGGACGCTGCCAGGAGCCTTCCCACTGCGCACTGCATCGATCAGGATCGCGACGGACCCACCTTTCATCAGGTCGATAAGGTCAACGCCCGCCATCTCCGCTTCGATCACCTCGACTCTGTCACCGAGTTCTTGTCGGATCCGGCGGGCAGCCATGAGTCCGACCGCGTCGTCTCCTCGCATGCCGTTACCAAGACCGATGATCCGAATGGTAGATGAATGAGGACTGTCTTTCTTCACTTAGCCCCTTCCCGTGTGATCTCCAGATTCAGAAAATGCGTCGCGCAGGAAATGCAGGGATCGTAGCAACGGATGACCCGTTCACAGGCGAGCGCCACCTCCTGATCGGGAAGATGCAACAGGCGTGGCATGAACAGACGCAGATCCTGTTCGATACGAGATTGGTTCTGCGAGGTCGGTGGAACGATCTTGGCTTCACGGATCACACCGTCGCCATCCACCTGGTATCGATGGTAGAGAATTCCCCGTGGCGCTTCCGTACAAGCCATACCGGTGCCTGGTCGAACGACGACCGGGAGCGCCGGCACGGGTGGAGGTTCGTACCGTTCGATGAGGCGCAGTGATTCTTCCAGCGCGTAGAGGATTTCGACCGAGCGTGCAATGATCCCATGGAACGGATTCCGCAAGGGCAACGCAATCGTACAGTTGGTTAAGACCTGCTTGGCCAACGGCGTCACATGCTCCTGATTCAAGTTCAGCCGAGCCAACGGTCCAACCAAATAGGATGACTCGTGTAACGTGCAGTGGAGGGCGTTGGAATAGGCTACTTGATGCTCGGTGAAATGTTGTTCGAACTCGTTTGCCGAAATCTGCAGACCACTGGATACAGCAACCTGGCCTTCATTGAAGGGATACTCATCAGGGTGACGAAGCGCGACATATGTGTAGTCGGGCATAAAATCGGGATAGTCGAAATCCGCGACCCAGCGCACCGTCTCGATCGCCGCATCGCGCACCCACAGCAGTTCATCTTTCAATCCCTCCAGCTCGCTGCGCCGAGGCACCCGCGAGAAACCACCCACCTTCACGGAGACCGGATGCACGGAACGGCCGCCCAACAACGTCATGATCGCATTGCCGGCCTTCTTGAGCCGCAAGCCTCGGGTCACCACAGCCGGATGATCCTTCGCCATCGCAATGCCGCTGTCATACCCGAGAAAATCAGGTGCCTGGAGCAGGTAGACATGCAGCGCATGGCTTTCGATCCACTCGCCGCAATAGATGAGCCGCCGTAGATCCCGCAGTGATCCCTCAACTCGCAACCCAAATATCTGTTCGAGCGCATGGACCGCGCTCATCTGATACGCCACGGGACAGATGCCGCAGATCCGTGCAACAATGTCCGGCACTTCGCTGTAATGCCGTCCCTGCAAGAAAGCTTCGAAAAACCTGGGTGGCTCAAAGATTCTGAGTTCTACGTCCTGGACGGTGCCGTCTTTCACGGTGACACGGAGCGCGCCTTCACCCTCCACGCGTGCCACCAGGTCGACGGCAATCGTTCTCGTGCTCCTCGCCTCTTCTTTGCCCGTCACCCTCTACTCCTCACCTATTACCCCTTGTTCTCCCAAACCGTGCTTTCATTCCGAAAGGGGTCCACAGCGCCGTTGATACCACGAAATCGTCGCAGGACTTCGACCGGAATCAGGTGCAGTCCCTCATGGAAGTGCCTCGCGAGGGAGGCCGTGTTGGGTGGAAGACCTGGCCCTTTCCGTGCGCCTTCGCTTGGTCCAAAACAGCCGTAACAGTCCCGCCCCATAGCCGGACAGATCGCCCCGCAACCGGTCCTGGTCACCGGCCCAAGACAAGGCATCCCCTTCGCAACCACCACGCACACATTTCCTCGCCGCTTGCACTCTAGACAGACACTGTCAGCCGGCAGGTGAAGCTGGACTCCAGCCACCAGATCTGTAATGACGCGCAGGAGTTGGCCCTTCTCGATCGGACAGCCCCACAATTCGAAGTCCACGTGGACATGTTCCGAGATGGGAGTGGAGGTGCTGAGACTCTGGATATAGTCCGGCCTGGGATAGACAGCCTGTTTAAAAGCCTCGATATCGCCCCAGTTGCGCAGCGCCTGAATGCCGCCGGCTGTCGCGCAGGCTCCGATCGTGATCAGGACCTTCGCCTGCTGTCGGACGTTCAGAATGCGATGGGCATCCTCTGCCGTGGTGATGGATCCCTCCACCAGCGCGATGTCGTATGGGCCCGCATTCATCGCGCTGGAGGCTTCTGGGAAATAGGCGATATCCAACGCCTGGCCCAATGCCAGCAGGTCGTCCTCAAGATTCAAAATGCTGAGCTGGCACCCGTCGCATGAGGCGAACTTGATCACCGCCAGCCTTGGCCGCTGCCTCAATTCAGGATTGGACATGGCTTCGCCTCACACGCCTGTCTGTCCCAACCACTGCGCCACTCGGTCGTACCGCATGACCGGGCCGTCTTTGCACAAGAAGTACGGACCCATCTGGCAATGGCCACAGAGGCCGATTCCACACTCCATGTGCCGCTCCAAGGACAGGTAGATGGCGGTTTCAGGAATGCCCCGTCTCATCAAGATGGGTACGCCCAGACGCATCATGATCTCCGGCCCACACATCAGCGCGATGCTCTTCATGGGATCGATCGCCACTTCCTCAAACAGCTCCGTCACCACACCGATGTGATAACTCCAGGTCTTGTCCGGCTGACCGCTGGCCAGCAGGACTTCCGTATCGGGAGCGCGCCGCCATTGATCGAATCGCTCACGATAGAGCAGGTCATGTGGGGTCTTGACGCCATGAAGGATCTTAATAGAGCCATACTGCTCGCGCCGCTTGAAAATATATTCGATGGCTCCCACCACCGGAGCACATCCCAGGCCGCCGGTCACGATCACCACGTTCCGCCCACATGCCTCGTCCAGCGGCCACCCCTGTCCGAAGGGGCCACGAATGCCTAGCACATCACCTGGTTGGAGAGCGGCAATAGCCTTCGTGATTCGCCCCACCGTACGGATGGTATGGTTCAGAAACTCCGGCTCATCCGGGTCCGAGACGATGGAAATCGCCACTTCGCCGACGCCAAACACATAGACCATATTGAACTGGCCGGCTGCGAATCGAAAGCACTGCCGCGCCTGCTCGTCCACGAGCTGCAAGCGATAGGTAATTATGTCTTCGGCTTCCTGGATCTTTTCGACAATGGTGGCCGGATGGATGACGTAGGGATTGGCCATTTGTTTCCTGCAATGCTATCCGCCGGCCGCCTCTGGCCGACGGCTGGTGGTTGACTGCTGTTCGCTTGGTGTCAGCAACGCCGGCAACTCTTCGGTCAAATCGATCCCGACCGGGCACCAAGTGATACATCGACCACAGCCGACGCAACCGGACGCGCCGAATTGATCGATCCAGGATGCGAGCTTATGCGTCAGCCACATGCGGTACCGATCTTTGATCGTCGGGCGAATATTCTTGCCGTGGATATACCCGTGCTCCTGAGTGAAACAGGAATCCCACAATCTGGCATGAGTAGTGTGCTGGTGGGAGAGGTCAGGCGTCTCCTCGACCGTATGACAAAAGCAAGTTGGACACACCATCGTGCAATTGGTGCAGGCAAGACAGCGACTCGCGACCTCGTCCCAACGAGGATGTTCGTGAGCATCATAGAGAGCCTGCGGCAAGTCTGAGTGATCCAACCGTCTGACTTGGCTCTGGGCGCAGGCGTCGACACGCGTTGCTGCCTCAGCACTCAGTTGTTCTGAACCCCTAGACAAGCAGAGGTTGGAAAGAAGATCGCGTCCTGCCTCACTACCCGCTTCGATCAAGAGCTGGTCATCTAGCTCCGTCAAAGCGAGATCGAAACCATGCTTGGCACGGGGGCCGGTCTCCATGGATGCGCAGAAACAGGTGTTCAGCGCTCTGGTGCAATTCACAGCGACTAGGAACAGTCCTTCACGGCGTGCTGCGTAATAGGGATCTCGGTAGGCGCCGTTCAGAAAAATCTGGTCTTGCGTAGCAAGCCCGGCCAGATCACAGGCACGAGCGCCGATCACCGCGACCTTTTCCGATTGAGGAAGTGTTGGTCTTGTGGCGAATCCGTCCTTACTCCGCTCGATCTGCAAGAGCGGCTCGCGTGGTGCAAAGACGAACGGCTTGAGCGATTGCGGTCCATGGACGACACCGAAGATTTCCGGTGAGCCGGTCTGTTCCAGCCGGTAGCGTCCCGGTTCTTGCTGATCGCGCCAGCCAATCGGCAGATCCGACACAGACTGGACGGTCTCCCACACGACCGACCCATCCCGCACAATGGGTCCGACCATGCGATATCCCTTTGCACTGAGAGCATCGAGCAATCGTTGGAGGCTGGCTGTTGGTAAGGCGCCGCGCATCCCGCTGGTCATTTACACACTCAACACTTTCTTTATAAAAGCGTCCCTCTTGTCGCCATCGTAAATGCTCCTCTCCGGTCACGCAAGACGAGGAATCGGACTACTGACCTATCATGAGCGTTTTGCTTTCATTCCGTATGGAATATTTTTCACGATGGGCAAGAATTACGGGATCAATGCGCTCACCGCAACTCACACAACGGAAGTCCATTGACCTGATTTCTAACACCTGTTCGGGAACCATGAGCCCGCCACAACGATGGCAATGATCATCCCATACATCGCTCTTCCCAGTGCCTGTTTTAATCATGATGGGTCCCTCCTACTTCATACGAGCCAGACTTACACGATAAGATTCACTGGAAGGATCTCTTCGTCCACTTCGCACCTTAGTCTACGCCGATCATTGATGAATGAGGCGACAGCCTCACGTGCGCGACTGCCCCGTAATGCCACAGTTCACATTGCTGTCCTTGCCAGGCTCCAATCCAACAGAAATCTAACTCTCCGCATTTCCTAGAGGGAAGCACCAACGTTCGTCTCTTTCCCCCTGGCACCGTCAATGCATTGGTTCAGTGGCGGGGCATCCAGCCCCTCATCAATCACACAAGGAGGCAATGGTCATGAGCGCATTAACACGATGGGAACCGACCACGCGATGGAATCCGTTCAAGGAACTCGAAGACATGGAGAAACGACTGTCAAGCTACTTCGGCCGTCCATCGGTTCCTTCCGGTGGCGATAAGCAGGAGGCGATCACCGTGGCTGAATGGTCGCCGTTGGTGGATATCTCGGAAGATGACAAGGAGTACGTTATCAAAGCCGAGATCCCGGAGATGAAGAAAGAAGACATCAAGCTGAATGTGAATGACGATGTCCTCACGATCACGGGCGAGCGGAAATACGAGAAGGAAGAAAAAGGGAAGAAGTATCACCGTGTCGAGCGGGCCTACGGCAGTTTTATGCGGAGCTTTACGTTGCCGGAAGATGCGGATGGCACCAAGGTGACGGCCGAGTACAAAGACGGCGTACTGAAGGTCCATCTCGGGAAGTCGGAGAAGGCCAAGCCCAAAGCGATTGAGGTGAAAGTTGGCTGATAGGGATAAGGAGGACACCATGTTTCGCCATCCTCGCTACCTCGAAATTCCCTGGGAGATGCATTGGGATCAGAAAGAGGCCGGGCCGCACCACCACCTCCTTCTCACACTCATCCTGATTCTAGTGGCGATGTTTTTGATCGGCGTTAGTGTGACAAGCGGCCTGATGTAGACCCGTGAGTCCAGTGGACGGAAGGGAAGAGCGTGACATTCAAGAATCGCGAAGAGGCTGGCCGTCGACTCGTGGAGCGCCTGATCCAATATCGTGAGGATCAGGCAGCTCTGATCTTGGCGCTGCCACGTGGTGGGGTTGCAGTCGGGTATCAGCTGAGCCTGGGACTGCACCTACCGCTGGACGTATGTATCACCCGTAAGCTGGGAGCACCGGATAATCCCGAGTATGCACTGGGCGCAGTGGGTGAAACAGGAACGGTCTATCTGAATCCTGATGCCATGGCAGCATACAGTCGCTTTCGGACGGACATTGAAGAGCTGATTCAGGTGCAACGGCGAGAGATTGCTCGACGGCAAGACCTATACCGCCAAGGTCGGCAGCTTCACACGCTCACCGACCGCATCGTCATTCTCGTGGATGATGGGATCGCCACCGGCTCCACGTTCTTCGCAGCCGTCCAGTCCATCAGACACCTCAAACCGCGCCGCCTGGTCGCGGCTATTCCGGTTGGCCCAATGGAGACCATTCGGAAGGCTTGCATGCAGGTGGACGAATTTAGAGTGCTTGCCACACCGGACCCATTCTTGGCTGTGGGTCACCACTATATCGATTTTGCACAAGTCAGCGATCACGATGTGGTGGAGTATTTGAACTTGGCGGAAGAGTCGCTGTTGGAATGGAAGGAACGGGCACATTCCTCCACGGGCTTCCTGTCGCAATAAGAGCAGGTGGCATGAAGACACAAACAAAGACACCGACACGTGGGGGGATTGACACCCAAAGGAGGCTTTCTTGAGCGTACGAGGTCGGGCTGGTTCGGCGGTCGTCTCACTGGTTTTCCTCATCACATGTGCCGTCGGAGTCGGCACAACAGCGGCAAAAATCGTCGTGCCGTCCGGGTCGGTGATTGAGGTAGACAAGGCGACGGTCAACACGGTTGTCGATACCTTTGAGCAGGCCGAAGAGGCCATTAAATCTCATGACCTTGAAAAGGTCATGGCCATCTACTCCGCCCAGTACAACTACCATGGGCTCAAGAAAGACGATCTCCGGAAGATCTGGAAAGACCTCTTTGACGAGTATCAGGAGATTGCGAGCACCCATCTCTTCACGAAGATGGCCAAGGTTGGAGCGGGTCGCAATTCAGTGCTGGAGGTTACCTGTACCGGCCATCTCTGGGCCAGGTCCAAGACCAGCGGTCTGTATGTCCCCATCGACAGCTGGCATGAAGAAGTGCACTACCTCGTCCTCGAAGACGGGGCGTGGCATATTCGCGGCAATGTGGGTGAATCACCGCGCGTGCTTCCGTTTGGCACCGCGCCACATCCACTCTTCTGACATGTGGATGGGAAAGGTCATGACATGAGAGTCATCATCGGTGTTGATTGGTCGGACCAGTCTTTCGCTGCTATCACCCAGACGTTCCAGCTTTGTCATCCAACGGATGTCACGCTGGTCCACGGCGTCGATTTAGGGATTTTGGAACATCCAGTCGTGGCCCAAGCGGGCAACGTGCAAGGGTACGATGATTTCCGCAAGGCGATGGTCGATTCGGGGCACCAGCTGCTGGAGCGCGCCGCCGCCATGGTCCCGGCAGAGGTGGCGTCGATCAGGAAGGTGAACGAAATCGGCAGTCCTGCTCAGCTCATCCTCGACAGCGCCAAAAACCTTTCCGCCGACCTTGTCGCCGTCGGCGTGCGCGGCCGAAGCCGTCTGTCCGAGGCTGTCCTCGGGAGTGTATCCCATCGGGTGCTCATGCACGGCTCCTGCCCGACGTTGATCGTCAGGGGAGCCGCGCGGAAAGTGCAACGGGTCCTCATCGCCATCGAGGAGCGAAACGATGCGGATCGAATCGTGAAATGGTTGACGGAGCATCCGCTCGCCGATCCGGCAGAACTCCGTGTGGTCCACGCCATTATCCCGATCGGAGTGAACGATCCCTATGACGCCCTGGGAACCAGTACCTGGTGGGAAGGCGCGGAGCGCTATGCGGAGGAGCTCGTCAAATCGACCGCCGGCAAGCTCTTGAACCCGCGCTATACGGTCAGCACGAAAGTCGCTCAAGGCAATCCTGCAGCGGTGATCGAACAGGAGGCCAAGGATATGGACTTGGTGGTCGTGACCTCTCATGGGCGCAAGGGCGTGTCCCGCTTCCTCTTGGGGAGCGTCTCTCACACCGTTGTGCATCACGTAAGCTGTCCGATACTTGTCCTGCGCTGAAAGGATCGAACATGAAACCGATACTGACTGTCGCCGTCATCTTCCTCTTCGCCACAACATCCTTGGTTTCAGCGCAAGTGATCCGTGGGAATCCAAAGGCCGGACAAGGGGTGTATGAGCAACAGTGCCTCCGTTGTCATGGGTCCGAACTGGAGGGGAATGGACCGGACAGCCGAGATTTAATCGTCCGACCAGCCGATTTTCGATCTCAGACCAGTCGTTCGAAGACGGATTGGGAGCTGCTCGTGGCCATCTCGAATGGCGTGTTGTTCAGCCCGATGCACGGCTTTCGCGGCAAGCTGACGGACGAGCAGATGTTGGATGTGTTGTCATATATCAGATCCATGTCACCACAGAACATCGTCAGCTAGTACGAGGTTGTGTTCTTTCAGCATGCAACTGGTGAGAGATGTAGTCTGGGACCCATTCTCTACCTTTTCATTCTGCTGGTCTTGAGTGGGACCACTCTTCAGGCTGCAGACTCGACGCCAGACATCGACGTCTTCGTGCGAGCGGGCTGTCCCCATTGCGAAGCCGCAAAGATCTTTCTCGACGAACTTCGACGGGAACAGCCCTCACTTCACATTGCCCTCCACGACATCGCTGAGGACCCCACCGCGCGAGAGCGACTGATCACCTTGGTGCAGGAGCGAGGTATCACGACGGTCGGCGTTCCCACGTTTCTGGTAGGCACGGAGCTCATCATTGGATTCCAGTCATCCGAGACAACCGGAGCTGAGATTCGCGCCAAGCTCGACCGAAAGGCACTGGGTGCTACCGTGAATCCGTCGGTTGAGAGCATCGAGACGCGATGGCTCGGCCGGCTTCACGTCCACGATCTGGGCCTTCCGCTGTTCACCGTTCTCATCGGCCTGCTGGACGGCTTCAATCCCTGCGCCATGTGGGTCCTGCTCTTTCTCCTGTCGTTGCTGGTCAATCTCCAGGATCGACGGAAGATGGCGCTGATCGCGGGCACCTTCGTCATCGTGAGCGGGCTGGTCTACTTTGCCTTCATGGCGGCATGGCTCAACATGTTTCTTGTGGTAGGTGTATCACGCACCGTACAGATCGGACTTGGTGCCATCGCCTTGTGTATGGGAACGGTCAATGTGAAGGATTTCTTTGCCTGGCGGCAAGGCTTTTCGCTGAGTATTCCCGAGTCCGCGAAGCCTGGGCTCTACGCTCGCATCCGCCGTATTCTTCAAGCTGAGCAACTTGCAGGGGCCTTGGCCGGCGTCGTCGTTCTGGCGGGCCTGGTGAATACGATCGAATTACTCTGTACGGCTGGATTTCCAGCGCTCTACACCCAGATTCTGACGATGCAGCAGTTGCCCGCCTGGCAATACTACGGTTACCTCGGCTTATATAACCTGGCCTATATTCTTGACGACGGCCTCATGGTGACCATCGCGGTGGTCACGCTGAGCCGACGGAAATTGCAAGAAGGTGCCGGGCGGTGGCTGAAACTTACCAGCGGCTTGGTGATGGCTAGTCTAGGAATTATCTTACTTTTATCGCCTGAGTGGCTAATCTGATTCGTGCGCCCCGTTGGGCGAACCTGACGCTTCCAATAGGATGGGGTCGAGACTGGATCCTCACGGGAATACATTACGGTGGGCCAGCCCTCCGGCTAAGTCGCGCTTCGAGCGAAGAGTTATAGAGGCTGGACTCCTTGAGTTTTCCTGGCGTTGGCATGATCTCCCCATCACCTTAGCAATAAACGCAGCATCGCCATTGGCCTCTTCTAAACAGGCCTCCAAATATGCCGCCATCTCCTCTTGGGTGCGAAGATGTTCGGCCACGTTGTACCTGGTTGTTGTGGTTTTATTCATCTTGTTCTCGTAGCAGAAGGAGAGGCTTCTGGCGTTAATTCCCAGATCTACTGCTCCGGATGCGGATCTTTTCTGATGAGCGCGAGGTAGAGCAGCGTATCCGCAAGGTCTTGATCGGTCATGGTGGTGTCGGGGAACATGCCGGTGCCGGGATGGCCTTCCCTGATGGTGCGGGACCGTTCCTTGTCGGTCTTCAGGCGCTGGACCTCGGGATTCCGCAAATCTGTCGGAGGAGGATTCAGTTTCGCGATGAGTGCAGCAGTGTCCGCCGCAAGTTGAGGTGGTCTGCCGATATCACCATCAATCCCATGACAGTAGTAACAGACCCCTTTCCCATTGAAGATCTCCCGACCTCGAAGGATATTGCCCTTCAACTTCCCGCTTGGTTGAGAGACCGTAGGTTCGGCCCAGGCTTGTGTGTCAGACGTGGGTATCGCGGGAATCCCGAGCCCACTCACGAGCAGAACTCTAAAAACAACTGAGCAGGCTGCCTTCTTCATTTGGTCTTTTCCGTCTATTTCGCCTTTCTGGTCTGTCTCGTTGAATTGGTTGTGCGATTTATCTATGTCACCATGCCCAAGCCAGATAGCCCAGATGAACCAGAGAGACCGAGCTTGGCTAACTCATCAGTGCTGACTGCAACAGGCATTGTACCCGTCTTTCGGAATAGCGTTCATGCTGCTGAACACGGTTGCACGTTCTTCTGCACTGTCACGTTATCGATTGCGGGATAGAGCGTCCGTTCTTCTTTCCGATTATGAGAGCCCAGCGCCTGCTCTTCCCGGTCGGTATCAGGATTCCGGCCCTCGACTTTTTGATAAATCGCGTCCAGGTACTGCCTGATCTGGCTGTGCTCAAACCGCATGACGGGCGTCGGCCCGTCCTCGACCATGCCGGTTTTCTCTTCCCACATTGGGAACAACAGCTCCTCTTCACACACAATATGCTACTGGAGGCCTATCTTAAACTCCTTGAACGCTTCCTTGGAATCAATACGGAGTTTCATCTGCCGCTTTCCTTGACGATCAATCCTTTTCCGGGTTGGGATCTTTTCTGATGAACGCCAGATAGAACAAGGTATCGGCCATGTCCCGATCGGTCATGGTGAAATCTCGAAACCTGCCGGTGCTAGGATGGCCTTCCCGGATGGCCCGGGCTCGTTCCTTGTTCGTCTTCAGGCGAAGCACGCCGGGATCACGCAGATCCGTCGGAGGCGGATTCAGCCGGGCAATTTGCGCAGCGACCTTCTCTTCCATTTGTGGCAATCGATCGAGATAGCCGTCCATTCCATGGCAGTAGGAGCAGGCCCCGTTGCCGTGGAAGATGTTCCGGCCTCGTTCAACACTAGCCTTGCGCTTCACACCCGGTTGTGAGACGGCCGACTCGGCCCAGACATTTCGGTCGAAGCCCGGTGCACATACTACCCCCAAGCAGCCCACGAGGAGAATCAGGCCCAGGTTGAGGCTAATTTTTGGAGGCACCGCGAGATGTCTTCCCTTAACCTTGACCTCAGTCTGTCCTATGACTACATCGCGTTGTTCCATTTGGCTTACCTCAGTGCCCGTTGCAACAGGCGTTGTAGCGATCTTCCGGAATAGTATTCATGTTGCTGAAGACGGTTGCGCGTTCTTCTGCGTTGGTCACGTTATCGATTGCGGGATAGAGCGCCCGCTCTTCTTTCCGATTATGAGAGCCCAAGAGAGTTAACAATGCCTGTTCGTCCTGGTCGGACTCGAGATTGTTCCCTTCCACCTTTTTGTGAATCGTGTCAAGCAGCTGTTTGATCTGGCTATGCTCATGTCGCATCATGGGCGTCGGCCCATCCTCGACCATGCCGGTTTTCTCTTCCCAGATTGGAAAGAGCAACTCCTCTTCCCACACAATATGCCGCTGGAGGCCAACCTTGAATTCCTTGAAGGCTTCCTTGGCCTTGGCAAAGTCCGACCGTTTCGACATTTGAAAGGTCTTGAACAATTCATCCAGCCGATCGTGATCCTCTTCATAAAACGCCGTGATTGTCTTCTGCTCACTCAATTGTATCCTCCCATGATTTATCAATTGTCCCTGACTTTGTACTCCAGATGACAGCTCACACAAGCCTTCAAAACATTATTCAACGACGGCAGGATCTGCTTCAAGTCCTTGGTGGGAATAATTCGCTCCAATTTTTCCGCCGCCTGATGATGAGCCATGGCCAGATCATGGTAGGCGGCAGGAAACTTCTCCGGCTCCTGGTGGGCCATAGCCTGCCGATGTTGAAAGAAGCCCAGATGCATGTCGGTCAGACCCTGTGCCAACTCATAATCCTCTTCCACCAACGCGTTCACGATCACCTGAATCGTTTCCAGGTGCTGCAACATCACGGCGCGATGTTCCTTCCCGGCGGATGATGACAGGGGAATGGAGTGCCTCGTATCCGGGGTCAGATACGGATTCGGTCGCGTCGCTCTCTGTACCTGCCCGACGTCACCACAACCGGCGGCTACTGCGGCGCAAAGCAGACCTCCAAGGAGAATAAGTGTCCCTCTACAATGCACGGAGAAACTAGGAATAGTCCACATCACATGGAACCTCTCCAGTTACTCAAGCCGTTAAACGCACTCAACCCCCTCGGAGCTTTGCTCCTTATACCAATCCTTTGTTCCCACATGAAGGGTCAGAGGACTCCTATTTAATACCGGGAGCAATACGCATACCTCTGCTCGGCATGCCAGGAGTACGATGGCTGACTCGCAGAGACAAAGATTCCATGGCTTGTTGTGAAGAGAAAGCAGACAGCATGTGTCACATGCTCCTTTTGACCAGATGTAGCCCAACATGAACCAGATCCGCGTCTCACAGATGGGTACGGACCCATCGCACGATGTCTTGCAGACCCAGCGCTCCCGGCTGCCGCGCCACCTCACGCCCACTGCGAAAGATGATCATGGTTGGAATGCTGGCAATCCCAAACCGGGCTGCCAGCGTTGGCTCGTCCACGGTATTCACTTTGCCCAGGCGGGCTAATGGCTCAAGCGCCTTCGCTGCCTGCTCATACGCTGGAGCCATCATTCGGCAGGGACCGCACCACGGCGCCCAGAAATCTACGACCAACGCGATATCGTTTCGGGTGGCGTGCACATCGAAATCCGACGCGGTCAGTGCGATCGGATGTCCGGTGAACAGCGGCTCGTGACACTGGCCACATTTAGGGCCATCCGCGAGGCGTGCTGCTGGAACGCGATTGATGGTGTGGCACCGGGGGCAGAGGATCCGCATCATGTCACTCATGGTTCACATCCATCAGCGGCCCGACGAGTCGGGTCCCCCGCAGCCCTTGTGCGACAGCCTATTCCACATCCAAGTCCACATCCAGCCCTGCCAGTTTCAGGCGCGCGCGCAACTGTTCGATCTGATCGAGCAAATCGAGCATCACTGCGGCCGCATCGAGACTGGCATCAAAATCCCGTTGCAGACGGAATACTCGGCGGGCACAGGTGAGATCCGCCGCGCGGAATCGCCAGGCTTCGCGCGGATTGAAGGCCAGTTCTCGCGCCATGGTCTGATAGATCTGTTGCGCTTGTTCCGTGTCCGCTTTCGGCAGAACCACCTCCAGAGCGATGTAGAGATCTCCAGCCGGTTCGCCAGGTATGCCTCGGCCTTTGAGTCGAAGCTTCCGCCCGCTCTGTGAGCCCGGAGGGATTTTGACTTCAACGACGCCGGTCGGAGTCGGCGTTTTGACCGTCGCGCCAAGCGCCGCCTCCCACGGAGCAAGCGGCAGGGTCAGCGAGAGATCATGACCCTCCACACGATACAACGCATGGGGGTCGAAATGAACTTCCAGATACAGATCACCTCCGGGCGCTCCACCCGCTCCTGGTGCACCCTGGACGGCCAGACGGATCAGTTGGCCGTCGCGAATGCCTTTGGGAATCCGGACGTTGAGCGTGTGTTCGCGCAGCGCCACGCGGCCCTGCGCATCCAGTTGCGGCGCGCGCAGCGTAATGGTACGGGTCGCCCCCTGAAACGCGTCTTCGAGCGGGATGACGATCTTCGCATGATGATCCTCGCCGCGAGCCCGGCTCGCATCGGCCTGACGAGCAAAATTGCCGAACAGGCTCGAAAAGAAGTCGCTGAAGTCGTGGGCTTCCCCCCTCGACGCTCTGCCCTGGGTGAACTCGAACCCGGCACCCCAGTCGGGCAGCGGTGTGAACTCCTGCCCCTCCCGCCAGCGATTGCCGAGTTGGTCATAAGCGGCGCGCTTCTCCGGATCCTGGAGCACTTCGTAGGCTTCGCCGATTTCCTTAAAACGCGCTTCCGCTTGAGGCTCTTTGCTTACATCTGGATGATATTTTCGCGCCAACTTGCGGTAGGCGCTTTTGATGTCGTCGGCGGTCGCTGTGCGGTCAATCTCGAGGAGCTTATAGTAATCCTTAAATTCCATCTCGCGTTGTCCCCGGCTGTTCGTCACGCTCCTGATGAATGATCCCGGCAGGGCCGTTGAGTGACAATCCTACATAACGATGTCTCGTCTCCGCTGGTAGGCCCGATGCGGGTCTCTCAGGTCGTAGCCGGTGTGGTGTCTCTTGGTTTCAGGATACCTTCGACGGCTTCCCGCAGACGATCCAGAATTCCCGCGTTGTCGGTGCCTCGGATATCGACCGGCACGAAATGTTTGTCGTTGAAACCGGTCGTCCGAATAAGTTTCTTGAACAGCTTCTCCTGAGCCTTCGGAGCACAGGCTCCCACGAGCAGGTAGCTGTCCGGGCCGGCGGTCTTCATCGCCTCTTCCAAAATGGCATTCCCGCCCTGGCCGCACAACTGCGGACTGAGAACCGTGTACTTGACGTCCAGGTCTGATTCGACCTCGAAAGGGAGTTTATTCATATCGGAGTCTTTGAATGAATCGCAGAGCCCCTTGCAGTTACACAACAGCACTTTGATTTCCATCGGCGGTCTCCTTTCACAAAAGATATCCGCTGACCGGCTTCCAACAGGCAGCGACTCGCGCTCCTGATATGAACGCTGACGGCTTACTCGCCTATTTCCTCAGCGCCGCCTGGTTCTCCTCTGCCTGCTCGCAAACCATACACATGGCTGCCGCAGGGACCGCCTCCAGCCTGGACTGAGGGATGGCCTTTCCGCATTGCTCACATCGACCGTACTGTTCAGACCCCAGCTTGAAGAGCGCTCGGTCGATCGCCTCGATCTCGGCCTTCGCTCGCCCATCCAGACGATCGAGCAGCCGAACCATAGTCTCCTCCTGCCCCCGCTCCTCCGCTTCGCTTTCGATATCGCTTTGGAGCCAGCGCAGATCTTCTTCCGTCTTAGCCACTTCCCGAAACAGCTCACGCCGTTGGGTGATCAGCTTCTTTCGAATATCATCGACCAGTAGCATCGTTCTACTCCTTGCTGAAGATGGCCGCGTCAGCTACAGCATTTGTCCATCTTGTCTTTCATAGCCTCTTTGCCTGCCGTGACCGCGGCTTCAACATCCGCGCGTTTCTCAGCCACGAAATGCTTGCCCTGCTCGATGAGCTCATCAAGCGCGGCTCGCGCTTCTTTGGCCTTCTCAATCACTTCTTCTTCTGTCTTTCTGGCATACCCCTTGAGCTCACGCCGTGTTTCCTCACCCGCCTTCGGAGCGAGGAGGATGCCGGCGATCATCCCTCCGATTGCTCCGCCGAGAAATGCAAGGACAACGGTTTCCGGTGAACACTTGGCGTCCTGGTTTGGCATAACAAATCCTCCGTAGATTAGGAACGTTCTGTTCGTTGAGAGAGCCAAGTCCGTGCCACGGAAGTTACACGTGTGGCAAGAATTATTGTGATATGACGAGAGCTTGCTGAACGATTCGAATGGGAGACCTCTCGCCTGTGGCGTTCTAGGTCTCACCATGAAATACCCCTGTCGCAGAATGCGACAGGGATGAGTCGTAGTGAAGCGGAGCTAGCCGAGTGGGTTGAACGGAGCCAACGTACGGATGTAGCTCAAGACGTCCCACATGTCCTGATTAGAGAGCCGATCCGCCCAGCCATGCATTGGACTGAAGAGGACTCCCTGCTTGACTGCAAGATACAGTTCCATGTCGGTCTTTGTGCGCGACCTCGCCGCGCGAAAATTGGCGGGCGGGACGATCAACTCCTTGATCTCAGGTCCCAACCCATCACCGGTCGTTCCGTGACAGCCAACACAGTATTGTTGGAAAATCCTCTCCCCGTTCTTTGGATTGCCAGAATGGCTTTGAGCCAGAGCCCACGAAGCAGTCAACGCCACCACGACGAGGCTAACCACAATGCGTAAGGACATGCGCGCTCCCCTTCTTTCAAGGACGGACGATGACTCTCGATGCTCAATGCTGGTGTTGCTGTCCCCCACTGGCAGCGCCACTGCTCTGTCCATGCCCGCTGCCTCCCATCATTCCACCTCCCATACCCCCCATCATGCCTCCCATGCCGCCTCTGCTTCCCATCATCCCTCCCATTCCAGCTCCGTGCTGTGCCCCACTCTTCATGTGTTCATCGACGGCACGGTCCTTTTCCCGTTGGTCGGGAGTCAACAAGGCCATGGCGTTACGCTTACTTTTGATGGCTGTGAACAGACAGGCCGCTTCCGTTTTTTTCAGTTGATCGACTTTCGCCTGTATCGCAGTGAGGTCGGCCTGCTCATCGTCCAACAGCGCATGCAGTTCGAGTTCTGCCACTTTAGTGTCGGCTTCCAACCTGGCCTCGGTTCGTTGAAAGTCCAGCTGCATGGATTTAAGCTTGGTGATTTGTTCCGGCGTCAGCCCGATCTCTTTGGCATGTTTCAGCAAATGCTTCAGATAATGCCCACTATGATCGCCCTGATCATTCTGATCGTGGCCACCATGGCCCATCTGCCCATGGCCTTCATCGGCAAAGACAGGGAGCACTGTCATCGCGACAATCACTACGGCTCCTCCAACTGCATCCATCCAGCATTTCCTCAACTTCGTCATATTCAAGACCTCATGCTAAATGTTGGTGTTTTTTCTATAGAGCGGTTCTCAACCTCAAGACCCTCACTCATCTTTCCCACCCCTTCGCCCGCGATGCCCCATTCCTTCTCTTCCACCCATATTTCCTGGTCCCATACCTTCTCGATGCCCCATCATGCCCGGTCCATGGCTCCCAGCGAATGTACGCTCATACTGGATGAGGGCCCAAATGTCGTTGTCGGACAAGACCGAACCAAATGCGATCATGGCTGTCCCGGGCGACCCATGCTTGATGGCCCAGAAGACTTCTCCCTCGGTGCGATGCCGCCAGAAACCGTGGTGCTGGAAGTTGCGGGGCGAGGGATTCATGCTCGCCGCCGCCGGCCCCTTGCCGTCGCCATCTATTCCATGACAGGTGACGCAGCCGCCCTTGCCGTTATACACCGTCTTGCCCTGCGCAATGACCTCGGGCGAATTGGACAAGGGGTTCTTAAGCGCCCTCGCTTCAGCCAACTTATCGGCAGGCACGACTTGTTGCATTATGTGGCGCTCCGCGGCACCGGCAGGGGCCGCGGAGCACATCGCGGCGACCAGTAACGTCAACAACCTCGTCTTCATTCTTGTGTTCCTTTCGTCGGTGGCGCTAACAGCCTTCCGATATTACAGGTCCAGTTCCACCATCTTGCGGTGGAATCGGACGATCACATTCGGATCTGGCGTCAGCCTGACCTGCGCTTCGTCCTTTCCTTTGTAGGGGAGAAGGTTCAGGACATAGCGCAAGCTTTCCAGTCGCGCCGCCTGCTTGTCGTTCGCCTGCACGATGATCCAGGGGCTAAAGGTCGAGTGCGTTTTGCTGAACATTTCCTCTTTGCAGCGGGTATACGCGTCCCACAGCTCCTGCGCCTTCTCATCGACCGGACTCAGCTTCCACTGCTTGAGCGGATTCTGCCGCCTCGCTTCGAATCGCTTGGCTTGTTCATCCTTGGAGATGGAGAACCAGAACTTGATGATGGTCACACCGTCTTCATAGAGCATGTGTTCGAATTCGGGAACCTGCTGGAGAAATCGCTGGTGTTCCTTTTTTGTACAGAATCCCATCACCGGTTCGACCACGGCACGGTTGTACCAACTCCGGTCGAAGAAGACGATTTCACCCCTGTTGGGGAGTTGGTGAATATAGCGCTGGAAATACCATTGGCCCCGTTCTGCGTCGGTCGGCTTCGGCAGCGCCACGACGCGCATCGCGCGAGGATTCAGATGCTCGGTGAACCGGCGGATCGTACCGCCCTTCCCAGCCGCATCCCGTCCTTCCACCAAAATGGCGATACGCTCGCCACTGCTCTGCACCCACCGTTGCAGCCTGACAAGTTCCACTTGTAGTTGCCGCAACTCTTGTTCGTACAACAGGGTCTTGCGCACTTCTTCGACATCGACGGCTTTGTTTGCGAGGAGCTTCAGAAACCCTTTCCTTGTGTTGACCCTTCGGAGATCATCCGCAGTCAAGGCGTAGCCTGGCTCGCCAATACGTCCGAGCCCCTGGGCGATCAAGGTGCTGCGCGGGACCTGGTACCCGTCCCCCTCCCGCGGCACCCTCGTGGGAATTGCCTCCAGCCCATTCATACCTTCGTCAACCTGCTTCCCTTCGTCGACATTTGCCGGATCTTTCCGCTCTTTCCGTTCTTTAGACTTCCCGGCCGATTCGCCATCAGCTGCCATGCGAGGCCTCCTTCATTGCGTCTTCGATCAGAACATCACGTTTCGATCGCGCTCGGCCACAGCCTTGATATAGTCCGGCATCCCCTTGATAGATGCGCCGGCCACGAGATCGGTCGCACTAACCTGTCTGGCCACGGCACAGGCACCACAGACCCAGACCGGCACACCTGCCGCCTGGATGGCGGCAAGCAGTTCTTTCAACGGAGTCAGGTTTACACCGGTGACATGATCAGCGACACCTTTCCGCCCCAAGGTGACTGCTTCGTTCCAAAGCCAAAGCACGATATCATGTCCCTGCTCTTTCGCCGTCTTCGCCGCCATGAACGGCAACGTTGCCATTGTGGGATCGTCCGTTCCTCGACTACCTGAAATAATGAACGTTGCCATGAATGACTCCTTGAATAGCTGTAGATTCTACACAACGTAGATCTTTCCCACGAAACGGTGCTGCGCTCTGGCTATTGCCCCACGACGATTCTACCACCCAGATCCGCATCGGCTCGATGGAGGGGACAGTAGAATCGATAGGTCACCGTCCCTCCCCCGACAGCGATCGCATCGCTCGCCATTCGATTCCTGTCGATCACGCTCTGCTCGGTCCCCTCAGGCGGAATGGTAATCCGAACCGGCCTGGCGATCTGAAGACCGTTCTCTTCTACAGACTCAAACAACCCCGGGGCTTCGAACACATGGGTTCGTACAGTTGGATTATCAAACCGAAAAATCAACGGCTCCCTGAAATCCGTGCTGCGGTGAATGATGATTTCACCGGGAAGCCACACCGCTTGCTGATCTTCCACATCCCGTGCCACAAAGGCAATCTCCTTCGCCCATCCGGTGAGCGCCATGACAGGCGAACCTGTACTGACCGCCAGTCCAAGATATATGACCACGAGATGAGCGGAGCTTCTCCTGACCCAGTTCATGTGGGGTCTCCTTCATCCACTTCAGGACCGGCACAGCCGCTCACCCCGGCGTTACCTATCGCAAAAACAGCTCCGCCAGTCCTGGCCCACTTCGGCAGATCTTCGCCGGCCAGGACTGGAGCTGTGCCCTCTCACAGGGGAGATGCCCGCTTCCACACGCGCAGGGAGCGCGTGTCAGAGCGGGACAGGGATACGACTCAGCCCCCTCCGACATCCCCTCGGGTTTCAATGACAAACAGTTCTCCTTTCACTTCAGGATGGATGTCGCACCATAGGGCGTGTCGCACACTTTCGGCTCCACCTGTCATCGGATCGAAGTTCGTAGGCGCCGTGGCAAAACGGAGCGTCATCGTCTTTCCCGCGTCAACATGGAACGACTTGAACTGTTTCCCTCGTACCTCAGTTCCTCCCTCCACCTTCACTGCGATGTCTTTGAACAACTTCGACGCAAACCCGTGCGTGACAGAATCCTGGTTGCGGATGACGATGATCGTCTCCTGCGATGGCATCGTGAATCCGGCGGTCTCATAGCCGTGCTGGCGGTCCTTGATAATGATCTCCACCTTGGAGGGCGGCGCTCCCATCCCCGCAGCCTGTGCATAGGCAATATCATGGCCACCGGCCAATACCGCCCACGCAGCGATAGCAAATAGAACGGTTGACTTCACCGCTCCAAATCGACTCACTCTCATAATCTGCCTCCTTGTTGATATGTACACATGCACCCTTCTCACTTCTACTTGGCCAAACTCCTAATGTAGTGGATCAGTTGCCAGACCTGCTCATCCGGCAACGTGGCAAACGACATCATCCCAGTCCCCTGAGACCCATTTTTGATGATCCAAAACAGCTGACCATCCGGAATCTCGCGCATCATTGCGCCACAGGTGAAATTCCGGGGTGGCGGCACTAAGGCCGCACCCATCACCCCTTTGCCATCGCCTTGCTCACCATGGCACATGACACAGGCGACGGGCTGCGCGGTTCTCAGGAAGAGCTCTTTACCCGCCTGGATTGAACCGCCAGAAGCTGGAACTGGATTCGTTTTGTTCAGAGAGTCGCCCGGCGCCTTGGCTGTCTTTCTCGGTTGCACGCACGCACTACCCTGACCACCTCCTGGTGCAGCAGCGATATCCGGCACACCCTTGAATGTCACTTTCAAATAGGCAATCACATCCGCCACGCCCTGTTGACCGATCGTCAAATTCCAATAAGGCATGTTCGGCGATTTACCGACGGCCGGTCCGCCATGATTGATGACGTTGTAGAGGTATTCGATCGGAAGCTTTTCGAATGGAATGTTGGCATGTATCGCCGGTTTGGGTTCCAGGCCGGAAGCTGCCGGTCCGTCGCCTTTGCCCGTCGCACCGTGACACTGCGAACAATACTCTTTATAAACCACCTTCCCTCGATCCACGCTCGCCATCTCGAATTCATAGCTCGTCCAGGGCTCGTAATACGTGAAGTCCTTCACGCCCTGCACCATCAGGAACCCGATCACCGCGCGGAGTTGTGGCTCCGTTGCATCGGCCAAGAACTCGCCGCTGTGCGGCGTGAAGTCTTGCGGATTCTGTCCGAATCGGAAGAGCCAGTCCATGTTGTACCGTTGGCCGGCATTCTGCAGGGCCGCGCTCTGCGGCCCCCCGATCAATCGACCGTTTTCCTCGATCGTGTGGCAGCCAAGGCAGGCGTGGGCTTTAAAAGCCACCGCACCAAACTTCACGTCGAACTTGGTGACTTTCGAGAGATCGAACGCGCCGATGGTGACGCGCGGATCTTTATTGTGTTCGGCAAAGTAATCCGCGAGTGCGTTCGCCTCCGACTCCGTGACCATCGGGTGCTTGGACGAAACGGTGGTCAGGTCCCACATGTATCCCTTCGCATAGAGCGGAGCTTCCTTACCCGTCAACCAACGAATGAGCCACGACCGTTGGTACTTGCTGCCGGCCCACATCAAGTCAGGCGCGTGAAGCTTGAAGCGCGAATCCGGCTGACCTTCCAGCCGGTGACATTGCACACAGGTCTGTTGGATCAGCTCCTTCGCGCGCGCGTGATCGCTCCCAAACGACAATTGCGGGGACGACATGAGTCCCACCAACATGAGCGCAGCGCTTCCAATAACCACTCGGATTCTCACATTCAACATCGCGGCTCCTTTCACGAAGATTTCTCACCACGAGGATGGGGATTAAGTTCGATCGCCACGCCGGCAGGCACCGCGAGGGATTGATGCACGGTGCAGCCATGCGCGACCTTCAACAGGCGTTCTTTTTGTTCTGCGCTGATGCGATGGGGTAGATGAATCCCGATGTCGATGCGACCGACACGGTGTGGAACTTCGGCCATCGTCCATTCTGCATCGACCGTCAAGCCGTCTCGGGAAATGCCGTGCCGACCACAGAATTGCCCGACGAAGTACGCGACACAACTCGCGACAGACCCGACAAAGAGTTCAACCGGACCCATTCCGGCATCCTGCCCTCCATCCTCCACCGGCTGATCGGTGATGACTCGATGCTGACCGCTCACAATATCGTAACGTGTCCCGCTGTGAAAGGTGGCCGTGAGTTTCATGTCGCTCCTGTCGACCGCTCAATAGGGTGCATCCGCCGGCTTGCCACCCTTCGGCCAATCGTGAATCTTGTCGGAAAAGTCCGGTCGAGGCTGTGTGTTGATATAGGCTGCAGCATCGATGGCTTCGTCATCGGTCACTGTCCAGCCCCAGCCTCGTGGCATGTTGGCCTTGATAAATGCAGCGGCTACGCTGATTCGTGCCATGCCTGCACCGATGTTGTACGAACGGGGGCCCCACACAGGCGGTGCCGTCATGGTGCCTTGGCCATCGGAACCGTGGCAGAAGACACACTTTTTCTCATAGACCTTTTTGCCGTTGAGAGGGTCAGGCTGATGGGTCGAGATCAGGCGTGGGATTCCTCGCCACGGGACCTCAACGCCGGGTGGCATATTCTGTGATAACCACGTGACGTACGCAACAATGGCCGTGAGCTTCACGCTGTCGGGCGGCAGAGGTTTTCCGTTCATACTGCGTTCGAAACACTCGTTGATTCGATCGACCAGTGTCATCTGTCGGCCCGCTCGTTCACGATACTGTGGATATAGAGTGGCGATACCGACGAAGGATGCGGAATTCGGGTTGAGCCCCGCATCTAAGTGACAATTGGTGCAGTTGAGCGCGTTTCCAACATACCGTTTCCCATATTCCTGCGTGTCGACAATCATCTTGTAGCCCAGGCGAATCTGCTCGCCCCTCAGATCACCTGGAATTGTTTCAGGCGATGGCGGGACAAACAGCGCATCGACTGGCGACCCCGTGCTCCGACGTACAGCCCCCTCCTCACTCTCTGTCACTCGTGGAGGTGGGACACAACCAATCGTCCCCACCAGCATACTCACCAACACGACGCCTGCAATGACCGGTCGACTCATAGCGTTCGCCTCATTTCTTCATGCCGGATGCCGGAGCGCAGGTATTAATCCCAAGTAAGGTAAACAACGGGCAAAATCTCATTGCCCCGGTGAGCAGGAGGATGACCCCAACCGCAAGAGCAGCCCCCGACATCGCAGTCGAGAGCCCTGCAAAAATGCCGATGATGATTGCCACTAGCCCTGCTCCAATTCGTATAGGTCTCTCAATCCCTCCAACATTACACGTCATGGCATTACCTCCTCATCAAACAATGAAGTTGATCGTATTTCCCTGACACCCTCGTATGAGACAACTCCTACCCATTAGATTCAACTTTATGGTTGCCCACCAGACTCCACCCCGAATGTGCGCACATAGGCCAGGACATCCCAAATTTCCTCATCGGAGAGCGCATGTTTCCACGCACCCATGGCGGTATTCGGTTTGCCTTCGTGAATCCGTCGAAATAAGGTCCCATCGAGCCGACTTTGAACGGTGAGCGAGGTCAGATCCGCCGGAGGTGGAACAAGTTTGATTCCTAGTGCGCCTTTCCCGTCGATTCCGTGGCAGCGGATGCATGTGTTCACGTAGATTTCGCGTCCACTGACTGGATCACCGCCCTTGGCCGTGACAGCAAACTCCTTCACCCCAAGATTGCTGAACCCCAGCCCCGACATACCGGCTAACACTGCGCAACACGCCACCAGTCGTCCAGTAGTCTGCATGTGTGCTCCCTTCGAGGGCCAAACCTTGCGATCAATGTGCCATTGTCTCGTAACGAATCCAGAGAGGTTACCCTTTATTCATCAAATAGTTAGATCGCTTTGCTAGGATGGTGCGGGACATAAGGAACTGAGCTGGTGACAAATACCCCGGTGCCTCCTCGCCTACTGTCGCAAGATGCCACAGCCTTCACTGCGGAGCATGACCTGCACGTCAGTTTGCAAACAGCGTTCTTCATTCAGACATGAGGACTGCCACACTACACGGTGGTCAATTTCTGGACCGGTTGAAAAACGAGAAATTCTTTTCATTTATCATCAACCATTCTACGTTTGTACTCGTCGATAGACGGATAGTTGATAGCGGCTATTCTTAGCGATTCAAGGGAAGCCTGTGTCTCGCATCCATGTCTAAACTTCCACCTCGGACGATCCACAACCTCCCTGATCTCTTCGAGCATCGATGCCGCCACCAGCCAGCGGCACTGGCCTATGCGCTGCTTCGTGACAACCTCGAGATTGAGCATCAGCTGACCTATGCGCAACTCGAAGGGACCGTACGTTCGCTCGCCGGCCATCTCACACACGTGGCTCGACCGGGAACCAGAGCCCTTCTGCTCTACCCTCAGGGACTCGATGTCGCATGCGCTTTTTGGGCATGTATCTGTGCCGGGCTTGTACCAGTTCCTGCTCCGGCTCCCGACCCCATCAGGCGGAAACATGCTCTGCCCAGACTGCGCAGTATTATCGAGGATGCCCGGGTATCGCTGGTCCTCACGACTTCAAATATCACGGCTTTGTCTTCGGAACTTTCACTCGCCAATGAGACGGGTCCGATCACGTGGGTGACGACCGATCAACCCTACGATTCAATCGACTCGATTGAGTGGCCACAGCCACACGACAACGCCCTCGCCTACCTGCAATACACCTCTGGATCGACGGCCACGCCTCGCGGTGTCATGATCAGCCAGGGAAATGTACTCGCTCACTGCAGGGCCTTGAGTCTGGCCGGAGACGTATCGGACAGCAGCCGGTCGCTCTGCTGGTTGCCGTATTTTCATGACTATGGATTACTGCACGGAATCCTCGCCCCGTTCTACGCCGGCATTCCTGCCTATCTGATGTCACCCGTCACGTTCCTCCGGCGGCCATTGCGCTGGCTTGATGCGGTGTCTCGATTTGAGATTACCCACAGCGGGGGACCAAATTTTTCCTATGAGGCTTGTCTCAGGGCTGTGCGGCAACAGCCAGGATGGCAGGCTGACTTGAGCACGTGGCTGGTCGCCAGTTGCGGCGCCGAACCCATCCGTTCGGAGACGGTAGAGCAGTTTATCGAGACTTTTGGTCCACGGGGATTCCGGCGAACGACGTTTGCCCCAGCGTATGGACTTGCGGAAGCGACACTCTTGGTGACAGTGAAGCGGGTCGCTGCAGAGCCGAGCTTCTTGCGTGTTGAAGCCGAGGCGTTGGCCGACTCGATCATCAAAGAGGCTCCCGCCTCGGAACAGGGAACGCGGACATTGGTCGGATGCGGAGAGCCCCTCGAAGACACTCATGTCCGGATCGTGAATCCCACGACGCACGTCGAGTGCCAGCCTGGCGTGGTAGGAGAAGTGTGGCTGGCCGGAACCGGGATCGGCGCTGGATACTGGGGCAAACCAGAAGAAACGGATGCCACATTTAACGCCGCTCTTGCTGGGTCAGGTGAGGGTTCCTATTTACGGACCGGCGATCTGGGATTTATCCACAGCGGAGAGCTGTTCCTGACCGGACGCCTCAAGGATCTGATCATCCTCCGTGGACGGAACTATTATCCCCACGATCTGGAGTGGTCGGCCCAGCACGCGCACCCCGGCTTGCGACGAGGTTATGGAGCGGCCTTCTCGATTGAGGACAAGACCGGAGAACATGTGGCGCTGGTCCATGAGATCGAGAAGCAGGTGTCTGAATCCGATTTGATGAACGTAGTGAACTGCATCCGTCGTGCGCTGGCGGATGAGTATGAACTTGAACTCCACACAGTGGTGCTGATCAAGTCCGGCACAATCCCACGAACCTCCAGCGGGAAAATTCAACGAGGCGCCTGTAAAGCCGCCTTTGAGGCCGGCCAGCTCACTGTCGTCGGATCGAGTACGCTGGAGTCTGATCGGAACGCTGATACCGACGGAGTTTCGAACGAGAGTCCGCAAACCGCTCTCGAAACAGGGCTGGCCGATATCTGGCAAGAGGTGCTTGGAGGACCCCTTCCGCACCGTCACGCGAACTTCTTCTCACTCGGCGGCAATTCGCTCCTCGCCGCACAGGTTGTGGCGCGTATCCTCGACGTCTTCCACGTCGAACTCCCCCTCAGCGTGCTGTTCGAATGTCCGACATTGTCGGCACTCGCCGCTCGGATCGATGAACTGAGCACGAGTCCGGATGACGCAGAAGGCGGCAGGGCGCGGATTCCGCTCATTCCGCCTCGCTCGACATCCACAAGGGAGGGCAGAATTCCTCTCAGCCCTTCTCAGCAGCGACTCTGGTTCTTGGAGCAAGTTCATCCTGGGAGCGCGATCAACCATATTTCCATGAGCGTACGCATCCGTGGACCGGTTAACCCCGAGGTATTGGGGCGGTCGGTGCGGGAAATCGCCAGTCGCCATGAGATTCTTCGAACTCGGTTTGGATCGGAGCGAGGTGAAGGATTCGCGGAAGTGTCTTCTGAGGCGATTGTCACGATAGGACGGCAAGATTTCCAAGGATTGGACCCTGCGGCGCAAGATATTCAGGTGCAACAATTCCTACGAGCGGAGAGGAGCCGGCCATTCGACTTACGACAGGGACCGCTATGTAGACTGACTCTACTGGCGCTTGAGCAAGGCGTGCATGTCCTGTCAGTGACATTCCACCGCCTCGTCGCTGACGGGTGGTCTCTCCGTATCTTCTGGAAGGAATTGACTATTCTTTGGGAAGCCGGTGGTGATGTTCAAAAGGCTCTACTGCCCACGCTGACCGTTCAGTACGCGGACTATGCCGATTGGCAGAGAACCAGGCTGGATCAAGGCCTTCGTGAAGTCCATCGAGCCTACTGGATCCAGCAATTGAGTGGCGCCCGCCCGCCCACTGAACTACCGGTCGATCGTCAGCGGCCTCGGGTGCGCACGTTCGAGGGAGGCGTGCGGTCCCGATCACTTCCTCCAGAGCTTTCAGCCAGTCTCGATCATTTCTGCCAACGCCAGAGTCTCACGACGTTCATGGTGCTGTACGCCGTCTTTGCGACGTGGCTCCATCGTTACACCCACGAGTCGGATATCGTCATTGGATCGATCGTGGCCGGCAGGCGTCGGAGAGAGCTCGAAGACGTGATGGGGTATTGCGTCAATACGGTGGCGCTGCGATCTGAGGTGTCGGATGGGCTGACAGGACACGAATTGTTGAAACAGATACGCCGTATCGTGGTGCAGGCCTATGACCACCAAGAACTCCCGTTTGAGGAGGTCATCGAGGCACTGTCGTTACAACGTGAGCGGTCCCTGTCTCCACTCTTCAATGTGATGATCGTGTGTGAGGACGACCCCTTGTCCACTTTCTCCGTCAGGGATCTTGCGGTCACTCATCTCCCTTGGGAGCCGACTGCATCGGAGTTCGACCTCGTGTTGATGGTCGTGAATAAGGCTCATGGCCTGGAACTGGCGTTTCTCCATGACTCAACGATTTTTGACGACTCGACGGTGGACCGGATGCTGGGACAGCTGGAGATCTTGCTTGAGGAATTTCTCAAGAAACCTGAGGCCCGCCTTGATCAACTGTCATTACTAACCGCCGAGGAGCGACGAAACATTCAGTTGACGTGGGACGAACCGTCCATCCAGAACTCCAGTATCCATACACTCATCGAGGCGCAGGTGGAACGGACTCCCCTGGCTCTCGCCGTCACGTGCGGAGACCAGTCCATCAGTTACCAAGAACTGAACCAACGAGCGAATCGAGTCGCTCACGCTCTACGGAAATTGGGGGTTGGTGCAGATCTCCCGGTGGGGCTCTGTGTCGAACGCTCAGTAGATGCCCTCGTGGGCCTCTTGGGTATTCTCAAAGCAGGGGGCGGTTATGTTCCCCTGGATCCGTCCTTCCCCGGTCACCGCCTCCAGCTCATGCTGGAGGACTCGCACGTTTCCATCGTTGTCACACAGGCACATCTCCGTAACCATATACAGAGCTATAGCGGCCAGATCTGTGATGTGGAAACCCTGTCTGCACCCACCGTGGGGGGAGCGGAGGAGGAGAACCTCGCGCTTTTGGTCTCCCCGGATCAGCTCGCCTATATCATCTACACCTCAGGTTCGACGGGGAGGCCCAAGGGTGTGGCCGTGACACACCGCAGTCTGGTGACCTCGCTGCATGCCAGACTTCAGTACTATCCGGACCCGATATCCCAATTCCTGCTGACCTTCTCTCTGGCTTTT
This sequence comes from Nitrospira sp., assembly GCA_005116955.1. Lineage (GTDB taxonomy): Bacteria > Nitrospirota > Nitrospiria > Nitrospirales > Nitrospiraceae > Nitrospira_D. The sequence goes on along the minus strand of SWDI01000001.1, from coordinate 199,034 downwards.
GATGGATCGGTGACCGGTATATTTTGGACGTTGCTGCAGGGAGGGGAACTGGTCATCCCATCAGAGACCGCCCATCGCGACCCAACGGAGCTTGCTGCGCTCATCAAGCACCATCGCATCTCGCACATCGTGTGGGTTCCTTCTTTGTACCACGCCGTGCTCGGTGAGGCGTTGAGTACTCAGCTCGACTCGCTTCGAGTCGTCATTACGGCCGGCGAAAGTCTACCCCTTGAACTCGTGCGACGGCATTACCAGCTCCTGCCTCATGCCACGCTGTACAACGAATATGGACCGACGGAAGCCACGGTCTGGTGCAGCGTGTATCGCACGACTCGCGAGGAAGCCGGAGCCCGCATACCGATCGGAAAACCCATCGGCCATATGCAGCTCTATGTGCTAGATGCCAGTCTGCAGCCGACGCCTATCGGCGTACCGGGTGAACTCTATATTGGGGGAGCATGTCTGGCCCGCGGCTATGTCAACCAGCCGCAGTTGACCCAAGAACGGTTTCTTGCGAATCCCTACGTGGCTGGCACCAGGCTGTATCGGACCGGTGACCTGGCTCGGTATCGCGCCGACGGTAATGTGGAATTTCTTGGACGGATGGACCAGCAAGTCAAACTGCGTGGCTATCGGATCGAACTAGGGGAAATTGAATATGTGCTGAGTAACGTTCCGGGTGTGCATCACGCGGCGGTGCTGCTTCGGGAAGATAAACCGGACCAACACCGGTTGGTCGGTTATGTCGCCGGTGAGTCGTCGCTCAAAGACAGGCTCGAACAGATTCGCAGTGATCTGGCCACTCGACTCCCACACTATATGGTGCCATCCGTCATTCTATCGCTCGACACGATGCCGCTCAGTGCCACCGGAAAAGTGAATCGACAGGCGCTTCCCGCCCCGGAACACAGAGCCGGTCAAGCGGCAGCCAGAATGGCTCCCAGAAATCAGGTCGAAGAATCTCTGGCTGAGTTGTGGAAATCCGTGCTTCACGTCCCAGAGGCCGGTGTCCACGACCATTTCTTTGAGCAGGGAGGCCACTCGCTCTTAGCGACCCAACTCGTCTCTCGAATACGTGAACTCTTTGAAATTGATATCTCACTCCCGGCACTGTTTGAGCGACCAACGATTGCGGCATTGGCCGAAGAGGTGGCGCGGTTGCGCCAGAAGCGCCAGCCGGCTTTCGTGATGCCACCGATCACTCCGGTGCCTAGAGATCAGCCACTCCCCTTGTCCTATTCTCAGCAACGTATGTGGCTGATGTATCAGCTGGCCCCTGAGAGCACGGCGTATAACATGCCATTTGCATCACGGCAAATGGGACGGCTCAACAAATCAGCTCTCCGGAGGACGGTCGATGCCATCTGTCACCGCCATGAGGCATTTCGAACGACGTTCAGGATGAAGGGTGAGGGACCAGTCCAAACGATCCATCCCTTTCGCCCTCCCCATTGGGTCGAGGTTGACCTTACCAGCCGGCCTCGCGAGGAGCGACAACAGCAAGCGGCCCAGCTTGTGGAGCAGGAAGCAAACCAGCGGTTCGATCTTGAGCAAGGCCCGCTGGCACGATTCCTCTTGATCGAAGTCGAGCCTGAGGACCATGTGTTGGTGCTCACGATGCACCATATCATCGGAGACCAGTGGTCATTCGGAGTCATCGGCCATGAGTTTGCCTTCTTCTACAACGCGTTTTGCCGAGGAGACGTTCCATCGGCAAAACCGATCCCTCTTCAGTATGCCGACTATGCCGTGTGGCAACGACGTTGTCTGACCGACGACTGGCTGAGCACACAATCGGACTATTGGCAAAAGAAGCTGGCCGGGCTGTCAAAGCTTTCGCTGCCGACCGATTATCCACGGCCCGTCGTCCAAACGTTTAACGGCTCACATCGCATGGTGGAATTGCCCACCTCGTTGATTGAACGCCTGAAACAATTCAGCGCGGAACATAATGCGACGGTGTTCATGACCCTGTTGGCGTGCTTCCAGATTCTCTTGCGTCGCTATTCCGGCCAAACTGATGTGGCTATCGGCTCTCCCATCGCCAACCGAACTCAATCCGCGGTCGAGTCGATCATCGGCTCGTTTGTCAATACACTCGTGCTCCGTACCGATCTCTCTGACGATCCGACGTTCATCGAGTTGATGGCACGGGTGCGTGACACGGCGTTAGAGGCCTATGCCAATCAGGACTTCCCGTTCGACAAATTAGTCGAGATGATGCACTCCTCTCGTGACCAAAGCTCTGCCCCCCTGGTGCAGGTCCTCTTCAATGTCCCGAATGCTCCAATAGGGGAGATCAACGTCCAAGGGTTGAGTTGGGTGCCGTTCGAGGTGGAGACGCAAGCCGCGCAATTCGACCTCAGTTTGACGATCGAGACAGAGTTCTCCCGGAGAGCGTATTTGACGTTCAATACCAATCTCTTCGAGCCTCAGACTGCTGAGCGGATGCTCGGACAGTATAAGCTCCTACTCCAGAGCGCATTGGCAAATCCCCAGCGTAAGCTGTCCGAACTTCCAACACTGACGGCGCCCGAGCGGCAACAGATGTTGCAGGATTGGAACCACACGCAAAGAAAGTATCCACAGTCTGAATGTTTTCCTCAGTTGTTTGAAGCTCAGGTCAAGCGGACGCCTGATGCCGTTGCGTTGTCGATGGGACCGAAGGCACTGCGATACGGTGAGCTTAATGCCAGGGCCAATCAGCTGGCAGGCTACCTGCGAACCCTGGGCGCCAAGCCTGGTGTCACGGTGGGTATTAGTCTCGATCGATCCCTGGAGATGGTCATTGCGTTGCTGGCCGTGCTGAAAACCGGTGCGGCCTATGTCCCTCTCGATCCTGAGTTTCCACGAGATCGACTCCGGTATATGGCCGAGAACGCATCCCTCGCCGTCGTGCTCACATCCGCATCACTCGCCGATCGATTTGATGCGCAGGCCTGCTGCTTGCTATGTCTGGACCGTGAGGAGGAACGCATCGCTCAGCAAGCAGACCACAATCTAGGCCCGATCGCCACGCCTCAAGATCTGGCGTATATTCTGTATACGTCTGGTTCCACAGGACAGCCGAAGGGCGTGGAAATTCCGCACCGCGCCCTTGTGAACTTCGCGAGTTCGATACGGCAAGCTCCGGGATGTACCGATCACGATGTCATGCTCTCGGTGACGACAATCTCCTTTGATATTTTTGGCTTGGAATTGTATGTGCCGTTACTGGCCGGAGCCCGTGTCGAGATCGCCAGTCGAGCGGTCGCGATGGACGGACGACAATTACGTGATCTCTGTGAAACCGTTCAGCCGACGATCATGCAAGCAACCCCTGCCACATGGCGCATGCTGATTGAGGTGGGATGGCGCGGTAGTAGCAGACTGACGGTACTCTGTGGAGGGGAGGCCCTTCCTCCGGATCTTGCGGCGTCACTGCTGGAGCGTTGCGTCGCCTTGTGGAACATGTATGGTCCGACTGAAACCACGATTTGGTCTACGATCGAACGAATCGAACGGACTGATCGGGAGATCACCATTGGGAGACCAATCGCCAATACAGACGTGTACATCTTGGATCAATTCCTGCAGCCAGCCCCAGTCGGAGTTTCCGGCGAGCTCTATATCGGCGGCCATGGGTTAGCCCGAGGCTATCGAGGGCAGCCAGACTTAACAGCGGAGCGGTTCATCCCTCATCCATTTTCTCTGGAGCCCCTCGCAAGACTCTATAGAACGGGAGACTTGGCACGGTATCGCCGAGATGGACGCATCGTACATCTCGGTCGATTGGATCATCAGGTCAAGATCAGAGGGTGCCGGATCGAATTGGGTGAGATCGAGACAGCGCTGAGCCGTCATCAAGCTGTCCGTCAGGCAGCAGTCATCGCGCGGGAGGACCGGCAAGGTACAAAGCAGTTGGTGGCGTATCTGGTTTGCCAAGAGGGCCCTGCTCCAAGCCAGCAGGAACTTCGCTTATTTCTTCGGTCCGAGATTCCTGAGTATATGGTCCCCTCCCTCTTCGTCTTTCTGAAGGCCATGCCCTTGACGGCCAATAACAAGGTCGACAGGAAAGCACTACCAGCTGCAGTCTCCTCGGTCTCAGATGAATTGGTTCACAGTCGTCCCCGTGATCGAACGGAAGTTCAACTCACAGCCTTGTGGCGGCAAGTACTGGAAGTCCCCAAAATCGGGATCCACGACAACTTCTTCGATCTCGGCGGCCACTCACTCAAAGCCGCTCACCTCTTCTTTCTTCTCGAACAGGTGTATGGAAGACGCCTTCCGCTCGCGACGCTGTTTCAGGCACCGACCATTGCCGAGTTAGCGGCGGTGCTCTCGCATGAACACTGGACGCCGCCATGGCAGTCGCTTGTAGCTATTCAGCCGAGCGGGAACGCGACACCGATATTCATGGTGCCAGGAGTAGGAGGCAATGTATTGTTCTTTGCTCAGTTAGCCAAGCTGCTAGGTCCCAATCAACCCTCCTACGGGTTACAGGCACGAGGACTGGACGGAAAAGACGCACCGTTTACATCAGTGCCGGAGATGGCGAGCCATTACATTACACAGATCCGTCACATTCACCCGAACGGGCCCTATACCATCCTTGGTAACTGTACCGGTGGACTGATTGCGTATGAAATGGCTCAGCAACTGCTCGTACAGGGGCAAACCACCACACTCGTGATGATGGAGACCTGGCATCCGTCCTCACATCGCCGACATCGTTACAGGTGGCCGACGAGGTTTGGGTTGCCCCTGTTCATGTTGTGGAGGACAATAAGCAATATTGGCACGCTCTTCCGTTTACCCGTCAAAGACTGGAGTCATTTTATCCAGCATAGACGCAAGAGACTCATGTCGTTATCGCGAACCGAAACCGGTAACGATGAGCTGGTTGCCAATTTCCAAGTCGAACATGTAACCCGAGCCACGCTCCAAGCTGTGGCTCGTTACGCCATTTGCAAATATCCTGGTCGTATTCTCAATATCGTGGCGTCTAAACGGAATATTGCGAGGACGGTGACTGATACGCGCCATGTCTGGCCAGACTTTGGGGGCGAAGGGAGCAAGTCTGTGCAGGTTGCCGCCGTCGCTGCAGGACATCTTCTTGTCACACCACATGTGGAAGAAGTGACGAAGCATCTCCAGGCTTTCCTTGGCAAGAATACTCAAAACAAGCCAACCCCTTTGGCCAACGTCATTTAGGTGTACACATCCACTCTCCTTTCCTGGTGAAAGTGAGGCTAGTCTACGATGCCCTTTGGACGATTTTTCCGCTTTATCGTGCAACGGTCGAGCTCCATGGCCTGGCTCATGCTCTGTGTCGGCATCCTGTCTGGGCTCTTGAGCGCCGGAGTCTTAGCACTCATCAATTATGTGGTTCATCATCCCTCTGACCATTCCCTTCTTGTACTGCTAGGGTTTGTCGGCCTTGTCGTCGGCAAGATTCTGGCAAACCTTGGATCCCAGGTTCTGCTCGTCAGCTTCTCGCAAGACACCATCCTGGACCTCTCGTTGTCTCTCTGCGCAAAAATCCTACGGGCTCCGTTACTTCGTTCCGAGCAACGAGGGGCCAACCATATTCTAGTCACCTTAACGGATGACGTGAGTTGGGTTACCTGGGCAATCCAATGTTTCCCTAGTTTTCTCATGAATGGCGCACTTGTGTTGGGCTGCGGAATCTTCCTTGCTTGGTTGTCATGGAGCGTATTTCTAGCAGTGCTCGGAGTTGCTGTCGTGAGTGTCGTCGTACATCAGTGGTTACACACCAGTGTCCGCGACATCATTGCCGCATCCCGTGATGCCAGAGCTGAGTTGTTTCAGCGATTTCGCTCACTCACCGACGGGCTAAAGGAGCTGTTGATGCATCGGGCGCGGCGACAGGAGTTTGTCGATGAGGAAGTGCGAGGAGCGGCGGAACTCTATAGAAAGACGAATCTGGAAGCAACGCGGATACAAGCGCTGCTTGGAGCCTGGAATGCGGTCTCCCTCTACTCCCTCATCGGTTTCATCATTTTCCTATTTCCATCTTTTGGGCTTATCTCTTCAGAGGCACTGACTGGATACATTGTCGCCATGATCTATATGATGGGCCCCATTTCGAGCATCATCAGTACGACGCCAACTCTCGAACGAGGTCAAGTGGCATTGGAAAATATTGAACGATTGGGCATATCGCTGGATGTCTGTCCAGAGGACGTCCAGACGAGAGACCTGATAGGTCTCGAGCCTGAGAGCTCTCCCATCGTGCAATGGACCGATGTCGTGTTTTCTTACGGGCAAGATAATGATGCCGAAACGCCCTTCACGCTGGGTCCCATCAGCCTCGAGTTATGTCCAGGCGAATTGGTGTTCATCATCGGAGGGAATGGAAGCGGGAAATCCACACTCGTAAAAGTTCTTTCGGGGTTGTATCAGCCGCTACGAGGAGACGTGAGACTGGCTGGTACGATGATCACTGATGCCAATCGAGAGTGGTACCGCGAACACTTCTCAGTCATATTTTCAGACTTTTACCTCTTCAAGAAACTCCTTGGTCATTCGGATTCTCAGGTCCATAGCCTCGCGCCTCAATACTTGCGATTGCTGCATTTGGATCACAAAGTCACTGTACTCGATCGCACCTTCTCAACCCTTGATCTCTCTCAAGGGCAACGCAAACGGTTGGCGCTTATTACGGCCTACCTGGAGGATCGCTCAATCTACGTGTTTGATGAATGGGCGGCGGATCAAGATCCGCAGTACAAGGAGGTGTTTTACAAGACATTGCTTCCGGACCTACGCGCGCGAGGGAAAACGGTTATCGTGATTACTCACGATGATCGGTATTTCCATCTCGGCAACCAGGTCATTAAATTGGATGACGGGAAGATTGTGGAGCATGTGAAGGACAGCGACGCAAGGATGACGACATGATGTCGGGACGTGTACATTTGGAACTGCAAGATGCTGATCGCGTTCCAATCACTTGAGCGCCTAGCCGATACATCTCGGCGAAATCATATCTACCTTCCATCGAACACCGTTCATCTGTGGGGGATCGAGCTCGACGGATCGCAGCGCTGCCTGGAGCAATGCACCAGCTGGTTGGATGAAAGCGAGCGGCACCGAGCGGCGCGCCTTGTTCGGGAGGATATCCGGCAGCGTTACGTGCTGGCTCACGGAGGCTTGAGAGCAGTGCTGAGTAGGTACCTTGGAGTTACTCCGGATGTGGTCGCGCTAGAGCGCAGTGCAACAGGCAAGCCCTTCCTAACGAGGGAGCGACGAGATCGGCCAGCGATCACGTTCAATTTGTCTCATGCCCATGGCCGTGCGCTCATCGCAGTCTCATATGCGCAGGAAGTCGGAGTGGATCTCGAATGCGTTCGTTCAGAAGTCGAAGTTGTGAAATTATCCAAGCGCTATTTTACTCGTTCTGAATACACGGCGATCATGCAGGTTCCTGAAGAACAGCGTGCCGCGAGATTCTTCTGTTACTGGGTTGCGAAAGAGTCGCTGCTCAAGGCACAAGGTATCGGTCTCCGAGGACTGTCCGACTGCGAGGTCTGCATTGAGGGGGACGGGGTCGATATGGAGGTTCGTCCCCGATTGGGTGCGCAGTTCACGGATACGTTACAGGTTCGCTTTCTCCCTTGCGAAAAGGGATGGGAAGCAGCGGTGGCTGCCCAGAGCGTAGACTCGGTTATACAGTTTGATCTCGAGCAGCAGTAATCTCTCTCTCCGTTGACTGTGACCTCACAACTCTACCTTCCTGCTTACAAACACAAGACTCAGTGGCAAGTAGTTCTGCGGTGCTAGTGAATGACCGGCTCTAAGGTGACCGTGGCTTTCATCGAGTTGGAAATCAGACAATTCCCCTCGGCTTTTTCGATCAGCTCCTTGGCTTTGCCCGCATCCTCCCCAGATTTCAACGTGATGGAAGGCCTGATCGTGATGGTGGTGAATTGAAATTTCCCCTCCACCAACTCCAATCGACCTTCCGCCGTGCTCTCATAGGAGGAGAAGGCGAGTCCGGCTCGTTCCGCCACTGCGAGAAACGTCGTCATCAAACAGACGTTAGCGGAGGCCACGAAGAGATCCTCGGGAGACCAGATGCCGTCATGCCCCTTGAATTCTGGCGGTGTTGCCACCTGCACATCAGGCTTCCCCGCACAAGTGATCACGCCCTTGCGCTGTTCCGTCCACTTCACTGCGGTCTGATACAGATACACTTTGCTTTTTTGTTCCATTCCTCCTCCAAGGCTCTAGCTTTGAGTCAATAGCCATCGGTTACGGCTTTATGTATACCCAACCTTGTTCCTGTCGCTCCATGAGCCGGACCATCGCCGGTACCGTATCACCTACTTCACTGATCAAATCCTCCCTCGTCACCTGCATAGTCTTCATGGTGTTGGAACAGGCCGTGTAGTTCACACCGTAGGTGCGTTTCAAGTCAGTCAGCTCGTCAGCGAATGTCGTACCTTTCTTTACAAGAAGAGGAAGACCGGCTCCATGCACAACCAGTTCAACCGTGAGGTTCTGCGGCCCGAGTTCCTGATAGAGATGTTTGATGTTGTTGAGGGTGCCACGCTGGACCTTTTCGTCACTAGCGTTGAGATGCATGACGACACGGTGCGTTCGATTTATCGGAACAACCTCGCCAAGGTCCGCTCCCCAAGTCGGTGGCTGACACATGAGAAATGCACCGACTGTGATCCAGAGTAGGCTCCGTGTCCACCCTACGTGTCGTCTTCTCATCGTTTCGTCCCCGACCGCTTTATCCCATCACTCCGTTTCCACAAAGCCGTTCACCCAATCGCCGACCACATGCGTCATCGCTACGACACACAGGGCGATGAGGAGATGTTCACCAATCACCTTCCAGGGCGCAATGGCCTGCGCCCGTGCGATGAAGAAACTCAGAACTGTGAGTAAGAATAGTCCCCAGACTATGCTGATGACAATCGCCTGATCAAGCGGACTGATTAGGACCGGGACGACGAAGGTGGCCGAGACCACAAATTTCGCAGCGAATGTGGCGAGCGTGGCTTCCCAGACCTGGCTCACTGGGACGCTGTTCTTCGACTCTTCGGACACATGGATACCGAGTGCATCTGACATGGCATCGGCGATGGCTATCGTCAGGATTCCACCGATCACAATGGCGCGCGAATGCGTTCCCGAGTGCAGTCCCACCATCAGCCCAAGCGTGGTAATGACCCCCGACGTCAACCCGAAACTGATCCCCGTTTTCCAGGAGGTTTTCATGTTGGTTCATCGGCTCAATCAGCGAGGGAAGGTCAGAACATAGGCCAGAACATCGCGGATGGCCTCGTCTGATAATTTAGATTTCCAGGCATCCATGGCTGTGTTCGGTCGTCCATCATGGATGCTCTTCAAGAGGCGGGAATCCGGCTTCACGAGCACGTCGCTCGATGTCAGATCCGCCACCGGGGGATCAAACTGGACAACCCCATCCCCTTTTCCCTGCGAACCGTGACAGGCGAAGCAATAGTTCTCATAGAGCTTTTTGCCTCTCGCGAGATTGCGCTCACCCGCGGCGGGGTCGGATGTCGAAGCCACAAGCCAACAGGCCGTCGTCAACACGCAAAGGACAGAGAGGCCAGGGCCTTTCACGACATTCCCTTTCTCTTTTGGTCTTGCAAGCACCCCGCTAACGACCGCATTCCGGCGAGTGCCGAACACATTCCCGAAGCCACGAGGCCATCTGATCGAGCAGCGCCGCGACCGCTCGATTGGCAGCCAGCACGCCGCCATAGGCATTCTCGCTCGGTGCAAGCTCTATCGCTTCAAAAGTCTGAATTCCTACAATGGTCGATTGTTTGAGATCCACTAATTGTGCTCGTGATGTCACCCTGACGCGGCTAGGCTGTTGAAGAAATTCCTGCTGTAAGGCAAACCCATAGGAATCGAGTCGGAGGTCGCCAGTCACCGAGCTTGGCAAGAGAACGACGTCGCGCCATGCTCCGCTCTGACTCAATGCCTGGAACAGCAGCGGTGTGAACATTCGTGCCGGTGTGTCGGCCCATTGATTCGCTGCGAAATATTCCAACTCATAGGGTCGCTTGACATACACCATCCGAGGCGTCTCAAATCCGGGCTCGGCTTGCGGAGTGCTGACCAGAAGAACCGGACCGTTCCCGCCGGCAGGACGAGCCTCGTTGTGCGACCCATCGAGACTCAGCTGATAGGTGTGAACCGCTTCAGAGCCACTGCGGAACGACGGGCAGCCGGTCCCAGTCATCATCATCAGCGCGCAGGCTGCATGGACCAACCAATATCTCATCTGTAATCTCTCACGGCCGTAAGCCTTTCAGAAATAAAACAGCCGAAACGCTTCGTCACACCTCTTGAGACTATTCTCCTGGTCCGCGCGCTAGCGATTTTCGTCCAAACACGAGCGAACTCGGCTCTCGTTCCAATTCTCTGGCCACCCGATTTAGCGTACCAGTGAGCTGTCTAAGTTCCGTGACCAGCTGCCCGACTTCAGGCAAAGTCCGCCGCGTGAACTGCTGCAGCTCTGGTCTGGCTTCATTGACAACGGTTCCAATGGTCTTGCTGGTCCGAGCCAGTTCATCTGTCGCTGTACCCAACGCAGCGACGCTCTTGTTGAGGCCGGCGAGCAGAGTTGGAACTTGCTCGTTCAGTGATGTCGTGAGTTTGACTAGGTTGTCGGCACTTCTGGCCGCACCGTTCAAGCTTTGCTCAATTTGAGTTTTGTGGGTCGCAACCGTCTGGGCTACATCCGAAAGATCCTTGATCGTCCGCTTCAGCAGTATGCGATTGTCTTCATCGAGAACTTTTGCTGCTCCTTTCGCCGCGGAATCAAGATCAACCAACAGTTGAGCCAGGCCTTCTTCCGAGAGTAAGCGGGAAACTGCTTCATCCAAGCGGAAAAAGAGTGAGGGACCGGTCTTGATGACCGGATAGGCTTGTCCCTCCTGGGCCTGCAACGAAGGCGCATCCCGACTCCCTCCGGTCAAATTGATGGTGGCTAGCCCGGTCAGCCCCTGGGTTTCCAGTACGGCGATTGTGTCGTTCTTGATCGGCGTCCCGCGCACAATGTCCATCGTCAGCAGAACTTCCTCCGGATTATTAGGATTCAAGGCAATAGCCTTGACCCGGCCCACATCAACACCACGATATTTGACGGTGGAGTCGACACTCAATCCTGCGACCGATTCCTTCATATGGGCCTCGTATCGGTCGTATGTACCACGGTAGTCGGTCTTCCCTAGCCATAAAATGCCGACTAGGACAGCCGCTCCAAGAAACGCGACGAACGACCCGACCAAGATATAGTTGACTTTTGGTTCCATCTCTTTGCGCCTTTATTCGTCCCTATCTCGCCGCTCGAATTTCAGAGACGAACCGTGTTCCTCTGACAATGGGCCTCACGTGTGCGGCCCATTGTGGTTCCACGCCGCCTGTTCGCTTGCAGCCCTTCCCCGTGGGCCACGGAAGTATTCACGGATAATGGGATCGTCTGATCGGGACAACTCCTGCATGGTTCCGATACCCAGGACCGTTCCGCGACCGAGCACTGCCACACGATTGGCGATCCGCCACAGTGAATCCAGATCATGTGTCACCATCACCACCGTCAGCCCCAAGAGACTTTTCAATGAGAGTACGAGGTCATCAAATCCTGCAGCGATGATCGGATCGAGCCCAGCGGTCGGCTCGTCCAGAAACAACAATTCCGGATCCATCACAATCGCTCGGGCCAGCGCAGCTCTTCTTCGCATCCCTCCGCTGAGTTCGTTGGGATACTTCACGGCACTCTCCGACGGTAATCCCACCATGGCAATCTTGGCAGCGACAATAGCACGGATTAGTGCCTCACTCAGCGTCGTATGCTCGCGCAGGGGCACGGCAACATTTTCCGCCAGCGTGAACGAGCTGAACAACGCGCCATGCTGGAACATCACACCGAACCGCCGGTGAATCGGTCGGCCGTTGCCCTCTTCGAGCTGCCGACTGTCTACCCCAAGAATTCGAATCGTTCCGGCCGAGGGCGTGATCAGACCGATGATCTCTCGTAATAACGTGGTCTTGCCGCACCCATTGCCACCAGCAATTGCGAAAATTTCTCCCCGGTGAATAGAGAGAGTGACATCTTCATGCACGACGGCCTGTCCGAACTTCGTCGCGACGTGGCTCACGTCGATCACCGGTATCTCAATGTTCGTAACCGACGGCATCAGAAACTACCTCTTATCACGTTGCTCGCAGATCGCTGAAAACTTAGAGACCCAGGATGTTCAAAAAGACCGTTCAGCAAGGCCGCAGCGAGCAAAGAGGCGAGGCGTACGCTTCGGTACGTTGAGCCTCTGAGCAAGGCGAGAACGCCGCTGGCGGACTTTTTTAACATCCTGCTAGAGATCCCACCAATTGAGCAAGATACTGCAGAGTGCGTCGAAGACGATTACGAGAAAAATCCCCTGCACGACACTGATGGTGGTGTGTCGGCCAACGTCGTCGACACCACCTCTGATCTGAAATCCTTGATAACAGCCCACCAAGGCGATGATCGCCGCAAAGAATGGCGCCTTCCCTAATCCGATCAGCAAGTGTCGCACAGGAACCGCTTCCTCGAATCGAGCGACAAACTCGACGAAACTCACATTGAGTTCCCCCAACGCGATCAACATGCCGCCGAATACGCCCACGACATCCGCATACACCGTCAACAGCGGGAGGGCGATGACCAAGCCAAACGCTCGCGGCAGCACGAGCAAGTTCATGGGCGAAATACCCAGCGTCCGCACCGCGTCCAATTCTTCCGTGACCTTCATCGTGCCGATCTCGGCAGCATAGGCCGATCCCGACCTCCCGGCAATGAGGATCGCCACAATCAACGGCGCGATTTCTCGCAACAGGGAGATACCGACCAGATCCACGATGAAAATGTTCGTGCCGAACTTACGGAGTTGTTCTGCGCCCTGATAGGCAATCACGACACCGACCAGAAACGTCAGTAGGCCGGTGATCGGCAAGGCCCGCACACCATCCACTTCCACGATCCGCAAGAGCGCCCGCCACCGAATGGAGCGTGGCCGTATCAGTGCTCGACCGAATGCGATGGTGCTTTCTCCGACGAATGCGAGCGCACGAATCGTGGACACCTGCCGGGACTGCACAGCACGCGTGAGACGTTCCACCCAGCTCATCCCGCGACCCGCACCGCTTCCCTCGGGTCGAGACCACTCGACTTCTACTTTCCTGAGCAACTCGTCGAATTCAGGTTTCAACCCTTGGAGTGCAGTCTGCTGCCCCTTGTGCCGCACGCCGTCGATGCAGCGCTGCAGTATGAGCGCGCCGCCCGTATCCATGGCCGTCACTTCGCCGACGTCGTAGAGGACGGTAGGGGTCTCAGGCCATCGAAGCGCTCGGCCTCGCTGCTCCAGCCGGGACAAATTTGGAAGAGTCCAAGATCCTCGGCAGCGAATCACATTGTCCTCGACAGAGATAGTTGCCTGTTGTTCCACCAGCTTCACTCCATCAATTGCTTCGACTCGTCACGCCGTCACACATCACGCGTCATGAGGGCCGTCGCCTGAAGACCACAAGAAAGCCCTCACTTCCGCTCACGGCTTCCCCATAATAGTTTTCAGCTCAGCCCCCGTAATCACCTCGCGTTCCAACAAGAGCATTGCTCCTTGCTGCAATGCCGCTTTCCTCTCTTCCAGCATTCGCTTCACCCGTTCGTACTGCTCGTCAATGATCCGCCGAACTTCGCAATCGATTTCACGAGCTGTCTCTTCTGAATAATCCCCTCTCTCCGACGCAACCGGAAGTTGGAGGAACTGGGGCTGTCGTTCTCGTTCCAACGTGATGGTGCCCATTTTTGCGCTCATTCCGTAAGCCTTTACCATGCTTTTTGCAATGTCGGTGGCCTTGACCAGATCATTCTGCGCCCCCGTGGAGGCTTCCCCAAAGATCGTTTCTTCGGCGATCCGCCCGCCGAGTAGCACGGCAACTTTATTCTCCAATTCCGATTTCGTCATCAGAAACCGGTCTTCTGTCGGAAGTTGCAAGGTATAGCCGAGAGCCGCCACGCCGCGCGGAATGATCGAGATCTTCTGTACCTGATCCATCCCCGGCAAAGACATGGCGACGAGGGCATGGCCCGTCTCATGGTAGGCCACCCGCTCCTTCTCCATCTTATTCAAGACGCGATTCTTCTTCTCCAAGCCGGCAATGACTCGCTCGACCGCCTCCTGCAATTCAGAAAAACCGACCTGATCCTTGCCGCGCCGCACCGCCAGCAACGCCGCCTCATTGATGATGTTGGCCAAATCTGCTCCGGAGAACCCGGGCGTCATCGCAGCGATGTTTTCCAGATCCGCGTCGGGGCCCAGTGTCACCTGTTTGGCATGCACGCGAAGAATGGCAAGGCGACCGATCTTGTCCGGACGGTCCACCACCACATGACGATCGAATCGGCCGGCCCGCAGCAACGCGGGATCCAGAATCTCAGGGCGATTGGTCGCGGCCATGAGAATGACGCCGATGCGAGGATCAAAGCCGTCCATCTCGACCAGCAGCTGATTGAGCGTTTGCTCCCGCTCCTCATGCCCCATGGGCCCCGCGCCACGGGCTTTTCCGAGCGCATCCAACTCATCGATGAAAATAATGCAGGGGGCTTTCAGCTTGGCCTGATCGAAGAGATCACGGACCCGGGCCGCCCCGACCCCGACGAACATTTCGACGAACTCCGAGCCGCTGATGCTGAAGAACGTCACCCCAGCCTCACCGGCCACCGCACGAGCCAGCAACGTCTTGCCGGTCCCGGGTGGACCGACCAGGAGTATGCCCTTGGGAATCTTGCCGCCAAGTTTGGTGAACTTTTCCGGCGTCTTCAGGAACTCGATCACCTCACCCAGTTCTTCTTTGGCTTCGTCCACCCCGGCGACATCCGCGAACGTGACCTTAATGTCCTTCTCCACGTAGATCTTCGCTTTGGATTGCCCCACCTGCATGAAGCCGCCTTGGGCCTGGCCAAACCGGCGAAAGATGAAGAACCAGATGCCACCGAACAATGCAACCGGGATCACCCATGAGAGGACATCGCGCCAAAACGTGGATTCAATGACACCGGTGAACGTAACCCCGTGTTGGTTGAGTTCGCGGACCAGGTCCGGATCGTCGACGCGCACGGTCGTAAAGGCTTTCTGCTCCTTGGATTCGCCTTCGGCCTTCAACTTGCCGGTCAGGATGTGGCTGGTCACGGAGACTTCCGCCACTTTCCCGGTGACCACCAAACTCTTAAACTGACTGTAGGGGAGCTCTTCGACCTTATTCAGGGCTAGGATGAAATCATGTACGAGCACCACGGCCATGATGGCGAGGAGCACGTACCAAATGGAAAAGGAGGTTGTTTTATTCATCGTTCTCGCTCCTTTTCAAGAATACGAGGGTCGCGACCAGAGAGTCCCTAAAACGTGAAGTAGGCCCCAAGACCTATCGATTCGATCTTCTGGTTGAAAAATTGTCCATAGGGATTATAGCCGTGGAAATAGGTCGCCATGATCCGAAAATGCCGGCGCGTTCCCGTTCGAGACCATTCAAAACCGCCGAGCACATTGGTGTCGATGATCCAGCTGTGCTCTTCCGCTGACTTGAAGTCCGCGGACAGCACGGGCGTGACGATCAGCCGGTCGAGGAAGGGAGCCAAGATCTGCGTACGCCTCGATGGCGCCCGTAGTTCGAATCCCCATTGGAGTCGGGCACGGTCGATCGTAGCTGGCTCACGATGCACCAGATACGCGGCCCCTCCGTACAGGCGCGCCCATTTGTACTCATAGGAGAGAATTGCGTCCACCTCCTCAAGAATAAACGTGATCGACTTGAACCCTGGGTTGGCCGCCAAAAACTCGTCGCCGATGTGGCTGCTTTGATGGTAATAGCGCAATCGTGCGGACCAATTTCCTGAGCGCCACGTAATTGGGATGCCGACATTGAAGTCCGTGTTGATCAGTTGGGCATTCTTTTCATCCAAGTCGAATTGAGCAAAAATGCCGGTGAGCAGGCTGATCTGCCATCCATTGCATCCTTCCCGCCTTGTATAAAAGCCGAAGTTTTCTCCGATCGCCACCGACCCGATGTTGGAGGTGGTGCGGTCGGTACGTGACCGGGTCGCTCGCCAGGTCGCAAAGAACTGCGGCTGCTTGGGGTCCGCCAACAGGGGACGGAAGACGTCGTCGGAAGGAAAGGCTTCACCGACTGCTTCGCCGTCGATTTTCTCGTAGGTTTGTCCGTACCGACAATCGAGCAACTCCTTCGGCCCCGAGTCACCCGGCTCCTTGTGATTTGTATGGCCAGCATGGGCTTGTCCTGCCAGCAGAACCATAAGAGAAAATGCTCCGATAATCCATCGATCGCACAGCACAGTCTGACCCATTCCTTTCCTCCACTGTGATGTTCTTGAAAGAGGCACACTGTACGCTGTTCACAGCCCCTTTCGATAGCATATTTAGTGAGGAAATTCATGTGTTTTGGTGGGTGGTTAGCTGGGCTCACAAGGCTTTCTCAAAAGCTGTTGTACGAGACAGACCCCTTTTGTGTTTATCAAGCTACTTTCTGACAGACTTCCTGCTCCCACTCCACTTCCATTCACGGATCTCCGACATGTCTTCACCATGCTCAGCGATGTACTGCTTGTGTTCGATGCGTTTGTCACGAAGAGCCTGCTTGGCATAGTCGGCCCGCGAGCCGCGTAGTGGGATCCGGTCGATGACATCGGCGACCAGATGAAACCGGTCGAGATCATTCATCACCACCATATCGAACGGGGTCGACGTGGTCCCTTCTTCTTTGTACCCGCGCACGTGCAGGTTCTTGTGATTCGTCCGTCGGTAGGTGAGCCGGTGGATCAGCCACGGGTAGCCGTGGAACGCGAAGATGACCGGCTTGTCCGTCGTGAACAAGGCATCGAAATCCTTGTCGGACAATCCGTTCGGATGTTCTGCGGATGGTTGCAGCTTCATGAGATCCACCACGTTGACCACTCGCACTTTCACATCCGGCAAGTACCGCCGCAACAAGGAGACGGCCGCCAGCGTTTCCAGCGTGGGCACATCGCCGCAACAGGCCATGACCACGTCCGGTTCACTATTCCGATCGTTACTCGCCCATTCCCAAATGCCGATGCCGGCTGTGCAATGCTTCACCGCAGCATCCATGTCGAGCCATTGCGGCGCCGACTGCTTGCCCGCCACAATCACGTTCACATGGTTGCGACTGCGCAGACAGTGGTCGGTGACAGACAGCAACGTATTGGCATCGGGTGGCAGATAGACCCGGATCACCTCGGCTTTCTTGTTGACCACGTGATCGATAAACCCAGGATCTTGATGGCTGAAACCATTGTGATCCTGCCGCCAGACATGGGAGGACAACAAATAATTCAGCGAGGCAATCGGTCGTCGCCACGGGATGTGGTTGCAGACCTTGAGCCATTTGGCATGTTGATTGAACATCGAGTCGATGATGTGGATGAAGGCCTCATAGCAGGAAAAGAATCCGTGCCGGCCCGTCAACAGATAGCCTTCCAGCCACCCCTGGCACTGGTGCTCACTGAGCATCTCCATCACCCGGCCGTCCGGTGCCAGGTGGTCGTCGTAGGGCTGGCGTTCTGCCATCCAGGCACGGTTGGTGATGTCCAAGACGTCTTGCCAACGGTTGGAATTGTTCTCATCCGGACTGAAGAGGCGAAAGTTCCGGTGCTCCATATTGATCTTCATCGTGTCCCGTAGAAACGCTCCCATGATGCGGGTCGCCTCGGCTTCAACGGCACCAGGCCTTTTCACCGCGACAGCGTACCGACGAAAATCCGGCAGCCGCAAATCTTTCAACAGCAGCCCACCGTTTGCGTGAGGATTTGCGCTCATGCGCCGATCACCCTTGGGCGCCAGTTCGGCGAGTTCGGGCTTGAATCGCCCGGACTTGTCAAACAGTTCCTGAGGCTTGTAGCTTTTCATCCACTGTTCAAGAATCTTCACATGTGCCGGCTTGTCCATGTCGCTCATGGGAACCTGGTGCGAACGCCAGTAATCCTCAGTCCGCTTCCCGTCGATCTGTGGAGGACAGGTCCAGCCTTTGGGTGTTCGGAGCACAATCATGGGCCAGAGTGGGCGCTTTGGGGTGCCCTCTTTGCGCGAGGCAGTTTTGATTCGTTGGATGTCTTGCATGACAGCGTCGAGCGTCGCGGCCATGAGTTGGTGCATCTTCGACGGATCGCGGCCCTCGACGAAGTAGGGGCGGTAGCCGTAGCCGCGAAACAGTTGCTCCAGCTCACCATGACTGATCCTGGCCAGAACCGTGGGATTGGCAATCTTGTAACCGTTCAAATGGAGAATCGGCAGGACGACCCCGTCGATGACCGGATTCAGAAACTTGTTGGAATGCCAGCTCGTGGCGAGCGGGCCGGTTTCCGCTTCCCCGTCGCCGACCACGCAGGTTGCGATGAGATCCGGATTATCGAACACCGCACCATAAGCATGTGACAGTGAGTAGCCTAATTCACCGCCCTCATGAATAGAGCCCGGCGTTTCCGGCGCGACGTGGCTGGGAATGCCACCGGGAAACGAAAACTGCTTGAACAACCGCTTCATGCCCTGCTCGTCCTGCGAGACGTCCGGATAGACTTCGCTGTACGTGCCTTCGAGATAGGCATTGGCAACAAGCCCTGGTCCGCCGTGGCCGGGACCGGCGATATAGATCATAGTGAGATCGTGTTGTGTGATGATCCGGTTCAGATGCACGTAGATAAAATTCAGGCCCGGGGTCGTGCCCCAATGACCGAGCAGGCGCGGCTTGATTTGAGTCCGCGCGAGCGGTTTCTTTAGTAACGGGTTGTCGTAGAGATAGATCTGTCCGACCGACAGATAATTGGCCGCTCGCCAATAGGCATCCACTTTCTTTAGTTGGTCCTGATTCAACATCTTCGGCTTTGTTCGTTGCATAGTCCCCTCATACTGCTTCGTCACGACTTTGCTCCGATCATCTCCAGCACGGACCGGGCAATCTCACTTTCTTCATCCGTATGAATGACTCGCACGGTCACCCTACTGCCTTCGCTAGAAATCACGGCCTCACCGGCCTCGTTGCGCACTGTATCGAGCGCGACGCCGAGAAATTCCAAGCCGTCGCAGATGCGGGCGCGGATGACTGGTGAGTGTTCGCCGATGCCTGCTGTGAAGACCAGGGTGTCCAATCCTCCTAGCGTCGCCGTGAGTGCCCCGATCCATTTTTTCGCCTGATAGCAAAACAGCGCGACCGCTTCGGCGGCTCGTTGATCATCCTGCTCTTGCTTGAGGAGATCGCGCATGTCGGAACTCGTTTCCGAGATCCCGAGCAAGCCTGATTCCGTATTCACCATCTTGTGAAACTGCTCCGCCCTCATGCCCTCTGTCCGAGCCAGATAGGCAACGAGCCCCGGGTCGAGATCCCCCGATCGGCGGCTCATCGGCAGGCCGGAAGCGGGAGAAAAACCCATGCTCGTATCGACCGCCTTTCCGGCCTTTACCGCCGCCATACTGGCTCCGTTTCCAAGATGAGCGAGGATGATGCGGCCTTTGACCTCATAGGGAGCCCCAACCCGCTCCAGTTCTCTCATCAGAAAAGCATAGGACAACCCATGAAACCCGTATCGTTGGAGGCCTAGCTTTTCATACCGTCGTGGAATTGTGAGGAGACATGCCACCCTGGGCATGTCGCGGTGAAATGCGGTGTCGAAGCAGGCGACTTGCGGCAGATGAGGATATCGTTGCGCAAAGCCCTTGATCAATTCGATCTCAGCGGGAAGATGTTCCGGATCATATGCGCTCAATCGTTGCAGCTCCTCCATGACAACCGGTGTCACCATGTGCGGTTCACGATAATGCCGACCGCCATGGACGACCCGATGTCCTATCGCCACCAGTGGATTCTGCACGGCTTTGTTCCCGAGGGCGGATAACAGCGGTTCGATACAGGCAACGTGGTTGGATGCCTTGATCGGCTGGCGCTCGACAGTAGCGGCTCTATCCTTCGTCCACGTAAGCGTCGCTTCCGGTGCCCCGATGCGGTCGATCGAACCGGACAGCTCACGGACGGGTATCGCCCCGTCCCGAAAGAGGGCAAACTTGAGCGTCGACGATCCTCCATTGATCACCAAAATTGAGCCGGCATGAGAAGCCGAGGCAGACTCTGTCATGATGGTTCCATCTCAATGGATCTACCCTCAGCCCCGACGAACATATTCTCCAACCAGTCTGTAGGCATTGTGAAGATATTGGGCCATCATTCTCTGAGTATTGAAGAACCCACCGTTCAATGCAATGGCCTGCCGCATGATCTCGATAAAACGTTCACGGTCCTTGTAGAAACAGGGCAAGACTTTTTGCTCCAGTTTGTCGTATAGCGCCGCGGCATGGCAGGCGTCCATATTCCCACTCGGCTCCATGCAAGATTCCACCCGATCGCCGATCGCCCAACCAGTCACACCTTCGAGGTGACCCTCGATCCACCAGCCATCCAGCACGCTCAGGCTTGGCACTCCGTTCACGGCCGCTTTCATCCCACTGGTTCCTGAGGCCTCAAGTGGCGGCAATGGTGTATTGAGCCAGACATCCACACCGGCACAGAACATCTTGGCTACCTCCATGTCATAGTTAGCCAGGTAGGCCATGTTGATGCTGCCATGCAGCGCATCCCGCATTGCATGAATATGCGCGATCAGGTCCTTGCCCTCACGGTCGTGCGGATGCGCCTTTCCGGCAAAGACGATCTGGATCGGTCCTGCGGCTCGGACAATCTGCTGGAGCCGTGCGAGATCCTGAAAGATCAGGCCGGCCCGTTTGTAGGCCGCAAACCGGCGGGCAAATCCGATCGTCAACACATCGCGATCAAAACCCGCGTTCGCTTCCCGATTCACATGCTCGACCAACGTGCGCTTGGCTTCCGCATGGGCCGCCCAGATCTCCGAAGCGGGAATACTCACGGCATAGCGCAGTGAAAGTTGATCGCGCCGCCAGTCCGGTAGATGGGCATCGAAGAGCTTCTGGAACGATGGAGCGGTCCACGTGATCGCGTGCACTCCGTTGGTAATGGAATGGATCGGGTAGCCGGGGAACATGCTGTGCGACACTTCCCCATGCTTCATCGCCACCCCATTGACATAGCGAGACCCCCGCAGCGCCACTTGCGTCAGATTGAGTGTCTCCCCAGCGCCACAGGACTTCAGCAGCTGCCACCACCGATCGCCGAGCACCTGGCGCGCGAGCGTCCCGGGAAACTTATCGTGCCCCGCCGGCACCGGGGTATGGGTCGTGAAGACGCATTGTTCACGGATGGTCTCGATCAACTCGTTGGAAAGTGAATCCGCCTGGTTCTGCGCGACGAGTTTCTCCTCGCCAAGCGCAAGGACGAGCAAGGCGGCGTGCCCTTCATTCATATGAAATCGGCGGATGTTTTTGTACCCGAGAGCCCGCAAGAGTCGGAAACCTCCAACCCCCAGGACCACTTCCTGACAGAAGCGATAATGATCATCGCCTCCATAGAGCACATCCGTCAGCGTTCGATCCCAGGGCTGGTTGTCGCTCACATCGGTATCGAGCAGATACACCGGAACCACATGGCCGGACTCGCCGGTGACGCGGTATCTCCAGGCCCTGACATGGACTGTGCGACCTTCGATCTCAACCGTGGCCTGCGCATCGATCCGTTCCGCAAAATCATTGACCGGCCAGGCGACGGCTTCCTCACTTTGATGCCCCTGCGCATCCAACCGCTGGAAAAAGTATCCGCGACGGTGGATCAGCGACACTGCCGCCATCGGCACTTCGAGGTCAGCGGCCGAACGAATCGTGTCGCCGGCGAGCACCCCAAGCCCTCCCGCATAGGTCGGCATCCCGGATTCTAAGCCGATCTCCATCGAGAAATAGGCGACCAGCACGTTATCGGGCCGGTCTGTCATATGGTTTGCACCACGTGCTTCTTGTAAGCATTCCCCAAAGCCTTCGTGCTGCGTTTGTTCACACATAGATTGAGTTCCTGCTCGGGCTTTCGCAGTTCGTCATGTCCACCTTGCAGGGCATTGTGAAACGCCTTGGTGCTGGCAAAGAATTCGAGCTCACCGTGAATCAGACGCCAGTCCGCTTGAATGCCCAGCGCCTGCAGCATGGGCACGTACCGGGCTAATAACGCCGCCACGCTACCCGCCGCCGTGGAATTCAGATGGCAGATCTTGACCCCCGCGAGCTCTTTCCCAAGCGCAACGAGTTCCTCATACAATTCATCATTCATCAGCGCACGGTACCGATCGACATTGGCTTGGATCGCGCCGCAGCGTCGCCCGATTCCCACTTTAGGCAACATGGACTTTGATTCCATCACCTCAGGATCTCCTTCTTACAGTTCAGTATCTGTGCACGTTCCACTCCGACAGGTCAAGATTGGGATGTGAGAAGTATGCGTGGTCGGCCATTCAAAGCCTTGAGTTGCCAATTCTGAACTGCGCCGCAGTTCAACCTGGTGAAAACCTGTTTTGCTGGTTGGGCAGGGATTCTTTCGGCTGGATCGTAACATTTCGGCATACCGCCTATTGCAACTACAGAATTCTGGATTATTGTTCACGGCGCTGTTCCGCACTCAGCATAAGTAGTTCGATTTCTTCCGTAATCTCTTCTTGCCGAAGAATATTACGTTTCAATTCTAATCCTGATATTTCTTTTTCAAGCCGCTGTATCGCGCCTTCCAGATGGGATACCCGAGCACGGTTCTCCGCCAAAAGGGCGCTATAAAAGATCTTATGTAAGAAGGAATAGAAGTAGAGATCAATCAACTCAGCTAGGAATACAGGCGGGGGCAGATTCAGGAACGGCGGATCCGCGAAACGAGCTGTCTTGCCAGGAAGCAGCTCGAATGGTCGGAGGGTTTGACTAAACGCACCGTCTGTTTCTAAGGCATGCGAAACGACCGTGATTGTTAAAGGTCGGGCTGATGGTTCTTGTCTCTGCGACTCATGGATGTGATCCATCACCCGAATCAATACCGACTGGACTTCTTCCGCAACAGACGCTCCCTCGACGGATATCGGTACATACTGACCGTCCGAAATCCGCGCTGTCAGCTTTTGACCCACCGTCAAGAGGACTGGACCTCTACCTCCCATGAGCTGCAGCGCTCCTTGAGTATGTGCAAGCAACTGTTCATTGAAATCACCGCAAAACCCTCGTTCTGAACCGATCACGACATAGAGTGGCCTGCCGCCCTCCGTGGGCGGCAGCGCGTCGGGGTAAAACATGAGAAAATCGGCACCAGCCTCCTGCATGCTTGCCACCACGCGTTCCTGCGCAGACAACAGCCGGGTCAGCTTCTGTATCTCCATCAGCGCGAGGTTTTTCATGGCGCTCATGATAGCGCTGATCTCACCGAGCGAGCGGATCTGATCCTCGATGTCGCGTCGTTTGCTCATGGCGCCATGTGCTGGTCGAGCCAATGACTCACAGCTTCTATCCATTCTTCTTCACGACTTTCCAACGTGAGATCGCTCTCCCTCACACGCATCGCGAGAGAGTCAAGCAAGGCAGGAATCGATGCCACAGGAACCTTATCGAAGAGACCATGCTGAAATCCTGTCAACCAGGCCAGATGAAACTCTATCGGCAGGGGAGCCAGCCTATCCTGCTTCAGCAATTCCCGCAGGACACGGCCCCGTGCAATCTTCGCTTCCATCGACGCCTCAAGACGCGATCCGAATCTGGTGAAGACCTCCAACTCGAGGAATTGGAGATAATCCAACTTCATGCGCCCGGCCTTTTCTTTGATTCGCTGATGCTGCCCCTTCCCCCCGACACGTGACACGGATCTCGTCACATCGATGGCGGGAAGAATGCTTGACGCGAAGAGTCGTTTATCGAGATAGATCTGTCCATCGGTGATCGAGATCAGATTCGTGGGAATATAGGCTGCGATTTCTCCCTCCTTCGTCTCGACGATCGGCAAGGCCGTCATACTGCCGCCCCCATGCGCCGGAGCAAGACAGGTCGATCGTTCAAGCAGACGAGAGTGAAGAAAAAAGATATCGCCGGGATAGGCCTCTCGGCCTGGTGGGCGCCGAAGGAGCAACGAGAGCTCACGATAGGCTTCCGCGTGCATCGTCAGATCGTCGTACACCACCAGCGTGTCGTGCCCCTCCCACATCCAGGATTCCGCCACAGCACATCCCGCAAACGGAGCCATGAATTTGAGGCCAGGCAGCGACGTCGCCTCTGCGACAACAAGCACGGTATACATCAATGAACCGGACTGCCGAAGGGTTTCGATCGTGTCAACAACGCTCGATCGCTTCTGACCAACCAGGACATAGACACAGCGCACCCCTTGGTTTCGTTGATTGATGACTGCGTCGATGGCTAAGGAGCTTTTCCCGAGCCCATTGTCCCCGATGATCAATTGGCGCTGGCCCTTGCCGATGGGAATCAGCGTATCCACGATCTTGTTTCCCGTATACAGCGGTTTATGGACGAAGTCGCGTGCTGTAATCGGTGGCGAAAGAATGTCCAGCTGGCGAGTGGCTGAACATTCCGGATGGTCTAATCCATCGAGTGGATTTCCCAAGGGGTCGATGACTCGACCAATCAGAGCCTCCCCGGTCGGGATGCCCATGCGCCGGCCGGACAGATGCGCGATCGTACCGGCAGTCAGTCGGTCGGTCTGTTCGAGCAGAATGGCGCCGACGATGTGCGCTTCCAGCTGAAACACCATGGCGCGGCTGCCATCTTCGAGATCAAGGATTTCATCCATCGCTGCCGATGGCAAACCCTCGATCCAAGCGATGCCATCCCCGACCGACACGACAATCCCTTGTTCGGAGACCCGCAGGCTGAACCGATAGTCACGGAGCCACACGGCCTGACCTGCCAGCACCTGATTCGATGCGATTGATTGACTAAGCATGGCGCGACGATTCGGCAAAAAAGCTCATTTCGTCTTGCACATTGGCGCGAAGGACCCAGGATCCAAAACTGATCCGTAAGCCGGCGATAAGATTCCTGTCTTCGAGAAATTCGCAGGACACCTCGCGTCCCATCAGCGTTCGGCAGGCGTCTCCGAGGACCTTCCGCTGGGTCGTGTCGAGTGGATACCCGCTCGTAATCCTCATCGCAAGCCCTGTCGTGACCGGCACAGACCGGATGGCTCGAATCTTGTCCTGGGATAGACCGGCAAGATCCTCCACCACCAAGTCAATAATCCTTCGTTCCAACTCCACCCCCCCCAGGCGTGACAGGAGTCGACTCGCGAATGTTGCCCCTTGTGCGATGGCGGAAATCTCGGTCTGTTGCGTGAAATCTTTCAACCGCCGTTGTTCGACCGCAGCGGCTTTTTGTCGCTCCTGATCGAGTTCTGTACGAAGCGCGTCCAGCTGCCGATTCCGTTCGGCGCTGATTTCGTCACGCAGCTTTGCGCGAGCCTTGTCTTTTTCCTGCTCCCAGTCTGCGAGACGATTCTCGTATTGGCCCCGTAACGTCTCCGCATCGCTCCACATCTGTTCTGCATCCGCCTGCGTCTTTTGAATGGCAGTCTTGCGCTGGGCGATGACTTTCAGTACGGGTTTATACAGAAATCGGTTAAGGAGCCAGATCAGGACCAGAAAGTTGACCAGTTCGAGTATGAACGTCGTCCAATCCAGTTCCACGGGTCACCCTCCTCAGTTCCCCGCGTGGACAGCGGTAGAACGCGTACGCCAACCATCGGTCATGGCTTCAGCATGTATTCGAGCAACGGATTTCTAAAGAGAATGATCAAGACGATCACCAGACAGTAAATCGCCAGCGACTCAATCATGGCGAGGCCGATAAACAGCGCTCGGGTTATCGAGCGTTCTGCTTCAGGCTGCCTCGCCAGCGCTTCCAATGCCTGGCTGATGGCGCGCCCCATTGCCATCGCCGGAATCATGGTTCCGATCGCAATAGCCAACGCGGCAACGACTGTCGAGGCAAGGGCAAACCAGCTGATGTCACGCATGATCACTCCTGTGCTTGAGGTTTTCTAGATTCTTGTGAGTGAATTGCACCTGCGATATAGATCAAGGCGAGCATACCGAAGATATAGGCCTGGATCAGCGCTTCGATGATGTGCAAGATCAACAATGGAATCGGCACCAAAAAGCCTGCCACGAGCAGCACCAACAGTGCCGCCATTTCGAGACTCATGATATTGCCGAACAGCCGGATGGCAAGGGCGAGGGTACGGGTGAGTTCACTCATGAGGTGGAACGGGAGCATGATCGGCATGGGAACCAAATAGTGACGCAGATACGCTCGGATGCCCTCTGAGCGGATGCCGAACCAGTGCACCGAAAGAAACACGATGACGGCCAGCGCCGCAGTCGTCGACAGGTCACCGGTCGGAGCGTGGACACCGGGGATCAGACCGGACAGATTAGCCACCATGATGAACAGCCAGAGCGTGGCAATGAAAGGCAGCAGCCGCGCCGTCTGTGCGGGCAGCACGCCTCGAATCGCCTCATCCGCCGCACCGAGCAACCCTTCCAAGACAACTTGGACCGGCCCAGGATCGAGGCTCAGCCGCCTCGTTCCGATCCAAGACCCCACGATGAGAGCGAACATGATGCCCCATGTCGTGAGGACCGGTTCCGCTAACACGACCGGTCCAAGCCGCACCCCCGCCTCTGTCAACAGATCGGACGATCCCATCCGTTATTCCCTCACGTTCAAATAAACGCTCATGGCGCCGATACCCACACCGAGAACAATCAGACTCAGCGTCCAGCGCATCGAATACCCGGGGACCAAACTGTCCAGCCATTGGCCGACATAGGCACCGACGATCACGGGCACGACAAACAGCAACCCCAAGGTCCCCAGATACACGGTCTGTCTCAGCAGAGTAGGTCTGTCTTCTTCCGCTTGCTTCATGCGGCGGATCTGCTTGGTCACCTCCTCCTTCAATTGATTCTCGCTTTTCATGACGCGGCATACTCCCCACGGCCCATTCGCCAGAGTCGCTTGAACATTTCCTCCTCCAATCGATGCAGGCTGTCCTTGATACGGTGCAGCGCGGCCTCTTCCGTCACCAATTGTTCTTCGAGTGCCTGGCTGATCTGGGCATAGTCGTCGTCACGGATGTATCGTCTGGCACTCAGATAGAGGTTGTTGTCGACACAATAGAGCAGACCTCGTGGCACAGCCAGGAAATGCCAGCGGGCGTCCGTGGTCCGATAACGCGCGAGTCCGAAAGCCAACACCGTCATCATCCGTGCATGACCGGCAAGAATCCCGAAGAGTCCCGAGTCGTCCTGCCCCACGAAGCTCGCCACCTGATCAATCCGCTCGTAGTGCGTGGCGTCCTGCAGATGGAGGACGAAAGACTTCATGCTTGCGCACCTTTCATGGAGCCACGCATGTAACACCGATCTTCCGGCACGTCGTCGAACTCTCCGCGCAGGAACGCCTCGCAATCGAGGAGCGTGTCGGCCAAGGGCACTGATACCCCTTGGATACCGGTCAGTTCCCCGGTGACATGGAACGGCTGAGTCAGGTACCGCTGGAGCTTCCTGGCCCGAACCACGATACGCCGGTCCGTCTCGGACAGTTCTCCGATGCCGAGCATGGTGAGGATATCTTCGAGTTCCCGATACCTCGCAAGATGCTCCCTCACTCCTACGGCAATTCGATAGTGCCGATCTCCGAGAAAGTGACGATCCATCAGTTTGCTCGTGGATTGCAGCGGGTCCACGGCTGGATAGATTCCTTTGCTGGCCTGAGCGCGTGTCAGGATCACGAGCGTGTCCAGGTGATTCAGAATGCCGCTCACGGCTGGATCAGTCATGTCGTCGGCCGGAACGTAGACGGCTTGTACGGAGGTAATCGCACCCTTCGTGGTCGAGATAATGCGCTCTTCCAACTCCGCGACTTCTGTCGTCAAGGTCGGCTGGTATCCCACTGTCGCCGGCATTCGCCCAAGCAGACCGGAGATTTCACTGCCTGCCTGAACGAAGCGAAACACGTTGTCCATTAAAAACAGCACGTCCTTCTGGAGCGTATCGCGAAAATATTCTGCATAGGTCACGGCAGCCAACCCCACCCGGAACCGAACCCCAGGGGACTCGTCCATCTGACCAAAGATCAGCGTCGTCTGCGGCATGACTCCGGCTTTCTGCATCTCATGCCAGAGTTCGTGCCCTTCCCGAATCCGCTCACCGACCCCGGCGAACACGGACACGCCGCGGTGCAGCGCGACAATGGCGTGCATGAACTCCGCGAGAAGTACGGTCTTCCCAATCCCGGCACCCCCAAACAATCCGGTCTTGCCGCCTCTGATGAAGGGAAAGAGCAGATCCATCACCTTGATGCCGGTTTCAAGAATTCCACTTACAGGTTTCGTTTCGTGGAGCGGCGCCGGCTTGCCCAGAATGTTGCGAAACTCACGGGTCGCGAGAGACGGTCCCCCGTCCAAGGGTTCCCCAAAAACGTTCAAGACCCGGCCGAGGCAATCGGGAGCCACGGGAACGTGCACGGGCGCTCCCGTATCGAACACAGGCATGCCACGACGGAGTCCGCTTGTCCGGTGCAAGGTGATGGCACGCACGTGGCGCTCGTCGAGATGTTGATAGACCTCGAAAATGTATGTCTCATGGTCCATCGCTGAGCACAATGCTTGGTGCAGGGGAGGTAGCCGATCGCACGAGATGTCGACGACAGGGCCACGCACTTTGGCGATGACTCCAATCGCGTCATGATCGTCGTGAAGAGTTCCTGCTGGTCTTAGTCCCACCTTGCACTCACAATCATTAAAACCTAGTCGCTGAGGCTGATACAGTCGTTACTGAAACTGTCTCCGAAACCGCCACATGCCGAAGCCGAACAGCGATACACCCAACGCCAGCATCGACAGGGCCTGACTCCATAACATCTCGAGCCCTATACCTTTCAACAGAATGCCGGTCGCGATTTCGATGAAATATCGAAGCGGGGACAGTGCCATCAGATAGCGCACCCAGACGGGCATCGTCTCCAGCGGTGTGAAAATCCCGGACAGTAACAGCATGGGGGCAACCACGAGCAACGTCATCATCCCCACCTGCGCCTGATTTTTCGTGACGGTCGATGCAAACACCCCTATCCCCGCTGTGGCCACGATGAAGAGAGCCGTCAAGAGGAACAGCAGTGCGACGCTTCCTCTGATCGGCACACTGAATACGGGAAGCATGACTCCGAACAAGGCCACCGCTGTTGCGCCAAGAATCACCAATGTCATTGCCACGACTTTAGGTAACATAATTTGCGCCGGTGTCAGCGGCGACACCAGAAGTTGCTCCACCGTGCCGCGCTCCTTCTCTCGTACCAACGCCGCCGCCGGCAGCAACACCGCAAAAATCGTGATCATCCGCAACAGGTGCGAGATGGATTCGAACCATGTTTCGTTCTGGTCTTGATTGAACCAGACGCGATGGTCGCTCAGGATCATCGGCACAGTCGTCGAAGACGAACCCGTCTGGCCATTTCGTGTCATGATCAGTTCTTGGCTGAACTGTCCCACGATACGAGCGGCATAGCCGGCGGCCGAAAGCCCTTGCGGCGAGTTTGTCGTGTCGACGAACAATTGCACCGCGGTCGACTCGCCCGATACCAACGCCTCATGAAAGCGGGTGGGAATATCCAACACCATCATGGACCCACCTCGGTCCAGCCTCACAAATCCTTCGTTCGGGTGGGTCAGTTCGCCGTCGAAACGGAAATACGGGGAATGAAATCGAGAGATCAATTCGCGCGATGAAACGCTTCGATCGGCATCGGATACCAGCAGCCCGGCATTCTTCAATTGCGTCTGAATGCCATTTCCGGTGACGTACACAGACAACGTGAACGAATAAATGAGAAATGCCATGAGTGGGATATCACGGAACAACTGCAGCAGTTCTTTGCGGGTCATGACTGCGATCCGTCGACACCAGACCGTGAGGCGATCGGACACTCTCATACGCTCGGTCTCTTGGTGAACAATCGATAACCGATGGTTCCAAGCACCGCCGCGTAGACGGCGAGAGCCAGAACATCCGGCCACAAGACCGCGGGACCGACATTCTTGAGGAACGTTCCTCTGACGATGTTGGTGTAGTACATGCCGGGAAACAGATGTGCCTGGAACTGCGCGGCTTGACTGAGGGAGGATACCGGCACGATCAGCCCGGAGAAGAGGATCGTGGGGACCGTACTCACCACCACCGTGATGATCAGTGCGGCCTGCTGCGTACTCACCAGTAAAGACACGGTGAGGCCGATCCCGGTACTCGTGAGTATGAACAGGATAGACGACGCGAGAAACAACAGCAGGCTACCCTTAAACGGCACGGCAAACAGGAGAACAGCCATCAGCCACAAGACCACGACATTAATCAAGGAGATCATGACGTACGGGACGAGCTTACCGACCAGAAACTCCATCCGGCTGACCGTGGCGCTATAGATGTTGTAGATCGAGCCGGTTTCTTTCTCGCGAACCACGCCGAGCGCAGTCAAAAGAGGAGAGGATACCATGAGCGAAAACATGATGAGCGCGGGCACAGTCGACCAAGTGCTGCGGACCTCTTCATTGTATAGATACCGCACTTCGAGCCCAAGCGGATGCGTACGCCGGAGCGCCTCATCGCGTGACAGACCTCGGGTCCGCGCCAGGTGATCTGCCAGCAGGTCCACGTTGTAGGCGTTGTTGATCGCAATGGTATAGCCCTTCGTAATATCCGCGCGAAGGGGGAATGTACCGTCGATGAGGGTCTGGACATCGGCTGGCTGTCCCGACAGGAGACGCTCCTGGAATTTCTCCGGCACAATAATCACAGCTCTGGCTGTCCCGCTTTTCAACCAGGCATCGGCTTCCCCTTCGCCTGCGAGTTCTCCTTGAAAGCTAAAATACCGCGACTGGTAAAAGCGGTACAGATAGTCCCGGCTCAGTGAACTGTGATCCCGATCCACCACCACGAAGGAGATGTTTTCCACGTCCAGGACAAGGCCATAGCCGAACACAAACATCCAGACTGCCGGCATGCAGAAGGCCAGAAGCAGAAATATCCGGTCGCGAGTCACCTCGCGCCACTCTTTGAAGGCCACGGCTGCGACACGGCGAACATTCATGCCGCCGCCCCTTTCACCGTCGCTTGTTCCTGCCGTTCCACCAGCATCACTCGGTACACGAACACGTCCTCGAGGCTGAGGGGACGGATAAGTACATCTTGGACATGCACGCCGTCGGATGACAGGACCGTGCGAAGCCGCGCTTCATCCTGAGGGGGATCGAGTGAAAGCAAGTGGATTTTCGTTCCAAAAAGCGCGGCACCGGAGAATCCTGCCTGCGTCGCTCGACGCAAGGCCTGCCCTGGTTGATCCGTCGCCACTTCGAGGAGTTGTCCGGCTTCTTTCTCAACCTGGCGCTTCATGTCGCCCGGAGACCCTTCCGCCACGATCCGGCCTGCATACATCAGCGCAAGGTGGTCGCAATGTTCAGCTTCGCTCATATAATGGGTAGTGATCAGAATTCCGACCCCTTCTTCCCGAGCAAGCCTCGACAGGATGTCCCAGAAATGCCGCCGGCCAATCGGATCGACACCGGAGGTTGGTTCGTCCAGAAACAGGACGCGTGGTTGATGGACGAGGGCGCAGCCAAGCGCCAGCCTCTGGCGCACCCCCATCGGCAATCGGCTCGTCAAGCTTGACTCATATCCCTTCAAGCCTGCCATCGACACGATCCATTTGAGCCGCTGGTCTGTTGCGTTCGCGTCCAGTCCGTAGATCCCGGCAAACAGACGAATGTTTTCCACGACCGTCAGATCGAGATAGAGCGAGAAGGCTTGAGACATGTAACCGATTCGCTCCTTGATGGCCCCGCCCGCGGTCTTCATCTCCGCCCCCGCCACCCAGCCTTCTCCCCCGGTCGGCGGCGTGATGCCGGTCAGCATCTTAATGACGGTCGTCTTTCCTGCACCGTTGGCCCCGAGCAGACCGAAAATCTCTCCTGGCTTCACCTGAAAGCTGACGCGGTCCACCGCGCGGAAGGTTCCGAAATCGCGGACCAGCCCTTTGGCTTCGATGGCCAACCCGTGATTTGCCGGCAGGACTGTGACGGGAGGCCACTCAGTGGACAGTAGTTGGCCGGCCTGCCGAAGCAAGAGCGCGACGAAGACGTCCTCAAGTTCTGGCTCATCCACGCGTAGGTGCAGGGGCGTGATATCACCCAGACTCAATGTGATCGCTTGGGCTGCGGCAGCGGGAACCGTCTCCTCCCTGAAGACACGAAGCAGGGGGCCCAACGCCTCGACCTGCCTGGACCCTGTCTTGACCCGGGCAATCGCATCCAGTTGCGGCGTCGCTTCAAAGGTCACCATCGAGCCAGGGACCAGCGCCTGAACTTCTGTCGGGCTTCCTGATGCCACCACCTTGCCGCTCGACAAAAACGACAACCGATGAAACCGTGAGGCCTCGTCCATGTAAGCCGTGGAGACCAACGCCGTCATACCTTTTTCTTGAAGTAGTTCGGCAAGAATTGACCAAAAGTCCCGGCGCGAGACAGGGTCCACGCCGGTGGTCGGTTCATCCAAAATCGCCAGCTCCGGCTCGTGGATAAGAGTACAGATCAGACCGAGCTTCTGTTTCATGCCGCCCGACAGATTCTTCATCGCCCGATCGCGGAACTTATCGAGTCGAGTCATAGCCAGCAGCCTCGTCTTTCGCTCAATGAGATCACGCTCCGGTACCAATCGCAGTCGCGCAAAGAAGTCGATATTCTCCTCGACCGAGAGGTCAGGGTATAAGTTCAACCCCAACCCTTGCGGCAGGAAGCCGATTCGTTGCTTCACTCGCTCCGCAGCTCGTTCCGAATCGACCAGCGTACCAAAGACCTCGACCGTTCCCTCGTCATAGGTCAGCACACCGGCAATCGCTTTCATCAAGCTGCTCTTGCCAGCTCCGTCTGGACCGATCAAGCCATAGATCTCACCCTTGAGGATTTCCATATCGACGCCTTGCACCGCCACATGCTTCTTGTAGCGCTTCACAAATCCGGACACACTGACGACGGTGTCAAAGTGCTGAGAATTGAGCGCTGAGTACTGAGATGAAGCTCCGGTTCTCATTTCTTTCACTCTCTTCCGGGTAGGACGAGCGGGGGACCTTTTACTGCGCGCATTGAGCGAGCACATTCTGATCGTGCGCGCTCAGCGAGCACAAAGGCTCCCTGCTCGTCCTAGCCTCTCGGCTTCGCCCACACCACATCTTCTTTCCAGCGCACGATCGCATCGGCCGGCAACCCCGGCGTCAGTCGGTGATCTGGGTTTGCGGTCAGGTAGAGCTTCACTGCATAGATGAGCTTCACCCGTTCATCCGGCGTTTGCACTTCCTTCGGGGTGAACTCTGCTTTGGAGGCGATGTAGCGCACGGTCGCATCGAACGGCTGATCCGGGAAAGCATCGGTAAAGATGCGGGCCGGCAGGTCGAGTCGTAACTTCCCAATTTGTACTTCGGGCACGTAGACTTTGAGATACAGACGGTCGAGATCAACGAGTTCGAGCAACGGCGCCCCGGCTGCAACCACTTCACCCTCATCGACCATGCGGGTGGTGACTGTCCCACTCGTGGGAGCCGTGATCGTTAGGTCCTTCAGTACGCTTTCGGCCTCGTTGAGCACCGCGTCCGCTTGATCGCGTTGCCGTTCGAGCGCGTTGACATCCAACTCTTTCGCGAGAATCCGCTTCCATCCGAGTTCCGCCTGGGCCAGTTCTTTGGTTGCTTGGATCAGCGCAGACCGTGCTGAGGCAATGTCTTTCTGGGCGACTTCCCATCGCATGGTGGCTTGATCCCGCTGCTGGAGCGAAGCCTCGTCTTTCTCCGAGAGCTCCCGGAACCGTCGGGCGTCGCTGCGCGCCTCTCGTTCCACCGATACAGCCTTGCTCACTGCGTCCTTCGCTTTGGCCACTTGCGCATCGGCTCGTTCAATCGCCAGCGGTACCTCAAGATTGAGGACGGCCAGTGTCATGTGTGCCGCCTCCACCTGTGCCTGATGCGCCTCTGCCGCGTGTCTGGCCTGATCGGCCCGTGCCTGTATCTGACTGTCATCAAGTCGAATCAGCACCTGGCCTACCGTCACCGTAGCGCCCTCTCGCACCAGCAACTGCTGAATGCGTCCAGGAAATTTGCTGGACACCGTCACGTGATCGCCTTCGATCCGTCCATTTGCTTGGATCAATCCCTCTGGCAACCCTGGGTTCCAGACGAACCGGTCAAGCAGAACGAACGCGGCAATAGCCAGCAGGGCTACGACAACGGCAGTGATGAGATACGTACGAGAGGCTTTCATGATGAGCAGGTGACTGATCCGGACATGATTCCACTCAAAAGATCTGCTCCAGCTCTCCTTTCGCCCGAGCCAAGTTGATGCGAGAGGCATTGAATCGGAAGAGGGCTTCGATCAGATTGTCACGAGCACGCGCCACTGAGGTCTGGGCATTCGTCACCTCGATATTGGTGGCGAGGCCGGCGGCGAATCGGTCTCGTGCGAAGGTCAGTTCCTTCAGCGCCAGCTCGATCCCTTTCTCGGCGACCGAGACCTGTTGGGTGGACGAGTCGAGCGTGAGCAGCGCATGGCGGACTTCGAGGGTGATCTGATCGGACAGATCCTCCATCCGGATCGACTCCTGCCTCACACGGCTGCGGGTCTCCGAGATGCGTCCTTCCCTCTGACCTCCGTCGAAAATCGGCACCGACAGCATAAGGCCAATTGAGCGTGTCGCGAGCGCCTCGTCCGGCTTCAGCCCGATCCAGCCATAATCGCCGTTCAGGGACAACGAGGGGATCCGTTCACTCGTGATGGAGCTGAGGCTGAGAGCCGCCAATTTCTGGCGCGTGATCTGTGCTTTCAGTTCGGTGCGCTTCTCTTGGGCGGCCAAGAGTGCATCGATAGGAGTCTGAGAAGCCACCTCGACGAACGCCAGCTCATCGGTCAACGTCAATCGCACATCGAAATCAATCCCCAACGCCCGAATCAGGTTCAGCTTCGCACTTTCATGGTCATTGTCCGCAACGAGAAGTCGTTGGCGGGTATTTTCGAGCTGGACTTCTTCGCGGGTGACATCGAGCCCGGTTGCCACGCCGGCTTTCCTTCGATCTTGGGCCAACTTCAGCAGTTGCAGACTAAGCTCCATATCCGCCTGACGCGCCTTCACGGCCGCCGCCCCTCTGGTTGCCTCCATGTACAACAAGCCCACCGTGGCCATCACATCACGTTTCGTCACTTCGGCTTCCAGATTTGCCACCTCCACGCCCGACTTCGCCGCACGCCATCGTTGAATGAGACTCAAGCTGAAGATGTTCTGAACCAGGCTGGCCCGCGCATCGTAGACATCGAAGGGTTGTGTCACGCTTCCCGATAGTCCAAGAGCCCCGAGTCTGTCTTGAGGGAGGCCGAATGCGGC
Source organism: Nitrospira sp. (assembly GCA_005116955.1). Taxonomy (GTDB): domain Bacteria; phylum Nitrospirota; class Nitrospiria; order Nitrospirales; family Nitrospiraceae; genus Nitrospira_D. Next base: position 163,576 of record SWDI01000001.1, on the reverse strand, counting down.
GAGGTTGATCGTTTGGTTGCGCCAGCTCGCATGGCCCGAGACATTCGGCAACAAGACCCCCAAACTCGTGTTCGCTGCCGACTGCGCCGCTGCGATCCGTTCTCTCAACAACCGTACGTTCACATTATGGTCGATGGCGGCTTGAATCGCATCGTGGAGACTGAGGCGAAGTTCAGGAGGAGGTAGCCCCTGCCCTGCTGCACGCGACGGCTCCGGGCCAAGAACAGCAAGCACAATTGCTCCGATCAGGAACGGCATGAGGATCGACCTTGCGCTCATGTGAATCACTCGACATGGACCCAACTTAGTCATTTGACTCGATCCTCAATCCTGAATCATCCGCAACAAGTCTGGATTCATCCTTGTAAATCCAACCGGTACCAGGTTTGTCACTCCGCACGATGTATCGGATTGACCATATCTCGTATTCAATGTCGCTTACGCCGCTGCGATACGCTCTTTCAACAGCCGCACGTTGAGGTTGCTGGCTTCAATGGCGTCGTGTAGGCTGAGCTCCAACTCAGGAAGGTTGTTCCTTGACTCCTGGGCATCCACAGACCCGTGATCGTCCCCACGAGGAAAACCGTCCTGGCGGGTGGCAGAAGCCATCCCCTCGCAATGCTGCGATAATCTATGCCGAATCGGAACGACATGTTGTTACTTTCAAACTCTTGGGGAGATTGCAAAGGGACTGCCACAGAAAGGTCTCGCGGCAACCTCCTGGAGGCACTAGAAAAATCAGAACTTACAGGCGTTCTGTCACGAGAGAAGCTGACGGCGCTGAGGGGCAAGTTGCGACAGCACCAGAAACACCCTTGTCGCAAAAGGCGCCAGCCTGGGGATGATCACTTGACGCCCCGGGAAGGGTCATCAAAGATTACTGGGTGCACAGTTAGACTTCGCACTGGCGATCGCCCTTGGGTGGCGCGGAACTGATGCGTGTGGATCAGGAGCTTCTGCCGATTGGACACGCCGACCTTCTCGAAAATGTTCGTCAGATGGTGCCGCACCGTACTGTGGGCAATCGACAACCGGAAGGCGATCTCTTTATTGGAGAGGCCCTGACAGAGCAATCGGATCACCTCGTGTTCGCGCACAGTCACGTCATCTGGCCACGAAGGCAGCTGTGTTTCCAAAGCAACCTTCTGCACGGACCTTTTTCCCCGATCTCCTCCACACTCCGTCTCTTGGCGTTCGGCCTGCCCACGGGTCTTCCCGGGAGGATACAAGGCCTCGATTGTGGCCAACACAACCTCCGGCGGTTGAACCGTCAGGATCACGCCATCGACGCCGTAGGCAAAGGCTTCACACATACCTTCCTGCTCCTCGAATCCGCCCAACAACACAATCTTGCTGTTCGGGGCCGACTCCCGAATCTGTTTGATCAGGCCGACAGCGTCCCGTTGGGTCTCCAGATCGAGGAGGAACACGTCTGGCTGCTGCTCTACCCGTAGCGCGTCAGGCATCATCCGTGGGTGCAGGTGCATCAGAATCCGGGGGGTCTCTGCGCGCTCGAATATGCTCTGTAATCCGAGCCATATGAGATACTGACGGCTGATCACCGCTATAGTAAGCGGCACAACCGTCATGCTGGTGTCACGTATGAAAGCTCCTTCATCAAGCCGACGACTGGGTATGTTATGGAGCGTAGTCAATCAGGTTCTCGCCTAACCAGCTTCATTACTTATTTCCCTGATAGGGGTCAGCAAAGATCGCGCCACATTCCAGACAACGAACCTGGCCGGTTCGCTTCCCCATCTTTGTCAGGACATCATCGATGAGCCGCCCGTGTGTGCAATTCGTTGTCGGCGCTGTATCCCCTGGAAGCTCAAGTGTCTGGCTTTCAATATGAGGTTCCATGGGCACCTCCGTCTGTTGTCGTTTCATAATCATCTTCAGCTTCTGAGAGGCTAATCGAAGAGCCCACGACCTCGTCCGCTGAACAGCGCCTCCCTGCTTGCTATGGGGCGGTCAGGACCCGCTCCCGACAGTGGGCAATTTTAGAACAACATGATCGCATGTTCGTCAAAGAAGGACTGGTCAATAGTGAACATCTCGCCATCGAGCCCGGCCTCAATAAAACATCAATTGCAAATTTTACATGCGGTAACGTAACTGAATCCCAACTGACCCACTACCAGCCGACTTCATCATGTGAACTCGCCATTGACCTGGGCCATGAGGCAAACGATGCCTGGCATCCAGGGGGCAATTGGCGACAGAGTGAAAATCCACACTGTCACAAAGGCAACAGGTCAGGGGATAGATGTGTGGAGTTTGAGGAGAAGTCCGCGCGCCCTTTTGGCGGCTCTTCCGCTATGCGCGGGAACAATGACCGGGCGAGCCGACATCGAGGTTCTTGTCGACCGCCCGATAAATCGCATGAGGCAGATGTTTATGCGCCGTTCCCTTTTCGAGCAAGAGGCAGGCACCGGCATCCAAGAACGCTTCTCGATTTCCATTTCCGATGTAAAATGAGAGGCCAATGACCGGCATGTGAGGATACTTTCGCATGATGGATTCTGTCGCTTCGATACCGTTCATTCTCGGCATGTGAATGTCCATCACGACGACATCGGGCTTGAGCAGGTCTGTCAGCTTCACCGCCTCTTCCCCATCCGTGGCCTCACCCACCAATTCAATATCGAGATGATGGCTCAGATACTTCCGTAATCCTTGACGGACGAGGAAGTGGTCATCCACCAGAAGCACGCGAATAGATCTCAGCTTCGTCCGGTCAGCGACGGAACTCGGCGCATGAGAGACTGAACCTATCGACATACGGCACTCCTATTGGTTCATCTGGTGCTTTCCTCAGAAGAATCATCAACCTATTCTTGAAGAAGGTGATACGACATTGGAATAGGATCGCTTCCTTCAAACAAGCAGTTATCTCTGATCGCGATATGGGTCGTCGATCTCAGTGCCACATTCAAGACAACGAACCTTGCCCGTGCGTTTTCCACCTCTGGTCAAAATATCATCAATAAGACGCTGATGAGCGCATACCCTGTTGGGGGTGGTCGTGCCGCTTTCTTCCTCAGTGTTCTGAAGCACCTGGATGTACATGGACACCTCCGTTCCCACCGGGAATTATCTCAACTCCTGTAGATGAGCGGACTCCTCCTGTACGCGCATACTCAGGCTCTAGCTCGCCTCAGCACGACGGACCTGTACCCTGTAAGTCCTGTCGGCTTCCATCGTCACCTGCATTTCTCCCCTTCTACTCAAGTCATCGATGGCGAGAAACATCTAATTCCAAGTCAAATCAGGACAGAGGTCCATCATTTCTTCCAGCGAACAGTCCGTACCCACTTGCTCCAAGGTGGTCTTGACTCGACCAATGAGTGTTGTCGTGTCCATGGAGTCTCCTCCTTGTGTTTCGACTTGACACCCTAGAACAAATAGGACTCCTTATGAACTAGTAAGTGACCTAGTTTTCGATGAGATTCTTGCCGGGTCTGTAGTCGGAGAGAACCTATCGGCTACTTAAGAGTTCATCTCCCGTGTACACCGGGACAGAAGAGGATGGCCGAACGGCTCTTTTGGAGCCTCAACGAGGTGTGTGTGGCCGCAGGGAAACATTCCCGCGCCGTCCAGGAATCAAGATCCGTCCAGCCACTGGACGCAACCATGTCGACGATCTTCTATCGCGATAGTCTATAGGACTACGGGAGAGGTTACAGTTGGTCACTCGCGAGGCCCTGCGTAATGGCGTAGCGCATCAATTCCGCCGTCGTGTGCAGGTTCAGTTGCTTCATGAGGCAGGTCTTGTGAAATTCGATGGTTTTCACGGACACATGGAGCAGTGAGGCGATCGCTTTAGTCCCCTTGCCTTCGCCGATTAGCTGTAAGACTTCACGCTGCCTCGGAGTGAGTGCTACTGCGGAACCTTTGAGCGCCGGTGCCTCTTCCCGCTCCATCGTCTGCGCAAGCACCGGCTTGGTGATCGAGGGCGTCAAATATTGCTGCCCCTTCAGCACGGCCTCAATCGCCAGCGGCAGCTCCATGGGGGCTGACCGCTTCAGGAGATAGCCGCTCGCACCGACGTGGAATGCCTCCGTCACATAGCTCGGGCTCGTATGCATAGTCAGAAAAATAAGCTTGGCCGAGTGATGGAGCTTCTGGATCTGACGCGCGGCGTCAATACCGTTGAGCAACGGCATGCTGATATCCAGAAGGATCAGGTCGGGCTCCAAGCGCTGAGCCGCCTCTACCAGTGCCCGGCCGTCTTCTACCGCGCCGACGACCTCGCAGGTCTCTTCAACAAGCCGTCGCAGACCGGCGAGCATCAAGCTGTGGTCGTCGGCTAAGAGTACCCGCGGCCTCGGCGTCACTCCATTCATTGTTGTGCTCACATCTGGATCTGGATCAGCATCGGTTGCTCGCTCGGGGTCCTTGCGTCATGGAGCCACCTTCTGTCGGACATCGGGAAGCGGCACCCATGCGTGCACTTCTGTCCCATCGCCTCGCCGCGTGCGTATGCAGAACGTGCCCTCCGCCAAACGAATCCGTTCCTCCATGCTGAGAAGTCCCAGCCCCCGACTGGAGGCTTCCTTCCCCTCAAATCCTTTCCCATCGTCAAGGATGCAGACCCCGACTCCGTTAGAGGTCCCAAGCAGTCGCACCACGACGATCGAGGCTTCGGCATGCTTCAGCACGTTTTGGAGAGATTCCTGCGTCACGCGATAGAGACAGTTAGCCATCTCGATGGGGATCGCTTTCGGCACGTTTCGCGCGACATACCGAACGGCAAGCGCCGTGCGCTGTGCGAACTCGTGGGTATGATCCTGAATTGCCGCTTCGAGGCCCAAATGTTCCAGGCTGGAGGGGTGGAGCCGATAGGAGAAGTTGTGGACGTCATCCGCAAGCCGTTCGGCTGCTTCTCGAAGACTCCGACAGTACGGCAACAGGTCCGGCTTCGACTGACACAATCGTTCGAGCGAGCCGGCATCGACCGCCAGACTCGCAAGACGTTGCGTGACATCGTCATGCAGGTCGCGCGCAATGCGTTGTCGTTCGAGTTCTTGCGCCATGAGCAGTTTCGAGGTCAGCTTCTCCAGTTTCGTCTGATGCCGACGCAATTCCTCCTCGGCTCGCTTGCGCCTGCTGATGTCGATCTGGAAACCGATGAGCTCAATCGGTGCGCCAGCCTGATCGTGAAGGATGCGCACCTCATCGTGCAACCAGCGATACCTCCCGTCCCGATGGCGAAATCGGTATTCATAGACATGCCGCTCCTGCTCAAGCGCGGTTGAAAGATTGGCAAGCACCTGAGCACGATCATCGGGATGAAGACGGGTGACCCAAAAGTCAGAATGTTCCACAAAATCATGTGGGCTGTAGCCGAGTTGATCGACGATGTTCTCGCTGATGAACGTCGTGCTGAAGTCACCGGTGGTTCGGCGTGCATAGAGTACCATCGGGGTGGATTGTAATAGTAGCTGTTGTCTCGCCTGCACGGTGCACAAGGCCGCCGTGCGTTCGGCGACTCGCTGTTCGAGCAGCTCGTTGAGCTCGCGCAGTGCTCCCTCGGCTTGTTTGCGTTCGGTGATGTCGCTGCCGATCGTCAGCAAACATCGTTTTCCGTTGAGGGTGATCAGATCGGTTGAGATGAGGAAGTGACGCAGGTCTTTATTCTTCATCCGCATCGACACTTCGGCATTCCTGACCGAACCTTCCGATCGAAGTCGAGCGATCAACTTGGCCCGTTCTTGAGGATCAGGCCAGATCCCCAACATCAGCGTCGTCTTCCCAATCACCTCGCGTCGCTGAAATCCATAGATCTGGAGGCAGGCGTCGTTGATATCGAGACAGCGCCCGGTGTCCAGATCCGTGATGCCGATCGGGTGGGGACTTAAACGAAAAGCCTTGTCGAAGAGGTCTTCCTTCGGCTTGATCTTGCCGGAGTGCGGGCGCGTGCTGGTTCGACCACGCACAGCTCGTCGGCTCGGACTGTTCTTTGTGGATTTGGAGGGCATAGGCCAGCCTCCAATTCTAGGCCTGGAGTCACGGCCGAACAAGAGCGTGGACGCTCATCATGAAAAACAACTCTCGTTCCTAGTAAGGGAATCGACCAAACCAAGGCCAATCCCTAGCTTCTCCGCAGTCGCGTCCCGATCGCAGCTGCCTCTTTCAAAATTCTAACCGCTACACGAAGGTAGAACTACCCGTGACCGTTCGCGGCGAGGGATGGCACCTCTCCGTTTCCTAGCGTCGCGTGATTACCCTCGGAACTTGATCCTCGTGGCCTCCCCATCACATGGTAGTACAGGACTGGAATCACGACGAGGGTCAACAATGTCGAAGCGCCGACACCAAAGAGCAGCGAGACGGCCAGTCCCTGAAAGATGGGATCGAGAATGATGACGAAGGCCCCCACCATCAATGCCGCCGCAGTCAGTACGATGGGACGCGTCCGAATCGCGCCGGCCTTGATGACGGCTTCTGACAAGGCAACACCCGCCCGTTCTTGCAGCTGAATGAAATCGACCAGGAGGATGGAGTTCCTCACAATGATGCCGGCCAGCGCGATGAAGCCGATCATGGACGTGGCGGTGAAGTACGATCCAGTCAGCCAATGCCCGGGCAGAATGCCGATCAGCGTGAGCGGGATAGGAGCCATGATGATCAACGGAGTCATGAACGATTGGAACTGCCCGACGATCAAGAGATAGATCAGCAACATAGCCACGGCGAACGCGATCCCCATGTCGCGGAATGTTTCATACGTGATGTGCCATTCCCCATCCCACTTCATGGCGATCTTCTCTTCCGACCACGGCTGCGAGGCATAAGACTGCTCGATCTGATATCCTTCCGCCGGTCGAAACTCTTCCAGCTTTTTCCCTACTCCGAGGACACCGTACACGGGACTTTCCGCTTGCTCCGCTCCTGGGCCGCCGACATCCGCGACCACATAGACGACCGGCTTTTGGTTCTTGTGATAAATTGCTTTGTCTTGGACTGTTTGCTCAATCTTGAGCAATTCTGACAGTTGGACGATGCTTCCACCACTCGTCCGCAGCCCGATCTCGCCCAGATGCTCCAGGCCGGTTCGCTCGGCGAGCGGCAGGCGGAGCACGATGTGAACTGGACTCTTTTCTTGAGGAATATGGACCAGCCCAACCTTTGTCCCCTGGAGCGCCATACGCAGTGTGTTCACAATTTCCTCGGATGGAATACCGGCGAGGGCCGCTTTCGCTCGATCGACCGCGAAGACGTATTTCACTTGATCCGCCTCAATATAATCATCCACATCGACCACTCCTGGCGTGGATTCGAACAGCGTTCGAATCTCGCGAGCTACAGCGAGTTGCCTGCCGTAATCGGGACCGTAAATTTCCGCCACCAGAACTGATTGCACAGGCGGCCCCGGCGGCACTTCGACAATCTTCACGTTCGCTCCGTATTCACGAGCGATCTGTTGCACCGGTGGACGAATCCGTTGAGCGATCTCATGACTTTGTGCGGCTCGCTCATGCTTCGCGACCAGATTGAGCTGAATGTCGGCCTCATGAGGTTGCTCCCGTAGATAATAGTGACGGACCAGTCCGCTGAAGTTAAAAGGCGACGCCGTGCCGACATAGGCCTGATAATCCCGCACTTCCGGTATCGTCTTCACGTATCGTCCCAGTGCCTGCGTGACCCGTGCGGTCTCTTCAAGCGTCGTCCCTTCCGGCATGTCGATCACCAGTTGGAGTTCACTCTTGTTGTCGAAGGGGAGCATTTTCACCACGACATGACGGGTGTAGAACAACAGGGTCGACGCCACGAGCAATAGTCCAACAATCCCTAGAAAGGCATACGCGAGCATCGGATGGGCTAGTAACGGAGAAAGGACTCGTCGATAGATCCGAGCTGTGAGCCCGCTCTCGTCACCTTCATGGTCAATCCCTGATAGCGCGACTCCTGGACGATAACAAGTCCGGCAAAACCAGGGAATCACGACGAACGCGACCAGCAGCGAAAAAAACATCGCGATGGATGCGTTGACAGGAATCGGCCTCATATAGGGCCCCATCAGCCCGGAGACAAAGGCCATGGGCAGAAGGGCGGCAATGACGGTAAATGTCGCCAGGATCGTGGGATTTCCAACTTCGTCGACCGCCTTAATGGAGGCTTCGTCATGCGACCCAAGACGCATCGTCAGATGGCGGTACGTGTTTTCGACGACCACGATGGCATCGTCCACGAGGATGCCGATCGAAAAGATGAGAGCAAACAGCGTGACACGGTTGATCGTGTAGCCGATCAGCATCGAGGTGAACAACGTCAAGGCGAGCGTGAGAGGGATCGCAATGGACACGACAAGGGCCGGTCGCGGTCCCAAGGCAACACCAAGGAAGACGACCACCGCGACGACGGCGATGAGCAAATGCCACAAGAGTTCATTCGCCTTCTCCTGTGCCGTTTCTCCGTAATCACGGGTGACCGTTACCCGCACGTCCGATGGAATAGTCACGCCTTTCATATCCTCGACTTTGCGGATCACGTCCGCGGCAACGGTCACGGCGTTCACGCCGGCCTGCTTGGCGATGGCGACCGTAACTGCAGGAAATTCGTGAAGCCCACTTCGCGCGCTCAGCGAGGCGGGCGTATCTCGTGAAGCGTCGTCTGTCAGCTCCGCCTCACGTTTGACGTGTGACGTTTCACCGGCGCCTCCGGCGCCCAAGCCGAACCAGACATAACTCGTCGCTTCCGCCGGACCGTCTGTCACATCCGCCACTTGGCGTAGATATACCGGGCGCTGCTCACTGACACCGACCACCAAGCTTTCCAGATCTTCGCGTGACCGGATGAATCGGCCAGTCTCCACGAGCAAACTTTGATTGCGGCTCTCGAAGCGGCCGGTCGACAAGGCCCGATTTTCTCCGCGCACGACGGCCGCAACCTGCAACGGCGTCAGTCCGTAGGCTTTCAACCTGGTCGGATCGATCTGGATGCGCAGCTCGCGAGGCCGTCCGCCGACGATGAAACCGGCCGACGTGCCGGAGACCTTCTTGGCCTCCTCTAGCACCTGTTCGGCGAGGCGATGGAGCTCGAATTCCCCGTATCGCTCACTCGAGAGCGTCAGCGTGACAATCGGCACGTCGTTGACGTCCTTCGGCTTAACAAGAAAGTGTTCGGCGCCGGGCGGCAAGAGGTCTTGATTCGACATCAACTTGTCGTAGAGATCGACCAGGCTCTGTTCCATCGGCTGACCGACGTAGAACCGGACGATAATCAGTGCGCCGCCGGGACGCGAGATCGAGTAGACATACTCGACGCCTTTGATCTCGGAGAGTTTGCGCTCGAATGGTTTCGTCAGTTGTTCTTCGACGACCTTGGCGGACGCACCGGGAAACGGGAGCCAGACATCGGCCATCGGAACCACGATCTGCGGTTCCTCCTCACGAGGCGTGACAACCACGGCAAATGCGCCCAGCAACAACACGCCAAGGATGATGAGCGGCGTGAGCTTGCTATGGATAAAGAGGGCCGCGATGCGGCCTGAAAGGCCTGGTCGGTAGTCTGTCATTGGTCAACCGTCGTTCGTATCTCGTGAAGCGTGTCTCGTAATCCATCCTGCGCTTCACGTTTCACGAGGGACACTTCACGGAGTTTTTCCAGCCGGCGAGGCCACCATCTCGACGATCTGCACGGCGGCCCCATCAACTCCTCTGCTTCCGTCGACCAAGACTCGTTCGCCTACATTGAGCCCTGAAAGGATTTCCACCTGTTGCTCGAAACGCCGCCCGAGTTTGACCCAACGGAGGCGGGCGGTCTGATCCGATCCAACAACATAGAGGCTGCTGAGTTCACCCCGCTCGACAACGGCTGCCGAAGGGACAAGAATGGTTTGAGTCAAGCCCTTGTCGAGCTGGAACCGGCCGAACATGCCGGTCTTGAGTCCGGGTGTTTTCGGCAAATCCACCTTGACCATAAAGGTGTGAGTGTGCGGGTCGCCGGCAGGGAGAATTTGGCTGACGAGGCCGGTCAAGGCTTGGCCTCCCAAGGCATCGATGACGACCGGAATCTTATCCCCGCGAGAAACCGACTTCAGATCTCCTTCCGCCACCGTGGCTTCCAGCCTAAGGCGCTGAGGATCTTCCATTTTAAGCAGCGGCTGACCCGGCGAGGCCAATTCCCCCGCCTCCACTTTCTTTTCTGTGATGACTCCTTCAAATGGAGCTCTTACCATCGTATAGCTCAGTTGAGCCTCCACCGCTCTGCGATTGGCCTCGGCCACTCGATACGCTCGGGTTGCATTCTCCATCTCTTGTTTTGACACCGCATCTTGGGCATACAGCTGGTTCATCCGGTCGAGGTGCGCCTTTGCATTCTCGACCTCCGCGTGAGCGCGGGCCAGGTCCGCCTGAAGATCTCGGCTGTCCAGCTGGATCAGGAGCTGACCCTTTGAGACTCGCGAGCCTTCTCGAACGAGCAGCTTGTCGATCGTTCCTTGGATGCGACTAGAGAGAGTAGCTTGGAAAATGGGAGCAACCTGACCGGTCACTTCAACACGGATCGGCACCGAGGTAGATTTCGTCTCAACGACTGCAGCCTGAATGGTCTTCTGTGGAGCAGCTGATACCACCGTGGTGGTCGGCTCTTCTTTGGACCCGCAGCCAGCCAACAGCAGGACTGCGATAAACATTCGAATTACTGATCTGATCTTCACCTGTTCGATGTTGCCCTCCGGACTCAGAGTCCACCCATGGCTGCTCGAGCATGGTCCTCACACCGATCCTCGGGCTGCGCATTCGCACCCCTCTGATCTTCCCATGTCCCGCGCCTGGCCCCCAACTGTCGGAGCAGACATTCTGCCGTCGCGAGCAGTTCTTCAAGACTACGGTCCGGTTTCGCACCATAGTGTCCGCGATCGAAGATGGGGACTTGAAGGCTGACTTCCGCGCGATACCGGCGTTCAGGAGAATACATGATCCGATGCATCGGAGGTTCGGGATATTGGCAAGGTTTCAGAAGATCCAACGATTGAAAGAACACGCGGCAGAGACGACGAAGATCCCCCACCAGCTCCCGCAACTCGGAATCGTCACCGCTCGGTAGATGCCCAGGATCTTGAAAGGCAGCATAGAGGTTGAGCTGAAATCCAATTTGGACAATCCGG
>SWDI01000001.1:103080-152363 GCA_005116955.1 Nitrospira sp. | reverse complement strand
TCGGGATATTGGCAAGGTTTCAGAAGATCCAACGATTGAAAAAACACGCGACAGAGTTGGCGGAGTTCCCCCACCAGCTCCCGCAACTCGGAATCGTCACCGGTCGGTAGATGCGCAGGATCTTGAAAGGCGGCATAGAGGTTGAGCTGAAATCCAATTTGGACAATCCGGTCCGATCCATCCTTGACATAGAAAGGGTCGTGGTCGAAGCACACCTTCCGCGTGGCAATCATGTCGCGCAGATCCTGTTCGCTCGTGAATGCGTCCTCCAAAACAAGAGAAATGGTCATGCAACTCTCCCAATCCTTCGAGGCCCCAAGATTGACACAGACTTTACCCTAGAGGAAATGACCCCATCTGCCAAGTCTTGGTTACTCGTGTACCCCGAGCTTTCGCAGGAAGGCCATCATCGGACACCAGCCTGTAAAGGCCGATTGGATGAGATTCACCGCTACGAACGCGGCGAAATAATTCCAGTACGGATGGACCGTCGCGCCTAGGATCACCGCGGCGAGCACAAAGACACCGGCAATCAATCGCAAACGTTCATTGAGTTTCATAGCACCCTCCTTTCCTCTTGTCTATGTGAGGCAGGGACGGAGCAAAGGATTCAGAGCAGAAAGTCCGTCACGTTGGCCGCTCTATTCTCGCTTGGTGATGCCTATTGCATCGAGAATCGCCTTCTCGAAGAAGGGCTCGCTGACGCCCCGTTTCATTTTCATCAGAAAGTACTTTTCCAGCCCGATCTTGGCCAGGTGGACCCATTTGCCTTTCTTTGCCCATGTGACGTTGCGGGGAGCCATTTGGGGCAGGGCCACGAACGCCATCCCTGTATCGCCCATGTCCGCCAGACAGATCGCATTCCACGTCGCGGTTTCCTTCTTTGTATTGTTTTCGATATCCGCCTTTATATTGTGAACGGCCGCCGACACCATGGATTCGATCATGTACCCGGTCTTCGGCGCACCGGTTGGAATCGGCGTCTGCTCGACCGGGGGGATGGCCACACAGACCCCCACCGAGTAAATGTTCCTGTACTTTGGATTGGCCTGATAGGCATCGATGTTGACGAACCCTTTGGGATTGCAGAGGCCTGGGGTCCCAGCCACCGCATCGACGCCCGCAAAGGGCGGGATCATCATCGAGTAACGGAACGGGATCTCCTGACCGTCCTCCAAGAGCATTTTCCCGGGCTGGACTTCCTTGATCGCCGTATTGTGGATCGGCTTGATCGAATGCTCGGCAAACTCATCCTCCATCAGCCGACGCGATTTTCCGACACCGGCGAGTCCCATATGACCGATGTAGGGTTCTGGCGTAACAAAATAGATCGGGACTTTCTTGCGGAGTTTTTTCTTCCGCAAATCCGCATCCAGGATGAACGCCATCTCGTAGGCCGGCCCAAAGCAGGAAGCGCCCTGCGCGGCGCCGATGACGATGGGACCTGGATCTTTCAGAAAGCTCTGATAGGCACCCCACGCCTGTTCGGCATGGTCCACGTTGCACACTGACTGCGTATATCCGCTTGGGCCAAGCCCAGGCACAGCGGCAAAGTTGAGCTTCGGCCCCGTGGCGATGATGAGATAATCGTACGGCACCTCGCCTTTCGCAGTAATGACGCGGTTCTGTTCTGGTTCGATGCGATCCGCCGTGGCATGAACGAATTCGATTCCCTTCTTGGCCAACACAGGCCCCAGCTCAAAGCTGATGTCTTTGCGTGTGCGCCAACCGACCGCGACCCAGGGATTCGACGGCACAAAGTGGAACGAGCGCACATTGGAAATGACGGTCACTGTATGCTTCTTATCCAACAGCGCCCGTGCTTCACAGGCGGCGGGTAGGCCGCCGATCGATGCGCCGATGATCGCGACTTGTGCCATCTCTCACCTCCGATCCGAAGTGCTGAGTCCTGAGTGCCGAGCGACATGTCAACCCAGCACTCAGAACTCGAGTCTTCCTAGTGCCGTCCTCCTCCCCCACCGCGCTCAGGCCGCTCATGCTGCGGTCTCTCGGGACGCTCTGTTTGCATATGTTCTCTCACCCGTTCACGCTCGCGTGTCCGTTCCTGCTCTTTCAGCTGGTCCTTGTCTTTTAGCTGATCTTTGGTCTGTAGCTTGTCCTTATCTTGTAGTTGCTGCTGCGTCTTGAGCTGATCACGGTCACGATCAAGATCCTGCGCCGACCCAATGGTGACGAAACCGACTGGTGACAGCATGGCTGCTGCTAGAGTGACACGTATGATGGCTTGGGACTTCATTAAGACCTCCCTGACTGTGCTACCGGAGCGCCATTGCTCTCGGTTGTGGCGGATTTCACGCCTTTCGAGGCTTGTGCCCTCCGGCCATGACAGGAGCTCTCATTGGGTGTGAGTCACCACATCGGAAATGGATTCACTCTCGCTTCGCTTTCTTCTCTTCTGCCCTACTGCTGATTGCTGACCACTGACAGCTACTCGCTCGCTTTGAATCTGTACATGTCATGACAGGCCGTGCAGCGGGCCGTCATGCTCGACAACCGGTGCAAGATCTGTTGGGGTGTCTCGTTCTGTACAATCGCATCGGCCAGAGCATCCATGTCCTTGTGGATCGACATGCCCATCTGCTTAAACGGCAGCGGCAGCTTAGCCATGATGACTGGCTCAGTATCCGCCGCCATGTGCATCCCGACCTCTCTGGCCGCTGCTTCCATCTGCTTCAGATCAGGATTCGGCTCTCCCAGTTCCCTAACGACGGCGTCCACGGCTTTCAAAAGGTGTCGCATTTCCGCAAGGATGTGATCGCGTTCAGCGGCTGCCAGCAGTATTTCCGTGCGGCCGTCGCTTCCCTTCGCCGTCAAACCCTTAACAAAGAACCATCCCAGAACAGCGATGGTCATGATCCAGAGAACAACGGCCATCATGCACCAGCGAGATTTCATGTCTGTTGCTTTGCCTTTCTGCTCCTTGTCGGAGCAATACCCGTCATCTCTCTACACAATGTTAAGCCAGCTCTTCGACCAGTCAGTCCGTGTAGATTGCAAGGAGGGAACCGTGGGATGGGTCAAGAGCACCTAACATTCAGCCTTTGAAATTGACCAGTTCCGCAGTACGATACCAGCGATGATCGACAAGAGTCGCCCTTTGCGACAGGAGCCACCGAACCTTTGTCCCAGAAGGCGACAGTCTGAGCTTGGAGAAGGAAGGCCAGATATGAGGACCAGAGATAAGGCTCTCATAGCCGGCATGGTGTTCCGTCTCAGGGTGATTGGTCCCCTTCATGCTGCAGACCAACCGGGAGAGACTCCTATACTCGCCGGAGACCTATAGCAAACCCACATTCATCAACCACCAAAATGTAGTCGCTCGCTCAGTCTTCTTTATGCTTAGGTCACGTTATGTTATCTTTCCAACTATGAAGGCTGTATTCACGACGGCGGCCGGTGCTCTGTACCCGGAGGCAAGACCCACTGCCATAAGGCAGTCACAAGTAGGAGGGACGCGTTGATGAGACAGACACTAGGGGTGCTGGGTTTTGTCATATGTCTGAACATGACCGCCAACTCCATGGCGGCGCCGGCAGCCGATGCTGGCGAGCAGGACTTTGCCAAAGGAGAGAGTCTTTTAAAGCACAAACAATATGCCGAAGCGCGCGCGATGTTGGAGGCAGGGCTCATCAAGAATTCATCGAATGTGCAGGCTCATTTCAACTTAGCTGAGGCCTGTCGAGGATTAGCCGCCTGGGACTGCGCGGAAGAACATTACGAGACCGCGTTACATCTGGATGCGAAATCCAGGATCACGGGGACGAGGGAACCACGGTTAAGCAAAATGAAGGTGTGGCAATCGCTGGAGGAAGTGACTGCGTGGCGCTTGCTGGAGGAAGCAAAGGGTCTGCTTGCCGGTGGACAGGCTCAGCCCGACAAGATGAAGCAGGCGGAGGAGGCTCTGGACGGCGCTCATGAGTTGAGCCTCAATAATGAGCAACAGGCCGTCTATCAACAGTTACAAGCGAAATTCCCTGGACGACGTTCGACCACCTCGCCGCATAGTCTCAAACCAGATGGGTCAGGAGGAGAAGCGTTCCCGACCGATCCCCGTGACATACCAATGGCACTGGTGCCGGCAGGGGAATTCACGATGGGGAGCACGCTGAAAGCTGACGAAAAGCCCGTGCATCGCGTCTACCTTGGCGCTTTCTATATGGACAAGTACCACGTGACGGTTGGGCAGTATGCCAAGTATCTGGAGGCGGCGGGCGCAGAAGTGCCGCCGGAGTGGGAGTTCATGAACGAACCTCGCCATCAGAAACGTCCGGTCGTGAACGTCAGCTGGTCGGATGCGGCCACGTACTGCAAATGGGCCGGCAAGCGTCTGCCGACTGAAGCTGAGTGGGAAAAATCGGCGCGGGGAACGGATGGCCGCCTCTACCCCTGGGGCAACGAGGCTCCCACCAGGCTCCACGCGAATTTTGGCAAGAAGGAATGGGCTTCTCATATGGCCTTAGTTCCGGTGGGGATGTTCGAAATGGGCAAGAGTCCCTACGGTATCTACGACATGGCCGGCAATGCCTGGGAATGGGTCAACGACTGGTATGACCATGACTATTACAAGAAGAGCCCGGTGAAGAATCCTCAAGGGCCGACAACGGGTAAATCGAAAGTCGTGCGAGGTGGGAACTGGCTGTATGTTCAGGAATTCTTGCGCTCTTCGTTCCGTTTCAATGCCGATCCATCCGGACGGCAGTTCGGCTACGGGTTTCGCTGCGCAAAGACTGCATAACCCTTACTGGCTTGATCGATGTCATACGATGAGTAGTGCGGACACACAAGTCTTCACACGACGGTATTGAACTGACGACGCATACATTCCCACGCCTTCACAAGCGTGGTCCTCAATCGACTAGGAGCGGGGCCTGTCCTGCTTCGTAGGACCTTGCGCTTACCCCCATTTTCACGGACAGAGAACTCTCCCTCGATCAGATAGCTCGCTGCAAATCCCGTCATGACCGTGCCAGCAGCGCCGCCGCAACGACTACGGCCAGCGCGATGAGCAATGAAAGACGTGGCAACCAGCGAGCAGATTTGAAGATGACCCGCTCTCCGATCGTTCGCTGAGATTCTGCGATCGCGCTGACCCGACTGATCTGAGGACCAAAGACAAGATCATGGAGGAGTGTCAGGAACAACAACAAGGCGACCAACATCAGTTTCACGGTCACGATTCCCGGCCAGGAAGCCGGTGCCATGACACTGAGACCACGGTGTGAGAGTAACATCGGCCCGGTCATCAACAAGATCGCCATCGTGATCCAGACGATGGGGCGAAACCGTAGCGCGGCAGAGCGAAACAGCGCCATGAATTCAGGCGCAGCTTTCCGCCCCCTGACCAAGGGGGCCAAGACCAAGGAGAGAAAGATCATACCACCGACCCAACTCACCGCGGCAAGAATATGGAGAATCACGAGCGTGTAGTACATGCCGTCGCATCATAGTCGATCCGGTGAGAAAAATCGTCCTACCTTGTTCACAAGGTCGAAACATGGCGCTGTCTCTTGAGACAGTCTCTAACGAGAAATTGGGGCATGATGGGGCACCGTCAAAGCGCGAAGTTGGAGTAACAGCTTGCGTCCTCGACTTTTCATGGACGGACTTCCTGTTCTCATGAGAGACAAGATCCGTCGCCGGATTGGAGCCCGAAGCCGATGCTCCTGCATGGCCAAGTCTGTCAAGCCCTGCATCGCGAAGGTCTTCACGATTCGGCTTTGGTCTTGAAGATAGCGTCGAAACACCGCCACAACAATCACGCGGTCCCTCCTCGACAACTCCAAGCGTGGGAGCACCTGGGCTAAATGCCATCTGAGCTCCTGCTGTGTTGCCTTTGCCGCTAACTTTATGAGCTGAACTCTGAAAGGCTGGAGCCACTCAGGATTCGTCACGGTGAGTTTTTCTAGCGCATCGGCGGCACGCATGCGTACCACCTCGTCGTCATGATGCATACCGTCTATGAGGGCAGGAAACAGCCCCGGCTGCCGGCGTATGATCGCCACCACCTGACTGGTGCGACCGATAGAGCGCCCATCGCCGCCCCGAAGTTCATCCAAGATGGTGAGTTGGGTGCTCATAGGCAGAGGGGCTTCACCTTTCGTCAGTCGGACGGACCGGTCCGAGACATCGAACACATTCGACGCCAGCCAAGGCTGAATCCTCTACGCCGTCTTGCTCTTCAGCATGTCCGGCTGCATCGGACCGTTCGCATCACGTGATCCAGCTAAGCGTGGTCTTCTCCGGAACCGGATGTTGGAGGTTAGGCACACCAGCCAATTGATCCAAACGATATCTCTTCAGCCGACGGTACCACACGGCCAATGTGTCCGATTCTAAGTTCAATAACATACTTCCCTTCTGGCCGAACCCCTGTTCCTGCAATTCCAGGATGTATCGGTCCTGGCCAAGAATGGTGCGTAAAGTCCGGCGGACGAGCCATCCCACAGGTAGCCCGTGCAAGAAGTTCCACCCGACGCAAATGTCGAACCGGCTTCGTTCATCCGTAAGCGGCGTGGCCACCAACATGACGGACGCGAACCGTGTGCCGATCTCCCATCGTTCCAGATGGATGCCTGGCAGCACGAAATCGACCGTGGTCGTGGCTGAGCCCAGCCTCGGAGACAAGGCGCGAAAGATAAAAGTGTCCGGCAGCAAGACATTCTGCGAGATCGTGCGAAACCCCAACGGCAGCCGCGTGAACACCTTTTCTTTTTTCCTCGCCGCCTCGCGCCGCCGGAAATAGTTGTTATGCACGAACGGGACATGGGCGGGATCCATCAGGCTATCCACTGCGAAATCCCACCGGACTTTCGCCTCGGCGGACTCGCGCACGGAAATCATCGGACTGCCATCGGCCGGAACCGGCAACGACGGTGGTGGAGACGAAGGTTTCGGGCACCGGTCGTTGCCAATGTAGACCCACACCCAGCCATCCTGCTCTTCGGCTGGAAAGGTCTTCACGCAGGCCGAGGCCAGTGATGGATGTGCTACGTTGCCGATGGCCGGTACTTCCACACACTCACCGGAAGAGATAAAGCGCCACCCGTGAAAAGGGCAACGCAGAGAATCCCCTTCCTGCCGGGCCGACGAGAGTGGCACGCCCTTGTGGGGACAGCGGTCTTCCAGCGCATGCACGCGACCCTGCCCATCCCGAAACAGCACCAATGGCTGGTTGCAGAGCACCGATGCGAAGGACCGGCCGACCTTGATCGCGGTACTTTCCCCGGCAATGTACCAGAAACCTTCGAGCATGCAGTTCTCTGGCGTCAGCCGCCGAGTGTATCGAGCGTTTCTTTGAGACTCTTGCGAACGCAGGTGAAAATCGGCGTGTCACGCAGCGTGTAGCGTGAGCCCTCGGTTTCGCGCAGCGCCATCACGAGTTCCAGAAAGTCTTCCGGCTTATCGCTCTCAAACGCCACCACCCATTCCTGATCGTCCAACCCAAATGAATAGGCCGTGTTCAGCTTCACCGAAGGAAACCGATGGCCCACTTCGATATGCTCATCCATCATGCCCTGTCGCGCCGCCTTCGTGAGCAGGAACCACTCGCGCGTTTTCAGGAACGGATACACGAAGTTATATTTACTCTTTCCCGGCACCACCGTCAGTCGTTTCCCTTCCTGCCCCGCGTGGGTGTGGTGGTCCACGTAGATCGACCGTTTGGTCATCGCCAGATAGGAATACGGGGTCGTGAGGTATTGCCCCAGGCCGGAGGCGAGGAGCTTGGCGCTCATGTCTTGGAAGAGGTCCAGGTCATAGCTGATACGCCAGAGCATAAAGTCGCAATCTCCTCGGATACCGATGGTGGAATACGGCACCACCAGGACCTTGCCGTTGTAGTCCTCCACGGCCCGGAGGAACTCCTGTTTACCCTGGGTGCGCATATCCTCCGGCAAACGCCGCCAGGCTGGGTCGACTTTATAAAACACAAAATTGACATACTGGCGTGTGGATGCCTGAGGCGCTGGGGCTTGTTCAGGGATGGACATTGCAACTCCTTTGTAGTACTTCCGGAGAGGACCACTTACCTATTCGTTCATCAGTAGCCGCAACCTTTGTCTTGCCTTCACTTAGTTTTGTTCCGATCTTCGTCGCTCATATCTCGCGAAGCGTATCGCGCAAACAAGGAGGAGATATCTTCCCCTTCCGTCCTGCGCTTCACGCTTCACGAAATACGCTTCCTGCGAACAGATTTCTGCGGCTTAGGGATAAAGCGGCAGCACTTCCTGCACCATCACGTCGGTTAGAATCCAATGGCCCCATAGATGCCGGTGGTCCAGAAATTATTCACCGTGTTGGTTTGATTGGACGCCAGGTGGAATCGACTGTCGAGCCCAAGCCACAACTCTTTCCACACGCGAAACTCCGCGCCCCCACCGAACTGAACCCCGATGTCCAAATAATTCACCTGACTGGATGTCGGGCTGATGACGTGGAAATCCAACCCGGCCGGAATGATCCAGGGCTGGAAATCGGTCCCCTGCCTGAACTTGATCTTGGGGGCCACACTCGCCGTCAACATGGTCATCTGCACCTTGGCCGGAGCCGTATTCCCAACCAGGGCCTCCCCATTCACGACGCTGCTGGAACTCCATCTTTTGAATTCCAATCCGATCTCGCCCACGAGCGCAACGCCTGGCATCATACCCCACAGGTCCTTGGTGACCATGAGTTCCGCTCCACCGCCGATGTAATAGCCGCCGGTCCCGGTATTCCCCTTGGTATGGACGTCGGTGATAAACTCTCCGGCGCGATCGCTCAGCATCTCGCCATAGCCCCCGCGAAAGAACACGCGGTTCCCAGTTGACGTCGTACCTTCAGCTAAGACTTCAGCCAAATGCGTGGACGCACCCTCGGCATGTTCGGTGCACGCATCCGCATGCCCGGCCTTGCCGTGTTGCACCGCCTCCATCAGATGTATGACGCCCATATCCACATGCGGGTTTTTCACTCCAGCCGCTTGTGCATGCTTAAGCGCTTCCTCCGCGCGCTGAACACAGGCGTCGGCATGTCCCTGCTTCCCATGTGACGCGGCACCTTTCGCATGCTCGACTGCTTCGCTCACGTGTGGATTGACGGCGGCAAGCGCTGAGCTGCTCAGCACCGGTGCTCCAAGAGCGAACACTGCGGCGAGTGACACCGCAACAGACCACAACCCGATGTTCCTCCTGCTCTTCTGAACCTGCATGATACCCCCTCCCTAGTTACGCATCGAGGAGCACGGCCCCTCCTCGAGCGATCAGCTGACAGACACCCCCGGCCCGAGGCATCAGCTTGGTGAATAAGTAATTCCGCACGTCCTTACCGATCAAAAGACACAAGAAAGGCGAACGCCTGATCTTGGCTTCGCTTCACCCTCACGTGACAGTTCACGCATCTACCTTCGCGATGCGCAGGTTCGGACACCAGTCCACTTCCGCCCGGCGCGCCAGTTCCAAGAGTTGAATTGAAATCGGAGGCGCACTCTGATGGCGCGACAGTCCCACGCATCGTGAACACATAAACTGACAAGGGGACAGACACGCTCGATCAGGGCACCCTGCTTCATTGTTCACATTCGCCGCTTGCTGAAGACAGTAGGCTTCCGCATCCGGCGCACCAAGACTCTCGTGATAGCAGCGGAGGGCGGCATAGAAGTTTATCCGGCTCACGACGGGTCTGCCTTCGAGTGTGATGTGGACATCGCGTAGGTCCCACGCCTCCTCGATCAGTCGTACGACGATTTCGACCGATTTGGGGAAATCATCGAAGAGCGCGACATACGACGCCCCCTGTTCATCGGCCTCTACATCGCAGGCCGGCGCCATTCGGACTATCCGCAGCAAGGCCGGGGCTTCAACCACCTGCGCCTCAGGAATCGCGATTGAGAGATGCACTCCATGCTCCCACGAGAAATTGCAGCGTCGGATGATCGGTCATCATGTCGGCCCGGATCATCGCGCGGTCGTTGATCGAGGTCTGCATCGACTTGGGTCGATGCATCAGCGCGGCTGGCCCGAAGTAGGCAAACGCATCCTTCATGTTGGAGAACAGTTTCTTGAGCGGCCCCATCCGCTGATCCGTCACGTATTGCAGCGTCAAGATCACCCGCCGTTCGTGAGCCCCAAGCGGTGTGACGGCATGCCAGAGCTTGTCGCCGTTGAACACCACCATCGTTCCCGGTTCCATCGGAATACGGGTTTCGCTGATCTCAGTGAGCGTCTTCCCCTTATGCACCCGTGCCACTAGGCGACAATGCTCGGATTGCTCGATCAGGCCGATGAGAACCGTATAGCGGGCGCCTTTGTAGTAGGATGTGTCATAGTGAAAACCGATGTGGTCGCCGGGCTTCGTGTAGTAATACAACGCACAGGCATGTGGATCGTCTTCGGGACAGAGCATGAGGGGAGCATCGACCAGCCGGCTGAGGAACATCCGAAGCGCGGGTGACCGATATAAGGCCAGAATCGCCGGCGCTTTTTCACGAATGACGTAGGAGCTGACGCTGCCTCCCTGCTTGTGGCCGGGTACGTAATTCCGATTGATGTCCGGCTCAACCTCTTCAATCTCGGTCAGGCACGGCTCGACCAGAGCAGGAGGGATGAACCGTGGGAAAAGGACAAACTCGTTCTGGTTCCAATAGACTCGGTGCATGTCCTGTTCATCCAGCTCCGCGATGGCCTCGCCGAGGCGGTCCTCAACCCCAGCTACAATGTCTTTGGGCTCCGACATGGGCCCCTCCTTCATCAGAGGATCACGTCACTACTTCGTGTCCGGACATGTTCCCGCCGTCATGTAGAGCAGATAGTTCCCCATCCCATGATTCGTCTGGGGTTCCTGCAAGGGACGGTGATGCACCATGACCATTTCGTACTCGTCGCGCTGGTTCACGGAGAAACCCTGTGGGCTCTGATAAATCTGATGCGGTAAAAACGACAGGAACGAGCCGTCCGGCGCGACGTCGGGAACCGTCCGAAGCATCGTCCGCTGCGCCGTCTTGTTCTCCAGAGCAATCAGCAACGCTTGATCGTGTCCATGCGGATAGGCAAACTTCACGCAGCCGTCCATCTTGAATTTGAGCGGCGCGCGATCCACTTGCACGCCCCGCTGGATCTCGATGCCCTCGTCGGTCTCGTCCGCCCGCCGCTTGTCGAATTTGGTGAAGCAGACCACGTTGACGCCGACCTGGTAGACATCCAGCGTCTGGACCGGGGCGCCCTTCGGCGCCATCTCCATCGTAAAACTGGCCATCACATCCTTCGTGGGTGGCACCCCGTGATAGAACGCGACGATGGTCATAAGCTTTTGCCCCTTGGCGAGCTTGACTCCATACCCAGCGGGAAATCGCGTCTCAGCCATCTCCATGCCGGCGCCGGCAAAGAACAGCGGCTCACCTGGGCACGCGGCGCTGTCTTTGTTCTGGTTGATCATCAAAATATGGTGAAGATACTGACGGGGAAGCGGCGTCCCGTCTTTTTGAAAGACGGCGGAATGGAAGCCGACCATGGTCATGTCGTCGGGCAACGTAAAGAGGTGTTTCGGTATGCTGGCCGCGAGCTCGCCGTCATGCCCGGTCGGCAAATCCACCGGACCGAACGTCACCGTGACACGATTGCCTTCATAGGTGACCGTCGTGTTCGGCTGCGTGTTCGGCTGACTGAGAAGCTGCGGCGTATGATGGCCGCCGTGCGCGCCATCCGCGAACGCCGTACCGGCCATGTGCAGTACGAGCAACAAGGCAACCGGAACAACGTACATGATCCCTCCACTCTGACCCTGCCCGTATAGAAAATGAGGGGGCCACTCTCACCTGTGCCCCCCTCATCGCTGGCACGTAGCGGTCGAGACAACCGCTCGCTCCCGAGCGAATGGAGCTAACTACTGACAGGGCGAATCACTAGCTAACTCCGACAGAGCCGGACCTCTATCTATGCTTCTGTCGAGCGCAACGTTCGTGCCATGCTTGTTCGTGATCTCTACAACGAGTTATTCGCGTGTGAAGAGCGACGATGGGAGTTTCACATCAAGTATCAGTGTCTTTTTGGAGTGCTCAACGCAATCCATCAGTTTGGACAATCGCAAAGGATGTCCCGCTCGATCGTTCAGATATCATCCACTTATGCTGTCCATCGCCATAGACGTCCGGCCGCAAGATAAAGGGCGAAAAGGAACACACGAGGGGCAACCTTCACATTCAGCTCAGTCCAGCCGGATACCAGGAGCTGAAGCGCAGGTTCTACACGGTTCCGGCAGGCATCTGGACCGTTATCCAGAGTTTCAATGGAATAGACTATCGAAATACTTGGAGAGCAGTGACCTGAAGAAAGAGCTGGACGGGGGCAACGAACAGGCTATTCGATGCTATAGGCACGAAGTTTGTTATAGAGACTCGCTCGGCTGATCTTGAGCAACTTGGCGGCTTTCAATCGGTTTCCTGCGGTCTTCTCCAGCGCGTCAACGATCCGTGTGCGCTCGGCCTGGGCAACCACCCCTCGCGACGTTGAGCGTAAACTCTCGTGCTCGTCAGCGATGCCAACGTCTAGGAGATCATCACACCGGAGCCACGGCCCGGCGGTCGTTACCACGGCCCGTTCGACGTAATGCTGCAATTGTCGGACATTGCCGGGCCACGGGGCATCGCGCAACGTCCTCATCGTTCGCTCGGCGATCTGCCGAACCGGTTGATGATGTCGCGCGCACGAAGCGGCGATGAAGTGCTGGACTAACAGCGGGATGTCTTCTCGCCGTTCCTGGAGAGCCGGCAAATAGAGAGGCAACACGGCCAGTCGATAGTACAGATCCTGCCGAAATGTCTTGGCCTTCACGAGTTCGGCCAGATCTTTGTTCGAGGCAGAGAGGACCCGCGCATGGATCTTCAGCGACCTGGTTCCACCAACGGGCTTGATCTCGCCCTCTTGCAGAACGCGGAGTAGCTTCGCTTGAAAGGTCGGCGTGGTATCGGCGATCTCGTCGAGGAAGATGGTCCCGCCGTCTGCCTCTTCGAAGAGCCCACGCTTATTGGTGACCGCCCCGGTGAAGGCACCCTTCACGTGCCCGAACAGTTCACTTTCGAGCAGTGTTTCTGGCAGGGATCCGCAATCGACGACGACGAACGGCCGATCTTTCCGGCTGCTGAGCGCATGAATCGTTCTCGCCAGGATTTCCTTACCCGTTCCGCTCTCCCCTTGTATGAGGACGGTCGCCGAACTGTCCGCCACAAGACGAGTCATGTCGAACAGCTGCCGCATGGCCGGACTTCGACCGATCAAATCCCCCAGACCATCGCCTCCCGCCTGGCCGGTGGCGTCCTCTGGCGTTGCTCGACCATGCGACTTCGGTGTCGGATTAAAGAGCACCAGCATGGAGGCCACCGTTCCCTGCGCATCCGCTAAGGGAAAGGCTTGTTGCATCCCGCAGGCCGTGCCGTCTCCTCCGCCGGAACAAGATACGCACTGGACCTCGGGTGCCTTAAATACCCTTATAGCCGGACAGGTCTCGCAAGGGTCGGTCCGATGCGCAAATGCTTCATAGCATTTGGCATGAGATCGGCGAGGTGTTTGAGTCTGGTCGACAGCCCAGGCTGCCTCGTTCGCGTAGACGACATTGAATGCGGGGTCCATCACCGCCACGCGGTCCGAGAGTCCCTCTGCTAACTGCTTGATGGCTTCGATTCGCGCGGCAATGATGGGATCCGCCGGTGGCGGCCCGTCAAGGCGTTCTGCATCACACAAAGCGGGCTCATTTCTCGGGATGAAGAGCATAAGGCATATGCCGTCAGCCATCAGCTCTGGGTTCGTGATCAAGTAATTGTTGCACACAATGCTTGAGGTCAGCAACACGGACGGGTTTGTCAAAGTACGCGTTCGCCCCCGCTTTCAGTACCTGCGCTTTCAATGTCGGATCGCCGAATCCCGTGATGACGACGATGGGACACCTGGGTGCCACAGTCCTCAGCCGGCTGATGTAGTCATCTCCTCCTGCCGGCATCCGTAGATCCGTCAAAATCAGATCCGGCACGGACTGCAGCACGGCCAGAAATGCTTCGTCCCCATCCCTTGCTTCACGCAGCTGATATCCTATTCCGCAAAATTCATCGCATAGCAGACTGCGCATTTCACGGTCATCCTCGACGATCAGCAACACAGCGGCTTTTCCCTTCGTCATACGCGACATCCTCTCCGGCCCCCATCCGGTCTTCGCAAGCTCTTAGGTTGGATAACTGGCAAGGGGCATGCCATGAGCAGGGGAACAGAAGGATGGCTAATTCCGTGGAAATCAAGCCCTGATGGGGAATACAGGTGCTTCGCCTGGTGTGAAAAACCACAGTCAATGGAGGATCAGCTGTTGCGAGATGCTACAGGCTACTGGCTGTCAGTTTGCGGAATCAAGATCGTAAACGTCGTGCCATTCCCTTCTTCACTCTCAACAACGATGGAGCCCTGATGTTCTTCGATGATGCCCTTGACCACGGTCAGTCCCAATCCTGTCCCCTGACCGAATTCTTTCGTCGTGAAGAACGGCTCGAAGACTTTCTCGACCACATCCCGGGGAATGCCGTGGCCCGTATCGGCTATCGTGAGTTTCACCATTTGTTTTTCCGGCGCCAGGCCGATTCGTAGCATTCCGCCGTCCGGCATGGCATGCACGGCGTTCATCACGAGATTGATGAAGACCTGGCTCATCTGATCCGGATCGGCCAGCGCCCTCGGACAATTGTCGGGCAACGCCAGCTCCACCTGGATCTGATTTCGTGCAAGACGTTCCTGAAACAACTCCATGCCGGCTTCTATCGTTCCTCGAAGGTCCAGGGGGCACCGCTCCGGCGTCTTGCGCCGCGCGAAGGACAGCAACTGATTCATGACCTTCGTAATCCGCTCGACTTGCGTCACGATGGTCTGAAGCCCTTTTTTGATCGGTTCTTCCGTGACACGGTCCATCAGATACTCGGCACGGCCGAGAATGACGTTCATCGGTGTCCCGATCTCGTGGGCCATGCCGGAGGCTAGCGTACCAAGTTCGGCGATCCGCTCGGTCTTACGCAATTGTTCCTGCAGTCGTTTCCGTTCACTGATGTCTCGGAGCATGGCCAAGATAGCCGGACCTTCTTCATCCACGAACCGCGCCGTACTGACCTCAACGTCAATCGCCCTCCCATCCAGCGTCATGATTTGTTCTTCGAGCATGGGCACTTGTGCTCTGCCTTCAAGCAGTTCATGGATTCGCTCTCCAATGACGACGTGATAGTCAGGATGGAACAGATCCATCGGTGACTTTTGGAGGATCTCCTCGGCCTTCACCGCTCCGAACAGCTTGATGGCTTGATCATTGGCAAAGATGAGATGGTCGCCTCGATGCACTAAGATCGCATAGGGCGAAATGGTGATCAGGCGCCGGTAGCGCTCTTCACTTTGCCGTAGCAAGTGTTCGGCTCGCTTACGTTCGGTGATGTCGGTGACGAACCCTTCCAAGTAGCTGAGGGTACCGTCCGGTGCATAAATCCCTTCGCCCCGCTCCCAAACCCATTTGACCTCTCCCGATTTGACTAGGATTCGGTAGGTCAGCTCGAAGGGACGGCGTTGCTCCAAAGCAGCCTGAACCTCCTGCCACACACGCGCGCGGTCATCGGGATGCGCATTCTCGCCGTATGAGATGCTGCATTGAACGAGATATTCATCGGCGGTATACCCTGTCAAATCAGATATTCCCTCACTCACATACTCCATTGTCCAGTCGCGATCATTTTTCGACCGATACACAAAGCCCGGAAGATTGCCGATCAAGGTAGCGAGTTGCCGCTGACTCTCTTGGTGGGAATCTTCAGCCCGTTTTCGTTCGGTGATGTCCCGGAGAATGACGGTATAGTAGGTCTTCCTCTCCACAGCAATATGCGAGATCGCGGCTTCGATCGGGAATGCTTCTCCGTTGGAGCGGAGCCCCATCACGGTGCCGAGTTTGCCCATCTTCCGGCTCGTGACACCGGAT
This sequence comes from Nitrospira sp., assembly GCA_005116955.1. Lineage (GTDB taxonomy): Bacteria > Nitrospirota > Nitrospiria > Nitrospirales > Nitrospiraceae > Nitrospira_D. Next base: position 136,382 of record SWDI01000001.1, on the reverse strand, counting down.
TGCCCGAATGTACGAATATGGTAACGGTGGGCTTCCCGGAATTGCGTGGGCAAGAATCGATCAAGCGCCTGCCCAGTGGCGTCTCGAACGGAGCAGCCGAACATCTGCTCGGCCGCGCGGTTGAACAACACGACTCTCTGATCCTCATCCACGGTGATGATCGCATCCATCGTGGATTCAATGATGCTTTCCAGCCTAAGCCGGCTGACCAGGAGCTGCTCTTCAGCCGCTTCACGGCCGACTGCGGCACGCACCGCCTCCCTATCCGCATGGTCGCGGGCCTCTTGCGCCTCCATCATCAGACCTTCGGCATGGGCCTGTTCAACCAGTGCGGATTTCAACTCGCGCTGAGTCTCTTTATACCGAATCAGCCCTATCGCGATGGCCCAGATGACCAGCATACCTAAAGTACGGTTGAACAATGCGTAGGGAATCGGAAGGCCGGCCGGTTTCAGCAGAACGTCCGCCCAGATGAACACCGTGGCTACAGCAGCGAAGTAGAGCGGATCCCTGGTGCGGGGAGACGGATACGTCAGCAGCAGTGGAATGAGATACAAAATCGACACCGCCACGCCGACCGGAGTCAACAGGTCTAAGACAAAAATGCCTATCGTAAGAAGTGGGACCGCCCAAGGCGCAGTGCGCATAGCAATCTTGGAGATATCCGTCATGCGATCGATCCCGGCCTGGACGGGACTGCGTCACCGCAATCCCAGTTCGACGATCAGAAAAAGATGGTCATTCCTCAGGATGAGGCTTACCTTCGATTTCGGCGAGCTTACGATACAGGGTCTTGCGATCGATGCCAAGGGCATGAGCGGCCTGATACTTGTTGCCGCCGGTCTTTTCGAGGATCTTCTTAATGTACTCTTTTTCAAGCTCATGCAGGGGCAACGCCTGCTCAGCCGCTTCGTCCAGGACACGCCGGTCGCCGCGTGCTCCTTGCACCGGCGCGGGCAGATCATCGGGCAAGATCTTCTCCCCCCGGCTGAGGGTCACAGCCCGTTCGATGACATTCTCCAGTTCACGCACATTCCCGGGCCAGACATAATCCATCAACATCGCCAACGTGGCCTCACTGACACCCTTGACTTCCTTCCCTCGAGCCTCGCCGCACTTCTTGAGAAAGGCCTCGACCAGGAGCGGAATATCTTCGCGCCGTTCCCGGAGCGGCGGTAACTTCAGCTCAATGACGTTAAGTCGGTAGTACAAATCTTCTCGAAAGCGCTTATTTTTAACCTCCTCAGTGAGGTTCAGATTAGTGGCTGCGATGATGCGCACATCCACCGAGATCGGCTTATTCGCTCCCACCCGCCGGATTTCCTTTTCCTGAATCGCGCGAAGAATTTTGGCCTGAAGCATGAGCGGCAGCTCACTGATCTCGTCGAGAAACAGCGTGCCTTTCTGTGCTTCTTCAAACAGCCCCCGCTTATCCATCTTCGCATCGGTAAAGGCGCCTCGCATATGCCCGAACAGTTCGCTCTCCAAGAGTTGCTCCGGAATCGCCGCACAGTTCACTGGAATAAAAGGAGCATCCTTTCTGTCACTATTGTAGTGAATCGCTTTGGCAACCAACTCTTTGCCCGTCCCACTTTCTCCCGTAATCAGGACGTTGGTCGGACTATCAGCCACCCGGCGAATCAAATCGAACACCGCCTGGATCGCCTTGCTCTTACCTAAGATGTGATGAAAACTGTATTCCTTATGGACTTCTTTTCTGAGCCGGCTGACTTCCCGCCTCAGGGCCGCTTCTCGAATGACCCGTTCGACGACGCGGATCAGCTCGTCCTTCTTGACCGGCTTGGTGAGGTAATCGCTCGCCCCGTGTTTCATGGCTTCGACCGCCGTCTCCACCGATCCAAAGGCGGTCATGAGAATCACGTTGATCTCCGGATGATCTCGTTTGATCTGGGTCAGCAATTCAAGCCCCTGCATCCCTTTCATGCGAAGATCCGTGAGGACGACCGCATGGTCTTCTTCGGTCAATCGTTTCAGAGCTTCCTCTCCGCTTCCAGCCATCGTGACCTGATGACCCCGATCTTTCAGCATGTCATAGGCCAATTCCCGCATATCTGCATCATCATCGACGACGAGGATCGCGCCCCATTCTTCGGTCATGACATTCTCCCCTTAAGCAAGGTACAAGGCTTCGCCTGCCCCAAAATGCGACAGCGAACCAGACTGCCTGGCGCATTATGCATCAGTTTGTCTCTGTTTGGTGCGTCGAACCAGTAGGTGTGCAAAGGCAGGACCACAAAGGAGGAGGACGAGTGACGGAGCGATGAGAGCAACTGGATGAACCGACGGAGACTCCAACCTCGAATAAATTCTGGATCAGTTCAAGTTGAGGAGATGGAGATCGTTTTGGTGAGCAGCATGATGGAATATGAACCCGCCAGGTTCTTGGTAGTCCATGGTGCTGTCATCCATACGCACCGCTAGCCCAGTCAACCGCAGCGCGTCACGTGATTTCGGGATCCTTAGTGCGACAACATCCAAGATACCCCGGCATACGGAAGCACGGCGTCCAACCCAAGGTTCCGTTCTCCTATCCCGGCGTTGGAGACGTGATGGTATCGCACTCCTAACTGTCACAGCCATGCGCGTCTTCAGACCAAGTCTGCAAAGTGCCGATGGTAGATCCGACCTCGCCGTTGCACGGTCACAAACCACGAGTGTGTCCGAGACTTCGCGTGGTCAATGCGGTAGATGTGTTATATGGCCATGGGCTCCACGCGAGAGAACACGTCTATTCCGCTGCCAGAACGTTACGAATGAATTCTCTCTTCGACGGTGACGTCCCAATACTTCGACACTTGAATGCGCTTGCCGGGATTCTGAAGGATCTTCTTGATCACTTTTGCGTCGATGAATTGCCACAACTCCTCAAGAGACATCTGATCGGCAAAGAACTCCTCATGTATAACCAGGAGCCAAGACAGCTTGTGGTCGCCATGGTGATAGGTAAATGTCGGTCTGATCTTCTGATCGAACGTCACGTTTCTGAATTGCGTGTCGAGACATGCTTGTATGGTCTGAAGTTTCATCGGATCAATTGCACCTGTAGGACTGTTCATCAATATCTCCTTCATGTCACTCTGTCATCTGTGAGAGCTGGCACGGGTAGAGCCGGTTGTGGCCTCCACCACCAGCGTTGAGGTCTCCGCTAGTGCTGCAACTCGTATTGAACCGCGTTGAGTAAGGCAGGAAGATCCAGAGGTTTCGCAAAGGTCTGCCGAGCCCCCATGAGTCTGGCCTTCTGGAGTTCGTCTGCGGAGTGTCCGCTCATCGCAATGACCTTCACGTCTAAGAACGTACGGGTCAATGCCAAGATCACTTCCAAGCCAGTCATCTCTGGCATCTCCAGATCCGTAATGACGAGATCCATGGGCTGCTCGCGGAACTGTTCGAGTCCCTCTCGGCCCGTAGCAGCCTCGCAGACCTGATACCCGGCATCTTTCAGCACCTGGGCCAGCAGCGTGCGCACAGACGCGTGATCCTCAATCACTAGGATGGTAGATGCCATGGTCCTCGTGTCCCTTTTGCTCTGGAGCTCCCACTCAGGCTTAACCACACAGCTAGGCTGCCAGCGGTTCAGCGAACTCCGCCTCCCAGGACACCTCAACCGTCTCTTGCGGCACAGCCTGGTGGCTGACGACGATCGACCTGGCATGGGCCTGACGGTGGTGCCGCAGGACGGCGTCATCCCGATGGCCACAATTGACACAGCGCGAGCTGCAGCTCCACATCTCGCCATACGCCCCTTCCATGTCGATCATCGGCTCTTCCAGCATCAATCCCTGACAGCGTGTACAGCTCATCACAGCCCTCCCTTTGGTAATCGCGTCGTGACTGAGTTAACCCTATCAGGCATGGCGATTTGAGCCAGATCCGAAGGAAGTACTTCTAAAGTGGGGAGTCGAGGATCAGACGGTGCAAGCTTTGTTAGAGGGGTTGACTCAGGAGGAGCAGAGCATCGTCTGCTTTCGTGATGGCCGGATTACCCGTGTCGGCGGCATGCTCCGTACTACAGTCGCATAGGGTGACTGAACAGGTGTCTCGTCCAGGCTGACTCCCACCTCAGCAACAGCCGACCGAGGATGACAGTCGTGGCGATGAAGATGCTACTCTCTAAACCACCCTGCGTGGGATAAAAAGCTGCGTGAGGCGGTGGCCATCCTCGATGCAGCCTTCAAAATGTCCTATGGATTGTCCTATGATAAGGACTGCGGTCGAGGTGGGTGATCCTAACCTATTGAAAAGTGGTGAGCCGGCTGGGACTCGAACCCAGGGCCCTCGCCTTAAAAGGGCGATGCTCTACCGACTGAGCTACCGGCTCACAAGAGGGATATGGAAACTGGCACTAACGTCGTTTATTCATTCGCTCTAACACTGCGACCGACCAACGCTGGCCCATCCTAACATTCCTGGATGACCGATGACCATTGACTAATTTTTAGGAGCGTTTGGAGCGGCGGCGAGAACAATCCAAGGGATTGCGCAGCATGATCGTCTCCGCACGCTTGGACCCGGTCGAGATCATGTCGATTCGGCACTGTGCCAACTCTTCGATGCGGGCAAGGTATCGTTTCGCTTCGACCGGGAGCCGCTTATAGCTGGTCGTCCCTGTCGTCGCAGCAGTCCACCCTTTCATTCGTTGATAGACCGGCTCGCAACCGGTCAACACGTCCAGATCGGCTGGCATATCTTTATGGATGGTGCTCCCATGCCTGTAGCCGGTACAGAGTTTCAACTCCTTGCAGCCATCGAGCACATCGAGCTTGGTCACGGCCAGGGAGGATAATCCGTTGACTTGTGTTGCATGGCGGACAACGACAGCATCGAACCAGCCACATCTTCTGGCACGCCCCGTAGTCGAACCGAACTCCTTTCCACGTTCTTGTAACCCCTGTCCAACCTCGTCGGTCAGCTCAGTTGGAAAGGGGCCACTGCCCACCCTGGTGGTATAGACCTTCGCAATGCCCATGACCGCGTCAATCATTGTCGGACCCACGCCAGTTCCCGTGCAGGCGCCACCTGCCGCTGAACTGGACGACGTCACGTAAGGATAGGTGCCGAAATCCACATCCAGATGCGTACCTTGCGCCCCTTCAAACAAGACGGTCTTGTTCTTCCCGATCGCGCGATTGAGTAACGTAGTTGTATCGACGATGTAACTCTTGAGTCGATCGGCATACGTCATGTATTGATCGAAGACCTTGTCGACCTGAAATGTCTCAACTTTGTAGAGTCGCTCTAGGAACCAGTTCATCTCGACAAGATTCTCTTCGAGTTTTTTCTTGAATAATGGTGGGTTCAACAGATCCCCCATAAGAATTCCGATCCGCGCCATCTTGTCAGCATACGAGGGTCCAATTCCACGTCCAGTCGTGCCGATTTTCCGTGACCCTTTGGACTGCTCTGACGCGCGATCGATTGCTTTATGGTAGGGCAAGATGACGTGAGCCCGCTGACTCATGACGAAATTCTTCCCGAATTTCACACCCTGACCTTGTAGGTGATCCATCTCCTCGATCAGAGAACCAGGATCAACGACAACGCCGTTGCCGATCGCACACAATGTGCCACGATAGAGAATCCCTGAAGGGATGAGATGGAAAACAAATGTTCCACGATCGTTGATGACCGTGTGTCCGGCGTTGGAGCCGCCTTGATAACGCACGACGATGTCGGCGTTTTGGGCTAAGATATCGACGATCTTGCCCTTGCCCTCATCGCCCCACTGAGCACCAATAATGACGAGATTGCCCATAGTTAAAGATATCCGCAGCCGGAGTTGACACGAAAAAATGGCTCTGACCAGATTGGGAGATCAGAGCCAAGGGGCCTCATGGTAGGTGCAGCCTATTCTTTTGTCAAGATGGTCGTTGCGATACTTTGCATTCAAACCTTTTTACAAGATCATGACACGGTGATGCAACCACTGGTCGGTTGACTGGCTCTAAGCTGCGTGTTAGCATACCAAGAATTGTTTCAACGCCTCAATTTCCATAGTAATTTCGATCTCTAAATCTCCCAGAGTGGGGCTGTAGCGCAGTTGGGAGCGCGCGTGAATGGCATTCACGAGGTCGCCGGTTCAATCCCGGCCAGCTCCACCAAACATCACTGCCCATGCGCCGGTGGTCGTGATCTCCACACTATGCTTACTACCACTCGACTATCGAGCTTGCTGAGACCGTCGCTGCAGTTCATCAACTTCAAGCTCTCTCGTCTTCCAACCTCCTAGCTGCTCACGTCAACACGGTCGGTCTAACTGATCCATCCATTTATGTTCACACGGAAGGTTTGTGCCCATGCTTCAAATTGAATCCGTCAGCAAACAATACTCTACCAAAGTGCTGCTCGCTGAAGCCTCCGCACATCTTCGCCCAAGTTCACGAGTTGGCTTGGTCGGACCGAACGGCGCTGGGAAAACGACGCTCTTTCGCATGGTCCTTGGTGAAGAGTCACCGGACGAAGGCTCGGTCCGCAAGCGGCCTCGCCTTCGGATCGGCTACCTCCCTCAGGAACTGGAAACGATTACGGGTAAGACGGTCCTCGATGCCACACATCGCGATGAGTACCCTGAGCACGAGGCAGAGCGCATCCTAATGGGCTTGGGGTTTACGGAGGTTGATTTTCATCGCCCCGTCGAGAAACTGTCTGGAGGCTATCGGATGCGTGTCGCGTTGGGACATCTGCTCTTGTCCAATCCCGACGTGCTCATGCTGGACGAACCCACCAACCATTTGGACAAGCCGACTCAGCGCTGGTTCGAGCAGTTTTTGTTGCAGTCCGGCATGACGCTGCTGATCATTAGCCACGACACGGCGTTTTTAGATCGCGTCGTCACGCACGTCTGGGAACTCCGGCACCATAAGATCGAGGAGTACCGTGGCAACTATTCGCTCTTCTGCAAACTGAAAGCCGAAAAGGATGCTCAACTCCAGGCCTCTGCGGCTCGCCAATCCAAAGAGGTCGCTCGGGTTCAACAATTTGTTGATCGCTTCCGGTATCAGGCCAACAAGGCCAGCCAAGTCCAATCACGCATCAAGCAGCTCGATAAGGTCAAACGGATCGAAATACAGCGAGATCCGAAGCGCGTGAAGTTCCGGTTTCCGCTTCCGTCAAGCAGCGGACGCCAGGTATTGGACCTCGCTGGAGCCAGTAAGCGCTACGGTGAAAAGGTCGTCTACAAAACCCTCGACTTTTCCGTTGAGCGTGGCCAACGTATCGCCCTGGTCGGTGAGAACGGAGCCGGAAAGAGTACCCTCTTGAAGATGCTCGCTGGCGTTCTCCCTTCCGATACCGGTACCAGAACCGTTGGACACGGCGTGACAGTGCACTACTTCGCCCAGCATCAGGCGGAAACCTTGAACCCTGAGCACTCGATTCTCGAGTCGCTGGAAGAAGTCACCAGCCATGCTGAAATGAATTTCCTGCGCGGCATCGCTGGCGCCTTCTTGTTTTCCGGCGACGATCAGAAAAAACTGATCAAGGCATTGAGCGGTGGTGAGCGAAACCGAGTGGCCTTAGCCCGCATGCTGGTCGAGCCCGCCAATACCTTACTGCTTGATGAGCCGACGAACCATTTGGACCCAGCCTCTGTGGATATGCTCACAGACGCATTGGCTCAATTCCCCGGGACCATCATCTTCATTTCCCATGACCCAACATTTCTGGCACGCATCGCCACCCGGGTCGTTGAGATTGAAGAGGGACAGGCGCGGAACTTCATCGGTGACTACGAGTATTATTTGTGGAAGAAGGCCCAAGAGTTTGAGTCGATTAAAGGAACGAGCGACGAGCTCGAACGAGCATCGCCTCGCTCCTCATCAGGCCCTACTCGGGCAATGGAACAGCAAGTACAGCCCAAAGGGCGCGGTGGAGAGCGCCGTGACCTCACCAAGACGCAGGCGCGATTGGAGAAACAGGTATCACGCGCCGAAACGGAGATTAGTGAGGCCGAAGAGAAGATCAGAATCCGTGAGGCAGAATTAGCTGACCCGAAGCTCTACGAACAGTTCGATAGGTGGAACCTTCTGCAGCACGAGCAGAAGGAGTGGAAGGGCGATCTTGAGCGACTGACGGCCCGGTGGGAATCACTGTCGGCTGAATTAGAAAATGTCAAGCAACAGCTAGTTTCGCTGGGCTAGTTCTATTCCTTTTGGAGTTCGTATATGAACGAATCAGCGAGTGTTTTAGACAGAGGCTTTGAGGGTTTCTTCTAGATAGTAGTACAACCAGCGATTCTTCTCTTTCGTCACCAATTCATCCCAGACGACGCCAATCAAGAATCCTTTCTTTTCCCAGGGCCTGACCCAGGCGACAGTCCCATCGAGTTTTTCCTGTTGTTCAACTCGATCAGAATCGAGGAAGGCGAGCGAGACCGTCACTCTCTCGTTTGATGGGAATCGATCTTTGATGTGAAGTCCAGCCCCGATCTTGTTGACATTATCCAGGACTGCGGTACAGGCACGCCCGCCTTTCTTCGGCGATACCAAGGCAGAGCCGACCAAAGTGGCTCGGACAAGTTTCCTCCGCTCACTCAGTGCAACCACGGTGGCCGATGGTTTTCCTTCCCCTCGCTTCATTTTTCTAAGTATAACCGATTAGACAAGAATGTAAACCGGGACAATCGGCCCTATTGCAGAGGCTTTGGGCGGTAGTACCGTCGACCTTTGAGTGGTAGTGGGAGGTGGCTTTGTTCCGTTTGCGCTGACGGGTCGTCGTGTACATAGCGGTAGTCGGCTCCATAGCCTAGGTCTCTCATCAGAGAGGTTACCGCGTTCCGGAGATGGAGCGGGACCCCCAGATTGCCGTAGGCTTTGGCATCCTTGAGCGCTTCCAATAGACCGACGTAGGACGCATTGTCTTTGGACCGCGAAGCCAAGTAGGTGGTCCCTTGTGCCAGGTTGATCTGCGCCTCGGGAAGCCCTACGAACTGGACAGCTTGTGCCACCGATGTGGCAATGAGAAGGGCGAGGGGATCAGCATTGCCGATATCCTCCGAGGCAAAGATCACCATACGTCGAGCGATGAATTTTGGATCTTCGCCAGCATCCAGCATCCTGGCCAGCCAGTAAAGCGCCCCATTTGGATCGGAGTCTCGCAGACTTTTAATGTAGGCCGAAATGACGTTGTAGTGTTCCTCGCCTGACTTATCGTAGCGCAGGGCCTTGGTGCCCAGTGCCGCTTCCAATATCGTGTCATCAATCACGCGCGCGCCATCTGGTCCTGCCGTCGCTTGCGTCACCACAAATTCCAACGATGTGAGCAGCGCCCTCGCATCGCCATTGCCAAACAAAATCATTCGTTGGCGTGCCTCCGGTAAGAAGCGCGCTTCCCATTTCCCCAGCCCGAGTTCAAGATCGGCAAGCGCACGATCAAGAATCTGACCTAACGCGTCCTCGGTAAGCGGTTTGAGCACGACGACCAGCGAACGGGACAAGAGTGGGCTGATAACTTCGAAGGAAGGATTCTCCGTGGTTGCGCCGACGAGAATGATGGTGCCTCGCTCGACATGCGGAAGAAATGCGTCTTGCTGTGCCTTGTTGAAGCGGTGAATTTCATCGACGAATAAGATGGTCCGCTGCCCATTGAACGCTCGGCGTTGGTCAGCTGCCTTGATGATCGTGCGCAACTCCGGCACGCCGCTGGTCACGGCCGAAAAGGGAATAAACTGCGCCTTTGTATGGCGGGCAATCAGATGGGCCAGCGTTGTCTTCCCAGAACCGGGCGGCCCCCAGAAAATTACGGACGAGAGCTGGTCTGCCTCGATGGCCCGCCGAAGCGGCCGATCTGGGGCCGTGATGTCGTCTTGTCCCACGAAATCCGCAAACACACGTGGCCGCAGCCGCTCGGCAAGCGGAGCCTCGACGGTGTCTTCACGATCTGGAGGCGTGAATAAATCAGGAGCCGGATCACGAGAACGAGTCATATTCCTCCTCAGTAAAAAGTAGGAATTGTATACGCCGTGCTGGATGATCGCAAATGGCCTCTTGACCATGCAGACAGCCGATGGTACGAACACCGCAACTTACGGAGCGCACCGTGCACACCCAGGTCAACGGTATTACCCTTGCCTATAACGATCGGGGCTCTGGCCTTCCCATCGTCTTTTGCCATGCCTTTCCGCTTAACCGAACGATGTGGGCAGAGCAGGAGAAAGCGTTTTCGTCACAGTTTCGAGTCGTGACGATTGACTTGCGTGGGCATGGAGAATCCGACGCGCCGCTCTGGCGATATACACTGGACCAAGCCGCCGATGATGTGATCGGGCTGCTTGATCACCTCTCGATCCGGGAGGCGGTTTTCGTCGGACTGTCCATGGGCGGCTACATCCTATTTGCTCTCTATCGAAGGTATGCGGATCGCGTAAAAGGCTTGGTACTTGCTGACACAAGAGCGCAGGCTGATACGGCAGAAGGGAAACAAGCGCGGTTTCAGATGGCACAGACGGCCTATCAGAAAGGACCATCGGCCATTGCCGACATCATGATCCAAAAATTACTGAGCCCCGCGACGGTCCAGACGAAGCCGAAGCTCGTCCGACACGTACGTGCCATGATCGAAGGCAATCAGATCAGCGGCATCGCGGGAGACTTGATGGCAATGGCTGAACGGCCTGATTCCATCACACTCTTGAAACACATCACGTGTCCTACCCAGATCATCGTCGGTGACCTGGACCTTCCCACTCCACCTTCCGACGCCAAACTCATGGCAGATCAGATTCCCAATGCCCGCTTGACCATCATTCCGGCCGCTGCCCATCTTTCGAACCTAGAAAAGCCGGACATCTTCAACAATACTGTACGCGAGTTTATTGGAAATGAGACGAGATAACTGCGGTCGGCAATGAGGGAGGCGTATATCCTGGGATCAGTCCGGATCACCGACGCTGCCGCGGCGAATCAATTTCAGAAATTCCACGCGAGTCTGTGCTTGACTACGAAATACTCCTAACATGGAGCTGGTGACGGCGAGCGTGTTCTGTTTTTCCACCCCACGCATCATCATGCAGAGGTGCCGTGCTTCGACAACGACTCCGACCCCATGAGCGTTTAGCTTGGTGCTGATGGTTTCAGCGATCTGCACGGTCAACCGTTCTTGAACTTGCAGACGCCTCGCGAAGGTATCGACAATCCGTGGAATCTTGCTCAAACCCACGACTTTCTTATTGGGCAGGTACCCAACATGGACTCGTCCAAAAAATGGCAGTAAGTGATGCTCGCACATACTGAAGAAATCGATGTCCTTGACGATGACCATCTCGTCGTATTCAATCGGAAATAATGCACCGTTCAACAGATGGTCAATGTCACGCTGATAGCCCTGTGTCATAAACGCCAGTGCTTTGGCCACGCGTTCGGGCGTTTTCAGCAAACCGTTGCGTCCTGGCCTTTCCCCCAGGGCGAGCAGCATTTCGGTGACCAGCGACTGGAGTACCGGTAGGTCCGCCGGCTTCCCGCTCCCACTGGTATCCTCAACGGGTTCTCGTCCTTTGTCTCTCTTCCGTTGTTTCCTCACTCCGTTCCCTCGTCGTTTCAGGCGACGCCCGCATACTCGAAGTAGTTGTCTCTCGTCTCGATGACACCTACTTTATGCAGACATCCCGCAGGCAATTGGGGCGCCAAAATGTCCCAGATCAATTTGACGATATTCTCCCCGGTAGTCGTGAGTCCTGCCAGCGCCGGGTCGCTATTGAGGTCGCGATGATCGAACCGATCAACAATCCTCTCGTTAACCAGCTGGTCAAGGTCGTTTAGGTCCCACCTCTCTTGTGCTCCTCCGGTTTTGATCGTAACCAGCACGATGTAATTGTGCCCATGACCATTCGGATTATTGCACTTTCCGAACGCAGCCCAATTCTCCTCATGCGAGAGCTGATCAGTGTGAAGCCTGTGGGCGGCGCAAAATCGATAGCGCCTCGTTACCTGTACCTGCGACATTTCAGCATGTGTCTCTGGTGAACGGCATAAATAGCAAGGACCGCTCGGGGTACGAGCGGTCCTTGCTGAAAGGTCCAATGCTCGGCATTCTCACGAGGACGTTTATGCGCTAAACGAGCTACCGCAGCCGCACGTCGTCTTGGCCTGAGGATTCTTGATCGAAAAGCCAGAACCCTGCACGCTGTCCACATAGTCCACTTCCGCACCTTGAAGCATCGGCGCGCTCTGAGAATCCATAATGACCTTCACATCACCCATCTCGATGACGGTGTCATCCTCAGCCATTTTGGACTCGAAAGCCATGCCGTACTGGTAGCCATTGCACCCACCACCACGGACATACACCCGCAGTCCAACGACGTCCTTCTCTTCGGTCATCAGCTCCCGTATCTTCTGTTCCGCAATCTTTGTAATCGTAACCATTGGCTTCCTCCTCTATAGATCGATCTAGCTCACCACCGTGAACTAGTGTGATAGTCTAACACCTCTTGCTCGAATATCAACCCCATGCTTCGGACGTGGCTATTCTTGGATTCTCCCATTTGGCTTCCGGCACACGCACCACAACATCCCCCAAGACACGTGCTTGGCACGCCAGGCGATGCCATGGCTGCGTCAACGCTTCACGATCCAGTAGGTCCTGCTCGTCGAAATCGATCTCTGAGAGATGCTCCTGCCCCATCTGGACCTCCACTCGGCAGGTTGTGCAGGAGGCATTTCCTCCACAGTCGTAGCTCAATCGAAATCCCACTTCTTTCGCGGCCTGGAGAAGTGAAATGTTCTCTTCTACATCTCCGCTTCGTCCGTCTGAATGAAGAAACGTCACCCGCGGCATGACCCCTCCTAGGAATGCACAGCAATCCCGGCTGGTACTTCTTGATAGGGACACCGTTGCAACCGAATATGCTCTTCATACTCGTGACGGAAGAGCTTCAAACTACTTTGCACCAAGACGGAGGCTCCGGTCACGAGCGTGCAGTACCCAGTCCCTTTCACAAAGCCACAGAGCTGCAACATACTATCGAGATCCTTTTGCGTACCCTGCCCTGCTTCAATTTTCGTCATCAGCGTGGCTAAGTTTATGGTTCCCATCCGACAGGGAGGACATTGGCCACAACTCTCGTTCTTGAAAAAATTTGAAAAGTGCAGCGTCTTAGCCACCATGCAGGTCGCATCATCGACAACAATGACACCCGCCGATCCTAACCCCGTGCCAGCCTTTTTCAACGAATCGAAATCCATAGGCAGATCGAGCTGATCCGCAGTCACCATGGAAAACGCCGGGCCACCTGGAAACACGGCTTTGATCTTGCGGCCGTTAGGTACTCCACCACCGCATTGTTCAATCAGATCTCGAATCGTCACGCCCATCGGCATCTCGTACACACCGGGTCGATTGATCGACCCACTCAGCGAGAACATCATGGTCCCTGGACATTTCTCCGTCCCGACCTGCGTAAACCACGAGGCACCCTTATGGAGAATACGAGGGATGTTGCAGAGCGTCTCCACGTTATTGACCAGAGTCGGCTTGCCATAGAGGCCGAAATCGGTCGGATAGAATGGGGGCTTCTGTCGCGGCATTGCCGGACGACCCTGCATTGACTCGAGCATAGCCGTCTCTTCGCCGGCGACGTAGCTTCCATGGCCGTCAAAAATCTCCAGCTCAATGTCGATCCCGCTGCCAAGCACATTCTTCCCGATAAACCCACGCTCTCGTGCTTGGGCGATGGCCTTCTTCAGATTCTGCTGTTCTTCGTGATATTCATGATTGATATAGATGAAGGACGCCTTCGCATTGACCGTGTGGGATGCGATCAGACAGCCTTCGATCAACTGATGCGGAAGCGTTTTCAATAAGTGGCGATCTTTGAACGTACCCGGCTCGTGCTCCCCAGCATTACACACGAAATAGCGTTCAGGGACTCGATGGTTCAACACCTTGTCCCATTTGATTCCCGTGGGAAATCCTGCACCGCCTCGCCCCCGCAGACCGGCTTTTTTGAGCTCGTCAATGACTTGAGTGGCCTTCAACTCTTTGACACAGCGTTTCCAGGCCTCATAGCCACCGACTTTGAGATACCCCTCAATTTCCCAAGGGGTCCCTTCCATCTGTTGAACAAGGCGTGGTTCTGCGAACGTAGGCATAACTATGCGTCAGTGACTCTTAAAGGTTGAGGCTGTACTATACGGCTCCACCTCTTCATCCGTCAAGGCGACGAACCGAAATGGGCCTGAATCTCAATCAGTTAGGACTAGGAGACCTACTCAGAGGCTGGGTATAGAGGGGCAGGAGAAATAAGGCCGTGATGCAAAACCTGACCGGTAGGGAAATCCCCACCGGCCAAAGAAAAGTACGAGTGCTATCTGAAATGGCTGCCGGCTCCCATGAAAAACAACATGGGAATCGAGAGCATGAAATTCACGCGAGAAGCTAGCAAGGCGGTCCGTCCCCATTGCGCCATCTCAGGTGGCGCGGGAGTCCCCTGCGCGGCCGCGGTGACGGCGGCAATGATCTTTTTCTGGTTTGGCCAGATAATGCCGTGGACGTTTCCCATCATGATGATACCGAGCAACCCACCGATTGCCAGGGCCACGGCACCGGTCCCGCCCTTATGGTACATGTGACCATACAGCAACACCCCTGCCACCACGGTGACAGTGGCTCCATGCCGGAACCAATTGAGGGCAGCCGGCATCAGCTTCGGAATCACGACATTCTTAGTCGGCCCATCTAGGCCTTTCAAGAACGAGGCATTGATCAAGTTGAAGAAATACAAGAGCCCGATCCAGGTAATCCCAGCCAGGAAGTGCACCCAGCGAAGGATCATCTGGCCCCAGTCGCCTTCACCCGCACTAATGCCGGTTAAACCCAAATATATCCCTACCAATACGATGGTGAGAACAAATCCCACTCCCATCGTCTGCATCGGACTTTCAAGAAATTTCATTGCTCTCTCCTCTGAACGGTTAACTGTCTAACCTATTGTCTGTACTGCAGTGTTTCTTCGAATGTCAAGCGCACGAATGACCTTCGTCGGCACGACGCCGGCCGCCCAGAGGCACGTGAGATGATGGTAAAGGAGGTTCCTTAGGCCATCAGCCGATCCACGGTGCGACAGAGTTCCCGCACCGCGTTGGCCGACGTTTCCAACGCCGCCCGCTCATCACTCGTCAGTTCATACTCCAGAATCTGCTCGGCCCCGCCCCGGCCGATCTTCACTGGCACACCGACGACGACGTCCTTCAGTCCGTACTCCCCATCACACAAGACCGCGCAAGGCATGACCTGCTTCTCGTCTTTCTGGATCGATTCAACCATCGCCACCGCCGAAGCGGATGGAGCATAGAAGGCACTTCCCGTTTTCAAGAGACCGACGATTTCGGCTCCACCATCCCGTGTCCGTTTGACGATGGCGTCGAGTTTCTCTTTCGACATCAGTTCCGACACCGGCCTGCCCCTCACAGTGGTATAGCGCGGCAGCGGCACCATCGTATCGCCGTGTCCGCCCAACACCATGGCCTGCACCTCCGTAGCCGGTACGTTGAGTTCAGCAGCAATGAAGGTCCGCATTCTTGCCGAGTCCAACACACCCGCCATGCCGATGATTCTCGATTTCGGCAAACCACTGACGGAACGCGCCACATGGACCATGGCGTCCAAGGGGTTGGTCACAAGGATCAGGATAATATCCGGAGAGCGGGAGACTAATTCCGAGACGACAGATTTGACGATTTTCGCATTCGTTGCCAACAACTCGTCGCGACTCATGCCCGGCTTTCTCGGCATGCCGGACGTGATCACGGCGATCGATGATCCCGCGGTTTCCGTATACGCATTGGTGCCGAGCACCTGCGTGCTGTACCCACAGACTGGCCCCGCTTGTGAAATATCGAGCGCCTTGCCCTGTGGAACCCCTTGGGCAATATCGACCAAGACCACGTCGTAGAGATTCTTCTCAGCCAATCGCTGCGCCGTCGTCCCCCCGACGTTCCCCGCACCAACTACCGTCACTTTCGTCCGTTCCATCATCACCTCACATCAAGTATCGAGGACTGAGGGCCGAGGACTAAGCCGTTTGAGTTCGGCATCTCAGCCCTCAGCACTTCGTCCTCAGTCCTAGCCTAATGTCCATGCTCCGTCCAGCCCGCAACCTTAAAGTTGATCGTGCAGACGAAATTATCTTCGTCATAGAAATTGACCTTGATCTTCTTCTTGCCGAATGTTGTTGCCAGAAACTCTTCCGGATTGTCGACCAGTGCCTGAAAGCCACCCGGAGGATACTCAGCCAAGTCATGAAAGACCACGATCATCCCTTCCTTGACTTCCTGCAACACCTTCACCCGGCAACGAGGATAGACGTCCCAGAACTTGGCTTCGATCATCTCCTTCGTCGGCTCCGCACGATCTTCGCCGGGCTTCACCACCTGTCCAAACTTGGCTAAGCGACGGACATAGGGATACTGATGCCCCGTGAAGAGCTTATACACCCAGGGGGGAACTGTCGGCTTTTCTGTCGAGTTGGTCATACGCTTGATGGAGTTAGGCTGTCAATTTCCTGTAAATGAGCGGCAGCTTGGTTGGAAGGGCTTCGACACTATGAATGACGCAGTACCGCGCCTCTGCATACATGCGATGCAGATAGGTCTCCGCTTCCCGGTCGATCGTGACGCAAAAGGTCTCGACTCCCCGTTGTCGTGCCTCCCGGAGTGCCGCTTTCGTATCTTCCAACGAGTATTCATCCTTGTACTGATCATCCAATGGTCTTCCGTCGCTCAACAGCACGAGGACGCGGTTCTTCGCTTCCCGCGCCACCAGCTTCGCCGTGGCGTGCCGGATCGCCGCCCCGTCTCGATTCTGATGACGAGGAGCCAAGCCACCAAGCCGATGAGCCGTTGCCGCCCCGAGTCGGTCGTCGAAGTCTTTGATCGTGAGAAACTCGACCCTCCCTCGTCCTTGGCCCGAGTAGGCATAAAGTCCATACTGATCACCAACGGCATCCAGCGCTTCACACAGGAGTACCAGACCTTCCTTCTCAATGTCGATCACCCGCCGACCGGTTCCGAGGTCTCGGCTGGTTGATCCACTGATATCAATGAGGAACACTACTGCTACGTCGCGCTCTCGCTTTTCCCGTCGGATGTAGAGCCGATCGTCGCCTTCCATGCCTGCCCGCTGTTCCCCTGCTCGTCGGACCACGGCATCGAGATCCACCTCTTCCCCATCAGGTTGCCCCGCCATGCGGCGGAAGGCTGGAGGACGCAAGCCTTCAAAAAATCGGCGCAGCGACTTGACGGTACTCTGCCGGGAAACCAACGTCTCCGTGACGAAGTCGTCGGACCCGGAGTCCGCTGGCCGTTCCACCACACGACACCAATTCATCCGGTAATCCTCAATCCGATAGTCCCATTCAGGGTAGAGAATGGCTCGTTCGCCATGAGCCATTGCTTCCTGCATCTGTTGGGCATCGACCTCAAGGGTCACGCATTCTTCAACAACCGACGGCAACGATCGCCCTTCGCGTAACATGTCTTGGCTTCCGGATTCGTGGTCCCCGTTCCGCATCTTTTCTTCCAGCGAACGGTCCGATTCTGTTGGAGGCTTGTGTTGCTCGTCCAACTGTTCCTGACTCCACGTGATGAACTCCGGATTCATCTCGCCACGATAGGCCACATCAGTCACTGCGCGGTATTGGTCGCCTGGCTGCTCCGGTTTTGCCTGTCCCGCTTCCGCATCTTTCGGCTCCTCCTCGCGTTTCTCTGCCAGTATCATCTCACCGCGAGCCGCCAGCAGCTCTTCCATACGAAGGTAGACCGCATCGACGACACGAACTACTTCCTCAGCTGTCGATGTGGTTTTGAGAATGGAGTCGCACATGCTCCAAAGGAGCGTCACTTCTTCTTTGACGGACTTGGGAACCGCAGAATCCGCCGATTCACCGGTGGAGAGTCTCAAGAGACCGTCAACAACCAGCTCCTGTACCGTCAACCCCTGAGCCGGATCACGTGGGGTAATGGATTCCTCTGCCAATCGAGCGAGATCACACCGAAGTCCTGGGTACTCGGTTTGCAGCAAGAATTCGATCCGCATATCTTCCAGCACGATCCAGAGATCTCGCACCAGGGCGGGGTTCGGATAGAGCTGAAACAGAGCAGCCAGCGTATCGGGTCGCACTGCATTGGTTCGACCATAACGCTGTGGCACGGTTTCAACCAAATCAGCCAGGGATTCGAGCCTGAGTCGATACGTGCCGAATTCCAAGTGCCCAGCTTCATGAGCCGCCATCACGAGATAGAGACGCTCGTTTTCCGCAGCCGTCGGATACCGACGGAGTAGCGCCGGCAACGAAATGGTACTCCCGTCTCCGCTGACCGTCGCACGGGCTGAGGACGTCACAGAATCAGGAATCGCCGTCACGGCGACATCGGTTCCACAGAGTCCCTGGACGAACAGTTTCACTCGTCGCGCGACCTGCCGAAACGGCACCCCCCTCAAGGCGAGTTCGACCGAAACCAGTGCCTTTCTGGACTCCATCGAAAAATAGGCACGTGCGCCGTCTGGGCTGTAGGCCGTGACTTCCATCCCAGCCTTAAACCAATTCTCAAATCTCGTGAACGCGTCGGGCCCATGTCCGATGAGTTGGACAAGTTCGGGGGCACGACGCAGGTACTCGAGTGTCACGTCAGCATGCCTTTCAGCAAGCAACGCGCCGTACTGCAAGAGCCGGATGCGCCATTCCAGTGACGGCAACGTCTCTAAGAGATCGGGTGACTCTGCGAGCCACGTCATGCTCGACTCGGGAGAATGTTCAGCTAACACGAGGCACAGGGACACGACCTTTTCCCGAATGGCTGGGTGTTCGATATTTCGAAGAATGGCCGGGCTGGTTCTGAGATACTCCATGGTCGCCACGTAGTCTGGCTTCCCGAGGCTATTCGGTATAATCAGTTTCATGCCCAACGTTGCCCAATCCCTCACGCTTTCCAAAGGCAGCACAGGGGCCAGCTTGGAGATCTGTCGGATGAACTCAAGCCCAACGACGACATTGATCTCGGTCAGTTCAATACCGATATCGAGCCATGAGCGCAATTGGTTCGGGGCGACGGTGCTTAGAATCTGCGGGGCACATCGAATGTATTCAAGCGCGACATTGGCATCCTGCTCAGCGATTTCCAGACCGATTGTCAGAACCTCGGTGCGTGCATCGACTGGTTCAATCAGCCCGAGAACCATGGGACTATCCTTGAAATATTTGAGGGCAGATGCGCCTGAGGATTGTGTCAGGACAACACCCAGATCGAGCCAGAGTAGCGTGTGCGCGAGACCAGCCCGCTGGTCAAGCTCAGGCAATGCGGCTAGTGCCGCAGTGGCAGATTTCTCAGACAACTCTTGGAGTTCATCGAGCAAGGTGAGCGCCTGTGCCGCGGCATCCGGTTTACCAGTGGCCTGTGGCAAACGGGTCACCAGCGGCTCTGCAACCGCCAGACTCAATTCGCGGACCAACCGCTGCAGCAAGATCTGTTGACTCGACATATCTGTCATGACTTGGTATGAAATCAGCTGAAGGGACGGATTGTAAAGCAGTGAATTACCCTTGTAAACTAGCGGTTCTTCCCATCGTCGCTCGAGAGGAGAAGGTCCATGGCTGAGCCGACACAGGAAAGTCTCGAGAAGATACGAAAGTTCATACAAGGGTTTGCCGAGAAAAGCGGAACCATGATGCATCCCAACCCTGCCGTGACGGAGGCGGTGGTGAAGGGATTAGCGTCTCATATCGACGAACTCGGGAAACCGCTCTGCCCCTGTAACTTTTATAAGGACAAAGAAGCTGAAGCCAAGCTCAGACGGTGGATCTGCGCGTGCGATGAGATGCAAATCTATAAGTACTGTCACTGCCTCCTGTTCGTTCGCGAAGACGGGATGCCCATTACAGAATATCTACCGGAAGGCCATGAAGGCCGAGAAGTGTATGGTCTGGTCATTGATCCGACCCCTGACAAGGGTCGCGCCCTCAAGCACAAAGCCGTCCAGACTCCAACCGAACCAGACGAATCCGCCACAGCCTCAGCTCTCTCGACATGACCTGGCGTGACAGACGACTCACATGTTGGTTCATCTGTCTATTGCTGATCTGCAGCGTCCACGTGGCACCAGCACAGGCAGTGGTGTCGGGCTCATCGAACCCACCGACCTTCAACGAGAAAGAGCTTTTCGCCTACAGGGCAAAAGGCCGGGGAAGTGCCGCCGGACAGGTATTCTTGCGTGCATCCTCTGGAAAAGCCGTGACTCAGGCAGGGGCCTCGATCTACCTGATTCCAATGGCTTCCTCTACTCGCTATTGGTTCGACAAACATGTGCGAGAGAACTCGTGCCCATCAAAGAACGG
Source organism: Nitrospira sp. (assembly GCA_005116955.1). GTDB lineage: Bacteria > Nitrospirota > Nitrospiria > Nitrospirales > Nitrospiraceae > Nitrospira_D. Next base: position 116,041 of record SWDI01000001.1, on the reverse strand, counting down.
AGCATCATCCCCAGAAAGCCCTGTACCTTATGGGTCGCCTGTGGAATGCCTTCGTGAGGTGATGGCCCAACTGCTGACCGATAAGAAACTGATTCCCTATCTTCGCACGACGAGAGCCAATCCAACCGGTCATTTTTGGTTCACGAAAGTTCCTGCCGGCCGCTATTATGTCGTCAGCCTTCTTGAGGGAAGCGGTGGAGCCCACCAGGATGAACGAGCGGTCGGAATCGCCTGGCTGACCATCGACCTTGATGTTGACGAAAAAGCAACCAACCTGGTGGTCACGGACTGCAAAAGCGTTCTCTGTTGACCCACCGCTTCCTCCGCTGCCGGTCCGTGTGGTCCAGTCATGAGGATAGGCCATGAGAATTCTGCTCGTTGAAGACGACGCCGATCTGGCTCAATTCATCAGAAAAGGATTAAAAGAGGAGCACTATGTGGTGGACGTGGCCGCCGACGGTGAAGAAGGCTTGGCATTGGCGTTGGGCAACGCTTACGATCTGTTGATCTTGGACATTATGCTCCCCAAGCTTGATGGCCTCACCCTCTGCCGCCGTGTTCGAGACAAGGGATTCATGACTCCGGTGTTGCTTCTGACCGCGCGCAACACGGTGGAGGACAAGGTGTCGGGGTTTGATACCGGCGCAGACCAATTTCTGCCGAAACCGTTCGCTTTTGTGGAACTGCTGGCTCAAATCCGGGCCCTCTTGCGCCGAGGAAGTCAGCAACCACTGGTTCATCTCCAAGCGGCAGATCTGAAGCTGGATCCGGCTTCTCATCGTGTCTGGCGGGCAGGACAAGAAATCGCTCTGACAAATAAAGAGTACGCCTTGCTCGAGTTTCTCTTGCGAAACAAGAACCGTGTGCTTACGCGAACCGCGATCATTGAACATGTCTGGGATATCAGCTATGACCCCATGACGAACATCGTCGACGCCCATATTCGAGCCTTGCGCGCGAAGATCGACCGGGATTTTTCTCCGCCTTTGATCGCAACAGTCCGCGGTGCAGGGTACATGCTCGAGGAGCCAGACTCATCGGCATGAAATCTCTACGCAGTTTGATCAGTTGGTCCGCCTTCGTCTTGATGGCAGGGCTCATCTTGTTTTCCGCGCTCGTGTACGCGGTGAGCGAGGTTCTGCTGCATCGTTTTGTGGATGGACAACTCTTCGCGTTGGCGGAGACGCTTGCCAAGATCGTGGAGCGGCACCCCGAAATGCTCACGCGAAGGGCTCAGGGCGGCGCACTTGCCGCCGACGTGCGGCGTTCCTATGAGCTTCCGGAAGTGCCGCATTCTCTTCAAGTGTTTTCTCCTGACGGCCGGCTCATCTGGACAAGTTCCGACACAGCAACGCCACCTTCAATTCCAGCTGACGTGCTTCAACGAGTCGAGCGTGACCACACGGTGTTCGAAACGGTTGACTCGGCTAGTATCCCGGCTCGACACGTGTTTCTGTCTACCGTACAAGACGGCCAACTGCGGTATGTTCTGCAGGCACAAACCTCGCTGCTTCATTACCGGGAAACTCTGAATGGCCTTGTGTTTCTGCTCGCCCTCGGGTCCGGAGCGACGCTGCTTGTCGCCTGGGTCGGCAGCCTCTGGTTGGCAAAGAAGGTGTTGGCCCCAATCGACGCGTTGTGCACGGGCGCCGAAACGATGTCGGAAACCGATCTGGGGAAGCGTCTGGCGATGGATTCACCCTATCGAGAATTTCGGCGACTCACCCAGGCGGTCAACTCCGTCTTGGATCAGTTCCAACGCAGTAGCGAGGTCCAACGGAACTTCTGCGAGATCGCCGCCCATGAGATGAAGACCCCTCTGACCATCCTGCAGGGAAACCTGGAAGTGGCGCTTATGAAAGCGAGGACCCCAGAAGAATATCATGAAGTGTTACTCAACAATCTCCAGCAAGTGGATCGGCTCATCGCCTTGACCCGTCCACTCTTGACGCTCGCGAAATTCACCAGTAGTAAACCTCCAGTCAATCTCGTCCCGCTCGCCGTGGAACCTCTGATTCAAGAGCTCGTGGATGAGCTGATGCTCTTGGCGGATGACTGTCAGATCACATTGCGATTTGAATCCCAACCGGTTTCCGTCGTACTCGGCGATGCTCAGTGGCTCAAACAAGCATTGATAAATTTACTCGACAATGCGCTGCGGTACACTCCATCCGGTGGAGCCGTGACCATCCGCCTGCAAGCCGTTGGTCACGATGTGGCAGTGGCGGTTGAGGACACAGGCCACGGAATCGAACCCGAGAATATTCCCCATCTGTTCGAGCGATTCTACCGCACCGATTGGGCTCGTGCGAAAGATTCCGCTGGCACCGGGCTTGGACTGCCCATCGTGAAAGAAATCATGGATGCTCACGGCGGGAGCATTTCCGTTACAAGCGAGGTCAACAAAGGCTCTGTCTTTACCCTGCGTCTCCCGGCCCTCGCCCAGTAAAAAGTTCTCGCCTAAGCCTTTTAGAGTCCTGGCCCCCTCGCTACAATCTGAGTTGATAGATTCCACAAGCTCTAGGTCGTTCGCCGTGGGTCGTGTTGTGGTGAACTGACCCTCATCACCAGCGTAGAAGGGGGCACACATCATGAAGAATTCTTCACGGTCTCATCATGGAGGGTTCATCTTGGTGGCGTATATAGGTAGAAAAGCAGAAGGGGGTGAACAACAATCATGATTTCCTTTATCGAAGTGTTCTTATTGGCCGCCATATTCGGAGTGTTATACGCGATGTTGCAGCTTGCGAGCAGGTGACCCGACTCGGACGATGCTGTGGAGCGACCTGCTGGAGACGGGGGCTGAGCAGAGAGGGTCATGCTTGCCAGTCACATACGCACTTGTGACTCGTGCTGCGATCTCGGTTAGTCAGACCCGCAACATCACAGGTTTCTGGTTCGGTGTCGCTCTGGACCATTGTTAGTTCGCAGATCCCGATCAGACTGGTCATGCAGTCTGGTAACTGCCCCCATCATCCTACATTTCAGTCTCTACCTGAGAACTACGGCTTTCTAGACACAGCCTCATTATTTGGGCAGTTCGTCATCGAAGAGTTCCACGATATCCATCACTTGCTGGTGTCACTCGCCGATCAGCTGGCACGTGGTTCGGTCGCCGAATCATGAAGACTTCTTCATGATTTCATCACAGACCCTTCATAGTCGAGAGCTATACTTTTCATCAGGTGAAAGGAGGTGAAAGATCTATGATGACGATATTCTTTGCGTTGCTCGCCCTGACTGCTGTTCTTGGAGTGATGTATAAAGCCGTGTACCTTGACCGTGAATAGTTAAGGAGAACCGTCTCCTCTCTCGACTAGAGAAGAGGAGGCCGTTGTTCCTTCGGGGTAGGACACCGAGTATCCACGCGTGCCGACACAGCTGCCCACGCCCTGCTTGGCATCCGCCACCCATGGGCTGGGTGTGGTACGATTTCCAAGTTGTGTCAGCCGAGTTCGCTAAGGTGAAAGCGGAGGGGATTCTTGATCGTCAACGCGCGTTGACCGAAGAGGGAACTTCCACCCTACTTTCGTTCTTTGATCGCTCGTTCCACTTCTCTGCCGGCTTCCCGAGCTTTGATCGATTCTCGACGATCATGCTGTTTCTTCCCTTTGGCTAACCCCAGTTCGACCTTGACCTGGCCCCGCTCAGAAAAATAGATGCGGAGCGGGATCAGCGTAAGGCCCTTCTGCTGGGTTTTCCCCAGGAGCTTGTTGATCTCCTTTCGATGCAGGAGCAATTTGCGGGTCCTGATCGGGTCGTGGTTCATCATGTTGCCGTGACTATAGGGACTGATATGGCAATGATGGAGAAAAACCTCGCCCTCTTTGACGTCCGCATAACTGTCTTGTAAGTTCACACGCCTGTCCCGAAGTGATTTCACCTCGGTGCCCTTGAGCACAATCCCGGCCTCGAACTTTTCTTCGATAAAATAATCGTGGTAGGCCTTCCGATTGGTAGCCACGACCTTCCCCTGATCTTCTGTCTCTTTAGCCATAACTCGACACCGACGCCTTGATCTATTTCTCTGCTACCGCCTATGATGCCATATGGCTGGCCCTCGCACACTCGATTCCTTTGGGAGCATCCTCTCCGGTCTTTCCAAGCGGCTTGGTCTTGAATCACGACTACTGGAACTTCGCTTGCAGCGTCGTTGGCATGAGCTCGTGGGCGAGCCCATGGCGTCTCATACCTGGCCGACTCAGATTCGCTTCAAGAAGCTCTACCTCGTCGTCAGAAATTCCGTCTGGCTCCAACAGTTGACGTTCCTCAAGCCGGCGCTCTTAACGAAGCTGCAGGCAGAGTTCGGGACCGAGTGTGTGACCGACATTGCGGGTCGGGTCGGAGAGATTCCCCCCGCGTCGGAGGCGTCTTCCGCACCTCTCACCACCGACCTCGGATCACCGCAGCCAGGGGAGTCTTCAGCTGAGGTGTGCTCGCATACCACCGTCATTCAAGATCCCGCGCTCCGTGAGCACTTTAGAAAGGTGATATCGGCTTACCTTGTGCAGGCTCCGCCTCCACCGGTAAAGAGTCCGTCACGCGTCCCTTAAAGAGAATCCGAGTGTCGCTGGAGATGTGGCCATTCTTAGGGATAGGTCCCACGCCTCCTTCTTCTTCCTGATCCTGCAATCGATAGTACCCGCGCATGTGCCGTTCATAGTCGTTGATGACAGTCGCATCCCCAGCCAGATACTTCGCCAGTACCTCTGGATCGGTCCATCCGTGCTCGTCGAACACGTAAATCGTGATCTGTCTATACCAACCACTGGGATCGCCTGGAGTGGTGGGGTGGATCTTCATGGGAGCGAAATCGTGCGTTTGGTGGCCGACCTTTCGAAAACGCTTCACCAGCGATTCGATCTCCTCATCGGTGGTTCCGCGGGGAACGTCCGTGGTGACGATCTGTCTTGATTGTGCACCGACCGTATAGGGAGGAATCGATCGATCGGGGCGACTGAGGTACATACCCCCCCAGATCAAGGCGAAAGATCCCACAAACACGCTCAGTGCGACCTTGACGACGATATCCAGCGGCTTCTTGGTTGTGGGACCGGAGGAAGACGGAGACATAGGAAAAGTCGCTTCCTCGTGCATGGAACAACGACGCGGCTCGGTCGGACTAGGCTTCGGGGGTGTCTTCCGAACCCGCGTCCTCTCGTTCGACCACTTCGACCACTTCCGCCAATCTGGCGACGCCCACCACTCGGTCTCCTTCACCGTCGAGGTCGAGGATGCGGACACCTTGAGTATTCCGGCCAATCTCGCGGATATCGTCAACTTTGCAACGGAGTACCTTCCCTTGCGCCGCCATCAACATGATTTGGTCGTCATCTCGTACTTGAAGAAATCCAACCGCCAGACCGTTTCGCTCCGTCGTCTTGACGCTGATGATGCCTTTGCCGCCACGACCCTGGATACGGTATTCACCCACAGGTGTTCGCTTGCCGTAGCCACCTTCCGTGACGGTCAAAATGGATGTCGTGGAATCAGGGGTGATGGTTTCCATGCCGATAACTTCGTTTCCCTCTTCGAGGGTGATCCCTTTCACCCCATACGCCGTCCGGCCCATGGATCTCACCTCTTCTTCTTTGAATCGAATGGTGAGGCCCTGCCGTGTCCCGAGAAGAATTTCCCGCTGTCCATCAGTTAGTTGAACACCGATCAGCTTATCGCCACTCTCAAGACCCAAGGCAATGATCCCGCCTTGCCGTGGATTGCTGAACGCGGACAGTTCCGTTTTTTTGATGATGCCCTTCTTGGTGCCCATCACGATATATCGGTCATCCCTGAACTCTTTCACCGGCAATGTGGCCGTGACCTTTTCATTACTCGACAGCGCGAGCAGATTGACAAGCGCTTTGCCCTTTGCGGCACGGCTGGCCTCAGGAATTTCGTGGACCTTTAACCAATACACCTTGCCGGCATCCGTGAAAAAGAGCAGTGAATCATGCGTGGAGGCCGTGAAGAGATTCACGACGAAATCTTCCTCCTTGATCCCCATGCCGATCTTGCCTTTTCCTCCCCGACGCTGGGCACGATAGAGCGACACGGCATTTCGTTTGATGTATCCGGCATGAGAGATCGTGACGATCACTTCTTCTGCTGCAATCAGATCTTCCAGAGTGATTTCCGCCTCTTCCTTGACGATCTGCGTCCGCCGCTCGTCCTTATACGCTTCCCGAATTTCGGTCAGCTCATCCTTAATAATCGTCTGGACCAGTTCCCGGTTGGCGAGGATGGACTTCAAATACTCGATCTGCTTCAGCACGTCTTGGTACTCTTCGACGAGTTTCGTCCGCTCAAGCTGCGTTAAGCGCTGGAGCCGCATGTCAAGGATCGCGCTAGCTTGGATCTCAGTAAGGCCAAACTGGCGCATCAACCCGGCCCGGGCTTCGTCCGGCGATTGCGACCGGCGTATGAGAGCGATCACGGCATCGAGATTGTCGAGTGCGATCTTGAGCCCTTCGAGGATATGCGCCCGTTCTTCCGCCTTGCGCAGCTCGTAGGCGGTGCGGCGGACGACGACTTCCCGTCGGTGATCGAGGAAATGATGCAGAATTTGTTTGAGATTCAGGACTTCCGGACGATTGTTGACCAGCGCCAGCATGATGACGCCGAAGGTGGTTTCAAGAGGGGTGTGTTTGTACAGATTATTCAACACGACCAGCGGGATTTCACCTCGCTTGAGCTCGATGACCACCCGGACCCCCTCACGGTCCGATGACTCATCTCGCAAATCGGAGATGCCTTTGATCCGGTCTTCCTGAACCAGCTCGGCAATTTTTTTGATCAACGATACCTTGTTGACTTGATACGGAATCTCCGTCACAAGGAGCCGTTCGCGCTCGGTGCGTTCATCGATCTCTACCACGACTTTTGCCCGCAACTTCAAGAGACCCCGACCGGTCTCGTACGCTGCCTTGATCCCGCTCATGCCGTAGATGAACCCGGCCGTTGGAAAATCCGGCCCCGGGATCTTCTTCATCAACTGAGCGATCGTGACGTCTTGATTATCCAACAGCAGAAGCAATCCATCGATGATCTCAGCGATGTTGTGTGTTGGGATATTCGTGGCATAGCCGACCGCGATGCCGCCCGCTCCGTTAATGAGGAGATTCGGCACCCTGCTCGGCAACACCAGTGGCTCCTGTCTCGATTCGTCGTAGTTCGGACCGAAGTCGACCGTTTCCTTGTCGATGTCGGCCAGCATCTCTTCGGCGAGTTTGGTCATGCGCGCTTCGGTGTAGCGCATCGCGGCCGCTGAATCGCCGTCCATTGATCCATAGTTACCTTGGCCGTCGACGAGGGGATAACGCATGTTGAAGTTCTGCGCCATTCGCACGAGGGTATCGTAAATGGCCGTATCACCGTGGGGATGATAGTTGCCCATGATCTCACCCACGATCTTGGCTGACTTGCGGTAGGTCCGATTGGAGGCGAGGCCCATTTCGTTCATACCGAACAGGATGCGGCGATGGACCGGCTTGAGCCCATCGCGGACGTCGGGCAATGCGCGTCCTACGATGACGCTCATCGCATAATCGAGGTATGACGACTTCATCTCGTCTTCAATCGCGATGTGGCCTAAGCGCTCATCAGGGGGCATATTTCCTCATTAATCGTTACTCGTGAAATGTGAAACGTAAGGATGTAGTCGGTGTGTTCTCTTGTGATTCACGATAAGTGAATAACGTCATACGTCCAAGTTTCTCACTTCGAGGGCATGCGTTTGAATGAAATTCCGGCGCGGTTCGACTTCATCGCCCATCAAGATCGTAAAGATTTCATCGACGCCGGTGAGGTCTTCAAGCGTCACGCGCAAAAGCGTACGCATGTCAGGATTCATGGTTGTTTCCCAGAGCTGCCCCGGGTTCATCTCGCCGAGCCCTTTGTAGCGCTGGATGCTGAGCCCCTGCTTCCCCATATCCAAGATAGCCTTCACCAACTCATCGGTCGCCCGATAGTGATGTTCCTGCCCTTTGGCTTTGAGCTTGTACGGAGGGCGTCCTAAACTAATAACCGACGGAGTCAGTTTCTGTAGTTCACGAAAGTCCGCAGAACCGACGAGTTCATGTGTCACACACAGTTCATGAGTGACGCCGTTCGCATGCAGCCGGCAGACCACCTTATTTGATTGATGTTCTTCATCATCCAGCACATCGAACTCCGGCATTACTTTTGGAAATACCACAGCCAGCGATGTCTTGACGTTCTCGACCGATCGTTGAAGTGCGGTTCGATCCTTAAGACGCTCGCGATCAAGCCCTGGTTCGTCGACAAAGGCACGGAGCATCGCGGCTTCGTGGGACTTCTTATTGAGCCGACTAAGCAAGGTTTCAAAGGCAATCATTTTCTTCAGAATCGGCAACAACCGACGTCCAGTCACATACCCTTGCGCCCCTTCCAGATACAATTCGACATCTTCGACCGCCAGATCGGCTAGGTATTCGTTCAATAACCCTTCGTCTTTGAGATACCGCTCCGCCTTGCCTTTCTTCACTTTGAACAGCGGCGGCTGCGCGATATAGATATACCCCCGTTCGATCAGCTCGGGCATCTGTCGGAAAAAGAACGTCAAGAGCAAGGTTCGTATGTGGCTGCCATCCACATCGGCATCTGTCATGAGAATAATCTTGTGATAGCGGGCCTTGGCGATGTCGAATGCATCTTTCTCCGGCTTGTCGCTCTCTTCACGCTTGCGGCCGATGCCGGTCCCCAGTGCCATGATGAGGGTCCGGATCTCATCGCTGGAGAGCATCTTGTCAAAGCGCGCCTTCTCGACATTCAAGATCTTGCCTTTCAGAGGCAGGATCGCCTGGAACTTGCGGTCACGTCCTTGTTTTGCTGATCCGCCGGCTGAATCACCCTCCACGATGTAGAGTTCGCTCAAGGCCGGATCTTTTTCTGAACAATCAGCCAACTTCCCTGGCAGCGAACCGCCGTCGAGAGCACTCTTTCGCCGGATCAGATCCTTGGCTTTCCGGGCGGCTTCGCGGGCGCGGGCCGCGTCGATAGCTTTGCCAATGATCTTGCGAGCAACCGGAGGATTTTCCTCGAAATAATTTCCCAAGGCCTCGTTGACAGCGGCCTCGACCACACCTTTCACCTCGCTGTTCCCGAGCTTCGCTTTCGTCTGGCCTTCAAATTGCGGATTGCGTACCTTGACGCTGACCACTGCCGTCAGCCCCTCCCGCACATCGTCTCCTGTTAGGGATTCGGTCTCTTTCTTGAAGAGATCGTTCGCATTGGCGTAGCTGTTGATCGTCCTGGTGAGGGCCGCCTTGAATCCGACTAAATGCGTGCCGCCTTCCTTTGTATTGATATTATTCGCAAACGAAAATAGGTTTTCCGCGTAGCTGTCATTGTACTGGAGCGCCACTTCCAGAACCATTTCTGGCTTCTCGACCTTGACGTAGATCGGCTTATGCAGCGGTGTTTTGGCTTCGTTGAGGTGCTCAACGAAAGACATGATGCCGCCCTTGTACAAGAACACTTGCTCTTTCGCCGGTTCTTTCCGCTCATCCCTCAGGGTAATGGCCAGGCCTTTATTTAAAAAAGCGAGTTCGCGGAGCCGCTGGGCCAACACGTCAAAACTAAACTCCAGCGTCTCAAATATTTGGCTGTCCGGTTTGAACCGAACTTGAGTCCCTCGGCGTTTTGTTTTCCCGGTTGCCCTGAGCGGGGCATCTGGCTTCCCACGTGCATAGCGTTGCTCGAACACTTGACCATCCTGCCAGATCTCCAGCTCAAGCCATTCCGACAAGGCATTCACGACGGAGATACCGACTCCGTGTAAGCCGCCGGAGACCGTATAGGCTCCCTGCTCAAACTTGCCGCCTGCATGAAGGACCGTCAATGCCACTTCGGCGGCGGACTTTTTTTGCGTGGGGTGCATGCCGGTGGGAATGCCTCGCCCGTTGTCGATGACCGTCACACTCCCGTCGATGTGGATCATGCCCTCGATGGCCTCGCCAAACCCCGCCATATGTTCGTCGACACTGTTGTCCACGACTTCATAGACGAGGTGGTGGAGTCCATCGACGCCCGTGCTCCCAATGTACATCGCCGGCCGCTTTCGGACGGCGTCGAGGCCCTCAAGGACTTTGATCTGATCGGCGCTGTAGCTGTCTGATTTGGGCTGGGAAGAGTCGTCTGTGGTCATCCGTTTCCTAATCGTCTGTTGCGAAGCGGGGTTCGCTTTGTTTGTTCCTGGGATACGAGTACGATGCCGGCGGACTTTTTCACGATCATCCCGCTAAATCTTAATGGGCATGACCACACATTTGAACCCCGGGCTTTCCGGCTCTTGAATCAGACAGGGACTGAGCGGAGTGTCCATCTGAAGCGAAAGGGTTTCCCCATCCATCACGCTGAAGACATCCAACAGGTAACGGGCATTGAATCCCGTCTGGATGGCCTCTCCTTCATAGTGGGCTGGCAACTCTTCCGTGGCTTCCCCGTAATCTGGACTGCTGGAAAACAAGGTCATCTTATCGGATGCGAAAGAAACCTTTACCGCGCTGGCTTTATCCTTGGCCAGTACTGACACCCGACGCAGCGCGCTCTCCAATTCACTTCGACTGACGCTGATCTTCTTGCCGCTTTCTTTTGGGATGACTTGTTGGTAGTTCGGGTAGTTGCCTTCCATCAGCCGAGAGGTCAACAACAACCCGCTCTTTCGGAAGATCATGAGGTTTTTCGAGAAACCGATGAGCGGTTCGGCATCTACGCCCTCCTCCAAGAGACGGCGGATTTCATGCGCCGCCTTCTTCGGTATGATGGCTTTCATTTCCTGTGGCACACCTTTATTACCGGCTTTGCTAACTTCTTGCTCCGCCACTGCCAAACGATGGCCATCTGTGCCGACTAATCGCAGCGAGGTTTTCTTGTCGGTCGCAACGAGAGTGACCAAGAGGCCGTTCAAGATATATCGAGCATCGTTATCCCCGGCGGCAAAGAGTGTCTTCCGGATCAATTCCAGAAGGCCCTCTCCTGAGAGCGGTGTCAATCCCTCGCGCTCAATGGTAGGCAGTGCAGGATACTCGCTACTGGGAAGGCCGACGACTTTGAATTGGCTCTTCCCGGCTTGGATAGTCGTCCAGTTGTTATCCGTCGACGTCAGTTCGATGTCGCCAGGGGGTAACTCTTTGACGATCTCATATAATTTTCTGGCTGAGATGGTGACACCACCAGTCGAGAGAACGGTTCCCTTGTACTGACCTCGTAATCCAATTTCGAGGTCGGTTGCGACAATTTCCACCCCATCCTGCTTGGCTTCCAACAAGATATTGGACAGAATCGGCATCGTATTTCGTTTCTCCACGACACCTTGGACCCGCTGAAGTCCCGTCAATAATTCATCTCGCCCAATACGTATTTTCATAGAGAATTCTCCCTGGGAAGCTCTTAACTACGAAGAATTTGCTCTTTCAATGTTTCAAGCGTTGCCTGCAACACCGTGTTGGTTTCCTTGGCCTTTGTGACCTGGCGACAGGCGTGAATGATGGTCGTATGATCTTTACCGCCAAATTGGCGCCCGATTTCGGGGTACGATGAATCAGTCAGCTCTCGACATAAATACATTGCGATCTGTCGAGGATGTACGAGCGTCTTACTCCTGCGGCGAGATTTCAGCTCCGTCATCTTCACATGGAATTGTGTACAGACCGCCTCTTGAATATCATCCATCGCAACGATCTTTTTCTTATCCCCAATGACATCACGCAAGACAGTCTTGGCAAGATCAAGGCTTATCACCTGCCCAGTCAGCGAGGCATAAGCACCTAGTCGAACCAGGCTGCCTTCCAATTCACGGATATTGTTCTTCATCGTGATCGATAGGAACTGGATGACGTCTTCCGGCAGTTTAAGGCCGTCATCTTCTGATTTTTTTCTCAGGATGGCAATGCGGGTCTCCACATCCGGCGGCTGCAAGTCTGCAATCAATCCCCATTCGAACCGAGATCGTAGACGCTCTTCGATATCCGGCATATCCTTAGGAAACCGATCACTTGAGAGAACAATCTGCTTATGTCCCTCATATAGGGCATTGAAGGTATGGAAGAATTCTTCCTGTGTGCGTTCCTTCCCGACCAGAAACTGGATATCGTCGATCATCAACATATCGATATGTCGATATCGTTTCCGTAAATCCATCATTTTGTCATATCGAATGGAGTTGATAACCTCATTAGTAAATTGCTCTGTCGTCAGATAGGCGATTCTTAGATCACTCTTTTCGGCGACATGATTTCCAATGGCGTTTAAGAGGTGGGTCTTCCCTAGTCCCACCCCTCCATAAATAAAGAGCGGGTTATAAGTCTGTCCTGGCTGTTCCGCTACGGCCATACAGGCCGCATGAGCAAATTGGTTGCCGGCACCGACTACGAAGTTCTTAAATATATATTTTGGGTTGAGTTGGATGCCCCGCCGCGGCTTTGGCTGGGTGACACCTCTCGGCGCAGTCACAACATTCTGTGGTTCAACCTCCTGCACAGTGCTCTTTGGGCGGACTGTGAATGCAACACCCATCAGCCCCCCACCACGAGCCGTGGCCATGGCTTCCGCTAATAGCGGTCCATAATGAGCATTCAGCCATTCTCCAAAAAACTTATTCGGAACCCCAATATGCGCCGTCGAGTCTTCTATCCGGTCGAGATGAACCGGTATAAACCATGTGTCATACACCTGCTTAGGAACTTTCGCCTGGATATACTGCAATGCTTCTTGCCAAACAGTGTCAATACTCATAACTCGTTAAAACCACTATACACAGGATTATTCACACTTGTGGATAACTACCATCTACTTGTCTTTAGAATAGACAAAAAGCGACGCTGAATACCACGTCACAGCAGGACATGTCGAGTTATATAAAGTAGATACAATCATTACTAATTCGCTCTCCACAAGCTTTTCACAGATCCCAACTCCGCTATAAAGATACAATCCCCAGTGT
>SWDI01000001.1:0-102980 GCA_005116955.1 Nitrospira sp. | reverse complement strand
GTGCACTTTAGGAGCCGGGAAGGAGAGACTGAATCTGAGGACTTAAAGTAGAGAGATTCACATCATGCTGTACTTTTGTCTTCATATCGCGAAGAACAGCCGATCCTTTCACGACTTCATCATCCCCGATAATAAGAGTGAAACGAGACGCAAGACGGTCAGCTTGTCGTAAGTGAGCCTTCAAGGTTGTGGATCGAAAATCGGAGACTGCGCGGAGTCCAGCAAGACGAAGTTCTTCCAGTGCCGTAAGACCAGCCACAGCACCATAGCTACCGAAGCCAGCAACATATATAGCGAGATCTTCCGGTGCTCTTCCTGTTGTGGACTCAGGCAACAACATCGACATTCTTTCGAGGCCGATGGCAAAACCAACAGCAGGAGTGGGTGGCCCTCCGAGAGTTTCAACCAACTGATCATAGCGTCCACCTGCGCCTACAGCATTCTGAGCACCTAAATTGGTTGCAGTGACCTCAAAAGTAGTGAGGTTGTAGTAATCAAGGCCTCGCACCAGCCGATGATTTAACGAATACGGTATCTTAATGGTATCGAGACCAGTGAGGACTTGTGTGAAGTATGAACGAGCTGCCTCAGAAAGAGAGTCGCCTAGGCGAGGTGCGGTTTCTGTAATTACGCGACATTCGGGGACTTTGCAGTCCAGAACCCGCAGTGGGTTGGCGTCAATGCGATGTTGGCAATTTGCACAGAGGCCGGACTCCTGTTGCTTGAGGTAACTCACGAGGTGAGGCCGGTAGGTATCTCGATCAGCGGTATAGCCTAGGTTGTTAATCTCTAAGGTGAGACTGGGAAGATTAAGATCGGACAGGATCCGCCAGAGGAGGGCAATGACCTCGACATCGGCTCGGGGATCCGCCATACCAATCGACTCGACGCCAAACTGATGAAATTGCCTGAGTCGGCCGGCTTGGGGACGCTCGTGACGAAACATGGGCCCGAAATAGAAGTACTTCTGAGGAACGGGAATCGCGGCCCGATTATGCTCGATATAGGCTCGGACAGTCCCAGCAGTCCCTTCAGGCCGAAGAGTGAGAGATGTGCCGTCGCGATCTGGGAAGGTGTACATCTCTTTCTCAACGATGTCAGTCGATGCACCGATACTCCGCGCAAACAAGGTCGTCACTTCAAAGATCGGAATACGAATTTCATGAAATCCATACCGGCCTGCCCACCGCCTGGCAGTTTCTTCGATAAGGCGCCAACGGGGGGTCTCTTCCGGTAACAGATCTTTCACACCTTTAATGCCTTTAATCATGAAAAACGGCCGCCTCCTGCTCTCATGGACACCTCACACAGCATGATTTTCGCGGACTATAGCGGCGCCTTCTGAGGCAAGTCAACGGACCTGAGCTTGCGCCATCCTGCATCGAGAGGTATAGTGCGCGGCCAACGGTTTAATATGACGTGAAAGATCTTCTATGAGTCAGGATCAATCAGGGCGCCGGGTCATGGCCATCGCTCCCATGCCGCCGGAGAAATCTGCATATGCACTGGCACGTTACAGCCGATCGCCGGACTCCATCGAACAGAGCATCCGGTGGGTGCATGGCCATTCCTCGGAAAAGTTCTGGGACCAGTTTTATTTTGATTACGGTCATGCGTCGATCGCCGATCTCGGCCACGTCGTCATCTGTTTTGAAGAGATCTCGGAGCTCGCCGCCATTCGTCTGGAGGACGAGCCGCTCTGGGATGGCCAGGCCAAATCGAGCCGCTATCAGAACTTTGCCGCGAGCCGGTGGTTTGTGCCGGGCCAGATTCGAGGGAGCGAAACCGAGGCAGTCTATGAAGGCATTCTCCGCAGTCTGTCCGAAATTTATCGATTACTGCACGATCCTTTGATCGCGTACCTCTCCGAACGGGACCCACGTCCGGAGTCGATGAAACCGGCCGATTATCAGCGGACGATCGCGGCACGTGCCTTCGATGTTACCCGTTATCTGCTTCCCCTTGCGGCAAAGACCAACGTCGGACAAGTCGTCAGCATTCGGACCTTGGAAAAGCAGATAACTCGCCTGTTGTCGTCGCAATTGCCAGAATTGCGGGCGATCGGCGAGGATTTGAAAGAAGCCTGTCAACGTCCGCCAGTGAATCTATGGGGCGAGCTCTGCGGCCAGACCGCTGGCCTGAGTGATCCATTGGCTCCGACACTCGCCCGGCATGCCAAGGCAAATACCTATCAGGAATCGGTCTACTCCGATTTGGCCCGCCATGCGAAAGAAGTCTTGCGCGGAGCAGGGCTCGATCAGCCTGAAAACTGGGGTACGGTCGAGTCCGTCGAGTTGATTGACCCGCACCATCCGCTGGACGAAATTGTTGCGACGCTCCTCTATCGCGTGTCGCAGGCCCCGTATAGGAAGATATTGGAGGTCGTGAAAGAGTGGTCTGAGAAGGAGAAACATGCGACCATCGAAGTAGCCACGAGACAGCGCGGGCCATACGATGAACTCATCAAGGAATTCCGGAGTGGCTACGCATTCAACTTTGATATTCTCATGGACATCGGTGCCTGGAGGGATATGCATCGCCATCGACGGTGCCAGCAGGTGCAGCAGAACTTCACGACCGTTCACGGCTATGAGATCCCGCGACCGTTGATCGACGCCGGCTTGGATCAGGAATATCGGCAGGCGATGGATGCCGTGCGAAACGACATTGAACTGCTCAAGAAAAAGGACCAAGAAGCGTCGCTCTATGCCATTCCGTTCGGCTTCAAGGTGCGCTGTTTGTTTAAGATGGACTATGCCGAGGCGGAATATATTGCCAAGCTCCGGTCCGGTGTGAAGGGCCATTGGTCGTACCGAACGGTTGCCTGGCAGATGAAGCAGCAGCTGGCCAAGAAATTTCCCTTCCTCGGCGAAGGCATCCAGGCGACACCGCCTGATGTCGAAGACGCGCTGACCCGATAAGATCTTCACATCGCGCATGAACACCCATCAGCAACAATGCGAAACGGCCATCGTGGCCGGAGCATGGGACACCGTGTTTGCCGACGCGATGGCCTGGAGCCGAGACCCGGATGGAGCGAAGGATCCCCGTCCGCTGTTCGCCCGCAACGTCGTCTATCTCATGCAGGGACGGTTTGCTGATGCCTGGAAAACCCATGCCCTCTGTCTCGAGGCTGCACAGGATATCGCTATGGTGGGAGAGTGGGTGAACGATCTGCTCAGTAGGCAGATGGAATGCGGCTACGTCCATTTGATCAAGGGTTTGTTCCTTGCGCAGTCAGGTCAATCGGAACAATCCATGCGATCGTACACGGAGGCCGCTCGATTGCTTCCGCAATCTGCCCATCCTCACTACTTTCTGGCCCAGATTCACGAACGGGCTAGTTATCCAGAAATGGCGATCAAAGAATATCGCGAGGCGGTTCGACTGGCTCCCGACTTTGCCCCAGCACGGATGAATCTCGGCGTCGCCTATCAAGACCAAGGGCGGCTGGAGATGGCGATCAAAGAATACCGGGAGGTGGTCAGGCTCACCCCAAGCGATTCGGCCGCACACTCCAATCTCGCCTGTGCTCTGGCGGAACAGGGGAAGATGGAACCGGCGGTGCAATCGTACAAGACGGCGTTGAAACTGAATCCACAGGACGCCGAAGTTCACTTTGCGCTGGGTGGACTCTACGAAACGCGCGGACGCCTGGATCTGGCCCAAAAAAGTTATCAAGAGGCGCTTCAGGCAAATCCGGACTTTGGTGCTGCACATTCCGCGCTCGGTTGGCTCGCCTTAGGCAAGCATCAGCTTCAAGAAGCATCGGATATCTTCAGCCGGGCGCTCAAGTGCAATGAGGAAGATGCGCGGGCCTATCACGGCATCGCTGAAATCTATGCGATCCGAGGGAAGCGCCAGAGCGCGATGGAAAACTACACCAAGGCGATGAAGTACTATCAAGATCCTGAAAAGAGAAATCAGATCATGAATCAGCTGTTCCAGGAAGGACAAGTGGGGGATTGATAACGTCGGGTGGAGTGCTTCCGTGCTTGATGAGTACGAATCTTGACTCAGGGCGATGCTCCCCGATACGCGTATTGGAGAGACCAACACCTTTCTCACTTTTTGGGTGGAATAATTGAGTTGGATGGGGATCTGCGGAGATGAGATGCTTACGCTGGGCTGTTAGGCGGAGAAAGAACGGGAGGATTAATATCCCGAATACAGGATTCCAGAAGAGAGATTTCTATAGTTCTCTAATCGCGCCCTGGAGGACGGTAATCTGCGTCGTGGGATCGCCCGTCGCTTTCAGTTCATTACTGATCTGATCTTTCAGGTATGATGAATAGCCGACACGGTCAATGAGGAGGTCGAGAAATCGTTCGGCCGGTAATAGGCTTTGTTCCTTGAGTTCGTCAATGGTCTCGTCACTCACAGGCACGTAGGTGCTACCAATGTGGAAAACCACGTTGTAGTGGCGCCCTGTGGCAATCCGCTCAAATCTCAAACCCTTCACTGATTCCTCCTCGACAGGATGTTGAAAAAACCTGCCAGCTTTGTTTTCCTATTGCTCAACGCTTCAACATACGAAGAAGCATGCCTCAGCATGTCGCTCGCTGCGGCCTTGCTGGACGGTCGTATTGAACAACCCGCAAGTGCTAATAGAAGGCGCTCATTCTAGACAAGTTCTGGTCGTGAAGACAAGGGCAACCATCAAGCGCCAGCGGTGGACAGTCATTGTAATGGGCCTTTATCATGACGTTCCGTTGCCATGACGTGTAGAGGTTGTCAGCCGGTATGACAGGGACAGAACTCATCGAATGGTGGATCACCCGCCTTGAAGCGGAGCGAATCCGTCTCACCGAAACAGGGCAAGATGCTCCCGTCGTGGCGTCGCAAGGTCGTCTGGTGCACACAACCGGCGGGCTCCATCTGTACGAATTTATCGTGCCTGCCGGTGTCCAACTGTCCGTCGACCTTCCGGTATCCGTCGTCCCTGCCGATGAGGAGGATACGACGGAAGGAGTTGTCCTACGGCAGGGCGGGAACAGCCTATTCGTCCAACTGGTCGATGCCCTTGGGTGCGACGTCCCTTCTGTGACCCTTGTTCCAGATCAGGCCGGCCTTGTGAGCACGTCAGCCTCCCGTCTGAAAGATATGTTGGCGAAGCCAGACCTGTATCATCTTGGGCCAACCGAGCGGTTGGCGTCGCTGTTGCAGCTGCAGGACATTGAGGCTGAGGCCTTCCCCTCCGCCTCATCCGTCTTCACAACCGTGTGGTCGGATGACCGGTCCTTCCGGCGTCAAAAGCTTGGGAATCTGGCGATGGAGCTGATTCGCGCCAACAAACGCATCCTCCTGATCAGCCCGGACCACCTAGCGTGCGATGAGATGGTGGGGATGGTGGGGCGCACCATGAAGGCCGGTGGACTGAATCACACAACGTGGATCACTCGATATGAACTTCCGATTGTCTCGCAAGCCGGCGGCGTCGATCTTCAGGCACTGGGGTTCGAAGCCCAAATGCATCAATTTTATGCCAAATCGCAAGGCAACAAGGCCTCCTTGAAACACAAGTATGACCGCTTCCGAGAGCTCGCCCCGTTTTTGTCTCAGAAGGAAGCGAAACAAAAAGATCTGGACGAAGTCCGCTTACTGGAATGGCGTCTCGTCACACAATTGCGAGACCTTCAAGTGAAGATGGCCGATGTCCAGAAGACGCTCAAGGACTTCGAGCACCTACCTCTGTTTCAACGTCTGACGATGCAAGCGGTCGGGAAGAATGCAGCATCCCTCAAACAATACTGCGCGCTGTATCAGGGTCAGATGGATCAACTGAACAAAGAGCTCGATCTCGCCAAAGGCCGCATTCAGCAGCTTGCTCCGGAGGCGGCCGTTCCCAGCGGGAGGCGGGCCGAGTTCGAGGAACTCCAAGAACAGATCGCCAAACTGGGGGGAACCAAAAAGGTCCGCGAGTTACTGGCGGCCGAAGAACATCCAAACCGCCAGGCCTTCATTCAGAATCGACGCCTCGTCGCGGCCACACCCATGCGGGTTGCGAGCGATCCCCTATTCAGCCGGGTGCGTTTCGATGTCTTGATGGTCGATGAGGCCCCGAGGATCGCCGCCCCTTCGCTCTTGGCTGCGGCCGGACTCGTACGTGAACGCATTATCGTCAGCGGCGATCCTCATGAGATTGCTACAGCCGGGCAATGGGCCATGCCTCGGCCGGTCACCCATGCCGCACCGTGAAATGGTGGGGCCAACGTTTGCTTGACGCCGATGAGGAGAATTCAGGATAATCCGTCTCCCTGGTAGTTCATCAGTCTGGTTCTTGATGTCGGGTTGCTCAGAAATGGATCGGAGCAAGGCCGCAAAGAGTTTTGACCCCGAGGCGTACGCGGTTGGTGCGTTGAGGGGGATGGGCGACTGAGAACGCCGCGGGGAGACATTTTCAGCAGCCTGTATGCCGAAGTGGCGAAACTGGCAGACGCACTAGATTCAGGGTCTAGCGCCCGCAAGGGTGTCCGGGTTCAAATCCCGGCTTCGGCACCACCCCACTTTCATCTGTCCCATCAAGGGGTTTGAGCGTTTCCAGCGCCTCGTTTCGGACCCGCTCACCCTCTCGTGCTGGGGTCAATTCTGGCCCGATTGTCATGTTTTTGTCATGTTGGTGATCCCTTTTTGGAACTGTTGTCGCAAACAGACATAGGGTAAGAGAGCCGTTATGCTGGCTATGACCTTGGATGAATTTGCCGATCTTGCTCCTCAGGGTGAATCAAGCGAAAGGCGATTAGAAAAACTTAGCCCTGAGAATTGGTCTCCGCGATGCTTCTCTGAAAAAGCCACGGAACTACAGAGAAACGCCGAACTAGAAGTTCAAGTGGTTTCTGATGCGAGTCAACTACCTGAATTGGGATTGGCAGCAGAAAGGGAATTCCGCTATGCCCATTGTAGCTATGCTGATTGCTTGCGGCGACAACAAGACGGGTGGAGGTTTCTTGTCTCTCTAGCATTGAAGGAAGGACAAGTGGTTGGGTACGCAATCGCTGCTCTTGAAGCTGATGATTCTGCCGAGATTGAGATCATCGATGTTGCTGACTCATATCAGAGATCTTCTGGTTTAAAGGTAGACCTGAAAGTACAGAATGAGACTTTTTCGGTTGGAGTCGGGCATGTGTTAGTTGTTGCTCTTCTCCGTACTTTCCATGGGGAATTGAGCGTAAATGCCACAGGTTCTCCCTCCAGATACGTGTTCAAATCTCTGGGCTTCGTGGGACTACCAGGAGAGACGAACCCGTGCCTTCTTCACAAACTTCCTGCTTCACTAGATTCTGTCTAGCAACGGAGTCGAGTACCCGCACCGCTGAGGTCAAGTGTGTGGGGGACAGATGGGCATAGCGCAGGGTCATGGTCGGCGAGGTATGCCCGAGAAGGTTGCTCACCGTGGCGAGCGGTACGCCGCGCATAATGAGCCAGGATGCAAAGGTATGCCCCTGAGGTCATGGACGTGGAAATCCGTCAGTCCTGCGGCCGCACAGGCCCGATCAAAGCCATGTCTCACGTCGTCCCACCGAAGCGCAGCAGAATTGTGGTACGTTCCTCTTTCCCAATATTAAGGGGGTCATCGTTTTATCGTTTCCTTTTTTTAAAACCAGTTAACACCCCTTCAGACGTCTGGCTTGGCTGAATTGTCACGTATCTGTCGAGCAAACACGCAGTTATCCACTGTATGAGGAACGGTTGATCATGGTTTCACCGGGGGTTTACCGTCACCATAAAGGGCAGCAGTATGAAGTCTTGGGGGTTGCCAGACATTCAGAAACGGAAGAGGCGTTTGTCGTGTACCGGGCATTGTATGGCGATCAAGGCCTCTGGGTAAGACCCCTTGCCATGTTTACTGAGAGCGTCGATAAGGGAGGCGTATCTGTCCCGCGCTTTTCACGAATAGATGAGAAAACAGGGGAAGACAAGACTTGAAGACGGATGGGGTAGTCGAAGGCACCTATTCAATAACCCAGCGGCACAATTTCAAGGCTTTCCTTCCCTCGTCATGATGGTGCCTGTCCAGCTTGATGCCTTTGTGGACTCATCGACCGCCACGTACCGTTTCTACAACGTTCCACGTATCATCATCAGCCCCAAAATGATATTTTGGTGACAGTTTGGTCCGATTCAACAACAATGAGCTCTGTCCTGAGGGATCCACTTGCAGAGAATGTGAAGGCTCAAGAAGCCGTTATCAGGTTACCTCTGGCGAATCGATCGGCATCAGGAGAAATGACTAGGATGACAGGTAGGAACATGATGAGAGGATTCGTGCTCGTGGGAGTCTTGATCCTGAGCAGTGCCGCGATTGCGGTGGTGGCGGAACCCCTGACAGGGAATCCCAAGCCAGTGGCCCCTCAGAAATCGATTCCTCTGGCCGGGGAGGAGCCATACGACGCGCTGCAGCGTGGAGATTATCGAGTCGCGGCAGGACTTTTTTACCCCTTGGCACAACGAGGGGATGCACGGGCTCAGTATAACCTAGGGCTGCTGTATGCCAGTGGTCTGGGTGTGGAACAGGACTACCAAGCGGCACTGAAATGGCATCGCATGGCGGCCGGCCAAGGCCATGCGGGAGGCCAAAACGAACTCGCGCAGATGTATGCGAAGGGACAGGGCGTTCAACCGAATCAGGTTCTGGCCTATGTGTGGTTCAGCATGGCGATCGCGTCGTCGAGTAGCGGGTCGAAAACTGAAATCACGAAGGACCGAGATCGTACGTCATCACGCATGACGCCGGAGCAGATCACAAAAGCGCAGCAGATGGCTGAACAGTGCCAAGAGTCGAAATTCAAGAAATGCGGCGAGAAGTAAGCAATTAGAAAGTTACGCTCACGCCTCCCAAACTAAACACCTTCCACACTTCATTCCACCTAGACGTCTAATCAGCTACTTGTCGTTTTCCCAGCGTGAGATATGCTGGTCTAGTCTTCGCGAACATATGACTTCGGGCAGGGCTCCAATTATCAGCTTCCCACCTTGCGTTCTTCGGGCAAATGCGTAGAATCTGGCGCCACGGCCCATTGGGATGGCTGTGGGGCCTCAGCTTCCTGTTGTGAGACCATGAGCAAGATTCTGATTTCGTATCGTCGCGAAGATAGTGCCGATGTCACCGGTCGGATCTACGACCGGCTCATCCAGGTATTTCCACAATCGGTCTTTCGAGATGTCGATTCGATTCCCTTGGGCGTCGACTTTCGGACCTATCTGGATGAACAGGTGGCGAAGTGTGATGTGTTCCTTGCGGTCATCGGGCGGGATTGGATGAAGGCCAAAGGCCGCAAGGGAAAGTCCAGACTTGAAGACCCTGGCGACTTTGTACGGATTGAAATTGAATCAGCACTGAAGCGTCAGATTCCAGTTATTCCGGTGCTTGTCCAAGGCGCCAAGATCCCGCTGGCAGAACGTCTTCCTGCCAGCATTCAAGACGTGTCGTACCGGAACGGTATTGTCGTCCGCCCTGATCCGGACTTTCACAAGGACATGGATCGGTTGATTGCGCATCTAAAGCAGCCGGTGCAAGGCTTGAGTGAGCCTCAAACGGCACCAACAACACAGTCCAAGCCTGTTCTCACAGAACGACAACCCATGTCCTCTGCCGCCCCAATGGATATGGTGAAAGTCCCCAAAGGGCCCTTCTTGTATGGCGACGAGAAGGCTCGCGTCGTGATCGAGCACGACTATTGGATCGACAAGTACCCCATGACAAACGAGAAGTATCGAGCTTTCATTGAGGCAGGTGGCTATGAGAATCAGAGGTACTGGTCGGATGAAGGGTGGGTGTGGAAGACGGAACAGAACATCGAAAGTCCCCAATTTTGGAGTGACAAGCGATGGAACCAGGCCGACCATCCTGTTGTCGGCGTGAGTTACTACGAGGCGGAAGCGTACGCCAACTGGTCCGGCAAGCGTCTTCCGACAGAGAAGGAGTGGGAAAAGGCGGCACGCGGTGAAGACGGGCGAGAGTATCCCTGGGGCGGGAAGTTCAACAATAATAAGTGTAAAAGTGGGGAATCTGGTATTGATCACACGACCCCGGTCACTCACTATCCGAACGGAGTCAGCCCCTATGGATGTTTCGACATGGCGGGCAATGTCTGGGGATGGTGCTCAAGTTGGTATGGCGAAAGCGTCGCCCTGCGCGTGATCCGTGGTGGTTCCTGGCACTTCAAGCCGGGGGGCCTGCGTGCATCCGCCCGGGGCAGGGGCGGCACCGTCACCCGGGGCGACATTCCTGGGTTTTCGTCTCGTCCAGGACATTCCCTAGCCCTTTTCACTTTGTTCTTTGACTCTTTGCCTCCGATGGCTCCGTCACACAAGAAGCAGCTTGACGGCTGATGCCTCAGTCATGCATATTGATGCATATGCGAACGACACTTAACATCGACGATCAGCTCCTCAAGCGCGCCGGGCAACTCACCGGCGTTCACGAAAAAACGCAGCTTGTTCGCTTGGGACTTGAAGCGTTGATTTCGCGCGAGGCCGCCAAGCGGCTCGCACGACTGGGAGGCAGTGACCCCCAGCTCAAAGAAATCCGCCGCCGCCGGTCTGCCTAGGCATGCCCACGCTAGTGGACACGTCCGTGTGGATCGATCATTTTCGATCCGACTCCTCCGTGCTCCGACGCTTACTGGACGAAGACCTGGTCCTCTGTCATCCACTCGTCATCGGAGAAGTCGCATGCGGCAACATGAAACATCGATCGATGGTGCTCGAGTCCATGGCGGTCCTGCCTACGACACCCACGATCGACTATCAGGAGATCCTCTCGTTTATTGATAACCACAAACTTTTTGGGCAGGGCTTAGGGTGGATCGACGTGCATCTCCTTGCCTCTGCCGTGCTCCAGCACGTAACACTCTGGACCCTCGATCAGTCTTTAGGGCACGCTGCCAGAAAGTTGTGCTGTAGCTTTGAATTGCCCCGTTGATCGACGCGTACGTCGGAGTTTCGACCGGGATGAACCGGCATGAAAGACCGATCCTTTACGATCTACGACGCACGCAACTTTCTGATCGCTTCGAGCGTCGTTTCAATTTCCTTCGGTGAGTTGATGAGGCTCGGCGCAAGTCGGACATACTTGGTTGCGTAGGGTGTCACGCTGCCGACGATGTTGTGCTGCCGGAGCTTTTCCACCACCTGGGGAGGCGCCATACCAGTCACCTCAAAACACACGATCCCTGCCGACAGATCCTGGGACATTGGCGTGTGGAGCGTGACATGAGGCATGGCCGCCAAGCCTTGCTTCATCTGCTGGTTCAGCTCATAGATGCGTTGCGTGACCTTGGATTTCCCGATGGTCTGATGAAAGGTGAAGGCTTCACCCAGCGCCCAACGATGTTCGAATGAATGGAACCCTCCGGGGGTCATGTGCACTGATGGGGGAAGGTCTTTTGACGATTTGTTCTCCATCCAGAGCTCATAGGCTTGCCCACTAAAGGTTGGGATCGTCGCCCTGGCGATCGGCCATGCTTTTGGGTGGCCCCAAACCAAACCGGTTCCACGGGGACCAAACATCCACTTGTGGGTTCCGGCGATGAGGAAGTCGCAGCCGAGTTCGCTTACGCGGAAATCTTCAACTCCCAAGGCATGGACTCCATCCACGCAGAAGATGATCCGGTCCCGCTCGTCTCTCGAACGATTGATGGCCTGGATCGCCAGCGCCATCTCATGAATGGGCAGTTTAAGCCCTGTACTGGAATGCACCCAGGTGACTGCAATAATGCGCGTCATCGGGGTGATGCCCTTGCGCAACGAATCGACGATTTCATCGCGAGACACAGTTTTGGTGGAACGATAGAGGTGAATCTGTCGCACCATGGCGCCTGTCCGTTCGGCACGGAGACGCAGCGCCGTTTCCGTCGAATAATGGTCGTGGGTCGTTGTCAGAATTTCCTGCTCGTTGCCAAGCTTGAGACCACCATAGAGAAGCCCCAGTCCCATCGTCGTACTGTCGGTTAAGGCGATATCGGTCGGATTGCCGCCCAGGTAGTCGGCTGCGGCCTGGAGCACCTTCGCTTCCTGTTTCTCCTCATGTTCAACCCAATAGCCGATGGGATCGGCATCGAGGCCGGCGCGGTGCCGCTCGATCGCTTCGCGCACCGGCGTCGGATGGGATGCGAGAAAAAATGCCGCCAGATGGATGAGTTGGGGAGACAACGGAAATTGGGTTCGGAGGTCTTCCCAGTTCTTGAATCTGTACTGCGGGGCTTGTTGATCGGCAGACGCGCGCGCGTGGGCACCAGCCAGAACCGCTGCGCCCAAGGCCAAACCAGTCCGTACCAGAAAACCTCGACGTCCGATGTGGCTCATAGAACCTCCTCGTCAGAGTCCGCTTCTGTACTCTACTGTGAGCGTGGAAAATGGACAAGGCAGGGTCGACTGTCGCCCATGCAGGAGAGGATAGCCAAGAGGCAACGGCGTAGGATGAGCTGGCTAGGACTGATAGCTTTCGATCGGAGGACAGCTGCAGACCAGATGGCGGTCGCCATAGGCCTCATCGATGCGGCTCACGCTCGGCCAGAACTTGCTGTTCCTCAGCCAGGGTGCGGGAAACGCCGCCTGCTCTCGGCTGTAAGGCCGACTCCACTCCGTCGCCGTGACGGCGGACGCGGTGTGAGGTGCGTTTTTCAGCACATTGTTCGTCCGTGGCTGCCGTCCGTCGACAATTTCTTGAATCTCGGCGCGGATCAGGATCAGCGCCTCGCAGAACCGATCCAGCTCACTCTTGGCTTCGCTTTCCGTCGGTTCGATCATGAGTGTGCCGGCCACGGGGAACGACACGGTTGGGGCATGGAAGCCGTAGTCCATCAATCGCTTGGCGACATCCATGGCTTCGACTCCAGCGCTCTCCTTGAATTCACGGAGATCCAGGATGAATTCGTGAGCCACCAATCCGGAATCGCCCCGGTACAGAATGGGGTAATGTTTTTCCATCCGCTTGGCCATGTAGTTGGCATTGAGGATGGCCACCTGCGTGGCTTTGGTCAATCCGTCTCGCCCCATCAAGGCGATGTACACCCAGGAGATGGGAAGAATACTCGGACTGCCGAACGGGGCCGCCGACACGGGACCGATGGCTTGAGGCCCGCCAAGCTTGATCACTGGATGTCCCGGTAGAAACGGCACGAGATGCCGTGCCACTCCAATTGGTCCCACACCAGGTCCTCCACCTCCATGGGGAATACAAAATGTCTTATGGAGGTTGAGATGGCAGACGTCCGCTCCGATGTCGCCCAGGCGGCAGAGGCCTACCATGGCATTCATATTGGCCCCGTCGATATAGACTTGACCGCCATGGGTATGGACGATTTGGCAAATGCGCCGTACGCTCGCCTCAAACACTCCGTGAGTTGACGGATAGGTGAGCATCAAGGCCGATAGTCGATCTCGATATTGGGCGGCCTTGGCCTCCAAGTCAGCGACATCCACATTGCCCTCCTGATCGCAGGCAACCACGACGACCGTCATCCCAACCATGGCGGCACTGGCGGGGTTCGTGCCGTGGGCTGATACTGGGATTAAGCAGACGTCTCGGTGTGTTTCTCCCTTCGCCCGATGGTAGGCCCGAATCATCATCAGGCCCGAATATTCGCCCTGTGACCCCGCGTTCGGTTGGAGCGAGAACGTTGCAAATCCGGCAATCTCAGCCAACCACGATTCGAGTTGTTCGAACAACGTCCGATAGCCACGTGTTTGTTCAGTTGGCGCGAAGGGGTGCAAACGAGCGAACTCCGGCCACGTGACCGGTAGCATTTCCGTCGTGGCGTTCAGCTTCATGGTGCAGGAACCCAGCGGGATCATGGAGTGGACAAGAGAAAGGTCCTTGGCCTGTAGTCTGTGGAGATAGCGGAGCATCTCGTGCTCGGAGTGGTAGCGATGGAAGACCTCATGCGTCAGGTATTTGCTCGCTCTGGCCAAGGGAGATGAGTAGCTGAGATCAATGGCGTCAGCGAGATCGGAAAGTCGGAATGGTAACTGGTCATGCCCGACGAAGATGCGCAGGAGACGGTGGACTTCTTCCTCGGAGCTGACTTCATCGAGTGAAATGCCGATGGAGCCGTCTTCATAGTGTCGGAAATTGACTCCGTGTTCGTTCGCCCTGGTCGTAATTTGATCGGCTTGAGCTTTGGGGACCGGTATCCGAACCGTATCGAAGAAGACTTTCGGCAATACGTCGAATCCAAGCCGACGCAGTCCTTCAGCCAATAGCAACGTAAGGCCGTGTACACGTTCGGCAATCCGACGCAACCCGTCCGGCCCATGATACACCGCATACATGGCGGCCATGACGGCCAACAAGACTTGAGCCGTGCAGATATTACTGGTGGCCTTCTCCCGCCGAATATGTTGCTCCCTCGTCTGAAGCGAAAGCCTGATGGCTGGTTTGCCGGTCACATCCTTCGAGACACCAACAAGGCGACCCGGCATCTGTCGTTTGTATTTCTCTCTGGTCGCGAGAAACGCAGCATGGGGTCCACCGAAACCAATCGGAACACCGAAGCGTTGTGTCGAACCGACGGCAATATCGGCGCCAAATTCCCCGGGCGAGCGGAGCAAGGTCAGCGCGAGAAGATCGGTCGCCACCACCACGAGAACACCGGCCTCATGCGCCTGTGCGACCAATGTGCTGAAATCACTCACATAGCCATCCGTGGCCGGGTACTGCAACAACAGGCCGCACAACTGAGGACGCGAACAATCAACGGACGAGGCGACACCGGTCTTGATGACGATACCCAGAGGCTCGGCTCTGGTCTGCAACACTGCCAAGGTCTGTGGATGGCAGTCGCGCGAGACAAAGAATTCCTTTCGATCCTCGCCTGCGTTGTGGGCGATCGTGTAACACATCGCCATCGCTTCGGCTGCAGCGGTCGCTTCATCCAACAGCGAGGCATTCGCCAGCGGTAGACCGGTCAAGTCCGCCACCATGGTCTGGAAGTTCACAAGCGCTTCTAAGCGGCCTTGTGAGATCTCGGATTGGTAGGGGGTGTATTGCGTATACCAAGCCGGGTTTTCTAGAATGTTTCTCTGGATGACGCTCGGGGTGACGCAATCGTAGTACCCCATGCCGATCAACGATCGATAGACCTTATTTTGGGACGCGATATCTTTCAAGCGGGCCAGGACAGCCTGCTCGCCGTCGCCGACCGGAATGTCCAGGGATCGACGAAATCGAATATCAGGAGGAATGGCGGTATCGGTCAATGTGTCGAGCGAGCGTAGGCCTAACGTGGCGAGCATCTCCTGAATGTCGGCCCTGGTGGGACCCAGGTGTCG
Organism: Nitrospira sp.; assembly: GCA_005116955.1. Lineage (GTDB taxonomy): Bacteria > Nitrospirota > Nitrospiria > Nitrospirales > Nitrospiraceae > Nitrospira_D. Next base: position 87,707 of record SWDI01000001.1, on the reverse strand, counting down.
GTGAATAAAGTCGTCGGTCGGTTGACGCCAATTCTGAGTGGTCATGGAGTCGGCTACCCTCTGGTTAGCTCATAGAGAACGGGTTGAGTAGTACTTCGTTACTCTCGCAGGGTACCACGCGATCCGCTTTTTTTCCAAGAGACTAGACCCGCTTTCCGGAGATGATTTCATCGTCATGACAATGGCTGTGTTGAGAGGAGGCCTTGTCTGAAGCAGCCGTCGGGCTCGGCACGTGTTCCGAGGAGTACATTGGCCTGCAGCGCCGTCGGCTTTGATTGCTTTTCACATGATTCACGCTATTGTTACCTCATATCTTCAGTCCGGAGAGCTGACCTATGGTCGCCATGAAGCAGGGGACCGATGAGAGGACCGAGAAGCGAGCGCCGCCACGCTTCTCGATGGTAAAGGCCATTGTCATTCTCTTTGTGCTGGGTGCTACAGTGGCCATCGGATACGCAGGGTACGCGATTTTCAAGAATCAGAGTCTGGTCACCAAGTTTCTGGCTCCCCATGAACCGACAAGTCAACCCAGCGTGGTTCTCACAGATTCGCAGGTGAAGCCCTTTCAGCCCGATGTCCGTCTGACTCGTGAAGGGATCGACCATCTTCTCAACGCACTCGACGAAGCTGTTCGACGAAAGGATGTCGACGGCGTCCTGCGCCACATTGCTCACGACGCGACCATCACTATTCATCTGAAGCAAGGCCCGCAACAACAGATGGCCATGCTGACGCGGGAAGATTACCGGAAGACGCTCGCCATGAGCTTCGCCTTTCCCAGCGCCCACGATTTCACTCGGACGAATACGTCCGTGTCGGTGGCCGTCGATGAACGGAGCGCGAAAGTCTCCTTCAAGTCGACAGAGACGCTTCGCCAGGCCAATCGAGAATTCAAGACGGAAGGCGAGGAAACGCTGGTCTTCACGATCCGCGACAGCAAGCCCATGATTACCTCTCTGGAACAAACCTTCCCTGGCGATTCGACCTAAGTCCCCGCTTCGTGACGAGTGAGAGCCACTGTACGCTTCATGATTCATAGTCTTCGGTCTGGTATAATCACGCCGCTGCTCAATATTTGTTGGGGTGTGTATGCGCGTGCTTGTCATAGAAGATGAAACCAAAGTCGGTTGTTTTATTAAACGGGCGCTTGAAGAAGAAAGCTATGCTGTCGACCTCTGTGAGGACGGAGCCAAGGGATTGGAAATGGCTCTAGCGACCAACTACGATCTCCTGGTCGTCGACGTGATGCTGCCCTCCATGTCAGGTCTGGATGTGCTGAAGAATATCCGTCGCGAACGGGTCCACACACCGGTGCTGATTCTCTCAGCGCAATCGCAGATCGACCAGCGGGTCAAAGGATTGGATGCCGGTGCCGATGATTACCTGACCAAACCGTTCGCGATCGATGAACTCTTGGCGCGTGTTCGAGCCCTGTTGCGTCGTGGGTCATCCGAAAGCCCAGGGATCCTCCAGGTGGATGATCTGATGCTCAACCCGGCTACCCGTGATGTCACCCGGGGTGGGCAACGCATCGATTTGACGCTGAAAGAGTATGCTTTGCTTGAATATCTGATGCGTCACACCGGTCGCGTCCTCACTCGGCCCATGATCTCCGAACATGTGTGGAATCAAGATTTCGACACCTTTACGAACGTCATCGATGTCTATGTGAACTACCTTCGAAACAAAATCGATCGAGGCCGAACCAAGAAACTGATCCATACCATTCGCGGTAGCGGGTATATGCTGAAGGCCGACTAGCGTGATCATGACACAAGCCCCGCGCGTATCCAGTGACTTGAGGCGCAGCGAAGCGACAGCACGGCGTTGTCACCACTGAGCAGGAGCTGATCCATGCCGCTACGCGTCCGGCTGACCTTGTGGTATGGGACCGCCCTAGCTCTGGTCTTGATCATTTTCTCCGTAGTGCTATACGCCATTACGGCGAGAAGTCTCCGCGACACAGTCGATGAATCGTTGGAAGATACGGCTATGACGGCGGTGCGGTCGCTCGAAGAGCGAGGATTTCTTCCACTGATCAACGAAGAGGAACTGCTCTCGCAATTTCCAGAACTGACGCGAATCGATAAGTTCTTCCAGATCTTCAGCCCCTCTGGCACGATCACGATCCGTTCTCCAAATATCAAACGACACGAGGTTCCGCTGAGCCGAACCGCCCTCGATGCCGCGTTTGCCGGACAGAGAATTTTTGAGTCGGCCAAGTATCCCAAGGAGCCTCCGTTGAGGCTGATTTCCGTGCCGATCATGTATCGAGGCAATCTCCTGTACATCGTGCAGGTCGGTACGTCGATGGAATCGGTTGGAGAGACACTCCAACGCTTCCTGGTGCTGCTGGTTGTGGCGATCCCCATCGCCCTGGCTGTGTCTCTGGCAGGGGGATGGTTCTTGGCAGGACGAGCGTTACGTCCTGTCGATAAGATTACCCTTGCGGCGCAGCGCATTGCCGCTGGGGATTTGAGTCAACGCCTGAGCATACCGGCGGCTCACGACGAAATCGGCCGCCTGGCCGCCACCTTCAACAATATGATCGGCCGGCTGGATACGTCGTTTCGCCAGATTCGTCAATTCACCAGCGATGCCTCGCATGAGTTGCGGACTCCTCTGACGGTGATGAAAGGCGAAACAGACCTGGTGTTGCGGCGACCGCGTTTGCTCGACGACTATAGGTTGGTGCTGGAAAGCAATCTGGAAGAAATCGATCGAATGACGCGAATCGTCGACGAACTGTTGTTTCTCTCACGTGCCGATATGGGTGAAGTCAGAGTGGAGTCGCTGCCTGTCGCCATGGAGTCGCTGGTGGAGGATATTCATCGTCAGGCCAAGTTGCTTGCGCAGGACCGCAATATCGAAGTCCTGCTGGGAACTGTCATGCCAGTGGTGGTTCAGGGCGACGACTTGCGGCTTCGTGAACTGCTGCTCAATCTCGTCGAAAATGCGATGAAGTATTCGCATCCTGGTGGGAAGGTGGAGATCTCGCTGTTGAATGACGGTCGGGAGGCCCGACTGTCGGTGACAGACCAGGGGATCGGCATCGCCCCTGCCGATCACAAGAAGATTTTCCAACGCTTCTACCGCACCGACGTTGCCCGAGGCCATACAAAGAAGGGGACGGGTCTCGGCCTCGCCATCTGTGCCTGGATCGCGGAGTTGCACAAGGGCCGGGTAGAAGTCAAAAGCGATCTCGGCCAGGGATCAGCTTTTACGGTTGTCTTACCGCTCGCTCACCCCTCGGCTTAGTGAACTTTAATTGTTGGTTAATCTCGTTCTCATCACAGGTTGTTATGTTCCTTGCAACTGCAAGGCAGGGGTTACCCGATCGTAAGAACCAGGAATTACGGGTTTCCAATCAACCAGCCTATGGGGAGGGCGTATGTCATCACATCTGCGTAGGAAGGTCGGTTCCGCGATCGGAATCGGTCTCATGAGTGGGGTTCTGATTTGGGGTGGGCACTCGTTCAGTGCGTCCCAGGCATCCAGTGCCCAGACTTCAACTCCCGCGAACGGGTTCACGGACGTCGCAAGGCAAGTTACTCCCGCAGTCGTCAACATCACGACCGTCATGACGGAGAAGGTGTCGGACGGATTCTCTGTTCCTGACGAGCTACGAGACCGAATGGAAGAATATTTTGGGAAACCCTTGGACCCACGGCGTCGGGGGCCGAAACCTCCCGGGGAATATCGAGGACCTCGAAGGGGTCAGGGATCAGGCGTGATCATTTCTGCTGACGGATATGTTTTGACTAACAATCATGTGATCGACAAGGCTCATGAAGTAAGCGTCACTCTTCCCGATAAGCGGGAATTCAAGGGCAAGATTATTGGAGCTGACCCGAAGAGCGATCTCGCTGTGGTCAAGATCAACGCCAGCAATCTTCCCGCCATACCATGGGGCGATGCGTCACAACTGCAGGTCGGTGAGTATGTCTTGGCAGTCGGCAATCCCTTCGGGTTGAATTCCACCGTGACGCTCGGGATCGTCAGCGCTGTTGGCCGCGGGCATATGGGGATCACCCAGTACGAAGACTTTATTCAGACGGATGCCGCCATTAACCCTGGTAACTCAGGCGGCGCACTGGTAAACACCAGAGGTGAGCTTGTCGGTATCAATACAGCCATCTTTTCGCAGACGGGTGGGTATCAAGGAGTCGGCTTTGCGGTCTCAACAACGATGGCCAAGCCGATCTATGAGAGCCTTGTCAAGACCGGTAAGGTGGTCCGAGGGTATCTGGGGATCGGTCTTCAAGACTTGAACCAGGATCTGGCAAAGTCTTTCAGTATTAAGGATTCGAAAGGCGCCTTGGTGAGCGATGTCAAGGAAGACAGCCCGGCTGACCAAGCTGGACTTAAGCAGGGCGATGTGATCATTGAGTATCAGGGGATCCTGATTGAGGATGGTGTCGCACTGCAACGGATGGTCACCAGGACTCCAGTCGGCAGCAAGGTCCAGGTGAAGGTCATGCGCGATGGGCGCGCGCGCGAGCTGACCGTGCGGATCGGGGAGCAGCCGGAGCTGGAGAAAGTTGCAAAGAAGGTAGAAAGTGGTGAACATGACTACGGTTTAGCCGGTCTGTCGGTCGAGGATTTGAATCAGAACACCGCGCGCGAGTTGGGCATCAAAGGAAAGGCTCAGGGAGTCGTCGTGACGAGCGTTGACCCGGACAGCGGTGCGGAAAAGGCCGGACTCGTACCTGGTGATGTCATTCAAGAGGTCAATCGGAGGCCGGTCAAGTCCGTAAAGGAATTTGAGAAGGTGTCTTCAGATTTGAAGAAGGGGAACAGCATCCTGATGCTGGTCAACCGCCGTGGGGGATCACTGTTTCTGTCGGCGAAGATCTAACATTGTGTCCTCGGTTTCAAACAGAAGGGGAGCGGATACAAATCCGTTCCCCTTTTTCTTCTACTATCGTTGGATCGTCACCGATTCAATCAAACACGACCGTCTTTCTGCCGTAGACTAACACACGCCGCTCAATGTGGCGCCGCACGGCGCGCGCCAGCACGATTTCCTCCAAGTCGCGTCCTTTCCGTACGAGATCGTCTACTGTATCTCGATGTCCGATGTGAATCACGTCTTGCTCAATGATCGGCCCTTCATCTAAATCGTGGGTCGCGTAGTGCGCCGTCGTCCCAATGATCTTGACGCCGCGGTCGTAGGCCTGCCGGTAGGGATTGGCTCCGATAAAAGCTGGCAGAAAGGAATGGTGAATGTTGATGACCGGACAGCCGATCTGAGCCAAAAACTCCGCAGTGAGGATCTGCATGTAGCGAGCCATCACCACGAGTTCCACCCGGTGCTCTTTCAGCAGCGCTAAGACCTGCTGTTCCTGCTGCGGCTTGGTCTCTTTGGTCACAGGATAGACGGCGAACGGAATCTTGAAGATCTCTGCCCAGCTCGCGCAGGTGTCGTGATTCGAAATGATGACGGGAATATCGATGTGCAGTTCGTTTCGGCGGTGCCGCTGGAGGAGGTCGGCGAGACAGTGATCTTGTTTCGAGACCAGCAGACCAACGCGGGTTCGTCGGCTGGACGGATACACCTCGTAGTGCATCTCGTACACGTTCGCAATCGGGGCAAAGGCGGATGAAATGTCGTCTGGGGGGATCTGGAATCCCTCCGTGGCGAACTCCATTCGCATGAGAAAATCGTTCGTGTCCTTGTCAGTGTGATGGTCGGAATCGAGGATGTTGCCGCCGAAATCGTGAATGAACCCCGATACGCGCGCCACGATGCCTTTACGGTCTTTGCAATGAATCAACAGAATGATCGAATCTTTTCCCTGTGCCGACATCGGTGGTCACTCCTCTGTTGGTGGTTGCTATGAGTCTAGCAGGAGCGGCAAGGAACTACATTTCCTAGACAGGAGCCGTGACGATGCGCCCGACGAGGTCGAAGGCTGCGGCATCGGTAATCTCGACCTTACAGAAATCACCAGGTGTGGGAGAGGAGACGTTGTGATGAGCTGGGCGCTGTGGCGGGGTATCAGACGAGCCCTCGTCGATGTAGACGACACCATCGATTTCAGGAGCGAGCCCTTCGTGGCGGCCCTCCAGAACGTGTTCCGTTTCCTCGGATCGTCCATCAATCAGCACGTTGATGGTGGTGCCGACTTTGGCCCTTCCTTTGGCGGCTGAAATCGACTCCTGAATGGAGAGGATCTCGTTGCGGCGCTCATCCATAATGTCCCGCTCAACTTTTTCGTCTAGGCCGACTGCTCCAGTGCCTTCTTCGTCCGAATAAAGAAACACTGCAACTCGGTCGAACTCCGCCCGTTCCACGTAATCGCGAAGCTCGTTATAGGCGGCATCGGTTTCTCCAGGAAAGCCAACAATAAAGGCTGTCCGAAAGGTCACCGTGGGGATGCGGGTCCGGATACGATCAACGAGAGATTCAATGGCAGCGCGATCGCCCAGCCGATGCATGCGTTTAAGCATCCGGTCATTGATGTGTTGAAGCGGCATGTCGATATACTTCGTGATCTTTTCTTCCCCGGCGTAGAGGTCGAGGAGGTCATCCGTGACTTGTTGGGGGTACAGGTAAAACGGTCTGATCCACCGGAGTGTCTCAACCTTCACCAACTCACGAAGTAGCTGGACGAGGCCTTGGCGAAGACCAAGATCGACCCCGTAGTTGATCGTATCTTGCGAGATCAGGTTGATCTCTTTGACGCCCTCAGCGGCGAGCTGGCGCGCCTCAGCGACAATGGATTCCACCGGCCTGCTGCGCTGCTTCCCGCGCATCAACGGAATCGCGCAAAAGGTACAATTGCGGTTGCAACCTTCGGCGATTTTCACATAGGCGCTATGTTGTTTGCCGAGCCTCAGGCGAGGTGCGAGTTCATCGTAGAGATAGGGAGGTTGACTGATCCAGAGACGTCGATGCCGTTTCTTGGGAGCCAACAAATCTCGGCAGATCTCCGCGATCTTGCCAAACTCCCCGGTGCCGACCACCGCATCCAACTCCGGTAACTCTTTCAGCAAGTCTCCTTGATATCGCTGTGCGAGACACCCGGCTGCAATCAAGACCCGGCAGGTTCCTGTTTTCTTCAGCTGCCCATGTTCGAGGATGGTGTTGATCGATTCCTCTTTGGCTTCTTCGATGAAGCCGCAGGTATTGACGATGACCACGTCAGCTTGTTTCGGGTCGCTAGTCAGCTGAAACCCCTCGGTTACGAGACTCCCGAGCATGATTTCAGAATCGACCTGATTTTTGGAACAGCCAAGATTGACGAAACCAATAGTGGTCGTGGTTCCTTTTGTCTTGGCGGATTGGGTTGATCTGGCGCGTTGAGGGATGATGAGGGGCTGAGACATGAAGGCCAGTCTACGGGAGGGTTAAAAAGTCTGTCAATTAGACCCTTGTAGACCCTTGCGAGAGGCTGCCCACTTCCCCTAGAGTGCGCCTCATGATTCGAACCTTTCAGGGCATCAGACCGACGATCCCCACATCATGCTTTATCGAAGAGACCGCTGTCGTGATCGGCGATGTGGTTATGGGGGAGAATTGCAGTGTGTGGTTCAATGCCGTCATCCGGGGCGATGTCCACTACATCCGGATCGGAGAACGGACGAATGTCCAGGATCTCTGCATGCTCCATGTGACGCACGATACCCATCCGCTCATCATCGGCAGCGACGTCACGATCGGCCACAATGTTGTGCTGCATGGGTGTACGATTCAGGATCGCGTGCTGGTCGGGATGGGCGCGGTCATTATGGACGGGGCGGTGATCGGGGAAGACTCCGTTGTGGGTGCCGGCTCATTGGTGGTGGAAGGAACGGTGGTTCCTCCGAAGAGCGTCATCCTTGGCTCGCCCGGCCGGGTGCGGCGTGGCGCGTCGGAGGCCGAACTCGCCTGGATCAAAGAGTCAGCCGCCAACTACATGAAATATGCCCGGCAGTATATGGACGATTCGTCGAAGCCGCCGACCGGATTTAGACTCTAGCTCCTTTCGGCTTGCGATTGCTCGTTTCCAAGCCCCCAATCTTCATAAAGCAGACTGGATCGCCGACCAGAGCCGTCGGAAATTGCTCTCGTTCAACGAGATACGGAATAGTCTTGCGATGGCACCAGTCCGCGATCCAGATCACTTCTTCTGTTGAGGTGGTCACCAATCCCGGCAGACTCAGTTTCGGCATAACGCGATCGACAATCGAACGTACAACGCGGCGCTGCTGTTCAAATTGGCGCGGGTCAAACGTCACCGGATCGGCGGTACCATAGGACAGGGGGGCCAGGTGAGGAAATCGCTCCGGATCGTTCAAGACGCTCACAATCCAGAGATGGTCGAAAAGGCCGGAAGCTAGAGAGGCATCCTGTGCTTTAAACTTCAGGGGTAGAGATCGGCAGGCACGATTGAGGACCGTCACTTCAGACCGTCGGAGATTGTAGGGCGCAACCTGGCGTTGAAGCTCAATCACCTCTGCTAATAAGGCCGGCAGCTCGGTCACGCCGGCTCCGACATACAGACTACGCCCGCCAGGTGGCAACTTCTGGACAAGGACTTCGGCTACCTTGGTTCCCAGTCGCCGGCAGGGTTCCCGCTTCTTACGCCAAAACTCATCACCACCTTCGTAACAGTAGACGGACTCGAGCCGCTTGTAATCGAGGTGGTCAAATACAGAGGCGATAGTGTGCCGAGCTAAACCAGATAGGCGTATCCTCATTGAATCCTGTATGCTTCCCCCTTCGACTGGAAGCTGATTCGGTGCTTGGGTGGATCCTCTGGGGGCTGCAAGAGCGGCAGCAGTTTCTCGTAGGGACCCAATAACGCCGTGTCATGCTGAAGCAAAGTCCGGTCAATCTCGGCCACTCGCTTGAGTATCGCCGTGTTAGCCGCCATGATAGCCCCGTGCTCAGTAAAGGCCATGGGCAAGGTGGGAGAAAGTTTGAGCCGGGCCAGGTGGTCACAATTTGTGACCACCTCCAGCCGCTCCTTCGCCGTGAGTCGAAAGGCGAAATCACACGGGAAATAATCTGCATCAATGATGACTTTACGGTCACGGATCGCGAAAATCATGGATTCGAGCGGTTTGAATTGCTTCATAACAGGATCTTATAGGACTGGCTGACCATCGCCGTATTTTCACAGCGGGCAGTCTAGCCAATTCGGTGCATGAAAGCTACGCAGATGGTCGGATGGCTAATTCAATAACAGCCGCTATAAGACCCTCAGCCACTGAAGCGATGAAGTCCAGATTCAGTGTGTCGAGGGTATCGGTTGGTCGATGGTAGTGAGGATTTCGAAAGTTCGCCGTGTCGGTAAGCATGACGGCGGGATACCCTTGCTCCCAGAATGAGGTGTGGTCGCTGCGTCTCGTGTCCGGGAGCTTCTCTCCGTTGCCCGGCACGACCAGTGGCACGATCGGGAGGTGCGACTGCATAGACCTCGTGACGGAGCCGGTCAAAGCCTGTGATCGCTCGTTGCCGATGACGGCAAGAAAACTTCCGGTCGTAGGCACCGCGATGGGGACACCGGGAGGAGTCTTCTGTGAGCCTGCTTGATGGCTCGCATAGCCGACACATTCCAACACGATCGCTCCGTGGATCGTTTCACGATTCTTTCTCAACATCGCCGTATAGGCAGCGCTGCCGAGCAAGTTCTCTTCTTCCAAGTTAAAGGCGATGAAATGGATCGGTCTGGCCAATTTCATGGCTCGCACTCGGCGAGCAATCTGAAGCATCACCGCGAGGGCGCTAGCATTATCATCGGCGCCGGGAGACCCTTGGACCGTATCGAAGTGCGCAGCGAGGATCAGCGGCGGTGCTGATTGGAATGGCTCAGTGTTGGGAAGCGTCGTTCCGATCACATTGTGGTAGGTGCCGCCCAAGGCCTGGAAGTGTTGCGTTGTGACGGTAAGGCCGGCTTCAGAGAATTGGCGGTGCAGATAGGCTTCTACTTCCTGGAGGCGAATCGGAGAAGAGAGGGGATGGCGCTCGCCCACCAGATGGCGAAGGTCTTCTTTGAGGAGATTGTGATCAATGGGCACGTGGGTTTCCGTCAACGGAAGGATTAGGCCACGATCTCGGTCCCGATCCCCTTGCGCGTGAAGATTTCGAGCAGAACAGCGTGTGGAATGCGCCCGTCGATGATATGTGCTTTGCCGACCCCTTCAGCTAGCGCGTCCAGGCAGGCGTGAACTTTCGGGATCATCCCTTCCGTGATGGTCCCCTTCTTCATCATCCGTTGCACATCTTTTCGAGAGACGGTGGAGAGGTGGCGCCCGTTGGCGTCGCGAATGCCTTTGATGTCGGTCATCATGACGAGTTTTTCCGCGCGCAGGGCCCCTGCGACGGCTCCGGCTACAAGATCAGCGTTGATGTTGTAGGTATTCCCTTCGCGATCCGTTCCGATGGGCGCGATCACCGGGATGTAGTGGTCGTCCTGCAGATTACGCAGCAGACCAGGATCGACCTTTTCGATATCGCCCACCAACCCGAAGTCCCCTTCGCCGTCCTCTCCTTCCAAATCGCGATCGAGGCTTTCCGCCCAGGCCTTGGCGGTCAACGGCTTGCTGAGAATCAATCCGCCGTCCTTCCCGCTCAAACCAACCGCGCTGCCACCGTGTCGGTTGATCAGATCAGTGATTTCCATATTGATCTTTCCCGCCAGGACCATCTCCACGATTTCCATCGTGGCCTCGTCGGTGATTCGAACACCATGGCGGAATTTCGCTTGGATGCCAAGCCGGTCGAGCATCTTGTCGATTTGGGGTCCGCCGCCGTGGATAATGACCGGGTTGATCCCGACGTACTTCAGCAACACGACATTTTGCGCGAACCGTTCTTTGAGGGATGAATCCGTCATCGCATGGCCGCCGTATTTCACGACCACCGTTTTCCCGCGAAACGTCCGAATGTACGGCAGGGCTTCGATGAGGACGTTGGCTTTCTTGATCAGTTTGTCCATGCAGAACTCCCGGCAATCAACGCCGAATCCCTATAAAATATACCGGCTCAGATCCTGGTCCTTCACGATATCTTTCAATCGGTCCCGTACATTGATCGCGGTGATGCTGATTCGTTTGTCGGGCCAGCCTGGTCCCTCGAAAGAAATGTCCTCAAGCAACCGCTCCATGATGGTGAACAGGCGGCGCGCACCGATGTTCTCAGTCCGTTCATTCACTTGCACCGCCACTTCGGCGATCTCCTCCAGACCGTCTTTGGTGAACTCGATGGCGAGGCCTTCGGTGGCCAGCAAGGCCTGATACTGTCGGACCAACGCCCCTTTTGGCTCTGTGAGAATACGGACAAAATCGTCTTTGGACAAGGGACTGAGTTCGACGCGGATCGGAAATCGCCCTTGGAGCTCCGGAATCAGATCGGACGGTTTCGCCACATGAAAGGCACCGGCAGCGATGAAGAGGATGTGATCCGTCACGACCGGGCCGTGTTTGGTGCTGACGGTGCAGCCTTCCACGATGGGGAGTAGGTCGCGTTGGACACCTTCTCGCGAGACATCCGGTCCCGTGTTGCGCTCGCGGCCTGCAATTTTGTCGATCTCGTCGAGGAACACGATTCCAGTCTGTTCCACCTTGGTGATGGCTTCCCGCGTGGCGTCATCCATATCGATCAACTTCTGGGCTTCTTCCTGCGTCAGATGTTTGAGCGCTTCGGGGACTTTCATCAGCCGCTTCTTTTTCTTGCCTTGGAACATGCCGCCCAGCATGTCTCGGAGATTGCTCTCGATGTCGTCGAGTCCACCCGCGTTGGAAATGACGCCAATTGGAAGGCCTCGTTCCTTGACTTCCATCTCCACCGTTCGCTCATCTAGCTTCCCTTCTCGCAGCTGCAGGCGCAGTTTCGATCTCGTCGCTTCGTGGGAATCGTGAGGAGCTTGAACGGCCGGCTCGCTTGTGCTGTCTACAAAGGCTGGTCGAGGAGGCGGTGGCGGCAGGAGAAGTTCGAGCAATCGTTCCTCGCCTTGTTGTTCCGCTTTTTGTTGAACGGACGCCAACCGTTGCGTCTTGACCATATTGATGGCCAGTTCGGTCAAGTCACGAATGATCGATTCCACATCACGCCCGACGTAGCCGACCTCGGTGAATTTCGACGCTTCCACTTTAATGAAGGGGGCTTCGGCCAACTTGGCAAGCCGTCGGGCAATCTCGGTTTTTCCTACGCCGGTTGGCCCGATCATGATGATGTTTTTCGGCATGACCTCGTCGCGGAGGTCGGGGGACACCTGCTGGCGTCGCCAGCGGTTTCGAAGTGCGATGGCGACCATCCGCTTCGCGTCCTTTTGCCCGATGACGTAGCGATTCAGTTCCTCGACGATCTGGCGCGGAGTAAGACTGTTGAGATTCAACGGTTCGGGATCGCTTGTGAGAGGCTTCATGATGGTGAGTTATCCTTGAAGTTCTTCAACAATAATCTGTTGGTTGGTGTAGATGTCAATAGAACCTGCGATGTTCATGGCCTCGGTGATGATCACCGGGGCCTCGAGTTGAGAATGGCGGAGCAGTCCTCTGGCAGCCGCAAGGGCATAGGGTCCACCCGAGCCGATGGCTAAAATGCCGTCTTCCGGTTCTATGACATCGCCGGTTCCTGAAATGATGAACGACTGTTCCCTGCCGGCGACGGCAAGCAGCGCCTCCAACCGTCGAAGCGCCCGGTCGGTTCGCCAATCTTTCGCGAGCTCGACCGCCGCTCTCGTGAGATTGCCCCGATACTCCTCCAATTTACTCTCGAATTTCTCGAACAGCGTAAACGCATCAGCCGTGGCACCGGCAAATCCTGCCAAGATCTGGTCATGATGCAGACGTCTGAGTTTCTTGGCGTTGTGCTTCATCACCGTGGTGCCAACGGTCACTTGGCCGTCACAGCCCATGGCGACCCGTCCATCGCGCCGGACACAGAGGATGGTGGTCGATCGAATGATCATGACGATTTCCGGTCCTTTCGTGACAAGGGGCTTGCCGCCACCCGTGCTCGTGGGTGGGCGCTATCATACACCGCGATAAGCTGATCCATCACCAAATGCGTATATTTTTGTGTCGTGCTCAGTGACGCGTGGCCGAGCATTTCCTGAATCGACCGGAGATCCGCGCCTTCGTCGAGAAGATGCGTCGCGTAGGAGTGCCGCAAGGCGTGGGGACTGACCGCTCCACTCACGAGACGGCTGGAATATCGAGCAACCATTCGAGCGACACTCCTCGTGGTAATCCGGCCTCCACGATGATTCAAAAACATCGGAGCCGGCAGCTGACCGCTGCGGGCCATCGGTTTCAACGATGTGCGATACTCTCGGATGGCGTGAAGTGCCAGATCCCCGATCGGAACCATCCGTTCCTTCCGGCCCTTCCCGCTCAAACATACGCTTCCGTCCGTCTCGTTCAGATCATCCAGATTGATGCCTACGACCTCACTTACCCGAGCGCCGGTCGAGTACAGTGTTTCCAGCAGAGCACGATCGCGTAGGGTGAGGGGCGACTGGCCAGACGGAAACTCCATGAGCGCCGCCGCGTCGTCCTTTGTCAATACTCGGGGGAGCGGCTTGGGTAGCTTTGGGCTCCTCAGGTTTTCCGTGGGGTTTTTAGAAAGCTGCCCCTCACGAACGAGAAACCGAAAAAAACTTCGCAGGCACGCCAGTTTTCTAGCTAAGGACGACGCTTTCTCGCCTTGATGATCCAACCTGTGTAGGTGGGCACGAATATTGTCGCTGGTAACCGTATCGATGCGAATGGATGTGGTGTCCTCCTTGGTTGGTTGAAGGAACCTCACCAGCTGATGAAGGTCGGATCGATAACTGCGAATCGTCTCCTGTGACGCATTGCGTTCAACCTGGAGGTGCATTACGAAAGCCTTGATTGCATCTTCCACGAGTCAAAATCCTCAAGGGCTCGTTGGCTGAGCAAGCGACGCTTCTTCTCTTTGTCTTTGGGATGCTTCGACAAGGGAGGAAATAGGCCGAAGTTGGTATTCATCGGTTGGAAATGCCGAGGATCCGATGTGGCGATGTGTGTAATCAAGCAGCCGTGCGCGGTTGTGGGGGGCGGCGTGATCAGCGCTTCGCCCGCCAAGGCCCGCGCGGCATTGATGCCGGCCAGGCCCCCCATGGCTGCCGATTCGGTGTAGCCTTCCACGCCCACGAGCTGCCCGGCAAAAAAGAGCGTGCCGCGAGCCTTGAATTGCAACGTGTTCAACAGGAGCTGGGGGGAGTTGATGAACGTATTGCGATGGAGGCTTCCATACCGGAGGAACTCAGCCTGTTCGAGGCCGGGGATCATGCGAAACACGCGCTTCTGTTCGCCATAGGTTAGTTTGGTCTGAAAGCCGACAAGGTTGTAACAGGTGCGATGAATATTTTCGGTCCGCAATTGCACCACTGCTGCTGGTTGCAGCCCGGTTCTCGGATCTTTGAGGCCTACTGGTTTCATGGGTCCGAACTGCATGGTCTGGCGGCCACGCTCAGCCAGCACTTCAATCGGTACACAGGCCTCAAAATAGGGTGTCTTCTCAAATTCCTTCGGCTGCACCTTCTCCGCGGCCATCATGGCATCGTAGAAGGCATTGTACTGTTCTGCCGTCATGGGGCAATTCAAATAATCATCTCCGCCCTTGTCATAGCGTGAGGCGCGAAAGACGACGTCCATGTTGATAGAGTCCGCATCGACGATCGGTGAGATCGCGTCGTAAAAATACAAGTGCTGGGATTGCGTTGCAGCACGGATGGCCTGGGATAGGCTATCAGAGGTCAACGGCCCTGTCGCAATGATGCAGAGGCAATCTGTCGGGATCTCGCTGATTGCTTCGTGGAGAATTCTGATGTTCGGATGGCCTTCCAGCGCGCGGGTAATGTGCTGTGAGAATTGGTCACGATCAACGGCTAGTGCCGATCCGGCCGGCACTTTGGATTGCTCCGCAGCGGAGATGATCAACGAATTCAGCCGCCGCATCTCTTCCTTCAAGATGCCGGGCGCGTTCAGGGGATCGAGAGATCCTAATGAGTTTGAGCAAACGAGTTCGGCCAAGCCGCCCGTTTTGTGCGCCTTCGTCATCTCTTTCGGGCGCATCTCGTAGAGCGTGACCTTGGCGCCACGATTCGCCGCTTGCCAGGCAGCTTCGGAACCAGCCAGACCACCGCCCACTATCACAACATCGTCACGCATGTGATTGGAACATCCAAACCCGGAAAGTGAAGGCGCATTCTACGAACCGATTTTTTCCTCTGTCAAGATAAACGATGGCGAAGTTGTGACGAGTCTCTTTAATTCCAGGTAGTCTCCTGTTCGTGGTGAGCTTGTCGAACCATGAACGGAACGGTTTGAAGCCATACGCCCTTCGACGTGCTCAGGGCAAACGGATTCTGACAAGAGCAGTCGGGTTCCAATGAGGCCAGTCGAAAGACCTGCCCTGAGCTCGCCGAAGGGTTGCCTTTGTCGGACGAACAGGTAGAATGCGCTACGCTACGTAGCGACCCTGGTTATCCTGATAGCGCCATGGCCACGATCTACCTCTCATCGACGTACGAAGACCTGAAAGACTATCGCCGTGCGGTCTACGAGGCTCTGCGCAAGGCCGGTCACCAGGTCATTGCGATGGAAGACTATGTGGCAACAGATCAGCGGCCGGTTAACAAGTGCCTCAAAGACGTAGAATTGGCTGACATCTACGTTGGGTTTTTTGCCTTCCGCTACGGCTATATCCCGCCATTACAGCACAACAATCCTGACGGCCGTTCCATCACAGAGCTTGAGTTCCAGCATGCCGAGCGGCTTGGCAAAATCTGCCTGGCGTTTCTTGCGGATCAAAAGGCGGGAGGATTTCCAGTAGAGTTTGTGGATGCCTTCACTGGAGACGGTTCTCATGGACAACAGATCAAGCGGCTGCGCGACTATCTAGGGTGTGAAAAAACCACGAGTTTCTTTTCGGGGGCTCACCATCTGGCCAGTCTTGTGCTTGCAGCGGTCTCGAAGCATTTTCAAGAAAGCACACGGTCAGAATCGGTCGTCTCCAAGGACATTGTCATTCCGGCGGTTGTCACGTGGGATATTCAGAAACACGGCTCGCCGTATCCTGGTCTCATGCATTTCACGCGTGAGTATGTGCCGGTCTTCTTCGGACGTGACGAAGAAATTCGTAACATCCTCGACCGATTGCGAGTGCCGGAAGGTCGCTTCCTGGTCATCAGCGGGGCGTCAGGTATGGGAAAGTCATCGCTCGTGTATGCCGGGGTGCTCCCTGTCATTGAGACGGCAGGAATTACCGGAGGCCATGCGTATCGATGTGTTCGCATGGTGCCGAGCCAGGGGCAGCATCCCTTTGACGCCTTGATGCGGTCTCTGCATGGGTATATCGAGCAGGCGGGAATGGTTGCGTACACCGAGAGTGAGCGGCTGCTGAACCAACCCAGTCATCTGCCCAAGGTCGTTCAAGATCTCGCATCGAAATGCTTCAAGAACGGTGAACTCGTGCTGTTCCTTGACCAGATGGAAGAGTTGTTTACTGGTCAAGACCGAGCACAAGCTCAAGGCTTTCTGGCAGCGCTCTACCGCGCTTCGCAGGAAGCCCCTCTCCGTGTCATCGCGACGATCCGGAGCGATTTCTTGCACCATTGCCATGAACAGCCTGATTTGTTGAGAACGCTCAACGGGCACGGACATATTGGGATCGGACCTATTGATATGGGCAGTGTCCGTGACATGATTCTTAGGCCGGCGCAATGTGCAGGGCTGTCTCTGACAGAAAAGCTGGTCCGCCGTCTTACTAGTGAAGCCGGCCACGAACCAGGGCGCCTGCCGCTCTTAGCATTCGCGTTGTGGCAACTCTACAACAAGCGCGTTGTAAAGGAACTGACCGAACAGGCCTACGATGAAATGGGTGGCCTTGTTGGAGCTATTGGTCAGCAAGCTGATCACGTGATGGCTGAGTTGGATGAAAAGGCTCAGGGTGCCTTCGATAAAGTATTCGCCGAACTGGTGCATTTGGAGCGTGACCGTTCGCCGACAAGAAACCGTGCGAGTCTCACGGTCTTCAAGCCAGACACAGCCGCGAATCAGCTGATCGAAGCGCTGGCCGGTTCGACCTGTCGAATCTTGGTCAAAGGAGCTGAAGGGACTGACGCGACTGTGGAAGTGGCTCATGAAAAACTGTTCTCGGCCTGGCCCAAGCTCAAACAGTGGATCGATGAGAGCGGGGAGGCCTTGCGCGATATCGACCATGCGGAAGAGGAGGCCCTGCGGTGGCAGCAAGGTGGCGATAACCCGCAAGAACTATGGCTTGGCTCCCGCGCGAAGAAGGTTCTCGCAGCCATTGAGACGTTCGGCAAGAGTTCCTCACCAGCGCTAAGGCGGTTCTTGAGACCGCAAGCGGTGCTGATTGCAAAATTGGATCAGAATGAGCTTTCACATCAGGATCGGCTGCTGATTGGCCAAAAGCTCGCCGAGTTTGGCGATACGAGGCCCGGCGTCGACGTGAAGGACGGCGTGCCTGACATCGTGTGGATTGAGATCCCCGGAGGACAGATAAAATTGAAAGATGTCAATCGTGGGTTCAAGGTCAAGCCGTTCCACATGGCCAAGTATCTGGTCACGCATGCGCAGTTCGAGGCGTTTATCAAGGCCGAGGATGGCTACCGAATCGAGAAGTGGTGGAACGGCATCCAACGGAGCGAGGAGGCTTCTGTCGCCTCATGGCGGGAAGCCAATTCACCACGGGAGACGGTTTCTTGGTACCAGGCTGTGGCTTTTTGTCGCTGGCTCAGTCACCGGATCGGTTCGAACATTCGCTTACCCACTGAGTGGGAATGGCAGCTGGCGGCGACGGGAGACGATTCAACGCGCGAGTATCCATGGCTCGGCGAATGGGATGCGGCTCGGTGTAATAATTACGAAAACCGACTGAATCGGACAACTGCCGTTGGGATGTATCCCAACGGAGCCACGCAGCAGGGGGTGATGGATATGGCGGGGAACGTCTGGGAGTGGTGCCTGAATACGTATGCACACCCCAGGGCGCCAGTGGTGCTGGGTATTGACGAGTCAAATACGTGGCGTGTGATGCGCGGCGGTTCCTGGAACTACGAACCGGGGAGCTGGTGTGTATCGTACCGGCGTGGGACTCATGCCATCAGCCCATATGACAGCCTTGGCTTCCGTCTTGCCCAGGACCTTCCGTAGCCCTTTACTCTTTGTCCTTTGACCCTTTGCCTGTTCACGTGGCTTGTGTGTTCATGCTCTGGGCTGGCAGCGAGGCCACGAGTATGTAGCGAAGACGGGGATCGTCTCATCAGAAATTGGAGGAGCCGTTCTTCTATCGGTTCCGTGGCTTGAGCCGCTTGAGGGCCTCCTGATAGACGGCGAGATCGTCTCGCTTTCCAATGGCCACGACTTCGACCAGGATCTCTTGGTCGAAGATCCGGTACACGATCCGGATCGATTTCTTGGCGGCGTAGAGTTTGTAATAGCCGGTGAGGTCGAGGCCTGCTCGGTTCCCGAGATGCTCGCCGAGTCGTGGGGAGGTTTCGAGTTTTCGGAGCTGCATGGCCACCGGTTCTTTCAGCGACCCGTCGAGCTGTCGAAAATCTTCCGCCGCTGCAGCGGTCAGAACAACACTATACCGCAAGACGTTGCTCCTTCAGCAACGCCTCCAGTGTGAGAGACTTCTTCCCTTTCTTGCGTGTCCGTTGTGTCACGAGGCGATGGATCTCTATGTGCTCCAAGAGATCGAGTGCCTCCGCCATCTTTTCATAGTCGTCCACCGGCACGATTACGGCTTCGACGTGATTGTTTTTGAGGACGACGACCCGGCGACGGTGCTGTGCTTTCAAATCGGTCAGCACTTTGCCGAAGGACCGCGCGACTCGAGATGCGCTGAGGATTTCTTCTTTCTTGTAGGCCACGGCCATGGTGGTGCCTCCTGGCTAGTTATGCGCGCAATATAGCGCATAATTCTGCGCTCTCACAAGAGTACACATTCGATGGACCCAAGGAAACTTGATCAGAGCCTCGGTCAGCGCTGATGGAGTCGGCGATCCGGCCCGTGCATATCCAGGGTATTTGCGGGTGCCTTACGCCTTCCTCTTTGCCGAATGAGCCTGGACATCGGGCTTTCCGTTCGTGTTGAGCCCTTCGGCAGGCCTACCCTAAGCCTGGGGAAGCATGAGCCTTTGTGGAACAAGAATTTCAGTGAGCTGGTCGATGACTTGCGATGGTGGATCCTCTGCGTTGACTGCCCCGGGGGCGCAGTGCTAGAGTTTGGCCGATTTTTTGACTTGCTTCCGGTCGGGCGATTAGCTCAGTGGTAGAGCGCTTCCTTCACACGGAAGAGGCCACAGGTTCGATACCTGTATCGCCCACCATCCTCTCCTCCCTGACGGGGTCCTATCTGTTGAGAAACCTTGACCTTTCCTGCAACGAGCGAACACCTCGAATTCTGGACAGAAACGAGGGTGTCGGCTACACTTCTGATTGTCTTTTGGGCGTATCTGGTTTGAGTCTCCAGTAGATTTGGAGCCGAAACAAGAGAGGTCTACATATGAAAGCAATATCGACCATTCTGGGCATCATGACGTTGGCCACGGTTGCCGCCGGTTGCAGTACGACGCATCAACAAACCGCAGGAGCCGGTGATAAGGAATACACTCCTCCGACGAGCATTTACAATATTCTGGACAGCACCGCGCTGGTTTACTCGGACCCCGCTGCTGGTTCGGCTGTCAACGATCATCCCCTTCGTTGGCTCGGATTTGTCTCAAATCCGATCGGCCATGCGTTCGACTATGGGATCAATCGTCCGATCTATAAGCTGGCAAACGGATTCTCGTATCTTTCCGGCTATACAGCGGAAGACAACATGGTGGACGGACAACGTCGCTAGTTTACCCAGTTCTTTCGAAACAGAAAAGGCCCGCTCTTTGAGAAGAGCGGGCCTTTTCATTTCCTCTTCGCGAAGACCCCCTCAAATCGTGTATTGTTTGTAGTATGCAGGACAGGGATTGCCCGTCGAATTTCTTCAGGTCCATATCTTTGGCCAGCCTCTTTGCGGTTGTGGGTCTGGTGATCGGGTGTGGCGGGTCCGTGGCCCCTGTGAAGCCTCCGCTCCCACCCTCGAAAAGTGACCTTCCTCTGCTCGTGTCAACGGCGCTCTGTGAGCGCAAGGTCGACTTCTTGAAAAAATACCCCCCCGTGACGCACACCTCGACGAGTTGGGGAAGCGGGCAGGAGCTTGTCATTCCTGTGGAAGCAAGTGCCTCGCACGGAGAGGAATCCTATTTCTTCGACGAAGATGACGTGCTGGTGGGGGCTCTGTTCACCTTCTCGAAGGGACTGGACCTCAAACCCTATCCGGTGCTTCGGCACACGCTCTCTCAGCTGAAACCGTCGGTCGAGTTCTACTTAAACGTGGCCCAATTGGAAACACGAATGAATATGGAGAGCAGTGCGCTCCTCGAGACTGGAGACGAGAAAAGCACGACCCAGTATCTCGTCACCGGTCCTCACGACCGTCCGGTCCTGCTCCAGGCCTCCTACACGATCGATCCCTATGTGCGCCTCTTTTCTCCGTACCGACGGGAGTTTCTTGATCGGCTTCGCAATTTTGCAGGGGGTACGGGGGGGCAAACAATGGAGAGTCAGGGAACCGAGGATAAAGAGCCGTTCGCGTCGTTGCAGCAATTCGCTCGTGGCCAGGCTGCCCAGCTCGCCTACTGCGGGGACAAAGACTATGAGATCGCCGCCGATGCGTACCAAAAGGCGATTTCTAGTGGATTCACAAATAAGGTCTGGCTCGCCGAAGCTCGGCACAAACTTGGGGTTGCATGGCTGGTGAAAGGCCAACTCGAGAAAGCAAAAGCGGAGTTGCTGCAATCACTAACCCTCAGGCCTAACATCCCGGAGGTGTTGAACAATCTCGGCACGGTCCAGATAAAATTAGGGGACACAGCGGCTGGCTTACGCTTGTTCGAAAAGGCGGTGACCCTGCGTCCCAACTATGCCCTGGCCCGATTCAATCTAGCCGGAGCGAGTGAAGCCACGAACCCCAAGCGCGCCCTCTCGGAGTACGAAACCTATCTTGCTCTTGTGGAAGGGATACCCGAAGAGGAAGCCCGTATGGCACACGTCAAGGAACGGGTGAAGGTCTTGAAGCGGTAGTTCCGCGTCCTACCCGGATTATCTTGAGTATTCTCAATTCGTGTGAAGAAAACGACTCAGCCCCGAGCTCGTTCTTCCTGTTCTTGAAGAGTTTTGCACTCGATGCAGAGGGTGGTGACTGGCCTGGCTTTAAGCCGTTTGTAAGGGATATCTCCACCGCAGCGCTCGCAGATCCCGTAGGTCGCTACATTCATCCGTTCCAGGGCCTCGTCGATCTTCTTGAGTAACTTCCTCTCACGCTCGCGAATTCGCATGGAGAAGTTTTGATCGACTTCAGCAGAGGCCTGGTCGCTGACATCGGGAAGGGCAGCGAGATCGCCGCGATGGGTCAGCACTTCTTCAACCTCACCAAGGATTGCTGTGCGCTGACGTTCAAGATCACGCCGGATGTCGGGATATTTCGCTCTCTTCGTACTTGCCGTCCCTTTCCTCGCGGAGCGGGTGGGGACTGCGGTGTTCGGTACCTTGGGCGAGGGCGGGCGTTTACTAGAAGACCGTGCTTTCATAAGTTCATATCCTGCGGACGACAGGCCGCTGAAACTATACCAATCTGGCTGAGAGGGGGTCAATCAGGACTGGAAAGCCGTTCACACCCTACAAATCCCGGCGACCCTCGATCGATTTCAACAACGTCACTTCGTCCGCATACTCAATATCCATCCCCACTGGAATTCCATAAGCAATTCGGGAAACGCGTACGCCAAAGGGTTTAAGTAATCGGGTCAGATAGATCGCTGTGGCTTCTCCTTCAATGGTAGGGTTCGTCGCGAGAATGATTTCTTCAACCCCGCCGAGTTTCACGCGCTCAACAAGCTCCTCGGCTTTGATGTCGCCCGGACCTATGCCGTCGAGTGGGGAAAGCGCTCCCAACAAGACGTGATAGAGCCCGCGATAGGCGCCAGCCCGTTCGACGGCGTACAGCGTACTCGGTTCTTCAACGACGAAGATCTTGGTCTGATCACGTTTCGGGTCGAGGCAAAACTCACATAAGTCTGCTTCGGCGATATTGCGACATTGTCGGCAAAACGCCAACCCATCTTTCACCGCACGAATGGCATCCGCCAGCCGCAAGGCATCCTCTCGCTCGGCCTTCATGAGATGAAAGGCTAATCGCTGGGCGCTCTTGTGACCAATTCCTGGGAGACGAACCAGTTCCTTGATCAATCTCGCCAACAAGCCCTGTTGATCGACGGCCATCGCTAAAACAGGCCTGGAATTTTCATCCCGCCGGTCAGCGCTTTCATTTCGCCTTCCATCAATTCCTTGGCTTTGCGGAGCGCGTCGTTCGTCGCGGCCACCACCAGGTCCTGGAGCATATCGACATCGCCGCTTTTGACGACCTCGGGATCGATCGCCACACTGACAATCTGCATCGCCCCGTTCGCTGTGACGGTGACAATCCCACCGCCGGCCGTCCCGCTGGCGGTTTTTGACGCCGCTTGTTCCTGAATCTTGGCCATTTGTTCCTGCATGGCCTGAGCTTGCTTAAGAATGTTGCCCATATTACCGAAAGGACTTTTCATTCGCTTGCCTCCTGCTGAGCTATAGTACGAACCTCGGCCAATTCGACGCCGAATATCTCGAGGGCCTGCTTCACCGTCGGGTTCGCTTTTGCACGTTCGAACAACATCGCCCGTTGTTCTTGTTCCTTGGCTGCTCGTATTTGGGCCATGGTCGGTCCCGGTGGATGGGTCTCCGTCAGCTCGATGATACGGACACGTACGGGAGACCCCAACTGACGCTCGCACAGCTTTGATAACACCAGAAGATTTTCTTCCTTCTCCAATCTCGCTCTGGCCACGGTTGCCTGCTTGGCAAATCCTATGGTGACGAAGCCGCCCTCCATTCCAACAAACCTGCCGGCTTCGAGAAACGGTGCAACATTAGGAAATGAAGCGCCAACCTCTTCTTGGACTAAGTCCCACTGCAATGTTGGTTGTGGACTGACGGCTATGGGAGGCACGGTGGCCGGGGCAGTTGTCGTCACAGCGGCCGGTGGATTGTGAGATGGTTTGGGTGAGATCGTTGACCCTTCGTCCGTTTCCCCCCTGGGAGTGTGAGCAGGTTTAGGGATGGGCCGTGACGCCGTGGGTACGCCCTGGCGTAAAGTCTGAGGAGTTGATGGCCCGCTCTTGCGCTCTTCCGGTCTAGCTGGAGGTTTCTGGCTGGAAGACGACGCTGTCTGTGCTGGGCGAGCCTCCGTACCCTCTCGTTGGCGAAGCAGGCGAGTAGCTCGAACAGCCGCAGTCTCCACCACGAAACGAGGGTGGCTGCTGAATCGTAAAGAATCTTCTGCTTGGATGAAGATTGCCAGCAGTTCCTGAAACCGCTCCGGAGTCAGTATCTTGGCATCCATCGACAGCTGGTTCAGATCATCTTCCGAGGTTTCAATCAAACTACGCAACTCGGCCGTGCTGGGAACGACTGCTGCCACCAGCAGATTACGGATGTGTTCCACGACTTCCGCGCAGAACGCCCGCAAGTCATGTCCCCGGTCCAGCAGGTTAGCCAGGCTGGCAAGGGCAGCAGGGCTGTCTTGGGCCAAAATCGCTCGGAGAAGTTCCTGCACCAGTTCTTGAGGCACGGCTCCCAAGAGCAGTTCGAGATCCGCGTGGCTGATGGTTTTGCCACCGTAGGCAATGGCCTGATCAAGCAAACTTAAGGCGTCACGCATACTCCCTTCACTGGCACGAGCCAGGGCCACGAAGCTCCGTTCCTCAAGCGATAACTGATCTTGCGCTGCTACGTGCCGAAGTCGTTCGATAATTTCGGTCCTGGCGATCCGACGAAAGTTGTAATGCTGACATCGCGAGAGAATCGTCGCGGGGATTTTGTGAATCTCCGTTGTCGCAAAGATGAACACGACATGTGCTGGTGGTTCTTCGAGTGTCTTTAAGAGAGCATTAAACGCTGAGTTAGAGAGCATGTGGACTTCATCGATAAGGTAGACGCGAAACTGACCACGAAACGGCGTGAATCGAACGTTCTCGCGGATCTCTCGCACATCATCCACGCTGGTGTTCGACGCGCCGTCGATTTCGATGACATCAACCGAATTCCCCTGTGCAATTTCACGGCAATTTTCACAGATGTCGCAGGGGTGACTTGTCGGTCCTCGTTCACAGTTGAGTGCCTTCGCGAGGATTCGTGCGACGGTCGTTTTCCCCACACCTCGTGTGCCGGAAAAGAGATACGCATGCGCGACTCGCTTCGTCGAGACCGCGTTCATCAACGTTTGGACGACATGGGGCTGACCGATCACATCGTCAAATGTGCCGGGCCGATATTTGCGCGCGGAGACTTGGTAATCCAATTGTCGCGTTGCTCCCCTACATTAAGTCTTAAGAAAACCTGAGATTCAGGGACGCCATGATGTCCCTAAATGCGCCAAGTTTTTTGATAGAGAGTGGGGCTAGGTGATCCTGCGGCACATAGAACTGACTGCTTACCGTTGCTTCCTTCCGGATCTGGCGGGGTTCACAGGGTTCTATTGCACAGGGCCCAGCCCCTATTCTCGATCGAGACCTTCTAGCCCCGCCCAAGCTTCAGGTGTCTATCCGCCCGCGGAATTACGATACAGCGATAAAGAACAGGCGGTACACACAAAATGCGGTATGGCGGAGAGGGTGGGATTCGAACCCACGGTCCCGTTGCCGGGACGCATGCTTTCCAAGCATGTCGATTCGTCCACTCTCGCACCTCTCCGCATCGAGAAGTGTAAAGGGAGAGCATCTTAGCATGCGTGTTCATGACCAGCAAGGTGACCGGCCTGTCCCCTATTCTCCGGCTAAGTACGGGACTGGCAACGTCCACGATGGTGTCCGATCGTATGCGGAGCGGGAACCGGCATGGCATCCACATTGCTTGATAACCGTGGGGGTTCAAGTCCCCCCTCTCGCACCACTATAACGAACACTTATGGAGTAGGGAGTCTCATTTCGACGATGAAGATGGAAGTGACTGAGTTAGGACCGATGAAACGCGCCTTGAAAATCGAGGTGCCGGCCGATGAGGTGGCGCAACAATTTTCACGAGCCTATTTGGAACTCAACCGTCAGGTTCGGATTCCAGGGTTTCGACCAGGGAAAGCCCCGGTGGCTATTTTAGAGAAGCGTTATGCCAAAACAATCGAAGAAGATGTCATTCGAAAGCTCGTGCCGGATTTCTATGGTCGGGCCATCAAAGAGGCCGGGATTAGTCCAGTAGTAGTGGATATTCCCCCTCTGGATCGGGTCAAAATCCAAAAAGACGCCCCGTTTACGTTCACGGCGACTGTCGAAATCAAACCGACGATCGAACTTCGCGACTATAAGTCCCCCAGTCCCATTTCGCTCCAGGCCGACAAGCGCACGGTTGCAGAGGAACAGATAGACCGTGCTCTGGAAGTGTTGCGTGAACAACAGGCTCGGCTGGACGAGGCTCAAGCTGGTACGGTTTTATCCGAAGGGGATTATGCCATCGTCGATCTCGAAGGATTTCTGGAAGGTGCTCCTCTCGAAGGTACAAAGAAGGAAGGCCAGCTCCATAGAGTGGGGTCAAAAGCCGCTTTGCTGGGGATTGAAATCGACACTCATCTGATCGGAAGACAGGCAGGGGATATGGTAGAAATTCCTCAGACCTATCCGGTGAGCCATCCGGATCAACGGGTCGCGGGAAAAGCTGTCAGCTTCCGCCTCGTCATAAAGGGAGTTAAACAGAAAAAGCTCCCTACCCTTGACGATGAGTTCGCCAAGGACTGCGGACCATATGCGTCGCTCCACGAGTTAAGGGACAAGTTGCGTGGCCAAATGGAAAAGGCGCTCAAGAGGGATATTGAGGAGTCCTACAAAGATACTCTTCTCAAACGCCTTATCGAGACCCATCATTTTGATCTCCCTGATACACTTGTAGAACGAGAGCTCAGCACGATTGTGCAGCAGAAATTACAAGCACGACAGCCCGGCAACGTCACCGATTCCCCTTCTCCGCCAGATGCGGAAGAATTGAAGAAGATTCGCGAAGAGCACCGTGAGGACGCAAATCGTCGTGTAAAAGCAGGGTTGATTCTTGAGGCCATCGCGGAGAAAGAAAGCTTGTCGGTGACCCAGGACGATCTGAATAATGAAGTGACTCGACTAGCTACGGAGCTCAGGGTACCGATGGCCGATCTCGTGAAAATGATCCAGGCAGGTGGCCAGGATTCTATTGAGGAATTACGCGCGAGGATCTTGGCCGATAAGGCGCTGGATGTTGTCTATCGTCAAGCGTTCATTCAAGGATAGGCGTGGCGGGTGTTGGGTACGGAGTTGCCCGGGAAAGGAATTGAACAATATGTTGGTTCCGATGGTAGTCGAACAAACCAATCGAGGCGAACGAGCCTATGACATCTACTCACGCCTTCTCAAAGATCGCATCATTTTTCTTGGAGCCCCAATCGATGATGTGTTTGCCAACTTGGTGATTGCGCAACTGCTTTTTCTTGAATCAGAAGATCCCGAGAAAGATATTAATCTCTACGTCAACTCTCCGGGAGGTAGTGTGACTGCCGGATTGGGCATCTACGATACCATGCAATATGTGAAGCCCCCGATCAACACCATCTGCCTCGGTCAGGCTGCCAGTATGGGTGCGCTCCTATTGACCGCCGGAACAAAAGGCAAGCGTTTTTCCCTACCCAATGCTCGGGTGATGATCCATCAACCGTTGGGTGGGTTCCAAGGACAAGCGACGGAAATTGACATCCATGCCAGGGAAATTCTCAAGATTCGTGAACGTCTCAATGAAATCATGGCCAAACACACTGGCCAGCCGATTGAGAAGATCGCACATGACACAGAACGAGACTATTTCATGTCCGGCGAAGAAGCGAAGCGGTACGGCCTCATCGACGAGGTCATCACACGACCACCCAAACTTATGAAAGCAGTAGAATCCGGCGACGGGATCAAAGGTAAGTAACGCAGGAGGGTGCATGGCCAAGCAGGAGAAGATGGATCGACACTTGCGCTGTTCTTTCTGTGGAAAAAGCCGTGATGAGGTAAGAAAACTTATCGCCGGACCGACGGTGTATATCTGTGATGAGTGCGTCAATCTTTGTAATGACATCATTGCAGAGGACTGGGAAGAAGCCAAAGAAGAAATTTCGTCTAAACTCAAGAAACCAGCGGAGATCAAGCATCACCTCGATCAATATGTTATCGGGCAGGAGCGGGCTAAACGCATTTTGTCTGTGGCCGTACACAATCATTACAAGCGCATCTCCTCAAAGGAAAAAGAGGTTGACGATATCGAGCTCCAAAAGGGCAATATCCTCATGGTGGGTCCGACCGGTACCGGGAAGACTCTCTTGGCCCAGACCTTGGCCAAATATCTTGACGTCCCATTTACTCTTGCTGACGCTACGACGCTGACCGAAGCCGGTTACGTGGGTGAAGATGTCGAGAATATCATTCTGAAACTCCTGCAAGCTGCGGATTACGATGTGGAGCGGGCTGAGCGCGGGATTGTGTACATCGATGAAATTGATAAGATCAGCCGGAAGAGCGATAGTCCGTCTATTACGCGTGACGTGTCTGGCGAAGGGGTTCAACAAGCCCTACTGAAGTTAATCGAAGGCACGGTCGCGAATGTCCCACCGCAGGGGGGGAGAAAGCATCCGCATCAGGAATTTATTCAGGTCAATACCAGCAACATTTTGTTTATCTGTGGTGGAGCCTTTGTTGGTTTAGAACAGATCATCGAACAGCGTCTGAATCGAAAATCCATTGGATTTGGAGCTGAAATCCGCGGAAAAAACGACATTCGTTTGGGGGATTGGCTATCTAAGGTACAGCCAGAGGATTTTCTGAAGTACGGTTTGATACCGGAATTCGTGGGACGATTACCCGTCGTGGCCACGTTAGAGGAGTTAGACGAGCGAGCCTTGATCCGTATCCTTACTGAACCGCGCAATGCGTTGACCAAGCAGTACGAGAAACTGTTATCGTTCGAAAAGGTCAAGCTCCGATTCACCGAAGCGGCATTGGGGGCCCTAGCACGTAAAGCCTATGCGCAGAAGACTGGGGCCAGAGGCCTTCGGGCGATCCTGGAAGAAGTGATGCTTGACATCATGTATGATGCCCCCTCCCAGAAACAAATCGTAGAAGTGGTGATTACCGAAGATGCAATCTTGGGGAAAAACCCACCGATGCGCATATTTGAGCAGGAAAATGACGCTAAGACCGCATAAAAGCTGACACATTCTATTGATTGATAGGCCTATCTAGCTAATCATTCGTAGGGGGGGGAAATTGATATTCCCCCCCCCTGCCGTTAGCTCCTTCCCTCGCTTCTCCTAACCCCATCATTTTCCTCGACAATCAGAAACGCCGCGCTATACTTGCTTCGTGCGTGTTTCAGATGGAGGGCCTGTGAAATACCCTGTCTCTTTGAGCCTTCGCCACAAGGGCAAAGTCGTTGAACTTGACACGTCCCGTGAAATGGTTGTCTTGTTGGGTGTTAAGGGGGAGGTAATTGGCTCCCTGCCCTGGGACTTCGTCATTGATCAAATACTCGCCTACCGCAAGGTGGATGTTGTGGGTGCACAAAAAGAAGTCCGGTCAGAGCCTCGGATTTCGCTCGCGTTCCGGGTGCGCTACAACAGCCCAGAAGGACCACGATGTGAGAGTCGCGCTGGTGGTATTGGCGGTGGAGGATTATTTATTGAAAGCCAGACCCCTCTTCCTGTAGGGACCAGACTGGCTATGGAGTTCTCGTTTCCAGAGAAATCCGAAGAATGGATGCCGGCAAAAGGAACTGTCGCCTGGGTTTGTCCAAAAGCTGATCAATATACTTTCAGTCCTGGAATGGGGATCCGGTTCACTGAAATAGCAGAGAATGTCCGCGATCGAATTCATGAGTTAGTGAAATCAACCCAGAGCATAGGGCACGCAGCATAATTCCACTCCTGGCTTACGCCACCCGGAAAAGGGATGTATGACGTTTCCTGTCGTTTCCACTACGAGGCATCGAGGGAAGTCTCTCATTATTGATTCTGGGCAAGAGACGATCAACGTACACGACACCTCTGGACAGTTATTGGGTAGCATGTCATGGGGTGCCATTATCGAGCACGTGGTTGTCAGTGGTGAAGATGGCCGATTTGCCCATTGTCGTGCGCAGCCCCGTGCGCCTCTCGCGCTGAAGGTCCGGTGTACGACGCCAGAAGGAAAGCAGTTCGATAGTCTCACCGGGGGAATCGGGGGCGGCGGGCTCTTTATCGAGAGTGGTGCCCCTCTCAGTCCAGGCACCGAGTTGACGGTCGAATTTGCGTTGCCAGATCGGCCGTGGGACAAGCTGAAAGCGAAGGCGAAGGTTGCCTGGGTCCGCAACAAGCCGGAGCGATACCTTCTATTTCCAGGCATGGGCATTCAGTTTGTGGAGTTGGAGAAGACGGTACAAGAGGAATTGGTCGGACTGGTTGAGGCCCTGAATCGAAGTCGAAATCCCTCCTGAATAACGAGCAAGCTTTTCCGAATCAGCATGTGTCGTCCAGACTATCGTTCTGCTGGCCAACAGCTGCTATTTTTCCGATATGGATCTATTCCCCCAAGCTCGTAGGCACTTCCCGCCAGAACAAAGAAAATGACCGCCTCTCCCATAGCCGATCCAGTAGACGTAGCACTGTCTGACCAACCCTCGTTTTCTCTAAAGCATCAATGGCTCTTTAACTGTTCGACTGAGCCTGTTCAAGGGTCACGTCAGGGTCGGGTGCTGGAGCATTTTGGTAACGCTTACAGCGATAGCGATCCCTTATGTGAGTGGTGCGAAGAGGGCAAACATCAGTCGGCAAGAATGTGAGTGAAATATGGGGAGGCTCTATGGATGAGGGTCACACAGATTTCTGGGGATCTTCTTGCGGCGGCGGTAATTCTTTAGCGGCTTCCATAGATTGTTGGATTTCTTTTTTGGCCGCATCCAGTTCGGCCTGAATCGTACTCATTTGAGGGTCGACGCTATTACGGACATCGGTCACGGCTTGCCGGAACGTTCGTACGACCTCTCCGAGTCCTTCACCGAAATGCTGAAGGTCATTGGGCGATACCGCTGCTGATTGTGTAGCTTTGAGCGCGGCCTGTTGTGCCTGTACGCGGGCCACCGCATCTTTGTTCACAATAGCGGAAGGACGTTTGGTGGTCGGTTTTGCCTGGGAACCAGCCGGCAACGGTGGATACGACGCGTGAGCTCTTGGAGGGGGAGCTGCAGCCCGTTCCTCCATCGAGAGCACGGGGCTGGAGGCAGATGGAGATGGAGATGCTTGATTTGGGGGAAACGTGGTTGTTTGCGGATTCTGAAGGCTTGTGTTGTACAGCAAAGAAGCCGTGGTGCCGGGTGTCAGTTCCGGACCAGGGACATAGGGAGCGTGCGGCCTCGTTGTTGCTGACGATGATCCTGTGGCCGGTGGTAGAACTGTTGCTGCGATACTTGCCGGAGTCTGAATTGCCTGTGGTTGCCCGGTTTCTTGTTGGACCTGGTCTGAAGCGGGTTGAGGCACGTCGGCGACTTCTTTTCGAAAGCCTTTCAACGCCTTGCCGACCCCCTCGCCGATCTGTGGCAGACGGCCTGCTCCAAAAATGATGAGCACGATGACGAGAATGAGAATGAGTTCTGAGAAACCCATTGTGCCGAACATGCACGGCCTCGCGTGTGATCCGGAGAGTGCCCTTGTGGGATGACTGAATCTAGCCGCCCCTTAGACATGGTGTCAAGAAAGGGTCGAAGCAGAATGCTCAGACAGAAATGTCAGAGAAGAGACACGATTTCGCTTTGAAGTGGTAGCCCATACACCACGGCTTCGCGATCCGATATATAGACGTCAAGCTCACTCCTGATCCCAAACTCTCCCGGCAGGTAGATCCCCGGCTCGATAGAGAAGCAGGTTCTCGGCAGAAGCCGACGGCTATCCTGAGTTTCCAGGTTGTCGATATTGGCCCCATTACCATGAACTTCTTCACCGATCGAGTGGCCGGTTCGATGTATGAAGAAGTCACCGTAGCCCGCCGTGCGAATCGTCGTGCGGCAGACATCATCAACTTCCCATCCGCACGGAAATCGGCCCGTAGCCACCTGATCCTGGACAAACGACAGTGCTGCATCGCGTCCGCGCCGTACTTGTTCAAAGATCATGCGCTGCTTTGCTGGTACGTCCGTGCCGGTATAGCCTGTCCAGGTGATATCCCCATAGACCGAGCCCAGTGCTGTTTGTTTTGCCCATAAGTCGATCAGAACCAAATTGTCCCGAGTGATGAGAGAGGAGCTTGACGCAGTCGGCCCATAATGGGGATCGGCGCTGTGGGCATCAACCGCTGCAATTGGAGCGCTGGACGTGGTCATGCCTGTATCGCGAATACGTGAGAGAATGAACTGCTGTAGATCATATTCAGATAACCGACGTTCGTTGGTGATACATGACGCCACATGGGCGAAGGCCTCGTCGACGATGTTCCTAAGCGTTGTCACGGCATACCGATGGGATTCCAGTTGTTCATCTGTCCAGACTGCCTCAAATCGTTGGACGAGATCGGCTGATGTGACCACCTCAAGCC
Source organism: Nitrospira sp. (assembly GCA_005116955.1). Taxonomy (GTDB): domain Bacteria; phylum Nitrospirota; class Nitrospiria; order Nitrospirales; family Nitrospiraceae; genus Nitrospira_D. The sequence goes on along the minus strand of SWDI01000001.1, from coordinate 56,034 downwards.
CAAAACTTCTGATCAACTCAACGGTGCCGGCATCCACTCTGGACAGATACGGAACCGCGTTGAACGGTGAATACTGCATGGCAATTTTCCGTCGATCTCGCAACAGCGAGGCCAAGAGCAAACGTTGTTGTTCCCATGACACGTACTGCTGGACTTGGCCGGGTAACTCATCCAACACATGTGGTTCGATCATATGAAGGAGTTTGACCGGTTCCCCCCTTGTCGGTATCCAATAGTACCAGCGTCGAGTGACATGCTGGGTCGGATCAAGGAGCAACACTCGATACGCGAGCGGGTCGCTGCCGCGAAAGTCATAAAAAAGCCACCCATCAACGCTGTCCATGTTTCCGAGGGCGTTTTGGATCTCAGCGATCCGTGTATGATGGGCACTGTCGCTCATGGGTTTCCATCTTAGCCTTGGGGTACAGAGGCGTCAATCAAGCTCCGAGTCTCTGTGTCAATCATGGTACAATGATGCCCCATGGTTCCAGAATCAAATCGGGACGTCCCATCTTATCGAGTCACGTTCTTCTTCGGGCCTGAGCCCGTCGAGGGGCGCCCCGATGTGCTGGCCTGTGTGTTCAACGTGAAAAAACGGAGTTGGAAAGCAGGCATTCAGATCTCCGTCGAGATGAGAACCGACCAGGTGGCGGGGCTTCGCCAAAGGATGCGACTTGATGATCGACTCGCAAAGAGTTTGACGACACTCGACCCTCAGGAGCGTCCTCACTATCAAGAGCGTATAGCGGATTGCTTTGCACAAGCTGTTTGCTGGTGCAAGCTGGATCTAAGACTGCAAGCGGGTGTGGTCCAAGAAAATCAGCGAATCCATGTTGATGAGATGTCCATTGAACTAGATCAGGAGACCAATAATCGTGCAGACGATGTGCTCGCTTACATCTTGGGAGAGTTGGATCTGACTCCTGATCATTCGGTGCCATCATCCTGTTAAGGATCGAGACCCCTCGGGGGTTGCATTCGGGAGAGAATTTGTTATAACGCACGCGTGGACTAGTGTATGATCATTTGGATATCCCGTCGTTGTGGATCTGAAAAGGAAGGAGGCGCTTCACGTGAGACTCCCAATCGTGGTTCTCGTCGTCATCATCACCTACTGTTCGATGTTTGTTGCTCCGGCTTGGAGTCAGTCGTCGTCCGCTGACACACAGCAAGGGACGGCTTCCGGGGCCGGCATGGGAGCTGCCTCAGCTGCCGCCACAATCTTGTATTTCCCGTTTAAAGCAGCATTTGCTATTGGCGGTGGAATCGTCGGTGGTCTCGCCTATGTGTTTTCGGGATTCAGTGAGCCAACGGCGAAAAGTATCTGGGTCCCCAGCGTGTACGGGACCTACCTCATTACCCCGGAGCATCTCAGTGGCGATCGTCCGGTACGTTTCCTCGGTGTTGGTGCCGAAAATGAGGGAACCTCCGTCGTTCCTGCTCCGACGAACTAGCCTGCGCATCGAGTATGAAGCCTGTAATTGGCGTGACCCCAGACTTTAATGCCGGTGACAGGAAGGACATGGGTGGTCACGAGCCAACCTATTTTTTGCGGGCTCGCTACATTCGGGCTGTTGAAGAACTCGGTGGTATTCCTCTGATCCTTCCTCTGGTAACGGAACCGTCTGCCCGGCGACGGCTTCTTGACCGTGTTGATGGGTTGCTCCTCACCGGCAGTGGGCCTGACCTTCCGCCGAGTCTCTATGGAGAGCGGCAGCGCTACAAGTTTCCACTGGTGAGCGAGCGCCGTGCCAACTTTGAGCTGGAGTTAGTCCTTCAGGCCAAGAAGCGGGATCTTCCCCTCCTAGGAATCTGCGGAGGGATGCAGACGGTGAATGTCGCCTGTGGAGGGAGCCTGTATCAGGACATTCCTGCACAAGTCCCCAGTGCGTTAGATCATCGTCAAAAAGCGAAAGCGATCCATGTCGCTCACTCGGTGACCGTGACACCCAAGAGTCTCTTGAACAAGGTGGTCGGAAAGAGAATCTTCATGGTGAATAGTTCCCATCACCAATCGGTCAAGACAGTCGCTCCGTCGCTCTGCGCGAGTGCCATGGCACCTGATGGGATCATCGAAGCGATCGAATCCCCCGCACATCGATTTCTCCTCGCGATCCAATGGCACCCCGAATTCTTGTTCGAGCGGCATGTGGTCCATCGGCGGCTGTTTGAAGCCCTGCTCCGTGCGGCTCGCCGGACGCGTGCATGATCTCTCCGGACCGTTCCAGCAAGCACCGCCAACTCGTTCCCTGGTCTCTGGCCATACGTTGATCTCAGATGGAGCCGTAGCGTCGTGACCCCATCACAGCGAATTCCGGTACGTTGAGCGTGGGAGGGACCGTGATTAGCCAACTGCTCCGAACGAAACCCATCGATCAAATTCTGGCTGATGCCGAACATCCGGAGCATCGTCTCAAGAAAACATTGACGGCGTGGGATCTCACGGCGCTTGGGATCGGCGCGATTATTGGGACCGGCATTTTCGTCCTGGTCGGAACCGCCATCGTCGGTGATGCCCACCGGCCAGGAGCGGGACCAGGGATTGTTCTCTCCTTCATTCTTTCCGGCATTACCTGCGCGTTAGCCGCGCTATGTTATGCCGAATTTTCATCGATGATCCCGGTTGCAGGGTCTGCGTATACCTTTTCGTACGCCACACTGGGTGAGTTTCTGGCCTGGCTCACGGGGTGGAATCTCATTTTGGAATATGGTGTGGCCTGCGTCGCGGTTGCGATCGGCTGGTCCGGCTATTTCAACAAATTATTGACGCTCGCTGGCTTGGAATTGCCCTATTGGGCGACGAATCCACCGCATTGGGCGGGTGGTCCGGAGGGAAGTATCGCCAATTTTCCAGCTGCCATCATCGTCTTGTTGGTCACGGCCATCCTCGTGATAGGCATCAAGGAAAGTGCCCGTGCCGCCGGCATGATCGTACTGCTGAAACTTGCGGTGGTTCTCTTCTTCATCGCCGTAGGGGCTCCGTCTGTTAGTACTGACAACTGGACACCTTTCATGCCGAACGGATTTGAAGGGGTCCGTGCCGCGGCTGCCATCATCTTTTTTGCCTATATTGGGTTCGATGCGGTCTCAACTGCGGCAGAGGAGGCTAAAAACCCCCAACGAGACGTTCCGTTGGGTATCCTTGCTTCGCTGGCGGTGTGTACCGTGCTCTATATTTCCGTGGCAGCGGTCCTCACCGGCCTGATTCCCCTCAGCCAAATTGACATACACGCTCCAGTGGCTGAAGCGCTCAGCGTCGTGGGGTTTAAATGGGGCGCTGCTATTGTGGCTATCGGAGCCGTGGCGGGTATCACGAGTGTATTGATCGTTATGATGCTTGGACAAATCCGCGTGTTCTTTGCTATGTCGCGCGATCGGCTGTTAAGCCCGAGGCTCTCACAGGTTCATCCAACGTTTGGAACGCCCCATCGGGCAACGATTCTGACCGGAGTGGTTGTCGCGATCCTGGCGGCGTTGTTCCAGATCGGGGAAGCGGCCGATATGACCAACATCGGAACCTTCTTTGCCTTTATCCTCGTGAGTTTTGGGGTCATGCTACTCCGGTACGCAAAGCCGGATCTGCCCAGGCCCTTTCGTCTTCCCTTCATGCCTTTAGTGCCCATCATGAGCATCGCGGCATGTCTATACCTCATGGCTGGTTTGCCTTGGGCTACATGGATCCGTTTTGTGGTATGGACCGTTATTGGCATTCTCGTGTATGCGGCGTATGGGATGAAACACAGCAAACTAGCCGCTCAGGCTGTCAATAGTAGTCCGCCGTCACGATGAATAAGGAACAATTCTAGTAAGGAGTCTAGTCCGACTTTCCAGAGGGCTGGGTTGCGGAAACGGGTGCTGTGGTAGAAGTCTCTTCAGCGGGAACTGCGGTAGCAGCCGGGACAGGCGATCCAGGGGCTGTGTCTACAGGAGCGGCTGCGGCATTTGGCGGAATGGCCGGTTTGGGTGGGGGGGCAGCTGGCTTGGGCGGCGCTGGTCTTTCTGGCTTAATGCCTCCTTCCCAGGCTGGGCCTGAATACATGTTTGCCGTTAAGCCCTTGGTCTTCCATTTTTCCTCGAAATCAGCAGCGGCCTTATTCGGCGTTTCACCAAGGCCCATGACATTGTTCCAAGGATAGACTTTTGGGCCAATCTGGCAGCCAGATTCCGTCCGCCGCAAATAGATCGCGATCGGATTGCCCCGGTAGGGCCCAAGAAAAATATGGACAGATCCAACGTACTCGAGCAATGAGGCCATAAGGCCCTCCAAAGGAACATTCATGATGCCACAAGAGATGAGAGGAGGGCAAGGTATTCGGTAGAGGGACAGAGGTTTCGCTTCTTCACTTGAGTGAGAGGAGGTCTTCCATCTCTGCGTAACTTGAGGAATTCTCCTGAGAGACACGGCATAAAGTTGTCCACTCTTTTATGTTGAAAAGAAAAAAGCAAAGGTCATAGGTCGGCTTTCGCGACTCGTTCTCGTGTCCGATCGATGGAGCGCAAGAGCGCTTTGTGGCTTCGGCACCCCACCACAAGTTTGGCATCTGAAATCATTACAGGGCGATAGGGAAGCAGGAAGCGCTCTTTCACGCGACGGATACGCGCAAGGGACTGGGCCAACCGTCCGGCCGAGATGTCCGCGTCGGCCACAGCTTTGTCAACGGCATTCATCGCGGCTATGACGCGGTTGCGGTCTTTACAGATCAACGGCATGTCGCAACCGGCTTGGATGGCCTGGATTGTTGCGTCGCCGATACCATAATGATCGATAATGGCATGCATCTCGAGATCATCCGTCAACACGACACCGTCGTAGTGCAACTCCTCACGAAGAAATCTTCCGATGATCGTCGGGGACAAGGTTGCCGGCCGTTTCTCATCCAACGCCTGATACAGCACGTGGGCCGTCATCATCGTTGCCACGCCGTTCGCCACCGCTCGCCGGAATGGAGGAAACTCAATATGCTCCAATCGTTCGCGCGGCGCCGTGACGATGGGCAACTCCTTGTGCGAGTCCGAGTTGGTGTCGCCATGACCAGGAAAATGCTTCCCACAAGCCACGACACGATTGTCCTGGAGGCCTCCCACTGTGGCCAACCCCAATTCAGCCACGAGGTCAGGCGTTGTGCCGAAGGCTCGATCACCGATTACCGGATTGGCGGGGTTACTGTTCACATCAAGCACCGGAGACATATTCATGTTGATGCCGACGGCCTTGAGTTCTGTTGCGGTCGTGGCTGCCGCTGCGTAGGCTAGTTCAGAAGAACGGCATTGCCCAAGGACTTCGCATGGTGGAAAAATTGTAAAGTCTTTTGGTAACCGTGAGACCCGTCCACCTTCTTGATCGATAGAGATCAGGAGGGGGGAGTGTGGACTGCAGCGTTGAAGATCGCTTGTCAATTCCACGATCTGTGCGATCGATTCGAGATTTCTCGAAAACAGGATAATTCCACCGGGCTTATATTCTCTGATGAAGGAGGCGAGATCAGCCGACACAGTGGTGCCATCGAACCCTATCATGAAGAGTTGGCCAATCTGGTCGTACGACATCGTCGAACCGTCTTTCTCTTACCCTACAGTGAGCGATTGATGAGGAACTGGATCAACAGTCTGGTGCCGATGCCGGTTGGCCCTTTGGGGATATACGCCCGTTCCCGCTCGCTCCAATCGGTGCTGGCGATGTCGAGATGCACCCAAGGGGCGTCGCCAACGAACTTACTTAAGAACAGAGCCGCAGTGATCATGCCACCTCCACGTCCACCGATGTTCCGCATGTCGGCCACATCGCTGCGCAGTTGCTCAAAATATTCGTCCCACAACGGCATTTCCCATACCCGCTCGCCTGCTCGAAGGCCGGCCTTCTGAATGGCATCTTTCAACGTGGCATCGGTGCCGAACATGCCGATCGCGAACTGACCCAGCGCGACGACACACGCCCCCGTCAACGTGGCAATGTCGATGAGCGCGGCCGGCTTGAATCGCGTCGCATAGGCAAGGCCGTCAGATAGGATCAGGCGGCCCTCGGCGTCCGTGTTCTGTACCTCCACGGTTTTGCCAGAAAGGGTCTTGACCACGTCGCCAGGTCGCATCGCCCGGCCGCCGGGCATATTCTCTGCCGCCGGGAGGATGCTGATGAGATTGAGAGGTAGCTTCAGACGAGCCGCTGCCCGCATCGTAGCTAATACCTCAGCTCCACCGGTCATGTCGGCTTTCATCTGTTCCATATTCTCAGCCGGTTTGAGCGAGATTCCACCCGTGTCGAAGGTGATCGTCTTGCCGACGAGCACGACCGGGCGGTCGTTTTTGTTCTTGGCTCCGTGGTACTGGAGAATAATGAACTTCGGCGGTTCGTGGCTGCCTTTTGCAACTCCCAGTAGCGCACCCATGCCGAGTTGTTCCATCTCCTTTTGTTCGAGGATCTTGAGATTCACGCCGACTTCCTTCGCCACGGTTTTTGCCTCACTGGCGATCCTGGTCGGTGTCATCACATTAGATGGATGGTTACAGAGATCCCGAACGTAGACCGTTGCTTCAGCGGTCGCGACACCGCGACGAATCCCTTCCGACAACTGGCGCAGTTGATCTTTCCGCGGAGCCAGAACCGTCATCGCCGTCACTCCCTTACCCGTCGGGGCGTCACTGCGATAAGCCGTGAATTGATAGCTTCCTAAGATCGCCCCTTCAGTCATGGTCTGGCCAATGTCAATCGGCGACGCCCCATGCGGCACAATGCTCGGCAGCGCCACTGCAAAAGCACCGGATTTGGCTTGGCGAACCCGTTTGACGGCATGGCCCATCGCCTGTCGGATCTGATCTAAACCCAGGTCATGTTTTTTACCGAGCCCGACCAGAATCAACCGCTTTGCCGGAATTTTCCCGTGTGTATGAAATAAAACTACCTCACCGATCTTTCCATCGAACTCCTGTGACTGGAGAAGATCACGGAGGGCTCCACCGAGCGCTCTATCCAGAATCGCCCCACCTTCCTTGGGAAGTCCCTCCCCTTCACACAGCAGGATGACTAGCGCGTCTGTAGTCTCGGTGTCGACGTGTCCTTGTTTCGCGTGAACTCGAAGAATGGGCATTCGATTCTCCTTTGATGCATCAATAAGCAAGCAGCATCAGCCAATTGTTGGTTGTCATCGGGATTTCTTCACCGTACTCGACGGCGATATTCTTCACACTCCGCGCATGTTGGGTGCCCAGATGTGCTTGTGGAGTTGCAACTGAAGGCGAATCGGTAATCGATCCGCCAAGAGCCATTCAGCCAACCGTTGTGGATCCAGGGCACCAAATACCGGACTAAAGTGCACTGCACAACGATTGGTCAACTGGAAGCGATCCAGAATACTTTTCGCCCATTCGTAATCACTCCGGTCCTGCATGACGAATTTTGCTTCATCCTGTGGCCGCAATCGTTCGACATTGGGCCAGTGCATCCGTTCCGTCATGCCGCTTCCCGGGCATTTCACGTCCAAGATAATACGGACCGATGGATCGACGATGGCGGTATCCACGGCTCCGCTCGTTTCAAGGAGGACTGTGAATCCTTCATGGCACAATCGACGAAGCAGCGTGCTGGCATCCGGTTGCGCTAACGGTTCACCTCCCGTCACCTCCACCAACTGACAACCATAGGATCGTACCGTGTCGAGAATGTCATCGATGGATTGGTCCGTTCCGCCAAAGAACGCATACTCCGTGTCACACCAGGTGCATCGCAGCGGGCAACCGGTTAGACGTACGAACACGCAGGGGAGGCCGGCAAAGGTCGACTCGCCTTGAACGCTATGAAAAATTTCAGTGACGCGCATGAGCTGTGTGTGGACTAACTGAATCGTCGATTGGATGATTCACCGAGCAGGCGGTTGATTCGATCACAAGGAGTCACTTATCGCCATTTGACGATTGGCCAGTTCTGCTGTCGGGCGATGGAGGCCATGCCACGAATTGGGTTCACCACTGTTGGATGCCCCACGGCACGGAGCAAGTCAAAATCACCCGGGCTATCCCCGTACGCATAGCATTGGGATAGGTCCAACGTCAGTTCATGGGACAATCGATCAATGAGTTGGCGTTTCCCCTCCCCATACGGCAGGGGTGGCACAAGGAAACCGGTATAGAGTCCATTCTGCTGCTCCAATTGAGTGGCAAAGTAACGATCAGCTCGAAGCGCGTCCGCGATGGGGGCGATCAGAAAATCGATGGAACCTGTCACGAACACGATGGCGTGGCCGGCACGGCGATGCTCGTCGAGCATCCGCATCGCAGCGGGGGAGACACGAGGACAGAGCTCCTCGCGACAAAACTCCTCGCCCAACGGTTGAATCACTTGCGAAGGTTTTCCGGCCAGGTACAGCTTCCGCTTGCGGAGCGGGTGCAGCGACAATGTCGGGAAATGTCGCAGGAGCCACGACACGCTCTCACGAGCTTCAGGCCACCCGACGATACCGCGTCGCCACAGCCAGCGGAAAAATCTCATTTCACTCGCTTCACCAGGTAAAATGGTATTGTCGACATCAAAAAACGCTGCAATGGAAGAGGAGAGGCCTTGTTCGTCTGTTTGCGTCATGAAAGAGCAACCTAGGACAATGAGATGCCGATTCTACCGAACGTCCGGTTGATTGACAACAATTTTACCCTACTTCTATAATGCGCACTCCTTTTCCCCTCATATGCTGACAGGAGGCCAGAATGCAGGATGGTCAAACAAGCCTGCAACAAGGCCGCAGCGAGCGAAAGCCTGAGGCGTACTTCTGAGTACGTTGAGGGTTTGAGAGATGCCAGACGCAGGTGTAGGCTTCGTTTCAACATCCTGCTGAGTGCCGAAGTGGTGGAATGGCAGACACGCACGTTTGAGGGGCGTGTGGCGAAAGCCGTGCGGGTTCAAGTCCCGCCTTCGGCACCATCATATCGATGCAGCTCCCTCCGATTTCCAGCTAGTGCCTCCGGGCCATTTGGATCTAGACTTTCGCCTATTCCCATAGGACACTAGCCCTCTCTTGAGGTCTTTAATCTTAGGAAGCAGTAGGCTGGGCCGTCACCATCAATCATCATTCGCCACGTGACATGGTCGCTCCTGTGAGTTGAGCTGGCTGTTGAGGTACTGTCGGCGTCGCGCGGCAAGGAGCCTCATCAATGAGTCCTACGAGTCACCGTCATGAATTAGATCTGCTGCGCAGGCAGGTTGCTGATCTCGCACGTGAGCTTGCCGAACGGGATCGAGTGTTGCGCGAACAGACTCGTCACTTCGAGGTCGCACAAGCTCTTGCTCACCTGGGGAGTTGGAATTGGGACATCGCAAGTGGCGAGGTGGAATGGTCCGACGAACTCTACCGGATCTTCGGCTATGAACCTCGAGCGCGAGCGATCACCTTCGACAGCTTTGTGTCGGCGGTACTGCCGGACGATCATGATCGGGTGCTGGCGTCGATCGATGATGCGTTGGCAGGGGCCGCAGCCTACGACATGGAATGCCGAATCGTTCGTCCCGATGGTGAAGTACGGACGATTCATTGTTGCGGCGAGGTCGTGCGTGATAGCGGCGGTCAACCTCTTCGTATGTCCGGGACGGCCTTGGACATTACCGATGGTAAGCGTACGGAGGCGATGCTTCGGACTTCGCGAGAAAGACTCCGACAGGCCCTCCGTGCGTCAGGGACTGGACTCTGGGAATGGAACACGGAAACGAACGACGTGGTCTTTTCCGAGGAATGGAAATGCCAGCTGGGATACGGGTCGGCGGAGATTCGAGATTCTTTTGAGGCATGGATGACGCTTCTGCACCCAGAGGATCGTGATGCGGCGATGGCCTACGTACGAGACTACGTATCTCGTCGCGAAGGAGACTATCGCCAGGAATTTCGGCTGAAGCACAAGGATGGGGAGTATAGATGGATTGAAGCACGAGCCTCGTTTGTCACAGAGGCAGATGGCCGACAGATTCGTCTCCTCGGATCACATACCGATATTACTGATCGCAAGTGGATGGAGGAGTCGGTACGGGAGAGTGAAGAATGGTACAGGACGTTGGTCGAGCTTTCACCATCGGGTGTCTTCGTCTTTAGTGAAGGACGAACCGCTTACATCAACCACACGGGCACTGTCCTCCTGGGAGCGAATGCTGCGCAGGAAATTCTGGACCGGCCGACCTTTCAATTCATCCATCCGGACTATCATCAAGAAGTTAGGGAGAATGTGAAACGCCTGCTGAGCGGCGGAATGTCCGTTCATAGTGCGGAGCGAATCTATCTGAAGATGGACGGCACACCAATTCCGGTCCAGGTCGAGGCAGCTCGGATTACGTGGAACGGGAAGCCTGCCATCATCGGCTTGTTCTCCGATATTACCGAGCGTAAACAGGCGGAACAGGCTCTCTGGAAAAGCCGGCAGGCAATTCGCGCGCTCCACGATATTTCGTCGGCGCAGGGCCACTCGTTCAAGGAGCGGGTTGAAGCGTTGCTTCAGCTCGGGTGCCGCTTCTTCGACCTGCCGATCGGGATGGAGACCTTTGTCCGGGGCGACGAGTTGGAGGTGGGGCAAGTACATGCGCTCGGCATGGCGTTCCATCCGGGCATGCGCGTAGCTCTGAGCAAGACGTACTGCAGCGAGGCCCTTCGCCAGAACGGGACGTTGAGTTTCGAGCATGCCGGTGCTTCTCCGGAATGGCAGCAGCACCCAGCCTACGCCGCGCTGAAGTTGGAATCGTACATCGGGACAGCGATGAACGGACAGGAGCGCACCTACGGGACCCTGTGTTTTGCGAGTGTCGAACCCCGGCAGAAACCGTTTACCTATTCCGAACGGGATTTCATACAACTCATGGCGCGGTGGCTCGGCGGTGAGATGGATCGTCGGTCGGCTCTGGACGCTCTGAGCCAGAGCGAGGAACGATACAGGACTCTCTATGATGAAACTCCCTCCATGTATTTCACCGTGGACGGAAAGGGAATCATCAGGTCAGTCAACGAGTACGGCGCGCGGTACTTGGGCTATCGCGTCGAGGATCTTGTCGGGAAGTCGGTGGAGGCTATCATCTTCGAAGCAGACCGAGAGTGCATCTGTGCCAAGATGGAAGCATTCTTTCGTCATCCTGAAGGAGTCGCACAATGGGAATTCCGCAAGGTGCGAGGCGATGGCACTGTGTTGTGGGTACATGAGTTTGTGCGTGTGCTGCAACGCGAGGTTGGAGAATCATTGGCACTGATCGTGTGCGACGATATCACCGAGCGCAGGCATGCGGGGGGAGCCCTTCGAGAAAGCGAAGAACGATTCTCCAAAGCCTTCCGAACAAGTCCTCATCCGATCGGAATCACGGAGGCAGCAACGGGCCGATGTATTGAGGTGAACGATGCCTGTCTTGAGCTGTTCGGGTTTCGTCGAGAGGAAGTGATCGGAAACACTACGTTGATGCTAGGTATCTGGCCGAATCTCGAGGATAGAGCGCAGGTCATCGAGCGCTTGAAAGCTGGGCAGCCGGTGCGCAACATGGAGTTTGTTTTAAAGATGAAATCGGGTGCATCGCGCTACCTTCTGGCCTCCGCTGATCTCGCGGAGCTCAACGGAACGCTCTGTATCGTGACCGTCGCTAATGACATCACGGATCGCAAGCAAGCCGAAGAAGCGCTTCGCAGGAGCGAAGAGCGTTTTGCCAAGGCGTTCCAAGCCAGTCCCCATCCGGTCGTCATTAGCGAGTTGGACTCTGGTCTCGTGGTGGACGCCAATGATGCCGCCTGTCAGCTGTTGGGATATCGCAAAGAAGATGGCTTGGGGCACACTACGTTGGAAATAGGACTCTGGCCTTTGGCGGAGGAACGGGCCCGCTTTGTCGAACAGTTGAAGAGTGTCGGGTCAGTGCGCAACATGGAAGTGACCATGCGGAGGGGAGACGGGGAAATCCGCCAGATCCTTCTGTCCTCGGAACTGATTGAGTTAAACGGCAAGCAATGCAGTGTGACGGTTGGCGACGATATTACCGAGAGCAAGCGCTTGGAAAAAGCGCTTCGGTTGACCCAGTTTTCCGTGGATCAGGCCGTCGAGGCGATCTTGTGGTTAGACCCGAACGCTCGAATATTCAGTGTCAATGATACCGCATGCCGAATGTTGGAGTACTCACGTGAGCAACTGCTGGGCATGACGGTCCATGATATTGACCCAGATTTCCCCGTAGAGCGGTGGGTGACTCATTGGAAGAATCTCAAACAGCAGGGAGCGTTGACATTCGATGCGAAGTTTTGGTCACGAAGTGGACTCGTCTTGCAGACGGATGTGACCGTCAATTATCTGCAGCATGAAGGGAAAGAGTACGCCTGCATGATCTTGCGGGACATCGGAGAACGTAAACGGGCTGAAGCCGAGCTCCGTCGCTCCCATACATTCTTGCGACAAGTCATCGACACCGATCCCGACCTCATCTTTGCCAAGGATCGCGACGGTCGTTTTACGGTGGCCAACAAGGCCGTGGCCGATTGGTATGGTACGACGGTAGAAGAGTTGATCGGGAAAGCGGATTCCGACTTCAATGCAAATGCCGAAGAGGTGGAGTTCTTTCGGCGGAACGATCTTGAGGTGATCTATTCCGGGAGGGATCGGTTCATCCCGGAGGAAAGGCTGACCGATGCTGAGGGAAAGACGCGCTGGTTACAGACGGTCAAGCGGCCGATTTACGACGATCAAGGACAGGTTCACATGGTGCTGGGTGCCGCGACGGATATCACGGAGTGCAAACGGATGGAGGAGATCCTCGTACAACGTGAACGAGATTTGAGCGCCGCACTTCAAGAACGAGAGCGGATTAGCCAGGATCTCCACGATGGTATTCTCCAATCCCTCTATGCTGTTGGACTTGGGTTAGAAGCGTGTAAGCCACTGATCAGGAAGCGACGCGATCCTGTGGCGAAGAAGTTCATGGCGACACTGGATCACGCCATTGGGCAGCTCAACCAGGTCATGACGGAAGTCAGGAATTTCATTGCCGGTCTCGAATCTCAAGTATTGCAGGGTGGAGACTTTTCGACCGCCCTGCGGACTATGGTCGAAACGATGTCTATCTCCTCTTCCACCAGATGCCGGGTCAGAATCGACGATGAGGCCGCACGGCGGCTTTCCACCGAACAGGCACTCCATATCATCAACATCGTACGGGAGGGGGTGAGTAATGCATTGCGCCACAGCCGTGCCAAACAGATTACCGTCTCGCTTCGGGATCTCATCCGCTCTGATCGTCTGGCTGTGACGGATGACGGCATCGGGTTTAGTACCCGTTCAGTTCAGGGGGTTGGCCATGGATTAGTCAACATGGCGGCACGGGCTCAAAAAGTCAGGGGCTTGTTCGCCATCCAGTCGAAACCGGACAAGGGGACGAGGATCTCACTCGATCTTCCAAAGGATACTCATTATGCTCACAACTAGAACTCATGCTATTCGAGTGCTGCTTGTCGATGATCATGAGGTGATTCGCGTGGGACTGCGGACGGTGCTCGGCCAAGCCCAGGGCATCGCGGTTGTAGGGGAAGCGGGCACCATGGCGGAAGCCGCCCCGCAAGCGCAGAGGTTGAAGCCCGACGTGATCTTGATGGATGTCCGACTACCGGACGGGTCCGGTATCGATGCCTGTCGGGAGATTCTCGGAACGCTGCCGGGGACACGGGTCATTTTCCTGACGTCCTATGCTGACGACGACTCCGTGCTCGCTGCCGTGCTCGCTGGCGCTCATGGCTATGTCCTTAAAGAAATCGATTCACCCGCCTTGCTCGAAGCCATCCGCTCTGTGGCGAAAGGTCAATCGATCTTGGACTCTCATGTGACGGAACGGGCTCTGCGGTGGCTGAGAGGGCTTCACGATCTGCCAGCAACCTCTGGTACGGACCAACTGTCCTCTCAGGAAGAACGAGTCGTTGCTTTGGTTGCCGAGGGAAAGACCAACAAGGAAATCGCCGCCGCACTCGGGCTCAGCGATAAGACCGTGAAGAACTACTTGGCAAACGTCTTTCAAAAGCTTCGCATCACCCGGCGTGCGCAAGCGGCTGCCTTTTTTGTGAAACGTCAAGGATGAGCGACCAACATTCGGATCTACTGCTTTTAGGTGCAAAAAAATAGTTTTGCAGCTATCCTTCATCCCTGGGCATTCTACTCGCGCTTCATGTAGTGTAGCATCAAATTATTAGTATACGTAACTACTCCGCGTGCACACACGGGGAGGTTGTCCCGTATGGTTGCTGGTCTCTTCCTAGGGTTGCTCCTGTCTCTTAGTTGTGTTCTTTGGATACTGCTTCGACAACGCCAAGAGAACATTCTGAATTCAACCGTCATCACGGCGGCGAATTGTAGTGTGCTCGTGACGGATGCAAGGGTGTCCCATCATCCCATCGTCTATGTCAATCCAGCCTTCCTGGTACTGACCGGCTATGCCGAGCAGGAAGTGATCGGTCAAACGACGTCGATCTTGACTGGGCCGGATACAGATCGGGCCTCAATGGAAAAGCTCGCGATGGCTCTCCAAGATGGATGGGCGTGTCGTGTGCGGATCTGTCATTACCGCAAGCGCGGCACCTCATTTTGGAGTGATGTCTCGCTGTCCCCGTTGAAAGACCGCCTGGGTCGGGTGACGTCGGTTGTTTGGACGATGAGCGAAGTATCACAATTTGGGCAGATCACCGAAGCGCCTGAGAAGACCCAGGGCGAAGCTATCGCCGCGCGTCGGCAGGTCGAACAGGCGCTTCGGGATAGCGAGGCGCGACTTGATCTTGCCGTGCAGGTCGGGCAGGTTGGGTTCTTTGAGCATGATCACCGGACAGATTCTCTCTCTTGGTCACCGATCCTGCGGGATATCTCCGGCGTCGGTACCGATGAGCCAGCTTCTTGGCAGCGTTACCTTGAACTCGTTCATCCCGATGATCGGGACCGCGTGGTCTCTACGGTACAACGAGCCCGTGCTATGACAGGCAATGGCCTGCATGAGATTGAGTACCGTCTCATCAGGCCAGACGGTGCCATGCGACACATCCGTCTTCGTTCTCTGACGTCGTTTGATGGCGATGGTTCATCGAGGCAACCGGTCCGTACGCTCGGGACGGTCGTCAATGTGACCGATCGTAAAAACGTTCAGGCTCGTTGGCGTGAGTCAGCACGGATGGAGGTGATCGGCGCGTTTGCCGGCGGTATCGCTCACGAGTTGAATAATGATCTCACGGCCGTGCTCGGCTTCAGTGAGTTGGCGCTTCCGTTGATTCCGGCTGAGGCGAAGTCGCATCGCCATGTCGGGCAAGTGGTGGCGGCGGCCCAAAAATCTCGTGAACTGATCCAACAGTTGCTGGCCTTCGGTGGGCAGAACGACCACGGTCGATGTCCATTGTTACTCCACTCCTTGGTAAAAGAATCCCTCAGGTTCCTTCGTCCCACAATCCCCCTGTGGGTTGAACTCAGAACGCAGATTGCGCATGCGACCAACCCGATTTCGGCCAATGCCATGCAGATGCATGAGATGATTTTCCATCTGGTCGATCACGCCGTCCGTGCGATGCAGAAGACGGGAGGAGTCCTCGATGTTCAGCTTCAGAACAGGGAGTTTGCTACGGATCAAATCATGCCCTCCGGTCGACTCCCTGCTGGAAGGTATGTCTGCTTGAGTGCCCGGAATACGGGCGAGGGCTTAGACCCCCAGAGCATCAGTCGATTGGTCGACTCGCTTGCGACATCCAAGACCGTCAGCGAGGAACAGGGTGTGGGACTCGCGGTCGTTTACGACACCGTCTCGGCGCATGGCGGTATCTTGGCGGTTGAGAGCCACATTGGCACCAGTGCGACCGTATCGGCCTACCTCCCTGTTCTCGGGGCTTGTGCCCCATCAACGATTCAACAGGATGATCCCCTTCCTCATGGACACGAATGTATCTTATTCGTCGATGACGAAGACGCCGTGGCCCGTTTGGGAAGAGAGGTGCTGACATCTCTTGGCTACCATCCAGTAGTCTGTAGAACAGCCGTAGAAGCCTTGGAGATCTTTCAAGTTGAGCCCACACGGTTCGACTTGCTAATGACCGATCGGATGATGCCTGGCATGAGTGGGGATCGTCTAGCACGAGAATGTCGGAAACTTCGCCCAGATCTCTCCGTCATTCTCTGCAGCGGGTCACATGGTGCACCTGGGATGGACGACGTCTCTTCGCAGGGCATGACGGAATGCCTCCTCAAACCGCTCACGTTGCATGAGTTGGCGTATGCTATCCGTCGGGCCTTGGCCCAGTCTCCCACGTATTCCGAAACTACGGGTGCGCCGGCCAACTCTGGCCCAGAACCATCAAGAATATCGATTGAGGTGTCGGATGCCGTCAGTCCTCGTGGTTGATGATCAAGACCAAGTTCGTCAGCTCATCCGAGAAACCTTGGAGCAGGCTGGGTACGAGGTCGAAGAGGCCTCTAATGGGAAAGAGGGAGTGGAGCGGTATAGGGCTAAATCGGCGGATCTTGTCATCATGGATCTTCTCATGCCAGACCAAGATGGGCTTGAGGCCATCATGACGCTTCGCCGGGAGTTTCCCGATACGCGTGTGATTGCGATGACAGGGGCAAGTGATACGATCGGCGTCCTCGATTTATTGGATGTTGCAAAGATGTTTGGAGCCAGGCGGACGCTTCACAAGCCATTCGAGCTGAACGTCCTCCTCGATACGGTAGCTGCTGAACTGACCGTCTAGAGAACTCGCCGGGTACGCTCAACGCGCTTCACATTGACATCAGGCCAAGGTCCCGTCAGACTTTGCCTGCCATGCCTGGATCATGCCCATCATGATAGTGCTCAATCTGTCTCTGGGGACCCTCGTGACTGCCATCGGGTTCTGGCTCATCTGGGGGGGGACTGTCGCGCCAGCCCTCGTAGTTGGATGGGCCCTGAGCGTAGGGCTGTTTTTATGGTTCATGGCGGAGTCGATCACGGGACTATGGGCTTGGTCTACCTTGTTGCTCGGCCTGGAAAGCTTTGCCTGGCCCGTGGTGTTGATGATTCAACTCAGAGGCCAGGCTGACTCACTTCCTGAATCTGAGATGGGAACGATCCTCTCAGCCGTCGTGCTGGGTCTCTTCTCCTCCGTGTTTTGGATTTCGTTTTCTTACGGCCTGTTCAAACGAGCACGCAAGCTGGATCCGGCCCTATTAGAGGAGCAGGTTGTGACAGTGCCAACTTCCCGGGCGAACAAAAAGAAGAAAGGCGTGTAGTCTTATCCATTCTCGACCGGGTCGATGTCGACCAGGAATTTGATCTGTCCTTTTCGGTACTCTCGCTCCATATTTTGGACGGAATTATGGATCCGGCGGCTAAGGGCGGTGCGATCCGTTCCCTTTACTAAGAGGCGATACTGCCGACGGCCTTTGGGAGGTCTGCGTATTGTGGGGACGGGTCCTAAAACAATCAGCGGCTTCTGATCATGTGCGTTCCGTTCTAGGTCTGCACCCCATCGCGTGGCGGCCTCTTCGACGGTTCTTAGGTCTTGCCCAGTTACCGAAAGATCAGCCAAATGACAGATGGGAGGATAGTGAAGAAGCCGGCGTGCCGTGAATTCTTCATTGTAAAATTGATTGGGATCTCCTGAGATCAAGGCCTGTACAGCATGATGTGTAGGAAGGTGCGTCTGTACGATGACTCGACCTCCGGCGGACGCCGGACATGCTAGGTTGGTAGCATCAACCAGCAGGTGATAGGTCCGCTCAGCCGCTCGAAAGTCTGAGACGTGTAACCCGGAATCTGCCTGAAGGATCCCCACCAAGCCGTAGCGGGGTAGTGGCTCTCGGCTAAACAGTGCTTGGGTCCCGATAAGAACATCCCACACACCCGATCTGGTACCTTCCCGCAGAGCGTGAGCGGACGCCGAATGCCGGAGCGTATCACCATCGAGCCGGGCGACGTTGGCTTGTGGGAATATACGACGAACTTCGGTTTCAACACGCTCGGTGCCACCACCAACAGGACTTATATGGGGAGTACGGCACGAAGGACAGAGGTCGGGCAACCGATCTGCCTTACCACAGTAGCGGCACGTCAGCCTGCCGGCTTCACGATAATAGGTCAGCGACACGATACAGGACTCGCAACGAGGGACCCAGCCACAGTCTCGACATACCAAGGTCCCGGCGTACCCTTTCCTGTTAAGAAAGAGCAGGATCTTGACACGATTCTGTAGGGCGTCGTGCATTGCCCGGATGAGGGTATGGCTAAGGAGGGTTCTTGCGGACTCGTTACGGAGGTCAACGAGCTCAATCGTAGGTTGAAGAGCCGCTTCTTGTGGCACGTGATGGATCTCCGCTTCGGTATCGAACCTTGATTCAAGAGATGGATGAGCGGATGCCAGCACAACGAGCGCGTGTTCGCTCTCCGCTCTCAAGCTAGCCACCTCTCTGGCATGATAGCGAGGCTCCTGAGGCTCTTTCAGGGAAGGGTCCTCTTCTCCCTCCACCCAGATGAGCCCGATCGATTGAAGCGGCGAAAATATGGCCGAACGGGTTCCTACGACTACCGAGGGAGTCTGCCCCTGGTTCTGTGGCCATCGAGCGGATTGTGAAGATGGGTGTGCGAGGGTAATCTGGAGGCCAGTGAGTCTTGAGAGCTGTTGTGTCAACCAGGATGCTCTCGCGATCTCGCCGGTGAGAACTAGAGTGGATCGCTTCATTGAGTGGGCTTGCTGAATGGCGTCGGCAAGCCGGCTGAGCCGGTGTTCCCCTGGGGCGTGGAGTACGAGCTTTTTCATGTGATCGCTTTGAAGGCAGTGAGCGATATGCGTTTTCCAGGAGGCGTCGATCTTCGGAGGCGTGTCAGTGGGCAGAATGCCATCTCCTGGCATTCGACCATCATCCTCGCCCACGGTGACGGTCCTGCGCGGCTTTTGGAACTCGATGTTGGCGTTGCTCGAAGGTATGAGTGCTATCCACGACTTGTTGATGAGGGAGTCGATCCCCCGCACGGTGTTTCCCTGTCGAGTTGCTTGAAGTGTGGAGGCCAGAACCCCTAGAGTTCGTCGGGCGATTCGGTCCAGAATTGGCTTCAGATCGTCTGGACAAAGGCCGGCTTCCAGCGCCGCGCAACCCTGTGGAGTGACGATGTATCGCGCGGGAGAGGTTTTTCGCGTTGCCAGCGAGGGCAATATGAGTCGAAGACACTGGCCCCAGGGTGCAACGTAATGCTCTGCGATCTTGCGAGAGAGTTCGAACAGCGCCGGAGACAGTGCAGAAGTTTGCCCGTCATGAGCGAGAGAACGAATCTCTCTAAGGGAAGTGGATTTTATCTCGGTTGCAAGGTGGTTACTCAGCGAGATGACGACCCCTTCTAGCACCATACGTCCAAACGGGACGAGGACGCGGTGCCCTATTGCTAGGGTCTGAGCTAAGGTGGGAGGGATGAGATAGGTGAAGGCCTTTGCAATATGGCGGGGTACAATAACGTCTGCATAGAGTGCCTGCATTGGACGCGGAACGGTCGAGAGCTCATCGGAAGCCATGTCGCATTCTAGCAGTCTGGAAATGTGAAGGACACCGGCGTTCTCGGCGAGGAAGGTGTTTGACAATACCCTTGGGGGGCGAATCCAATACCGACGTGTCCCCGTCTCGGTCCGATGCTATTCCGTCTGGGTTCCAGCGGTTGGCTGCTGAGGAGGACTATCTTTCTTGTTTGTGTCGGGCGATGTTGAGCCACTCTCATCAGAGTTATTGGCAGGATTTGACCTATCCTTTGAGGGAGTCTGTGGAGAGTCGTCGACAGTCATGGCCCCTCGACCGGGGGAATCAGTCATAGCGGAAGTAGTGGTAGAGGGAAGCGGCTGGTCGTTGTCATCACGAGCACTCACAGTGGAAAGCCTTCC
Organism: Nitrospira sp.; assembly: GCA_005116955.1. Lineage (GTDB taxonomy): Bacteria > Nitrospirota > Nitrospiria > Nitrospirales > Nitrospiraceae > Nitrospira_D. The sequence goes on along the minus strand of SWDI01000001.1, from coordinate 36,193 downwards.
TTCCGGCTTTTGTACTTGAGTCTCAATCTCTGGTTTAGGTGCCGGAGTCTCCGTGTCCGGAGTATACAGAAGAATTTCTACACGGCGATTCTTCGTGCGGCCGTCTTCCACCATATTCGTAGCAGTTGGTTTGGTGTCACCCAAACCCACCGCACTGATCCGTTTCGGTTCAACACCGCCCTTTTCAATAAGATACCGGAGGACTCCGTGCGCGCGCACTTTGGACAATTCCAAATTGCTTGGATACCGCGACTTGAGTGAAGGGCCGATCTCCATGTTATCTGCATGGCCCTCGATTCGGATCATCCTCATGTCGCTGCTGGTGTGCAGGTAATCAATCAACTGATCGAGCACTTTATAATTGTCAGGCTTAATAGCCGCATCCCCTGAGTCGTAGTGCAGGAACTTCGCGAGGTCCCCCAGGTTGAGTCGGCTTTGTCCTGATGCATCCTGTATTTTCAGCTTGCTGACTACCAGATTGGCCGGAACCGTTTGGCTGGCCTGAGTTGTGGGCGATTCCGGGATTGCGCCTACAGGCTGAGGAAGAGGTGCAGCGTACCCAACGAGCTTAAATCGGTCTCCTTTGAAGACGCGGGTATTGGCTTTAAGGATAATGGCAGTTGCCGTGTGGGATTCCACCGATAGGACCTTGAGCTGGCCGATCTTTCGTGGAGGAAGTCCGGCACTGTGACGGCGAATCTCGAGGAGATCGCTGGTCTTTAGTCCGTCCTCTCTCCCTCGATCCACATACACAACATTTGATTGTGAAACGAGGGTCATTGACCGGTCGGCCTGGAGTTCAACAATCATACCCTCCAGGTCGGAGATGTTCGACGCAGGGCTTGCCTCGGTGTCTGGCACCGGTGCCACAAAACGCATGACAGGGTCCCCGGGGGAAATTGGTCCATAGCTGTGTACAGCCTCCACGGTCGTGAGAGCGTGGTTGGCTTCGGTCACCTTCACGATCGCCGAACGATTCACAACAAATCCGAGGTATTCATTAGTCACTGGGTGAAACACTTTCCGAACACGCCGGTAAACGGTGAAAAGATCACCAACTGCTACCTCAGTGGGGTTATTGAGCTTGAGATAGAGTGAATCGCGCTTGCCAAGCAGCATGCGATTGCCCGTCGACTGATTATCACCAGTTATCAAGTTTACGATTCCGTCGATTGGAGATGTTTTCTGGATAGCACCATGAGAAAAAGCGCGCGCGGCATCTGAAAATCGAACGGAATCAATCTCTGGTGCCTGTGCCAACGCTTCATCAAGCGAGACACCGATTCCTGAACACAGGACCAAGACGAGAGGCGCGAAGGTTTTCATAGGTGGATTCCTTTTGAGGCTAGTGTTACTTTGAAAACCATAGCAAAAGACGCTGTATTGTCAAGAATTTGAGCTGGATTGGTAGAAGCTTGACGGGCCGTTCTTTCCAGTGCTAGCGTGTGATCTTGTCATTCTTTATCTGACCGGGGCATGGTGGCTGACCGATGAATGGTAGTGAAAAAGATGGTCAGCGTCTTTTCAGGGGTTTCCGCCAGAAGGACCGAATCAATACACAAATCCATCGGCGACGAACGGTCAAAGCGTTTTCTCCTCTGGAATCTGAATGGGAAAGTTCCCAGACTGGCCCATCTTCTTGTGGGGATGATGAGCAAGGCGAACGAGATTCGGCACTTGGCGTCTGATCGTGAGTTGCAACAAGAATGTAATCGCTCAACCTACTCTCCGCTGCCAGACCGCCTTCCCTAGGGCTTTCGGGTCTGCCTGAATTAGGTCCTTTGTTCGCTTGCTATCCCCGAGACGGGGACACTAAGATTTCATGGGTCAGGTCTATAATATCCTTTCCAGGTCAATGCCTTGTGAGAGAAAACTAAATGACTGGAACCGAAGCTCTTCTTGAATATCTGACGAAATTTTTCCCGATCTTTCTCTTTATCTTTGTCGCCTTGGCCTTTGGGGTGGCAACCTTGCTCGTCAGTCATTTTGTGCAGCCTAGGTACCCAGAGCCAGAAAAATTATCAACCTATGAATGTGGGGCCGAGCCATTTTCAGACGCCCGTATGCCGTTCCCTGTCAGGTATTACATTTTTGCCATGTTGTTTGTCATCTTCGACATTGAAGTGATCTTCCTCTACCCATGGGCGGTCGTTTTCACTAAGATCGGGGTGATTGGGCTGATTGAAATGATGATTTTTATCGGGCTGTTCATCGTGGCCTACGTGTATGCCTGGCGAAAAGGCGCACTGGAGTGGGATTGAGGATTGTATGGGACTGATCCAACTAGGACGGCATGAAAAAGACGGGGCTCCGGACGTCATCACGGGGTCTCTTGAAAAAGCCGTGAACTGGGCGAGGAAGGGTTCTCTTTGGCCAATGACCTTCGGACTCGCCTGCTGCGCCATTGAGATGATTGCCGCCGTCTCCTCACGGTACGACATGGATCGCTTTGGAGCAGGAGTATTTCGTGGTTCGCCGCGGCAGTCGGATTTGATGATTGTTGCCGGAACCGTGTGCCGACGCATGGCGCCGGTGATTCGAAAGATTTATGACCAGATGCCGGAGCCAAAATATGTGATTGCGATGGGTTCCTGCGCCACGTCAGGGAACATCTATGACAGTTACAGTGTCGTACAGGGAGTTGATCGGTTTGTTCCCGTTGACATTTATGTGCCTGGCTGCCCCCCGACGCCGGAGGCACTCCTGGACGGCATCCTGAAGCTGCAGGAGCGTATTATGCAAAAACGTGTGTTTGTGACTCAGCCAGAACAGGTTAAGGCCGGTCTGAAGGTCTGACGCATTGTATGCATCCATTGCTGCAACGAATTCAGCAGACGTTTACGGTTGGAGTCGCTGGCTTGGCTGAGTGGCGAGGTGATGCGGCGGTGACCGTTACGCGAGACAAACTCCATGAAGTGGCTCAGTTTCTGCGCAACGATCCTGGGATGGATTTCGATTATATCGTTCATGTGAGTTCCGTGGATTGGCCCGACGATGAAGAGCGATTCGAAGTGGTGTGGGAGTTCTACTCGATTCGGAAGCGGCATCGCATCCGACTGAAGACGCGGGTGCCTGAATCCGATTGTGTCGTTGATTCCTTGACGGATCTTTGGAAGGGTGCCGATTTCATGGAACGCGAAGTCTTCGACATGATGGGTATCCGGTTTCGGAATCATCCTGATCTTCGACGGATTCTCATGCCGGATGACTATACCGAGGGCTATCCCTTGCGTAAGGATTTTCCACTTCGTGGCAAAGGCTGGCGAGACACGTTTGATTTTCTGGACGAAGTTCCGCGATAGGATACTCCACCAGCATGGCATTCGAAGATCAAAGAACCACTGTCTATAAGATCGACCCAGAGCATCCGGAAAGCGAGTCGCTGCCGACTTTGCGAACGGAGGAACTTCTGCTCAACTTGGGTCCTCAACACCCTAGTACGCACGGTGTTCTCAAGGTGATTCTGGAATTGGAAGGGGAGCGGCTGGTGAAATCCACGCCGGTGATGGGGTACCTCCATCGAGGAGTCGAAAAGCTTGCTGAAGACGGCACATATCATCAGTTCATTCCCCATACCGATCGGCTCGATTATGTCTGTGCGATGTATAACAACTTTGCCTACTGCAGAGCCGTCGAGAAGCTCTTGAATTTACAAGTTCCAGAGCGGGCGGAATACCTTCGGACAATCGTCGCGGAAGTCCAGCGCATCATCGGGCATCAGTTTTGGCTGGGTGCCCAAGCGCTTGACATCGGGGCTATGACCGTCTTTTTTTATTGTTTTCGAGATCGGGAAATTCTACTCGATTGGTTTAATGAGCTATGCGGAGCCCGTCTCACAACCAGCTGGTATCGAATTGGTGGGGTTGAGCGGGACTTGACGCCCTCGCTGATCGACAAGCTCAAACAATTCCTGGATTATTTTCTACCGAAGATCGATGAATATCAGGTCTTTCTCGAGAAAAACCGCATTTGGCTCGGGCGCACCAAAGGAGTTGCCGTCATATCCGCTGAGGATGCCGTTAATTTTGGTCTGAGCGGGCCGGTTCTGCGCGGATCCGGAGTGGACTATGACCTTCGCAAGTACGAGCCCTATAGTGCCTATCCAAAGTGCGAGTTCAGTGTGCCGGTTGGAAAAAATGGCGATACGTACGATCGATATTGGATTCGGGTGATGGAGCTCTATGAGAGCGTCAAGATCATTCGACAATGTCTGGATCAGATGCAGGAAGGGCCCGTCATGGCGGATGTTCCCAGCGTGACGCTCCCGCCGAAAGAGCGGGTTTTTACAAACCTCGAGTCGATGATCCAACAGTTCAAGCTCTTCTCGCAGGGGTTCGATGCTCCGCCAGGAGAAATCTACTGCGGCACAGAGGCGCACAAGGGGGAGCTGGGCTTTTACATCGTCAGTACGGGGGGCGGAAAGCCCTACCGACTGAAGATTCGTGCCCCTTCCTTTATCCATATGGGCGCGTTCGATCATATGGCCAGAGGCTATATGATCTCGGATGCCTGTACGATCTTCGGGTCCTACGATATTGTGATGGGCGAGTGTGACCGATAAACGTGACGCGTGAGATGTGCAAAGTGAAAGGTAGAATCAGGGTTTCGTTTTACGGTTCTCGTTTTTCCTTTCACGGAGAAGAACCATGGGTTTGAAGCCGGCTACTAATCCAGACGTTGAAGCAGCAAGGATCGAATTGAGCATCGACGGAAAATCCGTCACGGCGCAGGACGGCGTGTCGTTGTACGACGTCATCTCGATGACAGGCAAGATCATCCCGGCCATGTGTTACCACTACACATTTGACCCGTTCGGCTCTTGCGGGATGTGTCTCGTCATGCAAGAGGGGAAGAAAGCTCCTGTTCGGTCCTGTACTGCCAAGGCGGCGGCGGGAATGGTAATCCGTACTGAAGGCGAGGATCTTTTTCTCGCCCGGAAGAAAGCCGTCGAGAAACACCTGTCTGTGCATCCTCTCGACTGTCCAGTGTGCGATGCGGACGGCCATTGTGAACTTCAAGATATGGCCTTTCAGCATGGCGTGACGAATCTGGCCAGTGCCAAGCAGAAACTCATTCCGGAAGATACACGAAGTCCCGTGCTCGACTTCAACATGAATCGCTGCATCGCCTGTGCGGAATGCATCAATGTTTGCAAGGATGTGTTGATGATCGATGCCTTGCAGTTCATGAAGAAGGGCGGATTCAACCAGGTTGTGGCTAAGGGCGACCTCGCACTCGATTGCGAATTCTGCGGAGATTGTTTAGCGGTCTGTCCGGTTGGCGCCATCACGAACAAGTTTTCCAAGTATCTCTATAAACCGTGGCAGATGAAGACGACGACGACGACCTGCAATTACTGTGGAGACGGTTGCCAACTCCATCTGGAAACGAAAGATGAAGAGGTGGTCCGAATCACCTCCCCATTATCCTGGAAGAACAAGTGGGGAGACCGATCGGAAACTGCCAAGGGACATGGTGGGCTCTGCGTACGTGGACGTTTTGGGTTCGAAAATCTGGATAGTAAGAGCCGGCTTACACAGCCCCTGGTCCGCGAAGGTGGTCAGTTGGTGCAGAAACCTTGGCTGGACACGATGCATCTGCTCGTAGACCGTTTTACCGAAATCAAGCGCCAATACGGTGCCGATGCCATCGCAGGCCTCGTGACGGCCCGCTGTACGAATGAAGAGCTGTATCTGTTTCAGAAGCTCATGCGCACGGCTTTTGGTACCAACCAGCTTGATAGCAGCGCCCGCTACGGCCATATGAACTTTGTGCTCGCTTCCCAACATGCTGTCGGACTGGGGAGAACGCCAAATGATTGGGAAGATCTGACGAAAGCGAAAGCCATCATTTTGATCGGCTCCAATATTACCGAGACGAACCCGCTGACTGCTGTGCGAATCAAAGAAGCCATACGGGTCTACAAGGCTCAGGTGGTGACGCTCGACAGCGCCATCACGAATATGGGGAAGTTGGCATCGCATCCGTTTTTGATCAAGCCTGGGACGGAAGGAGCCGTGATCGATGGGTTGGTCAAGGCGACTATCGATCAGGACTTGGTTGATGAAGAGGCGGTTGGAAAACATCCCCAGGCGTTTGAAGCGCTCAAGAGTTCGGTGGCGGATGTTTCGTTGGAGCGGCTCGCAGCTCAGACCGGCGTTCCCGTAGAAGCCTTCCGAGAAATTGCGGCTATCTTTGCCGAATCGCCGAGGTCGATCATCCTGTGCGCGGAAGGGATTGTCAGGCGGGTCAACGGCTATCAGAACGTCTTAAAACTAATGGATCTCGCCTGGATCACCGGTAAGCTTGGTCAACCAGGTTGCGGTGTGAACACGGTGACGGAGGAGCCGAACGAACAAGGCGCCGTTGATATGGGCGTGGCTCCCGAGTTCTTCCCTGGGCAAGCTCGGTTTGACGATCCCGCAGCACGGGACCGGTTTGCCAGAGCATGGGAGGCGCCGCTTCCTCCGGTCGGATCGAGTGCCCACCTCGTTGAAATATTGAAGCGGTGTAAGAGCGGCCAGATTAAAGCGTTGTATGTGCTCGGCGAAAATCCGCTCGCGACCTTGCCGGCTTCAATGGAGGTGCGAGCTGCTCTCGATCGGCTGGAACTGCTGGTGGTGCAAGATCCTTTCTTAACCGACACGGCGAAGATGGCTCATTTCGTACTCCCAGCCTGTACCTACGCGGAAAAGGACGGGACCTTTACGAACCTTGAAGGTCGTGTGCTTCGCGTTCGTCAGGCGATGGATCCACTTGGAGAAAGCCTGCCGGACTGGCACATCATGACCGCCCTCGCAAACGCCATGGGGTGTCAATGGGAATACCAATCGGCCAACGATATTCAAGCCGAAATTATGAAGCTGCTGCCCGGATACTATAATCTTGGTCAACCACGAACAGTCACACCTGTTCCTGACCAATATTTGTCTACCGGTTATGAGGCGGAGGTCAAGGCTCGTTATCGCCCTTCACCTTTATCAGGGGAACTCACACGGCCTTTTGCGCTGTTGATGGGGCAGGTGCTGATGCATTCGGGAAAGATGTCGACGCAAGCGTCGGGGCTTATCATGATCGCTCCGAACACCGGGAAACTGCGGATGAACATACAAGATATGGAACGTCTGGGACTGCACGATGGGGTGAAGGTGCGTCTGATCTCGGATCGGGGCTCCCTTCAGCTTGGTGTCCAGCCTGACCAGTCCATTGCGCCTGGCACGTGCTTTTTCCCGGAGCATTTTAACGAACCGCCAGTCAAGGATTTGATGACGGTGTCGGTTGATGCCACGACTGGTGTCCCGTCGTTCAAGCAGATCTGGGTGAGCATTGAACAGGTATAAGCGGATGTCTATCAGTTGCCCGTTCGTGGCGAGGAGTTTACGATGAGTGTCGTAGCCCTGACCAAAAAAATCCTTCAGGCTGCGCTCTTCTATGAGATTTGGGATGCGATGAAAGTCACGTTTCGGCACATGCTTCATCGACCGATGACGTTTCAGTATCCACGGGAACAGCGCACGATTCCGGATGCGCATCGCGGTGCGCTTGGCTTGCTTCGATACGACGATGGGCACGAGCGGTGTGTCGGCTGCGATCTGTGCGAGGTTGCCTGTCCCTCGCATTGCATCAAGGTGATTAGTGCGGAGGATACGACCCGTCCACTTCAGCGCTATGCCAGCGAATTCTATATCGATATCACGAAATGCGTTTTCTGCGGCTATTGTGTTGAGGCCTGTCCAGTCAATGCGCTGGCAATGACCAAGATGTACGAATATTCAACCCACGACAAACGCAGTCTGCTGTTCGACAAAAAGCGGTTGTACGACATTGGCGAACGCCACCTCGATGATGGAAAGAAATATTTGTATGCGCACAACCAAGAGAAAGATGTCGAACAGAGCCGCGAGTACCGCTACTATTTCCCGCAGTCGGTACAGAAGTCGACCCAACCGCCGCCCAAACATCTGAGTTGAGCTGAACCCATGGTCGGAGTGTTTTTCACATATTTCGCATTGGTCAGTATTGCCGCTGGTGTGTTGACGGTGACCTTACGGCACCCGGTTCACTGTGCGCTCTCCTTGCTTGTGTTGCTGATGCACGTCTCCGGCCTGTTCATCCTCCTGAACGCGGAGTTTCTGTGGGCTGTGCAAGTCATCGTCTATGTCGGGGCCATTCTGGTGCTGTATCTCTTTGTGTTGATGTTGATGAATCTCAAAACAGATGAACGGTATTTCCACCAATCAGCGCTGTATGTTCTTGGGCCTGCGATCTTGGGGGCCAGCTACGTTCTATACAACCTCCTGCGGTCTCCATTTGATGGGGCGAAGGGGGATACGCCGGCCGCTGCCGTGCTGCAAGACGGGGATACCTACGCCGTGGGTATTAAGATGTTCAGCGACCATCTCTTGCAGTTTGAGATCGTCGGCATCTTTCTGCTTGGAGCTGTCATTGGTGCGATTGTCCTGGCCAAGACGCCGAAACAGCTCGATACGGAGAGAGAGCGATCATGATCCCGCTGTCAGCTTATACAGCCGTCAGTGCCGTCCTTTTTATCATAGGGCTCATGGGTGTACTTGTCAGGCGGAACTTCATCATTGTGTTGCTGTCAGTTGAAATCATGATGAATGCGGCCAATATCAATCTCGTCGCCTTTTCACATTACTTGGAATCGATGGCAGGGCAACTTGTGGCTCTGTTCATCATTGCGATTGCGGCGGGCGAAGCGGCCGTTGGGTTGGCCATTATCATCGTTGTGTTCAGGGGCAAGATTTCCACGAATGTGGATGAAATGAACCTATTAAAGTGGTAGCAGGATGTGGATAATCACCTCCAACAGCGCAGTCGGTAGCTCGTAGCCCTCAACGTACTTCCAAGCGTACGCTTTAGGATCCGACTCCGTGAGCAATGGTTGGCTAGGTGAACATCCTCGGAATGGCACGAGACTGTGTCCGATTTGACTGATCTCCTCATTAAATTGATTCCTGTATTTCCGCTGCTCGCGGTTCTGGTGAACGGACTGCTGGGATCCCGCTACTCTCACGACCTGGCCCATCGATTGGCGTGGGGGTCGGTTGGTCTCTCGTTTCTCTGTACGGTCGGCGTTTTCACCGACGTCATGCGGACAGGGGTTTCCCATGAAGTCATTGTCTATCAGTGGATCTTCGGTGGTGATCTCGCGATCAATTTAGCCTACCTGGTTGATCCTTTGACCTGTGCCTGGTTACTGGTTGTCACCGGTGTGGGGTTCCTTATTCACGTCTATTCTGTCGGCTATATGCATGGAGAAGCTGGATTTACACGCTTCTTCACCTACATGAATCTCTTCATGGTCTCCATGCTACTTCTTGTCATGGGGAACAACTATGTTGTGCTTTTTATCGGTTGGGAGGGTGTCGGGCTCTGTTCCTATCTTCTGATCGGTTACTACTATGACAAGGTTTCCGCCGCCAAAGCAGCCTCCAAGGCGTTCGTGGTCAACCGGATCGGCGACGCGGGATTTCTTGTGGCCATATTTCTTGTCTTTATCAACTTTAAGACCCTCGACTACACAAAGGTCTTCGCTCAGGTTGGGCAACTGTCTCCGGACATGGCCACTGCCATTGCCCTCTGTCTCCTCGTTGGTGCGATTGGGAAGTCCGCGCAGCTTCCCCTTCACACATGGCTGCCCGATGCAATGGAAGGCCCGACGCCGGTGAGCGCGTTGATCCATGCGGCGACGATGGTGACGGCTGGTGTCTACATGATAGTCCGCAATCACGCCATCTTTGATCTTTCGCCTTTCGCGATGTCGATGGTCGCGTTTGTCGGGGGAGGCACCGCGTTGTTTGCGGCCACCATCGGACTCGTCCAGACCGACATCAAGCGCGTCTTAGCCTATTCGACCGTCAGCCAGCTCGGATACATGTTCCTGGGTTGCGGGATCGGTGCCTATACGGCCTCGGTGTTTCATGTCATGACCCATGCGTTCTTCAAAGCGTTGTTGTTCTTGTCGGCAGGGTCGGTGATACATGCCTTATCGGGGGAACAAGATATCCGAAAGATGGGCGGGCTGAGCAACCGAATTCCATGGACCCATCGTCTGTTTCTGATCGGCACCATTGCGATCGCCGGGCTTCCTCCTCTAGCGGGATTCTGGAGCAAAGACGAAATTATGGCCCATGCCTTCACCCATCACCACTATCTTCTGTACGGCATGGCGGCCGTTGGAGCCCTAATGACGTCTTTTTATATGTTCCGTCTGACCTATCTGACGTTCTATGGTGCGTCTCGGATGGATGCTCATACGGCCGAGCATGTGCACGAATCTCCGATGGTCATGGTCGTTCCCTTACTGGTCCTTGCCTTCCTCTCGATCGTGGGTGGATTGATCTTGGGGTTTCCACCAGAGCATGGCTGGCTGCATGGATTTTTGGGACCGGTCGTCGGGGGTGGGGCTGAGCATGAGGCCGGTACCGGCATGGTGATTCTGCTGATGTGCATCGCGATCGTCATTGCGTTGCTCGGCTGGGGACTCGCACATTTCCTGTATGCCGTGAGTCCGATGACTGCGGAAGGATGGGCGGAGAGATTTTCAGGAGCCTATCGGGTCTTATTGAACAAGTACTACGTGGATGAACTCTACGACCTTCTTTTTGTTGAGCCGCTCAAGCGCCTGGGTGCAATGCTTGACTGGTTTGATCGTACCATCATAGACGGTATCGTGCGCGGGGTGGGACGGCTGACGGATTGGGGTGCCTCTGGCTCCACATGGATGGAGAAGCACATCGTGTATGCCGGGCTCAACGTGATCGGTTATGGCAATCACCTCGCGGCTCGCGAAGGGCGGAAGATACAGAGTGGAATGGTCCATCATTATGCCGCCATCATTGTTGCAGGACTGTTCCTGTTAGTCCTTATTGTTCAACTATTTGCTCAGATGTAGGCGTTAACCGGATTAGTTAGACGGTCTTTCATGCTCGAAGAACTCACAACCGGATTTCCGATTTTGTCCTGTATTCTCTTCCTCCCAGTTGCCGGTGCGGTCGTGCTCTGGCTGTTCGACGAAGAGGACATGGTCAGGACCTCAGCCCTCACGATTGCTCTGGTTGAGCTTGCGCTTTCTGTATTTGTCCTGCTGCGTTTCGTTCCAGAATCGGCTGCCATGCAGTTTACGGAACGTGTTCCATGGATTCCGGCCTTAGGCATTAGCTATCACCTGGCAGTCGATGGAATCAGCGTATTGTTCGTGGGGCTCACGGCTTTTCTGACGGTTCTGGTGGTGGTGTACTCGTGGGATACGATCCGGCATCAAGTCAAGCTGTACATGATGTGCCTGTTAGCGCTCGAGACGACGACGATGGGCGTGTTCGTGTCATTGGATTTGATTCTGTTCTTCGTGTTCTGGGAGCTGATGCTGATTCCCAGCTACTTCCTGATCAAACTGTGGGGGGGAGGGGCCGAGCGTCACTATGCCGCGCTGAAGTTCGTCCTGTATACGCTCTTGGGCAGTGTCTTCATGCTGGTCGGCATCGCGTTACTGGATCTCAATTATCATCAGTGGGCGTTGCTGCATCACACGGAGCAGACTTATTCGTTTGACCTGCTTGATCTCCTGCGGGTGCCGATTCCGGTCTCTCAGCAACTCGTCATCTTTTGGCTGATGTTCCTGGGCTTTGCGTTCAAAGCGCCCGTGTTTCCCTTTCACACATGGCTGCCCGATGCGCTGTTGGAGGGGCCGATTGGGATGGCTGTGGTCTTGGCGGGTTTGAAACTGGGCACGTTCGGTTTCATCCGCTTCAGCATTCCGCTGCTCCCAGATGCGTCGAAAAGCGAGACGGTCGTCATGGTTGTGGTCGGGCTTGGGCTCTGCGCGATTCTTTATGGCGCGTGGATGGCTTTGGTCCAAGCTGATTTTCGACGCTTGCTGGCCTACAGCAGCGTCAGTCATCTTGGCTTTGTTGTCGTCGGGTTGTTTGCTTTGAATTACCAAGGTCTGCAAGGCAGCTTGCTCACGATGATCAATCTTGGCTTCAGCACGGCGGGGCTCTTCTTTATTGCCGGGTTTCTCTATTCTCGGCAGCAGACGACAGAGTTGTCGGCGTTTGGCGGAATGGCAAAGCAAGTGCCTCTGTTGGCGACCTTCTTTCTCATCATCGGGCTCGCGTCGATCGGACTTCCGGGCACCAACGGCTTTGTCGGCGAGTTTCTTATCTTGTTGGGGGCGTTCAAGGCTAAATGGTGGTTCGGTGCCATCGCCGTTCTGGGGGTGATTTTCGGGGCCGCATATTTTCTGTGGTACTACGAACGGTCGATGTTCGGCCCATTGGGTGCTGCGGTGAAGGGGACCATGAGCGACCTGCAACCGCGTGAGAAGATTATTGCAGTGTCACTGTCCGTCATGATTCTTTGGATCGGTCTGTATCCGTCACCGTTCCTGCGAATCATGAATGGATCGATCCAAGCACTCGTTGATCGAGTCCAACAGGAGACGAAGGTGTCCCTACAAGACAACCGAACTGGAAGAGGGTATTAGGTCACGAGATGGGAGAATACGCACTGCTCTATATCCTCTTTGCGCCGTTCGCGGGTGCTCTGGCATTGATTTTTATTTCCAATCGTCAACCGCTGCTCGTCCGAAGCGTCGCGGCGGGTGCAGCGTTTGTATCGCTGCTTGCCTCGCTCTATCTCTTTTATGCGTATGATCCGGTGAAAGGTGGATTCCAGTTCGTCCAGAAATATGAATGGTCGAAACAGCTCGGTATTTCACTGCATCTTGGGGTGGATGGGATTGGCACGCCTCTCGTGCTGGCCTCATCGATTTTGCTGTTTGCCGGCATCTTCGTGTCATGGCATATCAAGGACCGTGCGAAAGAGTTTTACATCTGGCTTCTGATCTTGGCTGCGGCCACGATCGGCGTGTTCATGTCCCTCGACCTGTTCTTCCTCTATTTCTTCTACGAGATGTCCGTCATTCCGATGTATTTATTGTTGGGGATGTGGGGTAGCCACACGAAGAAGTATTTGGAGATGACCGATTCTGAAGGGCTCAAGCTGCGTGACTCAGTCGGGTTTATCCTCAACTTTGGCTCGAACAGTAAAGAATATGCGGCGATGAAACTGGTGCTCTTCTTGTCAGCGTTTGCCGTTGCCGCGCTGATGGGCATCTTACTCATCTACAAATTCTCTGGCCTGAACACTTTCGACATTCTGGTGCTCCGTGAACAGGCTAATCTCATGAATATTCCGGTGCTTGGTACGACTTTGGACAAGATCATCTGGGTATTGGTGTTCTTCGGGTTTGCGTCGATCGCTCCGCTCTGGCCGTTACACTCCTGGTCCCCAGTGGGCCATGCGGCTGCGCCAGCCGCAACCAGCATGCTTCATGCGGGTGTCTTGATGAAGCTCGGACACTTTTCCATTATTCGGGTGGCCTTCGAAATTCTCCCTGAAACAACCAGAGAGCTGATGCCGATCGCCGCGGTCCTATGCATGTTCAGCATTGTGTATGGCGGCTTCGTAGCGTTTTACGCCAAAGACACCAAATACGTGATCGGCTATTCCAGTTCCAGCCACATGGGCTATGTATTTTTAGGCATGGCAGCGTTGAATTACATCAGCTTGAGTGGGGCCGTGATTTATATGTTCGCCCATGCGATGGCGACGGGCATGCTCTTCGCGATGGCCGGCTGGGTCTATGACCAAACGCATACGAGGGATATCCCGTCATTAGGTGGTCTGTCCAACAAGATGCCGTTCATCTCGGTGTGTTTTGTCATCGGCTGTATGGCATCAATCGGGATGCCTGGCACGGTCAACTTTATTGCAGAAATCATGATCATCGTCGGAAGTTGGGATAAGTACCCCCTCCAAGTCATCGTGGCCATGCTAGGGATTGTGTTGACCTTAGCTTACCTGTTCAAAATGATGCGAGGTCTTTTCTACGGTCCGATGAACCAAAAATATAGTCATGCGCACGATGCGATCTCCGCGGTCGATCGTCTCCCTTTGTTGATCATGATCTCGATCAGTATTGGGTTCGGAATTTTCCCGATGCGTTTGTATGATGTCGTTCGGTCCGGAGTCGATCCGTTAGTGGCGAGGATTACGCGCGTGGTTCCAGTTGCCCAAACCCATGAAGGGTCAGGGGCCCGGAGTGAGGTGATAATCCCAGGAACGACTTCCACGGTTCCGGTCGTGGCCAGCAAGCTCCTACCGCTTTCGTCTCAGGTCTCGCGAGGAGAAGGCGAATGACGTTCTCGCTGAATTTGGCCTTCTCCGATCTTCTGCCGCTATTGCCGGAGATCTTTTTAACCTTCTGGCTCTGTGTCGTCCTCATCGTTGATTTTTCCTTTCCGCGTGTACCTAAAGAGCGACTGGCCTATCTCAGTGTCGCAGGTCTTGTCGTGACGCTTGGCTGTTTGGCGTGGTTTGACATGAATCATGTTTCCGGCACGCTTTTCGGCAACATGTTCGTGCTGGATCGCATGGCGATCTTTTTTAAAATTGTTATCCTCGGAGCCACGATACTCGTCATCCTGGTGTCGATCGAGTACGTCAATCGCTTCACGCTTTTTCGGGGGGAATATTATTGCCTCGTCGTCATGTCGGCACTAGGCATGATGTTCATGGTGTCCGCCAATGATCTGCTGTCCGTCTTTGTCAGCCTGGAGTTTGCAACACTTGGGTTCTATGTTCTGGTCTCGTATCTACGTGATGATTTGGCTTCGAACGAAGGAGGGCTCAAGTTTTTTATCCTAGGCGTCCTTGCCGCCGGCTTGCTTGCCTACGGGATCAGCCTGGTCTATGGTGAAACCGGCAAGCTTGTGTTTTCGGACATGGCATCCGCCCAGCCAACGCCAGGCTTGATCATTGGGTTTCTGTTGATCTTTGCTGCCCTGGGATTTAAGGTCGGTGCCGTTCCATTCCACTCGTGGATTCCCGATACCTACCATGGAGCTCCGACTCCTGTAACAACATTTTTGTCGATTGCTCCAAAGGCCGCAGCCTTTGCGATCTTGCTCCGCATTTTCCTGGTCGCCTTGGGAACATTTAAGCCGATATGGGTGGTTCTCTTAGTGGCTGTGTCCATCCTCTCGATGACCTATGCCAATATTGTGGCAATTGCGCAACGCAACATTAAGCGACTGCTGGCGTATTCGGGTATTGCCCAAGTCGGGAATGTATTGATCGGCCTTGCAGCAGGCACCAAAATGGGAAACGATGCCATTTTGTTTTATCTTCTCGCCTACCTGTTTGCGAATATCGGGGCCTTCGCCGTCGTGATCGCGGTGAGCCAGGCTATTGGAACAGATGAGATTGAGGATTACCGAGGCCTCAGTAGACGATCGCCGTTTCTGGCGTTTGCGATGTTGCTATTTCTCCTGTCTCTCGCCGGGGTGCCACCTCTCGCCGGGTTTATCGGCAAGCTCTACATTTTTGTGGCAGCCATCAAAGAAGGTCTCTATACGTTGATCGTGGTCGGTTTAATCAATATCGTTATCTCGATGTACTATTACCTGATCGTCGTAAAACAGATGTATATCAATGAGCCGATCGATCCTTCTCCGATCGCGATTTCTGGTCCGATGAAGACGGTGATCTATGTGGGGTTAGCCGGAACGTTGGTGATCGGCATTTACCCGCAACCCTTCACGGACTGGGTCGTCTCCGCGACTCTCATGTTCGCCAATTTTGTCGGTCCTTCGGTGACGATCATTCCTCCTGGCGCTTCGCTGGGTGGGTAGTTTCTGCTTCCGCCTTACAAGAGTTCTGCTACAATTACCAGTGAGAGACGCGTTCACTGTCTGGCTTCTGTACCATCGCCGAAGTCTCGTGATGCAAGTCATCCTGATCGATGGAATCAGCCTCCAACCATCATTCACAGGCTCCTTCCTTAGCGACTGAGGAACCCGTACCTTCATCCTCCGTTCATGCCAGCTCATCCAGTTTGTACCGTGCTCCCATCGCGTGGTTTTACCGACTGACCATTGAGCAACGGGTGCTAGCTGGTTTTAGCCTGGTGTTCGTGGGGATTCTTATCGTGAGCGTAGTATCCTATAGCCATATGAAGATTCTACTTGCGAACAGGGGATTGGATGGCCGCAGTCAGGAGCTCATCCAGCTCCTGAACAATATCGATGTGGCGATGAGTGAAGCAGAAGATACACATCGTCGTTATCTGGTGACTGGAGAGGCGTCGTATCTGGAAGCGTACAAGCAGGTTGTGAAGCAGAAGCCGACATTCAACGAGTCTCTTAATGACCTCATCCGTGAATCACCAGAGCATCAACAACGGGCCGGACTTCTCGATCGGATGATGGACCGGCAACTGAATGCCGAATCAAAAGCTATAGCCAAGTTTCAGGAGGGCGGCTTCCGAGCCGTCAAGAAAATGGCCTTTGAAGGGGCCGGAAAACGTGAGCTTGGCGTGATTCATAAAATTATTGGGGAAATGGATTTGCATGAACGACAGGCAGTAAGTCGGCGTGTCGTGGAATCATCCGCCGGGACCAAAACTACCATCGTACTCCTGGGCATCGGTGCATTGCTGCAGCTGGTTCTGCTGGCATGGGTATACTACCTCATTCGTCATGACATTACGGAACGGCGACGTGTTGCCGGGGAGCTACAACGCCGAGGGGAGCTCTTGGAGTCTGCAAATAAAGAACTAGAAGCATTCAGCTATTCCGTTTCCCACGACCTCCGAGCTCCGCTGCGACATATTGACGGCTATGCCGCGCTCTTGCGGAAAGCGGTCGAGCAGTCTCTGAACGACAAGGCTGCTCGTTATTTGCAGACGATCTCCGACTCTGCCAAACAGATGGGACAGCTGATCGATGACTTGTTGGTGTTCTCTCGTATGGGTCGGCAAGAAATGCTTCATACCACCGTTAACCTGGATCAGTTGATCAAGAACATCCTTTCCGATCTCCGCTTGGACTTGCAAGGACGAGAGATATCATGGACAATCGCGGCATTGCCTGAAGTACAGGGCGATCCGGCCATGCTCCGACAGGTCTTTATGAACTTGATCGCAAATGCCGTGAAGTTTACGAGCACCAGGCCGATTGCGACGATTGAGATTGGTGTGGAGCACCCCAGCTCGACCGAGATCGTTCTTTTCGTCCGCGACAATGGTGTGGGATTCGACATGCAGTACGCCCCTAAACTGTTTGGAGTATTTCAGAGACTGCACCGAGTCGATGAGTTTGAAGGAACCGGTATTGGGCTCGCCAACGTTCGTCGGATTATTCATCGCCATGGGGGACGGACCTGGGCTGAAGGTGTGCCGGACAAGGGAGCGACGTTCTACGTCCTGCTTCCGACAAGGAGGCGTGACTCATGACTGCGGTCAAACCGATTCTACTCGCCGAGGATAACCCGAGAGACGCCGAGCTGGCCTTGGCTGCCATGGAGGCAGAGCATATCTCCGACAAAGTCGTGCTGTGCCATGACGGCGCTGAAGTGTTGGACTACTTGTATTGTCGCGGACAATTCAAGTCACGGCTGAAAGGGAATCCAGCTGTTGTGTTCCTTGATCTCAAAATGCCCAAAGTGAATGGCCTGGAGGTCTTGCGTACCATCAAGACGGACGTTAATCTTCGTCCGATTCCTGTCGTGATGCTCACATCGTCGCGAGAAGAACGTGACCTGGCCGAGAGCTATGCCTTGGGGGCCAACGCCTACGTCGTCAAACCTGTGGAGTTTCACAAGTTCTTGTCCGCGGTCAAAGAGCTAGGAACATTCTGGGGTGTCATCAATGAACCCCCTCCTGAAAATTGCCGTTCCACCCACTGATCTTGCCATGACGACTGCCCTGAGAGTCTTGCATCTAGAGGCGAACCCACAGGATGGCGATCGTATTGAGGCCCTATTGGTTGAGGGAGGGCTGTCGTGTGCGATGCGACGGGTAGACACTCACCGCGCCTTTACTTTCGCTCTAAACGATGGCCAGGTAGACCTCATCTTGGCTGCGTTCTCTCTTCATGGGTTTGATGAGGGAGGCGCTCTAGCGGTGGCTCAGCAGGTAGCTCCTGACGTGCCGTTTATCTTCGTCTCGGCAGCAGATGCTGAAACGCGTTGTATTGAGCACATGCATCGTGGTGCGACGGATTGCATTTCCAAAGAAGGATTAGGTCGACTGGTCCCATCGGTGCGCCGTGTCCTGCGTGAGCGAGAAGCACGAGCGGCACGAACGCAAGCAGAGGATGCGCTGCGACAGAGCGAAATGCAACTTCGGCAGCTCCAGAAACTCGAAGCCGTCGGCCGTTTGGCGGGAGGTCTGGCGCACGATTTCAATAACTTACTGATGGTTATCATGGGACAGAGTCAGGTGCTGCTCAGTGAAATGGATTCGGATCACCCGCTGAGAAATAGAGTGGAAGAAATGCAAAAGGCGGGTGAGCGCGCGAGGGTGCTCATCCGGCAGTTGCTCACTTTCAGCAGAAAGCAACTTTCCGGATCGAAAGTTCTGAGCTTGAACACCATCCTCAGTAACTGTGAGAGCATGCTTCGGAGATTGATAGGAGCGGATATTCAACTGACGTTGAGGCTGAGTGTAGACGATCTCCGAATCAAGGCTGACCCTATTTTCGTCGAGCAGATTCTGATGAATCTGGTCGTCAACGCACGAGATGCGATGCCGACCGGCGGCAAGCTGATGATTGAGATTACATCGGTCGATCTCGACCACGCGCCGAAGTATCAGGTCAATCCGATTGTGCAAGGAGAGTATGTGAAGATATCAGTGTCCGACACAGGCTGTGGAATGTCTCCTGAGGTACAGGCGCAGATCTTCAAGCCGTTTTTTACGACCAAGGAGGAAGGAAAAGGAACAGGACTTGGGCTATCGACCGTGTTGGGTATCGTGACCGAGAGTGGCGGAGGATTGGATGTGATCAGCGAGTTAGGAGAGGGGACGCGTTTTGATGTCTACCTCCCGCGTGCGATCAGCGAGATTGAAGCGCCAGCAGACGAGAACGTACAGGTGCAGTCGCTCGAGGGCCATGAAACCATTCTCCTTGTTGAGGATGAGGAGGAGGTTCGTGTGCTCATTCGAGATGAGCTTCGTAAGCTCGGCTATCGCATCGTCGAAGCAAGAAACGGTATAGAGGCTTGTCTGGTGGCCACGCCGCATATTGGGAAGCTCAAACTATTGCTTACGGATATCGTGATGCCGGGCATGAATGGGACTGAACTGGCGAAGCATCTTCGCGTGATTAAACCGGAATTGAAGCTTCTCTTCATCTCTGGGTATACAGATGATATCGGTATCGGGGCCGGCGACCCGGCGAGTGCCTTTCTGCAGAAGCCGTTTACACCAGAAGCATTGGCAAGTTCCGTACGTGAGTTGTTGGATCTGAAGCTGACAACGAGGACAAGGGGCGATCACCAACCGGAGGCGGGTGAACAGTTACGGAGCGTCACTCGTTCCTGACTATGAGCTGTTGTGACCTGCCTGCTCGCTCCAACTGGATGTCCGTAGGGGCCGTCATGAGCAGACCCTGGTGGTGTAAAGGAGCCAAGCATGCCACGCGCATCCTCTTACTGAGCGTCGTTCTATTGCCTAGCTTGTGTCCAGCCCAAGATATTTCGTGGGAGCGCCTATCTGACGGTCTCATGGTGTCGGTGTGGAAGCCAGGCGATGTGTGTCCTACCGTGCCGACCATGCTGGTTGTCGATATGGATCCGGAACGTACAAAGTTCTCCGTTCATCATTACGCCCAAGAAGCGCTTTCAGAGCCGCCCAGGATCGACGAATGGCAGAAACGAACGGGCCATCATGTGCTATTCAATGCCGGGTTGTTCCGGGAAAACTTTGCGTATCTCGGTCTTCTCTATAAGGACGGGCGCCCGTTGGGAAGCCGGCGCCACACTTCATGGCAGGGATTGTTTGTCGCAGAACCGTTCGCCTTGGGGTTGAAGAAGGCGCGGATTCTTGATCTGACCGCAGAGCGTTTCGACGAAGGACAACCGGGCTACCGTGAAGTAGCACAGGCGTTAATGCTACTGGATCTGACCGGCAAGATCCGTGTCCGCGAGGGTGGGAAGCATGCCTATCAGACGATTGTCGCGGAAACGGAAGCCGGACACATTCTTCTTTTGAAGAGCCTTGGAGCCGTTCGCTTATACGATATCGCTCAGTGTTTCAAAGATACGCTTCCCGCTGTGCGTCAAGCGATGGCAATGGATGGAGGGTCGTCCTCAGACGTCCGAATTTTAGGATCATTGTGGGAAAAAGACTTCCCGGTGCCAGAACATGCTTCCTGGAAGAGTTTGTTCGGGGGAAGCACGGGCAGTCATATCCCCTTGCCTACCGTGATTGGGGCGAGTCCCAGGTAATGATCACATCTTGGCTAACAACCATTCTGGTAGTGGCGTGCCTAGCTGTTGGAGGCTGTGCCGATGGTGCAAAGATCGTTCAGCAACACGACACGGGCGGAGTTGTCATCTATCCGTTCAAAGAAGGGCAGGGGCCGATGCTCTCTTCATTCCGCCAGGAGGCCCTCGACCTCATGAAAGAGAAATGCGGCGGTAGTTCCTATAGCATCGTTCGCGAGGGAGAAGCCAAGGGGCGCACTCGAGTCGTGAGTCCCCTTGATGGGGCGCAAGAACTCGTAGAGGAGCGGCGCTGGGGGATTCAGTTTGAGTGCAAATGAAAGTGAGAGGGAAGGCACAATTTACGCGGACGGGATTAGCCATTCTTCATCGTGGTCATGAGGTCCTGAATGGTTAAAAGGCTGATCAGCTGAATCGTTTCTCTTTCCACTCGTGCTCTCCCATCCTGCTCTTGGCGGTCCACAATCACTAATGCATGATCCACACGAAGTCCGAACTCCCGCGCCACTCCCACCGCTTTCAGCAATGACCCACCGCTCGTAAGCACGTCGTCCACGATCAGCGCTCGATCGTTGGGACGGATGCTACCTTCGATCAACTTTCCCAGTCCATGGTCTTTGGGCTGCTTTCGAACGACGAACGTTCGCCAGAGACGCTGACGCGAAGCAGCGCAGGCGAAATCTGAAACAGTCATGGCGATCGGGATAGCTCCGAGTTCGAGACCGCCCAGACAATCGAATTCAATGTCAGTGAGCGCTTCATAGGCCAGCTGGGCGACCAGCCGACGCGCCTCTGGGTGCGCCATAAGGGCGCGACAATCGACATAGAAAGGACTGACCTCGCCTGAGGCGAGCTTGAATCCCTTGTCACGATCCCATTTAAACGACTGCGTATCGTGAAACGCTTGCGCCAGTTGCTCCCGAACAGTCCCCATGAATTCTCCCCTGTGCATTAACTAAAAGGTGGGAGCATTTTACACTGAGTGACCTGAAGGGAACATACCTTTTCACGCCTTTCCGATTGGAACTGCTTCGGAAAACCTCCGGACCTGTTCAGCTAACGTGTTGGCGACTGAGTCGAGATCAAATGGCCAGGCGTAACGCAGTTCGACCTCGGGATACTGTGGCCGCAACTGATCGAGGATTTCAGGAATCTCGACTTCCGAATGTGACCCGCCTGGCGTGAACATGGTCGTCGTCACGGTAATGTGAGTTGCCCCTTGCTTGATCAATGACTCGACTGATTCCTCCAATGTTGGAGCACAGAACTCATTGTAGGCCACGGCAAAGAGATCGCCATTGAGTTGCGCTCGAAGCCGTGCTGCGATTTGTTCGAGACCTGCTTGGTAGGGGTCCGTTTCCGCCGTTCTGGGCCACTGGCGGACCTTAGCATCCAGCTCAAGCTCTTCCGCCGAAGGAGGAAGCTTCGCCGCCCGGCGTTGACCTTCCAGCCGTTTCAGTTTCGTGATGAGTTCTTGTGGGCATCCCTTGGGAATGCCACCATGACCCACCAAAATGACGCCTCGTGTTTCCGTCTTCATGAATCCTCCTAGAGAGAGTTCGGCCCGGAATCCCTTGATGGGAATTCCGGGCCGCATCCTGATACCACTCACACGATCGATTAGTAGACCGACTTCGCACCCGGGCCGACCTGGCTGGGGAACGGATCCAGAATGGCCTTAGGCGCGTTGTTCCAGATCACGTCCGCCAGATTCGACATCCGGCTGACGATCTGCGCCGCGACGCCCCCGGCCGCTCCGAACAACCCACACCAGCCCAACGTCACAAAGCCCCAATGCAACGGCGCCGCGAACAGCTCATCCACAAACCAGAACGCATGCCCCCACTCGTTGAGTCCCACGTTCGGGAGAATGAACATCGGCCCCACCACCGCCGCCACCAACGGGAACGACGTGGCCTGGCTATACAGCGGCAACCGTGTCTGCGCATACAGATAACTCGACACGCCGCACGTGATGTACAACGTCCGCTGGTACAGCACCCAAAACACGCCGATCCCCAACATCCCCAACCACCCGAGCTTCACCGGCTTCGAATCGTACCACTGCGAAATGTCATACGCTCTCTCACTGGCCATGATCTGACCTCCTTGTTAGACGAACCTCCGCATTGACGAACTCTTCATGAAAAGCCAAAGACCCACCACTGCCTCTATTGCCACCTTGCCATGCGCAGGCCGATGCCATGCAAGAGGATCATGAGAAACGCAAGTAGCCCCCCCGATGATACGACGCGCGGCCTGGAGATTACTTGGCGACATGGGTCTCTCTTTTTCACGAGGCCGATATCAAGTTCATGACAACTTTACCATAACGTCCAATGTTAGTCAAGCTATATATGGACAAACATATGACGACATAGTATTATCAATAATAGTCTTGATGGTTAGACCAAGGGAGGAGGCACTCGACATGGCGATCTATTCAAAAACTATCTTAGGTTTATCCAGTCTCGTCTTTTTCGGACTGGGACTCTTTGCGATCACGGAGTCAGACATTAATGCAAGGGAGAAACAATTCAATATGCCGTCGCATGCTGAGATCTCGATGGCACCTTTCTATGGGTTTCGTCTCCCAGACATCGATGGTCATCCCGTCGATCTCAAGACGTACAAGGGTAAAGTTCTGTTAATTGTGAATACCGCGAGCATGTGCGGCAATACTCCTCAGTATGCTGGCCTTCAGGAGATGTATGAGCGGTATCAGGAGCGGGGGTTCGAGGTCCTGGCGTTTCCAGCCAATGATTTTGGGCAGCAGGAGCCGGGTACGAATCAAGAAATTAAAGGATTCTGCTACACAAAATACAGCATCAGCTTCCCCCTGTTCTCCAAAATCAGCGTGGTTGGGAAAGAGAAGCATCCACTTTATCAATATTTAACTGAGCGGAGTCCATTCCCTGGCCGCGTGACGTGGAATTTCCAGAAATATCTGGTGGATCGCTCCGGCAACGTGATCGGGAAGTATGATCCCGGCATGAACCCTTTATCGCCCACCATTCTGTCCGATGTGGAAAAGGCCTTGGCGAAAAGCTGAAACCGCATGTCAATAAGGAACGAGGAATGTGGATGCATCGGTTCAGTATCATGTTTATTATTTGTGTGGGGCTCTTTCTGCAGGACACGCTGCGTGCCAACTTGGCAGCGGCTGAGTGGGCAAGAGTTGGAGGGACCCATAAATACGACCGCTATGTGGATATGACCACCATTGGGGTGTCGGGGCAGAGGGTCACGCTCTGGACACTCCGGGACTTTCGTGTCGAGCGAGCCATTCCGCAGGGTCCCTATCGGTCACTGACGATCAAGCGTCAGTACGACTGCAGTCAGAGGGAAAGCCGGCCGCTCCGCACTCGGTACTATCCAGATGGCATGGCGCAAGGCCTCGTGTTGTATGCTGCGCCAGCGACGCGCGAGTGGTCCCGCGTGGTTCCCGGTAGCGATGATGATGCTGAAATGAAGGTGGCTTGTCGGCAGGCCCATCGAGGTTGAGTCATGGATAGCAGGGGGTGATATGCCGCGACGATGTATGTTGCTGGTGCTGAGTTGTGTGTGGATGACGGCCTGTACAGGAGGGGAGCCGTCATCAGGTCCGACGACGATCTCTGTAGCTGATTGGTCAAAAGTTGGCGAGACGGATATATACGTCTACTACGCTGACCGTGGGAGCATTCGGAAAGCGGACGAAACCGTCACCATGTCTGATCTGTTCGATTATAAGACGGCACAGACGGAGGGTGACATCTCGGCGCTCTCAAAAATCACCGTGCGAGAATACGACTGTCAGAATCAAAAGAGCCAGCCAGTGAAAACGACATGGTATGCCGACCACATGGGTTCCGGAGCAGTAGGGCGCACTACTGGAGCTATAGGCAAACTGACAACCTCCATCTCAGGGACGTCCACTGCAGTACTCATGAAGGTTGCTTGTGGGCTTTGAAAGTCTCGTGACAGGGCTTGCAGCTTTCAACCTTTCATGATGAGCATGTGATCCGTGCGTTCGCGAGATGAAATCCTACCTGTACGAGGCGGATTGCCTGGCGACGGATAGAGCGACTCTGGCTAACATCGGCAGTCGGAGTCACGACAGGTCGTAATCAGACAGTACTGCTTCAGCTGCTTTCCGTCCGGACAACAGCGCACCATCCAGCGTACCGCTCTCCCGGTAATCGCCACAAAGGTAAAGACCCGCAGCCACGCGCGGTGAGGCTGTGCGGTTCCCGGGCGACAGCAGGTCTATTGGGGGCAGCGTGCAGTGAATGTGATCGGTCCGCAGATGACGCCACCCGTCGACTTGTGGGCCGAACCAGGATTGGAGAAACAGCCGCACCGCTTGCACAAAGTCATCGTGTGCCCCAATCTGTTCTGTTGTAGTCACCGAGATCAAGGCACGTCCTGTCGGTGCGTATGAAGGCGCTGCTTCACTCAGCACACAGACGGTCCGGACTAACCCATTGCCTTCTCCGTTCAATATCAACCAGGGCCCTCGTTGCGGAGCAGCTGGCGCACCAAAATAGAGCGTCATCGAACTACGCGCTGAGGGGCGTGCCCCTTGCTCCCCACGCAAGCGGGCAGCGGTCGCATGATCTGTCGCGACCACTAACGCGTCACTCGTGAGCTGTTCTCCGGACTCCAACCTCACACTCGATCCCTGAATGTGCTGTACGGCTTGGTTGAGGCGGATCGTCCCCGGAGGCAATGGAGCCGCAAGTTGTTGTGCGATGGCGCCCATGCCATCTCGAGGCAGGGCGGTTGCTCCTCGGCAGAAGGCGCCCCAGACAAGCTCGAAAATCCAGCCGGGCGTTATCAACCCGGTCTCCAAAAATACGCCGCTGAGAAAGGGCTGGAAGAAATGCGTCACCATGGCGTCCGAAAATTGATACGCCTGCAAGACTTCGTGAGTCGGCCGGGCGGGGTCGCTCATCTCAGAGCAGAGGCGCTGGTGCAATGCGTCCCGTCGCACACGCAACATTCGCACCTTGTCGGCGAGCGAGCCGATAGGGCTGACCAAAGTCCGCACCAGATCTTGCGGTCGGCGAAAGAGATCGCTCATCAAGTGAAAGCGACTGGCATAGCGAATGAGCGCTCCAGGATGAAAAGGCATGAGATCCAACGTGGCATAGTTCAGCGTCTTGCGCGCTTCCGGGTAGCCGGTGAGAAAGATCTGGAATCCGCGATTGAGGGGTGCGCCATTGGCACTAAGTATTCTTGAAGATTGGTCTTTCCATAGCGACTCCCTGGATACACTTTCCGAATGAATCCCGCGACGAGAGCCATGAGCTTCTTGACTGCAGGGGTTTTTTCAGGATCTGTAGCCGGCAGCAGACGGACGGTGATGGCTTTCTCGTGCAACTTGAGCTGGACAAAGAACGTGCATGCCGCACCCTGCTCGATCGCCACGGGCTCCAGCAGTGCGTCTTTTCCGCTCCGCGACAAATAGAATTCTTGAACCTTGAGTATCTCGTTGCCGGTTCGTTGAACCATCGGCGTGAATGCCTGATAGAGGCCCTGCAAAGCTCCGGCTTCTTCTACAACAACATGTGGCATTGCGATTCCCTTCTACGCATGATTCCGCAACATGAGCTCTTTCGGATGTGGGTTCAGATAGACCTGATCGCGAATGTACCCGACGTCGAAGATCTGGACGTAATGCTTGAACAGCGTGAGAGGGACAATCAACGGCGTAAGCCCCCCATGATAGTCGGCAATCACGCCCAACAGCTCGGTCTTTTCTTGAGTGGTCAATCGACTCTTGAAGTAGCCCACAATATGCTGCAGCACATTGACATGTTTCCGCACCGTCGCCTTCATGGTCAGGGCTTTCATGAAGTGCTCACCGTACTTCAATGTCAATTCTTTGAGTCCATACCGTTTCGTTTGGCCGACCAGCCGACCCATCCTTTCGTAGTGCTGCTGGCTATGGGCTAAGAGCAGATATTTGTGAATCGTGTGGAAGCGTATCAGAGCCTGTTTTGTGACTCCGTTCTGCACCAGATCTTGGAACCGGCGGTAGCAGAACACCCGCTCAATGAAGTTCTCCCGAAGGGAAGGGTCACAGAGCCGCCCTTCTTCCTCGACGGGAATCAATGGAAACTGCGCTGTGAAGGCTTTCGCAAAGATCCCGACTCCGCTCTGACTTGGCGTCCCCTGTGCGGTGTACACACGCACCCGTTCTACTCCGCAACTGGGTGAGCCTCTCTTGAAGACAAATCCTGAGAGGTCTTGTTTGTGGAGTGAATCAAGACGCGCGTCGATCAGTGCCTCCATCGCCTGGGTGTGATCGTGCTTGCTCGTAATTGTCATCAGCCGGGGGCGATCCGGATTGCCCACCAAGCGCATCGCTTCACGCGGGGTGCCCAATCCCGCTTCCTCCTCAGGGCAGACCGGGACCCATTCGACGTATCGGCCCAAGACATCGGTTAGGAAATGGTCCTGCTTGTGTCCTCCGTCGAAGCGAACCTTATCTCCGAGAAGACACCGACTGATGCCAAGGCGAAGCGGGGAGATCGTCATCTCGTTGCCTCCTGCTTCCCGAGGTTGAGATATTCCTGACGGGCGAATTGATGGTCCACAATCGGTGAAGGATAATCGGTCCCAATCCGGCATCCAGCGCGTTCTTGCTCATCTGCGGTCATGAGATGCGGCTCATGAATCCTCTTCGCCGATACAAGAGCAAGTTCTGGGACATAGCGACGAATGTAGGTTCCGTCCGGGTCGAACTTTTTACTTTGGAGCGCAGGATTGAAAATGCGATAACCCCGCATGGCATCCGTGCCGGTTGCAGCGCACCATTGCCAATTGCCGTTGTTTGCGGCCACGTCAGCATCGATCAGATGCTGCATGAAATACTGTTCGCCGCTCTGCCAGTCGATTCGTAGATCTTTGATCAGAAAGGATGCCACGACCATCCGAACACGATTATGCATCCATCCCGTGTGGTTGAGTTGCCTCATGCCTGCATCCACGATCGGATAACCGGTTTTCCCCTCACACCATGTTCGAAACAGCTGATCTCGTTCACTCCCAGCTGGTCGAGCTGGCGGGACTGCCACCTTCCGGAATGGTCCCACTGCAACGTGTGGAAACGAAGCCAACACTTGCTGAAAGAACTCACGCCAGGTCAACTCATCGACCCAGGTCAGGACATCAGCCCGGGATACTGGTCCGCCTTTAGTCAGTGCATTCAACGCTGCGTGAATGGCCACGCGCGGCGACAGTGTGCCGAACCGGAAGTGCGGGGAAAGTGTTGAACTGCCATCGATTGCCGGCAGGTTTCTACCTTGCGCATAGGAATGAAGCGGTCCTTTCATGAACCAGCGCAATCGCTTCAGGGCGTTCTGCTCGCCAGGCTCAAACGCCAAGACGATGGATTCGTACCCCAGCTCACCGGCGGTGGGAAGAGGACGAGAGAGTGGCAGCGGTGCGGCTTTCTTTTTTGCAAGGGTAGTTGGGATCGGTTGAACTGCTGGGGTTGTTGCATGCCATTTGGTCCACCAGCGTGCGCGATAGGCGCTGTACCGTTGCAATGGCTCACCCGTCGCGCCCCGAACCTCAGATGCTTCAAACACCACATGGTCTTTGAACGTCCGCACCGCCACCCCGAGCTTTGCCAAACGCTGTTGAGCCAGGCGGTCTCGCTCTATCGCGCCCGGCTCGTAGTCACGATTCCAATAGACTACGTCGGCCTTCCAATCAATTGCCGTTTGAACAATTTGTTCAACTGGCTCACCGCGACGCCACTGCAGAGTGAGTCCGAGGGCGGCGAGGGATGCTTGGAGCTTATCCAAGCATCCCAGCATGAAGGTCACACAGGCTGATCCAAACTCATGCGAGTGCAGCAACGGCTCATCGAATATAAACAGCGGAATGATCTCGTCGCATTCCGCACAGGCCGCGGTAAGAGCCGGCTGGTCGTGCAATCGAAGATCGCGCCTGAACCAAACCATTCCTCGCACAGGATGCCCCCTTCTCCGAAGTGCTAAGGCGCTGGGTTGCCATGTGATCCTGATGGGCCTCTTGAAAGCTTGTCACCTGCCACTCGTGTGATGGACAGCTCACGGAGGCCGTTTTCACCCTTGACTCCAACCTTCACGGCGGTTCCTGTTTCTCCTCGAATCATGCCGACCACTTCCTCATAACGCTTTCCGTTCACGGGTGTTCCATCAACACTCACGACCTCATCGCCATGTCCGAGTCCCGCCTTATGAGCTGGTCCCTCCGGATGGACCATGCCGACATACAGGATGGCCGGATCACCGATCCGCTCGGCTCCGATCTGGAGAGAGAGACCGATCACACCCTTGGGCAGCTTGGTATCGTTTCCATGCCCATACGGCGCCTGGTTCGGTCCTTGGTCGGCTGTAGCCGATCCCACAACGAGAAGGCCCATCAACAACCCTGCCACAATATGGAAGCCAGTGATTCGCATAAAAGCACCTCCTGTTAAGTACGCTCTTGCTCACCGAACACGTATCAAACCAAATAAAGACAGTGCCGCAACTGCGAGTACGCCTGCCAACAATCCTGCCGCAACATGAATATAGTTGTTGTGAATTCTCATGGGCCCACCTCCTCATGGGCTACCAGGATCTGCCAATTCAAGGAGACATCGTCTCAAGCGCAGCACGAATGAATTCCTGTAAACGGAGCATTGATGCACTCGATGACGGTCCCGTGTGAAAAGCAGAAGCAATGCCCACCTGTTCCATCTGCTTCTTCTCCCGATCACTCCTCCTATTGCGCCACGGTGTTAGGGAAGCGCGGCAACACGAACCAATGAGATCAGCAACATGTTCCCAGCCATAATCACTACTCCTAAGAGGACCAGATACATCAGAATCGTGTCCATATGTCGTACCTTCCTACGTTCACGCTACGCGACCGACCACGGTCGTTTCAGAAAATAGGGCCTGAAGCGCAGAGTCCAGCGTTGCATGCTGAAACACATACCCCTTCTCAATGGCCTTCTTTGGCACCACGCGCTGGCCCGTGGTCATCAGCGATCCCAATTCTCCCAAGGCCAGTTTCAAGAGGAATTCTGGCGCCGGAATCCAGGATGGTCTATGCAGTGCGCGGCCAAGTTTCAAACAGAACTCGTTCATGGTGACCGCTTCCGGGGCCACCGCGTTGAGGGGGCCAGAAACATGGCTGTTGGCGAGGGCCCATTGGATGAGGCCGATATGATCACGTCGATGAATCCAGGAGACCCACTGAGTACCCGGCATGATCGGACCGCCTGCGTACAACTTGAATGGCAACACCATTTTTGCTAAAGCCCCGCCGTCTTGTTCGAGCACCATGCCGGTCCGCAAGATGACCACGCGGGTTCCAAACTCTGCGGCGTTCATCGCTTCCGCCTCCCAGGCCAGACAAAGGTCAGCGAGAAATCCGGTGCCGCGAGCCGCGCCTTCATCCAATAGGCGGTCATCGCTGGCGCCGTAATAGCCGATGCCAGAGGCGCTGATCAACACCGGGGGTTTCGATGACCGGCGGGATAGCGCGCTGACGAGTAAGCGGGTCGTGAGGACTCGGCTTTCGGTAAGGAGTCGCTTGCGCTCATCGGTCCAGCGTCCGTCGGCGATCGGCGCGCCAGCGAGGTTAATGACTGCATCGGCTCCCTCAAGCAGCTCCTCCCAGGGGCCCGTCTCTCGTGCATTCCATTCCACTACGTTCATATGTGCGTCGGGCCGGTGAAGAACCTGCCCTGCATGTCTTGTCAGTAGACTGACTCTGTGGCCACCGTGGCAGAGCGCTGGGCACAGCGCTTGACCAATGAACCCTGTTCCTCCAGCTACTACGATGTTCATAGACATAGCTCCTGAAAGAGCCATCGACAGGCC
The DNA here is from genome assembly GCA_005116955.1 of Nitrospira sp. Classification (GTDB taxonomy): domain Bacteria; phylum Nitrospirota; class Nitrospiria; order Nitrospirales; family Nitrospiraceae; genus Nitrospira_D. Next base: position 6,029 of record SWDI01000001.1, on the reverse strand, counting down.
GGCTGATACGCCTGGCAAGTCGACAGCGTCTTACCTTCGAGTCGGTTTTCTGTTGGTCCGTCTCCTAACAACAGCGGTGACAGCCTGAAAGAGTCCAGCGACCATCGTGAAAGTCAGGAATCCCATCGCGACCAACAAGACAATGCTCATATCCATAACCGTCCTCCTTCTCAAAACTTGTAGAAGCCACCTGCCCGTACGTGATTATACAGTTCACCAAGGAGACAGGCCCCTCGATCACGAGGGGACCTGCCTGCCTCAGCGGGTGTCGCCGTGCGGAGTTTCGGCGTCACCTCTACAAAACCAATAAACCGGCCTCACAACTCTTGTCGTTGCCATCGTCTTATCTCGCAGGGTCACTACAACCGGTTACTTCTTCTGGATCGCTTCCTGGAGACCACGGACACAGCGAAAGCCGGTGCCATGAGTCTGCAAGGCGAACCCGCCACGGCCACGCGCCGATGTGGTGATATCGGACGCGGGACTATGCCAGGACCCGCCACGAATCGACCGAACCACTCCCTTTTTGTCGGGACCTTGTGGATTCCGATTAGGCGCATGTTGATAGTAGTCCGCGTCGTACCAATCGGAGACCCACTCCCTGACGTTCCCGGCCATATCCTTCACCCCGTAGGGCGAATCTCCATCTGGAAGGGATCCGACCGCGTGCAGGGTACGCTCGTCCTCCCACTCTCGATCAATATTTGCCCGCTTCGCCGTGGGTGGGTCATTCCCCCAGGGGTAGAGGCGGCCGTCGGTCCCGCGAGCAGCCTTCTCCCATTCTGCTTCCGTCGGCAGCCGTTTCTTCGCCCAACTACAATAGGCCTTGGCGTCGTACCAGGTTGTCTGGACCACCGGTAGTTGCTCAATGCCCTTAATAGATTGGAGGGGCCCGGTGCCATAGGGATTGGGTGGTGTGCGATGGCCAATGGATTTCACAAAGGCCATATACCGTTCATTCGTCACTTCGACTTGATCGATCGCAAACTCGTCCAGGTAGACAGATCGCTGAGGTCGCTCATCTTCCCGGCCTTTTCCTTCTGGATTGCCCATCAGAAATTCTCCGGCCGGAATCGTGACCATCGGCACCGGGTCAATCTCCTTCGCTCCCGCGAATGCTTCCTGGGTGAGCAATGGCATCAGCGCCAGAGCTGTGACAACTGCCACCGTGATTCTCTTGAGCTGAGTTGATCTCTGCCACAGACCAGTGATCATTTCTTCTGCTCCTTGCTACCCTTTATGGCTTGGGCGGTATGGAGTCTTACTTGCTTGATGAGCGCTTCAACCTGGCGCTTGTCTCCTCGGTCAGCTGCTTCTTGTGCCTGGGTCACGAGGGTTCTGGCTTCGTGCAGGTGCTGCTCGATTTCCGCCTGCAGTGCAGGTGAGGCCACTGTTCCTCCCAACGCGGCCCGGTGGTAGACCTCCCATGCGTGGTCCACTTCATGATTGGCTTTATGGACCAGCTGGACCAGCTTGGCCTTATCCTGACGGGCGTGTCCGGGTGAATCGATGGGACCAGCCTGGATGGATGAGGCTCCGAGTAGGGCGATGAGGATAATCCCTCGATAAAGAATCTTGCTGAGTATCATTGGTGCGCCTCCGTCATGATCACATCATGTACAAATCTCGTGAAATCTTCCTTCACGGTCGCTTCAGCGATTGTTCGATCAATTGTCGAAGGTCCAGGAGCTCCCTATTCTTTGGGTCAAGGGCCAGTCCTGGAGCAAGGGTCTGCTGGGCCTCCGCAAAGCGCTCTCGTCCCATTTCGACGTAGGTCAAGATGGTGGCGTCTTTGATTCGCTGATCGATTTCTGGTGGGGCAGTCTTCGCGCAGCGGAACCCCAGCCCCACGCCGTAGCTGTTGTTCAGAGGGTGATTCCAGAATCGGTGGGTTGTCCTAACCGACCCTTCTGGTGCGACCCAGGATCCGCCTCGAATCACTCGTTTTTCTCCGAGTGTCAGCAGATCCACATAGGTCCCGGTGCCACCTATCCATACGGGTTTTTCAGGTCCAGTGGGATTGACCATGGGTTCCAGCTGGCTGTAGTAGCGTGGGTCGTACCAGTCCAAGACCCATTCAAACGCATTGCCGGCCATGTGATGGAGGCCGTAGTAGCTGACCCCATCGGGATATGAATCGACCGGGCTTGTGGCATCATGAGTTCTTCCATAGTTAGCTTTCGCCGGATCAAAGTCGTTGCCCCAGGGATAGAGATTGCCATTTGGCCCTCGGGCGGCCTTTTCCCACTCCGCTTCCGTCGGCAGCCTCTTGCCACGATGCTCGCAATAGGCACGCGCGTCATACCAGCTGACGCCGACCACTGGCTGGTTCGGGCGATTGAGGCGGGGATCATCCCAATAGGCAGGCGCTCCGTGTCCGTTCGTCCTCATGAAATCTCCATAGTCCTTGTTGGCAACTTCATATCTATCGATAAGGTACGAATCGAGGAACACCATATGGGCCGGGCTTTCGTCATTCAATGTGCGAGCAGGCGTTCTGTTGCGTAGGGGATACCTCGGTATGCGATTTCTCGCAGGGGTGTTAGCCTGTTCCATAACGTCTTCCTTGTCGAGTCCCATGATCGAAGGTTCTTGGCCGATGTACACCATGTCCTTCGGGATCAAGGATTCCTCAGCACGGACTGCCGGGTTCACTGTTGTGAATGCGGTTGCTAACGCTGCGATCACAATGATTCTTGCTGTATGCATTGCAGATGTCCCTTAGCACTTGGTTTCCCCATTGGAAGCAGTCTCGTCTTTCTCGGTACGCCAGGTTCAGCGGCGGTGCTGCGTCGCCGTCTGCCCATTCGGTATTTTCGGCATATCGAGGTCCCTCATTTCTCTCAATGCTGCTTGCGCGATTCCTCCCAACATCCCATTGAATACAAACTCGTGCGGCACGTAGAGGGAATACCAGTACAGTTGGCCTTTCAGTCCCACAGGATCAAAGATTGCCGTCTGCCGTATCTGTGTTGAGGAGCCGGCCTCTTTTACCTCAAACTCGAGCCACGCCCGCCCGGGCAAATTCATCTCGGACTTGAGCCGCAGGAGGCGATTCCGCTCAATAGCCTCAACGCGAAATGAGTCGACCGTGTCGCCGACGCGCAGGGTCGTGGATAATGGCCGTCTACGTCTCATACCGACACCCCCTTGAAGCAGGTCGATGGAGCCACGCAGGCGCCACAGCCAGTCACACGCATACCAGCCATGGTCACCACCGATCCTCTCAATGCAGTTGAAGACCACGTCTGGCGGCGCTTCGACCGTCCACGTCCGTGAATCGACGATGCGCGTGCCGAACCGCACTCCACCCCACGCCGGCAGCCTGCCGGATGAAGAGAGGGCATCGGACCAGCGCGTTTCGGAGAAGTGTCGCTCTTCACGGACAAGGGCTCGGCGGATCGCTTCATCGATTCCCATCGGACGGACTGAGAAGGTTGTCAGCGCAGCATTGTCTCGTACCACCGTGACATGGACGATGCTCTCGATAATCGCTCGGCCGATGCGAGCGTAGAGCGGTGTGATCAACCCCAACCACAGAGCAGACAGCCAGGGGGTGAGGACCGGCACTGGGATGATCAGAGGCTTAAGCCCGCGTTGCCGCCCGTATGCCCGCATCATATCCGCGTAGGAGACTTTGTCTTTTCCGCCGACTTCGTAGATACGGTAACTGCAGGTTGGAATCCGAAGCGCTTCCATTAGGTAATCCAGTAAGTCGTCGATTGCGATCGGCTGCGCCTTCCCCTTGACCCACTTCGGAGTGAGCATGATCGGCAAGCGTTCGACCAGCTCGCGAACCAGCTCAAAGGAGGCACTACCGGAACCAATCACAGCGGATGCGCGAAACTCACAGACCGGCAGGCCCGACTGCCTCAAGATGTCACCGACCTCGTGCCGACTGCGCAAATGTGCCGAGAGTTCCTCTTCGTCGCTGCCCAAGCCTCCCACATAGACCAGTCCCTTCACGCCAGCTGCCTTTGCTGCTTCGCTAAAGTTCCGCGCCGCCTGCCGGTCCGTCTCCTCAAACGAGCCGGTCGAACGCATGGAGTGGACCATGTAGTAGGCCACGTCGACCCCTCGGAACGCGTTGTCGAGACTCGCTCGATCAAGGACGTCACCCGCCACAACTTCCGTTGATGGACTGACCTTTTGCTTAAGAATCTCTGGATGTCTGGCTACACAGCGCAAGCGGTAACCCTGATTCTCCAACGACGGCAGGAGGCGTCCACCAATGTATCCGCTGGCCCCAGTGAGAAGGATGAGAGAGGTCCCTGGGGTTGCAGCTGGGCTCGCTGTCGATGTACTTAGACCGGTGTCAGACTTATTCACTTCAGACCTCTCATCACGACTTGGGCCAGGGGAGGGGGCGATACTCCCTCCCAGGCTTCGGCTATTTCTTCTTCATGCTCTTCTGGATCAGTTCACGAGTGGCAAGATACTCCTGGTTCCCTGGATCCGAGGCCAACGCTTTCTCAATGGCAGCCATCGCCTCCGCATTCTTCTCGGCACCCATGGCGACTAGTGCCTGAATGAAGGCGTCACGTCCTGTTTGCACGGCTTCGTCCGAAACCGTCTGTACGGACTTTGCGCAACGAAATCCAAGACCGACGCCGTAGCTGTTATTGTCAGGCTGATTCCAGAAGCGGTGACTCGTGTGCAGTGAGCTTTCCGGTGCGAGCCAGGACCCGCCGCGTAGCACCCGGACCGGTCCTTGATTGGCGAAATTGTAACCCTTCTCTGCGCCCCGTGGATTCAGGGCCGGGCTCTCCTTATAGTACTTCAGGTCATACCAATCCTCGACCCATTCGAAGACGTTGCCGGCCATGTTGTAGACACCAAACCCGCTCACTCCATCCGGGTAGGAATCGACAGGCGTCGTCCGGCCCACGTTCTGCCCATAGTTGGCCTTCTTAGGATCAAGCATGTGACCCCATGGGTAGTGTCTGTCGCCTTGTGGACCTTTAGCCGCTCGCTCCCACTCTGCTTCCGTCGGAAGCCGTTTACCGTCCCATTTGCAGAATGCGTTGGCATCAGTCCAGCTCACACCGACAACTGGGTGGTTAGACTTACTGAGCCTCGGGTCATCCCAATAGGCCGGTGCCGGGTGACTGGTTGCCTTCATAAATTCCTTGTAGCGCGCATTCGAGGCTTCGAACTTGTCGATCAGATAGGCATCAAGCACGACCTGGTGCTGGGCTTCATCTGAATGCTCGCTACTGCCCATGGTAAATTCTCCCTTCGGGATGAGCACCATGTCCGACGCTGTGGACACTGAGACAGCTCCTACCATCACTGCCATCCCCAATCCCACCTGAAACACTGTTAGACTCCGCATTAGAGACCTCCTTGATTTGGAACACCAGGACCACCCTGGTACAGCAAAAATGCAACTGTGATTATCTCAACGAATTCCAATGCTTGGCCATTTCTCAGGCCAATTCCAAGATGAAGTACGCCTCGGTTTCCTTTCCTATGGCTCGGGTGATCAACTCATTTCTCAATGTGCTCCTTGTTGTCATGACATCCTCCCTCGATACAGACGCGATTTCGTTCGCGTGTTTAAGTGCAACTCAATCTATTTCCTCAATGGACCGATGCCGACCGATGCTGTGTCGCTACTGTCTGGTGATGAATTGAGCGATTCCTCAGAATGATGGCATCGATGATGTCACCGCACTGCACGCAGCGTCTTGTGACGCATTCCAATTCGCTCGTGCTATTCCACAGGTCCATAGAGACTTCCTTCACCATAAGACCACCACACCTGCGGCAGTTTGATTGACACCGTGCTGGAGAGAAGTCTGATTGACTTCTAAGTTCACCGACTCTCGCTCTTTGCTCCGCTCTCGCCATGATGACCTCCATTGCAGGAAGTTCAATGTCTGTCATAAGTATGTCTAATGTATAAGGCATATATGTCCAGTGTGTCAAGAGTTTTTTGTAAAATATTTGACCAACATTGAACATTGGAATAGAATTGGCTCACCGAATATGAATACTCATAGAATTCATAGAGTTGCGAAACTCAC